>NZ_JARGES010000028.1 GCF_029210365.1 Mesorhizobium sp. YIM 152430
TTCGCGCTGCCGGGCGGGTTCCTGTACCTCACGCGCGGGCTGCTCGCGCTCGCCAACGATTCGGCCGAAGTGGCGGCCGTCGTCGCGCATGAAATGGCGCATGTGACGGCCAATCACGGCATCCAGCGCCAGCAGAAGGAAGCCGAGGAGGTGCTCGCCGCGCGCGTCGTCTCCGATGTGCTGGGCGGCGGCGACACGGGCGGGCAGGTGGCGCTGATCCGCGGCAAGCTGCGGCTGGCG
The DNA here is from genome assembly GCF_029210365.1 of Mesorhizobium sp. YIM 152430. Lineage (GTDB taxonomy): Bacteria > Pseudomonadota > Alphaproteobacteria > Rhizobiales > Rhizobiaceae > Aliihoeflea. Next base: position 241 of record NZ_JARGES010000028.1, read on the forward strand.
CAGTTCTCGCGCAACCAGGAACTGGAAGCAGACGCGATCGGCATCAGGTCGATCGGACGGGCGGGATACGACCCCTATGCGGCCTCGCGCTTCCTCCAGTCGATGGCGGCCTATGCGGAATCGCGTACAGTCGAATCCTCGGCCAACCGCAGCCTCGATTTCCTCGCCAGCCACCCCAACCCGCCGCAGCGCATCGATCTTGCCACGCGCCATGCCCGCCAGTTCGGGATGCCGGGCGTGGGCAATCGCGAACGCAATTCATTCCTCGACGGCATTGACGGGATGCTGTTCGGCGATACGCCGGAAGAGGGTTTCGTGCGCGGCACGTCCTTCGTCCATCCGATCCTCGGCATCTCGTTCGAGGTGCCGCAGGGCTTCGTGATCGACAATNGTCGAGCCGCGCCAGTCGCTGACCGCCTATGTGCAGTCGGGCTGGGTGGCCGGGCTCGATCCGGCCTCGGTGCGGCAGACGACGATCAACGGCAACGAAGCTGTCAACGCGCAGGCGCAGGCCGAGGGCTGGCAGTTCGACGTGACGCTGATCCGCTCGGGACGGCAGGTCTACCGGCTCCTGACCGCCGCGCCGCTTTCCAGCAACAATCTGAAGAACGTTGCCGGTTCGGTCGCAGCGAGCTTCCGCACGCTGTCGGATGCGGAAA
>NZ_JARGES010000029.1 GCF_029210365.1 Mesorhizobium sp. YIM 152430
GTTTTTGATAAACAGTCGCTACCCCCTGGTCTGTGCCACCCCCACACACTTGCGTGCATAAGGGTCACGCTTATCCCGAAGTTACGCGTGCAATTTGCCGAGTTCCTTCAGCAGAGTTCTCTCAAGCGCCTTGGTATACTCTACCTGACCACCTGTGTCGGTTTCGGGTACGGTCTATATTGATGGAGCTGTTTCCTGGAACCGCTAAGCCGCCCGATCAATCCGATAAGATCGAACGACACTCGCAATCCGTCACTACCATCAGGCCCACGAATATTAACGTGGTTCCCATCGACTACGCCTTTCGGCCTCGCCTTAGGGGCCGGCTAACCCTGCTCAGATTAACTTTAAGCAGGAACCCTTGGTCTTTCGGCGAGGGGGTCTCTCACCCCCTTTATCGTTACTCATGTCAGCATTCGCACTTCCGATACCTCCAGCAGTCCTCACGGATCTGCCTTCATCGGCCTACGGAACGCTCCGCTACCGCTCACCTTGCGGTGAACCCAAAGCTTCGGTGCATGGCTTTAGCCCCGTTACATTTTCGGCGCAAAACCCCTTGATTAGACCAGTGAGCTGTTACGCTTTCTTTAAATGATGGCTGCTTCTAAGCCAACATCCTGGTTGTTTTGGGAGTCTCACATCCTTTCCCACTTAGCCATGACTTGGGGACCTTAGCTGTTGGTCAGGGTTGTTTCCCTCTCCACGACGGACGTTAGCACCCGCCGTGTGTCTGCCGACCAGTACTCCTCGGTATTCGGAGTTTGGTTAGGTTTGGTAATCCGGTGAGGACCCCTAGCCCATCCAGTGCTCTACCCCCGAGGGTATTCGGTCGACGCTCTACCTAAATAGATTTCGCGGAGAACCAGCTATTTCCAAGTTTGATTGGCCTTTCACCCCTAGCCACAAGTCATCCCAATCTATTGCAACAGATACGGGTTCGGCCCTCCAGTTGGTGTTACCCAACCTTCAGCCTGCTCATGGCTAGATCACTTGGTTTCGGGTCTAATGCAACGAACTGAACGCCCTGTTCAGACTCGGTTTCCCTGCGCCTCCACCTACCGGCTTAAGCTTGCTCGCTACACTAAGTCGCTGACCCATTATACAAAAGGTACGTGGTCACCATTGCAGGCTCCCACTGTTTGTAGGCAATCGGTTTCAGGTACTCTTTCACTCCCCTTGTCGGGGTGCTTTTCACCTTTCCCTCACGGTACTGGTTCACTATCGGTCATGCACGAGTACTTAGGCTTGGAGGGTGGTCCCCCCAATTTCAGACAGGATTTCACGTGTCCCGCCTTACTCAAGGATGTTGGTTCGCATTACGTGTACGGGGCTGTCACCCATTCTTGCCCGACTTTCCAGACGGTTCCACTTGTCTTGCCAACACCACTGGCCTGGTCCGCGTTCGCTCGCCGCTACTTGCGGAGTCTCGGTTGATGTCCTTTCCTTCGGGTACTTAGATGTTTCAGTTCCCCGAGTTCGCCTCTTATCCCTATCTATTCAGGATAAGATACCTAATATCGATACTTGGAAACCAAGCGCGTCGAAGACGCGCCAGATTTCCCAAGTATCATAGGTGGGTTTCCCCATTCGGAAATCGCCGGATCAAAGCTCATTCGCAGCTCCCCGACGCTTATCGCAGCGTATCACGTCCTTCATCGCCTGTGCATGCCAAGGCATCCACCAATTGCCCTTAAGACACTTGATCATTCACATTGCCAATACCCATCGGTCTTCAGGCTCCGCATGGTCCTTGTCCAAAAAGTCTTGCAACTTTTCGGGGCCATGCGGGCCGTTCGAGCCGGATGCGATATCGCAATTTTAAAAAGACCAGCTTCTCGAGATCTGTCCGATGGCGCGGTTAGGCAACCAATCATGGGCAGGGGATTGAGCGTCCACCTGCGACGAACCAACAACCCTTAACGGACAACAAGCCCCTCTCCCATCATGGCGACGGAAGCGCGCTTCTCGTCCAGGTCCGTGGTCCCCGAACAAATCTTCTCTTTACGATGTCATGCAGAACAGGCGAACAGCTCGAGGCCGTTCGCAAACTTGGCTTTTCTAAGTGGATGATGGTGGAGCCGGACGGGATCGAACCGACGACATCCTGCTTGCAAAGCAGGCGCTCTCCCAGCTGAGCTACGGCCCCTTTTTT
>NZ_JARGES010000003.1 GCF_029210365.1 Mesorhizobium sp. YIM 152430
TAGCTGCTCGGACCGTCGTCGAGCCCGACCCGATCGACCATTTCGGAGGCCGCGCGGCGGTTCTTGGCGATTTCCGTCAAAGGCAGCGTATCGGCATTGAGATCGCCGAAGGATTGCACGTCCGCGCTGGCTTCTACGCCTTCCTTGACCGGATATTCGTAGACCTCGGCCGCATAGATTTCCTGCGCGGTGTCGGAGGAGAGGAAGCGCATCAGTTCGACCGCCTCGTCCCTGTTCGGCGCGTTCTTGGCAAGCGCCATGCCGGATATGTTGACATGGGTGCCCGAATCCTCGTCGATGGTCGGGAAGATGACCTTGATGGCGTTCGCCCAGTCCTTCTGCTGCGGCTCTTCCTCATTGTTCATCATGAGGCCGACATAATAGGTGTTGCCGAGCGCCAGGTCGCATTCGCCGGCCATGATGTTCTGGGCCTGGCCGCGATCATTGCCATCGGGCGCGCGGGCGAGGTTTTCCTTGAACCCCTTCATCCATTCTTCGGTCTCGGCCTCGCCCCAATGAGCGATCATCGAAGCGAATAGCGCGATGTTGTAGTCGTGCTGGCCCGAGCGTATGCAGATCTTGCCTTTCCATTTCGGGTCGGCGAGGTCGGCATAGGAAATGGCTTCGTCAGTGACGCGCTCCGCCGAGGCCCAGATCACGCGGCCGCGGCGGGTGACGCCGAACCAGTGTCCTTCCTCGTCGCGATATTCGGCCGGAATGTTCGCATCGATCGTCTCGTCCTGAAGCGCCTGCGTCACGCCCTTGTCCTTGGCGGCCTGCAAGCGGGCGATGTCGACGGTGAGGATCACGTCGGCCGGCGAGTTCGTGCCTTCGGCGGCGATGCGGTCTTCCAGACCCTTGTCGAGGAACAGCACCTCGGTCGCGATGCCGGTCTCCTCGGTGAAGGCGTCGAGCACCGGCTTGATCAAGTCCGGCTGGCGGTAGGAATAGATGTTGACGGTTTCCTGCGCGAGCGCCAGCGGCGCGGCAAGCATGGTTCCGGCAAGGGCGGCGGCGGCGAAGGCCGCCTTGCGCGGCAGCATCGACTGAAGGTTCATCTGGGTGGTCCTCCGA
>NZ_JARGES010000030.1 GCF_029210365.1 Mesorhizobium sp. YIM 152430
AGGGTTTGAGGCCGCGTGTCACGACACGGCCACCGCGCGGATTTCGAGCGCACGACGCCGGCCGATTTCACCAATCTCTTTGATGTCGTGCGCGATGCCGTCGAACATGATCCGATCGGCCGTGGTGATGCCTTCGCGCCAACGGACGCGGAAGACGGTCGTGCCGGCCTCCACTTCGCCGAAGCCCATAGCCATCTCGTCAAAGGACCGGCGCATGATCTCGGCATGGGTCGTGGCAATTTCCGTCCAGGCGGCGACGACGCTGCCAGAATCCGAAACGGTTTCGGTTTTGCGTTCAATGGTAATGATGCGATCGAGCTTTCCAGCGCGCATTACACGATCCACCGAATTAGGGCTTCCATCGAAAGGACGCCATGGCCGAACGCCGGGTCAGGGTCGCGTGGGAAGGCGCTGCGCACCACTTTGAAGTGATCGCAATAGCCGCCGGCCACTTCGAGATTCTTGTCGAGCGCGCCTTGCACCGCGAAAGCGATCTCGTGCGCAGCGTCGGCACCCTGATCGTGCGTCCAAATGTGGAGGTCGAGATACACCCACGCGGCACGTTGCGACGTGTAGTCGTGGCCGTGCAAGGTCGTGGTGCTGTTCGCCATGATGATGCACGGCGTCTCGCCGGGCCGGGTCGAGCCGGAACGGATGTTCGCAGGATCGACCAGCGCCGTGACGGCCGGCGTGGTGATCAGCTTCGATCGGATAGCGGTGCGAAGGGCAAGGGTCGGCTCGATCATTGGTTTTTCCAGTGCTCGCGCACGGCCTTGGCGACGGCGCGTTTCGTTCGGTTCTGAAGTCGTTTGCGCAGGAGTCGGAAGGCCGGCCAGAAGAATGGCTGCGCCTCGTGGTGGCTAGTTCCGTATTCTTGCAAATGGGGGTAGCGGGTTTGCTCGTCGCCGACAGTCACCAGCACTTCCAACTCGCCAGCGACACGCGAGCCGCCCGGCTGGGAATAGGCCGGCGTCTGGTCGCCGGGCGCGGTGACGGCGATCGATTCTTTCAGATCACCTTCATCTTCAGGTGCAAGCTGGCGCATCAGGCCGGCGAGTTCTTCGCCAGACTGCACAAGCGACGGCTGCACGGCTTCGCGGACGCTCTTCGGAATCGCTTCAAGGCGGCGCTGAAGCCGCGCGATCTGCGGTGAAACAGCCATGATCAGAACGTCCAGATGCGATAGGGCCGGATTAGATCGACCACGCCGAAGGGGAGTTCGGACGCCGACACGCCGACAAGAACGGCTTCCCGGTTCTCATAGAGGTGCGCGGCAAGCTGAAGGATGGCTTCGCGGATGGCGGCCGGGAACGGATCAAGGCCGGCGAGCGGTTCGCCGACATAGGATTCGATCCAGCCGGACGCGGCGGCGAGCTTGGCCGAAAGGAAGGCGTCGTATTCCTGATCGAGGTCGAGATTGAGTTGCCGACGCAGATCGGCAGCGTTCGGCAAGGTCATTGCGAAGCCTTTTCGGTGTGGGAATCTATTTCGGAAATCTCGGAAGCGTCGCTCCCCGCGCCGGTCCCCAAGGACGCCCGCAAATTGGAGACCACCCCCGGCTTGGCCTTGCCGCGCGGCGGTGTCGTCAATGCCTTCTCGATCGTCCAGCCTTCATCAAGTCTCCGGCCGATCGTGGTTCGCGATATGCCAGTGATGCGCGACCATTCGAGCAAGGATCGAGTCTCGCCGTTGAACGTCGCCATGATTGCATTCGGGCGCGTAGGTCGCCGATCTTCTTCTTCACTAGGATCAGGAAGGCGAAAGCCCTTCTTGACGAGCATCGGCTTCGTGATGGCTTTGCCGACGCGCATACCGGCACGTAGGCGCTGCATGATGATTTCGACGGTGATGCCGTAGTCGAGCGCCCATTCGCTGATCGACTGTGTGACGCCATTGAACGTGAGAAGATCGTCGCGCGTCATCGCACGGGCCTCATGTAATCGTTCACACGGTAATCAAATGTTAGAGACGGCCGGCCGCGCGAACCGTAGCTTGAGCGGACATCAACAGGAGGGGTCCGCATGGTTGATGCGAAAGAGCAAACGCTGTTGTTGCTCGCGAACCGGACGGAAGTGCAGCTTGGCGACATGCGTGTTGATCTCGACGTAGCCGCGCGTCTTGTTGATCTTGGGCTAGTCGCAATCGATGACACGACGCACATGATCAAGCTGACAGCTAATGGCGTTGCGAGACTGAAGCGCTGGAAAGATGTAAGGGGTGCTGACAGGCAGGGGGGTGAAGGCGTCATCGGCCGCGCTCCGCTCTCTGAAGCGGACCATCGTGGCAAGATTTACAGCAAGCCAGCCAGTTTCCCCGATCCCAAAAGAGGCGCTGATCGCCCTTATGGGGAATGACGTGATGCACGATCGTGGCCGGTCGGCCGCAACCGTTGTGCCGGCAATACGGGAACATGCGCAGGAAGGCGGCGCGCGCCTTCTGCCATTCGGAGGTGTAGCCGCGCTGCCGAGCGGAAGGCCGGCGGCGATCATGGCGAGCCTTACGGGCGCGATCGGCCGTGATCTGACACGCGCAACGTTGATCGGCCGGGACGATATTGCCGCACGAGCAAAGGCGGGGCGGACGCATCAGTGCTTCCCCCGGCGCGCATTGGCCTTCAGCTTGGCGATGCCCGAAAGCACTTCGCTTTCGCTCACGTCCTCGCGTGGGTCATAGGTCGGTTCGTCTTCGGTGCTGCCATGAATGGCTTTGAGCTTGGCGATGAGGCCGCGTTGGGCTGCGATGATCTCGCCGGGTGTGGCGTTCCATGTCGCTTCGGGCGTCCAGCCAAGCCAGCCGGTGCCGATCTCAAAGCAGCTTTCGAAGAACTCTGCGAAGGTCATCGCCTTGGATGGCGACGTTTCGGGCGTCTCATCAGCGTCAGCGCCGATCAGGGCGGCAATATATTGCATGAGCGCCGGCTTGAGGCGATCGAGCTTCAGGACGCCGTTCTTTTCGATGTCACGCACAAGGGCGGCGAGTGCCGCCGCGTCGTTCGAACCGTGTTCGATCAGGTCGGCCACGACTGCCAAATCGGAATCGAGGACGCCCTGAATGAGCGCCGCGAATCCATGTCGGCGCTGAAGGTGATATGCGGCTCGCAGCGACGGGCGAAGCGTTGCGCTAACGCCGTCCACCGCGATCGTGATAGGGTCAGATGCGAGCCGCATGGTCTTAGGCCGCTGCCATCTTCAGCTTGCGGAAGGCATCAGTGCGCACCACGCCAGCGCCGACACGGCGGCGAGCATGGAAGCGGACAAGCCCTTCGGTTGCCAGAAGGTAGGGATTCGGGCGAACGGCAAGCTCGATCCGGTCATAGATGCGATAGCCGGCCTTGAAGTCGCCGAAAATGATCGGTTCGGCGTCGGCGGCGATGTCGGCCATATCGACCAGCTCGACCACGGGACGGCCAAGGATCGTTTCCGGCTGGCCTGCCTGATAGGACGGCTGCCACAGATAGTTGCCGTGACCGTCCTTCAGCTTGCGGATGGCGGCAAGCGTGGTGCCGTTCATCGCCCACGTGCCGCGATTGCGGTAGACGGCCGGAAGGGCATACATCATCGAAATCAGCGCGTCGGCGTCGATCAGGGCGGCGTGGCCGTTGTCGAACTCGACAATGCCGGCATCGGTCATGAAGCCCTTCGGTTCAAGAGCGAGCGAGCCGTTGACGAAAGCGATGCCTTCCTTGGCCGCGAAGTCTTCGGCGAGCGCAAGGCGGACTTCGGCTTCAACGTCATGCGTGGCATCCTCGATCAGCCAATTGCCGATATCGACGTGCGTCGTCATTTCCTTGATCGACAGTTCCATCTGATCGAAGGTCGGTTCGGACGCTTCGGAAGCGACGGTTTCACCCTTCCACTTGGCATTGGTGACGGACAGGCGCTTCGGCAGCATGATCGTATGCGAGCCGGTCGAACGGACATCGGCGATGCCGCGAACCGGCGAGAACTCGACCAGATTGCGAAGGAACTCGCCGGAGCGGTCTTCCGGTGCGAGGATGTAGCCGGGCGCGTCGGTCGCGACGGTCAGAGCCTTGCGATCGAGTTCGGTGCCGCGAAGGAAGTCGGCGAATGCCTTGCGCTCGAAATTGTCATTGTCGCCGGCCGGGTGATTGGTGTTGGCGGCGAGCGGGCGATTGCTCTTCGCCTCGATCTTATCGAGCCGGGCATTCACTTCGGCCTTCAGCGCGTCCAGCGCCTTGGTATCGATGACCGGATCGGCCTTCGGCTGGTTTTCGTTCTTCAGTTCGGGTTCCATATGGTTCTCCATTGCCGGGCCATCCGTCGCGGCTTTCATTGAGGTGATGGTCGCGCCGGGATGGCAGGGAACGGCGACGATGCTGATTTCGTGAAGGTCGAGTGCCGAGATGGTGCGACCACCACCGGCACGAGCTTTGGCCTTGCGGGTGACAAACCCGATCGACAAGCCGGCGACGGCCTTCTCGCGGACAAGCGCGCGAACCTCGCGAGCGCGGGCAACGTCATCGATAAGAAGACGGCCCTTCACCTGAAGGCCGGCGTCGGTTTCGGTGATCTCATCCCAAACGCCGATGGCTTGGCCCTGATCATGGGCGAAGAGCATCGGGACGCGGGACGGCGCGGCGAACGCGCCTTTTTCGATCAGGTCGCCGACGCGATCGGGCGAACCGAACGGCCACGCGATGCCGGTGATGGTGCCGGCGTCGTCAACGCTGAAGGACGCCTTGATTTCGAGACGTTCGGTCATTCGCTTTCACCTTGTCGCTGATCTTCCTGGCTGGTCGTCGGCGAGCCGAGCCAAACGGTTTCGAGGATGGCGAACGCGAGCGGGATCGAGTCGGCGAGCGGCCGGGTCTGGACGTAGGTCGCGACCAGCGCGGCGGCTTCCTTCGGATCAGTGCCGCCACCGATCAGAGCCAGCCGGATCGTTTCAGAGATGTCGGTGATCGAGAAATGAAGCGAGCACATCCGCTGAAAGAGCGCGCCGATGCCGACGCCGGTCTTGCGCTGAAGCTCTTCAATGAGGGGGAATGGCAAGGCGAACATCCGTTCGCCGTCGCCGAAAAATGCGACGTGCGTCATGCGGCGTCCTTTGCGGGGATGGTGTTGTCGTTCTCGCCGACAGGCTTGCCGGGCGTGATGTTGGGATTGTCGAGCGTGTCAGCGCCGGGCTTGGCGGGAAGGTTCAAGCCGCTGCGCACTTCGTTCGCCGTCATCGCGCCCATGGCGCGATACTGCGCATAGGTCGTGGCGCGTGTGGCGGCGTTGGCCGACAGAAGGTCGTCAAGGATGAACTCGACATAGAAGCCTTCGGCGCGCTCTTCGGCCGAAAGCAGGACGCGCGCATAGGCCCATTCCCATGCGTCCAGCCACGGCCGAAGCGTGAGGGTCAGGAACTGTTGCGCCATCTCTTCGCTATTGGACCATGTGGCGCGCGTCAGATCGAAGAGCATGGGCGGTGGGACGCGGAAGAGCCGGGCGATTTCCTCGATCTGGAAACGGCGGTTCTCCAAGAACTGCGCATCGGTCGAGGTCATCGTCGCCGGATTGTAGGTCCAGCCGTCATCAAGGAAGAGCGGGTCGGCGTTGCCGTTGGCCTGCCACGCACGGAACGCCTTCTTGATGTTTGCCATGACGGATGCGCCGCCATCGCTTCCGGTGTTGGCGCGACCTTCTTTCGACAGGATCGCGGACGGGCGCGCACCGCTGCCGAAGAGTTGCGCGGCGTGGCGCTCCAAAACGGTTGCAAGGCCGATCGCCTCTTTACCGGCGCTGATCGGCGAGACGCCAAGCGGGGCGGCAATATGGAGAATGTCGCGATAGTGGAAGCTGACTTCACGGCCGGCATTGTCGCGCTGCACATAGGACGGTTCGCCGCTGGCGTCGTCAATCTTGATGGTGATCGAGCGGGGATCGAGCCGGGTAAAGAAAACGGCGCGGCCGGCGAAGTTGCGGCCGACATGCGCATAGCCGCTGCCGTGCAAGAGCGCGTCGGCGGTGAGTTGGCCGCGAAGCTCGCCGGCCGAAGTCCAGTCGTTCGCCTCGTCATGGACAAGGCGATAGGCGGCATGGTCGGAAGCGGTTCGCTTCCCGCCAGAAGGTTCTTTCAGGAAAACCTTGGCGGGAAGCGAACCAATCGTGCCGGCGATAAGCACGATAGCGGAATGGACGGCCGGGACGCGCAAAGCGGTCGCGGCATTGATCGAGGGACCGGAGACAGTCGGCGTGACGCCGAAGATGCCGAAAGCATCGGGGTTGTTAAGCGAGACTGACTTCTTTTCAGTCTCGCCTAAAAACAATCGCTTCAACTCTTTCATGCCACGCAACGCAACAACACTCCAAATACTTCGATCTGGAATATTGTCTCACGGTCGAATCAGCGTGTGAATCCGGTTTATTTGCTCAAGGTAGGAATAAATTCATTGACTTTTTACTAGATTTCATATCTAGGTAGTTTGTCGATGGCGGCTTTCTTTGCCCTGATCGTCACATCCCCATAGCTATCGCCGGCCGTCTTCGCCGCATGTCCTTGGATGGCGTCAAGCGTCCGGTCGGAAATCCCCTCTTCCCGACCGACCGTCTTGAAACGGTGCCGCCATCCGTGGCTTGGGCTGACGCCTTCCGGCACGATTTCGAGCTTCTGAAGCCATTCACTGATCCGGCCGGCGACGGTGCGTGCGGCGCTTGCCGCCTTCACGCCTTTGCGGTTGGGATAGAACAATGGGCCACCTGACGAGGCAGCCACGAAATCCATGAAGCCCATGTCGATCAATTGCGGATGCAACGGAACGTCGCGGTAGCCGCCTGCTTTGACGGTGCCAGCGTCGGGCGTTATCCGCATGACATGGACATCGCCTTCCTTCCGGAAGTCCTCTTTGCGAAGCTGCACAATCTCTCCGATGCGCGCGCCGGAGAACGCGCATAGGACCGGCGACCAGCGCTTCGCGGCCGTGGTCGCGGGATGTTCGGTCGTCGCCGCGTTGTCGGTGATCGTCGGCTTGTGGTTCCGAGCCGCGCGAAGGATGATCAGGGCTTCCTGATCGGTGAAGCCCTTTTCGCGCGACAGTTGCTTGCGCGGCACTTGCTGGCGAACCTTCTCCGCGACGTTCTCTTCAAGTCGGTCATTCTCGACAGCCCATTTCAGGACAGTGCGGACGGATGCGAGGTTCACGTCGCCGACCGTCTTAGCCGAGAGCGTCTTCAAGCGCGCATCGCGCCAGTCCATGAGGTTTTGCTTCGTCAGCCGCCGCGCGTCATCGTGGCCGACGAATTTGATCAGATCGGTGAAGACCGGCGACCATCGTTTCGCAATCCCCTTCCCCTTCCCTATGACCTCGCGGCTGGCGACGTAATCCGTGAAGAGGCGCTTGATCGAGACGGGAGGCTTTTCGTCTTTGACCGGCGCGGCGTTGGCGATAACGGGATGCGATGGAATGCCGGTAAAGTCGCCTTCGTCACGTTCGGCAACGCGCGACAGTGCCTCATACTCGGAAATGCACATGGCGCGCGCCAAGGTGCGCCATTCTTCGCTGCCGGGTTCAGCGGTAGTGTTCCCAAGGCGTCGGTAATACTCAATCCGCTCGCCGACGAGCTCCTGAAGCTCTTCGTTCGTGAGCCGCCCGGCGATGCCGTCGCGAAGCTGCGCGACAAGCCTTTCATCCACATAGCCGGCGCTGTGCCGAGCATCCATGTTCCGAAGCTGATCATCAAATGCGAGCCGGGACTGATAGTTGCGCAGGGCGATCTGGTCCGCTGCCAGCGGATAGCGGCCGATCGTGACTTGCCGTTGGCCTGCCTCCACCGCGCGCCGTTCGGCAAGCGCAATCTCGTGCTGAAGCAAGGCCACGGCGCCGGGCAGCTTTTTCATCGCTTCGCGTCGATCGGGGCCAAGCGGCGACCGAAGTTCGGTCTTTCCGACGAACTGACGAAGCTCTTTCGGGACGACCAGCCGCGCGAAATGTCGACCGTCTCGATTGAGCAGATTTCGGACTGTGCCAGCCATGGCGAGCATCCATTTTGTTACGACGTTTGTAACATCAATATGGACGCAAACCCTTGCGGGTCAAGGACTTTAGCGATTTCAAGGGGATAGGATGGTGCTGCGAGAGAGGATTGAACTCTCGACCTCTCCCTTACCAAGGGAGTGCTCTACCACTGAGCTACCGCAGCTTCCGGATGCGGCGGTCTTCTGCCATAGGAAGGGGGGAGAGCGCAAGCGGGCAAACCAGCTTTTCGGGCGACCTTGCGAAAGCTGTTCCGTCGGGGCGGGACAGGCGCTAGATATCGGCCATGACCAGCCAGACACGCCCGCCCCCGAAGACCAGCGAAGCCGAACGGCAGGAGAACGCGCGCCAGAAGCGGCTTGCCGAGCGGCTGCGCGCCAATCTGCAAAAGCGCAAGGCGCAATCGCGCGCGCGGCGCGCCGGCGAGGCCGACGAGCGGCCGGACGGGCTGTTGCAGGAGGATGACGGCGACGCGGATAAGTGACGCCCGCGCCGGAGCGTTCCTTGAACCGGCGGTTTCTATACGCTACAGCCCGCCTTTACCCCTGCGAACAGCCGAGTCCCTCTGGGACCGGGAAAGAGAAGAACAGATGGATCGCATCCGCATCCTTGGCGGCAACGAACTGCGTGGCACCATTCCGATTTCGGGCGCGAAGAACGCCGCCCTTCCCCTGATGATCGCCTCGCTCCTGACCGACGAGACCTTGATGCTGCACAACGTGCCGCATCTGGCCGATGTCGAGCAGCTCATCCGCATCCTCGGCAATCACGGCGTCGACTATTCGGTCAACGGAAGGCGGCTTTCTCAACAGGAAGGCTATTCGCGGACGATCAACTTCACCGCCAAGGAAATCGTCGACACGACCGCGCCCTACGAACTCGTCTCCAAGATGCGGGCGAGCTTCTGGGTCATCGGGCCGCTTCTGGCGCGCATGGGCGAGGCCCGCGTTTCGCTGCCGGGCGGCTGCGCGATCGGGACGCGCCCCGTCGATCTCTTCATCGATGGGCTGCGGGCGCTTTCGGCCGAGATCGAGATCGAGCAGGGCTACATCATCGCCAAGGCGCAAAAGGGCCTGATCGGCGCGCGCTACGTGTTCCCGAAGGTTTCCGTCGGCGCGACGCATGTCCTGATGATGGCGGCGACCCTCGCCAAGGGGCAGACGATCCTCGAGAACGCCGCGCAGGAGCCGGAAGTCGTCAACCTCGCCGAATGCCTCAACGCCATGGGCGCGAAGGTTTCGGGCGCCGGGACGGCGACCATCGTGATCGACGGCGTTTCCCGCCTGCACGGCGCGCGCGTCGAGGTCATCCCGGACCGGATCGAGACCGGCACCTATGCGATGGCCGTGGCGATGACGGGCGGCGACGTGGTGCTGGAAGGCGCGCGGGCGGACCTGTTGCAGAACGCGCTCGACACGCTTTCCCGGACGGGCGCGGAGATCACCCAGACGAATTCGGGCCTGCGCGTCGTGCGCAACGGCTCGGGCATCGGGCCGGCCGACATCACGACCGAGCCCTTCCCCGGATTTCCGACCGACCTCCAGGCACAGTTCATGGGGCTGATGACCAAGGCGGACGGGCGCTCGAAGATCACCGAGACGATCTTCGAGAACCGGTTCATGCATGTGCAGGAACTGGCACGGCTCGGCGCGAAAATCTCGCTTTCCGGCCAGTCGGCGATCATCGACGGCGTCGGGCGACTGCGCGGCGCGCCCGTCATGGCGACGGATCTGCGCGCCTCCGTCTCGCTGGTGATCGCAGGGCTGGCGGCCGAGGGCGAGACGATCGTCAACCGCGTCTATCATCTCGACCGCGGCTTCGAGCGGCTGGAAACCAAGCTTTCCGAATGCGGCGCGGCGATCGAGCGGCTGTCGTCCTGATCGGAACTTCGCGCGACGGGCCGGGTTTTAGTTGCACTGCAACTAAACTATATGGTCGATTGCGACCGGCGCAACGCCGGCACGCGGCGTTACGCGGCGCGAAGATTGGGGCATGAGCAATGAGCGAACTGAAACTCGTCGCACTCGACGAAGAGGATCTGAAAGTCATTTCCGCTCATTGCCAGGATGCCGTCCTGAAGACCAAGGACATCGCCTATTTTCCCGAGCAGAAGCGTCTCGTCCTCGCGATGAACCGCTTCGTGTGGGAAAAGAAGACCGGATTTTTCCGCCGCGACTACGAGCGCCGGCGCACGGCGCTGCATTTCGAGCGCGTTATGGGCGTCAGGCTTTCAGGTGTCGACCGGACGCGGCCGGAGGATGTACACGAGTTGCTGGCGATCCGCTTTGCGCCGGGCGAGGCGCCGGCCGGCACGATCGAGCTCGTCTTTGCCGGCGATGCGGCGATGCGGCTCGAGGTTGAATATGTCGAGGCACGGCTTGCCGACCTCGGCGCGGCATGGGAAACCGGCAGCCGCCCGCAGCACACGCCCTGAGGACGACACCAGCGACATGGCCATTCGCCTTGACATGACCGACGCCGATTTCGAGGCCGGATTCTCGGCCTTTCTCGGCTCCAAGCGCGAGGCCGCGCAGGATGTCGACGACACGGTGCGCGCCATCGTCGCGGACGTGCGCGCGCGCGGCGACGAGGCGCTGCTCGACTACAGCCGCCGGTTCGACCGGCTCGATTTTTCCGATACGGGCATCGCGTTCTCGCAGGCGGAGATCGAGGCGGCGGTCGGTGCGGTGGATGCCAAGACGCTCGACGCGCTGAGGCTCGCGCATGATCGCATCACCTCGCATCACCAGCGGCAGATGCCGAATGACGACCGCTATGTCGACGCGATCGGCGTCGAGCTCGGGTCGCGCTGGACGGCAATCGAATCCGTCGGGCTTTACGTGCCCGGAGGAACAGCGAGCTATCCCAGCTCCGTCCTGATGAATGCCGTGCCGGCGCGCGTGGCGGGCGTGACGCGCATCGTGATGGTGGTGCCGACGCCGGACGGCGTGGTGAACCCGCTCGTTCTGGCGGCGGCGCACATTGCCGGCGTCAGCGAAATCTACCGCATCGGCGGGGCGCAGGCGATCGCGGCGCTTGCCCATGGGACCGAGACGATCCGGCCGGTCTCGAAGATCGTCGGGCCGGGCAATGCCTATGTCGCGGCGGCCAAGCGCCAGGTATTCGGCACGGTCGGCATCGACATGATCGCAGGGCCGTCCGAGATCCTCGTCGTCGCCGATGCCGACAACGACCCGGCCTGGATCGCGGCAGACCTGATCGCGCAGGCCGAGCACGACGTGGCGGCGCAGTCGATCCTGCTCACCGACGACGCGGCGTTCGGCGAACGGGTCGTCGCGGAAGTCGAGCGCCAGATCGCGGCCCTGCCCCGCGGCGAGATCGCGGCGGCGAGCTGGCGCGATTTCGGGGCGGTCATCCGCGTCGACGATTTCGATGCGGCGCTGCCGCTGATCGACCGGATCGCGGCCGAGCATCTGGAACTTGCGGTCGCGGACCCCGAGGCGCTGATGGCGCGCATCCGCAATGCGGGCGCGATCTTCCTCGGCCGGCATACGCCCGAGACCATCGGCGACTATGTCGGCGGGTCGAACCACGTTTTGCCGACCGCGCGCTCGGCGCGGTTTTCGTCGGGCTTGTCGGTCATGGAATTCGTCAAGCGGACCTCGATCCTGAAATGCGGGCCGGATCAGCTCCGCGCGCTCGGCCCGGCGGCGATCGCGCTGGCGGAGGCCGAGGGGCTTGCCGGGCACGGTCGCGCGGTCTCCATCCGGCTGAACATGTGAGCGCGATGGACGGCGGCGACACGACACGCAACCGCCTGATCGACGTCGAACTCGACGAATCGATCGGCCGCTCGACGCCCGATGTCGAGCACGAACGTGCCGTCGCGATCTTCGATCTGATCGAGGACAACAACTTCCATCCCGTCAGCGACGATGCGGGCGGACCCTACAAGCTCAAGCTTTCGCTCGCCGATTCCAGGCTGGTCTTTTCCATCTCGCGCGAGGACGATGCGGCCGTCGTCACGCACATCCTGTCGCTGACGCCGTTCCGGCGGATCGTGAAGGATTATTTCCTGATCTGCGAGAGCTATTACGAAGCGATCCGCACCTCGACGCCAAGCCAGATCGAGGCGATCGACATGGGCCGGCGCGGGCTTCACAACGAGGGCTCGCAGACGCTGATGGATCGGCTGTCGGGCAAGATCGAGGTCGATTTCGACACGGCGCGGCGGCTCTTCACGCTGGTTTGCGTGCTGCACTGGCGGGGCTGACCCCATATGCCGGGCGACAAGCCAGCGCCGAAATCGATCCTGTTCCTGTGCGGCATGAACGCGATCCGCTCGCCGATTGCCGAAGCGCTGGCACGGCACGGCCTGCCGAAGGATGTCTTCGTCGCTTCCGCCGGCGTGCGACCGGGCGAGCGCGATCCGTTCGTCGACGCCGTCTTGAAGGAGGCAGGGCTCAATGGGGTCATGCACGGGCCGCAGCTTCTCGACGACCTCGAAGACAGCTATTTCGATCTGATCGTGACGCTGGCGCCCGAGGCGCATCATGCCGCGCTCGAACTGACGCGCTCGATGGCTATCGACGTCGAATACTGGCCGACCGCCGATCCGTCGACCGCGACCGGCACGCGCGAACAGATCCTGGGCGCCTATCGCGACGTGCGCGACCGGCTGGAAATGCAGATTCAAAAGCGGTTTGGAAAAGCGTAGTGGGCCCACGCATTATGCGTGTTTCCAAAATCCCCAACTTCGGATAGGTTCCGCGCCAATCGCGGCCGATATGGCCGAAACCAGCACAAACCAAAGGTTCCGAATGCCGAAGGAAGAAGTCCTCGAGTTCCCGGGCGTCGTCGTCGAATTGTTGCCGAATGCGATGTTCCGGGTCAAGCTTGAAAACGATCACGAGATCATCGCCCACACGGCGGGCCGGATGCGAAAGAACCGCATCCGCGTCCTGACCGGCGACAAGGTCCAGGTCGAGATGACGCCCTATGACCTGACCAAGGGCCGCATCACCTATCGCTTCAAGTAGGCCCGCACCGGGCGGCGCAGGATTTCGATGAGCATTCCCCAGAAGCTTGTCCTGGCATCGGGTTCGCCGCGGCGGATCGAGCTTCTCCAGCAGGCAGGCATCGAGCCCGACCGCATCTTCGCGACCGATATCGACGAGACGCCGAACCGGGCCGAGCATCCGCGCTCGCTCGCCAAACGGCTGGCGCAGGGCAAGGCCGACAAGGCCGCCGAAGGCATGAAGCGTCTCGGCGAGGAGCCGGCCTTCGTGCTGGCCGCCGACACGGTGGTCGCCGTCGGACGGCGCATCCTGCCCAAGGCCGAAACGCTGGAAGACGCGCAGGATTGCCTGCGGCTTCTGTCCGGCCGCGCGCACCGGGTCTATTCCGGCGTCTCGGTCATCACGCCCGCCGGCAAGTCGCGGATGCGCCTCGTCGAGACGCGGGTGCGCTTCAAGCGGTTGTCGCGCGAGGAGATCGATTTCTATCTCGCGTCCGGCGAGTGGCGCGGCAAGGCGGGCGGCTATGCGATCCAGGGGCTCGCGGGCGCCTTCGTGGTCAAGCTGGTCGGCTCGTATACGAATGTCGTCGGGCTGCCGCTCTACGAGACGCTGAGCCTTCTGACGGGCGACGGCTTCAAGATGCAGCCGAAGGCGCAGACCGGAACGGCCGTCTGATGGCACTCGACGCCGACAATGTGACGCCGCTGCGCCCCCGCCGCCCCTGCCCCGAATGCGGCAAACCCTCGCAGCGCGCGACCTTTCCGTTCTGTTCGGAACGCTGCAAGGATGTCGATCTGAACCGCTGGCTGACCGGCTCCTACGTCATTCCCGCGACCGAAGACGAGGATGAGGGCAGCGCGGACGAACGCGGCTGAAAAGACGCGAATTTTTTCGCCGACTTTCCCAACGTCAGCCGCTGGACAGCACGATTTGGCGTGTTATAACCCACGCGCTTCCGGCGGACACCAACACCGCAGCGGCCTTTCCAGACCGACCGAAGCCGTTGCCCAGGTAGCTCAGTTGGTAGAGCATGCGACTGAAAATCGCAGTGTCGGCGGTTCGACTCCGTCCCTGGGCACCATCGACCCCTAAGCAGTTGATTCTCCTCAATGCGTTGGTTTCTAAAGGTTTTCTCCTCTCGACTGTCATACAAACTGTGATACAAGAGGGGAATGGACGAGATGGAAATGCCAAGCAGCCTTATGGTGCGAAATGGCACCTATTACGTGCACGTCCGTGTGCCCACCTCCATCGTCGCCAGCGTCGGCAAGCGCTTCATCACCAAGTCGCTGCGCACCAAAGACCCCAAGGCAGCTCGGCGGAAGCTTCATGATGAGATTTCGGAAATTAACCGGGTCTTTGATCGGCATCGCGTTCAGACCTCGCGACAAAAGAAACCGACCATCCGTCCCGTGCTCAGCTTCGCTGAAATTGCTCGTCAGCATGCTCGCGCTATCAGCGACAAAGAGTTCGCCGACCGCGCTGGACTCTTCGAAGCCACCTATGCGGAGCCGTCGCGATTGTGGGCAGGCGACCTGATTCCCTTGCCGGACTCTCGCTTTTTCGACCATCTGGTTGCAGAGGGCGATCTTGATAAGATTGTCGGTTATATCGTCCGCACCCGTGCCAAGGATCGCATTGCCACGCTTCGCCGTATGCTCGCAACCGGTAACTTGAGCGAGTTGACCGCGACTGCGGACGAACGGTCCCCCGGCATCGATCCTGACCGCCGACTTGTTCTAGCGCGCTTGCTCGCCCGTGCCGAAATAGATGCTTTGGAAGCCATCATTTCAGGAGAGCCGGATGCTGGAATTGAGACGGCTCCTGTAGTAGCCGGCGCGGCGGTAGAGCGCAGCGGCAGCCGTTCGGGTGCGCCCTCGCCGGCTGAACCCAATAACGGTTCTGGACCTCGCCTGTCGCTTGTTCTGGCAGACTGGATTGCGGAGAAGGAGCGGACCAACGCATGGGTTGAGAAAACCCGCCATGAACGCGAAGCCGCCGTCAAGGCATTCACTGAGGTCTGCGGCGATCACCCTGTGGGAACCTACGCCAAAGCTGACGCGAAGCGGTTCAAGGATGTGCTTTTCAAAATCCCGCCGAACGCGCACAAGAAAGCGGCCTATAAGGGCCTGGGATTAGTAGCGATCGGAGAGAAGGCCGAGGCTGAAGGTGCGCCGATGCCGACTGCGAAGAATGTCACGCTGAAGATGGATGCGGTCTCGTCGCTGTTTATTTGGGCAAAGAAGAATTTCGACGAGGTTCAAGCAAATCCGTTTCAAGGCATCAAGCCGCAGATCGGGACAACACCGCGCGAAGAGCGTGATCCGTTCAGCCTGGACGAATTAAAGCTGATATTCGCCGCTCCACCATTCACAGGCGCAAAATCGGAACGTCATTGGCTGCAGCCCGGCTCCGAAGTTCTGGACTCATCCGGGAAGTATTGGATTCCTTTGATCGCTGCCTATTCGGGCGCGCGCTTGATGGAGATTGTCCAGCTCAGACGCAAAGATATCCAGACGATTGGCGACGTGACCTTTTTCGATATCCGATCGGATGATGAAAATCGCGTGAAAACCCGCGCCGCGAATCGTCGTATACCTGTTCACCCTGTTCTGGTGAAAGCTGGTCTTTTGGCCTTCACTGCGCGGGTCAAAAAGCCGAATGAGCGACTATTCCCGGATATCGAGATCGGCAGTGCCAAGAATCGATCCGGTCCAGCCTCAAAGCTCTTCATTCGTCTCATCCGTGCGGCTGGCGTCAAAACCCGAAAGAACTGCTTCCATAGCTTCCGGCACTCGTTCGAAGATGCCTGTCGTGATGCTGAGATAGACACCGCGATCATGAACGCTCTTCAAGGCCATGTCGAGCGAGGCATGGCGGGACGATATGGCAGCGGCTTCAAGCTGGAAAGACTGGATGCGGCGGTCGCAAAAATTCGGTACGGGCTGGTTTTTGAGATCGACGTCGAGCGATCATGACCGAGCCAACAATTGGGCAATGCGGCACAGCCGCCGGCAGCTTCGATTCAGTGCGCGAATTCGCTGAGCGAGACGCTGCCTTCGATAGCGCTACTAGGGTCCAAACTCAATCAGGCTGTTGAAGGTCTGTAGCAAATCAGATTCCCTGCCGTGGTTTTGCGACGGAGGCGAGGATGAGCAGGCTTTTCTGGCTGGACGACTAGGCGTGGACGGCGATCGAGCCGCACCTTCCAAAGAACCAGCCGGGTGCGCGCAGGGTCGATGACCGACGGGTCATCAGCGGCATCCTGCATGTGCTGAAGACGGGCTGCCGCTGGCAGGACTGTCCCGCCGAATACGGTCCGCCCACGACCATCTACAACCGCTTCAACCGCTGGTCCCGCCGACTGCTCTGGAGCCGCATCCTGGATGCTCTCGTTGCCAAGGGCGTGCTTGCGCTGTCGGCGTCCATCGACTCCAGCTATGTGAAGGCCCACCGCTCCGCCCGTGGCGGAAAAGGGGGGCGAAAGCACAGGCCATCGGACCCTCGCGCGGCGGCCAGACCACCAAGATCCATGCGGTGACGGATCTTCTTGGCCGCCCAGCCATTTTGCGGCTTACGGCAGGCAACGTCGCTGACGTCACCATGGCCGGGCCGCTGATGGACGCGGCCGGTCGGGTGCGCTGCCTGATCGCCGACAAGGGCTATGACGCCAATGCGCTGCGCAAACGCCTGCACGCCGAAGGTGCCGATGTGGTCATTCCCGGGCGCTCGAACCGGAAGGTCCCGATCGACTACGACGAGGTCCGATACAAGGGCCGCTGGCGCATCGAGGCAGCCTTCTGCAGGCTGAAGGACTTCCGCCGCATCGCCACCCGATACGACAAGCTCGCCCGCAACTTCCTATCGGCCGTCGCGCTAGCAACCCTCGTCGCGTTCTGGGTCTGAACGAGTCTAAACCCTAGTAAGCAAGAGCTGATTGACATCGAGGGGGTGTTCTGGAGCCACCGGGGCGAGCTTTGCACCTTCGATGTGATGCTGGCCGAGCTCGGCCTTGCTATTCCACCGCTCGACCGGCTGGCTGCTATCGTGCGCGGGGCGGATACGGCAAGGCTTGATCTGGCGCCCGAGGCGGCCGATCTCCTGGCGGCGTCGCTTGGCCTGTCAAGAATGTATTCCGATGATCTCGAGCAGCTCGAGGCTGGCATGCTGCTCTATGATGCCTTCTACCGATGGGCGCGACGCTACCGACGAGACCCACAACTGGCCCTCCAATAAGCTCAAGGCAGACTGATGCAGGACCGCGCTTACCCCACCCTGGCCGAGGCCACCCGCATCTGGGCCCGTATCGGACTCCTGAGCTTTGGCGGCCCCGCAGGCCAGATCGCGCTTATGCACCGCATTCTCGTCGAAGAGTAGCGCTGGCTCGGCGAGAAGCGTTTCCTCCATGCGCTCAACTACTGCATGCTGCTGCCAGGGCCCGAGGCGATGCAACTCGCGGTCTATATTGGCTGGCTGATGCACCGCACGCTCGGCGGCATCATTGCCGGCGCCTTGTTCGTGCTTCCCGGCGTTGTCGCGATCATGGTGCTTAGCTGGGTCTATGCGCTTTACGGCAATGTCGGACCGATCGAGGCGCTGTTCTTTGGCCTCAAGGCTGCGGTGCTGGCCATTGTGGTGCAGGCGGTCATCCGCATCGGGTCACGTGCACTGAAAAACGATGCCATGGTCGTCATTGCCGCCGCCTCGTTCATCGCGATCTTTGGCTTCGCGGTGCCGTTTCCGCTGATCATATTGATCGCCGGCTTGATCGGGTATTTCGGTGCGCGCGCGGGCCTGCCCGCATTCCGGAACGGTGGCGGACACGGCAAGGTCGGCACCATCCAGGTCGATGACGCCGACACGCTACTCGGCGAGGAATCGCCTGATCACACGCAGGCCAACCGGGGCTGGGCCTTTCGGATTTCGGCCGTGTTCCTCGTGCTGTGGCTGGCGCCGGTCGCTCTGCTGTTCGCCGTGTTCGGTCCGGCCAACGTCTTTGCCCAGATCGGGGGCTTTTTCAGCGTGATGGCGGTCGTCACCTTCGGCGGCGCCTATGCGGTCCTGGCCTATGTCGCGCAGGAGGCCGTTCAGAACTTCGGCTGGCTCGCGTCGGGCGAGATGCTGGACGGGCTCGGAATGGCCGAGACGACACCGGGGCCGCTAATCATGGTGACGCAGTTCGTGGGTTTCATGGGCGCGTTCCGCGATGGCGGCGGATTGTCGCCGCTGGTGGCAGGCACCCTGGGCGGGCTGCTGACCACATGGGTGACCTTCACACCCTGCTTCCTGTGGATATTCCTCGGTGCGCCATTCATCGAGCGACTGCGCGACAACAAGGTTCTGTCGGCCGCGCTGACGGCGATCACGGCTGCCGTGGTAGGCGTCATCCTGAACCTGGCAGTCTGGTTCGGTCTGCACGTGGTCTTCGAGGAGGTTGGGACAATCACGACTTTCGCGCTCGATCTGGATGTGCCCGTCTGGTTGTCGATCAATCTCGCGGCTGCGGCGCTGGTGCTGACCGCGCTTGTCGCTGTGTTTCGCTTCAAGCTCGGCCCGGTCACCGTGCCGGCAGGCTGTGCGATCGCTGGCCTCGCGTTGCATTTGGCGGGGATGGCCTGAACGATGTCCTTTTTTAGCGTCCAAAGCCTGATCGCGCTCGAACCGGAGAAGCAAGAATGTCCCAATCCGATCCCGTCATTGAAGCCGAATACTTGGCGCAGCTCCCCCTTTATCTACTGCTCGACGCGCGCGGCACATCCACGGATCGGAACGATCTCATCGACGGCGCGGTCATTGTGCCTGTCGAAGGATGGGTCGATGCTGCAAGGCGCGACGCTACCTCGTTCGACAATGTTGACTACTGGGGAGAGGAATTCGCCAAGCTGGGTCTGTCGAGCCAAACGATGGCTGTCGTCTTTGACGACGGCCTTATGACCGAGGCGGCCCGGGTCTGGTTCATTCTTCAGTTCTTCGGCGCCAAGGCTCTGGTGCTAAATGGCGGAACTGCGAGCCTGGCGACGGAGCGGGCATCGATACCGGTCCCAACGCCTCAGAACACGATGCCATTTCAAGCTTCGTATAATGCAGGTCCAGTCGGCCTCGTTGATCGCCACACGCTGAAAGACAATCTGGACACGACGACGATTTTCGACGCACGGACCCAGGCTGAGTTCAAGGGTAAAGATCTGAAGAGCAATGCCCGGGGTGGTCATCTGCCGGGTGCGAAACTGCTTCCGCATTCGGACTTGCTTAAGTCCGGCAATCTGCGCTCTCCGAGCGATTCGAGAGAGATGCTATCAGCAATCGGCTTCCAGACTGGAGATCATCTCGTCACCCATTGCGACGGGGGCGGCCGCGCCGCTCTTGCAGCCATCGCCGCAGTGCGTGCAGGCTATGAGGACGTCGACGTCTACTATTTGAGCTTTTCCGACTGGGCCAAGAATGAGAGTTGCCCTGTGAAGTAGGCCAGTTTCCTCATGCACGGATCTTGCTCCCATCGTGCGTGAGTGATTCAGTCCCGGATGAGCCGATAAGCTAACAGTCGGACCATGAAGCCGCTGGTCGGCGTCTGCCCCCCAATTTGGCCGTTCGCCAATGGCCACTTTTGCACGAGGCCATCCGAAAGCAGACGGTCGGTTTTCCACCCCGGATCGGCCGTGGGCGTCGCCCCGACTTTCTGGACGTCGGAAAATGATTTCCCGCCGACGCCTTAGGGGCCGTATCCCGACGGTCCGCTTTTGGGAAACGCTTGCCGTTAGCTGCCGTTTCGGGTCCGCCTTATCATGCAAAGTTTGGCTGGTCAGCAAGTGACCCCATGCGCCGTTCCAAGATCGGTTGTGTCCTCCCAAAACCTGCCGTTCGGAAGAGATTGGAATTCAGTATGGTCACCATCGAAGAGAAAGGACTAATCCTTCCAGAATGGAAGCGGCTTGATGGAACACCGACGTACGGCGTTCGTTCTCACTCTCGAGGGACATCAACGAGGACTACACATCATGAACATCATCAAGCCTACGGTCATCGCGGCTGTCGCGAGTGTCCTATTCGCGGGTGCGGCATTTGCTCAAACGAACGCAAACCCGAATGTGAATGCGAACAACCTCGTAAGCGTCAACATTAGCAACGTGGCACAGAACATCGCAAAGGACCTCGACGTCGACGTTCAAGATGTCATCGACATCGGGTCCGTGCAGGTGCCTGTTGGCATCGCAGCCGCGGTCTGCAATGTACAGGCCAATGTGCTTGCAGCTGACAACAAGGCTGACGGTGCGGAGTGCGACGCAGAGAGCACTTCCCAAGGGCTGACGCAAATCGTCCAGCGCAGCATCAACGGCGGGTAAGACGCCGAGCAAGTTTGAAACATGTAGAAGCGTCGGCTGCCTTGCAGTCGGCGCTTTTTTGCTAAATGGGTCCGACTTGTGCAAATTGAATGCCCATAGAAGCGGGGAACAGCCTGCACGATCTTCTCGTAGATGAGCGTGTTGTAGACGAGCAAGAACAAGGTCAGGACGATCGTTACAAGGGCGATGCCGCCAACTGTCAGCATCTCGTCGGCAGCCTCGACGATCAGTCCCGGCTCCTGGATGCGGACGTCCTGGACCAAGGGATCTGACTCGCCGGCACTCAGTTCGCTGAGTTGCTCGCTGGCGCGCGAGACGTTTTCCAGCGGAGCGCGCAGATGCTCCAGCTTTCGGTTGACCTCCAGCATGATGATCGGCGCGCGGTCGATGAAGGAGACGACGGGTCCGCTCAACAGATAGACTGCGGCGATGGCCAAGAACGAGACCGTCACGACGAGGCCCGAGGCGGTGATTGCATTCGGGATGCCGCGTCGGCGCGCAACGCGCACCATCGGGCTCAGGGTCAATGCGAACAGGACGGACATGACGATGGGCAGCAAAAACAGCCGGGCGACATAGAGCATTGCCGCTCTCCGAAGCTGCAAAGCGCTTCAACATCGTTTGATCCCCAGCCAGACGAGGACGATCGGGGGGGGAGCTAACGGGTGGTGAAGACCATCATCTGCATTTTAGCGATGGCTGAAATCCTTGGGTACCTCGGCAGTGGAAGGCGGCTCGCTCGACTTCGTCCTGGGGCGCGTCAGGAACTATTTGGCACAGCTTCCGTTAATCGCCGTGCTCAACGCCTTTACGGACCGCAGAGCCGGACTGCGGGCCGCCAGGACGCATTAGTCCCTTCCGTCCTGGCGGCTCTCTTCAATTCCGATAGAACCTAGATCATCTGATCACGAAGCCGTGAACCTTCTGCTCGCGTCCGCGTTATGCGTTTTGAAGGGACCTTCGTGAACAGGATCGATACGATGCGCTGGACTGCGAAAGCATCCCTCATGGCGAGCGTTGCCGCCGTGACTCTTATGGTTGGCCCCGACACACACTCCACCTTGACCGAAGCAAATGCCTTGCGCGACTTCGTGCCCGTGCAGATGGGCACATCCGCCGAAGCGCAGGCCCGAGTTTCCGTCGGTGTCTTCTTCGACCGCCTTGCACCTCACGGGCGATGGGCGCGCCATGGTTCGCATGGGTACGTCTTCGTGCCGGCAGGCGTCGGCCGCGACTGGCGGCCCTACACGCAGGGACACTGGGCGTATACTGACGCCTACGGCTGGTACTGGGTCTCCGATGAACCCTTCGGCTGGGCAACCTATCACTATGGTCGCTGGGGCTACAGCCGCTCGTACGGCTGGTACTGGGTGCCTGGCAATGTGTGGGCACCGGCCTGGGTGACTTGGCGCACCGGCGGCGACTATGTCGGCTGGGCCCCGATCGCCCCAGAGGGCAGTGGCTATGCGTGGGGCGCACCTTCCTCGTTCCGCCCGCCGGTCGCGGAAAGCTGGGTCTTCGTCGAAACGCGCTATATCTCGGCTCCGACCATCGTGCAGTATGTCCAGCCCATCGCACAAATTCCGGTTATCCTTACGCAGGCGACAACCCGCGTAGACGTGCGGATTGAGCAGAACATCGTCATCAATCAGCCGATCGAGATCACGCAGATCGAGAACGTGGTCGTCGAGCCCGTCCAGACTGTCAACGTAACGTTCGTCGACGATCCGGACCAGGCGTCGACGTCGGATGGCGAGGTCGTGGCATTCCAGGCGGACATCTCCGAGGAGGAGCCGCAGAAAGCGCCGCCCGAGGCCGTGGAATCGGCCGACCAGATCGAGGAGCCGGCGATCATCGAGGAGACGCTTGAAAATGTCCCCGCCGAGGCAGACGCGCCGAGCGCCGCCGAGATCGAGGATGACGCTGGCGAGCCGATAGCCGACGACGGAGCGACCGACGAGGCGGCTCCCGAGGAGAGCGATGCCGATGCGCCCGCCGCAACCGAAGCAACGCCGGCCGACGGTGCCGACGCTGAACAGCCCGCTGAGGACGCCGAGGAGCAACCGGCGGCCGAAGAGCCGGCGGTCGGCGAAGAGCCCGCTGAGGCCGAGCAACCCGCCGCTACTGACGAACAGCCAGCCACGGACGGGACGCCGGCAGCCGACGAAACTCCTGCAGAGCCCGAGGCAGGAGCCGATGAAGCAGCTCCCGCAGAAGGACAGCCTGAAGAGGACGCTGAAGAGGCCGCTCCGGCCGAAGAGACTGCACCGGCTGAGGAGGCAACACCGGCCGAAGAGGCTGCTCCTGCTGAGGACGCCGCCCCGGCAGATTCTGCCCCGGTCGAATCCGGGGCTCCAGCCGAAGCCGCGCCGGAACAGGAGGAGGCTCCGGCAGAAGAGGCCCCGACAGAGGAGGCTCCTGCTGAAGAGACCGAAGCAGCTCCCTCTGGCGAACCAGCCAATGGCGAGGCGTGCCCTGAAGGCCAGGAGACCTGCTAGAAACTGTTGTCGGGCCGGTCTTGTGACCGGCCCGGCATTTGTCGGAGGCACAGAACGCCGTCGACCGGACCAGTGACAATTTTCGCTCCTTGTGCAGAGTGGTGTGCTCCGCACAAGAAATGCCACATGCCTTGATGGCGCGTTAGACCCCGACCATCGGCCGCAATCGCTGTCAGCTGCATCGGCGATCTGTATGGCCGCTTTCGTAACTTCTCCGCTCCAAAGCTGTCAGGCAGCAAATCCACCCCATTGCCGAAGTCCGAAGACAGCCGCGTTACCAACCGGGCGGAAATCGATTTCCGTCGCAAAGGGGGCCGTGAGCGGTCTGTCCGGTTCTGGCGAGGAATTGCAGAAAGCCGACATTCGGCATTTCGGTCGTGAAGACTGGTGGTTTGTAACCTCGAAAGCAGCCGGTTCTGCTGGAATAAGCGCTGTCGTCACTTGCTTTCCAGCGTCACCCGGACTTTACCTTTGTATAGCCTGCACTGAGTATGGCTTTGATAGCAGGACTATTCTGCCGCCCATAGTCGGAAGCTCCCGCTCAACACGTCTGAACAATCGCTCGTACTGTTACGGGCTAGCAATGACAGCGCGCTACCGGCCCGCCATGGTCGCCTTGGTACGACCACACGCAGATTGACGATGCGCAGGGCAACGATGGTTCCGTCACGAGTAAGAAGCCCAGGCGGCCGGCTGGCGCTCAGTTCGCTGGCGCTGACAGATCAGGCGCTCCAGCCCGGCCAAGTCGTGTCCACCATCGCTTTGCCCGCGCAATTGTAATCGTCGACGAACCGACCTGTTGCTCGATCTCGACAGCGCCATACCAGGCCGCCGTTCCCATCCCGGAACTGATCCCAAGCAACACCGTACCCTGACGGCGCGTAGCCTCCGTAGCCGTTATTTGCAGCCGCTGCACCGACTGCGCCGGCCGCTATGCCCACCGCGATGCCGGTCATGATCGCATTATCTGCTTCAACCAGACTGCGGCACCGCTCAGCGTTCGCCCCGCGCTTCAGGATGAGGCTTGCGATCTGTTCGCGGCGGGTCGGGTCCGTCGCCTCAAAAACCATCCGGCAAAGCGCCCGCGTATCGTAGTCAGTCAGCTTTTCATTCTGTGGCGGCTGATCGGTGGCGCAGCTCGCTAGCACGGCGGCGCACAGAATGTACGGCAATCGTTTCATGACCCGCCCGGTCCGATGATCTGTCGATCATCGGAACGCTCCAGCGCGGGCCGTAGGCCCGATTTCATCAATGGCAGTGAACAGAGCCGGTGCTGTTGTCCATGTGGCAGCATTGACCGGGTGGCGAACTTTTGCGGCAGCCGCCGCCATGAGCGCTGGCTTGGCCAGCCAGCATCAACACCGCAAGAAGAGCGATAGAAATCTTCATTTGGAGCCCCCTCCCGATTTCCGCGCAGAGTTGCATGACCGCGGCCGGGCAGCAACCCTAGATATCGGCGAGCCGCCCGCGTACGGAATGGCGCACTTCTGGAACCGGTCCGCCCCAATGCGGTTGTCGCTTGATCCCTTGAACAGCGCTATTTCGGCGCGATGCCCAAGATGTGTCGGAAATCCGATCTGCCGTCGAAGCCTTGCCGGTTCTGCGGTCGACCGATGGTTTGGTGGAAGGCATGGGCGAACACAGGGGAAGCCGTACGGTAGTACCCCGCGCAATGCCGGAGCTCAGCAAGAGCCGGTCACCGTAGCGAAGTTTCCGGTGTGAGGGGCGACGAGCGGGCCTAGCGCGCGCGGTTGACATTGGTGCTCGAAGTAGCAGAATTCTTGACGGCGACGCAGCAATCGCCAGCGGGGTCAATGACTTAACCCTCCAGGCTTGACGATGTCGGCCCCGCATTTCGCTCACCGTTGGAAATTCTGGATATTTTAGCGTGCGCTGATGTCCGCAGCACGCTCAGGTTGCTTATTGTCAGCAATGTGGCAATCGGGTGACAGACTTCGGGTGGCGGTTCATGTATTTAGAAGCCATTGAATTACGAGGAACCATTCGTATGAAGAACCTTCTTCTTGCTTCGGCGGCTCTTGCCGTCATCAGCGCTCCTGCTTTCGCGGCTGACGCAGTCATCTATGACCCGGCACCGACCGCTCCCATCGTTGCCTCGGTCTATGACTGGTCTGGCGCTTACATCGGTATCCAGGGCGGCTATGTCTGGACTGATCTCGAATTCCCGGCGGGCTTCGGCCTTGCGGACGAGAATTTCGACGGCGGCACTTTGGGTGCCCACGTCGGACTGAATGCTCAGAACGGCAATCTGGTCTACGGCGTTGAGGCCGACATAAACTACACGTGGAACGAGAACGAGTATGTCCTCTTCGGTGACACGTACGAAGTGGGCACGGATTGGTCTGGTTCGCTTCGTGGCCGTCTTGGTTACGCTTTCGACCGCACGATGATCTATGGCACCGCCGGTCTTGCGATTACCAACGGCTTTGTCGAGGGGCCCGGTGTGGATGAGTCTGAAACGCTCACTGGCTACACTGTCGGCGCGGGCGTTGAGCATGCCTTTACGGACATGATTTCGGCTCGGGTCGAGTATCGCTATTCTGACTATGGCAGCGACGATTTCGGCCTGGGTCTCGGCGACTTTGACGTCAATGAACATGCTGTCCGCGTCGGCGTCAGCTTCAAGTTCTAAGCATATTCCTGAGCCACACTCAGCACTCAGGGCCGGGAGTAATCCCGGCCTTTTTTCATTGACAACAAGTTCGGCAAGGTTTGTCTCAATCACCTGCCGCAACCTCAACATGCTGATAATCGGGCAGGGGCCCTTGCAGAGATCTCGCCTCGTCCCAAGACGCGCGCAGCCTGGATTTCCTCTGGGGCGGTCAGGATGACAGGCATCGCCTTCGGCTGGATCGGCGCCACGATGGCGTTCGGATGACCCAACCATCGAAAGCATACTGAAGACCTCAGATCTGGATCCATTGGGCAATCGTCGCGATGATCGCCGCCCAGTGGGCCACGTCTGGCGCTATCCCACGCACCCATAATCCGCTGCTTCCCCCATCGCCCTCTGACCTGCTTCTGCATATGGTGCACAACTACAATGGGATGGCGATCGGTTGCCTCGTCCTCGTCCGGATTGCGCTGCGGTTGTCGCGGAGCACCGTGCGCCAACAGGCTCGCCGCACTCCGATGGAACTGGCAGCGCTCGCGGTTCACTGGGGCATATACGCCTCCCTGGCCGCACAGGCCGCGACGGGGTTCATCGCCTCGTATCTGTGGGGGCCGGCCGCAGGCATCCACAAGGCGATCTGGAACGTCACCCTGACGCTCGTCACACTGCACGTGACGGCTGCTGCCTGGCATGGCGTTCGGCGCGACGGCGTGGTCGGCCGGATGCTGCCCTTTCGGGCAAAAACGATCAGCGGCGAGCGTCAGCGTCCCGTTCGTTGAGGAGGTCGTGGCGTCGACGGATGTCATCCGGCCATTGCGCCTTGATGTAGGAAAGCACTGCCACGATCTCTTCGTCGTCAAGCACGCCTTCGAACGCAGGCATCCGCGTCTTGTAGTCCGGCAGGTTCGCCGCGACCTCCACGCCAACCTTTGTGATGTCAAAGAGAAGTCGATCGTGGTGATGCCAGGTGTGCCCGGTTGCGTCGTGCGGTGGTGCGAGGGCAAAGCCTTCCGCGTCGCGGCGCTGCCAGTCCTCTGCCTGACCTTCCAGCGACGCGCCGTGACAGGAAGCGCAATGGATGGTGTACAGCTTCGAGCCTATGGCAACGACCGAGGCATCGTCCGGCTTCAGGATTCCGGGGGGCGAGGATCGGGCCATCCACCACACACCAAGAGCGACAGCAATCGCCGAACCCGTCGCAATCAATCCGATGGCACGGAGCCTGATGCGCCGCATCCAGGACCGCTCGTGCTCCAGGCTGCAGCGCTTATGTCGCCCGAGCAGATCAAGCCGTCCTCTCCAGCACGCTGAACTGGAACGCCTGCATCGACCCCGAAGGGGTCTGATGCTCATGACGCAAACCGTTCACGAGCCTGAACCGGGCCCCAGCGTCTCGACAAGGGTCTCAGGGCTGTAGCGTTGCACTGGCAGCCCGCTGCAACATTCCCGGCCGTCAAGGGCGAAGGTCGCGATGATGGCGTGTCCAGCGTCGACAAGCGCGGAGTGGAGCGTCTCGATATAGGCGGCGCGGTCCACCTTGTCGGTGAGAAAGTGGAAGGCTGCACGATCATGCCAGACGTCATATCGCCGTCCGGGCTTCCAGCTTGTCACGTCAGATACGATCCACTCGACGCGATCAGCCTCCGTGCCCATCGTCATTTGCGATCGGGCTATTGCCTCAGCGGAAAGGTCGAGCACCGCGACGTGCCCGAACCCCAGTCGAAGAGCATGGGCGGCCAGGCGAGAGGCCCCGCCACCCACGTCGATCAGCGAATCCTTCGGTCCCGGCAAGGCCTTGATCAGATCCAACGAGACCGTCGGTGTCTCCTCGAACCAGCTGACGCCGGCCTCGCCCTTTTTGACATAGGCGTCATCCCAATGTCGGCGGTCGACGAGATTGCTGGGATGCACAGCCGATCTCCTACTCGCGGTTCTTCTTCAGCCAGTCCTGCATTTCCGCGATCTCGCGTTCCTGCGCGACGATGATCGCCTCGGCCAAAAGCTTCGTGTCGGGATCAGTGCCATGTTCGAGCGCGACCTTCGCCATGTCGATCGCACCCTGGTGATGCGGGATCATCTTGAGACGGAAGTCGACGTCGGCGTTGCCCGTATATTCGACGGCCATGCTCTGCATCATGTCCATATCGGCCTGCTTGTAGGCTTTGGTGGACTTGGGGTCGCCCTCGTCGGGCATCATCGATTCCATCATGGACTGCATCTGGTCCATGTTCATCATCATGCCGCCATGGGCTCCGTGGTTCATCTGCGCCCAGGCGACTGCTGCCACCGTGGTCAGCGCGGCTGCCGCCGCGAATGTCTTCAACGTCTTCATGGTAGTCTCCTTCGAGATCCTGCCGGGGACCGTCGACGATAGCCTGGCGGGCCTGGACTCCGTCCGGGGGACGGCATTTGACCAAAGTCCGCCTTCCAGCAGGTGGAAGGTCAAGCCCAGGATAGTGCTTGACCTTCCAGTGACTGGAGGCGCGAACGTACGCCATCAGGAACCGGAGGCAACGACGATGCCCTCTCATGACCCCCATGCCCCTCACGCACCCGCGCCGCACGCCGAAGGAGAGATTGTGCGCGATCCGGTATGCGGGATGACGGTCGACGCGGGGGCAGGCAAGCCGAGCGCCGAGCACGGCGGACGCATGTTTCACTTCTGCAGCGCTGGCTGCCGCACCAAGTTCATAGCTGAACCGGAGTCCTTCCTGACTGCTACCGATCCGGTCTGCGGCATGGACGTGGATCGCGCGTCCGCTAGACACTTCCATCGCCACGAAGGCGACAAGTTCTATTTCTGCTCGGCGGGCTGCAAGGGCAAGTTCGAGGCCGAGCCGGCGCGCTATCTCGGTGATCGGCCCGCCCCGGCGCCGATACCCAAGGGCACGCAGTACACCTGCCCGATGCACCCCGAGATCGTGCGCGACAAGCCCGGCTCCTGCCCGATCTGCGGCATGGCGCTCGAGCCGATGGGCGTGCCGACAGGCGACGAGGGTCCGAACCCTGAACTGGTCGACTTCACGCGCAGGTTCTGGGTCTCCGCTGTCCTGTCGCTGCTATTGCTTGTCATCGCTATGGGGCCCATGGTCGGCCTGGCGGTGCGCGACTGGATCGGCGAGCCGATTGCCGCGTGGCTTGAGTTCGCGCTTGCGACGCCCGTCGTGCTGTGGGCCGCCATACCCTTCTTCCACCGTGGCTACGAATCCTTCGTCAACCGCAGCCCGAACATGTGGACGCTGATCTCGATCGGCGTCGGCACGGCCTATCTCTACAGCGTCGTCGCCACCTTCTTTCCCGATCTCTTCCCGCATCAGTTCCGGGGGCATAGTGGATCGGTCCCCGTCTATTTCGAGGCGGCCGCCGTCATCGTCGCGCTAGTCTTTCTTGGCCAGGTGCTGGAGTTGCGGGCCCGCGAGCGAACCGGGTCGGCGATCCGCGCCCTGCTCGACCTCGCGCCGAAGACCGCACGCCGGATCGCCGCTGACGGGACGGAATCCGACGTTCCGCTGGACGAGGTCAAGCAGGGAGACCGCCTGCGCGTGCGGCCTGGCGACAGCGTTCCCGTCGACGGCAAGGTCATCGAGGGCCGGACGTCGATCGACGAATCCATGATCACGGGCGAGCCCGTGCCCGTCGAGAAGACGCCAGGCGACGCGGTCACGGGAGGAACGCTCAATCGCAACGGCACGCTCGTCATCGCTGCCGAGCGCGTCGGGTCCGAGACGATGCTGTCGCGGATCGTCGAGATGGTCGCCAAGGCCCAGCGATCCCGCGCGCCGATCCAGGGATTGGCCGATCGTGTTTCCTACTATTTTGTCCCCACCGTGGTGCTCGTCGCCATCCTCGCCTTCGTGGTGTGGGCACTGTTCGGTCCCGAGCCCAGCATGGTGTTCGCTATCGTGTCGGCGGTGTCCGTCCTCATCATTGCCTGTCCCTGCGCGCTCGGTCTTGCCACCCCGATGTCGATCATGACCGCGACCGGGCGCGGCGCCCAGGCGGGCGTGCTGATCAAGGACGCGGAGGCGCTGGAACGCTTCGCCAGCGTCGACACGCTTATCGTCGACAAGACGGGTACGCTGACGGAAGGCCGCCCGAGACTGACGGACGTCGTTGTGGCCGAAGGATTCGATGCAGGCCAGCTTCTGTCACTTGCCGCCTCGCTCGAGCGCGGTTCGGAACATCCGCTGGCCGAGGCCATCGTCGAAGGCGCGTCGGAGCGCGGTGCTATGGTGCATACGGCATCCGAATTCGAGGCGGTCACGGGCAAGGGCGTCAGTGGCACCGTGGAGGGCCGGAAGGTGGCGCTCGGCAATGCCGCCATGATGGCGGACCTTGGCGTCGGCATCGACAGCGTCGCCGAGCAAGCCGATGCCATGCGCGCCGAGGGCAAGACGGCGATGTTTGTCGCAGTCGACGGCACGGCCGCCGGCTTCGTCGCGGTAGCCGATCCGGTCAAGGCAACGACCGTGGAAGCGATCCGTGCCCTGCACGACACGGGCCTTCGCATCATCATGGCCACCGGCGACAATGAGCGCACCGCAAGGGCCGTCGCATCGAAGCTCGGCATCGACGAGGTGTGCGCCGACATGCTGCCGGACGGCAAGCAGCAGCTCATCGAAGAGCTCCAGGCAAAGGGGGCGAAGGTCGCGATGGCGGGAGACGGGGTCAACGACGCGCCCGCGCTGGCTGCCGCAGACGTTGGCATTGCCATGGGCACGGGCGCGGACGTCGCGGTCGAAAGCGCGGGCATTACTCTCGTGAAGGGCGATCTCAACGGCATCGTACGGGCGCGCACGCTCGCCCAGGCGACGATCCGCAACATCAAGCAGAACCTCTTCTTCGCCTTCGTCTACAACGCGCTCGGCGTGCCTGTCGCGGCGGGCATCCTCTATCCCGTCTTCGGCACACTGCTCTCGCCCATGATCGCGGCGGCCGCGATGAGCCTCTCGTCCGTATCCGTCATCGCCAACGCGCTCAGGCTGCGCACCGTGCGGCTCGGCTGAACCCATCAAGGAGAACTCGCCATGAACATCGGCACCGTCTCGGTAAAGTCCGGCCTCCCGGCGAAGACCATCCGCTACTACGAAGACATCGGGCTGATCAGGCCGGATCGCCGCGACAACGGCTATCGCGACTATTCCATGGAGGACGTGCATCGCCTGCGCTTCCTTCAGCGCTCGCGCAGCCTGGGCTTCTCGGTGGAGGAATGCAGACAACTCCTATCCCTCTACGGCGACGGTGAACGTGAGAGCGCTGAGGTGAAAGCCATCGCCACGACCAAGCTCGGCGAGATCGAACGGAAGATCGCTGAGCTTCAGGGCTTGCGCGACATGCTGCAGCACCTCGTGGCCACCTGCCACGGCGATCACCGCCCCGAATGCCCAATCATCGACGGCCTGTCGGGTCGAGCTCATGCTCACTAGCCGTCGCACTGGTGAGAGGTAAGGCACAATGATGCACCAACAGGACGGGAGCCAGTCTGCGGTGAACAGGCGTCGCTCGCTCTCGAACACCCCGGAGCTCCCGGTGGCGATGTTCTCCTTCCTGTTGCACTTCGTCTGGGAGTTCCTGCAGGTGCCGACCTATGCGGGCATGGCGGAGATGGCGCACTGGCAGGGCGTCAAGCTCTGCACGTCCGCGACCATCGGCGACGTCGGTTTTGCCCTGACAGCATTCTGGACTACCAGTCTCGTCGCGAGGACACGTCACTGGATTGGCAACCAGGTCGCGCTTTCGGTTCTCGTCTTCCTTGGAACGGGGATCGCGCTGACCGTCGGCTTCGAGTTCTACTACACTCAGATTACCCACCGTTGGAACTATTCGGACCTGATGCCGCTCGTGCCGCCATTCGGGACGGGCCTGAGCCCGCTCCTCCAGTGGATCGTGATACCGACGGTGGTCCTGTGGCTCAGTCAACGAAACCTGGAGGGCGGCGCTGCGCCTCCGATCCGAGGACGGACCCGATGATGGAATACGGCATGAATGGCGGCATGATGTGGGGCATGGGACTATGGGGCCTCGTCGGCCTCGTGGTCGTCGCGCTCGTGATCGCCGCCCTCGTGAAATACGTGTTCTTCAGATAGGAGACGGACGATGAAGAAGTTTAACAGACTTGTCCGCGCCGCGGCCTTCACAGCCCTGGCGCTGATCAGCCAGGCGGCTTGGGCCGCGGGATCGATCGAGGTCCTGAAGTCCGCCTCTTGCGGATGCTGCGTGGCGTGGGGCAATCATATGAGGGAAGCAGGTTTTACGGTCGCCGAGCGCGACCTGCCGCTGGCGGACCTCAATGCCGCAAAGGTGGAAGCTGGACTGAAGCCCGGCCAGACGTCCTGTCATACGGGGATGATCAACGGCTACGTCATTGAGGGCCATGTGCCCGCGCGCGACGTCAAGCGCCTGCTCGAAGAGCGGCCGGATGCGATCGGGCTGACGGTTCCCGACATGCCTTACGGTTCGCCGGGCATGGGCGACATGGCCGATGCCGATCCGTACGACGTGCTCCTTCTCAAGCGGGACGGCTCGACCGAAATCTATGCCAGCTATCGCTGAGGCGGGAGCGACGTCGTCCCCGCCTTGCGGCCATGCGCACTGAACCTCAGCGCGTTACCCAGCACGAACACGCTGGAAAGCGCCGCACCCGCCGCCAGTGCGGGTGAAAGGAGGAGACCGTAGGCCGGATAGAGCTCCCCTGCCGCCACGGGGATCAGCGCCGCGTTGTAGGCGAAGGCCCCGAACAACCCTTGCATCGTACCCGATGCCCTCGACTGACTTTCGCAGGGCGGCAGCCTTCGCGCTGCACGTAACCGTCGCCCGTTTCCTCGCCAGGTTCACGTTGGCGGTTGGTCACGCCCGGGACGGCAGCAGGCACTCGATCGACCCTGCGGATGCAGGACGCGCAGGTCATGCCCTCGATGGCGATGGTGTGCACTCTGGCGTGCTCGGTCAGGTAAAGCGGCGCGTTCAACGGCATTCTTTCCGGTCGGATTCAGTGGTCGCCGCGGCAGATGGGCTTTCCAGCCCGCTG
Source organism: Mesorhizobium sp. YIM 152430 (assembly GCF_029210365.1). Lineage (GTDB taxonomy): Bacteria > Pseudomonadota > Alphaproteobacteria > Rhizobiales > Rhizobiaceae > Aliihoeflea. Next base: position 32,458 of record NZ_JARGES010000030.1, read on the forward strand.
GAGGGTCAAGGTCAAGACGATGAAAAATCGTGCTTGACCTTCCAGAGACTGGAAGGCGGATGAAGGGCGCATCTGCTCAAACCATGAAGGAGACCCGGATGCGATTCCACATCGAGAACATGACCTGCGGCGGCTGCGCCCGGAGCGTTACGAAGGCCGTCGAAGGCGTCGACCCGAAGGCGAGGGTCGATGCCGATCCCGTCACGAAGACGGTGACAGTCGAATCCTCTGCCTCGACCGACGCCATCTCCAGGGCGCTCGCCGATGCCGGCTACCCGGCGTCAGCGGCGTGAATGCCAGCTCCGTCCCGTCCGGAACTATCTCCGCGGCGGGACGGTTTTTTCCGAACGAAAGGATCGGCGAATGTCATCTGCTACACAACGTAAGGCCGAACTCTACCGGATGGTCACCCCAGAGCACACCTGCCCGTGGGGCCTCAAAGCGCTCGACCTCTTGAAGCGCGAAGGATTCGATGTCGATGACCATCACCTGACGTCCCGCGCCGAGACCGACGCCTTCAAGGCCGAGCACAAGGTGGAGACCACACCCCAGACCTTCATCGATGGCCGCCGCGTTGGAGGCTACGACGATCTGCGGGTTTGGCTCGGCAAGGAGGTGAAGGACAAGGACGCTGTCACCTATACGCCCGTCATTGCGCTCTTCGGCATGGCGTTTGCCATGGCTCTGGCAGCCAGTTGGTCGGCATACGGCAGCTTCGTGACCGTGGCTGCCGCCGAGTGGTTCGTGGCCTTCGCCATGTGTCTGCTCGCACTCCAGAAGCTGAAGGACGTCGACGGGTTCGCGACGATGTTCCTCAACTACGACCTGCTTGCGCAGCGCTGGGTTCCCTACGGACGGGTCTACCCTTTCGCCGAGGGGCTTGCAGGCGTGCTCATGGTCTCCGGCGCGCTGATGTGGGTATCGGTCCCGGTCGCGCTCTTCATCGGCGGCATCGGCGTGGTGTCGGTCTTCAAGGCCGTCTATGTCGACAAGCGCGAACTGAAGTGCGCCTGCGTCGGAGGCGACAGCAACGTTCCCCTCGGGTTCGTGTCGCTGACCGAAAACCTGATGATGGTCGGCATGGCCATCTGGATGATCCTCAAGCCTGCGGGCCTGGGGCACTGACATTGAGATGACCGAGATGGAGCACGATCACCGGAAACACGAAATCCGCGGGCACGGCCGCCCCTACTTCATGTTCTGGGTGAACATGATCCTTGGACTCGCCCTGATGTATGTCGTGATGTTCACGATGATCGACGGCTTGGAGGACTTCAGAAACAACCTGAACATGTTCTACATGGCAGTGACCATGTGGGCGCCGATGGGCATCTTCATGCTGGCGACCATGCCTGGCATGTTCCCGAACCGACCGGCGAACATCGCGCTCTACGTCGCCTTCGCGCTTCTGACGGCAGGCTCCTTTTGGGCGACCCGCGAGCAGGCACTGATCGACGACCGCCAGTTCATCGCCTCGATGATCCCGCATCATTCCGGCGCGATCCTGATGTGCCGGGAGGCCAGCATTTCCGATCAGGAACTAGTGACCCTGTGCGACGAGATCACAAAGACGCAGCGCGAAGAGATCGACCAGATGGAGGCGATCGCAGCGCGGCTGCGCTGAGCTCTTCCCGCGCAGCGGCCCGGCTGCCGATTAGACCTGACCGGCTCCATTTGGTTGTCCGAAGTCAGGGCTATTGCTGCCTGTTGTTGATTTAGTTCCAGCGTCTGCGTCGGGGGTAAAGCACCTTGCTGCCACCACCGCATTGAGGGCGCATTCCGTCGGAACTGGTTGATCCTATGAAGGGCAGCTCTCTCAACGTAGGTGCCAAAACCCGACAGTCAGTTTACCACCCCATTGCCGAAGTCCGAAGACAGCCGCGTTTCCAACCGGGCGGAAATCGATTTCCGTCGCTGTTAGGGCCGGAGGCGGACAGGCTGCCTTTTTCCCGGCGACGAAGAGCCCGCGGATTTGGCTTGATGCGTTGCCGATCGATCGCACAGATCGATACAATTGAAGCGCCGCGGTTAATCTAGCAGATCGGCAGGGCGTGGTAATTGTTGCGGATGCTTGAAGACGTCTATCTCTTCTTTAACGAACACGCATCGCTCGCGGCTGCGCTTGGCTTGGCCGCAATAGCAGGCGCTATGGTGGAAAAGCTGCGAGCAGACCACGCGCGTCAAAAGTGGCGGTCTCACAATCAAAGCAAATGGAATAAGGAACGCGGCAAAAACAGTCCTTCCTGGCCACCATTGCAGCAAGCTCGGGGTGCAGTTCCCGCGAACGTTATGGATGCGGCCGACCAGCTGCGGATTGTCATGAGCGCGGAGTTCGCCAGCCAACCTCTATTGAACCGCAGCGAAGTGCGCGTGTTCAAGGAACTCGATCACATTGTTCTTGACTACAATCCGCTCTGGCAGGTCATGGCTCAGGTCTCGTTAGGGGAAATCCTCCGCACTAAGGACAAAGCCGCCTTTAGTTGCATCAATTCCAAGCGTGTCGATCTGCTGTTGGTCGATGAGCACTGTCACCCGCGGCACGTCGTCGAGTACCAAGGAATTGGCCATCATCAAGGAACAGCGGCCGCCCGTGATGCGGTAAAGAAGGAAGCACTGCGCCGCGCTGGCATCGGATATCACGAGGTCGTCGCCGGTCATACCAAGCCTTCGGATTTGCGGCGTCTGGTGGAGAGACTGGTCGACAAGCAAACAGCACTCGACGTTAGTGACGAGTCGACGCGCGGCCCTAGCGAGGTTCGGCCTTCGATCGAGATTTCATCACCTCTTCCCGAGGCTCGTCCGCCCGCATAGCTGGCATACGATTTCGCGGTTCGGACCGTCATCGTAATCAATCGCTTCACGAGCGGATTCGAGAACAGCTAAGCTCATTCCCATGAACACTCTCGGAATTATCTCCGATACGCACGGGCTCCTGCGCGAAGAGGCCATCAGGTTGCTCTATGGTGTGGACCACATCATCCACGCTGGTGATATCGGTGAGCCGAACATCCTCCAACGCTTGGCAGCAATTGCTCCAGTATCGGCAATTCGCGGCAATATCGAGGTTCAGCCGTGGGCCTCATCCTTGCCCGACACGATCCAAACGACCCTGTTTGGCCAGAAGATCTACGTGATCCACGATCGCAACGAACTTGCAATTGCTCCAGCGGAAATGGGCATTGACCTTGTGATTTCAGGTCATTCTCACCGCGCCAGCGTCGAAAAGTTGAATGACGTTCTGTACGTCAATCCCGGAAGCGCTGGCCCGCGCAGGTTCAGGCTCCCTATAACCTTGGCAACTATCGAGATTGCCGGTGGCCAGCTGTCACCTAATATTCGTGAACTCTTATAAGCTCGATCCCTAACGAATTTGCGTGACAGGATCGGGGCCGTCACCGGACAGTCCGGTTATGGTGAGAACACCAAAATAGCTGCCTTCGAATGTAAGCTGATTTCAACGACGAGTTCCGACCCCGAGTCAGTCCTTCAGGCCGGGTTATGCAACACCCGCAACCTGCCGTTTATGCAGCAAGTGATTTTAGGCTTGAGCCGACAGTTAGTTGACAGGCAGCAATTGGGTCCACTTCTTCAAATGCTGCAAGCGGTCCACTTCTCTTGAGAGTCTGCACCGGTAAATATCTCAACGCTCTCCAATCGTCCTTCGCACCTCCTCTGGCGCTAGCCGCAGATTACGGGCGTTTCCGTTATTGCATTACAAACGCTTTGGTGTTCATTTCAACTAGGGAAGCGGGGGAGTGATTTGATCCGGTCGACGCTGCTTGATGCAGATGGTCGCCAAATCCTAATCAGCAACGATTTCGGCGACTACGCAATTATTTCGAACGACGAGTTCCGATCCTACGAAACGGGTTCGGAAACCGCTCTTTCGACTGAGCGTCTACGTGACCTTGAAGCGCGAGGACTAGCGAAGGCTGATCATCAGCGCCCTCGTAGCAAGCTAGAAGAAGCCGCTTTCAATACCCGAAAGTCCTTTGCGCTGGAGGGACCCTCACTCCATATTTTTGTCGTAACTCTTCGCTGCGACCATAGCTGCCAGTATTGCCAAGTATCCCGCGCTAACCTGAGCGCACCCGGCTTTGACATGACCAGCGAAACTGCCGCATTGGCGGTCGACCGGGTCTTCGAGTCTCCGTCTTCCACGTTGACCATCGAGTTCCAGGGGGGGGAGCCGGCCCTCAGGTTCGATCTCGTTCGCCGGATTGTCGAGCTCGCGGAAAATCGGAACCTCACGGAGAATCGCACACTTAGCTTTGCTATGGTCTCGACGCTGCACCATTTTAGCGATGACGACCTAGCATTCTGCCGGGATCATGAAATTCGTCTCTCGACGTCGATTGACGGTCCGTCAGTACTGCATGACAGGAACCGTCCCAATCCTGACCGAAACGCATGGCTCCAGACAGTCGAGGCCCTGGACAGGGCGAGAGCGGTCCTTGGCCACGAGGGTGTGAGCGCCTTGCCCACCATCACAAGGGAGGGTTTGTCCGACCCTAGAGGCCTTGTCGATCAATATCGCGATCTTGGTTTCCCCACGATCTTCCTGCGTCCTATCAGCCCATATGGGTTCGCGCTCAAGACGCGGAAAGCCATTGGCTACCGTATGGAAGATTTTCTCAGATTCTACGATCAGGCGCTGGACTACATCCTCGAGCTGAATGCGAACGGGGAGGCCTTTGAAGAGACCTATGCCGCCATTCTCCTGCGTCACATTCTGACGCCGTTCCATTCCGGCTATCTCGATCTGCGTTCTCCCACCGGCACGGGATTGGGTGTGCTCGTCTACAATTACGACGGACGGGTGTTTCCGGCCGACGAAGCACGCATGGCTGCGCAAACAGGCGACCAGCGGTTTACGATGGGGACCGTGGCGGATTCCTTCGACACGCTCATGGCCTCCCCCGCGATGCAATGGCTCATGAAGGGGGCAGTTTCGGAGCACCTGCGTGGCTGTCGCGATTGCGCCTTCGTTCCATATTGTGGATCGGACCCTGTTTTTCATGCAACCGTGCAGGGCGATCCGGCAGCCGACCGTCGGGACAGTGAGTTCTGCCAGAAGCATATGCATATCTTTCGGGGACTTTTTCGTCGCGTGGCGGAAGCGGAGCCGGAAACCATGCGGACATTCATCGCCTGGGCTATGCGGAAGCCGCGTGATGAAGTTCACGTCAGCGGATGGGTCGATCGATGAGGCAGCCCATCGGCCTTCATACTCATGCTGACGTGCGCGGCGTTGAGGGCGTACAGATTCTCAAGGTTCTGGCATCCGACGAAGCACTGAGGGGTGAATATGACTGTCGGAACGTGCTGGTATGGGAAGCCGACCTTCCCGGTGCGGCAGGTTCTATCAACGGCCGTTCGGACCGCGGGGTCTCGATCGCTAATGTTCGGGACAAAAGGGTAATTCAGCCGGGTGACATCGTCCGGCTTCGACAGGGCTCATCGCTGGTCTCGGTGGTTTATCGTCGCGGATCGAAGGCTAACACATTGTTTGCCACCGAACGATGCAACAGCCGATGCGTGATGTGCTCACAGCCGCCGCGCGACGACGACGATTCTTGGCGGGTGGCCGAGCTTGAACAGACGATCTCGCTGGTGGACCGGAATGAAATCCAGCTTGGCATAACAGGAGGAGAGCCAACGTTGCTGGGTTCCGATCTCGGCCGTCTCGTCGATGTCACCGCCCATTGTCTACCGGACACGACGCTGCATGTGCTGACCAACGGACGCCTGTTTCAGCACCGGCTGTTCGCATCAGACATCGCGGCCCGCCGGCCCGATCATGTCGTCTGGGCAGTGCCGCTCTATGCGGACGTCGCTCAGATTCATGACGAGGTCGTCGAGGCACCTGGCAGCTTCCACGAGACGTTGGACGGCCTCTATGAACTGGGGCGATTGGGAGCACGAGTGGAGATACGGGTCGTCCTTCATAAGATGACCGTAGGGCGGCTGCCACAACTTGCGTCCTTCATCTACAGACGCCTTCCCTTTGTCGAGCATGTCGCTCTCATGGGGCTCGAGCCGATGGGCTTTGCCAAGCGAAACCGCGACCGACTCTGGATCGACCCGGTCGATTACATGCCAGCATTAGAGAGCGCGCTGTTCCACCTCCTCAATCGAGGCATGACCACGTCCATTTACAATCTGCCACTGTGTGTCCTTCCGAGCCATTTATGGCCATTTGCGGAACAATCTATTTCCGATTGGAAGAATCTTTATCCTGATGAATGCGAAGGGTGCGCGGTAGTTGATCGCTGTGCCGGATTCTTCGCGTCTGCAGGCTCGGCCTGGCGGAGCCGCGCGGTGTATCCAATGAAGGCGGAGGAGGTCGCCGTATGAACTGGAAGCATCGTCTCGCCTTTCTTCTTGGGGCCGCGAGCCCATTCGCAATCAGCGACACGGCATATGCGAAGGTAGTGGACGACGATGCGGCAATATCATTGTCGCCGACCACTTTCGCAGAGGAGAAGGTGGTCTACTGGGCGGATCCCGCGCGGCTGACGAGCGCTCTACAACTCGCTCAACATCGAAGCCATCGCAGCCACAGTTCGCATCGATCCCACAGTTCCCACCGTTCCCACTACTCGTCGAGCGGCGGCTACAGCGTTCCGCGAACTGTCGCGCCGGCACCGAGCTTGCCGCCAGTCACGCAATCGGCGCCACCTTCGCCGAGTGTTGCGCCGCTTGATTCTCCACCTTCTTCATCGCCGTCGATTGTCACACAGCCACGGCTTGGAACCGGCGAGGCCACTGCCACAACGCCTGTGCAGCAACCTCAACGTATGGGACAGGCGGAAGTTATGGAGATCGTCCGGCGAGTTCAGCTGGCTCTGCTTATGCGCGGCTATGATCCAGGACTGGCTGATGGCGTCCTAGGTCCCAAGACTCAGGAAGCGTTGCGGCAATATCAAGCAGCAGCAGGGCTTACCATATCGGGCCATCTCGACGCTGCGACCCTCGACGGACTAGGTGTAAGATAGTCCGACGAGCTGTCACTGACGACCTGCCGCCTCCGAAGCTCCCTTTTTGGACGACTAGGTCGGATATCCGAGGCCGGCAACATCGCGAGACGGATTTGCCGGGAAATTACGTCAATGACCTGAGGCTCCACTTCTCCGGTTTGAGGGAGATGCCGGGTTTTATTTGCTCTGATCCCAGCAGCTTGATGCAATGATCCAATCGCTCAGTCGCTTTTGCGCTGGCGTTCGCGTTGAAGCGCATCCGAGAATGCGGAGGCCAGGATGCCGGTCGGCATGGCGATCAACCCGATGCCGAGAAGTGCTGTGGCACCGGACAGGATACGACCGATGCCGGTTAGCGGCACTACGTCTCCATAGCCGACAGTGGTCAGCGTCGCGATGGACCACCACATCGCGCGCGGAATTGAACCGAACGCCCCCTGCTGGCCATCACCTTCAACGATGTAGAGCAAGGTGGATGAGACAAGAAGTAATACGCTTGCGATCACAACGCTCATTGCCAGCTCGTACTTTCGATCGCGCAGAGCGTCTATGATTGCCATTAGTGCCTTCGAGAAGCGACCAAGCTTTGCCAGCCGCATGATGCGAATGAGCCGGAACAGTCTAAGGAGAAACGCTTCTGAGCCAAGAAACCCAAGGAAGAGTGGCAACAGCGCGAACAGGTCAATGAGCGATGTAAACTTCAACATATATCGCACTCGACCGCGGGCACCCCGATAGCGGCAATCTTCTGCCGCAATCCACACCCGAGCCAAATATTCGATCGCAAATATTGTTGTTAGGACAATCTCAACCCCTGAAAAAATCGTCGTCTTGCCGTCATGGAGCGCAACCTCGCTCTCGACAACGGCAACCAACGCTGCGAAGCATATTGACGCCATGACAGCCTTGTTGATCGGCGACAAGCCAGGCCGCGTCCAAGCACGAGGCTCCAAGTGTATATAAAGACTGTGACGAATTGCGTCGAGCATGGCTTCATCTGACCACAGAACCGTTCATAACGTCTTATTCTGGATTGCGTGGCGACTTTGGGCCTTTCAGTCCCGAAGCAACGTTGCATCGGAACTCGGCCGCACCATCGGAAAACTCCTGAACGGAAGGAGCAAAGTCTGTTTCTAAGCAAGTTTGCCTGGACGTCCGCGATGGGGCGCGTTGCTGTCGAAGCTCAGCGACCACCCGAATGGCCGCTTTCGTGATCCCATCGCCCGGGACCGGTCGAGCAGGAATTTACCCCGGTCAGGCCGTCGGCGTCAGCCGGCGTGGCACGCCGGGAAATCTTTTCCTACCGACGCCTTCGGGGCCGTTAGCGGACTGGCCGCTTTCAGGGCCACCAGCGGAATAGCGGTCTCCGCCCCGAACGGTTCCATCAAAGCTGCTCGAATCTGCCGGGTGGGAAGCTTGGTTTGGCGGGCCGGTCACCGGCCGGCAAGACCGGCCGCGATCTCTATCCATCCGCCGATATTCTGGCGCCCATTTTGCTGGGCGAAGTCATAGGCGAGGCAATGACTGGACAACGTCACCACCGAGTTGGATGTGGGTGCGGCAAACCACAGGACGTTCGGCGGGATGGCGAGGGTGTAGTCCTCGTATTTGCGCCAAACATCGCCGATCTTCTCGCACAGGAATATCTTTCCGTCCGCCTTGTAGACGCCCATGCTGGCGAGGGGGTCGGGGCCTCTACGCGACAACTTGCCATCCCGATTGCGGACGCCGTGGATGAAGACGGTGAGCAGGCCGTTACCCTTGACTATGCTTCTGGCGATTTCGTAGCGCACCCAGCGGCGCAGATGGGTTTCGGCACCCGCGAGGACGCAGGTCACCGATGTACCTTCCAGCCCCTGGCGCAAAAAGCGCTTTAGCGCGTCGGCGCTTTCCTTGCGCGAGGCTTCGAAGACGCTCGAGTCGAAGAAGCCGACGGACTTACGGGTTTCGGGTTTGACGACCCAGGAGTTCCTCACGTTCCACGCCCGCCAGACATCGGGCTTATAGTGATAGGAAAAAAACGTGTGGCGTGCCATGCGATTTCCGCGTCGTTGAACTTGGCTATGGATGTAACGGTGTGGATAGATGCTCGGTGGTTGACGAAATCCATGGCGGCATCCAAGAATTAGAGAAATATATTTTCTCCGATTCCTTGGTTTCAGACAATGGCGCTGTCCGTCGAAATAACTGCATTCTGCCGCAAGTTCGCGCGTGACATGGCAGAGGGCACGGTGGCGATTTTCGCCGGTGCAGGCATGTCGGCCGGCGCCGGCTTCGTCGACTGGAAGACGCTATTGGCTCCGTTCGCTGAGGAGCTCGGGCTGAGCATCGAACGTGAAAGCGACAACCTGGTGCGCTTTGCCCAGTTCTCGCTCAACCACAAGCAAGGCAATCGCGCCCATCTCAACGACGCCCTGATCACCGCTTTCCCTTCACTGGCGTCACCGTCGGAGAACCACGCGATCCTTGCTCGCCTGCCGATCAGGACCTATTGGACAACCAACTACGACAAGCTGATCGAGACGGCGCTAACGGACGCGCGCAAGACCCCCGACGTCAAGCATGTCGATAGCCAGTTGCCTGTCACCAAGCCCAAGCGCGACGCGATCGTGTACAAGATGCACGGCGACGTGGACCATCCGCAGGATGCGGTGCTCACCCGAGACGACTACGAGGCCTACGGCGGCAAGCACTTGGGCTTCGTCAACGCGCTGGTGGGCGACCTGACCGGCAAGACCTTCCTCTTCATCGGGTTCAGTTTTTCGGACCCCAACCTCGATCATGTGCTGTCGCAACTGCGCCTGCGCTACCAGACGGGACAGCGTGAGCACTATTGCTTCGTTCGCGTACCGCAGAAAGACACTTACGACAGCGACGAGGATTTCGCCTATGCCAAGGCGCGCCATCGCCACATGGTGATCGATCTCAAGCGCTACAACGTGACCGCGCTCGAGATCGGAGACTATGCCACGATCACCGAGGCGCTGAAGACGATTGAAAACCTTTATCGGCGGCGCCTGGTTTTCGTGTCCGGCAGCGCGTCCGATTTCTCGCCCTGGGGGGAGATGGCGGTCAATGCCTTCTTCCGCGACCTTGGGTCGATCCTGATCGACAACGACTTCCAGATCGTCAGCGGCTTCGGGCTTGGGGTGGGCAATTCGCTGATCAGCGGCGCGATCGAAAAGGCCTATGCCAGAAAGAACACGCGGCTCGATAACTTCCTGCAGGTCCGTCCCTTTCCCCGGGATATCGCCGATGCCGACGAGCGGGCCGCGATATGGCACCGCTATCGGCAGGAATTGCTGTCGCTTCCGGGCATTGCCTTGTTCTTTTTCGGCAACAAGGAAGTCGGGGGCAAGATCGTGCCGGCCGACGGAGTCCGCAAGGAATTCGAGATCGCACGGGCTCAGGGCGTTGCGGCGGTCCCGGTTGGTGCCACCGGGTCCATGGCCGATGAATTGGCCGCGGAAGCGCTGGCGAGCCCCGCCGGTCTGTCCCAGGCAATGCTCGCAGCGATCACTGCACTCAACCAACCCATCGCGGACCTCAACAATCTGCTGCAACCCACCATCGATGCCGTCAAGGCGCTCGCGGCCGAATAAGACCGCCCAACCCCAAAGGCCCCGATGGCATTCGCTCAATCGACACTCCTGTCCGAAGCCTCCCGAACCGTCTTACGCAAGTCGATCGACGAGGCAGTCCGGCAGGGATCTCCGACCGCGTTCCTTTCGCATAGTCATAGGGACGCCCTTCTCGCCAAGGGTCTGCAGGCCCGCTTGAGCCGGCTGGACTGGGACGTCTACATCGATTGGGAAGACACGGCGATGCCCGACCGGCCGAGCGTCGTGACAGCAGAAAGGATCCGCCGCAAGATTGTGCAACTCGATCTCTTCCTGTTCCTGGCCACGCAGAATTCCATGACCAGTCGCTGGTGTCCGTGGGAGCTCGGTTACGCCGACGGCAAGAAACCCAATTCGTCCATCCTGATCGTGCAGACCTCCGACAGCAGCGGCACCTACGGTAGTGAGTATCTCGAGCTTTACCGCCACCTGGACGAGGCATCGGGGGGTGGGGTGGCTCACTTCGACAAGTCCGGTAACGGACGCATGCTGCGGGGGACCGCACGGCCCTGACGCGGGAGCGGGGAGCGAGGAATATTGGAGGAGAAAGCGATCATGACGGTTCGACGCGTGTTTTTCAGTTTCCACTACGAGCGGGACGTGCGGCGCATCCAGCAGGTCAGGAACTCTTGGGTCGTCCGGGAGAAGGGGGCAGCGCCGCCCTTTTACGACAAGGCCGAATTCGAGGAGGCCAAGCGCAGGGCCGGCGGGATCAGGGCGTGGATCGACGAGCAGATATCGGGATGTTCGGTAACCGCGATCCTTTTCGGCTACCAAACCTACGATCGCGAATGGGTCCGGTACGAAATCGCCAAGAGCGTCGAGCGCAAGATGGGCATCATTGCCATTGACATCCATAACGTGAAGGATCCGGTTTCGGGTGCCGATTACGCCGGCCGCAATCCACTCGAGCATTTCGGGTTGCAGCGGACCTATCCGTCCTACGATTGGGTGTACGACGACGGCTATGCCAATATCGGCACCTGGATCGAGAACGCAGCTCAAGCCGCGAACCGGTGACGCCATGACCAACCTGACGGCGAGCCTGCCGCTCCCTCATGATGACTTCGCCGCTGGCTTTCGCGTCGGATGGGAGGCGGTGTGTGGAGACGGGGTGCCGTTGCCGCGCGTCCTGCCGATGGCGCCGCGCTTGACGACGATGGGCTACAGCCTATTCACGCTGGGCGTACGCGCGGGTGTAGAAGCGGCCACCGGCGTCGAAGACCTCGACGACATCGGCTTGCGTCCATAGCGCTGCGCCAAAAGGGAAAAGCGAATGACGCTGATCTTCAAATACGTTTCCGAAAGTGTCATCGGGCACGTCTTCGCCCGCGACGGACATGTCGGCATCAAATGTTCCCTGCCGCAGGATTACAACGACCCCTATGAGCTGTTTCTCGGCATCGACCTCGGTCAGGGATCTGAACTCCTCGCGACTTACAGTGATGTTGTGGGGGTAGTCCCTTCGCAGCTGACGACATGCTTTTCCAGGTCCCCGGTCGTGGCCCCGATGTGGGCTCATTATGCCGACAACCACCGGGGCTGCGTGATTGGCCTCGACGTGACCGCGTTACAGGATGCTTTTCCGGATCTGCTGGTGCGGGACATTTCCTACCGCGAGGGCCCGCACGAAGACCTTGTGCGGTTTACGCAGATGGCGGCCTATCGGAAGAAGCCCAGGGACGCCATGGCGCTCCGACATGCCGTGACCTATCAAAGCTACTTCTCGAAATATCTCGAATGGAGCTACGAACAGGAGGTTCGGGCGGTCAATTTCGAGGCCTATGTCGAGGATGTTGGCGGCCACAAGGTCCTTTTCGTTCCCGGCTCATGCGTGACCGTGGTGATCGCGGGCGCCAAATCCACCGACGCGATGATGGCGGCCTTGCGCGCGGCGGCGGCCGAACTCGACGCCGATCTTTACCGCGAAAGGATCGGCCGTAGCTTTCCGACACCCTATCTGGTCGACGAGGCCGATACGACCCGCATATTCGTCGACGGCGGCATCGCGGTTCCGGTCGGAAGCTGCGCGGAATGCGGAGAGCCGCTCAGAGCGGCGGGCAAGTTCTGCCCATGGTGTGCCATCGATGACGCCGACCGGCTGAACGCGGCGAGAAGCAACCCGTTCAGGATTCTGGACGGTCATGGGCTGCTCGATGACTATTTTGGGAATTTCCCGCACCGGCCGCGCGTTCCCTACAGGTAGCTGGCGCGACTGGCCGCGTGCCCTACGGCACGGTCTTTCTGGATCGTCGCGCGCCGCCGTTGCCGAGGCCATGGCGTTTGCCATTTGTCAACGGGGCGCCCCTAGCCAGTACTGGTTTTGAAGGACCTGAAACTAGGGGCCGTCCAGCACCGCGGCACCGGCCTCTGGATCGAGATGGCAACGATAGGTGATTTCGCAGACCTCTCGGTACAGTAGCCGAGGAATAAGCCCAAGTGTCTCGGTCAATCCGCTCAAGCGGACCAACTGCTTTCCACCCATGTTGGACTAATGGTGAACAACCTGCGCATGCCCGCTTTTGGGTTCCGATCAATCTAGCCTGAACGACGGGAATGGGGGCGCAAAGCTGAAGGTGGCGTACGTCTGCCATTTATTCCGGATGGATGTCATGCGGCATGCCCGAGCCGGGGTCGTGGTACTTTTCGAGGTCGATTGCGAGGGTGCCAGGATGTGGGCCTCTTTAGCGGTTTTGAATGCCCGCCGTTCGGCGCGGTCCGCTTCCGAGCGTTCGAGGAAGACCATCCAATCCTGACGCGCGGCAAGATGCTTTGGCGCGCCGTAATCGCCCGCCACCGATCAAGTAGAATGTCGGCGGCTTGGATCGCGTTCGTCACTGCGCCGGCCAATCCGCCGCGTTGCTGCAAGAAGACACGTGCAAGGCGATCAAAGCCTCGCTCGTCTATCAGTCTGCCTCTAGGGTGCGGACCCTAGTACTCGCTACAGACCACAAAGCGCGCCGTGTTGGACACAGTAAGCACTGATTACAACCGATTGCCGTTAGTCACGACCGTCGTGGAAATCGAAAAAATAGGCCGACGGGACCCTCAAAATTCGCCCTTGGCCGCTGATTCTCCCATCAGCGTACGTGACCGACTCGTGTCTGCCCCGTGAGGCGTGGTGCGAGTTGCCGTCGTCGATCCCGCCATTCGAGCCCTTAAGGGCCTGCTCTAAATAACATTTACAGAATCTACAAACCGCTTACTGTAAAGATAAAGTTTACAACTCTATCGCCAAAACATTCGTTCTTATAATCTGTCTTTTCCAAATCAACAATATGTTTGATTGACTTTTTCTGATAAAAATCACGTTGGTGGCGCAGCTTTCAACATTATGGGAACTCCACAATGCGCACTGCCCACATTTACCGCCAGCATATCGATCCCGAGCCCACGGGCGAGACTTTTTGGTCCGAGTTTGGAGAGATCAGGACACGCATCATCAAAGCTTTGCTTCCATACCAACCCGAATGGCCATTCCTCCGCTATGTGCGAGGAAAGCACGCCGGCTTTGAGGACATTCTCCACGTCAGTCAAGTACCGGACTTGGCCGCTCTTTCAATCGATCGAACCGTGGTCGAACGATGGGAAAGAGCAACCAGGCACGAAGAGCTGTCTGACTCGGCCATCTCATTTGTGTCTGCAGAATTTCAGGAACTCGTGCTGGCGGACGTGGTCTGCGCGACCGCGCTCTTCAATTATGAGGTGGATCTTGAGCCGTATAGCTTCCGTCTACCGCACTACATCTTCCCTCAGGATGCGCGGTTCGATCTATTGCGCTTGATGGCTATCGCGAAGCCAGACCACCTCGATCGGAGCGAGCTGAGCTCTGTGCACGCCGGATTTCAGCAAACGGCGGAGGAATGGTCATGCTGAGCCGATCCGCTGTAGCTGGTGCGCAAGCGGACGAGCGATGCAGTGTGACTCGCGCATCTGGAATTCCGACCTAACGCTACGCTGCCTCAAGCTATGCTGACAAGCCGCTCAGAGCGTCATCGCGAGTTAGCAAACGAAAGGCTTCGTGTCTCGTTGCGATACTGCGACCTACCCTTCACGTCATAAGCTTTGCCGGCGGCGCCTCGGCAAGGTTCTGTCAGCGACTTTTCGCCCAGCGAAAGTGATCTGTTTTTATGGAAAACGAAATGGAGAAACCAAATGGACTGGGGACTCCCGGATTGGCGCAGCCCAGCAGCATACGGGAAAACCGAGACCTGGCCGGACTACCGATGGCGTTGGGAATTTGCGCGCCGGCGCCAGGATGTTCGCCAAGAGTTCTGGGCCTATGCCGAGCAAACATACGAGTATCTGAGGCAGTCTCCCGACTATGCCTCGATAACCAAGGAGGAAGGTAGGACTCCTAACGAGCCTGGTTTCTGGGCGATGGTTCCAGGAAGACCACGCTTTGGGATGGTCGGGATTCCCAATCCCTCAATCGCTGACCATCCGAACCTAAGCGGTCTTTTCTCAAAGGACTACGGTTCGTTTTGTGTCGGTCGGGGCGAGGGTTGGCCGGACGACTACTTCCCTCCATTGCTGGATGTGCCTGAAGGCACGGTCGCGATTGTGTTCAGCTTGAACCGACCACATCGCGCGCAGCTTGCTCAAGCAAAAGCAACCCTAATGCAGTTTGGGAGCCCACCACAGCGGCGCAGGCACGCTGCGGTATGGCTGCAATATCTTCGGATCTTAGACGCCAGAGAAGATCGCGCTTCATTTGCTGCCATCGCTAAAATCGTTCTTCGGCGCGACCCGGAAAGGCAGGAAAGTGCGGTGCAAGCGGCCCGGCAAAGCTGGCTGCAAGCGCGGAGACTAATGTCCAGTTGGCCAATTTAGAAGTTTGTGCGCCAGAGCCAAAACTGTGATCGATAGGTGGCGTCCACCGCGCCAGCAAGGCGCTTTTTGGGGCGTCTTCGATTTCTCCAGTGACAGCATATTCGATCGTTGTGAGGCGGCTGCGCACTGGAAATATTGGTACTTTCTATGGGTGGGTAATCATATAACCCGCTTAAATCGAAAGCGCCCCTATCACCTGAACATTGAGGGATAGGAGCTCCAAAATGAAAGATCATCACCGTCAAATCCGGACCCTGGCCGACGTGCGCCAGGCCATCAAGAACACCGACCACCCCAAAGCACGCCGCGACAGGTGGACTACAGCGCTCAATTCCCTCGAGCATCATTCCGGAGTACCGCTCCATAACATTCCGTTGGATCGCGAGGTCATCCGCAGCGTTTTCGCCACGGTCAATCCGCGGTCCAGGGGAATTGGAGTACGGACGTGGACCAATGTACGAAGCCGCTGCAATACCGTCATCAAAGTAGTTCTAAATGGCTCCTCAGTTGCGCTGACGGAGCGTCTGCCTCTGTCCGCCTCGTGGCAGAAGGTCCGCGGTCATCTCCGGGGTAAGGGCGAGCAGCATCCACTATCGAGCCTGATGACCTGGGCAAGCAGGGAGGGCATTGAGCCGCAGGATGTCGATGAGGACGTGATTAAACGCTTCAATGATGCCCGCGATGACTCCCTTCGACCCAATTCGAGCAGGTATCAACGCAGCCGGTTGAGGATCTGGAACATTGTTCGCGAAAGATCTCCAGAGCTCGGCTTGGCCTGCCTGGCTGTGCCGCTCATCCAGTTACGTCGCAAACGCGTTCCGCCGAGCGCGTTTCGGGATGAGTTCTGGCAAGATACGGCTGCGTATTTGCGCTGGGCTGGCGGGGCCGATCCATTTGACTCCAACGCGCGAAAGCGCGCGCTTTCCGAGCAGACCCTTCGGGCGCAATGGGCACATTTGCATGCTGCTGCGGATGCCCTTGTGAAATCCGGTGTCGACATCTCCTCGATCCGGTCGATCTCAGACCTTCTGACGCCGGAAAGAGTGCGGACCATATGCCGAATCCGTTTCGAGGGATCCGGCTATAAGCACACGGCGCTCAATTTCGAAATGGGGAGGACACTGGTTCAAGTGGGCAATTGGATAGGGCTTGCTGCGCCGCAGCTATCGGAGATCCGCAGCATCACTCGCCGCCAGAAAAGACCCGAGCCTAAGATGACCGAGAAGAATAAGAAGATCGTTGGCCGCTTTGAAGACGATGAGCTCCGCCAGCGTTTGGTCCATCTCCCCGAGCTTCTCCTTGAAGAGGCCCGTCACCAGACGGGATGCAAGCGTTCGCGACTAGCCAAGATACATGCTGCACTGGCGATCGGGTGCCTAACATTGTTTCCCGTCCGATTGATGAACTTGGCAAGCCTTCGGTTTGGCGAGCATATTGACCTCACTTGCGGCTTCGGCACCATTCGGTTTCCACGTGAGCAGGTCAAGAACGAGCAGCCGCTCGAGTTCGACATTCCTCCCCATTATGCAGCCCTCCTGAAGGAGTACCACGACGAACTCGGTCCATTGCTGACTGGCAAGATACGAGAGCGCGTTTTCGTGAATACGGATGGGACACCCAAACGTTCTGGGCCACTCAGCACCCTCATTAAGAGCTACGCAGTTCGGTATCTCGGCGTCTCGATCAATCCACATGCCTTCCGGCATTTGGCTGCAAAGTTCATCCTCGATGACAATCCGGGGGCCCACGTCGTGGTCCAGCACCTGCTGGGACACAAGAACTTGGAGACCACTGCGACCTTCTACGCTGGAACAGACACTAAGCGCGCCGCTCGCCACCACCACATGTTGCTAATGCGGCAGATGGAAGCTCCGGCATCATCCAGTGTCAAAGGTGCAGCATGACCGCTCCAACAATAAACCGGGGGCTCGGGATGGCCGATTGGCCCCCGGACGACCAGCGCCTCTGGGAAAGCCATTTGGCGCGGAACAATGATCCTTTTGAAGGGGCCGAATCGGTCTTGTCGCCTGTCACGATCAGGGGGCGCAGGTACACTTGGGGCATCTTTCTGGCGTTTGTAAGAAGGAGCGATCCGAACCTGCTCAAGCTCCCTCTCCATCTACGTCTAACTAGAGGCGTTATTGAGCATTTCGTTGCCGATTGTCGTCAGAGATGTCGCGACACGACGGTGGTCGTACACTTGGAGCGCCTCTATTTTGTAGCGCGCTCACTCTGCCCAGCGCAAGACTTTCACTGGATCTACCAGATTGCGCGGCGGATTGCTGCGCGCGCCCCACGCATCGTTCATCCCGTAGTTGTCTCGACCCAGCTATATCGTGTCGGGATCGAGGGCTTGAGACAAGCCCAGGCTGGCGAAGTTTGCGAACGCTACCTCGGTCGCGCGAGGGCCTTCAGGGATGCCCTGTTGGTTAGCATATTGGTTATTGCTCCTATGCGACGAGGAAACTTGGCCGCTTTGCGAT
The DNA here is from genome assembly GCF_029210365.1 of Mesorhizobium sp. YIM 152430. GTDB lineage: Bacteria > Pseudomonadota > Alphaproteobacteria > Rhizobiales > Rhizobiaceae > Aliihoeflea. The sequence continues at coordinate 50,374 of NZ_JARGES010000030.1, forward strand.
TGAGCGACCTAACAAAGGTGGGAAAAATATGGCATATCGCTGCTCGGGCTGAGCATGCAAAGACCCGCACGCCTGTAGAATATGAGGTTCCGTCTCACCTTGCGCAGGCTCTTGACGTCTATCTCACTGAAATAAGGCCACAGTTCCCTGACGCTGATATACATGACGGGCTTTGGCCATCGTTGAACGGATGCCCGTTACGAGCAACTTCCATAGCACGACTTATCAAGGACTATACCTTCTCCCAACTTGGAATGAGTGTGTCGCCTCACGGGTTCCGCAGAGCTGCTGCGGCCTTAATCGCGCAGGTGGACCCGGAGAACATCCACAGCGCCAAGGATCTTCTCGGGCATCACGACTTCCGCATCACGGAGCGGCACTACTTGCCCGCCGCGCAAACTCGACGAGCGGGGCGAGAACTCACGCGAGTGCTACGGTTTGAAGAATGGGTGCAGCGTTGAGCGCGCATCCGTCGCAATTCCGGACACGGCTTAGCTCGGCAGGCATGCAGATTTGCCGGCGCAGGCGGCACCGCCGGGACGCGCGCTCTCGAGCCGGACCTGGCCGAATGTTCGCAGCCAATACACATCCATCCGCGATTCCCGAGTTCAGGAGAGGGATATGAGAACAGATCTTGGTGGAAAATTGCGGCGAACTCCTGACCGTTGTTGCCGAACCGCCATCTGCGTTGACTGTTACCTCGTTGGTAGCTGTCGGCTTGGCATCCTTAGTGAACCTCGGGCGACGCACCCGCGGGTTCGCCGCCCGGTTCGGAGGATCCGATGAGGCGCGCGTGTTCGCAGGATAAGCGCATGGATGCACGGATCGCAATCATCGAACTGCGCAGCCTCCTCGTCGCGGATTCCTTCATTGGGCTTGACCGACGAAAACATCTCATTCGTCGCGCCACCTCCCTTGTCGATGAGCCTGTCGAGAGAGTGCTGATCGCGGCGCGCATGAGCGCAATGATAGCAAGCAGGTTCGGGCGAAATCCAGACAACCTCGAACCGTCTCGTCCAACCCTGGCCGCTCTAAGATTACTCGATCTCCTGCAAAACCAGCGGAGGAAAACTTAGTGCGCATACAGCCCAAGAAGGCTGTCTCCGTGGCGAGTTCTTGTTGATTCTTCTTGAATCCGCTCATGCCTACGCAAATCCTTGCCTGAATCAAACATAAGCGGGCTGCGGGTGATCCAACTGCCAAATGAGGTGGACATGCGTCGGCACGAGAACCTGCTCGACATAGGGTGCGGATCTTCGCCCGTTGATGGGGCCGTCGAAGACGGAGGGCGCCTCGATGCGGTCGTAGCGCAACGCCGCGATCAGGGTCAGCGTCTTCCAGTGGCCATGCGGAACGCAAGCCTGCAATCTGTGGCCGCGCGGCGCCAGCCTATCAGGCGGTCGATCAGTGTTTGAGTCAGACCGCCCAGGAACTGGCCATGATCTTTTGACTATCAGTGTTCATGATCTCGGGCGAGCCGAAGCGATGGATCGCCTCGTTCAGCGCATCGACACAGAAGTCCGCTTCCAGCGTGTTCGAGATGCGCCAGGTCAGCACCTTGCGGGTGAACCAGTCCATAATCGCCACCAGATAGAGGAAGCCACGCCGCATCGGCAGGTAGGTGATGTCGGCGCACCAGACCTGATTGGGCCGGTCGACCCGCAACCCGCCCAGCAAATAGGGGTAGGTCTTGTGCCCCTTCGCGGGCCTGCTCGTGTCCGGCTTCTGGAAGATCGGCATCAGCCGCATGAGGCGCATCAGCCGCCGAACGCGCTTGACGTTCACGGCATGGCCCTCGTTCCGCAGGTGCCAGGTCATCTGCTGCACGCCGTAGAAGGGCGTCTCCAGGAACTGCTTGTCGATCAGCTTCATGAGGGCGAGGTTCACCTCTGTCTCACCCTGCGGCTCGTAGTAAAACGATGACCGCGAGATCGACAGCAGGCGGCATTGCGCACCCACCGACAGAAAGGGGTGGCTTCGTTCGATCATCCCGCGTCTCATTTCCCGCCCCAAGGCTTGAGCTTTCGCGACAAAAAATCGTTGGCCACAGCCAACTCCCCGATCTTGGCGTGCAGCGCCCGAACGGTCTCCTCGTCAACCTCAGCGGTCTTCTTGCCGCCCCGCTCGAAGATGTCAGCCGCACCGTCAAGCAGCGCCTTCTTCCACTGGTGGATCATCGTTGGGTGCACGCCATATTCGGCGGCCAGTTCCGACACGGTGGGCTCGCCCTTCACGGCTTCTAGCGCCACGCGAGCCTTGAAGCCCGCGTCATGGTTCCTGCGTTTGCGCATGTTCTGATCTCCTCGTCATTGGAGATCAGCAGACGTCAGATCGTAGCTTCCGTCACCGTCCGATTTCTGGGGCGGTGCTCAGAGCGCTACTTCAATCGCATCAAACACGTCCGCGGCATCGCAAAGAGAGACGACAAGGACCCCGCGGGCTACCTCGCCGCAATCAAACTCATCTCGCCCCGCATCTGGTGCCAAGCGTTCACGACTTAGGCGACTTGGCGCGAGCCCTGAGCTAGGGCCCGCTGCGCGAACACAGGCCCAATGCCAATGAGGATCGTCTGGTCAGCGTCGAACGTCGAAAGCGCCTGCGCCAGGCCTGCCAGATCGGTGCGGCCGAGCCGCTCGGTCGGCCGCGCGAGATCGGCGGCGACGGCGACAGGCGTCGCGGCCGCCATGCCACGAGCAATCATCGTCGCCGCGATTTCATCCGCCATGCGCGCGCCCATGTAGAAGATGGTAGTCGCCGACGGGTCCGCGATCGCCGCCCAGTCGACATCGTCCGGCAGGCCGCCCTTCTTCGAATGCCCAGTCACGAAGCGCACGGACTTCGCCCTGTCGCGATGGGTGAGCGAGATGCCGAGCGCGGACGCCATCGCGAGGCCCGCCGTGATGCCCGGCACCACGTCGAAGCCGATACCCGCAGAGCGCAACACCTCGATCTCCTCGCCAGCCCGGCCGAAGATCATCGGATCGCCCGACTTCAGCCGCACGACGCGCCGCCCGGCCTTTGCCAGCGCGACCATCCTGTCGTTGATTTCGTGCTGGCGGCAGCTCGGCCGGCCCGCCCGCTTGCCGACGAGAATGCGCCGCGCCTCGCGGCGGGCGAGCTCCAGCACATCGTCGGAAACGAGGTCGTCGAAGAGGATGACGTCTGCCGCCTGCAGCGCCCGCATCGCCTTCAAGGTGAGGAGTTCGGCATCGCCCGGCCCCGCGCCGACAAAGGTGACATGCCCCTCCCGGCTCGCGCCATCCTTGCCGATCATCGAGTCGATGTCGGCATCTGCTGTAGGTGCTTCGCCAAAAGCCCGGTCGGCAAACCGTTCCCAGAAGGCACGGCGCGGCGCGCCCATGGCGAGCCTTTCATTCACCTTTTCGCGCCAGTCGCGCGCCCACGCCGTCCACTCCGCGAGTGATGGCGGGAGCAGCGTTTCGATGCGGCGACGGATCGCCTGTCCGATGATCGGGGCCGCGCCCGCCGTCGAAATGCCGATCACGGCGGGCGAGCGGTTGACGATCGCACCGAACTGGAAATCGCAGAAGGCTGGCTTGTCGATGACGTTGCAGGCGGCGCCCGCCACGCGCGCGGCATGCCGAAAGCGCTCGGCATCCGCTGCGCCCTCTGCGTCGGCGACGGCAATCACGGCATCGGCGAGATCGCCTGCCTGCCACTCGCGGTCGTGAAGTGACACGCCCGGTTCGCGTTCGGCAAGGCGGACAAGCTCCTCGCACCGGCCCTCGCGCTGCGCGTAGACGTGGAGATCGGCACCCGCAGCCGCGATCAGTTCCGCTTTCCAGGCGGCCGCCGCCGTGCCGCCGGCGACGACGGCGCGCCGGCCGGCCAGGTCGTAGAAGACGGGTAGGACGCTGAGCGGCCGGATGCGGGCTGGCGCGGCGTCACTCGGCTGCCTGGGCAGGATATGCATCGACGATTCTCCTGATCTCGGAGCGGCACGAGCCGCAATTGGTGCCGGCGCCGAGCGCCTGGCCGATGGCGTCGAGGCTGCGGCAGCCGGATTGCGCGGCGGCGGCAAGCTGGTTAACGCCGACATTGAAGCAGGCGCAGACGACGCGCCCGATCGAGGGTCCCGCCTCCGGCGCGCGGCCGGACAAAAGTGCCCGCCGTTCGCCTGCCGAAAGCCGGTCCGGTGAGGCGAGCAGCGACGTCAGCCACGCCGCATCCGGCAGATGGGCGACGGGCGCGACCATCAACGCCTCCGCCAGCGAGCCTGCTCCGTCAAGCATCGCGGCGCGATAGTTCAGCCCATGCCGATCGCGATATTCGACGAGGCTTTCGGCCATCGCCGGCAGCAAAGCGCGCGCCAGCAGGATGCCTTGGTCAGGCGTCTCCGTACCGGTCAGCGCATAGGACCAGCCGCCCGCGACCGCCTGCCGGCTCCAGTGGACGAAGCCGGTCGGGCGGAGGTCGCGGCGCGTCAGGAGCACGGCCTGCCAGGCGACCGTCTCGCGCGAGATTCGCGCCGGCACGTGCTTCAGTTCAGGCTGGCCGGAATAGGCGTCGGTGACGGGCGAGGAGAGCGCGCCTGCGCCCGACATCGCGGCGAACTGGCCGCTCCAGTGCATCGGCAGGAAGGCGTGGCCGGGGCGCTGCGCATCGCCGAGCCGAACCCGCGCGCGGGCAAAGCCGAAGCGCGTCTCGATTCGCGCCAGGTCGCCGTCGCGCAATCCATGCGCAATCGCGTCGCGCGGATGAAGGTCGATCACCGGCTCGGGCGCATTGGCGGCGAGCCGCGGCACGAGGCCGGTGCGCGTCATCGTGTGCCACTGGTCGCGCATGCGGCCTGTATTGAGGACGAGCGGATGGTCCGCCGTCACCGACAGGACCGGGCCTTCCTGACGGACGGCGACGAAGCGGGCGCGCCCGTCGGGGGTGGCGAAACGGCCATCGGCGAAGAGCCGCTCGGCATCGTTGCCGCCCTTCATGGCGGGCCAGAGGCGTGGTTCGAAGGCGTCGTAGTCGGCGTCCGCAATCTCCTCGAGGTCGCCGATGTGGAATTCGCGCCCGCCCGCGTTCTCGAAGGCGGAGAGCGCCGCATGCTCGCGCAGGATCGCGGCCGGACCGTCATAGGCGAAGGCGTCGCCGAAACCCATGCGCTGCGCGACGCCGCAGACGATGCGCCAGTCGGCCCGCGCCTCGCCGGGGAGGGCCAAGAAGGCGCGCTGGCGCGACATGCGGCGCTCCGAATTCGTGACCATGCCTTCCTTCTCGCCCCAGCCGGCGGCCGGAAGCAGGACCTCGGCATAACGGGTGGTGTCGGTGCGGGTGACGTCGGAGACGACCACGAAGTCGCACGCCTTCAGCGCCGCGCGCACCCGGTTCGCATCGGGCATCGACGCCGCAGGATTGGTGCCCATGATCCAGAGCGCCTTGACCTTGCCTTCGCCGATGGCGCGGAAAAGATCGACCGCCTTCAGCCCCGGCCTGCGGGCAGTGTCCGGCGCGTTCCAGAACCGCGCGACGCGGTCGATGTCAGCCGGCACATCGAAGTTCATGTGGGCCGCGAGCTGGTTCGCGAGCCCGCCGACCTCGCGCCCGCCCATTGCGTTCGGCTGTCCCGTCACCGAGAACGGCCCCGCCCCCGGCCGTCCGATCCGCCCCGTCGCCAGATGGCAATTGAGGATGGCATTGACCTTGTCGGTGCCGTGCGCGGACTGGTTGACGCCCTGGCTGTAAACCGTGACCGTGCGCGGTGTCGCCGCGAAGGCGTCGACGAACGCCTGCACGTCGGCCGTCCGCAGGCCGCAGCCGCGCGCGACATCTTCCAATGAAGGCGCATCCGCGCTCGCCAGCGACAGCGCTTCGGCAAATCCGTTCGTATGCGCCGCAACATAGTCCTGAGCGACCGCGCCCATCCGCGCCAAATGCGCGAGCAGCCCGTTGAAGAGCAGGACGTCCGTGCCCGGATTGAGCGCCAGGTGCAGGTCGCATTCCTCCGCCGTCGCGGTGCGACGCGGATCGATAACGACAATCTTCGTTCCTCTCGCCTGCCGCGTGGCCAGCATCCGCTGGTAGAGCACCGGATGGCACCAGGCCGTGTTCGACCCGACGAGGATGATCAGGTCGGCCTCCTCAAAATCGGCATAGATGCCCGGCACCACATCCTCGCCGAACGCGCGGCGATGTCCGGCGACCGACGACGCCATGCAGAGCCGCGAATTCGTGTCGATGTTGCCCGAGCCGATAAAGCCTTTCATCAGCTTGTTGACGACGTAGTAGTCCTCGGTCAGCAACTGGCCCGACACGTAGAAGGCGAAGGCGTCCGGCCCATATTCCGTGACCGTCTTGGCAAAGCGCGCGGCGACGACGTCCAGTGCTTCGTCCCACCCGGCAGCCCTGCCGCCGATCTCAGGCTGAAGCAGCCTTCCGTCGAGCCCCATCGTCTCCCCGAGCGCCGCGCCCTTGGAGCAGAGCCGGCCGAGATTGGCCGGATGGTTCGGGTCGCCGCGGACGGTGACCTCGCCATCCGCGGCGACCTTCGCCAGCACGCCGCAACCCACCCCGCAATAGGGGCAGGTCGTCCTCACCTCGGCCACCGGGCGATCCTGCATCGCGCTCACTCCGCCGCAAGGATCGCGGGTTCGAGGCCGAGCCGGATGCGGCCTTCCTCGACGCTGACGGGGATCGTTCTGACCGCGCCCTCGTCCACCCCCAGCGCCTTGCCGGTCTCGAGCGAGATGACCCAGTTGTGGAGCGGGCAGGTCACCGCCGCGCCATGGACGATGCCCTCGCTCAGATGCCCGCCGCGGTGCGGACAGTGATCCTCGATGGCAAAGATGCGGTCGTCGGCGGTGCGGAAGACGCCGATCCGTCCCTGCGGCGTCGCCACGCAGCGCGCGCCGCGTTGGGGAATGTCGGCGATCGTGCCGATGTCGAACCAGTGCTCCGCGCTCATTCCGCTGCCTCCTTGAAGGCGAGCGCCGTCATCGGGCGGAACTCGTGCTTGTCCTTGCCCGAGACACGCTCGGACCAGGGGTCGACCTGCGCGAATTTCTGGCTGAAGACGAAACGGTCGAAATAGGCGCGGCGGCGCTCACGGTCGTCGAGCACCTGACGGCGCACCTCGTCGGTGCCGATACGCTTTGCCCATTTGTAGATGCGCTCCAGATAGCGCGCCTGCTCGCGATACATCTGGACGATCGCGACGATCACCTCCAGCGCCTCGTCCTCGGTCGGGACGAGGCCGAGAACCTCCGTGCCCTTGATGTCGAGGCCTGCAGCGCCGGCAAAGTGGATCTCGTAGCCCGAGTCGACGCAGATCACGCCGACATCCTTGCAGGTCGCCTCCGCACAGTTTCGCGGGCAGCCGGAGACGGCCATCTTCACCTTGGCCGGCGTCCACGAGCCCCACATGAATTTCTCGATGCGGATGCCGAAACCGGTCGAATCCTGCGTGCCGAAGCGGCACCAGTCCGTGCCGACGCAGGTCTTCACGGTGCGCAGGCCCTTGGCGTAGGCGTGGCCGGAGACGAACCCCGCCTGGCCGAGGTCGGACCAGACGGCGGGCAAATCCTCCTTGCGGATTCCCAGCATGTCGATGCGTTGGCCGCCCGTCACCTTCACGGTCGGAATCGCGAACTTGTCGACGACGTCGGCGATTGCACGCAGTTCGGCCGCGCTCGTCACGCCGCCCCACATGCGCGGCACGACCGAATAGGTGCCATCCTTCTGGATGTTGGCGTGGACGCGCTCGTTGACGAAACGCGACTGGTAGTCGTCGGAATATTCGTCGGGCCAGTCGCAGACTAGGTAATAGTTCAGCGCCGGTCGGCATTTCGCGCAGCCGCAGGACGTCTTCCACTCCAGTTCCTGCATCACCGACGGAATCGTCTTCAGTTCCTTCGCCTTGATAAGCCGGCGCACATCGTCATGGCCAAGATCGGTGCAGCCGCACATGGGCTGGACGGCCGCCGGGTTGTAGGCGGTGCCGAGCGTCAACGTCATCAGCTTCTCGACGAGCCCGGTGCAGGTGCCGCAGGACGCCGACGCCTTGGTGTGCGCGCGCACCTCGTCGAGGCTCGTCAGGCCCCTCGCGGTGATCGTGCCGGTGATCTTGCCCTTGCAGACGCCGTTGCAGCCGCAGATCTCGGCGTCATCCGCCAAGGCCGCAACGGCCGCCAGAGGGTCCGCCGGAGCGCCTCCCTGGAACATCTGGCCGAAGATCAGCGTGTCGCGCATCTGCGAGATGTCGGTCGCCTTCTTCTTCAGGTCGTTGAACCAGGCGCCGTCGCCCGTCTCGCCGAAGAGGACCGTCCCGATGATGCGGTTGTCCTTGAGGACGACGCGCTTGTAGATGCCGGCCGAGGCGTCGCGCAGGATGATTTCGTCGCGGTCGTCGCCATCGGCGAAATCGCCCAGCGAATAAAGGTCGATGCCGGTGACCTTGAGCTTGGTCGGCGTGTCTGTATGAACGAAGCGCTTGTCCTCGCCGCCGGTCAATGCCGCCGCCGCGACCCGTGCCATCTCGTAGAGCGGGGCGACGAGGCCGTAGACATTGCCGGCAACCTCCGCGCATTCGCCTACGGCAAGAATGTCGGGGTCCGAAGTCACCATCCGGTCGTCGGTGAGGATGCCGCGATTGACGGAAAGGCCCGCTTCCTTGGCCAAAGCCGTGTTCGGGCGGATGCCGACCGCCATGACGACCAGCTTCGCGGGAATGATCGTCCCGTCTGCGAGCTCGACGCCCTCGACACTGCCGTCGCCGACGATCGCCCTGGTGTTGGCCTTGGTGATCACGTTGATTCCGCGCGCCTCGACGGCCTTTTGCAGCAAGTACCCGGCCGCCGGATCGAGCTGGCGCTCCATCAGCGTCGGCATGACATGGAGCACCGTGACGTCCATGCCGCGCTCCTTCAGGCCCGCCGCGGCTTCCAGGCCCAAAAGGCCACCGCCGATCACCACCGCCTTTTGCCGCGACTGGGCGGCCAGAAGCATGGCGTTGACGTCGTCGAGATCGCGATAGGTGATGACGCCCGGAAGATCGGCGCCGGGAACGGGAATGATGAAGGGCACCGAGCCGGTCGCGATCACCAGCCGGTCGTAGGGCTCGGTCACGCCCTGGTCCGACGTCACCGTCTTCGCGTCGCGGTCGATGGCGACGATGCGATGACCCTTGTAGAGCGTGATGCCGTTGGCGACGTACCAGCCGTCGCCGTGGATCACGATCTCCTCATAGGCCTTCTCGCCCGACAGGACCGGCGACAGCATGATGCGATCGTAGTTCACGCGCGGCTCGGCGTTGAAGATGGTGATCGCATAGCGGCCGGGCGCGGCTTCGATCAGATGCTCCAGCATGCGCCCGGGGGCCATGCCGTTGCCGATGATGACGAGTCTTTGCGACATGGGTTTGCTCCTCGCGGTCATTCGGCGGCGGGCGCCAAGGCGGGCGCGCGCTCGATGTTGCGGATGGCCAGGTGCATCCAGGCAAGGCTCGCGGCGACGATGAGGAAGAGCAGCATGAAGCAGCTCGTCCACTGGCCGGTCACGTCGCGCAGCACGCCGAAGGCGAAGGGCAGGACGAAGCCTCCCAGTCCGCCGATCATGCCGACGAGGCCGCCGACCGCGCCGACATTCTGCGGATAATAGACGGGGATGTGCTTGTAGACGGCCGCCTTGCCGAGGCTCATGACGAAGCCGAGGATGAAGACGAGCACGATGAACACCGCCGGCCCGATCGCAAAGGCCATGGCGCCCTCGCCCGCGACGAGGCCGAGCGAATAGTCGGGTAGACCGAGAAGCGCCGTCACCGCCGCCGCGACGAGGAACATCGTATACATGACCGCGCGCGCGCCGTAGCGATCCGACAGGACGCCGCCATAGGCGCGGAAGATCGAGGCCGGGATCGAATAGGCTGCGCCGACGATCCCCGCCGTGGCGATGTCGAAGCCGTAGACGCCGATCAGGTAGCGCGGCAGCCAGAGCGCCAGCGCAACGAAGGCGCCGAAGGCGAAGAAGTAGTAGAGCGAGAAGCGCCAGACGCGCAGATCCCTCAGCGGCGCGAATTCGGCGGCGAAGCTGCGGACCTGCCCCGCGCCGGTCCGCCGGCGCCCGCGGATTACCGGGTCGTCCTCGGTCGCCAGCCAGAAGACGACCGTCATGACGACGAGCGCCGCCGCCCAGATCAGCGCAACCGACTGCCAGCCCCAGGCGATCATGACGAAAGGCGCGACGAACTTCGTCACCGCAGCGCCGACATTGCCGACGCCGAAGATGCCGAGCGCCGTGCCCTGCCGCGCCGTTGCGTAGAAGCGCGAGACGTAGGCGACGCCCACCGCGAACGAGCCGCCCGCGAGCCCCACGCCGAGCGCCGCGACAAGCATCCCGCCATAAGTGGTGGCGAAGGCGAGCAGGAAGGTGGCCACCGCCGCCGCGAGCATGGTCAGCGTATAGACGAGGCGCCCGCCGTAGCGGTCGGTCCAGATGCCGAGCAGCATGCGCACCAGCGAGCCGGTGAGGATCGGCATGCCGATCAGGAGGCCGAATTCGGTCTCCGTCAGCCCGAGCTCGTCCTTGATGCGGATGCCGATGATGGAAAAGATCGTCCACACCGCAAAGCAGACGGTGAAGGCGATCGTCGACAGCGACAGCGCCTGGGTGGCGCCGGGATGAGAGTGATCCGGTTTCAGTGCTTGTGTCATTTCTGGCTCCTTGGCCGGCGTGGGAAGCGCCGCACGGGTGGCTGAAAACGAAAAAAGCTGCCGCCAGGCCGCTGCCCCGCGCCAGTCGCGCGAAGAAGGAGCCTGAACGGCAGCTTTGCCTGGAAGCGCCCGCCATTGGACGCCGATCTCGTGACCCTTACGGGTCTACGACATGAGACGCACGGACCGTGCCAGTTTTCGCAAATTGGCGAAAATCACGTAGATTCATGAGCTTAAGTGGATTCGGCCGAAACCGACCTTGAACCGGGCTTGGCGCATCTGCGCGCATTGCAGCACAAATCCGCCCATAGATTGCGCAAGTGCAACATGATGATGCCGAAGTAGGCAGTCAGAACGAGGCGAGATATTCGTCCAGGCGATCAGGATCGAAAATCCGGCCGTCGAAGAAGCCGTCCGGCCCGAGGACGAGGCTCGCCCCGGCCGAGCCGACCGGCGTCGCCGCCGTCAGCGCGCCTTCCACCTTGGCATTCGCGCCGGGCAGCGCCACGCCGAGCGGCTTCAGCGCCGCGCGGTAGAGGTCGGGCCGGTAGGTCTCGCGCGTGACCGAGGCGTTCTGCGCGCTCGCTGCCACCTGCCCCCAGCGCACCATCTGACTGTAGAACCAGAGCGCGTGGCTCTTCCAGGGAAAGGTCGCGGCCTTGGCCTGCGGCACGAAGAAATCGGGAACCACGACGGTCTCGCCCGCCCCCGCCGCAATGCGGCCCGTCAGCGCCGGCAACAGCCATTCGGCCGGTGCGCCGACATGGTCGGGCGCGGCCAGCATCGCCGCCAGTTCCTCGCGGTTACCCGCCTCGCCGCACCAGGCGGCGGCGCGATAGAGCGCGCGCAGGAGCGCGGCCAGCGTGTCGGGATCGGCATCCGCCCACTCGGCGGCGACCCCGAGCACCTTTTCCGGGCTCGAATGCCAGATCGCCGCCTTCGTCGTGACGATCCGTCCGACGCCCTTGGCGACCGCCGCTGTGTTCCACGGCTCGCCGACGCAATAGCCGTCGATGCGGCCCGCCGCCAGCGCGTCCGACATCAGCGGCGGCGGCACCACGACGATCTCGACGTCGGCATCGGGCGCGATACCACAGGCGACCAGCCAATAGCGCAGTTCGTAATTGTGCCCCGAATGGGGATGGACGACCGCAAAGCGCGGGCGCCTGCCGTCGCTGATCGCCGCGCGCAGCGCCCTGCCGGTCGCGGCCGGGTCGAAATCGCCCGTCGCCCCATGGGCGCGCATCGTATCCCAGAGCGGCAGCGAGACCGTCACCGCATTGCCGCCGAGGCCTAGCGCCATCGGAACGATGGTGCGGGCGGCGAGCGGCGCGAGTCCGAGATTGTGCGCGATCGGCATCGGCGCCAGCATGTGCGCGACGTCGAAATGGCCGACTGCCAGCCGGTCGCGAATACTCGCCCAGGAGTTCTCGCGCACCAGTGCAAGGTCGATGCCCTCGTCTGCGGCAAAGCCCTTCTGCCGCGCAGCGACGAGGATCGCGCTGTCGAGAAGCGGCAGGAAGCCGGCCGTAACGCGTGCGTTCATGTCCCGTCTCCCGGCCCAAGCAGGCCTGCTGCGGTGATCAGGCTTTGCGCGATCTCGGCGATCTTGCGGTTCTGGTTCATTGCCGTCCTGCGCAGGAGCGCATAAGCGGCCTCTTCCGAAAGCCCGCGCGATTTCATCAGGATGCCCTTGGCCTTTTCGATCAGCTTGCGGCTTTCGAGTTCCGTGCGCGCCTCATCGAGTTCGCGCGCCATGCGCGAGAAGGCGTTGAAGCGGCTGATCGCCATGTCGAGGATCGGCTTCACACGCTCCTTGCGCAGCCCGTCGACGACGTATGCCGAGACGCCCGCCGCCACCGCAGCCTCGATCGACGCGCTGTCGGAGCGGTCGACGAACATCGCGATCGGCCGCTTCACGGCGCGGGTCAACTGGAACATCGATTCCAGCATGTCGCGGTTAGGATTTTCGAGATCGATGACGATGACGTCGGGCTGCTCATCCGCGATCCGGCGAGCGATGCCCGCAACGTCATGGATGATTGTCACGTGAGCATGACCAGCCTCGCGCAGTCCTTCTTCGATGATCGCCGCACGGATGCGGTTCTTGTCGATCACCAGGATACGGAGGGCGCTATTCATAGCTACGTGTTTGCGCATTCCGTTTCGCGCTGCAACATCAAATCGTCATTGCGAAATTTCTGTCGACTCATCCATAGATCCACTCAAGCCGGCAAGCCGAGTTCTCTGGTCCGGTTCTCTTGATATGACGGAGGCGGATCGGCCGGCCGGCGGCGTCCGGGACAGCGTGCGGCTACACAATGCAGGTGATCGCTCGGCCCGTCACAGCATGGAGCTGATGTCCGAGGCGCCGGTGGGATAGGCGAACATCGTGGATTTCAGCTGCTCAGCCGTCAGTCGATGTCGGATCGCGAGCGCGAATATGTTGATGACTTCGTCGACATGCGGGCCGACCAGGTGCGCGCCCAGGATGCGATCGGTCTCCTCGTCCACCAGAACCTTGAACCCGTACACCTTCTCCGCTGCTTGGCGCGCGGTGAACCAGCCTTCCGCTCGCTCGCTCTTCACGCGGAATCTCAAACCCTTCTCCCGGGCGTCCGCCTCGCTGAGGCCGACGGCGGCGATCGGAGGGACTGTGAAGGCAACGCTGGGAACGCCTCTATAGTCGGGCGTGAGCGTGTTGCCATCAAGCAGATTGGCGGCCACCGCCTTTGCATCGTGGCTCGAAACCGGCGTTAGCGGCGGCCCCATCTCGGCAGCATCGCCGGCGGCGTAGACTGACGGGTTCGAAACACTCTGCAGGTATTCGTTCAGGACCAGCCGACCATTCTCGTATGTCACGCCGGCGGCGTCGAGGTTAAGTCCGTCCAGAGCCGGCGCGCGGCCCGCCGCGTGAACCACGAGGTCCGTTTCGACTGTCATCTCTCCAGCGGGACCGTTCGCCCTGACGAGGTATCCCCCGTCCGACGTCTCCACCGACGTCACCTCCACGTCGGTATGCACGTCAATCCCCACCTCGGCGAACTTGTCCATCAGCCAGCCAACCAGATCGTGGTCGAAGTGCTTCAACATGCGCTCGCCGTGCTGAAGGATCGTGACCTTCGATCCCGCGCGGGCCGCAATGTGGGAGAATTCCGCTGCGATGTAGCCCCCGCCGACGAGCACGATGTTCTTCGGCAAACACTCGAGATCGAGGAACGCCTCGTTGTCGATAAGGTGCTTTTCGCCTGGAATCCCGAGCGGCACCGGCTCCGCGCCTGCCGCAATTAGGATGTGGCCGGCTTCGATGGTCACCCCACCGATGTCCAGTGTGTTCGGTCCAGTGAAGCGGGCACGTCCATGAAACGTGTCGACTCCCTTGTCTGCGAAGATCTTCTCGCGCTTTTCGGGTACCGGATCCGTGAAGCTGCGTTTGAAGTCGAGAGGACCGGCCCACTCCAGGCGGATGTCGCCGCCGACGCCGCGCCCCGCCATGCGCCACGCATGATCGGCTGTATCGGCCCCGCCTATCATCATCTTCTTCGGGTCACATCCCCTGAGTGCGCAGGTGCCGCCGAAGGGACGGAAGTCGACGACCGCGACGCTCCAGCCAGCAGACCTTAACCGCGTCGCAGAAACCATCGCCGCCGTGCCCGTTCCAATGATCGCCAGATCGTATTTCTTGCTCATGACCGACTCCTGAAATCCAGAAACTGCTGTTGGCGGGTTCGCTCATCCCGCACAACAGGACAGTTGCGCCACGTCCATGTCGAAGGTCTGCGCGGCAAGCTTCAGGCCCTCGACGGTGGTGAGATAGGGGAAGATTGTTTCGCCGAGCGCCTTCGTCGTCATGCCGAATTTCAATGCCAGGACGAGCGTCTGCACACTGTCGGCTCCCTCCGGCGCCATGATCACGCCACCGAGGAGGCGGTCGGTCTGCGCATCCGCGACCAGCTTGATCAGACCGCGCGTGTCGCGTGCGGCGAGCGCGCGAGGCAGGTTGTCGAGCGTCAGTACGCTGGTCTTGACGTCGTATCCCCCATTCCGCGCTTGCGCCTCGGTCAGCCCGACCCCGGCGACCTGCGGATCCGTAAACACCACCCACGGCATCGCCGCATTGTCGCAGCGCTCGGAACCGCCCAGGACGGCATTACGCGCCGCGAGCTTGCCGCCGTAGGCGGCCATGTAGACGAACTGGTCGCGGTCCGCGACATCGCCTGCCGCATAGATGCCGGTCTGCGTTGTCTGCATGTCATCGCCGACCCGGATAGCACCGCGTGCATCGGTCTCGATGCCCATCTCGGCGAGGCCCAGCCCCCCGATGTTGGGCGCACGGCCCGTCGTCAGGACGAGGCGGTCGGCCGTCAGGTTTCGTTCGGCGCCGTCCACCGTCACCGTCAGGACCGCACGATCACCGTCGCGCCGCGCGGCGTGATAGGTAGCGCCATCGAGGATCGTGAGGCCTTCGGCGTGCAACGTCTCCGTGAGCGCCTCGGATATCTCCGGCTCTGCCCGCGGCAGCAGGCGCGAGCGGCAGACGATGGTAACGCGCGTGCAGATCCGCGCCATCATCTGCGCAAGTTCCACACCAATATAGCCGCCGCCGAGGAAGATCAAGCTCTCGGGCAACCGCTCTAGCTCCAGTAGCGAAGTGCTGTCGAGCGTTGGGACGTCCGGAATGTCGGGGATATCGGGGACGGCGGGTCGTCCGCCGGTGGCGACGATCACCTTGGGAATCGTGATCTTGCGCCCGCCGACCTCGACCCCGCCGGGGACGAGCCGCGCGGGACCCTCGTCGATATAGGTCACGCCCTCGTAGCCCGGCAGCAGGTCGGCGTACTTCTTCTGGCGCAGCGTCGAGACAAGATCGTCCTTGGCCGCGACGAGCGCCGCCCAGCTGGCCAGCTCGGCCGATCCTCGAAGTCCGGGAAAGCGATGCGCCGCCTGCGCGCCATGCACCGCTTCGGCAGCGCGGATCATCGTCTTGGAGGGAACGCAGCCCACGTTCACGCAGGTGCCGCCGATGGTGCCATGTCCGATGAGAGCGACGCGCTTGCCACCCTCGGCGGCGGTGATCGCGGCCGAGAACCCGGCCGATCCGGCGCCGATCACGGCAAGGTCGAAATCGCCCTTCGGCGCGCACATCAGGTCATCCATCCGTTCGAGTGTTCAGCCACCGCTGCCGCCGCCAGACCGCATACACGGTCAGTGCGACGAAGAAGGCGAGCGCGGGCAGCAGCACATAGTCGAGCCAACCAAGCCAAGCCGACAGGCCCAATGCGCCGAGAAGCACGACCAGGATCGGGGTGAAGCAGCAGAGCGCCGCGATGACGCTGCCGACGATTCCTGTCGCGATCAGCTTGCGGTCGGTCTGCTCGGTTATCCCTTCAGCCTGCGACACGCGCAGGGTAACCTCCATTGGCCGAGGCAGTCGCTATGGCGTCGGCGCTGGTTGCGACGGTATCGAAAACGACCGTGGCGGTACGGGCCTCGAAGTCGATTTCTACGTCGCGCACGCCCTCGACGCCCTCCATCGCGCGCTTCACAGTGACCGGACACAACGCACAGGTCATGTTGTCGACAGCGAAGGTGACAGTCTGCTCCGCGGCGACAGACTGCGCGACGGCGGGAATGGCGGTCATTGGGGCGACGGCGGTCAGGCCAAACAGCGCAAGGGCAAGGATCTTCTTCATGTGGTTGTCCTTTCAGGGTCAGTAAAGAAGCGGCGCCCACCAGTCGATGGTGAGCGCGGCGGCAACGAGGATGAAGGAGGCCCAGAGCGCGGTCTTGGTAATGCGCGCCAATGCTGGCCTTGCGCAGTATGAACCGGGCTCGCAAAAAGTCGGCTTGCGGATATACACCTGCCGGAATCCCGCTCCGATGAAGCCGAGCGCGATCACAGCGAAGATCGGCTTGTAAGGCTCCAGCGCCGTCAGGTTGCCGATCCAGGCGCCTGAGATGCCGAGGGTGAGCAGAGCCAGCGGCCCGACGCAGCAGGCCGAGGCGAGAAAGGCGCCGAGCACCCCGCCCGCCACGAGCCAGCCCTTTCGGCCTGCGCGATCAGCGCCGCCTTGTCCGTTCTGTCGTCTGTCAGCGCCATGTCGCGCACCTCTCGTCCGTGATTGACGAGAGGTATAGGGTCTGTAGTAACTACAGGCTCAAGAGGAAATTGCTCATGATCGATCACGAGCGCGAGAGCGGCTTCACACGCGGAGATCTGGCCCGGGCGACCGGCTGCAACATCGAGACGATCCGCTATTACGAGAAAACCGGCCTTTTGCCCGATCCGCCACGGACTGACGCCGGCTACCGGATCTATTCCGTCGCGCACGCTACGCGTCTGCGCTTCATCCTGCGTGCCCGCGAACTCGGGTTCTCGATGGAGGATATTCGCGGGCTGATGGGGCTCGAAGACGGCGCCGCGCCGACATGCGCCGAGGTCAAGGAGCGGACGAAGCGCCACCTTGCCGATATCCGCACGAGGATTGCGGATCTTCGGCGTATTGAGGTCGTTTTAGCAGAGACTTCAGCCAAATGTTCAGGCAGAAAATTGCCGCACTGTGCGGTGCTCGATGCGCTCGCCGGATAATGAGATGAACAAGAACCGCTTTATGGCGACGAGACTACATACACCCGACCCAATCCCGCGTTGCGGTGTAGCCACTCAGCGTCGGCGAGCCTTCCAACACAAGGTCGGTTCCCCGGTTGCCCGCGCCTGGAACTCACAGCTGAAGTCGATGATGGGCGGGCAGGAACAGAATGGATCACGGACCGACGATGGCGCCGTAGCGCAGCCCAGCTCTCACCCAGGTGCGAGCTGCTATCCGGGTCACGAGGGCGACGATCACCGCCGCCCCTTATTCTGGTCTCAAACGATCGGAAGTCGTCGATTGTGCCCGAGAACGGGGATAACTCACATGTCTGACATTTCGCCTGCCGGCCCCGGCCACGGGCCCATCAACTGCTCGAAGGTAACCTCGCCCATTTCGCCAGGCATATCTCCGTGACTCTGATTGTCAGCGTGGTAGGCAACGACCATCATGCCGTAGGTGTTTTCAGCAGGCACGCTGAATGTCGTCATGGGATGGCCCTGCGCATCAGCGGTGAATTCATTCGCTGGCGTCCCACCGGCTGGCCCCATGTCCATTCCAATTGTTTTCGGGGTAACCCACCATATTGTATAAAGGCCCTCGGGTACCAGACCGGTCGCTTCGACCTCTATCGATGCTTCGTCATTGTCTGTCGATACAACGCGCGCTTCTCCGCTCGCCTGCATCCATTGCTCGGCAGCTATGCCTACGGGCAGACCGCTCTTGTCGGCCGCCATGAGGTCGACTCGTTTCATCTCGACCGTCGCGTCCTGCGCGAAAGAAACCGCCGGAAAGGCTACAAAGCTACCGACAACGCCGAGCGCCAGCGCAGCAGCGGTAAGATATGGAATTGAGTGGCGCATTTTGATCCCTCCTGTTCAGAAACGGCGTCAGGGCCGTCAATCCGAGTTCGCTCTGGGTTTTAACTCGTTACTCGCATCTCGTTCACGGTAGCGTGAGTTGCCGACATCCGAGGAGCATTCGGGTCGGTGGCCCTTCATACGGACCGCGTGCGTTCAGCCGAGAACAATTGATCGCAACGGCAAGCCTGGCAAAGACGTCCCTGTAGACAGCGACCCGAAGTCACTCTCAGGCTTGTAGGCTGCAGATCGCCGATCCAGGCCGGAGCGATCGGATGCATCATCTGTCAGGATGCATCATTTCTCGAAATGCAACGCGCCGATCCTGCAACGAGGCGCGCGTGTCATTGGACGTTGAGGAGTTACAACGTCATTATTCCGTGTGGATGGGCGATCCCGAGCGAAATGCGTGAAAGGCGAACGCGAAGGTGACATCGTACGGGATATCTATCCTCTGCCCATCTGTTTCACGCTGCACGACAACATTGCCGACATCGCGTCCGCCGGCAACGGTTGCGGCGTCGAGTGCGGAGCTTTGACCTGTTATCCACGTCAGAACGATATCGCCTTTTCGCATGGTGCCCGTGTCGCGCAGGAGCGACAATGCAAAGGCTTCATGGCGGCCGGGCGTGATCTCGACGGCGACGACACGCGCCATCGGCTCGATCCCCTCGGGCATACTCCCGGCGTAAAGGAAGGGCGTCGAGCTCTCACGATCGTAACCAAGATAGGGATTGGCACCGTAGTTCCGATAGTCCGGATCGCTAGGCACAAGAACCCGACCGTCCGGAAAGCGCTCTGCGAAGCGTCCGAATGATTCCAGTCGCGATGGCACCAGCGCCAATCGTGTGCCGACCATCTCGCCGACAATTGCTTCTCCGGTAAACTGCTGCCACCAGCTTTCGCTCTGGCGATCATACATAACCAAGTCGGAATGACGCAGCTTGCCTGTCGTTCCGAAATCAAGCGTCTCTGCCTCCGTGCGACGATCGAAGACAAGTGCGGCGTTGCACAACGGACAATAGGTGGCGGCAACCGGCACGTCGCCGACCTCATCGTTGACGATCTCATGCCAGATCATGATGCGAAGCGGATAAGGGCCGTAGCGTTCAGGAATATCGGCCCAGGGAGAGCCCGTGCGAAAGCGCCACAAGATGCCGTTGATCACGCGGCGATCGTCAACGCGGCGAACACCACGGCTCTTGTTGGGCAACAAGGGTTCGATGATTGACCACTCAAAATCGGTCAGGTCAAAACGGCGACGCATTCCAAGGCTCCTTCGCAATTCGAAGCCTTGAATCAAATCAAGCCACCAATGTCACCCGTTTATGAGTTTACGGCCTAATGCTCAGATACTGGATCAATGTGCGCAATTCATCGATGACGGCAGGGTCGGCCTTATGAATAATGCAACCATGCGAGCACTTCGCGGTTTTGCTCTCGGACGGAAATCGTGGCTCTTCGCCGGCTCCGAACGTGGGGCCGCGCGGGCGGCGGCCATGACGGCGGAGCACAACCACGTCGATCCGTTCGCATAGCTGGCCGATCTGCTCGCCCGCATTGCCGACACCGCGCAAAGCCGGTTGGCCGAACTTCTACCGTGGAATTGGACGACGCAATCTGCAATATTGGACGCATGAGCCACGCTGATCGCATCGCCCGTATCAAGATCCAACTGGATGATTGGCAGCCCGCTATCTGGCGACGCGTCGAGGTTCCGCTAACGACAACGCTCAAGGCCTTGCACGACGTCATCCAGGCAGCCATGCCTTTCGACGACTATCACCTCTTCGACTTCCGGGCCGACGGAAAGCGTTATGCCATCCCCGATCCCGAATGGGACAGCATGCGCGATAGAACCTATTCCGCGAAGACCATGCGGCTTGGCACGCTTAGCGATCGGGGCGTCTTGAAGCTGGCCTACACTTACGACTTTGGTGACGATTGGCGTCACACACTCACGATCGAAGCATTCGTCGCCGCCGATCCAGCTATCGAATATCCCCGCTACATCGAAGGCGCTGGCCGTGCTCCTCCCGAGGACATTGGCGGCATTCCCGGCTTCGAACTGTTCCTCGACGCGATCGCCGACCCAACGCACGAGCAGCACGACGAACTCAAAGGCTGGCACGGTCGCCCGTTCGATCCAGGACATGTCGCCGAAGATGAGATCCTCAGTCGGATCGAAAAGCTCGCCAAACGTCGCGCTTTTGGGAAGGCAGGCTTTGAAAAGAGCCGCAGCCGATCAAACTGAACATTGCTATTGCGATGCGGCCTTCACCGAAGGCTTATTGGGGCTTGAGCGTGCAAATTGACAAAAAGAGCCTTCAGTCCTTGAAAGTCTTGCCTGCTCATCGTCTGGCTATCTTCTTTATGCGGCTGCACCAAATCCTCTCCTTCTTGACGTTGTTGCGGTCCATTATTGCAAGTTACTCCGAGATCCCTCATGCCACGCATAGGAACAAGCCCAATTAACACGGCACGATCCGCTCGATGGTTGCTCCCGGCTTGGGGTCACTTCCCGAGTGTGAGAATGTCTTCAGCTATCTGGAGCAGACTGCCACTCTCGACATCGGGTTGTAGCATTGTCGTGGGGAAGCGATGTCCTCGGTTCACATAGCCAGCAAGCAGTCCGGCAGCTTTCGCGCCGTGCACATCCCAAGGATGACACGCTACCAGCATCATCTCCTCCGGTCGTAGGCCGGCAATTTCCACCGCATGTCGGTAGACCTCCGCTCGTGGCTTGGACCAACGAACTTCGTCGACCGAGATCACGCGATCGACGAAGTTGCTGAGAGAACATCTTTGAAGAAGGCTGCTGGTGACGGCAGCGGCACCGTTGCTCAGGGCGAAGATCCGGACACCTGCCTCAGAAAGCCGCTCGAAAGCTGATCGCGCGTCTTCATGTGCCGTCAGCTCAGCCATCCCCTTCAGAACTTCGGCGCGTTTTTCAGCCGATCCGGCAAGACCAGATTGTTCGAGCATATCTGCCAGGACCGCGTCCAATACGTCTTTGAACGGCTGAAATCTGTCGCTTGCGGCGAGCCCAAACGCATCACGCAGGCTTGAGGCAAACCAAAGCTCGAGGCTGTTGCCGGGTAATCCCAGCCCCATCAGCCGCTCCCGCATAGGCTCTAATGACACCGTCGTCTCGATGATGTCGAACGCCACCGCCTTGATCATTCTTTCGGTCATTTCGATCCCTCGATCTTCTTACCATGCGGCTCATAGCGCCGCATTCTCTCGATTGTCGCTGCTATGTCGTCGGCCAATTCGACCACAGCTCGCTGCGCGCCGACGCGCTGCGCATAGACGCGCAAGCCGATGATCGACGCCTGGGCCTGCCTTGCCAATCGCCGAGGGTCCGCGCGAGGGGGCAATTCGCCCCGCTGAACCGCCTGTTCGAACAAGGCCGCCATGTCCAATTCGGTGTCATGGAGCGCACTTGCCGCGGCAGCATGCAACGCCCCTTCTTTCTTGGTGGACTCCAGTACAGTCTTAGCAAGCATGCAGGCTTTTGACGGCATGTCGTCCTGAAGATCAGAACCCAACGATCGAACGTAATCCGCAAGCGCTTGAAGCGGAGAAGCCGATGTCGCGATCGTGGCCCTCAACCGTTGCCGCATCGCCTGTGCGTAGAGATGCAAGGCTTCCATGAACAATTGCTCTTTGCTGCCGAACGCGGCGTAGATGCTCCCCGGACGCATATCCAGCGCACCTTCCAGATCCCGGATCGACGTGGCGTGAAAACCACGTTCCCAGAATAGATTGAGCGCAGACGCCAAGGCAGCGGGTCGATCATAGGCGGCGTGACGGGCCATCGCTTCACTCTTATTTGGGGCTGCTTCACACTGTAGCAGGCCCGGGGAGTCCGAGAAACAATTTTGAGTGATCGCTACGAAATTATCTTGAACGATCGCTCAGAAAGTGGGATTCGACGCGGCCCGCCGCTACGGCCGTCTCGCAGAGGAAGATCTGATGACCGAGTTTACGCTCCACGACAAATCATCCGCACCAGCTGAAAGCACCCCGCTTCTGGAAAAGTCCGAAAAGGCGTTTGGCCGCATTCCGGGACTTCATGCCGTCATGGCGGAATCGCCTCAGCTTCTCGACGGATATCAGGTCCTGCACAAGCTCTTCACCGAGACGAGCCTGAATGCTGACGAGCAGACGGTTGTCTGGCAAACAATCAATGTGGAGCACGCCTGTCACTATTGCGTCCCAGCGCACACAGGCATCGCCAAGCGCATGGGCGTCGATGACGAGATCACCACAGCCCTTCGCCAGGAAACGCCCCTCCCCACTGCCAAACTGGAAGCGCTGCGGACCTTCACACTTGCTCTTGTTCGCAACCGCGGCGTCCTGGGTGCCGATGATGTCGATAACTTTCTGGCAGCAGGATATGACAGGCGAAACATTCTCGAAGTCATCCTGGGCGTCGCGCAAAAAGTCATGAGCAACTACACCAACCATCTGGCCAACACGCCGGTCGACAAGCCGATGCAGCAATTTGCTTGGAAGAAGGGTGCCTCAACCCAGGGTTAAAGCCTTGGCGGCCGGCCGGATGCGGGCCGCCCCGAGCAATGTAAAAGGCGGCGGCACGTCGATGGACAGAACGGACCGGCTCGTTTACCGTGAAATCATGCGGATTTGGCTCAGATCACTGCTCGTGCTCATTGTCGTTGCGGTCGCGGCGGCAACCACAATGCAGCCTGGCGCAGCCACAGCGATGTCGATCGAGATGGATGCAGCGTCGACAAAAATGATGGACATGGCCGACTGCCATGACTGCGACGCCGCCGCCGGCGTTATGTCGTGCATGAATGCCTGTGCAACGGCTTGTCCTGCAATCTTGAACCAAACCGCGAAAGCCGATTTCTTGCATCGCATGTCGCATGAAATCGGCGTCGCTCTTTTTTCTTTGGGCGTAGTCCGTACGCCCGACCCATTTCCTCCCCGTCGAGCTGCTTGATCTAAAGCGCCGGAATTCACGCGGCGGCGGCGCGATATCGCGCGCATTTTGCCGCGGCTCTCCGGGCCGATAGACTGACTCCACTTAGAAGCTGAAGTCGAATTCGCGCAATTGCGGAAGAGCGGCACGCAGGTGCTGCGCCGATCGCGTACGCACAGAAAGAGGAAATTCGACATGATGAACGACATGGGTTCGATGGATGGCATGGGCTGGATGATGTGGGGGATGAGTGCTTTTTCGATCCTCGCTCTCATCGTCCTGGTGCTCGTGGCTGCCGCACTGATCAAGTATCTGCGGAACGGATCGCCGCGCTAGAATCAGCCGTCCTTAAGAAAGCAAACAAGATGAACACGATCGAACACGGCGTAGCCGCGCGTACTGACGGCTGCCGCTCCGCACGGCCGCGGCTGCGTATTCGCTGGACGATGCTCGCGGTCAGTTTGGCCGTTGGTACCGGAGTGGCGCTTAACTGGGGCTGGCTGACGGCAGTTGGCCTCGCGCCCTTCCTGCTGGGGGCACTGCCGTGCGCAGCGGCTTGCGCACTGGGACTTTGCGTCGGTGCGAAGCCGTCGCCCAGTCCTAGCGTCGGAAAGGATTCGCAATGAGTGACCGGCTTGCTCTGCTCGCGGCATTTCTGGCATCCGCATCGGTACAATTCTCGATAACGCCCGTCCTGGCGGCGGATGAAGGCTTCCGGTTTGAGATTGTCGACGAAGTAGCGACCGTCGGCGACAATGCTTTGACGGTGCGGCTCATCGATGCCGAAGGCAACAGCGTTCCGGCAGCCGTAATTTACGCCCTAAGACTGGACATGGCTCCCGATGGAATGGCTGCCATGACCGCACCCCTCCAACCCGTCGAGGAACTTGAAGATGGCCTTTATCGCTTCCGGGCCGATTTGATGATGGAAGGCAATTGGCGCCTTCAGATCGCAGCAAAAGTTCAGGGAGAGATGGAAACCGTCACGGCAGAACTGCCCTTGGAGGTACTTCCATGAGGCCCATCGGAATTGTGACGACCCTGGTAGTCGTCCTTGCTAGCGCGGCAGCAGGGTATTGGGTCGGGCGGCACGGAGGACTGACCCCCGCATCTTTAGTTCCCGCCGTCGCCCAAGCGCCGTCCTCCGCGAACACTGCCGGGGAGCAGGAGGACATTCTTTATTATCGGCATCCGGCGGGGGAAGCCGTCTATTCGGCAACCGCCGCTGAGACGCAGGAGGGAGAGCCGTTCGAGGCCGTGCGGGCGGGCGAAGACGTGACGCTCGGCGAACAAGGCCCAATTGCTCCCCAAGACAGATCAAAGGCCCCGGCTGCGAGCGGGAAAGTTCTTTACTACCGCAATCCGATGGGGCTCGCCGACACCTCGCCGGTCCCGAAGAAAGATTGGATGGGGATGGACTATATCCCGGTTTACGAGGGCGAGCAGCCGAGCGACTCGTCAGTCGTGGTTTCGGCCGGAAAAATCCAGAGAACCGGCGTAAAGACCGAAACGGCCGAGCTCGGCGTGATGGCCCGATCCATCGACGTTCCCGGCACCGTCACGCTCGACGAACGGCTGGTCAGCGTCGTGTCGCCGCGGGTCGAGGCATTCGTGGAGACCGTCGCCGACGTGACGACCGGAGACCGCATAGAGGCGGGCGACGAGCTGATGCGCGTCTATTCCCGCGACATCGCAGCCGCAGGCGCCCAGTTCCTCTTGGACTTGAACAGCGGCATCCCCGCGAAGGCGATGTCCGGAAGCCGCCTTCGCCTGAAGAACCTCGGCGTGCCGGAATCCGCCGTCCGCGACATGGAGGCGACGCGGGCCGTTCCCGAAAGCATCGTCGTGACCGCGCCTTTCGACGGCGTCATCCTCGAGCGCTCCGCCATTCCAGGCATGATGGCTGAGCCGGGCGACGTCCTGTTCAAGATCGCGGATATCTCGCGCGTCTGGATCATGGCCGACGTGCCCGAATACCTGGCTTCCGATGTCGCTGTTGGCGCGAAGGCTGTCGTGCGGTTCCGCAGCCTTCCCGGCAAGGAGTTAGAAGGCACGGTCGATCAGGTCTATCCCGAGATCCGGGAGCAGACCCGAACGACCAGGGTCCGCGTCGAACTGCCCAATCCTGACGGCGTCCTTCTGGCGAACATGTACGCAGATGTCGCAATAAAAGGAAGGCAGACTGCCAAAACCGTCACCGTGCCCAACGGAGCGGTGATCGACACCGGAAAACGCCAGTCCGTATTCGTCGATCTCGGCGAAGGGCGCTTCGAACCCCGCGACGTCCGGGTCGGGATGCAAAGCGGCGGCCGGACCGAAATCCTGGAAGGCATCGCGGAAGGCGAGCCCGTGGTCGTTTCCGGCAACTTCCTGATCGATGCGGAAAGCAACCTTAATGCCGCTTTCAGTGCCTTTCAGTCGGAGGTCATCGAACCATGATCGCGCGCATCATCGATTGGTCGTCAAGAAATCTGTTCCTCGTCGTCTTCGCGGCTGTTTTCGCTTCGGCCGCGGGAATCTACGCATTGCGCACGCTTCCTCTGGACGCGATACCAGACCTTTCAGACGTCCAGGTCATCGTGTTCACCGAATATCCCGGACAGGCTCCACAGGTCATCGAGGACCAAGTCACATATCCATTGACCACTGCGATGCTCACCGTGCCGCAGTCGAAGGTGGTCCGGGGCTTTTCGTTTTTCGGCGTATCGTTCGTCTATGTCATCTTCGAAGACGGCACCGATCCGTATTGGGCCCGGAGCCGGGTCCTCGAATATCTCAATGCGGCCGCGAGCCGATTGCCGGGCGGCGTGACGCCGACGCTCGGACCGGATGCCACGGGCGTGGGTTGGGTCTATCAATACGCAGTCGTCGCGAAAAAGCTGACGTTGGCCGAACTGCGCTCGCTGCAGGACTGGGTGGTGAGGTTCGCCGCCTCCGACGCTGACGGCGTCGCCGAAGTGGCGAGCGTGGGCGGGTTCGTCAAGCAGTATTCGGTCGTGATCGATCCTGCGCGATTGCGGTCCGCCGGCCTGACGCTCAGCGACGTGGCCGATGCCGTGCGCGACAGCAACCTCGATGTCGGCGGACGCACCGTCGAGATCTCCGAGTTCGAGTTCATGGTGCGCGGCCAGGGGTATCTCGAAGACGCGGGCGACCTGGAAAACATCGCCCTCATGGCCGACGGCGGCGTCCCGCTCAGGCTTACCGACGTTGCGCGTGTGGAAATCGTCGCCGACGAACGGCGCGGAATCACGGAACTCAACGGCGAGGGCGAAGTCGCGAGCGGCATCGTGCTACAGCGTTTCGGCGCGAACGCGCTCGACGTGATCGACAACGTCAAGGGGAGCCTGGCGGCGATCAAGGACAGCCTGCCGGCCGGAACCGACATCGTTCCAGTTTACGACAGGTCCAAACTCATCGAGGCCGCCATCACGACGCTCAAGACAACGCTGATTGAGGAATCGATCGTCGTCGCGTTAGTAACGATCGTGTTCCTTCTCCACGTCCGCAGCGCCTTGGTCGTTATCATCATGTTGCCCGTCGGCATCCTCATGGCATTCGCGGTCATGCAGTTCTTGGGAATTGGCGCGAACATCATGAGCCTGGGCGGTATCGCGATCGCGATCGGGGCGATGATCGACGCGGCGATCGTGATGGTCGAGAACGCCCACAAGCACCTCGAACGCGCGCCGCCGGAAAAGCCCCGCCTCGAGGTGCTGATCGAAGCGGCTTCAGAAGTAGGCCCAGCACTGTTCTTCAGCCTCCTCATCATCACAGTTTCATTCCTGCCGATCTTCACGCTGGAATCCCAGGAAGGCAGGCTATTCGCGCCGCTTGCATTCACAAAGACCTTCGCTATGGCAGCTGCGGCGATATTATCCATCACGCTCGTTCCAGCTCTCATGGTCATCTTCGTTCGAGGTAGGATCGTCCCCGAGCACAAAAACCCCGTGAACCGGCTTCTGACCGGAGCCTACCGGCCTGTCATCCGCGGGGTCCTCAAGGCGCAGGGCGCGACGATCCTGATCGCTTTGCTCGTGCTTGCCGTGACCATCTGGCCAGCCCGGCAGCTCGGCAGCGAATTCATGCCTGAGCTCGACGAAGGCACGCTGATGTACATGCCGACGACCTTACCGGGCCTGTCGGTGACCAAAGCCGCCGAGCTGATGCAGACGCAGGACCGGATCATCAAATCCTTTCCGGAAGTCGATTCAGTGTTCGGCAAGGCCGGCCGCGCCGCAACGGCAACCGATCCTGCTCCGATGGAAATGTTCGAGACCATCATCAACCTGAGGCCCAAGGACGAATGGCGCAAGGATGTAACGGTCGAAAGCCTGAAGGTCGAAATGGACGCCGCGCTCCAGTTCCCTGGCGTAGCGAATGCTTGGACGATGCCGATCCGAGCACGGATCGACATGCTTGCGACGGGCATCAGGACGCCGGTTGGCGTGAAAGTCTACGGACCGGATTTGGAAGGCATCGAAGGCGTGGCCCGCGAGGTAGAAGCCGTCTTGCAAACTGTTCCAGGAACGTCAAGCGCCTATGCCGAGCGCGTGATCGGCGGCTATTACCTCGACATCAAGCCCGACCGCACTGCCCTCGGTCGTTACGGGCTCTCCGTCGCTGACGTCCAGGACGTGATCTCCATGGCTTTGGGCGCGCAAGTTGTAACCTCGACGGTAGAAGGTCGCGAACGCTACGGGGTGTCGATCCGTTATCCCCGGGCGCTGCGAAGCGATCCTGATTCCATTGCGCGCGGCATCGAGATCGCCCTCCCCGGTGGCGGCGCTATCCCGCTCGGCGAAGTCGCCTCGGTCGAACTCGCCCGTGGCGCAACATCAATCAGGACGGAGAACGGGCGTCTGGCGGCTTACATTTTTGTCGACATTTCAGGACGCGATCTCGGTGGCTACGTGGCGGCGGCACAGTCGGCGGTCGCTCAAGCCATCGATCTGCCGGACGGCTACTCCCTCGGGTGGAGCGGCCAATTCGAATATCTCGAACGCGCCGTGGAGCGCCTCAAAGTTGTCGTGCCTTTAACTCTGGCGCTCATTTTCCTCCTGCTTTACCTGAACTTCCGCCGCCTGACCGAGACTCTGATCGTCATGCTGTCTCTGCCATTCGCGCTCGTCGGAGGCATATGGCTGATGTGGTGGCTGGGTTTCAACACGTCGGTCGCGGTCGCCGTCGGTTTCATCGCGCTTGCAGGCGTTGCCGCGGAGACAGGGGTGATCATGCTCATCTATCTCGATCACGCGCTCACTGATGCCAAGGTGCGTTGCGAGGTGGAAGGACGCCCCTTCCAACGCACTGATCTGCATCAAGCGGTTATGGTGGGAGCGGTCGAGCGGGTACGTCCCAAAATCATGACGGTCGTCACCATCATGGCAGGACTCATCCCGATCCTGTGGAGCACAGGTTCTGGATCGGAGATCATGCAACGAATAGCGGTCCCAATGATCGGCGGCATGGTATCATCGTCGTTGCTGACTTTGATCGTCATTCCGGCGGTTTATGCAATCGTAAAAGGCTGGCATCTTTCAAACCCCGTAGGAGTCGATGTGGACGCCGGTCATAAGGTTGTCCGCCCGAAAACCGCACGGGAAACATGACCATGCTCTTGGTTCAAGTTCCGATCAAAGGGATTTTATGAAGTCGCTTTCTGCGCCGGCACCTTGTGCGAGTATAATAGGAGCCAACGTTGGGGTCTTTAGCCTGAGTCTTGACCCTACTATCCGCGGTGCTTGGCATCCATGCCTCCGGTCGCAGCCTACCCGGTTAAAAAAAGGACACCGAGTTCATCATCGCTCGTCGCGACTTTTGCGGCATCGCGGTCGGAGGCTTTTCTCGAAAGGTCGCTTGCTTTTGTCTCACGACAATTCCTATTCCCGGCTGACACAGCTCGGTTCTGAGACTCTCATCCCTGCCACCTCTGAAGCGGCCACTTTGGAAAGAGTGCCAAGCCCGCATGCTGAAACGAGTTTCACCGTGCGTTTCGGGTCAGCCGGATTTTGCACATCTCGTCATCGATTACGTTCCCGGAGCGGGGTTGGTTGAGAGCAAGTCCCAGACACTCTTCCTGTTTTCTTTCCGCAATCACGGCGCCTTCCATGAAGAGTGCACGGTGATGATCGGCAAGTGGCTGATCGGCCTGCTCGAGCCCGAATGGTTGCGCATCGGCGGCTATTGGTACCCGGCGGCGGTATTCCAATCGACGTCTTCTACCAGACCGGATCCGCACGGACCGAACTGTGGATACCCGATTCAAGCGTCGCACCCTATCGCGGACGAGATGACGCGATGACAAGAATCAATATCCAGCGAACCGAGGGGGGGCGCCTATCTGGCACTCTTTTGCGCTACCATTCCGCTCGCCAACTGGCCGGTCGGTAATTTCGGCACGGCCTGCATCGAAGCCGGCCCATGCACCATTACCGTCTGGCCGGGAATCGCAGCGCCAAGCGGCGTGCTGGCGATTGGTGCCGCTCTTGTGCTGCGTGACCTGGTGCCGCGGCGGCTCGGCCTCAACGGGGCATTCGCGGCAATCGCCGTCGATGCGGCCCTGTCGACTGGCTCCCGCCGCGTTGGTAATTGCCTCCGTCGCCGCCTTCGTGATTTCCGAAACCGTCGATCTCGCCGTCTTCACACCGCTCCAGCGACGTGGGCTGGTGATGGCTGTCTTCGCGAGCGGTGCCGTGGGCTCGCTGCTGACAGCATAGTCTTCTTCTCGATCGCCTTCGGCATGTGAACCGGCGTGCACAATTTGCGCGCCGATTGACATTCGGTAATCTCGAATTTCTCACCGGCCAGATGATCGGCGAGGGCTGGGCGACCTTGATTGCATTGCCGCTCGTCTACGCAATTCGCATACGCGACCGCCGGCTCGGGCTTACAACTGCCTGACGACAACGTGAGCCGAAATCCGGCCATGCCGCCGTCGTTGCACCGCCAAATTCTCCAACGTTTATTTCCACAGGGATCATGCCCTGATCTGCAAGAAGATCAGGGCATGATAGGATCGATCGTTTAAGAGCTCTCACAATCGCGCAGAGTGAGCAGGTGGCCTCAAGCCACTAGCTGACTGTCAGGTTCGACACGGTCGCGTCGACCCGTGCTGGCGTGTTCTCGCTGTTGGAGGAGACGGCCACAGCGACGAGTCGGTCCAGAGGCTGTCCGAAGACGCGCGGGAAATCCGCCGCCAGATCGACCTCCTCGGTAAATCGGCCCGTGCCGGCTTCGCGGGTAATCAAATTGCGCAGCCGCTCGGGAGCATGTGGACTCGGCACGATCGTCCCGGGAGCGGTGTTGCCACCCCACGTGTACATCAGGATGCGCGCTGACCGATTGGCCATCAAGCTCCTGATATTCGTCCCCGGCCGAACCCGATCGGCATTTGCCGCATCGAGACTGACGAAGAACATACCGAGATTGCGATCGTCTTCGCCAAGTGTCGACAGGTCCGATGGGGGAACCGAACTTCCGACCTCCCAGGTCCATCGCGCCTTTTGCGCGCCGTGCAACGCAGGTTCCAACATCCGATATAAGATCGACGAACTGCCGTCTGCGACGACTTTCAAAGTCTCCCGGGCTGGCTGAAAGACATTCGGTATGAGACGCCGGAACGTCAGGTGTTCCCAACTTTCGTCAAAGCGAATATCGGCTGCGTTCGCTGTCCCCGTGCCCGTTAGAAAAAGGCTCGACGACGCTGCAAAGCCTATACAGAGCTGGCGGCGCGATAAAGTCAGTGGCGGGTGACGGGTCATGATATTCTCCTGAATATTCGGTTGTCGCCGTTGCTCATGGTGAACGATGAGGCTTTTGCGGCTGAACCTGGAGGGGGATGAGAGTGTTGGAAGGTGCTGCCAGCATCTTTTCGAACAGAATTCGTCGCATTAGCCAGCCTGCGGTCCTGGGAAAAAGGCGACCGAGAAGCGCACCGAGGATGGCGCGCCGCCCAGGAACGATCGCAAAGCGACGACGCGATCGCCAGATGGCCTCTGCGACAACTTGAGGAGCGATTCGACCTACCCGGTGGTTCGGTCTTGGTGAATGTTCTGAGGCGTGCGCCGTATCCATGGGTCCCGGCGCCACAATCTGAACGCATACCCCATTCTGCTTCCAAAGTGGTCGACGCAGGCTTTTCGCAAACACCGTGATGCCGTCCTTGGTCGCTGCATAGCTGCTCGCCCCTGGATAACCGACGTAATGCGAGAGCGATGAGACGAAGACCAGACGTCCAGAACGCGCCAGCTTTTGAGCCTTGATCAGACCGGCTGCAAGCTGCATGGATGCAATCAGATTGACCGCGACGACGCGCTCCATGCGTTCGAGCGATACCTCTTCGAACCGCCCTGTCGCGCTGATGCCAGCATTGAGTAAGACGAGGTCGAATGCCGGTTCGTCGGCGAGGCACGCCAGCGCATGAGCGACATCGACCTCACTCCCTAGGTCGGCCACCACACGCGTTACCTGCGACGGCAATTGCTGAAGACCCCTCGCATCCACGTCCACCACGAAAACGGATGCGCCGGCCGCGAGTGCCTTTTCCACCAAGGCACGACCAAGTCCGTTGGCGCCTCCCGTCACCAGGACTCGCATCAAGACCTGACCTTGCGTAGCGCGTTCATCAGATATCGACTATAGGAAAGCGTCTGACGAAAGCTGCCCCCGTCTTCAATGCTTCGAACGATCATTTCTGCCATCGCCGATGGCGGCAACATGACACGGGAGAGCCAATCTCGTTTTCGCCCCGCCCTTTCCGCCATCCCGGTTGCCGTAGGCCCAGGGTGTAAAACCTTGACGACGATCCGCCCTTGCCACTCCAATGCGAGCGACCGGCCCAAACCGTCCAGAGCGGCTTTTGTAGCGGCATAAACCGGCATGGCTGGCGATCCCTTGTATGCAGCCGATCCGATGAAACAAAGGCGACCGCCATTTCTGGCAAGGGGTATATAGAGGCGGTGTGCGAGCCGTATTTGAGACGAAAGATTCACGTCGACCACGCGATGGATGTCAGCAGAAGTCTCGGCTTCGACAAACCGATAGAAACCGGCTCCTGCGCACAGGACGGCCCGATCAAGGCAAGGAGCTACCCTGGACATTAATTCCGCGACACCAGTTCGATCCTTGGCGTCGAGCGTAACATAGTCCACGTCGGGAAAATCGACAGGCAGTTCGCGGGACGGTCGGCGACCACTGGCTGTAACTCGACAGCCCTTTGCAGCAAGTATCCGCACGACCGCCAGTCCGATGCCGGAACTTGCTCCTGTTACCAGATAGCACTGCCCACGCGGATCGAACGTTCCAGAGATGCGGTTTCGTCCAGGCAGCAGCATTTTTGTCCAATTTCGAAAACCGTCTAGGGAAACAGGGAAACAATCCTCTGGTGTCGGGAAAGTCCAGTCACCATGAGCTTGCCTCACGCCGAATTGAGTCGATGTGAATGGCAGCCCTTAGATCTTGAATCCTGAAGATCGTATGGGTCTCATGGGCTTGCGAGCCATCTGGTGGGCAATCGGATACTGGCGACGAAAATCCATGCCTCGGCGGAGGCGATCGTTCTCACGAAGTCCTTGGCCAGGCAGCGGTATCGTCCGAGTCACGCGAAGGTCCGTTCCACAACCCCTCTGCGCGGCAACACCTCGAAGCCCCTTGCCTTGTCCATTCGCTTGACGATCTCTATTAGAAAGAATCTCCATCCGGATCCCGCAGTTAAGTTAAATCATCGCGCAAGTTCGTAGCCCAACGACGGAACCGCCCAGCTGATGGAAAGCCCATGATACGAGTCGCTTGGTTAATCTAGCTCGGCGCCATCACGAGCAACAGCAAGGGTGCAGCGCAAGCGGCCTCGTCAACGGCCGAATTCTCTCCAGTTGGCTCCGCCGTCCTCGCTTGCGAGGATGTCGCCTTCATGCGACGCAACGAATATTCGCTCTTCGTCCGTAGGATCGACAGCCAGATGCAGGAGAACCCGGTCTCCCCAGTCTGCGCCGACAAGAGCGAGATCCAGTTGCTCCTCGGCTGAATGCACGAGCCCCTTACCGAGCACAAAAGCGTAGAACGCCCCCTCGGGCGTGACCTCTACAAGACTGACCGGAGAGCCTTCGACCACCGCCTTCCACGTCCCGCCCGCATCCTTACTGATCAGCAGCCCGGATTCGGTCGCGGCGTAAAGCGTGTCGCTGTCACGGGCGGAGGCGGCGAGGTCGATCAGCCGCTGAGGCAAGGGCCCTGCGACGGACCACGTCTTGCCGCCGTCGCGGCTGACCTGCAGGCCGCCGAACGCGCCGTAGACCGTCATCGGGTCCGCCGGGCTCACGGTCATCTGGTGGAAATCGACAGGACCGCCCTCGCCCGCCGATACCTGTTTCCAGTTCGCGCCGCCGTCGGTCGAAGCGATGAAGCCGAGGTTGCCTCCATCCGCCGGATGGCCGCTGGCATACAGCGTTCCCGGATCGGAAGGATGCGCCGTGAAGCCCATGAAATCCTGCACGACGGAAATGCGTTCCGCCTCGCCACCGGGATCGGCGCGGAAAAGCCCGTGATGGGTGGCGATCAAAAGATATTCCGGATCCTCGCGTTCTACTGCGAGTCCGTGGATATGGGTCTGCTGCTTGAGCTGCGACACCGGAACGGATTCAGCCCGCGCAACCAGGCCCACCGCGACCGCGGCGGAGCACGCCAAAGCTCCGAGCAAGGCTGACCTGCTTCGTTTCGTCATTGTTTTCTTCCTTTCCTGCATTCGTGTTGGTTTTCCGGTTTTTCGCACCCGCAGCAGATCACCCTATACGCCTCCCCGGCGGCGCTTTCCTCGACGGCATCGTCCCCGCAGAGGCATTCCAGCGCGCAAAGGAGATGTTCGGCGACATCGAGCCTGCCGACGTCGTGCGCTTGCTTGAACGCCGCCAGAATGGAACGGTCGAGAGGCTGGCTTCCCTGTCGCATCGCGCTGCCTTTCTTCATCCGTGCATCATGCTGTTTCTAGCAGGTGGAAGGTCAACGGGCGGGCCACGATCCCGGTCACTCTGCTGCCTCCTGGCGCTGCTGGAAGCGGCGGTTCATCTCGTCGTGGCGCTGGCGCACCTGCTCCGGCCATTGCGCCTTGATGAACGAGAGCACGGCGACAATCTCCTTGTCCGTCAGGACGCCTTCGAAGGCGGGCATCCTGGTCTGGTAACCTTGAATTTTAGCCGCCTCGGCTACGCCGAGCTTGGTGATATCGAACAGGAGCTTGTCCGGAATGATGCCAGCGGCCCTCCGCGTCGACGACCTGGGTGACGATGCCGTGGATCTGAAGCCCTAATCAGTCTTGTCGAACCCGTGCCCGAAAACCTCCGCAAGCCTGCGGGTGGTATCCTCAGGCAGGCCCTTGCAGCTTAGTCAGGAAGAGCCAGTTAACCAGATCGAGCCCGTGCGCCGGGCCGTAGCCGGGCATCACTTCTACCGTGTCGCAACATGCGATAGCCTGACCTGATGTGGT
The DNA here is from genome assembly GCF_029210365.1 of Mesorhizobium sp. YIM 152430. Classification (GTDB taxonomy): domain Bacteria; phylum Pseudomonadota; class Alphaproteobacteria; order Rhizobiales; family Rhizobiaceae; genus Aliihoeflea. The sequence continues at coordinate 84,918 of NZ_JARGES010000030.1, forward strand.
GGGCGGCCTCCGCTCGCGGCATTGCAATGTTCTAAAGCGAGACCGTCAAAAGTCACATGAGGGAGAACCGTCCACCACACCGGTGGGCGTCTACGGGTCCAACCTGCAATGTTGATGGATAACGGTGTCCGCCTTTCCGCTGTCCATTTTCGCGCAAGCTCTCGGCGGCATATTCTCGAGAGGAGATATGCAATGCGCATTGAAAATGTACAACGCACTCAAGGACAGGCAAGCCAAAAGGGCTTCACCAACCTTTGCACTTTTACGCTAGTCCTTGATGAGGGGATCAAGCTCTACGGCGTTAAGCTCATCGAGACGCCAGACGGAAATCATTTGGCTTATCCGCCCGACACGGCATCCGGTGGAAAGGCCTGGTGGCTGCCAAACGAGATGCGAGATGCGGTGGTAGCGTTGGCGCTGAAAGCGAAGGACGAAGCGCTGCTGTCGCGGTTTGCCAAGCTAGTAAGTTTATAAAAAAGGGTCGCTTAGAGCGACCCTTCTGTGTCACATCGCGGCTTTCGCTATTAGCGGAAGAGCGACAGGATCGACTGCGAGTTCTGGTTGGCGATCGACAGCGCCTGGATGCCGAGCTGCTGCTGCGTCTGCAGAGCCGACAGGCGAGCCGATTCGGCGTTCATGTCGGCGTCGACCAGAACGCCCACACCGCGGTCGATGGCGTCCATGAGCTTGCCGGTGAACTCGATCTGCGAGTCGATGCGAGCCTTCGAGGCACCCATCGTCGCGGCAGCGCCGCGCATAGCGTCGAGAGCCGTCTGCGAGGTCGCAGCGTCGGTCATCGTGGCGCCAGCTCCTTCGAGATCGTAGTTGGCGACTGTGATCGTCGTCGTGCCGCCTGCAGCGGTGTAACCATTTACGACCGTCAAAGCGGTACCCATGGTCGTAAGGAGGTTTTGCCCTTGGAAATCGGATGACGTGGCGATCGAGGTCATCTGAGCTTTCAGTTCGGTGATTTCTGCGTCGATTGCAACCGTGTCGACGCCGCCCTGCTGCCGAGCAACGTACTTGGCCATAATCTGTTCAGCGAGTTTGATGCCTTCTTCGAGACCGGTATAGGCGGTGTCGACGACCGCGGCACCAAAGCCGAGCGAGTCTTTGACGGCCGAGTTGGCGCTGTTCTGAGCCTTCATGCCCGTGGCGATCGACCAGTAGGCCGCGTTGTCCGAAGCGGTCGAAACGCGCTCGCCGGTGGCGATGCGGTTCTGGGTCGTCGCGAGATTCTTGTTGGTGCTCTGCAGCGTCTGGAGAGCGGTCATTGCGGAGGTGTTGGTGAGAATGCTAGCCATAACTGACAATCCTTTAACTCGATGAAAGCGCCCGGTTCATCCGGCGGAGTAGGATCGCATCATGCTAAGCCGCCCTGGCCCCTGCTCGTCGCCTATGAGTACCGCGCCGAGTTCTAACGAAAGGTGAACGGCCAGAGCGATTTTTGGGCTCATGCTGTCTCTCTTGGAGTCGGACACTGTCAGGCTTAACACTGCCGCCCCGTTGACCATGTCTTGCCAATTGGTCGTCTCGCGCGTTAGCAGCAAAAAACCCGGCAATTATATCAATGGCTCGGTAGGCAATGATCGACGCGAGCAGGCCAGTTCACCGCTTGAGATTGACCAAAATGTCCAACAAATCCGCTCCCGTCTGGAAGACTTTCGAATTTGCGGTGTAGTTACGCTGCGATTCGATCATGCTCGTCAGCTCTTCGGCGATGTCGACATTGGAGCCTTCGAGGGCGCCGGCCACGATTTCGCCGAAGTTCGAGGTGGTCGCGACCCCGATCGTCATGCCGCCCGAGCCGTTGTTCGCCTGATAGACGTTGCCGGGCAGCGTCGTCAGGCGGTCCGGGCTGGTGACGGTGGCGATCGGAATGCGGAAGAGATTGATGACCGAACCGTTCTTGTTCAGCGCCGAGACCATGCCGTCGAGATCGATCGAAATCTCGTCGAAGCCGCCGGTGCCGCTGCCGTTCACGGCAGGCGCGCGGGCGGTATAATCCGCGGCGAGCGACTGAATGCCGGCCAGCGAGAGCGTGAAGGCTTCGCCGCCGGGAACGGTGAAGTCGAGAGACTGGTCGCTCGCAGGGTCCAGCGAACCATCCGAGGGGTCGAATGTCAGTGCCGCGGTGCCCAGCGCCGGGCCTCCGTAGGGGAAGCCGCCATCGGGCGAGGCAAGGCTGGCATCATAGGCGACCGCTTCCCAGGTGTTCGGGCAGGTTTTTGCGAAATAGACGTCGATGACCTTCTCTTCGCCGATGCCCGTATAGACCGTCATCGAGGTCTTGCCGGAGAATTGCGGCGGGGTGCCTGCCGGATCGGGATTGGCGCTCGGCAGCGCGGCCGGGTCGGTGACGATGTCGGCGAGCGCCGGCAGGTTCGGCGAGAACGCGCCTTCGGTCGAGGCCGAGGCGGTGAGGCCGGTCGACGAGATCGACACGACTTCGAGATCGTCCGGCGTCAGGCCGGCGGCCATCTTGGTGCCGAGGAGGTAGAAGCCGGCCGCGTTGACGAGGCGACCCTGCGCATCGGGCACGAAGGAGCCTGCGCCCTACGACCCGGTGATGATGTTTAGGATCATGGTCCTGCAGGCGCTCTACGGCCTGTCGGACGACCAGGCCGAGTTCCAGATCCAGGATCGACTGTCGTTCATGCGCTTCCTCGGGCTGGGGCTCGGGGACCGCGTGCCGGACGCCAAGACGATCTGGCTGTTCCGCGAGCACCTCACGCAGGCGAAGGCGATCGAGAACCTGTTCGCCCGTTTCGACAAGCACCTCACCAAGGCCGGCTATCTCGCGATGGGCGGCCAGATCGTGGACGCGACGATCGTTGCGGCGCCAAAGCAACGCAACTCCGACGCAGAGAAGGCGGACATCAAGGCGGGCAAGGTCCCGGACGCATGGAAGGGGAAGCCTCCCAAGCTGCGCCAGAAGGATCGCGATGAGCGCTGGACCGTGAAGTTCTCAAAGGCCAAAGTGGCTGAGGACGGAAAGGTCCAGCAGCGCGACATCGCCATTCCCGCCTTCGGCTACAAGAACCACGCCTCTATCGCCGGCACGGCTTCATCCGCGGCTGGAATGGGCGCGCGCTGCTAAAATGATTCGGCTACGTCCGCGTACGACGAGCGATTTTGGTTTGCCAACTACGATCGTTGCCAACCGCTCTCAACAAACCAGTGTTATGGATTGGTGTCGTCTCAAGTGGAGCGTCATTGCGCCTTAGCGCATTGCCGACCCCGCTCAAAGGTAAGCGTCCGGTGAGGATTTGAGGTTCAGTTGCTGCCGCAGCACTTCTTGTATTTCTTGCCGGAACCGCAGGGGCACGGATCGTTTCGTCCGACCTTGCCGAAGCTTGGTGCAGGTTGCTCCGGTTGACCGGCAAGGTGCTGGGTAAGCCTCCAGGCGTTGAGGGTCTCCACCCAGTGCGCAATCAGGTCCGGGGCGTTCTCGGCGAGGTCGTCGGCCTCGGGCTTGGCGAGGCGGCTTTCATTGCGGCTGATCTCGGTGAGGGTGACGAGCCCGGCAAGCGCGATCTGCGTGTCTTCGTCGCTCCCCAGCATCACCGCCCAGCTTTCCGGGCGGAGTTGCATGGCCGCTTCGAAGCCGTCGATCCAGAACTCCCAGAGGATTTCGTCGTGTCGGGGATCGACGTCGAACACGGGCGCATATTGGCCCCGGTGCAGGTCATTGGCGGTGGCATTGTAGTGTTCCATGATCAGCCCGACCACCTTCTCCAGCTGCTTGGCGTTCTCGAAGACCGGAGCGGCATCTTCGTCTGTGCTGCCCCAAACCATCGGCAGCCACTCACCGGGCATGATCAGGTCGGGACAGACGAGAATCCCGGCCAGGAAGCCATCGAACTCGCTGATGAGCATTGGATCGCTATCTTCCGGCAGGCCTGCCAGTTGCTTGTCAAGCAGCGTCAAACGTCGCGGGATGCTCGGCATGCGGCTTCCAGTTCCAGGGCAGCAGTTCGCCGATGCGGTTGATGGGGTGATCGGCAATTCGAGCAAGAACGTCGCGCAGCCAGGCTTCGGGATCAAGCCCATTCAGCTTCGCCGTTTCGATCAGCGTCAGGATGCTTGCTGCCCGTTCGCCGCCAAGGTCGGATCCGGCGAAGAGCCAGTTCTTCCTCCCCAGCGTCACCGGCCGGATGGCGCGTTCGGCCGCGTTGTTGTCGATCTCGACCGTGCCGTCGTCGAGATAGCGGCAGAGCGCCGGCCAGCGCGTGAGCGCATAGCGGATGGCCGGCGCCGGTCCACTCTTGCCGGGTAGGCAGGCCAATTGCTGCTCAAGCCATTGCCGCAAGGCGTCAGCCTTCGGCTTCGCCTGTGCCTGGCGGACGCGATGACGGAGATTGGCGGGCGAACCGCGGATGGAGGCTTCGATGTCGTAGAGTTCGCCGATGCGACGCAACGCTGGGACTGTCAGGAATTCTGTGCGCGAGGCCGGTTTCGTCATTGGCTGACGAACCTCTCGCCGAAGACAACGGCGAACTGGGTCTTGGCCTCGAACCATTCGCGCGGCGGTCGTTTCCATTCCTCGGCCGCATGGTTCAGGACCAGATATAGCAGCTTCATGGCCGCGTCGTCACTTGGGAAGTGCCCCCTGGTTCGAACGGCGCGGCGCAGCTTCGAGTTCAGCGCCTCGATCGCATTCGTGGTGTAGATGATCCGGCGCACGCTTTCGGGATAGGCGAAGAAGGGAACGACCTGGCTCCAGTTGCGCCGCCAGCTCTGGGTGATCGCTGGATATCTCTGGCCCCAATAGCCGGCGTCGAACGCATCGAGCGCCGCCAGGCCGGCTTCGGCGTCCTTGGCCCGGTAGATCGCGCGCAGCGCCGGCACGACGGGTTTGCGGTCCTTCCACGACACGAACTCGAGCGAATGGCGGATCAGATGCACGATGCAGGTTTGGACCACGGTCTGGGGAAAGACGGCGTTGATCGCTTCGGGAAAGCCCTTCAGGCCGTCGACGACGGCGATCAGGATATCGCCGACACCGCGGCTCTTCAGTTCGTTCATGACGCGCAGCCAGAACTTGGCGCCTTCCGTCTGCTCGATCCAGATGCCCAGAATCTCTTTCGCGCCGTCGGGCAGGATGCCGAGCGCGATGTAGACGGCCTTGTTGCGAACGAAGCCCTCACCCCTGATCTTGACCCGGATCGCGTCGAAAAAGACCAAGGGAAAGCAGGCATCGAGCGGCCGGCTCTGCCATTCGGCAACCTCCTCCAGGACGGCGTCGGTGACAGCCGAGATCAGGTCCGGCGATACGTCGATACCGTAGAGTTCCTCCAGATGGCCGCGGATCTCGCGCACCGTCATGCCGCGCGCATACATGGAGATGATCTTGGCATCGAAGTCTGGAAAGCGGCGCTGGTATTTGGCGATCAGCTTCGGATCGAAGCTGCCGGCCCGGTCGCGCGGGATCGACAGCGTCATCTTCGACGTGCCCGTCGGCACCGACTTCCTCGAATGCCCGTTGCGCCGATTGGCGGCCCCCTCAACGCGTTCATCCTCAAGGTGCTTGTCCAACTCGGCGTTCAGAATCCGCTCCGAAAGCGCCTTCTTCAGATCGTCCAGAAGACCGTCCCTGGCAAAAACCTCATTCGGATCGCGGCCAGCAAGGAGCTGGTCCAGTAGTTCTTTCTCGATAGCCATGTGATGATTCTCTCCTTTCCATCATCATGGCCTCGCGCACAGAATTCCTGACAGTCCCCAGCGCTTCCTCCGCAATCGGCGCCGGCCCGGAGACGGTCAGTTCGAAGAACTTGCGCCGGGCATGGGCCCAACAGGCCGCCTCGACGACAGCGCTCTCGTCGTCAGGTGTAGCCCGCGATACAGGTGCTTGAAGCCGGCGTAGCCGTCGGCATGAAGGACACCGCGGAACGCCTTCAGGTGCGTCTGTGGATGCACGCCCCTGCGGTCGCCGCTGTACAGGTAGCAGACGGCCGGCGGCGCAGCGCTCGCCCAGGGGCGTTCATCGCGCACATAGGTCCACAGCCGTCCCTGCTTGGTGCGCCCGCGGCCCGGATCGAGAACCGGGACCGGTGTGTCATCGCCATGCAGCCGGGTGCCGGCAAAGACATGGGCACGCACCGCTGCGACAAGTGGCTCCATCAGGGCCGCCGTCCGACCGACCCAGTCGGCCATGGTCGAGCGGGCGATCTCGACCCCTTCGCGCGCGTAGATCGCCGCCGCGCTCAGCCTCGGATCTGAGGCCTCTTCCAGGATGCGCAGCTTGTCCTCATCCGACCATTGCCGCCGGCGCTCACGACCCGTGATGATCTCCATCCGTCCCATCGTTCCGTCGCTAACTTCGAAAATTGATGCGAAATCAGCTCCGAAACCTGGACCAGAAACCCGCCGGCACAAACCCCAACTCACCGGACGCTTACGCTCAAAGGCGGTTATGATACGGCCAAAAAACGATGTCAAAACCTTTGGGGCCTCAGCACGGTTGCGTGCGTCTCGACCCACACCATTTTGTAAGAAGTGAGGAATGGTTCAACAGCGAGCTGAAACTGCATGGCCTTTTCTTCCGTCGTAACAGTCCAGAAAAGAACCTTGGTGTCCGCTCCTGCCACCAGATCTTCCGACCACGCGCCTTGCCGCCCCACCCCTGCGAGAGTGGGTAGTATAGTGTAACCGGAAATTCCCGCAGCTTCAGCAAAATCAGCCAATCTTGGTATGAGCGGGGCATCGAGAAGCACTTCTATCTTGCGATGTCTGACTTCGGTCATGGTTGCAATCCACTAGCCATGATGGTGTAGAACGGAATACCGAGCGTGAGATTGAACGGGAACGTGATTGCGAGCGACATGGTCAGATAGATGCCGGGATCGGCTTCCGGAAGAGCAAGGCGCATAGCAGCAGGCACTGCGATGTAGGAGGCACTGCCTGCCAAAGTTCCCAGAATTGCAACCGATCCCGGATCCAACCCGGCTATTGTTCCCGCCAGCACGCCGATCGTGCCATTGAAGACTGGGATGAAAATAGCCAGTGCGACCATTCGTGGTGTCAGGACTTGCGATCCGCGTAACCGTCGTGCGGCAACCAGACCCATGTCCAACAGGAAGAGGCATAGCAGCCCTCGAAAGCCACTTTCGAAAACGGGTGCAATGCTCGCGAACCCAGATGGCCCGATCGTGAGTCCTACAGCAAAGCTTCCCGCCAGCATAACAACTGAACCGTTGAGGAGCGTTTCCCGCACGAGGTTTGTCTGGCTACCGGATTTGGCAAACCCCCTTGAGCGGGCTAGCATCAGACCAACGACAATGGCCGGTGTTTCCATCAGAGCCATCACAGCGACCATGTAGCCCTCAGCGGAAAGTCCTGAAGCCGGCAGAATCTCGACAGCGGTGACAAATGTGACTACGCTGACGGAGCCATAGTGAGCTGACACCGCCGCCGCGTTGATCCGGTCTATCCGCCCGAATTTCTGAAGCATCCAGAAGGCCGGTAGAGGCAATGCGCAACTGAGAACCATGCCCACCCCGGCAGCAATCAACATGTCGCTCGAAAAGCCGACTTCGGCAACCTCAATGCCACCCTTCAACCCGATCGCGGCCATCAAATAGAGGGACAGTCCTTTAGCGACCTGTTCCGGAACGGAAAGATCGGATCGGCCAAAGCCGGCCGCCATACCCAGAACGAAAAAGAGAATGATCGGCGACAGGAGCTGTGACAGCATTAGCGGAACTTCTATTGCGAGATCTCTACCGTAGAAGCACCAGCTGAGGGTCTGCAAGCCGTTCGACCATCAAGCCAAAATTTTCTATCCCAAGGAACCACGGCAACGGCTCGTTGTTACCCTCGAGATCAAGCGAGGTTAGTATGAGCGATGACCCTTCACTCGCGCCTGCTTTAGAGAGAAAACTCGAGGACGCGATAATTGACGAGTTGCGGCGACAGGTCGAAGAGGACTCCCAGGCCCTGTCGTTTGAACATGAACCCGGGCGATTGAATGTCCAGGGGGAGATCGATCTTGATGCGCTGATGATGGTCATAGTCGGATCGGTAGCGGGAGGCCCTTAGAGCAGTATTTCTCAACGACGCCGAGCTGGACGTGCTCGCCTCTTGGCGCATCGTCCATCCGACGGTTCTTTTGGCCAAGTTGTTAAAGGTCGAGGACTCATCAACAGAGTAGCCGCTCGCTGTTCATACATTGATCACACCGCCCGGCGTCCACGCCGCCAGGAAAGAAGGGACGTTATATCCTGGCGGCTCGGAGCATGGCCCCACGCACTGAGCACGCGTCGGGTACCGCAATAAGAATTATCATTTCGGAAGGTTCCCGCCGGGCCGAGAGTGCCGCAGAATTTTCATCGACGCAATGTGCACAATCAGGAGGTTTCCGTAAAAAGGCCCGCGAAGCGGTGAGCGTTTCGCGCGTTGGCTCCACCAAGCGCAACGCGTCTAATTCATCGCTCACTAAAATGCGACCGCTGATCTTCACTGTCCGGTAGTACGTTCACCTGATCGTCGCGGATTGGGTTTGAGGATCGGCATAATGTTGAAGCGCTTTGCAATATCGGAGAGCGGCAATTTCGCGGCGATCCTCGCCATCGCCGCGATTCCGGTGGTAACGGCTGTGGCCGGCGCGATCGATGTCGCCGAGACGCAGCGCAAGGCGTCGCAGGTTCAGCAGGCACTCGACGCCACGGCGCTCGCAATGGCCAACCTTGAGATGAATGGGACAGTGCCGACCGACGGTCAGGCCGAAGCCTATTTCCAGGCTAACCTTTCCAGCTGGTCAGGCGCTTATCCCGATTTCAGCTACGTCGCGCCGACGAACCAGGACAGTTTTGCTGCCCTCATCGAAGACCTGCAGGCGCAAGCCATCCTTGGCGCAGCGGCCGAGGGTGAACTTGTCCGAGGCGTTACCGCTTCGTTCCGGCATGAGGGCATGACGTCGTTTTCCGGCAAGTGGAATGTGACGCGCCAGGCGAGCGTGCGCATGGCGGCCGGATTGCCCGCCTGCATTCTGGCGCTCAACGAAACCGCCGCGTCGGCCATCAAGATCCAGGGCTCGACGGAAGTCACCATGGCGCATTGCGTCCTGGCGGCGAATTCGAATGCGCAGGGCGCGATCTCGCGTGGTGGCTCCGCGACGGTCGATGCCGAATGCGTGACGACCGTCGGGACGGTCAGCGGGTTCGAGACGAGCCTCGCCGACCTTAAATGCGACGCACCGCTCGAACGGCGCTGGAGCAGCACCGATCCCATGAAGGACGTCGCCATACCGAGCTATACGAGTTGCCAGAAAGCCGTCGGCACCGGCAAGGCAAAGTCGCTGAAGCCAGGCACATATTGCAGCGAACGCATTTCCGGCGACGTCGTGATGGAGCCCGGCACCTATATCCTGCGCGGCGGCAGCATCAGCCTGAACGGCAACGGCTCGCTCGCCGCGCCCGGCGTTACTTTCTTCCTGCTCGATGACGCGAGCATGTCCATCGGCGCAAACCAGCTTGTCCAGCTTTCGCCGCCGACCAGCGGGCCATATGAAGGCATCAGCATCTACCAGGAGCAGGGCAATACCAATGCCCTGCAGATCCTGGGCACATCCGGTTCGACGGTTTCGGGCATCATCTACGCGCCATCCGCGCACGTGCAGTTCGCAGGCAACGCCACTGCCAATGCAGCTCCCGAATGCCTCCGCGTCATCGCCGACACGATCGAGCTGACCGGCAATTCGACATTCGAGAGCGACTGTGAAGATGAGTTTGCGGGCCGCAAGATCGAAGCCGAGGTCTCGCTCTCCCTGATCCGATAAGAGTCAGTGCCGACACTGCTCATGAGTGTCGCGCGATGCGTCTGACGAGGATCATGACGGCTGCGGCGTAGAGGAATGCGGTGGCAGATTCGATGATGGCCTCCGCGTCCTTCCAGAGCCTTCGGTTGCGGCTGATCCAGGCGAAGAAGCGTTCGACCACCCATCGCCTCGGCTGTACGGCAAAGCCGACCTGATCGGGCTTCCGCTTGACGATCTCGACGGCGAGGGAGCTGGCTTCCGCGACGCGCGTGATCGCGTCGCCCGTATCAAGATCCAACTGGATGACTGGCGCCCGCTATCGGGCGGCGCGTCGAGGTCGTGGCTCATGCGACCAATCTGGCAGATTGCGTCGTCCAGTTCCACGGTAAGGGTTCTGACATCCGATTCGAACATCAACATGAGGCCATAACCTCGAAAAGGACCATGACCCGGCACGGACTGTAACCCGGCGTGCAAAATTGGACCACGGACAGAACGGGCACTGAACCCCGCAATGAACGGGCTCATTGACGTCCACACCTGTCAACGCATCTACCAACCGTTATTGAGCGAGGCCGTGAATGCGGGCACCTTCCTGGCCACGACCCAAAGAAACTCGAGGAGGCCCGCAGGCAATTGTACGCAACACCAAGGCCATCTTCGCGCCCAATCCGATCAGGGCTTCGGTAGCGGAGGTTTTTTGTGGTCAAAACTGTTTTTTCAATCCGATGGCAAAGGACGTATTGTGCGCTCCGCTAGCCCAAAAATCTGAGTTCAGGTTTGTGGTGAGATCGAAATCGCTGAATGCTTTCGTCGTGTAGCTTAATCCAGCTCTCATGGGCATATCCGTCTCGCGCAGATCGAACCTCACTTGCTCGAAGGTGATCAGACCATCCTGGCTCCGCGACGTCGGCACCCGCGCCGTAGCCGATCCGGCGATCGCTGTGGGCAAAACGCCGCCATAAAGCGTGATCCGATCATCGTCGTTCAACAGCTGTCGTCGCGATGCGGAGAAGCCGATGCTTCCATGCATGAATGGATCATAGGTAATGAGATTACCCTCACGTGTATCCACATCGCCAACCCCCACCTCAGCGAAGCCCGTTACTGACCAGTCGCCTACTGAGGGAAAAGTTAAACCAATCGCCGATGCCACATTCGAACTGCCAAGAGCCGCCACGAACGGGCCGTTAGCAACGGATCCAAAGAAGCTGTTCGCATACCCCCCTGACAAAGTAAATTCAACGCTGAGCGCCTCATGATTCGTTAAGCGGGACATGCTGAAGGAGATGGCATCTCCCTGCGGGTTTTTCTCCATTTGGCCCGAATACTGAAAAAACTTGTTCTCGCTTATGGGCATCAAACTCGAAAACCGCGTCGCTCCGTCTACGTTTTGATGAGCTTGAGAGAAAAAAAGCTTCGCCGTGGCTGTGTCCTCGAGAACGCGCATCTCAGAATCAACTTGGCTGAAACCAAAACTGAGAGCTTCCATGCTGCTAGCAAGCGCCTCAGACGGGTTCGCTTGGAAATGCGATGCGTGCGCCGTCGTCGTCAGCTCCTCACCTTTGACGTAGAAATCACCCCCCAATTGGTCGAGGAGCATGACGGCGCGGCCGGCCAAGGCTCTCTTGAGACTCGTTCCTACAATCGGAGCAGTCCCCTGCAAACCGCCACCTACGGAATGACGGGGTGACGTAGCTACATGATGGCCTGTCGCAACTGCCAAGCCTCCGACTGGAGCAAGTGCGGCGGCCATGTCAGGAACACCGAGCCCATAGAGGCTGGAAATAGGTCGCGAGACGTTCGCGCCAAACTGGACGCTTCCCGAGACTGACTGTTGGAAAGCGCTCCAGTCATTTTGGGCCGTAGCGAGGAGACGCGTCGTTAATTCCTGCGGCGCAAGCTGCGGAAACGCTTGCGCGAGAAGCGCGATCTGGCCTGAGATCTGCGGCGCCGCAAAGGACGTTCCAGTCATTGTCCCATAAGAAGTATCGCTAGATGCAGTCGGGGCATGGACTGTCCCATTGGCCGTCAGGCAAAACGACGCCGCTGATCCACATGGTGCTGAAATCAGATCCGAATCGAGAATCTTGCCGCTGTCGCGATCAACTGAAAAAAGTGCATTGGCGGCAACGATCCACGCCCCTTGTAGCTCTGGGACGAAGAGTGGAAGTGCCGCCCAGGCATCGACGTCCCCAAGCGACTCTTCGTTTGCGTTAGCAAAAACCACAACGCCGTTCTGTTGGAAGGTCCTATAGGATGCGAACAAGTCGGCCCACTGGCCGGATGAGCCGCCGAGTCGGCTTGGCAGATAGTTGGCATAGGTCGATGCGCCAGAGGCTTGGTAGGCAGCTTGCTCGTCGGAAGCTGCGACCTTGCTTGCCCAACCCCAGGAATTGTTCTGCACCTTGGCACCATTCGCCGACGCGTCCAAAGTGGCTCCCGTCAGGTGGCTGAGAAGATTCGACGACGAAACATTGCCAAAAGAGGTGAGATGCAGCGCTGAGTTTGGCGCTACGCCCATTATCCCCCTCCCATCGGTGTTTGCTGCGGCGATCGCGGCAACCGACGTGCCATGTTGTTCGACTTGTAAGCTTGGTGCAGAGCCGAGATAGGTTCGGATCTCTTTGTTTGCGAATTCCTGGTGCGAGATACGAAAACCGTCGTCAACGACGGCAATTAGCTGACCATCGCCTCGAACAGACTTGCCGTGAGCAAGTGTGGCGGTATGCGCGAAATGAATGTTCTGAAGCACATAGGGAGACGAATTCGTACAATTCGCGGCAACATAATTGGCACAGGCTGGAGCGACACCGAGCTGCTGACGGACAGTATTCTCTTCGAGCAGGCTCAGCCCCACAGCCGTGAATTCCGCATTGCTTTTGTAGCGTGCGGCCGCCTCAGGATTCAGTATCGGATACTCACTGGGCGTGGGCTGAGGATCGGGCGGTGCGGAGGAAACTGTCTCGGAACCGCCTCCTTCACATCCGGACAAAACTGCAATGCAAACCGCTCCCGAAAGAAGGGAATACCGCATCGTACCCTCGAACTATTCTGACGCCCCATCTTCCCTAGAGAACAATTTTGCCTCTCTCGGTCCATCGGCGTGCGGGCAAATAGGTAGCAGTCCGCGAAATCGAGCGCTCTGTGTGACACGTAGACCACATTTCTCGAATCGAGCCTTCAGGTTAGCCCACCACCCGTAAGCATGGATCACGAGAGTTTTTGGATCCGAATTGCCGAGGCATAGAGCTTAGGCCGTAGATCTGTAATTTGCAGAGCTTGGCGGTGTTTCCCTTGAGGGTTTCAAGGATCTGTCCGCACTGATGGCTGCAAGCAGCGATCGTGCTGTATCGGGTTTCACAAGGCCGAACGTTGCATTGACTCGAAGCGGGCTTTCTGGCCCATCCGGTAACCTTCGCAGATCGTCCGTCCCTGCGTTCCCTCTCGGGACACCGCCCTCGGATCAGCTATCTTGCTTCACCGCTGGCAATCAGATTCTATCGCACCTCATGCTTCGAACAAAGTGCCATCGCGCAGCATGGCGTGCATGATGACGGCAAGACGGCGAGCAAGCGCCACGCGTGCCTTTCTTAAACCGCGCCGCTTCGCGATCTTCATGGCCCACCCCTTGAGGGCGAAGCTGCCGCGGCTGCGCGTCAGGATCGAGTTGGCCGCTTCGTAGAGCAGCTTGCGCACCATACTGTCGCCTTGCTTGGTGATGCGCCCTGTCCGGTCGATCTCTCCGGATTGGTGACGTCTGGGGACAAGGCCGAAGTAGGCGCCGGCGGTGCGCGATTGTCGGAAGCGGCCAACTTCATCGATTGCCGCGGCAAAAGCAGCAGAGGTTTGGACGCCGACACCGGGGATGCTCATGAGTTGCCTGCAGGATTGAGATCGGTGGGCGAACTCACGCAGCACCAGATCCATTTCCTTGATCTGCTTCATCAGCTCAGTCCTCACCGCAAGCAGCGCGGTGATGCTCTGGCCGAGACCGGGTATGTTGGCAGCCTCTATCACACGGTCGATGAACCCCTTACCCTGACCGGGACCGGGCTTGAATCCGAAGGTCGCGCACAGGCCGCGGATCATGTTGTCGAGCCGCACTCGGGCTTCGACCAGGTGGTTGCGTGCCGTGATGACGCTGCGCACACCATGGGCGGCAGGCGACTTGACGTGCACTTCCTTGTAGAAGCCAGTCCTGGCAAGTTGGGCCAGCCCTGCTGCGTCATGAGGGTCGGTCTTGTTCGCCTTCAATGCCTTCAGGCTCTGATGTGCCTGCCGCGCATCGATGCACACTATAGGAATGCCGAGAGCACGCAGACCGTGACAGATTGCCGGCGACATGCGGCCAGTTTCGATCACCGCCCGTTCGACGCCACGCACCTCGTGCAATGCCTGTGCGATCATGGCGGGCGTGCTCTCGACCTTCATCGAGACGATCTTCCTGCCGCTTTCGTCGACGACGCAAACCTGCGTGGTTTCCATCGACAGGTCCAGTCCGGCATAATGTTTCATGGCTGCTTCCTTCCTTCAGCTTTCGACAGCCAGAAGTGTGGGCCATCTTTCAGCTCCGAGGGAAGCGGCCACAAATTACCCGATGACTCATTACGTTTGGCACCAGATGCGTGTCGAGATGAGTTTGATGGCGGCGAGGTAGTTTTC
>NZ_JARGES010000031.1 GCF_029210365.1 Mesorhizobium sp. YIM 152430
GCAAGCATGATTGCAGGAAATCATGAAAGGATGAAAGCATGAGCCGCAAGCCTTCTCTCTTGGCGAGCGCTATCAAGACCGCAAAGCAGCCGGCCGCAGCGGCGGCAGCCACGGAAACTACAGAAATGACGCCAGAGCCGAAGCGCCGCCCTCGCAGCGGTCAGGCGGCTGGGAGCTACGTCGCCCCGTCGCGGGCCAACAAGACGGCCAAAACGCATTACCTGCCGCCTGCCTATTGGGAAACGCTGGAAGAGATCAGCTTTCGCACGCGCGACACACAGGGCAAGCGGATTCCGCAGGAGCGGCTTGTTGCCGAGGCGCTGAACCTGCTTTTCGTGAAATACAATTTTCCGGTCATTCGAGAGGACGGGGATTGAAACTATCGCAATATGAACTATAGTTTTCTGTGCTATATCGGGGTGCCGTGCGTATTTTCCTGACCAAAGGCGTTGTGCGGTTCGCTCGCAGGCAACGGATTGCTGATGCCAGCTTGGGCGAGGCGATTGAACGGGCCGAGCGTGGCACAATCGACGCCGATCTTGGCGGCGGCCTCATCAAGCAGCGCGTGGCGCGACCCGGTCAGGGACGCTCTGGCGGCTTTCGGATGATTGTCGCCTATCGGTCTGCTGGCCGCGCGGTATTTCTGTATGCGTTCGCCAAGAACGAACGAGACAACATCGACGCGGACGAGTTGGAAGCCCTGCGCACGATCGGCGCGAATTGGCTTGCCACATCGGCCGAGCTGGTCGGGCAAGCTATTGAGGACGGAGATTTGAAGGAGATCGAGCATGACGACGACGAAGCCTAGCCGTCTTTCCCGCGAAATCGCGGAAATGGCTGGCGCGCAGCGCCGCCTCGGGATCATGGACGAGGCGACTTATGAGAAGATCACGGCGCGGCACCTTGGAGAGCAGACCCTGCCGACCGAANACTCCCGGCTATGTGTCGCAGCTTGAGCGCGGCGCGGCGCAGGCAAAGGGGCCGGCGCTGGCCTTGTTGAACGTCATTCGCCGCCGAGGCATTGAAGCGCTGCATTAATAGCGAAGCGCAAACATGCTTGCATGTAAGCGTGTAAGCAACCCGCCACCGGCCGGCCCTACGGCCC
>NZ_JARGES010000032.1 GCF_029210365.1 Mesorhizobium sp. YIM 152430
TGTGTGAAGCGCGTTCAGCCCCCTCGCCTGCTCCGCTTCGCTCCGCCCCGCCGTGGGCGGGGTGGAAAACAGGGACGCCACAGGACTCTATGCCTTGGCCGCCTGACGTCGGCCGTTCAAGCCAGCCCGTATTTCTGGTTCGTGAAGTAGTATAGCCTCATATCGGGTTCGCTCGTAGCTCGCTCAGTTCCGCGCTAATGCCGAGGAGTTCGAACTTCGCCGGGTATACCAGCCGGAAGAGATGCAAGGTCCACATGCCGACCCGAACGACGTTCTCCAGTCCCAGGTCGAGCTGAAGGCCACCCTCATGGAGGTAGACCTGCTCGATCTCCTTGCGGTCCTCTCCCTCCTTCATCTTCATGCTGAATGAGAAGCCGCGCTCGTTGGGGTGAGCACCCTGGTCGATGGTCTCCTCATACAACGCCTCGTAGTCGGCGGCGATCGGCTTGGACATGGTCTCGAGATGACGCACGATCTTGCGGGGCCGGAACTCGTTCCGCACCTTTTCCTTGCCGGTGGCCGTGTCGTGGCGACCCATCCAGAGTTCGTATAGAGGGACGTTATCGCCGATGTAGACGCCATAGGCCGAGATTTCGATAGAAGCGCGCAGAGTGGCATTCGTCTCGTAGACCTGGCCGGCCATGGCGGCGCCGGCGGCCGCTCTCCAGGCCGAGTGAGCCCGCAGCATGAAGGTCATCGGCAGCATCGGCCGCGGGTTGATCGACCGGTCGAGGATGCGGAAGAACATGTCATCGAGCCGGACGATTTTCTTGACCGTCGGGTGGTTGTGGAACGTCGCGAACTGGTTGTGACGGTACGTGTCGAGGTACTGCGTCAGGTGGTCCCCGCCCCATCCCGGCGGCGGCGGCTTCAGCGTCCGTACCACTGTCGGCGGCATCAGGCCTTCCTTCTCGCCCAGTACTCATCGGGGTTCTTGGCGACGAGAATTAGCGACATGGACTCCTCGACCTTCTGCCGCTCGACCTCATCGGGGATCTGAGAGGTCATGGCTTTGAACATGTTCACGTAGCTTCGGCCGAACTTGAGCGTCAGGGCAATGAGTTTCGTCTTGGCCTCGACATCGTCCGCGATGATCTCGATCGCCGTCCTGGGCAGTGTATTTGCCGTCCTCGGTCCTGCCTGCCATTTCGGAAGTTCGGCGCGCAGCGCGGGTATTGCCGTATCGAAGATCTGCGTGCTGCTCAGGCCGCCGAACGTTGCCTCGGCCGCGTCGATCGCGGTCTTTCGCATGAAGTCGTAGGTTGGCCAGATTCCCGACGCCGGATTGAGCAGCTCGCGCCTCTCCCAGACGCCGGCGTCGTACTGTCGGAGGATCTCGGTAATCGTCTCCATCTGCTTCGGTACCATCGCGAAAACGGTAGGATCCGGTGCCGAGTATTTGACCAGGTAACCCATCGACTCGATCAGGGCGGCATTCCAGAGCTCGACCACGGAGGCGGTTCTGGACATCTCGACCAGCGGATAGGCGATCTTACCGGAGTTGATGCCTGCCCAGTGTTCGGCAGCCAGCTCGCTGTATGCCCCGAGCAGCGCCATCGGCGCCATCACAGGGGCGATCGTCGCCTGGAGCTCTGCGGAGCTCTTCTCGGCTTGTCGCCTCTTCAGCCAGTCGAAGATCATCTAAGAGCCCCCGGATCCAATTTTGCCCGCCGCCAGCGAACTGTAGTATGCGACGATCTCCATGCCAGTCCCAGACCGGATCCGGCAGTGGTTCTCGTTGACCGTCGAACAGCACGCCCCGGAACAGTTGCTTTGACGTTTGCCCGTGACGTCGTACTCCTGTACCGCCTTGATAATCGAGTTGCAGGCATTCGTGAACTTTCGATCGTCCATGTTCGGCTGTTCGAACATTCATAGGCAGTGTCAGGTTCTGGCGCTGCCTGCTCGTTCAGATCGAGAAGACTTGCTGCAGATTTCCACACAAAGGCGAAGCTAAGGAGGGTGGAAGACCGCGCAGGGCCGGTCGGACGGCACAGCTGACTCCTACGTTCCAGACGGCAAGGAATTATCGGACGGGGCCGCCCCTATCGAGAGGCCGCAATTGTGCCCCGGTGCGCTCCTGGGCCTGGGCCCGGTCGAGCGCCCTCAGGACGGCTCTCGCTTCCACGAGCTGCTTCTCGTCGACGCCGTGCCTAGTAGCGAGTGGACCGAGATTCTTGCCTGAACGCAATGCTGCGAGATCATCACCGAAACGGCGCTCGATTGCGCTCGTGGTCTGCCGCAATTCGACCTTGAGGTCGGGCGACAGCACATCACCCCGATCAAGCGCGCTCATGAGCTGGTCACTCGGCCGCGAGACCTCCGTGCTCGCGCGCCGCACCTGGTCGTGACGTTGCTGCTGCATCGTCTGCCGGATTCCATGCACGATTTTCAGGTAGCTCTCGGCGATCCCGCGAAGGCTGGGCTGTGCAGCGATCGCTTGCCGGTGCGCCTCCCGCTCCTGACGACTGGCAGTTATGGCGCCCTTGCCGGCAAGCGGCCCGAATCTTCCCAGAGCATCCTGCAACTCCGAAATCACCTGCCGATTGCCGATTTCACCGTCAAAAGCGGCATTCCGGATGGCTTCAACCACGGGCCGGTGATCGGCAAATACCGTCTTTGCCGTGGTGACAAGGCGGTTCATCGCCTCGGTGGCGCTTTCCGAAGCGGCAATCCGTTCTCGCAGCTCGGCCTTGGGAACTTCCGAGGCGAGGGTACGGCCAGGAAGTAATACAGCCCGCCCTGCCTGCCCAATGTCGGTGCGGCTTTGGGGCCCCAGGCGCGCCTGGCTCCGCTCGCGCGCATGTTCGCGTTGGCGCGCGTCGGTCAGGATGCGTGTCAGATAATGGGTTTCACCATGGGTCCCGACCACCAGCGCATGACGGACGTATTCAGCATTCGCGCGGATCAGCTCGCGGTCCAGTGCGAAGCCCTTGGCCGCCGCAAACTGGTGCATGAAGGTCATGGTCGTGCGCGTATTGCCTTCCCGGAACGGATGGATTTTCCAGAGGTCGACAATCATGCCTGCAAATGAGGCCATGTCCTGCGCCCGCGACAGATCGCTGAGACCCGACCAGTCGCAGGCATTGAGTTGCTTAAGGTGGTGTTCGGCCTGGAGGCGCGCCAGATGGAACGGCGCGTATTCGACGCTGCCTCCGCCCAGTTTTTCCTCGGCCTTGACCATATCGATGCGGCGGATTTCGCCGGCGAACGGATACACCGGCGCAAAGATGCGCCGGTGTAATTCCAGCAGGTGGGCGAGGCCAAAATCGCCCTTGACCGGATTGTCGTAAAGACCCTTCAACGTCTTCAGAGTCTCCCGACGCTCCTTGCTGTCGAGTTTGGCCTGATCCCTGATGTTGAAATGATTGATGAGGACTGTGGTGCCCGGATAAAGATAGGGGTCACTCATCAAGCGGCACGGGCACGCCTTGCTTCGACATAGGCATCGCCCAGCTGATCGCAATCCTTCTCGCTCAACAGCCCGGCCTCTTCGCACAGGACGAGGAACTGTTCGAACAGGTTTGGCTCGTCCCGCGACACAGCCATTGCCGAAAGCGCGGCCTTGTGACCATCAGTCAGCATTGCTGCGACGATCGGCTCGAGCGGCTTCTGATCGAAGGTTCTGATGACCTGTTTGGCAAGCCGCAACGCATGTGCGCGATCTGCGACAGCGGGGCTTTCCATTAGCGTTGCGGTCATGTTTCAGGCTCCTGTAACTTGCTCTTTTGTATAGCCGAAATTCGGCTCGAAAACCAGTCTGCGCGGTCCTTCTACCGCCAAGGACGGCCATTCCTTTTGTACGCGGCGTCAAGCAGCAGGCCCCGCCGTTTCGGCGGGGCCTGCGGGCCGGCGTGATCAGTCCCGGTTAGGCCGAGACCAGATCAGCTGGAGACCGTCTTCGCCTTCCACTTCGACCAGGGTGGCGTAAATCGGGGCGGGGAAGCTCGGATCGTCCAGCTTGACCGAGAGGTAGTCGCGTCCTTCGTTGGAGGTCTTTTGCCATGCGGCACCCAGCTCGACCGCGCCGGAAAAGAGGTTCTTCCTCATTTTGTGTGGAGCGGAGGGAGCATTCGTGCCCTCAGCAGTTCGGGGCCTGCCCTGCCGTACATTGCGCGCTTAAGGGTCTTGAGGCGGTTGATTTGGCCCTCGGCCTGTCCGTTGGTCCAGGGCAGCTCAATCGCGTTGTTGACGGCATCGATGTCTCTGCGCAGGACACGGGCGAACCGCATGATCGGAATGAGCTCGGTGTCGATGGCATCGTCGATCCACGCATCCAGTGGTGCCGATCTTTTGCCACGAAGGATACCGTTGAAGCGCATCGCCAAGCGTCGCATCTCGGCAAAAGCGTCGGATCCCTTCTTCAGCGCATCAACCTTCCTTGCCTGTCGGTGTGTCAGCAGGCTTCGTGGCTTGATGCACAGCGCCGCTGCAATCACCGGCGAGATCGCATGACCAGTTTCTGGATCTCGAACCGGCTCCAACTTCAACACGAGTGGGGGTAAATCACTGGCCTGCTCTCGTTCGGCCCGCCGCCAGGCGCCCAACAAGCGCTCCAGATTGGCGAAGCTGCCGGTGTAGCCACGCTGCTTGACGTCATGAAACAGGTGCCGGCCGAGGCGGTTCCCATCCTTCCAGCATTGGGCAAGAAAGGTTTCAAAATACCATGGCGATGTGGGTTTCAACGCTGCTCGCCGCCTGTCTAGTGGAGCCTCGAACTTGAGCCAATTCGCTACGCTGCGACGTTCATAGCCGGTCCGACGGGCGATCTCGCTGTAGGACAAACCCTCTTCTCGCAAGGCGCGGAGCGTTTCGAGTATCTCATGGCGAGATTGCCTATGCGCGAGTCGGGCACGCCGGCGATGTGTCGCAGCGTCAACAATCGCGTCCTCCGACAGGATGGCCCTGCCGGTAGCGCGCCCGGAAAGGCTCATCTCTTCCTCGATGGCCGAACGAAGGTTCTGGATCAGATGAAACCGATCGGCGACCTGCTGGGCTTGCGGTGCGCCTTCACGGACGGCCTGCGCGTACAGGCCGCAGCGGTCCCGGCTGACGACCTCGACGGAAGGATGGTTCCGAAGCCACGTAGCCGCACTCTCGACGCTCCGATCGTCCAGTATGTCGACAACCGAGCGGCGCTCGAGATCGACCATGATGGTTCCATAGTTCGTCGCCCGCCGCCAACTCCAGTCATCGATGCCGACCACCCGTATCTCGGTGCTGCTGCGGTTAGCGACCGTGGCATCCCGCTTCAGCTGCCGCAGGATGGTGTCGTCGCTGACCGGCATGCCGAGCCGCTGCATCAAGCGCTCGCCAGGACGGCCGCCTGTGCTGTGGCCCAGCAAGCCGACAATCTCAACAACCCTTGCCGTCCGGCGCGCATAAGGAGCCGCAACCGTCGGCAGACGATCGGTGAACGTTCGTCGCTCACATTTACGATGTAAACATCGCCAGCGGCTCAGCAGGAGCCTCACTGTCACGGGCTTGCCCTGGACCGGCAGATCCTGAAGGCTGCGGAAGTACGAGCCATGCCGACTTCGGCTTCGTCGACCACAATCCGGGCAAATGCCGATCGCGGATCCGGCAGCGGAGACAACCCAACCGTCGTCAACAGTGAGCGCGACACCCAGTATCTTGACCCCTGGGCCGGGCGACCATTTCGATTTCGTTCGCATGCCCGCCCATAGCGACAACGTCGCTAACACAGGATGAACCACACAAAGTGAGGAAGAACCTGTTTCGCTGCCAGAAGCGGCGCCAGTTTCCCTTGCCGGCCGTTGCGCGCAAGCGGCACCAGGACTTTTCGGTTTTCTCCAATCCTCTCAACCGCACTGCGCGTCAGAGATGGCCGCCCGTATGGGGAAGACCGCTTGCGGGCTTCAGCTCTGCCAACAGCCCGGCCCGAAGGGCGACGCCAAACATCAATCCAGCGTGGCCGACAAAGCTTGGTTACGATAACTGAGAATTATCAGGGCCTCAAAAGCGCGTAGCAATCGCCAGCGCTCTGTCGGGTCAGACCTGTTAATAGCCCGTGTGTTCTGGCTACTGACCAAAGATTGTATTTAATCTTTGGTCAGTAGCTGCCTATCGTGCCGTCAACAAACGGCAGGCCAGTTCCCGGTCGCCCCAACGTGTCGAAAAGGTATCGGAGACTTCGAACCAGCTTCCGTCGTTGCCGGCACCGTGGTTAGCGCCCATGCATGAACATTGGCACTCATGACCGAGCGCTTCCTGGCATGCTCTCGCGCAGATCTCCTGCTCGCGGTAGGGTTGAATGATGTTGATCTTGCCATATCTGACCAGCGCTCGATCGACGAGGTCATTGAACCAGGATTTCGGCAACTCCCAGTAAGCTTCTGTGCCGCCGATCCATTCGGGAGCAGTTCGCCGCCCGTTCTGAAGCCAGTGCCGATTGTCGTCGGCGAATGGTAGTCGCACGCGAATGCGCTCGCCTCGCCCCGTACGGCGCAGCACAACAGGTATTTGCTTCTGCTTCCAGACGTAGGAGAGGGTGAGCTGATCCATCATCTGCCTCAGCTTGTCTCAGAACGCAGGACACGGGACTAATTCTAGTGCTCCGGATTGCCAACGCCCGATGGTTCCGTCTGTCCTGCTCCCAATGGACGTATCACCAGAATATCAACGCAGCTCTCACCTTTGTATTCTGGCGCTTTACGTCCTTGTTCTCGCATCAGGTTGCGACCTTGTTCAATTGATGTTCGATGGCTGCTGCGGATGCAAGCACGTCCTCAAATTCAGGCGCCGTTCCGAAGATCATTGCGGTCGTGTTGGCGTAGTCTTCCTTGAGCGCCGCCACCATGCCGTCGACAGGCTCAATGGCGAATGTACCCGGCATGGCCGAGGCGAGGTCCATGTCAGGTCGGTTGAAGAACATCCGCGCATGTCGGACGCAATCTGCACCGAGATCAAAATCTCCGAGGGTAGCCAGGCCCACATCTGAGTTTAGGAGGCAATGAAGATCGTAATAGTGCCGCGACACGCGTTGACCTTCTTGGCGAAGGACGCCACGCCGCTCATACCAGCGGCGCAAGCCATGCGCGATGACAACCTTGTCCCAGAAGGTCCGTGTTGCCTCGACAGTGGTTACGTCAGCTACTGCCAAATCCAATGATGACGCCTCGTCGGCGATGTAGGGGCGGATCGTGACGGGCCGATTAGGATCAAGCGCTGACTTTGCGCCGGATTCGATTCGAACGGCTGGGCGCACATATGCGCCGTCGCGCGGCTCAACCTCTGGATACCAGACGAGAAGTGTCTGTCCGTCGGGATCGGCCTCGTCGATCTCGATGCGCCCTACACCACCGGTTAGGTCGGCCAGTTGCTCGGCAAGAAGTTCTCGAAGCGGGCCGGTGATATACGCGCGGCACGCGTCCCGGATCGCATCCAGTCTGGCACGGCGTTTCTTGTTCGAGAGGGCTTCGAGTTCTTCGACCGACGCCGGTTCGTGGAGATCATCGCGGAAAACGGTGATGTCGATATCCTCGGAGAACCGTTGAATGAGACCGTAAGCTTTCGACAGCGATGTGCCGCCTTTGAAGAGGAGGCGCGGCACTCCGGTAGGTCGCTCATGATAGAGCGCGTTCAGGGTCCAGCACACCCAGAAGTCCTTCTCGATATTACCCACTGGCGCTCCGAGACGGTTAGCGGTTGCCAGGAATAGATCGAGCCGGTCCCGCGCGGGGGTCTCGACGACCTGCTTGTAGGCGGTCGTGCTCATTGCTCGGCCTCGTTGGTATCGACGGGAGTGACAAGGTCGCGCAGGAATTCCTGCATCCAGATCGGCAGGGCTGAAAGGCCGGCGCGAAGGTCGTCACGGATCGCTTTTCCGTGTTTCGGATCAGCGAACAAACGGCGCAGCACATCCCCTACCCGGTCTCGCTCGTCGTCATGGGACAGCATGTCCTGCATCCAGTACAGGGCCTGGACGACGCGCATGGCCGGTCGGTCGGCCCAGTAGAGCCGGCTCGGGGCGGCGAACTTGAAATGAATTTCCTGCTTGCCGAGTTTGATCGGCTTCAGCCGTGCATCAACCAGCACTTCGATGCGCGCCGGGACGGCCGTGGTAAGACCGAGATCGTTTGCGGCGGTCATGCCGTCGACAACGGCCCGCGCCTGGTCGCGACGGGTGACAGCACGGATCACGGCCCGATAGTCCGGAACGGTGGGCCGTCCCGTCAGGGAGTTTTTGCGCGGACGATCATAGAGACCGCGATCAATACGGCGAAGCTCGCCGGCGGCGGCGAGCCGCTGCAGGGTTTTGTCTATGGCGGCACGCCCGCCGAGATCGGCGAAATCGGCAGGCGTCCAGACCTCGTCGGGCTGAGACGCAACCCGAGCAAGCAGTTTGGAACGCAGATCTGTCTCTTGATTTGGATCCGTCATGTCCGAAAAATGTCACATTTTTCGGACGCCAACAAGAGAGTCCGAAAAATGTGACATTTTTCGGACTCTCTTCGACCGCACAGTACGACCAATTCGCCTTGAATTGCATATTCGCGTTGTCATTTCATTACTCATGCAAACGAGAATGCAGCTAAGCGGGCGGCAGCCTCAGTACGCGACGTGACGAAAGATTGTCGTTGGCTGCGGAAGGAACAAATGGCTGAATGGGGGCCGACAGCGGACTGGCGGGTTTCTAAATTGCCAGACGGCAGAGCGGACATTCAACCGCACCGTTGCGGCGACATTTTCGGCCCAAAGCTGCCGATTGGTGGACAACAAATGTATGTCCGCTTTGCGCCCCCATCTCGGTCATTGGCACGGTCTTGACCCTCCTCCAAAAGCGGACATTGTCGGCGCTCGCGCCGTAAGCGAGTTGTCCAGTCTGCTCGTCGAGTTCTTTGAGTTCGCGGCTGGGAGGGCGAGTGTGGCTTCACGCTGTGTTATTCGATGCCCTGATCCCCTTTCTGTGTTCGAGAGCCACCCCTCTACGATGTGAAACTCTGAGCTTTTCAGTGGGGCCATTGTTGGGAGCCGATGAGGGGTTAGTCAGTCCGCCGGTTCACAGAGGTCACCACCGCTATTTGCACAGCAGTCATCAGTGCACCGTGGAATGTCAGAGAATCAGAACCATCAATTGACAATGTCAGATTTCCTCCCTATCTTGCGAGACACGGAGGTTGCCATGACTGATGGTCCGTTCAAGAATCTGAAGCTTGGGAGCTGCTGGAAGCGGCTTGCCGAGGCGGTGCAGAACGATGCGGCATCTCTAGCAGACTGTGGTGCATTCGCTTCGGACGCGCTGGCTCGCCACCTCGTCACCACGGAACACGCCCAGGCGCTTCAAGAAGTCGATGCGCATATTGCCCGCGGTCAGCTGGAACTCGATCCGCTTGGTTCGATCGAAGCTATTTTCGATCACTGCGAGAAGACGCCCTTCCTCGACGCGCTCCAGAAAGAGTTGCTGTTCCGCGCCGCCAACGACACGCCCCTCGGCGACGCGATCGCGCCAGCACTCGACGCCGCCATCGACACTCAGATCAGTGAAGCCCGAAACCGCTTTCAGGAAGAGTGTATCCGGGCGCAGGAAGCAGGCGAGCTGGGCCGAAGCCCGGCGGATCGGGTACGCGAAAAGATTGATTCCGCCTTCGACGCAGTGGCGAGCGCAAAAGTCCGTGACGCTCTGTTGGCGGGCAAGAAGGATGCTTTCGAGAAGGACTTGGGCAGAAGCGACGGCGTCGACGAAGGGATGGTCCGCTTGTGAACACTCACTTGACCAGTCCCGAGCGTTACGGTCTGACGCTGCGCGTTATCGAGGCAGGCCGTACGCACCGTCCGGTTCGTCCCAATTCCGAGACCATCGCCGAAATCGGCAAAGAAATCGCCTTCGTTCCCGATGCCCTGGACACCTACGACTACGAGGGATGGAAGCCGATCCACCATGACCTTCTGGTGGTCAGTGCTGCTGTTGAATATGCCGACCGCCGCACCGCAAGGCGGATCAGTCGGTGGGCCCGCGATTTCAACATCACCGTACCCGTCGTCGAGGTTGCGACGTGGCAAGAGCCGAAGGTGCAAGCAAGCCTTCGGGCAGCGCTGCGGCACCTCACGGGCGACGATTGGCAATTCAGCTTTGTTCCATGGCAGGGCCAGAGCGTCTTGGGGGCACGGCAGCGGTCGCTTCCGTTTGGCACGGAGCGGAGCTTCGTCATCGCCTATAGCGATGGGCTAGATTCGCGTTGCGTCTCGAAGGTATCGGGAAACGGAAGCGACGCCGTTTGTGTACGCGTGACCAAACATCGCCATACCTTGAAGGCGGGCGATGAACCTTTCGACCAGATCCCGTTTCGGGTCGACGTCCCCTCGGCGCGAGAAAGCAGCGTACGTTCGCGCGGCTTCAAGTTCGCCGCTGTGACGGCTATCGCCGCGCACCTGACGGGGTTGACCAGGATCGTGGTCCCCGAAAGCGGTCAAGGCGCGCTTGGCCCGGTCCTCTTGCCCCTCCACAACGTGTATGCCGACTACCGGAACCACCCGACGTACTTCCGGAAGATGGAGCGGTTCATCAAGACGGTACTTGGGCACGACATCCGCTATGACCAACCGCGCCTGTGGAACACGAAGGGCGAGACCATTTCGGCCTTTCGGCTTGCCACGAACAAAGCGGTCGACGAGCTGTTCGAGACCCGCTCATGCTGGCAGCAGCGTTGGAACGCAAAAATGGACGGCAAGCTGCGGCAGTGCGGCCTGTGCGCTGCATGTCTCCTTCGCCGGATGAGCATGCATGCCGCTGGAATAGAAGAGCCGGATCACACCTACATCATCGCTGATCTCACTGTTCCGGCCTTTCGGGATGCCCTTCCAGGCAGGGAGAAAGTCCGCTTGAGCCGAACGATGGCGGAATACGGAAGCGTTGGCGCTCGGCACTTCCAGCAGCTTGCCGTCATGGCAGACCTGCCCGATGCGGCATTGAACGTTCATGCCTTCGAAATTGCACGCGCGACGGGGGAAGCGCAGGAAGACGTCTTGAAGAACTTCAGGAACATGTTGCTGACCCATGCAAAGGAATGGCGCGCCTTCATGGCCGCCCAAGGAAAACAAAGCTTCTTGAGAAGCTGGACGCAGGGAGGGCGCCATGGCCGATCTGAATGAACTGAGCGCGCAGGAAATCGGTCGCCGCCTGCGCTTGGCGAGGGAGAACGCGGGCATCCGTCAAGATGAGGCGGCCGAGGTCATCGGCATGTCGCGGCCGACTCTTGTGTCCATCGAAAAGGGCACGCGGCGCGTCCGTATTCAGGAGTTGCAGCTTCTTGCGCGGCACTATGGAGTTTCCGTCAACAGCCTTCTGCGTCGGGAAGCGGTTCATACCGATCTGATGCCCCGTTTCCGTAAGATGCGTGAGACGGAGGACGACCATACGCTCGAAGCCGTGGAGTTTCTCAATGTCCTGGTGAAGGCGGAGGTGGAACTTGAAAACGTCCTCGGGATCGAACGGCGGCGACACTACCCGCCGGAGAAAGGGATCAACGAGGGCGACGTTGTCGAACTTGCCGAAAAGCATGCGCAAGAGCTTCGCGACTGGCTCGGGCTCGGCGCGGGTCCGATCGGCGACATCTTCTCAGTCATCGAGCTCGATCTCGGCATCCGCCTATATCAGCGACGGCTATCTTCAAAGTCTAAGGTCGCTGGCCTGTTTGCCTATGATGACGCCATCGGAGCCTGCATCCTTCTGAACGCTAATCACCCGCTGGAGCGGCGTGTTCAATCCGCTGCTCACGAAATCGGACACTTCGTGGGGACGCGCCGCGTCCCCGAGGTCTTAGGGGACGACGAGCAGTTCCTGTCCCGCGATGAGCGCTACGCCAACGCCTTCGCCCGTGCATTCCTGACGCCGCGCAAGAGCTTCTCGGAGAGTTTCAAGCAACTGACGGCCGGCGCCGACATGCTCACCCGTCGTCATGTCATCTTGCTAGCGCACCAGTACAACATCTCCCGCGAGGCGTGCGTGCGCCGCCTCGAAGAGTTGGAGCTTCTGAAAAAGGGGACGTGGGAATGGCTCAAGACGAAGGGGGGGATCAAAGACTACCACGCACGCGAGGTGCTTGGAGACGCCGCAGAGCGGCTGGATGTGGCCAAGACCGACGCCAATCGGCCCGTATCCCACAGGATGAGCCTCATGGCGCACGGGGCCTGGAAGCGTGGCATCATGTCGGAAGGGCAGTTGGCCGAACTGCTGAAGATGCGCCGCGTGGAGGTGCGCGAGCTGATTGACCAGATTGAGCTCGAGGAAAACGTGACGGATGACCTTCTCAAGCTCCCTAGCTGACGATCTTAGACCGCTGGTTCTCGACACGAGCGTCCTGATCAACCTGCACGCCTGTACCTACGGCGAGCGGGTGTTGACGGCCATCGCGAATGACATTGTCGTGCCCGACATCGTGGCCGGGGAGTTGGAGCACGAGACGAGCCGGAAGAACGGAGACCACAGTTTTCTTCGCGGCCTCATTGCGCGCGGCAAGGTAATGGAAGCCGGCATGACCGGCGCGGACTACGAGCTGTTCGCCACTCTGTCCGGCGGGTCTCCTTCTCTGGATGACGGGGAAGCCGCGACGATTGCGATCGCGGCACGTCGGGGGTTCCGAGCCGTCGTCGATGAACGAAAGGGCCGCACTCGGGCAGTGGGGCTGATGGATGGCCAGGAACCCGGCTGGTCCCTCGACCTCCTCCGACATCCCAGCGTCGTGCAAAGCCTTGGCGAGCATCTGGCCGCTGACGCCGTCTATCTGGCGCTGCGCGATGGGCGAATGCGCATTCCAGCGGAATGCGGCGACGCAGTCGTTGGATTGATCGGCCGAGAGCGTGCGCTTGAGTGCTCCTGCCTACCGAACTTCAAGAATCTGTCGCGGGATGCGGCGCTTTCGGCGCCGCCACAAGCACATGCGATTATCCGGCAGGAACGAATCGACACGGAATAAATCCACTCCACGGCAGACCCGTGTCTGCCAACCGGAGTCGAAAATAATCGAGGGGTTGAACATTGGCACGGATACGCGCGGTCGAGATAAAGCACTTCAGAGGCATCAAGGAACTCGTTTGGCATCCCTCGCCCGGCATCAATTGTTTGATTGGGCCGGGGGACAGCGGAAAGTCGACCATCCTCGACGCCGTCGATTTCTGTCTGGGCCCGCGCCGAAACGTCCAGTTCACCGACGCGGACTTTCATCGGCTGGATGTCGAGACGCCGATCACCATCACGGTGACCCTGGGCGAGCTTGATGATGGTCTGAAGAACCTCGACGCGTACGGGATGTTCGTCCGTAGCTTCGACCCCGCGACCGGGAAGATCGAGGATGAACCGGAAAAGGATGCGGAAACCGTCCTGAGCCTGCGGCTAACGGTCGCCAGTGATCTGGAACCGAGCTGGACGCTGGTGTCGGAGAGGGCGGAAGCCCAAGGGCTTGACCGAAATCTCAGTTGGGGCGATCGGGTGCGGCTGGCGCCGACCCGGATCGGAGCTCTGGCGGACTACCATCTGGGTTGGCGGCGCGATTCGGTTCTGAACCGTGTCTCTGAGGAGCGTGCGGACGCCTCGGCCGCCCTGGCCAAGGCCGCGCGGGATGCACGGGCCGCCTTTGGCGAAGAGGCCCAAGGCCAGCTGGGCGAGACGCTCGGCATCGTGGCGACGACTGCTAAGGAGCTGGGCATACCGGTCGGCGAGAACATCAAGGCGATGCTGGACGCGCACTCCGTGTCGTTCAGCGGCGGGATGATCTCTCTGCACGACGAAGGCGGCATTCCACTTCGGGGATTGGGAATCGGCTCGACCCGCCTGTTGATCGCCGGCCTTCAGCGAAAGGCTGCTGCGCAGTCGACGGTCATCCTGATCGACGAGTTGGAACACGGGCTTGAACCGCACCGCATACTCCGGCTTCTCGCGTCGCTCGGCGCAAAGGAAAAGTCGCCGCCGCTCCAGGTCTTCATGACGACGCATTCGCCGGTTGCTTTGCGCGAGCTTTCGGGCAGCCAGTTGTTCGTGGCACGCCGGTCGCCCGGTGGCCACGAGGTGTTGAACGTGGGCATCTCTGACGGCGTGCAGAGCACGATCCGCCTCTATCCCGATGCCTTCCTCGCCCCGTCAGTGATCGTTTGTGAAGGAGCAAGCGAGGTCGGTCTCGTCCGGGGTCTCGACCAGTACAGGACGGCAATTGGGAGGGACGCCATCACGGCGTTGGGGACGGCTTTGGTCGATTGCGGTGGCGGAGATTCTGACCGACCTTTCGCAAGAGCGGACGCTTTTCACGCGCTGGGGTACCGGGCTGCGGTCATCCGTGACGACGATAAGAAGCCGACGGCCGCCATCGAAGACGGTTTCATCGCGAAAGGCGGCAAGGTGATTGCCTGGCGTGACGGTCGGGCTTTGGAGGACGAGCTCTTTCAGACCCTGTCCGATGACGGGGTCAAGAAGCTGCTGGCCCGCGCAATCGAGCTCCATGGCAACGACTTGGTGAATGAGCACATCAAGTCGGCGACCAAAAACGCAAAGGATCTCGCAGCGATCTTGGCAGAGGCGGAAGCGGGTGGGATTTCCCCGGATAGCCGGACTGCCCTCGGCGCGGCGGCGCGAACGAAGCGAGCTAGGTGGTTCAAGTCGGTGACTTGGATGGAGGACGTGGCGCGGGACGTCGTTGGCCCGGACCTCGCGCATGCCGACGCTGGCTTTCGCGATCTTGTCGAGAGCATCTTCGGGTGGTGCGCCAATGCCAGCACCTGAGATCGATTTGCTCGCCATCGACCGCGGAACCGTGACCGCCCCGGCCGGATGCGGAAAGACGCACCTGATTGCAGAGGCGCTGACGCGGCACAGCGCCGATAAACCTGTCCTTGTTCTGACCCACACGAACGCCGGTGTCGTTGCCTTGCGGGGGCGACTCGACAAAGCCGGTGTGCCGTCGAAGGCATATCGGCTTTCGACGATCGACGGATGGGCCATGCGGCTCATTTCGAGCTTCCCGACGCGCAGCGGCCACGATCCGGACCTTCTCAAGCTGGCTCGACCGGGGACCGACTACCCAAACATTCGCGTCGCGGCCGCAAGGCTGCTGAAGGCTGGTCACGTCGCCGATGTGCTCAAAGCCAGCTATGCGCGGTTGATCGTAGACGAGTATCAGGACTGTTCGATCCGCCAGCATGCCGTCGTCGCCTTCGCTGCCCAGACGCTTCCGACCTGTGTACTCGGCGATCCCATGCAGGCGATCTTCGGGTTCGGCGGCGACAATCTGGCGACCTGGGACGACCAAGTCTGCGGCTACTTTCCGCTGGCGGGAGAGCTCGCGATGCCGTGGCGCTGGATCAACGCAGGCGCCGAACCGCTGGGGCAATGGCTGCTGGACGTCCGCGGCAAGCATTTGAGGGGAGAGCCGGTCGACCTCCGCACCGCGCCTGACGGTGTGACCTGGGTCCACCTCGACGGAACGAACGACCATGAGAGACGCCTTGAAGCCGCGCGGGTCAGACCGCCCGGCGCGGACGGCCGCGTGCTGATAATTGGCGAGAGCACAAGCCCCGACAGTCAGCGGCGGTTCGCAAGTCAGACGCCCGGAGCGGTGACTGTGGAAGCGGTCGACTTGAAAGACCTCGTCGCGTTCGCAAGGCGCTTCGACCTTGCATCGCCACAGGCGCTGCAACACCTCGCCGAGTTCGCGCAAAGCGTGATGCGCAACGTGGGCGCAGCAGATTTCGTCCAGCGCGTCTCGGCACTCCAGCGTGGCACGGCGCGAACCGAGCCCACCGAGGTCGAGGGGATCGCCCTCGCGTTTATCCGTGATCCGTCGCATCGACGGGCTGTCGACGTCCTTGTCGAGATCGGCAAGCAGGGTGGTATCACGCCCCACCGTCCTGCCGTGCTCCGTGCCTGCATCAAGGCCCTCCAGCTCTGCGACGGCACGGAAGGCATGTCCTTTTACGATGCAGCCATTCGCATGCGGGAACAGAACCGCCTCGTTGGCCGCCCCCTCCCCAAACGTGCCGTCGGCAGCACCCTGCTCTTGAAAGGCCTCGAAGCGGAGGCCGTCGTCATCCTGAACGCCGATGCCTTAGACGCACGGAACCTCTACGTCGCAATGACCCGCGGATCTAAACAGCTAATCGCTTGTTCGCGGTCGCCAATATTGAGTCCCTAGATTGGCTGGCGGTCGAGTGGACTGTATGGTCTCTGCGCAATTTGACCATCGGGGGAGGCTTAACAGTTTATATTTCCCGCGCGCTCGTCGTAGACGAAAAGACCTTTACTGAAGAAGAGCTGCTTCAGGTGGGGACGGTATTCGTTGTCTTGGCGGAACCGGGTGCGGGCAAGACCGAGCTGCTTAAGGCGCTTGCCGGGCTGCTCCAGGCAAACCGGACTCGCGCCAGCATCTTCCAGAACAAGCCGGGGCTCGCGGGAACCGGCCCGCTCGTTATCGACGCGATGGACGAGGTCGCGCGGATCGACACCGTCGCGACCGACAAGATCATCGCGATGGCGAGCGAGACACCGGCGGCGACGGTCGTCTTCGCGAGCCGGTCGGCGGAGTGGGACCGCAGCCGCACGGCGTATGTCGAGCAGTGCTTCGGTGCGAAGCCCGTCGTCGTGCATCTGCGGCCCTTCAACGAAGACGAGCAGCGCCAGCTCTTCGAGAGCAAGTTTCCCAGCGAGCATTTCGAGGCCTTCGCTGCGGAGGTTCATCAGTTTGGGTTAGGCCCGTTGCTTGGCAATCCACAGTTTCTGATCCTGTTCGGCGAGGCCTACATCGAGAGCGGGCGCGTCTTCACGTCGAAGGCGAAGATTTTCTCGGATGCAATACGTCGTCTCGCGCACGAGGCGAACACCGAACGGCCAATACCGAAATTGAAGCCGCCGCTTGACGCCATCATCGCAGTTGCAGGCGAGGTGTTCGCCAAGCTCCTCTTGTCCGGCGCGACCGGCATCGCCACGGTCGAGAGTTTAAGCGACCGCGATTTTCCCTACATCAATGCCCTGTGCCGCGACGCATCGAACGCACCCTTCCTGATCGATACGCGGTTGCTGAAGCCCTCGGACGATCCGGACGAGCACGAACCGATCCATCGGATCGTCGCAGAATATTGTGCTGCGTCGTATCTGGTGGGTCGGATCGAAGATCCGAAGGACCGACTCTCCTTGGAACGGGTCCTTGCCGTCGTCGCACCGAATGGCGTGACCCGCGACGAATTGCGCGGTATGGCTGGCTGGATGGCGGCGCTGGGACATCAGCCGCTACAGTTGCGCCTGATCGAGCTTGATCCCTATGCGGTGCTGGCGAACGGCGATCCAAGCCAGCTGACGACGGCGGCAAAGCGCGCTCTGTTGTCGGCCTTGGATAAGCTCGCGGATTTGGAGCCGCTGTTCCGTCGCAGCGACACCTGGCGACGCTTCAACGTCGGTCAGTTTTTCACGCCGGACATTCTAGGTCCGGTTCGCACGATCCTGAGGAAGCCGGGGCAGTTTCGCACGCTTGTCCTTGAGCTACTGATCGACACGGACGCGGCGGCCAGTCTATTGCCGGAACTGTCGGTATTGGTCCTCAATACGGCGACCGATAGCGATACCCGGAAGTGGGTCGGCGAGGTCCTGCTGGCCGCCGGCACCTTTGATCCTGCGGTCGAGTTCGATGCTCTGGTCGCGGAGGGCTCGGCGACGTCGCTTGAGATCGTGGCGCGATGGGTCACCAAGCGCGGCGTTGAATCGGTCGGCGCGGCCAAGGTTGCAGACCTTCTGGACAAGCTCTCGGTGCTGTACGGCACGCCAAACCGCAGGCATCGTGACGGGACGTCGCGCTATTTCATCGACCGCCTAGTGCAGTCTTTCACGCTCGCCGAAGTCACGAACTTTCTCGATGCCCTGACGACGGGCCTCGTCTGTACCTGCGCGCCCAAGCACGCCTATGCGTGTACGTGCCGGTACGGAAAAAGCAAAATCCTCGGTCGGCTCCTTGATCGGTATTTCGAGCTTGCGGAAGCAGGAACGCACGACCCGGCTCGCATCTGGCAGTGGATCAGATCGCTCCATTTCCAGAGCAACGCAACGACCGAGCGGAGCGCGTCGGTCAAGCATCTCGTCGCCAATGACGAGCTTAGGCGCGACCTTCAGCGGCGTGCCGTCGAGGGCTTACGCGGCGAGCAGGCGCAGAACGCGGTTATCGAGCTGTATTCGAGCCACGCGCACTCTGGCCTGCATATGCATGTCGGCGACCCGGACGCGCTCAGCCAGTACGCTTTCGACCACAACATGGTGGACGTTTGGGGATCGCTTCTCTCCGGCCATAACTTATGGGGCAAGGAGAAAGGGCCGAAGGCGCTTCGCGCGACGCAGCGTGCGCAAAGCCAATTCTCACCCGATTTCATGCGACTGTGGGCGAGACGAGAGCGGGCCCGACGCGAATACTGGCGCGACGAGCGTCGCGTGACCCACATACGCGGCCGGAAAAAACGGGCGGAGAAGGAAGCGGCGGTCGAGGCCAATAACCGGGCCCATCTTCGCGCCAACCTCGCGGAAATCGAGGCGGGACGCCATGGATGGTGGCTCACGGAATTTACCCGCGCTTTTCTCTATCACCCGGATGAACTAGAGTGCATGGTCGACAATCCGCAAACGCCGCTGCGCGCGCTCCGAAACTGTTTGCCTTTCGTCGAGCCGCACATCCCCACTGTCGAACAGCTGGGCCAGCGCAAGAGTACCAACATTGCCGAGATTTTGCTCGCGGCCCTGATTGTCCTGTATCGCGACGGTGTCGACCTGACGATTCTCGATCCGCGCATACTGGCGGCGGCGAAGACCGAAGCAACATCGTCCTACCCTGTGTTCAAGGACAGTGAGGCCGATGGCGAAGCGTTCGAGGCGGCGCTCGACGCAGCGCTGTTCAAGGAGCCAGGATCGGCGGAAACGTTCTTACGCGCCTACATCGAGCCTCAGCTGGCCGAGCCCGAGAACGCGCCGCAGCATGTCTATTGGTTAAATAACAAGCCCGCCTTCCACGATTTGCGCGCGACGCTGCCGATGGAATGGCTGGAGCGCTTCCCGCAGATGCCCCAGGAGGCAATGCGGCCGCTGTTCGGCATGGCATCGCAGTACGGGCGGCGGGAAGATCTGATTGCGCTCATCGATCGGCGTTGCGGTGATCCACTGGTCGATAGCGGCAAGGAAACAGAGGAAGACAAGCGCGCACGCGGTCGCCGAAAATTCTGGCAGCTCAATGCCGTGCTTTATCGGACGCCCGGTCATGACGCCGCGTGGCAGGAACTCAAGACTGATCCGCAGGCAATCTTCGGTTTCGAAGGCCGCCTTGGCCGAATGTACGAGCGGGAAGACGACGACCATCCGCCTATAACGGCGGAGACCATCTACAAGGTCATGGATGCGTTCGTGCCGGTTTGGCCGAAGGTTCATCTGCCGAGCAGCTGGGGCACAGGCGATCCCGAAGACCAGACGGCTTATCGTTTCCTGCGGGATTGCATCTGGAGGATCGCGGAGGATGCGCCGGAGCGCAGGATAGAGGTGCTCGACCGCATGCTTCCCGATGCGCGTTTTGCGGACTACCACGAGGCGATGCTGACGATGCGGGCCGAAGCCCAGCGAAAACTCGCACTTCAAGATTTCAGGGCGCCGCGTCCGTTGGAGATATACAAGATGCTCGAAGAAAACGACGTGGCGTCGGTCGAGGACCTTCGGGCCTTGATGGTCGAGCAGTTGGAAGAGCTGCAGCGTTGGCTCAACGGCTCGGAGACCGATCCGCTTGTTTCCTTCTATTACGGCGACAAGCGCGTCGATGAAAACACCGCGCGCAACAGGATCGTGGATCAACTGCAAGGGCAAATGAAGGCCCTTGGCTTGTCGATCGTGATCGAGCGTTACATGGCGGGCGGCAATCGCTGTGACATCACCGCGTCCGCCATTCTGGAAGGACGCAATCGCCTTCTCGTGACGGAGGTGAAGGGCCAGTGGAACGACGAGCTATACTCGGCTGCCGCCGCACAGTTGGATCAGCGATACGCGATTCACCCCGACGCTGCGCGTCAG
Organism: Mesorhizobium sp. YIM 152430; assembly: GCF_029210365.1. Classification (GTDB taxonomy): domain Bacteria; phylum Pseudomonadota; class Alphaproteobacteria; order Rhizobiales; family Rhizobiaceae; genus Aliihoeflea. The sequence goes on from NZ_JARGES010000032.1 coordinate 20,030, forward strand.
GGCGTCTATATCGCACTGTGGTTTGGCAACGGCGAAAAGGTCAACGGTCTGGTTGATGCGAGCGTCACATCGGCCGGCGATCTGAAGGCGCGCATTCTCGATAAGATGACGGATGAGCTGAAGGCGCGGGTTGACGTGGTTGTGCTCGACCTGTCGCGGCCGCCCAAATTGCCGAAGCCGCCTAAAAAGACGTCTGCGAAGAAGGCCGCGCCCAAAAACTAAAGCCAGCCGCTAGGGTGAAACCCAAGCCCTTGCCAGCTTAGAAGATTGGGGCAAGGATGCCCGTCTCATTTGTGGCATCGCGCTCGTCAAGTCACGCGTTGTTTACTGAAGGCAAGCGGAACAACTATTTCTAGGTCCCCATCCAATGCCTTGGTCGCACACTAGCGTACATCCAGCTGTGGTGAGCGGCTGCTATCCCAGCTCCGCGTACAGAAGCTGACCGTCCGGAAGCGGCCCCTCTTCGGTCATTCGTGCCGACCGCAGCAAATGTCCGTTCTCCGCCCTGTCAGGACCTTGCTGCTTAGTGCAACGAGTGACTGCTTCCGGTAACTAAGTCCAGGATAGTGAACGGCTGAACCGGGGGCGCATTCCTGTCCGGCTCATTTGGAGCCGTTCGCGGACCGTCCGCTTTTCAGCGAAAAACATGAGAAAGCTGACCTAATACGGTCACTCAATCGGTGGAAAGGAAGGGCCTGATATCCAACCTTCTCCACCCAGAAACCCAATACTTGCTACCCAACCGTGACGCCAAACAACGCTCCTACCGCTGCTGTCGCAGCCATTGCGAGAGCGCCCCAGAGGGTGACCCGCGCAGCGCCCCGAATGATACCAGCGCCGCCGGCGGATGCGCCCAGACCGCCGAGGACCGCGAGGCCGACGATCGTCAATGCCGCCACGAACAGCGCAATCGACGTTTCAGGCGCCAATAGAACGACGATCAGCGGAACGACCGCACCCACGGCGAATGTGAGAGCTGAGACCAGCGCCGCCTGGATCGGGCGTGCCGTCACGGTCTCGGAGATGCCGAGTTCGTCGCGGGCATGCGATCCGAGCGCGTCGCGTTCGGTCAGCTGGTGGGCCACCTTTTCCGCCAGGTCGCGATCCAGCCCCCGTTCTACGTAGATCCGGGTGAGCTCCTCGAGCTCTGCCTCAGGCGTTTCCGCCAGCTCGCGGGTCTCGCGGGCAAGATCGGCTTGTTCCGCATCAGTCTGCGAACTGACCGAGACGTATTCGCCTGCGGCCATGGACATCGCACCGGCCACGAGGCCAGCCAGCCCCGCGATCAGGACCTCCGGCTTTCCCGATCCTGCCGCGGCGACGCCGACCACGAGGCTTGCCGTCGAGACGAGCCCGTCGTTGGCGCCGAGAACGGCGGCCCGCAGCCAGCCGATGCGATGCACCATGTGGATTTCGGAATGCGAGAGGCGGCTCATGGCGTGGCTCCTTGCGCGATGTCGTCCTGCCCGGAGGAGACAGCCTTTGGTTTCGGAGGGGTGGGTTCATGGGGCGCGATGCGCAGCGCACGGAGGGCGTTCAGGATAACTGCAACGTCGATGACCTCCTGCAGGAGCGCACCCTGCACCGGAGTGAGATAGCCGAAAGCCGCCGCGATCATGCCCATGACCGACAGCCCGATCCCGGCGACAACGCTTTCAACAGCGATGCGCCGCGCGCCGCGCGCGATCTCGATCCCCGGCCCGAGCCGGTCGATACGGTCGACCAACAGCACGACGTCTGCCGCCTCCGCCGATGCAGCGGCCCCGCGTGCGCCCATCGCGACACCCACATCGGCCGCCGCGAGGGCCGGCGCGTCGTTGACGCCGTCGCCAACCATCATCACGGGCCCGCGCTTGCGCTCGGAGAGAACCAGCAGAACCTTCTGGTCGGGCGTGAGCCCGGCGCGCAGCCCGTCGAGGCCAAGCCCCTCGGTCACGCGCTCGGCCACGTCGGCGCGGTCGCCGGTGGCGAGCAGGATTCGCGCGATCCCCTCGCCGCGCAGCCCGTCGAGCATGGCGCCCGCGCCGTCGCGCAGGGGATCGGACATCACGAGATGCCCCGCCATGCGCCCGTCGACCGCGACCGCGACGAGGACCGACCCGGCGGCAATGGCCGAATGATCGCCGGGCCTCCGTCCGACGCGGGAGGCGACGAAGGCATCGCCGCCGACGATGACCTTCCGGCCCTCGACATGGCCCACGACGCCTTCACCCGGGATCTCAGCCACGTCCGACGGAACCGGCAGCGTGAAGCCGCGCGCCTTCGCGGCCGCAACGATGGCCTGCGCCACGGGGTGCTTGGACGCCTGGTCGAGCGCCGCAGCGAGGCGCAGTATGTCGTCCTCCGCCATCCCGTCGTGGCTATCAATCGAGACGATCTGCGGCCGGCCGTCCGTCAGCGTGCCGGTCTTGTCGAGGATCAGCGTTCGGATGCGCGCCATCGTCTCGAGCGGTCCCGCGCCCTTTATCAGCACCCCGAAATGCGCGGCACGCGACAGCCCGGCCACCAGCGCCACAGGCACGGCCAGGATCAGCGGACAGGGCGTGGCGACGACGAGCACGGCGACGGCCCGGATCGGGTCGCCGGTGAACCACCATGCAGCGAAGGCAATGCTGACCGTGACCGCCAGAAACCCCAGCGACCAACGGTCGGCCAGCCGCGACATCGGCGCCTTCGAGGCCTGCGCCTCCTCGACCAGCCGGACGATCCCGGCATAAGTGCTGTCCTTGGCTTCTCTCGTCGCCGTCAGATCGAACGCCTCGCCTGCGTTTGTGGAGCCGCTCATGGCTTCGGCGCCGTGGGCGAGGCGCACTGGCAGGGACTCGCCCGTCAGCGCGGAGGTGTCGACGAAGGCCGTCTCCGAGGCCACCGTGCCGTCCACCGGCACCACGTCGCCCTGACGGATCAGGAGGCGGTCGCCGGGCGCGATGTGGTCGAGCGGGATCTCCTCCAGCCCGCCGTTGCGGTGGCGGGTCGCGGTCCGCGGCACGCGGGAGAGGAGGTCGTGCATCTCGCGCCGGGCGCGGCCTTCGGCGAAGGCTTCGAGGAATGTGCCGCCGGAATACATCACCGCGACCACCGCCGCGGCGAGGGTCTCGCCGAAGACGAGCGCCGCCGACATCGACAGCGCTGCGACGATATCGAGGCCCACCTCGCCGGAGCGCAGGCTGCGCAGAATCTCGACCACGAGTGCAGCGAGCGCGGGAACGACGCCGGCGATCCAGATCAGGTTCGCTGCTTCGGGTCGGCCGGAAAAGTAGAAGGCAAGTCCCGCAATCAGGCCGGTCGCGGCAATGAGCAGGATAGCGGTCTTGAAGCGGTCGGTCCGTGTCGTTTCCATGCGGCTCATCTCCCCTCGGCTGAGGCGATTGCCGCTGGCTCTTCGGAAAATAGTCGTCCGACTCCCACGCCCCGTGCGCTGGCATCATCATCGCGCAAGAGAAACAGGGCGTCGAGCCCGCTTCGTCTTGCGAGCGCAGCACCTTTGTCCGGCCCAAGCACCATGAGGGCCGTCGCCCACGCATCGGCCTCGGCACAGGTGCGGGCCACGACGGTGACGGAGGCCGGCGACGCGATCAGCGGCACTCCCCGCATCGGGTCCATTGTGTGCGACAGGCGGCGCCCCTGCACCTCGACCCAGTGACGGTAGTCGCCCGAGGTGGCGACGGCGGCATCCTGCAGCGCGAGGATCGAATGCGGCGTCCGGCGCTCGGCGTCCGGCGCCTCGACCGCGATGGTCCACGCCTCACCGTCCGGCCGGAGGCCCATTGCACGCATCTCTCCATCGATCCCGACGAGGGCATCGGAAATCCAATGATCGCGCAGCGTCTCGGCGAGCCGGTCGACGCCATAGCCTTTGGCGATGCCGTTGAGGTCGAGCTTCAGGACTGCGGCCTTGCGCACGCGGGCGTCGTCCATCTCCAGCACCTCATGTGCCGGGCGGCGCGAGGTTTCCATCGCGGCGCGGATGCCATCCGGCGCGGCGGCCTCCGGTCCGAAGCCCCAGGCTGTCACCGCATCGCCCATGCCGATATCGAAGGCTCCGCCGGAGGCACGCCCGATCTCGAGGCCGAGGCGCAGCACCTCGGCGAGACGGGCTGGAACCGTCACCCATTCTCCCACCGGCGCCGCATTGAGCTGCATCAGGTCGCTGCCCGGGTTCCAGGTCGACATCTGTCCGTCCACCTCGTCCACAGCCGCCTGCAGCGCCGCGCGGATCGGGGCCGGGTCGAAGTCCGGCTCCGCGAAGAATAGCGCCGACCAGCGCGTGCCCATGGTCGCCCCATTCAGGGCGTGCCTCGTCAGCTCAGTAGACATCTTCGACATACCGCCCCTCCGCCTTCAGGACCGCCGGCGTCAGCCCGGAGGTCGCGAGGATCTCGGCCAGCGCCTCGGCCACGCCGGCGGCCATGTCCCGTCCGCCGCAGACCATCACGCGCGCGCCATTGCGGATGAGCTCTGCGACCTGAGTGGCCTCGCTGCGCAGCGCGTCCTGGACGTAATGGGGACGCGCCCCGCGCGAGACGGCCGTGACCAGCCGGCTTACACGCCCTTCGTCCTGCCATCCGGGGAACTCCTCGCCGTAGAAGAAATCGCTATCGGGATGGCGCATGCCGAAGAACAGATGGATCGGCCTGCGGCGCGTATTGCCGCGCACAAAGCCCGCGAGCGGCCCGATGCCGGTCCCTGCGCCGATCAGGATCAGGGGCGCCCGGCTTCGGCCCGGACGGAAGCCGGGGTTGGGGCGCAAGAAGGCGCTCACCGTGTCGCCAGGTTCCAGCGCTGTGAGCTGACCCGAGCAGAGGCCGCCGGGAAGCTTCTTGACCACGATCTCGATGAAGCCGTCGCGGCGTCCGGAGGCGAGCGAGTAGAGCCGCGGGACGAGACTTCCCTCCGGAAGGACGCCGATCAGGTCACCGGCCTCGAACCGCGCGAAGCCGTCGCCTCGCAGCCGTTGCCAGAGTGAGACGTGCGGAAGCGCGAAACGGAGGATCGCCGTCGGGGCCTGCACCTCAGCGCCGTAGTCGCGGCGCGATACGAGGGTCAGCGTCTCGGTTTTCGGCAGAACCGGCTGATGCGACAGTTCGAGCGCAATGCCGAGAACGTCTCCCAGCGCACGGCCCCAACGGGCGAAATCCTGCGGCGATTGCCGGTCGATTGTGTCGAGCGGCAGAAGCTCGGGCCAACCCTTCGCCTGCGCCGCTGCCGCGACGTCCCTTGCGAAGGCGCAATAGGCCGGAAAGCTGCGGTCGCCGAAGCCGAGCACCGCCAGAGAAATGTCCGGCGCCCGGTCGGAAGCGTTCAGCCGGTCGAGAAAGCCCTTCGCCGAGGCGGGCGCCGCGCCGTCGCCATAGGTTGCGGCGAGCAGGATGATCCGCTGGGCCGTAGCGTAGCGTTCTGGCGCGAAGGCCGACATCGGTGCTGTGTGCACCTTCTGCCCGGCTTGCGTCAGTGCGGTGTGGAGCGTGGCCGCAAATCCCCAGGTGCTGCCGCCCTCGCTGCCGACGAGCAGGATCGTCTCGGCACGTCCCGCGGGCTGATTGCTTCGGATGCGCGGCCGCCCCCTCCGTCCCGCGAGCCAGACGACAACGCCAGTCACGCCCATGGCCGGGACGCCGAGCGCCATCAGGCCCAGAACGAGGCCAAGCGTCGCCGCACCCTGTCCGGTGTGCAGCATGTAGATGGTTTCCGAAACGCGTTCCCACCCGGTCAGGTCAGTCCAGGCCAGCAGCGCCCCGGTGCCCTGATCGAGATACCCGGTCCCACGGTCGGTCTTCAGCGTGAAGACGTCCGTAGCGTCGCCGGGATAGGGAAAGCTCAGTTCGCGCAACTCGGCGACGGGCGTCTGCTGCAGCGTGGCCATCCGGTCCAGCGCAAACCCCGTCGCTCCACTGACCTCGGTCGGTATGGCCGGGATGGCGCCGCCATCCGGCAGGAGATCGAAGGTCGACGCCGTCATCCAGAGGGCGGTCGTGGAAGACAGAACGAAGCCGACGACGGCGATCCGGGCGATCTCGACGTGCAGCCGCCCGGCAAGCGGTCCGCGCAAGCGCGCGAACCAGTGTCGCCAGCCGCCCGCCCGCCGCGCGACCAGCGCCGCGCCGGAGAGCGAGAGGATCAGCATCGCGGCAGCCCCTGCGGCCGTGGCGATGCGCCCGCCGTCCCCGAGGAACAGCGAACGGTGAAGGTTGGTGAGCCAGCGTTCGGCCTGGTTCGGGTCGGCCGAGGCCACGCCTTCACCCGTCGCCGGGTCGATCACGGCGGCACCCGGCGCGCCCTGATCGAACCAGTAGGCAGTGATCCGACCGGAGGGCGACCGCCGGATTTGCTCGACGCCCGGATAGACGGCCTCGATGCGGTCCGCGAGGGCGGCGACCGTGAGCCCGGTCTCCGGCTGCGGGGCGGCAAGCCGTTCGGCCGCAGGGAAGACCGACAGTGCCGCGCCACTCAGCGCGAGGATCGTGACGAGCGCGAGGGCCAGAAGACCCGGCCAGCGATGGAGTGCACGGATCATGGCCCCGATCCTCACATGTCGTAGGCGAAGCTGGCGATGTACCGGCGGCCGCTCACCGGCGTGCCCGCGCCATCGGTCGTGAGCGGCACCGCCACCTCGTTCGGACTGTCGCGCATGTCCTCGACGGCGGCGTCAATGTGCAGCGTGTAGCCCGCGTCGAAGAGCGCGTCGGCGAGGTCGAGCGTGATCTCGAGCGTGCGGCCCGCGCCGACGCTGGCGCCGGTGATGCCGTTGACCTGCGCAGTGTCGCCGCCGGTGGCTCGGTACCAGTCGCTCAGATGCTCGTAGTACTTGGACTTGCCGCCAGCCATCCAGAGACTGCCGACATAGGCGCCCGAGGTGTCGGTGACGTAGAGCGCGAGATAGGCCCCGTCGCCGCCGTAATTGTTGAGGGTCGTGGTGAGCGTCACAGGCCTCGCCATGGCGAGGCCGGGGAGCGTCAGCGCGGTGGTGAGCGCGAGCGTTGCAAGAAGCGATTTCATCGGGTTGATCCTTTTTGGAGAGGAGCTCGAGAGCGGTTCAGTTCACCTGAACCTGCGGCGGAGCGCCGTTCCCGAAGAGGCCGTTCTGCGGAGGGGCGACCGTGCCGGCGGGCGCTGGATTGCGAGCGCCACCGCGGCAGTCGTCGTCGTCATCGTCGTCGTCGCAGTCATCGTCGTCATCGTCATCGTCGTCGTCGTGGCCGCGACGAGAACCGTCCCGCCAACGGTCGTCATCGTTGTCGTCATCGTCGCTTGCGAGAACGAGCGGCATCGCTTGCGGGGCGTCATCGAAGAGAGCGGCGACGGACCGAAGGACGTCGGGCGGGGATTGCATCGCGCTCCAGGCGGGGACGCCGATCGCGGCGGTCAGCGCCGTGGACGCGACCAGAAGTGTCAGGGTCTTCTTCATGGCAGGGTCTCCTTTTGTCTGCTGGAGACAATCTGGAGATCCGACCTGAGGGCTTCCTGACGCGTCGGCGATTCCCGCTTCAGCTTGCCGTCAGGAAGAAAAGGCCCCGCGGGTGAGAGCGGGGCCAAAAGGCGCAGGCGAGAGCCACACGGCTGGCGTGGCGATGTGACAGGCCCTTACTCAGACGAATTCGAACTGCTCGAAGCGGACCCGCCGCGGCATCTGGCCCTGTGCCTTCAGGCCCTTGAGGATCCCGTCCTTCAGGCCGGTCGGGCCGCAGAACCACAGATCGGCATCCTTGACCGCGAACGGCGCCGCGCCGATCAGGCGCTCGGCCGTGAGCCGGCCATCGCGCGTCGTGACGACCACCTCGAAACTGAACCTCGGGTTGCGGGCGACCGCAGCGCGCAGCGTCTCTACCCCGATCGCGTCCTCTTGCGTTCGGACACAATGGACGAGGTGAATGTCGCGCCTCTCCGCCTCGGTCAGGCTTTCCGCCCAGGCGAGGAAGGGTGTGATGCCGATACCGCCGGCGAGCCAGATCTGGCGCGCACCACCCTTGCGGAAGTCGAACCGTCCATAGGGGCCCTCGATCTGCACGCGCGTCCCGGCGCGGAGCGCCCGAGGCAGATCCCGTGTCCAGCCGCCGAGGGCCCGGACCGAAAACGCCAATGTGCCGTCAGGACGCGGGGCACTGGCGATCGTGAAAGGATGAGGCTCGGACAGCCCCGCCTCCGGCGCACGGACGAAGGCGAATTGCCCCGGCCGCCACCGCATGGCCCGCCCCTCGGGGCGGAGGGTCACCGTGGTGGTGTCCCCGGTCTGGCTGATCTCTGTGATGGTGAACGCCCGACGCCGCAGGCGTGGGGCGATCAATTCGGTATAGATCCACGCGATCACTCCGGCGATGCCGAATGTGTTCAGAAGCATCGAGAGCGATGGATCTACCCCCGTCGGCATGTCGACGAAGAACTGGTGAAAGACCACCATGGCAAATAGGGCGCCCATGAAACGATGGCTGAACCGCCAGATCTGATAGGGGATTTCCAGCCCGATGAAGGGCAACCGCCGGAACCAGCTGACAGCAATCAGCGCGAGAAGCGCGTTGAAGGCGAACTCGCCCGCCTCCTCACCCAGTTCACCAAGGCCGGTTTCACGAACTGTCCGCTCGAAGTCCGGCTCGATCTGCTGATGCAAAATCATCAGAACCATCGCGGAGATGCCCAGCCATTTGTGGACCCGGTACATGCGGTCGAGTCCGCCGAACAATGGCTCCACCAGAGGCGGCCGTGCGGCGAGGATCAGGGTCTGCGCCATTGCGACGACCGCCGCGGCCCCAACGGCAATGCCGAGCGCGGCATCCGCGCCATAGGGCGAATAGCTGTTGAACCCGAGCAGTGCGGCCAGCAGGCATGGCAACGCCACGAGCAACGGGCCCATCATGGGCAGTGTCGGAAAGCCGGGCGCCGGGACATCACTGGCGCGATGCACTGCATCAGTCATCGTCGCCTCCCTCTCGGTCCCGGTCGCGCCGATCGCCCTCGTCGTCCTCGTATTCGAACTCGATCACCTGCAGCGTCGCCGGATGAACGGTCACCTCGATCGGGCGCCCCCCGGCGTCCCGGCCGTCAATCTCGTAGCAGCCGTCGTCGATCTTGATCCGGCGCACCGTCCAGCCGTTCTCCTCGGCCAGACGGGCGACGGCGTCGCGCGGCTGCCAGTCGGCCATCGGCACGAAGCAGTCGTCGTCAGCCAGCGCGACACCGGCCGGAAGGACCGCGAGAAAGCCGAGAATTGTCAATGTCTTCTTCATGGGCCAAACTCCTCGCTACGGCCATCGTGACGCAATTCATGCGCGGCGAAGCTGACGGTAGCCTGAAGGGACGTACCCCGCCGCTTCAGCTTCGTGTCAGCCAGACGGATCATGGAGGGTCATCGCAAGAGGACGGGGACGAGCATGCGCATCCTACTGATTGAGGACGACACGGTGCTGGGGGCTGCGGTGCGCGACCAGATCGCGGCCGATGGGCAGTCGGTCGATTGGGTGATGCGCCTAGATGCGGCCGGCGACGCTGTGAAAACCACGGCCTATGACCTGATCCTGCTCGACCTCATGCTGCCGGACGGTCGCGGGATCGGCTTCCTGAAGAGCCTGCGCGCGCGCGGAGACGTAACGCCGGTCATCATCCTGACTGCGCTCGACCAGGTGTCGGACCGGATCGAGGGGCTGAACGCGGGCGCCGACGACTATCTCGTGAAGCCCTTCGATCTCGCTGAGTTGTCCGCGCGGATCGGGTCTGTCGCTCGACGCTACAGCGGCAACCCGAACCCCATCGTCACACACGGGCCGCTGGACATCGATCTCTCCGCCCGCAGCGTCCATCGCGACGGCAAGGCGGTGCAACTGACCGCAAGGGAATGGGCGCTGTTCGAAGCCTTTCTCGCGCGCCCCGGTCAGCTTCTGTCCAAGGCGCAGCTGGAGGAAAAGCTCTACGCCTTCGACGCCGAGGTGGAGAGCAACACCATCGAGGTCCATGTGAGCCGCCTGCGAAAGAAGCTCGGGAGCACGGTGATCGAGACCGAGCGCGGCATGGGCTACAGGCTGGGCCGTCCATGAGATGGCCGGCCAGCCTTCAGGGCCGACTCGGCCTGTCGCTCGGCCTGGCGCTAACGGTGTTGTGGCTGGTCGCGGCGACGGTGACGGCCGTCATCGTCAGGGGCGAGCTGGACGAGGTCTTCGACAGCGCTCTGCGAGAGACTGCGGAACGGATCCTGCCGCTGGCCGTCACCGATATCGTCGGGCGGGAAGATCAGGGCGTGACGCAGCGGCTCGCGCCCATCCGGGAGCACGACGAGTTCTTCACCTACCTCGTGCGGGATGCCGAGGGGCGCATCCTGCTGCAATCCCACGCGGCCGATGCGGCGGTATTCCCGCCCTGGGACGGACCCGGGTTCCGGCAGACCGCCACCCACCGGTTCTACAGCGACGCAGCGCTTCAGGACACGATCCGGATCACCGTGGCCGAGCCGCTGGCCCATCGCGCGTCGGTCGCGCGTGAGATCCAGATGGGCCTCGGCCTGCCGCTGCTCATCATGCTGCCGATCGCGCTGATGGTGATCATTCTTGCCGTTCGCTTCAGCCTCGATCCGCTGCGTCGGTTCCGCGCTCGGCTGGAGGCGCGCGGCGCCCGCGACCTGTCGGAGGTTCCTGCCGAGGGGCTGCCGACGGAGATCAGTCCTCTGGCCAAGACGCTCAACGGCCTTCTGGCCCGCTTGCGCGAGGCGTTCGAGGCCGAGCGCAGCTTTGCTGCGAACGCGGCTCACGAGTTGAGAACGCCGTTGGCCGGCGCCCTCGCTCAGGCGCAGCGGCTGAGGGCGGAGACACAGGAGCCGGCCACCGAAGCGCGGGCCGCCGAAATCGAGGCGATGCTCAAGCGCCTGACCCGGCTTTCCGAACGCCTCATGCAGCTTGCCCGGGCTGAAGGCGGGCGTCTTCGACAGGAACAACTGTCGGATCTGCGCCCCGTGGCCCGCGTCGTGACCGATGAGCTGGCGAAAACAAGTGTTGAACATCGAATTGTTCTGAGCCTGCCCGACGTGCCAGTGATGTCGGACCTCGATCCCGACGCATTCGGGATTCTGTGCCGAAACCTCGTCGAAAACGCCCTTCGGCACGGAGCCGGAGATTTGGCTGTCCAGGTGACGCTGACTGCGGACGGCCGCCTTGTTGTCGCGAACGATGGTCCCGTCGTGGCGCGCGAGATGCTCGACCGCCTGACGGCACGCTTTGAACGGGCGAACGCAAGCACCGATGGCAGCGGGCTTGGCCTAGCCATCGTCGCGGCCATCGCGAACCGGATCGGAAGCTCTCTCGTTCTGAGATCGCCGCGGCCTGGTGCATCTTCCGGTTTCGAGGCATCACTCATTTTGCCGACCGATAGCCCCGGGTTCGGCGCCGGGCGCGACGCGTAATCCGCGACAAGTGCCGGAGGATCAGCACACCCGCGCCTGTTCCCGCAATACCGCGTAGTCGCTCATCATCTCCGCGATCGCCGAGCCCTCCAGTAGAAGACTCCGCTCCGTGGCCGCCGGCGCCCATCCCAACCAGAAACGACAGTCGCGCAGCCACCCCAAAGCTCAATGATCCACATGAGGCACTAACCGGACCAGCAGTTCTTGGGAATTCATTTGAGACTACCCAACGACCGGAAGGAGGGCGCAAACCAGTCACAGGATCCCCCACGCCCGATACCGCCCTCGCCCCGTCATCTCCCGCACGCCGAGCTCGCTAACCAGGTTCAAGGCCCCGCGCGGCGTGACCTTCGCGGCTTTTGCAACCATATGAGCAGACACGATTGGCCGCGAAAGGAGAAGATCAATAGCAGTAGGGAGACTGCTCGTTGAGCGCTTGCCAATCGCGCGGCGCTCTAGCTGACGCTTGGCGAGTGTCAATCGATCGATGTCCTTCATTCCGGCGGCGGCAACTGCGTTCATCGCGTCGAGGTAAGCAATCAGCCTGGTCGTCCGATCACGGGCTCGCCGACGCTCGCGCGGTATGTCACGCAGCCCAACCGCATAGGCCAGCAGGTGAGACCGCACTTTTCCGCGCGATCGCAGGAAATCCGAAACGAGCACCTGCCCGAGCCAGTGCTGGCGCTGTAGGGGTTCGAGATATTCCCATGCATCCCAGAGAACCGCTGCGGCGAGTGTGGCCGGAAGCCCTTCAACCTTCTTGACCAGATCGAGCCACTCGCCGATCCGCTCGCCCTCATCCCAATCCGGATCGCGAATGACCAGCTCTCCGACGCTTGTTTCCGATACCCGCTTCCTTTGTTCGACAGCCGCATTGCCATTGACCAGCCATTGGGTGCGAGCGAGTACCTCGTCGATCTCCGCCAGCTCGGGCGATAGTGCATCGTGATCGACTAAGTCGAGCTCCACTCCCTCCCCTCCCCTATCGGCCGGTTCGGCTTCGGCGGAAGGTTCCTCCGCGACGCCAGCCAGCGCCATGATCCCCGCCCGGGAAATCGACCAGCCGGGATCGTTCCGTGACACGCGGCGCCGCGCCCGGACAATGCGGTGCGCAATAACAAGCTCATGGCTGGGCGCCCGAATGTCCATCTGTGCATCGTGGAGAACCAGGTCCTCGATATGGACGAGTTCGCCGCCGACCCACATACTGGAAACGGAATCGAAGAAATCTGCCCGCTTAGAAAAGCCCGGTCCGACCTCCGACCGGGCCACGCGCTCATCAAGCCGGGCAAGCGCGTCCTCCGCGGCCGCGATCGGCCCCAGGAGGGTCTCATGGGTCAATTTTCCGATTTCATAAGCCATTGAAAACACGGTGATTCGAATTCGATACGGAAGCTATCATGCGTTTCGCTTCTGTCACACCGGTAATTTTCTGGCGCCTCTATATATAATGAGCGCTGCGGCCTTCAGGATTGAACAAGGGACACGGCACTCAGCGCTCAGATCGACGAGAGAGCCTGTTTTTCCGGGGTTTTTGGAGCGTTCGGTTGTCAGAAAGGCCCTCAAGCGACGTTTACAAACGATCGGTTATCCGTATCTTCTACGTTTGTAATTTCGTCTCCGATACGGTTCTCAGGCGCTCCAAATGGCCAAAACACCGCACAACCACTCCTCCCGTCGACCACAGGGCCGGCAAATCGGCTATGCGCGAGTCTCGACAGACGAGCAGGCTACAGAAGCCCAAGAGATGGAGTTGCGGTCGGCCGGATGTGAGACAATCGTCCGGGAGCACGGCTCCGGGGCCTCACGAGCCCGCCCTGCCCTTGCCAAGATTGTCCGCGAGATCGACGCCGGCGACACGCTTGTCGTCGTTCGGCTCGACCGCCTGGCGCGCTCGGTAAGCCATCTGCTCGATGTCATTGAGGACCTGACGGCAAAAGGTGCGCATTTCCGGTCGCTCAGCGACCCGATCGACACCACGACGCCGCAGGGCATGTTTTCCCTGCAGATTCTTGGCGCCGTGGCCCAGCTGGAGCGGGCTCTCAACTCCGAGCGGACCAAGGCAGGCATCAAAGCCGCCAGGGCAAAAGGCCGGATGCCGGGCAATCCAGGGATCCGCGAACGTCGGCCGGACGCGCTGGCCAAGATGACGGCCGCGCAAAAGGCAGCCTATGGAGCGCGTCTCCAGTCATCCGCGAACCAGTGGCTTCCCATTGTGCGGCGCATGCGACCCGACCACACATGGGACGATATCTCCCGCGTTCTCAGGCAACGTGGTCTCGATTGGACTCCCGAGCGTTTACGGCGCGCGGTGAAATGGATTGTCAGCGAGGGAATGGCCGACAAGTCGCTTCTGAGGAAGTCGCCGCCTCGGCCAGCCGAGGATCGTCTGATGACCCTCGTGGCGGGCATCCATTCCTCCAATCCGGAGCTGACCTTGCGCGATATAGCCAACCAGCTCGAACGCCTTCATGAGCGTACGCCCCGTGGCGGTACGAAATGGGCACCATCGTCCGTCAAGAACCTCATCGACAGGGCAAAGCGCAGCGGCTTGCTTGAGGTGGCCTGAACACGCAACCGAGGACTGATATTATGGCCCGTACGAAGTACAATTCGCGGGGCTCGATTGTAGCCAGAATATGGAGCGCGCAGCAGTGGAAGCCATGACCGTCAACAGCCGAGACGATTTCGCGCAATGGGCCATCGAGCGAACCAGGTCGATCCTGACCGACCAGGGTTCGGATCTCGCTTCCGCGGCGCGATGCGGAGACAATGCCCGGATGGGCGAAGCTGCAAACGCCCTCGGCCAGGCGATCATCGATGCACTACTCGAAACCTTTGACGGTTTGATCGACGACGACAGCGACTGACCGAGGTGCCACCCGCGAAATTCAGATCGAACAGTCATCACGATCTGGGCTTGTTCAGCGACCGCAGAAGGGCTTCCGAGACCTCAAGCCGCCCTTCCCCGCCGCCGCTTGGCGGTTCGTGGCCAGCCTTCACCGCCGATTTGTCGGCGTCCAGCTTGGCGCGCAGCAGCGCCATGATCATTGGCCAGGTCGAGAATTTGTCGTCCCTTGCCCTGTCGGTCAGGCTGCGTAGATAGCCGCCAGCGCTGTTGATCTGGTCTGATCGCTGGTAGATCGCAGCGAGCGTGATCGCCGCATGCTGTTCGCCCATGACCTCGCAGGCGTCTCGCCACGCGCTGGGGCTGATCGCCAGCATCGGCCGCGCCAGTTCCGCTGCGGCCAGAAAGTCGCGCCAGTGACGGATTTCGCCGCCTTGGGCCAATTCTCGCAGGTTCGGGCAGGCATCCAGCACAATGCCCAAAGGCAATTCCCGCTTCGGCAAGCTCCGTACGTTGTCGGTTTCCGCGGCGCTGCCGCCCGCTTCCTCTTCTTTTCCAGAGCCTTCTTCAGATTCAAATATGGAGTCTGGGTTTGAATTTTGTATGTGGCGACCGGAATGGGACTCATTGGCGTCCGAATTCTGTGTTTTTACAAATGATTCCAGTACCTCGAGGATCTCTGTGTAGAGGCCGTGGAGATCGCAGCAGATATCCTCGATGAGTTGCCTCGGCGCTGAGCGCGGTAACCGGCCGACGATGGCCTGATAGGTCTGGTGGACCCTGCCCCAATTACCTGGAACGTTCTCCTCAATGCCGGTCTCGATGAGCTTGACGATATCGCGGCGCAGGAGCGTGAGACGCTCCTTGGCGATCCGAAAGGCGTTCTTTTCGGCCCGGACGGTGTCCGCCAGCTCCTTGAATTCCTCGGCCCGGGCAACGATCGGGGACAGGTCGAACCCATAGGCCTGTTCGACTTGTCCCCCCCTGCCCTTGCGGGCGAAGCGCTTGCCGTTCGGACTATCTCTACGGATAATCAGCCCGCAGTCGACCAGGACGGCCAGATGGCGCCGCAGTGTCGTCGCCGGCATTCCGTTTGCACGGGCCATGAGCTGCTCGTTCGACGGCCAGACAATCAGTTCGCCGTCGCCTGTGAGTTCCGTTTCCGGATGAAAGGAGAGCAGGGCGTTGAGAATGGCGAGTGCGCGGTCCGTAGCGCCGATCAGCTCGCGCGCTTCCCGGATCGTCTGGAACACTTTCCATTTCTGGACCTGCGCCCCTTCCGGGACTGCCTTCGCCACGGCCTGGCTTGCCATCATGCCAAGCGACATCGTTCGCCGCCCAAAGGGCGTCGTTGGGGTATGCGTCTGCATTGTCCTTCACCTATCGCTAGGCAAAAGAAACCGGCTCACCGAATCGGCGCTCAAACCGACCTGAATGGTCTTGACTATGATTCGCGGAAGTGGGATTCTCTCAGTCGCCAAACTTAAAGAGAAGGTCTTCCGGAATTGCCGTTTCGGGGGCCTTTTTCTTTTGCGCTCAATCTCCGTTCGTGGTTGCTCGTTTTTCCCGACGGAAAGCCTCATACAACTCGCTGAGATTTTCCGAGAGGTAGTCACCGAACGCTGCTGCGTCGGTCCCCTTCGCCTTGAGGGCGATGGTGAATTTCTTGCCACTGGCCACCATCTCCGCGGCGACACGCCCATCAGACGGCGCCCAGCTGCGTTTGGATGGCGCCTGCGCGGCACGGCGGCGCGGCTTGGATGCCTTCAGCTTCGCGACGACCGCATCGAACCGCGCTTCGCTTGGCATCCCATGAAAATCGGAACTCGATGCCAGAGCCAAGGCAGTGTCGACATTGCCCGGCTTGTCGAGGAGGAGCTTGAGCTCATACCAGCGATCACGACCGACAGCCTTCGCGCGGCCGATCGCTGCGAGTAGATCCTTGGGCATCGAGGCGACAGAGAGCATCTTTGAAAGCGTCGGCCGATCGACACCGATTGCGGCGAGGGCTGTGGCGTTGTCCTCGTCGAATTTCCGCTGAACGATGTCGGCGGCAAACAGTGCTTTCTCGATGAAGGACGTGTTCGCTCGCGCGTTGTTTTCCTGTCCCTGGGCGATCACATGATCGCGCTCGGAGATATCCTTGATGACAGCGCGAAGCTTGAGACCAAGCTCTTTTGCGGCGCGCCAGCGGAGGCGACCGAAGACCAGCATGTAGCGGCCGGGCCGCTGCGGGTGAGGGCGAAGGAGCGCCGGGGAGTTCTGGCCGGAACTGCGGATCGACTCCATCACCTGAGCGTAGTCGGCCTCGTAATCTTCCTGATCGACGTTGAGCCGGTCGTTGGCGAAAGATTGGTCCACCAGGTCGGGGTCAACCTCGATTATCGTCTCACCCTCGAGCAGCTTGCCTGCCTGGGCCGCCATTTCGTCGATCGAGCTTATGAGCGAGCGTGATGCCCCCTTGAAGGTGTAGTCTCGTGCAACTGGGCGCTCGGCGGGAGCGTCGCCGTTGTCCATAATGCTGGCAAAGGGATTTTTTCGCGCCATTTGACTAGCACCCCCTTATGCGGCTTATGCGCTTGAAACCGTGGGGTTTTTTGGCGGTTTTGACGGCAGTCAACATCACAACCGCCCCCATGCCTGGTGGATCAGTCCCTGAATCTCGAAGTTCACGGCATCCATGCTGTCGATCGCCCGATCATAGGTATCGCGATTGAAGTTCGATCGCTCGACCTCATAGAGCGTCTGCTTGGTGAGGCCGGCGTCAGAAATCGCCGTGGATTTGAGCATTGGGCTTTTCAGGATTTCCTCGGCAAGCATCGACTGCATGAAGCCGACCATCTGCGCCTGGGGAATGTCCGTGGGCTCGTATCGGGTGATGAGATAGCGCAGCCAGTCCAGCTGGACCTTCGCGCCAGCATTCTTGATGGACTTCATGATATTGCCCAGCATCAGCAGAAACTGACTCATGGACATCAGGTCCAGCATCTGCGGGTGGACGGTGATCAGAACCGAGGTGGCGGCCGACAGTGCCGACAGCGTCAGATAGCCAAGCTGCGGAGGGCAATCGACGACCACGACGTCGTAGCGCTCGCTGACCGAATCCAACGCCCGGGCGACCCTCGTGAAGAACCGCTTTCCTTCCTGAGACGGAGACTGCATGGCAAGCGGAGTCTCGTACTCATATTCCTGCAGCTCCAGGTTCGCCGGGATGATATCGAGCAAGGGAAAGTTCGTCTTGCGGATGACATCTTCGGTCGAGGCAGGGTTGTCGTACCGGATCGCGTCGTAGAGCGAGGGGTTCTTGTCGAGCTCCGGCTGGAAGCCATGGAGGGCTGAAAGCGAAGCCTGCGGATCGAGATCCACCGTCAGGACCCGGTGACCGGTGAGCGCCAAATGCTGCGCGAGGTGTGCCGTGGTGGTGGTCTTTCCCGATCCACCCTTGAAGTTGACGACCGCAATGACCTGCAGCTTCTCGCCAGGTTTGCGGTAGGGCACATACTTCTTGGAATCCGATCGCCCGTGCTTGTCGAGATAGTCCCGAAGCTCGGTCATCTGCTCGGCCGCGTAAAAGCGCCGTCCGCCGGCACCGACGAAAGGCTCAGGACCTTTCTTTTCAAGATGGAGGCGCTTCAGATTGTTCGGACTGATACCAAGATAGTGGGCGACCTCGGCCATCGAGAACCGCCGAAGGGTCTTCTGCCCCTCGGTCGGAAACTTCTCGACGCGCAATTGGTCGAGCTTGCGCGAAATCTCGGCCCCTTGGGCAAGGATCTTGTCGTCAAACTCAAAACTTGGGAGAAATGCCATCTCCGCTTTGTCCCCCGAACGAGAAAATAGCGCCATATTCGACCTTTCGGCCAATCTGGCGCCAGTATGAGCGATTCCCGTTCTCTGGCAAGGGATTTTAGGTTAACGAAACCTTAACGCCATGCTCAGGTCCACGCCAACAAGATCACTCAGCGGAGCCTCACAGTCCGGAATCCCGGCGTCGGCGCGTACATTTTCCATCGATTTTTCAATCGCTTAGTTGCTCCGCGGTTGGTCGTTCCGCGAGAACCTTCAATGCCACATGCCGCCGGCTCGGTCCATGCAGCACCCTGAGAAGTTTCACAGTGGTGGATGGCGTCAAATCGAGTGAGTGGGCGTGACTACCGCTCCTTTGGGGCGACTCACCTTCACGCATGAACAGATGGCTCTTAGCCGGCTATGCAGCGCCCAGCGTGGTGGCTCAAATTGCCCAAAGCGTATTTGTCAGGCTGCCACAAGTCCATGGGCCGACGGGAAACGGAAGTGACTAGAACCAGAGTTCCCTCCGGTTGATCGTCTTTCCCGGCAGAGAGGCAATTATCATCGACGTGAATCCCTCACGCCCAAACGATTCAGCCAATGAATTGGACGTGGGTACCGGAGTCGGTGACAATCAGACATGGTCGAGCCGAAGCTCCAAGTTGTCCTTCAGCGCCGCGATTGCGCTCGCAACGTTGCGCGGTTTTATGTACTCGCGATAGAACCGTCACTGTACGGTGATGCGGCGCTTATGCGCGCGTGGGGGCGGATCGGCTCGCTCGGCCGACAACGCCTTGACCTCTATGCGTCGGCCGCTGAAGCCGGCGAAGCGCTCGAGGCCTGGCTCGCCCGTAAGGTCCGACGGGGCTACACGCCCGTCACTGCCAAGGTCACATTCCAGTCCAGGGGCCTATAATCACGGCAATTGTTGCCGCGGCTACAACGGGCTTGCACAGCAGCATAGGACCGGCATTGTCGATATTCGGCTGACCGAAGGCAGTGTTCTACACTCTGAGCGGGGACGGCCGGAGTCGTTCCGGTTGTCACCCCTGAAATTCCACTCATCTGAAAGACAGTGAGGGCGGTTCCGGGACATTGGGTTCGACATCGGTGAAGAGATTCGGAAACAGCCGTTCCCTGAAATCGAGGGGGAAGGCAATACGTACCGGTGCCTTCGGAGTTTCAGATTTCAGAAAACCGCGCTCGACGAGATCCGACAGCGTGCTCCGTGCCGTGCGCTCGGATGTTTTCAGCACGAAATTGGCCTCGCCACGGGGCAACCTGCCGTGCCGCAACACGGCCGCCACCAGATCAGGTGCTCGTTTATCGTCGACGACATCTTTTATTAGGGCGCGGTAGCGAGCATCGAGCCGTCCGAGGTCGAACATTGCGGTCGAGAACCGCACCTGGTCGAGCGCGACTGTAAGGAACCATTCGACGAAATCCTTGAGTGCCGATTCCGAAAGATTTCCTCGTCCATCACGATCGCCTTGTCTAGGACTGTCGGCGTGATCCATCATGCGCTTGTATTCGCCACGATCTTTCAGGCCACGAGCGAGGCCACGAGATATCGACCACAGGCCGTTGCCTCCAATACCGGCCTTGAGCGCCATGGCGTGAGACATCAACCGACTGACGCGGCCGTTGCCGTCTGGAAACGGGTGGATGTAGTTGAGGCGGTGATGAGCTGACGCAATCGCGATGATCCGCAGGCTAGCCTGCTTTTCGGCCATGGCAAACCGCTTCTGGAAATACTCCATAAAAGTCACCACCCTGTCAGACGACGGTGGCTGATGGCGGCCGACAGCGACATCATGATCCGCGGACAACCGGAACTCGCCGGGCACAATCTCGGTCTTGGTGCCGTTAGGTTTGTAGATGAACCGGAATTCGTCGGGCATCTCATCGTAAAAGGCGCGATGAACCCACCTTATGAAATCGATCGAAGTCGGGCTCGGCAACTCGCCGCGCAACCCGAGACCGTCGATCATCCTCTGAACTTCGACATGGGCCTTGGCCTCGAGGGCGAGGGGACGACGTTCGGGATCTATCTCGGCGCCGGCCAGGGCGCTCTCGATATCCCGAGGTCGTGTGTTGTGGCCTTCTATCAAATTCGAATAGTAAGAATTCATGACTCGTACGAGATCGGCCAATTCGTCAGCCGACTCCGGATGTAGACCTCGGCCGAGTTCATCGGCAGCCTTCTGCAGCTCGATCGCAAGATCGGCCAGAACGGTCGGCACCGCGTCGTCAAAAAACAGCGGCTCGATGCGGGCAGGGGTTTCAAGCATTTTTTTGCCGATCTCAATCGTGCCTCAACGGATTGCAATGTAAGGCATTGGAAGCAACGAGTCAGCACAATTGCCGATATTAGTTGCCGATCGCCCCTGCCGATATCGGCCGCCGATCAGGACGCGAACCGAATAAGCCTCAAACGGCCGGACGGGCAGGGTAGGGGGCGTCGGCGCCATCGCGGACAACTCCCTACCGCCGGCAAAGCACAACTTACACGGCTGAGTAGAGGCGGAAAGGCCCTCTCGCCGGGCGAACGGGATCAAATCAACTGTTGACGCACTGCAAGCGCGACGGCGTGGGTGACGTTGGTGGCATCGAGCTTCCGCCGAGCATTTTGCAGGTGATACTCGACCGTCCGGACCTTGGTCCCGACGATTTGCGCGATTTCGGACATGCGCTTGCCTTTTGCCATCCAGCTCAGGCAGAGCCTCTCTCTGGGGCTTAGCTTGACGGCGACAGCAGGCATTGCCTCAAGCATCCAGCGCCGCGCATAGACATCCACGTGCGATGCAATCGAAGCGGCTAGGAAGGGGCATTCCACCAGGCAATTGTCACACCGGCTAGACGACGCGAGCGTGAACAATACTGTCCTGCCGAATCCGGCCGACACCGGCACAGATATCCCCGATGCGATGCCATGATCCCCGGCTTCTCCAAGGAAGCGCACCTGGTCCGGCGACAATGCCCGTGCAAGGTCGCGTTCGGACCACGCAAAGCAGCGCTCAGAACGGCGGGCTTCCTGCACGACGGGATCGATCGTCGCGTATTTCTTGTTGATATAGTGGCCTTGCCATGCGCGCGGGTACGTCGAAAACGTGTCGATCTCCGGCCCACAAACCGAGAGATAGGCGAACCAGTCAAATCCCAATTCGCCGGCGAATTCCTTCACCGCGGCTTTGACCGGGGCTATGCCTCGGGCTGTTTCTAGTGAGTCTCGCAGTTCGTCGAAGGCTCTGCTCGGCAAGTGTCCTCTCCGGGTGTTTTCGTCCTCAAGTCGAGTGGTTTCAATTCCGAGTTGCATGGCAATTCAGCCATAAGTGCGGCAGCGGCGCCTCGGAATCTCAACTGTCTATCACAGCGACGACTCTCCATCCCCTGTGACTTTTCACAGCTGGCGGTGCGCAGCCGTACCGGATTCAAGAGACCGCAATTCAACGGGTTGAGGATTTGGTCATGCGCGTCGTCGCCATCTGCCGTACGAGTGCCTCAAGAACTGAGCAACGTCTGCTCGAGCGCATGCACGAGCTGCGCGCAAGGGTCTTCAAGCACAGGCTGGATTGGGACGTCCACGTCGAGCACAACCAGGAAAAGGACGAGTACGACCGACTCGATCCGACCTATCTTGTGCTCGTCGGCAACGATGGCCAGGTGGTCGGTTGCGCTCGGCTGCTGCCGTCCACCGGACCAACGATGCTCGGCCAGACATTTCCGTTCTTGGCTAGCGCGTCTCGCGTGCCCCAATCGGGCCGCGTTGTCGAGAGCTCGCGCTTTTGCATCGACACCGAACGCAGCGACATCGTTTCCGCGAGCGGCCTGCGCGACGCCACGCACACTCTATTTGCTGGCATCATCGAATGGTCGATGGCCAATGGGTTCGACCGGATCGTCACTGTTACCGACGTTCGGTTCGAGCGCATTCTCAACCGGGCGAAATGGCCGCTGGAGCGGCTAGGATCTCCACATCCTGTTGGCAATACCATTGCTGTCGCGGGTCTCTTACCTGCCGACGAATTCAGTCTCGAGTTGGTGCGGCCGTCGAGCTACGTCCCCCTCTTCCCGACCGCTGTTGAAGCCGCGGCCTAACCAGCAGCCAGGAAGGGGGCGGTCTATGAGCGAGTCGAAACGACGGCTGATCCTCGGTCTGCAGGACGCACTTGGCGCCGCGGTTACGACAGCGCTGCATGACGCGGACGTTGTGGAGGTCATGCTCAACCCCGACGGCAATCTATTCATCGAGCGGGTAGGGCAGGGGATAGCGTCGGCGGGGCGGATGGCCCCCCATGACGCCGAGACCGTCATCGGCAAGGTCGCCCACGCCCTCAAGACCGAAGTCGACCAGGATCGACCAATTATTTCCGGCGAATTGCCCCTTGGCGGACATCGCTTTGAGGGGATTTTGCCACCGGCCTCGCCCGCGCCGATGTTCACGATCCGAAAGCGCGCCTCGATGCTGATCCGACTCGATCAGTATGTCGCCGATGGCATCATGACGCCCGAGCAGGTTGATGTGATTCGCGATTCGATCGTCAACCGCCTCAACATCGTGGTGTCGGGAGGCACTGGAACAGGCAAGACCACGCTCACCAATGCAATCCTGGCGGAGCTGGTCGAGACGACGCCAGAACATCGGCTGGTGATCCTGGAAGACACTGCCGAGATCCAGTGCGCGGCGGAAAACCATGTGATCCTGCACACCACAGACACCGTCGATATGGGCCGTCTATTGAAGTCGACAATGCGGCTGCGTCCGGACCGCATTATCGTGGGCGAGGTCCGCGACGGCGCTGCGCTCACTCTCTTGAAGGCGTGGAACACCGGCCATCCGGGAGGCATCGCGACGGTTCACTCGAACTCGGCCGCCGCCGCTCTTACCCGCCTTGAACAGCTCGTTGCCGAACTCAGCTCCCAGCCGATGCCGGAAGTCATCGGAGAGGCGGTCGACCTGATCGTCTCGATCGAACGCGCTCCTGGCGGGCGAACCGTTCGCGAGATCCTGAGGGTCGAAGGTTTTCGCGACGGGCGATACCTCACCATGCCGGTCGGCGCGTCGAAATCGGAATCCATCCAGGGAAGAAATCTTCATGTCGTCTAAGAAGGCTCTCACACTTCTCCTCGGCCTCGCGGCCGCATCCCTCGTTATGATCGAACCGGCGCTCGCCAGCGGGGGAGGGGGCCTGCCTTGGGAAGGGCCACTGGAGCAAATTCAGGAATCCATCACCGGCCCGGTTGCTGGCGCCATCGCGCTCGCGGCGGTCGCCATTGCCGGCGGCATGTTGATCTTCGGCGGCGAGCTGAACGATTTCGCCCGGCGGCTTTGCTACATCGTGCTCGTCGCCGGCATCCTGCTCGGCGCAACGCAGATCGTCGGTCTCTTCGGGTCCAGCGGCTCATCCATCGGCGTGCCGCTCGAGGCGCACGAACAAGCGTCGGTGGTTGCCCCGCATGGCTGAAAGGGAAAGCCGGCTGGCGACGGCGCGGATACACCGCGCCCTTTCGCGTCCGACGCTTCTCTTTGGGGCTGACCGTGAGCTCGTGCTTCTGACCGGGCTCGCCGCGATCATTCTCGTCTTCGTCGTTTTGACGACCATATCGGCGCTGCTCGGCACGGTTATCTGGATCGTGGTTGTCGGGCTCTTACGCATGATGGCGAAAGCCGATCCGCTGATGCGCCGCGTCTACCTACGCCACATCAAATACCGGCCCTACTACCGGCCGACCTCCACTCCCTGGCGGACGTTCTGACTCATGGTTGCGCTCAAGCGATTTCGTCATTCCGGCCCGTCCTTCTCCGACCTGCTGCCCTATGCGGCCCTGGTCGATAACGGTACGCTCTTGCTCAAGGACGGGAGCCTGATGGCCGGCTGGTATTTCGCCGGTCCGGATAGCGAAAGCTCGACCGATTTCGAGCGCAACGAGGTCAGCCGCCAGATCAATGCCATTCTCGCCCGCCTCGGATCGGGCTGGATGATCCAGGTCGAGGCCGTGCGCGTGCCGGCGACGGCCTATCCGACACGGGAAAACTGCCACTTCCCCGACAAGGTGAGCGCGCTGATCGATGAGGAGCGGCGCAAGCGTTTCGAGGCGGCGGACGGGCACTATGAGAGCCAGCATGCCATCATCCTGACCTATCGCGAACCGGAGAAACGCAAGTCCGGCCTCGTCAAATATGTCTATTCCGACGATGAGTCCCGCGCGACAACCTTTGCCGATCGCGCGCTCGATCACTTCCGGCGTTCGATCCGCGAATTCGAGCAGTATATGGCAAACGTCGTCTCGATCCGGCGCATGGTCACACAGGAGACCGAGGAACGCGGCGGAACCCGTATCGCCAAATATGACGATCTGCTGCAGTTCGCCCGCTTCTGCATTGTCGGCGAAAACCATCCGGTCCGCCTGCCCGACATTCCGATGTATCTCGATTTCGTCGTCACGGCCGAATTCCACCACGGTCTCTCGCCGCTGGTCGACAACCGCTATCTGGCGGTCGTGGCAATCGACGGTTTTCCGGCCGAGAGCTGGCCAGGCATTCTCAACTCTCTGGATCTGATGCCGCTCACCTATCGCTGGTCGAGCCGCTTCGTTTTTCTCGATCCGATCGAGGCCCGCCAAAGGCTCGAGCGCACGCGCAAAAAGTGGCTGCAAAAGGTGCGGCCGTTCATGGACCAGCTATTCCAGACCAATTCGGGCGCGATCGACCAGGACGCTGCGCTGATGGTGGCGGAGACCGAGGACGCCATTGCCGAGACCAATTCACAGCTTGTCGCCTATGGCTACTATACGCCGGTCATCGTCATGTTCGATGACAACGAGGCGCGTCTTCGCGAAAAGACCGAAGGCGTGCGCCGGCTGATCCAGGCCGAAGGCTTTGCCGCGCGCATTGAAACGCTGAACGCCACCGAGGCTTTCCTTGGGAGCTTGCCCGGCAGCTGGTACGCCAACATCCGCGAACCGCTGATCAATACCCGCAACCTTGCCGATCTGGTGCCGCTCAACTCGGTCTGGTCGGGCTCGCCGGTTGCACCGTGCCCGTTCTATCCCGATGGCTCACCGCCGCTGATGCAGGTCGCAAGCGGATCATCGCCGTTCCGTCTGAACCTCCATTCGGGCGACGTGGGCCATACCCTGATCTTCGGTCCCACCGGATCGGGCAAGTCGACGCTTCTGGCCCTGATCGCGGCACAGTTCCGCCGTTACGGCCGCGCGCAGCTCTTTGCTTTCGACAAGGGCAAGTCGATGTACCCGCTGACGGTGGCTGTTGGCGGCGATCATTACGATGTCGGGGCAGGGGAGGCGCTGACCTTCTGCCCGCTTTCCCAACTTGAGGATGATGGCGACAAGGCCTGGGCGGCCGGATGGCTGGAAACCCTTGTCGAACTGCAGGGTGTGAAGGTGACGCCCGACCATCGCAATGCGATCGCCAAGCAAATCGAGCTCATGGCCGCATCGTCCCGCCGGTCGCTCTCCGATTTCGTGTCGGGCGTGCAGATGCGGGAGATCAAGGACGCACTGCGCCACTACACCGTCGACGGTCCCATGGGGCATCTGCTCGATGCCGAGGAGGATGGCCTGACCCTCTCGGATTTCCAGACATTCGAGGTCGAGGAATTGATGAACCTCGGCGACCGCAATCTCGTGCCGGTCCTGCTCTACCTGTTCCGTCGCATCGAAAAGCGCCTGACCGGCGCTCCCAGCCTCATCATCCTCGACGAAGCCTGGCTGATGCTCGGCCATCCAGCCTTCCGCGAGAAGATCCGCGAATGGCTGAAGGTGCTGCGCAAGGCCAATTGCGCCGTCGTCTTGGCAACGCAGTCGATTTCTGACGCGGAAAAGTCCGGCATCATCGACGCGCTCAAGGAAAGCTGCCCGACCAAGATTTGCCTGCCTAATGGCGCGGCGCGCGAAAGCGGCACGCGCGAGTTCTATGAGCGCATCGGCTTCAACGAGCGGCAAATCGAGATCGTCGCCACCGCTCTGCCCAAGCGCGAATATTACGTCGCCTCGCCTGACGGCCGACGATTGTTCGACATGGCCCTCGGGCCGATGACCCTGTCTTTCATCGGCGCGTCCGGAAAGGACGACATCAAGCGCATCGATGAGCTGCGCGTCCACCACGGCGACGAATGGCCCGTCCACTGGCTCAAGCAAAGAGGTATCGAAAATGCCGAAGCTCTTCTTGCGTAGTTCGCTCGCAAGCGTCCTGATCGCTGTCAGCCTTGCGGCGCCGGCCCAAGCCAGCGGAGCGCTCACCGGCGCGACCGAGTTCACGCAGATCCTCAACAATGGGGAACTGATCGCGCTCGGCGGGCAGAATGCCGAGCAGATCGCAAATCAGGTGACGCAGATCTCCAACCAGGTGGAGCAGATCGCCAACCAGATCCGCATCTACGAGAACATGCTGCAGAACACTATGCAGCTTCCGGATCACGTGTGGGGGCAGGCGCAACAAGACCTCGCCAGCCTGCAAGGCATTGTGCAGCAGGGGCAGGGCATGGCCTTCTCGATGGGCAACCTCGACGATGTGCTCAAGCAGCGTTTTCAGAGCTATGCCGATTTCAAGAACGGTCTTCCGAACGGGCAGGATTTCTCGTCGAGCTATCAGTCCTGGTCGGACACCAACCGTGACACCATCGGTGGAACGCTGGCGGCGGCTGGCCTCACGGCCGATCTGTTCTCAACCGAAGAATCCACCATGGCGCAACTACGCTCCCAATCGGAGTCGGCTGATGGCCAGATGAAGGCCTTGCAGGTCGGGCATCAGATCGCGACCCAACAGGTCGAGCAGATGCAGAAGCTTCGCGGCCTCGTTTCTCAGCAGATGACGATGATGGGCACCTGGTATCAGTCGGAGCAGGCTGAAAAGGATCTCGCTCAGGCTCGCCGCGACGCATTTTTCGGCTCTACGGCTCCGTCCACCTCCGGCGGCCAACAAATGCAGCCTCGGTGGTGACCCATGGCAACGCTCAAACTCCCCATCGTCGTCGTGATCGCGATCGTTGCCGCCCTTGCAGGCGGCGCGGCGTCCTATGTGTTCATCACGAACACCGATCCAGAAACGAAGGCGCTCCTCCAGCGCCAGGTCGAACTTGCCGAGCAAGAAGCGGCGGCACGCGAGGAAGCCGCCGAGCGGGCAAAGGACTTTTTCAACGCCAATCCCGACGACTACCCCACGTCGGGAGGCCAACAGATGGCCCCCCGCTGGGGCGACAACTGAAGGCCTGAGTCATGCGCGCTTCGATGCTTTTGAGATTGGCTGGACTGGTGATCGCCGCGCTTGCCATGGTCGATCCGGCCTTTGCGCAGGACGGTTCGATCCTGACCGATCTCGAAAACCAGGTCGCCAGCGCATCGCAGGGCTGGCAGGACACCGTCATCAATGCGGCAACCTCGCTGTTCTGGATACTGGCCGGCATAGAAGTGGGTATCGCGGCGATCTGGCTCGCGATCCAGGCTCCGTCGCTCGACACATGGTTTGCAGAGCTTGTGCGGAGAATCCTCTTCATCGGCTTCTTCCTCTTTGTTCTGCAGCAGGGTCCGGACTTGGCCAAGTCGGTTGTCGATAGCCTGTTTCAGCTCGGCGCGGATGGTGGTTCGGCTTCGCCGGCCGACGTCTTCAATGCCGGCGTCAAAGTGGCATCCGAACTTTCAGAAAACGCCCGGTTCGGTCTTTGGGAGGACAATGCCCTCGCCATGGCCTCGGTCTTCGCGATGATCGTCGTTGTCATCTGCTTTGCCCTCGTAGCGGCGATCTTCGTGGCCGTGCTGGTCGAAATGTACGTCGGTCTGCTCGCCGGCATGATCATGCTTGGCCTTGGCGGCTCGTCCTTTACCAAGGATTTCGCGGTCCGGTACCTCGTCTATGCCTTCTCAGTCGGCATGAAGCTGATGGGCCTCGTGATGATCGCGCGCATCGGCTCCGAGGTGCTGATCGGCCTTTCGAACGATACGGCTTCCGACGATCAATTCCTCACTACCCTGACGATCGCGGGCATTTCGGTCGTCGTCTTCATGATCTCCATGTACGTGCCGAACATCATTCAGGGCGTCGTCCAAGGCGTTTCCGTCGGCAATGGCATGGAAGCCATCCGCAGCGGTGGCCAGATTACCGGCTTCGCGGCGGTCGGTGCTGGCATGGCGGCCGGCGGCGCCGGCGTCGTCAAAGGTGGGATGGCTGCCGCCTCGGCGGCATCGCAAGCCGGCGCATCGCGTGGCGCGGCTGCAATGGCCGGGTTGAGAGCCGCGGGTGGCGCGGTCGGCTCTGCGGCGACCGACAAGCTGATGGGGATCCCCGGCGCCAGGATGGGTTCGACCCTCGGCCTCGCCAACGAAAAGCTGCGGCAAGGCAACAATCCGGGCACCAGTTCGAGAAGTTCAAACAAAAAGATGGACGCCGACTCGTGAGGTCGGCCGGCCGTATCGATCAGGCGAGGCTAGATGGCGAAGCGCAAATACCCCGACAATCCGTATCTGGCCGCCCGCTATGAGTGGAACGAGCGCTACGGCAGCTATATGCGCGCGGCCTCGGCCTGGCGCACCGTCGGCCTGCTTTCGATGAGCATGGCGGTGATCGGGTTCGGCTATGCCCTCTATCAGTCCACACAAGTCAAGCTTGTTCCTTATGTGGTCGAGGTAGACAAGCTCGGGGCGGCTGTCCTGGCCGGCTTCCCCGCGCAGATCGAATATGCCGACGAGCGCGTTGTGCGCTCGATGCTCGGCGCATGGGTGTCGAACTTCCGGTCGATCACTCCGGATGCCACTGTCCAGAAGGGCTATATCGATCGCACCTACGCGATGCTGAAACAGCAGGACCCGGCGACCGAGAAGGTCAACAACTGGTTCCGCAACAACTCACCCTTCGATCGCGCGCGCACCATGACGGTCTCGATCGAGGTCAACAACGTCGTCGCCCTCTCGAACCAGAGCTACCAGGTCGACTGGAGCGAGATCGAGCGCGACCGCGCGGGCAAGGAACTGCGCACCCGCCGCTTTCGCGGCATCGCCACCGTCACCCTTTCGCCGCCCCAGGACGAGGCGGTCATTCGTCTGAACCCGATCGGCCTCTACCTCAAGGATTTCGATTGGACGGCCCAGCTTTGAGAAACGCTCGCGGAGTCAGAGTAATGTTCAACCTCAAGAAAATGCACGCGGGCGTGTGTGCGGCAACCCTGTTGCTGGGTACGTTCGCCCTCAATGTCGCCGTTGCGGCCGATCAGCAGGGCCTCAGCAGCAACGAAGCGCGGGGGACCGGCCTTTCCACTCAGTGGCAGGGCACGGCCGCGGTAATGACGCGCGGGCCGGACGGCAAGGTCATTTACCTCTACGGCCAAACGCAGCCCTCCGTCGTTTGCTCGCCTCTCCAGCTTTGCGAAATCGAACTGCAGGCCGGTGAAGCCGTGCGTGACGTGCTGGTGGGCGACACGGTTCGCTGGAAGGTCGAGCCGGCAACCTCGGGCTCGGCCGAAGGCCAGAAAATCCACCTGATCGTCAAGCCTTCGGAGCCCGGGCTCGAGACCTCCATGGTGGTGACGACATCGCGGCGCACCTACCACATCCGGCTCAGGTCACATCATCGCGACTACATGGCCCGCGTTGCCTTCGAGTATCCCGAAGACGTGCAGGCCAAGTTCGATGCCCTCAACGCGCGCGTCGAGGCGAGCATCATTCCCGGCGCCGGCATCCCGGCCGAAAACCTGAGCTTCAATTTCGCTATCAGCGGGCAAGCCCGTTGGCGCCCGACCCGCGTCTACACCGATGGCGTCAAAACCTACATCCAGTTCCCCGGCCAGATGATGAGCGGCGATGCACCGGTGCTGTTCGTCGTATCGGGCGGCGAAAACCGCATCGTCAACTACCGGCTCAACGGCACGATGATGATCGTCGACTATGTGTTCGATCGCGCCGTGCTCCTTTCCGGCGTCGGCTCCCGCCAGCAGAAGATCACCATTTCGAGGAAGGGCTGACCATGCGCGCCATCCACCGACTTTCCCATGTTCTGGCACTCGTTCTTCTCACAGGTGCAACGAGCGCATGCACCACCACGGGCGGGGGATACTTCACGCCGACCGTGAGTGCCGATGCCGCCAATCTCTCGCCGGTCGCAGCCTCGGCCGTCGCCGGCGACATGGTCGCCAAGCTCGCCGAGCATGTCGGCCCGGGCACCGGCACGATCGTCATCAAACCCGACGATTCCGCCTTCGGCCTGGCGCTCGAAGAGTCGCTGCGCGGCTGGGGCTATGCCGTCGCCTCGAACCAGGAGGCTCCCGGCGACAATATGATCCCGCTAGCCTATGTCCTCGACACGTTCGAGGGCGCGGTCATGACCCGGATTTCGACACCCTCGGTCGAATTGACCCGCACCTATGCGATGTCGGCGACCGGCGCCACGCCGACAAGCCCGCTTTCCGTGATGCAGCGTGTGAGCTGAGGGGAGGGCCCATGAGTTCGCTCGATCTTTCCCCCGGCGCCGAAGGCGGCGACGAGAAGCCCAGGATCCGGCGCCTGAACAAGCTGCCGGTCTTTCTCTTCATCGGCCTGGTCGTCCTTTTCTTCGGCGTTATCATTTGGGGGTTGTCAATCCGAGGGCTCAACCGGAGCGGCGGCGCGATCGATACTTCGACCGGCGCACCGGCAACCGATTTCGCTGACCAGCTCAAGCGCGGCGTTTCGGATGGCGTGATCGAGGAGCCGCGCCCCGCGCAGCAGATTCAGGTGGTGCAGCCCGTCGAGGAAACGGAACAAGAGCCGCAGTCCACCAATCCTTTCCAGCGCCAGCCGACAACACCGCAACAGCAACAGGCAACGCCGGTTGAAAGCGAGGTCGACTGGCGCGTGCGGCTGCAAAGGGAACAGGACGAGCAGATGTTTCGCTTGCTGCATCAGCAGCGTATGGCCCGGCTCCAGGCCGACGATGCCGCCTATGACAGCCCGATCGCGGTCAATATCGGCAACGTTGGGCAAGCGGCACAAGCGGAAACGCCACAGGCGACGACAGGGCAGGGGGCGCTTGGCGATCGCGCCGGCATGGCCGATCTCTATGCGGCCGCGCTGCGCGCCGGCGGCGCCGGGCAACAAGCCGATCCGAACAACCAGGCCGGCAAGACCGACTTCTTCAATCAGAACATCGCCGATCTCGGCTATCTGCCGAACCGCGTCGTGCCGCAGCAGTCGCCCTTTGAGCTCAAACGCGGTTCGGTAATCCCGGCAACGCTTGTGACCGGCATCAACTCCGACCTTCCTGGCCGCATCACCGCTCAGGTCAGCCAGAACGTCTACGACAGTGCCACCGGCCACCGGCTGTTGGTGCCGCAAGGGGCCAAACTCTTCGGCCGATACGATTCCAACGTCTCGTTCGGGCAAAGTCGCGTGCTGGTGATCTGGACCGATCTCATTTTCCCGAATGGATCGACACTGCAGATCGGCGGCATGGCCGGCGTCGACGCGCAAGGCTATGGCGGCTTCCGCGACCAGGTCGACAACAAATACCTGCAGACCTTCGGCTCGGCGATTCTCATCGCCTTGATCGGTACCGGCATCGACATGGCCGTGCCGGAAAGCTCGACGCTTGCGACGCAGGATACCGCCTCGGATGCAGCGCGGCGGAATTTCGCGGAAAGCTTCGGCCGGGTCGCGGACCAAACCATCTCCCGCAATCTCAATGTCCAGCCGACCCTCACCATCCGCCCGGGCTATGGGTTCAACATCATTGTCGAGCAGGACATCATTTTCCCGGGAGCCTATCGCTGATGGCTGAGCTGTTTTCGCTCGCCCGCAATGCCGCCGCGACGGTTGCGGTTGCAGTGCTTCTGGCTGGTTGTCTCGTGCCGGAAACCATCGACGCCAACATCGTGCTCGATGGCAGTTCATTGATGAAGGCGCGGTCACCGGCATTCATCGCGCCGATCGGCCGGCCGAGCTGGTCGGCGATGGCCCCACGGGCTGCGAGGCCATTTGGATAAGCGGTCTCTATTGCGGGTTCCGGAAACGGTGTCCGCCGTACACTCAGCCCAGCCGTGGTCGGGGGCAGCGAAGGCAATGGACGATCCCCGCCGGTGACCGCGGCGCGGGGGAGCCCAAGTTGGTCTGCCAGGCGCACCACCTTGTCGAGCCGCTCTTCGAGCTTGCTCTTCTGGTATTTGCGATAGCGAAAGAGGGGAACCGCCCCGCGCGAAGGTTGGAATGGACCGAAGCGCTTGCCCTCATGCTCGACGAACAGTTCCTGATCGAACAGGCCCCAGAGCAAGGTCACCGTTTCGCCGGCAAGTTCGGGCTCGACCTCATAGGATGCGCCTTCGACCGATACGGTCGCGTCTCCAGCAACCGTCCGTCGTTCCGGTTCGCGCGCAAAGGCGCAGAACCGCTCCCAGGAGCACATCGCCCGCACCCCGTCAGGAGGAAGATGCCGCAGCCAATCCTCGATGCGTGCATGAGACTCTGTGCGATGGTCGCCGTTATTGTAGGTGACCAAGGCGCGCCTGAGCCAAAGGTTGGCTTCCTCTTCGTCCTTCGGCTTGTGGAAATGATAGAGGGTCTCGTGCACTTCCTTGATCGTGCGAAACGGCCGCTCGACCTTGCCTTTCGCTCGCGCCGGCGTGCGCCGCTCGCTGTCCGACGGGGGCATATGCGTGAGAACCCGGACACCAAGGCTACCCATGACGGACTGGAAAACGCGCGAGCGGCTCACCGGCCCGTTATCCATATGGATGGTCGTTGGAATCCCCTGAAGCGGCAGTTCCGGTTCAGGCTTGGCGGCGAAGGCATTGTAGAGAAAGCGCAAGGCGGACTCCGCGTCCTCGCCGTAGACGGAGCGGTATTCCTGATAGCTCGCGCCGGAGCGATCATCGACCACGGAGAACAGCATCAGCGTCGGCCGGCCGCGCCCTTCCTCGACCCAAAGCGGCGCTTCCACCTGCTTCAGGTCGGACGGGCTCATGTCGAAGTGCCAGAGTTCGTTGGAACGCCGCGCCTGGAATCGGACGGCAGCCACCGGGCGGGTGACGCGCGCATAATCCAGGCCGGAAACACGCAGCAGCCGATCGACCGTTGCGCGTTTCAAGATGCCGGGCGGTGCACGGACCAGGCCATCGGGCGTCACCACGCCGTCTTCCTCAAGCAGCTTGATGGCGCGCGCCGTGGAGATATGCCGCCCCTTCCGGTTCGCCGTTCTGATCTTCAGGGCCGCGATGATTTCGGCATAGGTTTCCATCTCCGGCTGCGGGGCGATCCGGGAGGTTCCGTGATCGGCGCGCCGTACGGATTTCGGGCGGTTCAACTCCCGCAGCGCCCGATACAGGGTCCAGATCGAGATGCCGTAGGCATCGGCGGCACGAGCAACAATCTCGGTACGGCCTGGATCACGGGGAGAAAGCAGCGACAATCGGCGTCGAAGATCGACAAGAGCCTCTCCGGGCGGCCGCTTTCTCCGCTCAGCCATGGACGTCCTCGGATTCCACTGTTTTGGGAGAGCCACCCTTCTTGCCGATATGACGATAGAGGGTTGCAACAGAAACCCCCATGCGCTGCGCAATATTGCGTACCGGTATGCTGCCTTCCTTCATCAGGGCGCGCGCCGCGGCAATATCGCCCGGGCGCATCGCGGGCGGGCGGCCACCCTTGCGGCCACGTTGCCGCGCCTCGACCAGTCCAGCCGTCGTGCGTTCGCGGATCAGAGCACGTTCGAACTGGGCGATCGCACCGAAGACATGGAAGGTCAGCATGCCGCCCGGCGTCGTCGTATCAATGCTCTCGGTCAAGGACACGAGCCCGATCTTCGCGCGCTCCAACTCTTCCGCCGTCGCGATGAGCTTCTTTAGCGATCGCGCCAACCGATCGAGTTTCCAGACAACGAGCGTGTCACCAGTGCGAAGCACGTCGGAGAGAATTCGGCCCAATTCCGGGCGGTCATCGCGAGCGCCTGACCCGCGCTCGGTAAACACCTTCTCGCAACCGGCGCGTCTCAGCGCCTCAAGCTGAAGCTCCGGATTTTGATCGATCGTGCTGACCCTGGCGTACCCGACCCGCATAGCCATCCAAATGTTCTTGAAAGTCGTTGGACACATAGCATTTTGCGACAACCGTTTCTATAACAGTTTTGAGAAGATTCCATCGCGCCATTCAAGGGGCGTGACGGCATGCGCTATGGCATGCTCAAAAACCCTCGTTTATGACAAACGATCCATGGAAACCAACTATGTGTCTGACGGCCGAATATTCGCGACATGGAGCAGGGAACCTTACGCATCGAAAATCGGGCGGTCCCCGATCTTGTCCCCCTTGTATGGGATACTCCGGGAATTGAGGCGGCGATACCAAAGGATGCGGTCGGCCAGGCCGTTACCATGTTCGAGCCGCAGGAATGCGCCAACTACTTCAAATCTTGCGGATATGACCCCGAGTAATGTGGACGTGCTCTAGGTCACCCAGAGGGGCGCTCGCATCGAGTATAACCTTAAGCGCGATTGCTTCCGGTGAACCATCCTCCATATGTACGGGATGTACAGCCCACACAGACTTTTCGAGAACCACATTCTCAACAGAAACCTCATAAAGCCTACCCGACGCGAGCTCATCGAGGACAGTGCTCCTCATCACGATCGAAATGCCGAGACCAGCTCGAACTGCATGCTTCACAGCCTCAGTGCTCCCGACATTGAATGAGATTGGGAATTGCTCTGCCGCTTGGCCGAAGGCCTCGCGGAGCACGGATCCGGTACCGGTTCCACGTTCTCCGCCAATGAGGGACTCTTGAAATAACTCTGCCGCTTCAATTGTTTTTCGCGTCCTCCAATTATGCTGTGGGGATACGATTATTACCAGCTTTTCCTTCCGCCAAAGGCGGGCTTGATATCCTTTTCGATCGTCCCACCATTCGGTAAAGGCTAGATCAATCTCCTTCCTCAAGAGCTTTTCGATGATTTCAGGATTTGAGGCAACGGCCACCTCAGGTGGCCGGCCTTGAGCATCCTGTAAACGCTTCAAGTGGACTGGCAAAATATAGGTACCGATGTTAGTACTGGCACCCAACGTAATCCGGCCGCTGTGCAGGCGGTCCAGAGATCTCTTCGTGACGGTCAAAAGGCTGCGTGCGAATGGCAAGAATACGAGCCCTTGCCGAGTCGGCACACACTTGTCCTTCCTCCTCTCGACCAGCCGCACCCCTAGTATATCCTCCAATCGTTTCACATTATGTGAGACAGTCGGTTGGGATATCTGAAGCCGTCGCGACGCCTCGTGAAAGCTGCCAGTTTCGATTACCTCTATGAATGCTGCGACATGCGAAAGGCTAAACATTACTTTCTCTAATCAAGGAATTAGTTGAACCTCGTTAATTGCCGCACGAGGTCTTCGGCCTTGGACAAAATCTATAATGTTGTCAGCAGCCTCGTGCTCGATAGCCAAACGCGACTTCGCCACTGCTGAGCCTATGTGGGGTGTCAAGATCGAATCATGTTCGCGATTGAGGAGACCCCCGTGGACCTTGTCAGGCCGGTCGGGTCTGGCCCAGTCCTCCATCTCATAAACATCAGCGGCGTAGCCTCCCAAGCGCCCCGCCTGCAATGCAGCGACAACAGCCTCTTCATCAACCACGCTTCCGCGTGCAGGATTAATAAGAAGTGCTCCTTTGGGCATTTTGGCGAGTTGTTCAGCGCCGAGGAGATGCTTCGTTTCGGCCGAAAGCGGGAGTGCACACACAAGAAAGGTAGACGACGAGATCAACTGGTCAAATTCAAGAGGCTTTACGTTCAGTCTGATCTCATCGGCTTTGTCCAGGGATTGACGATCCCAGTACGACACAATGGCGCCGAAGGTACTTAGGCGCTGTGCTATAGCTTTTCCGATCGCTCCCATCCCTAAAATGCCGATTGCTGTGCCCTGCAGCCCAAGGCCGTAAAACCGAGGGCGCCAACCTTTGTAATCCCTCCTGACGCTCTTGTCGCCTGGCAGAATGTGCCGCCCAAGAGCAATCATCAGACCGATTGTAAGTTCGGCTGTCGGGTCAGTGAGAAGATCGGACACTATCGTGACGTGGACTCCACGCTGCGTGCAGGCTTCGATGTCGAAGTTATCGAAGCCTTTCAGCGCACATGCCACAAGTTGAAGATCGGGAGCGTGCGCGAGTACAGACGCGTCGATCATGTCCGGCATGAACGCCATCATCGCCTTGGCGTCGCTCAATTCTGCGAGCAGTTTCTCGCGGGGCCATGTATCATCAGTATCGTTGCAAACTAAACGAGCGTGGGGAGATAGCTTTGAGATAATCTCCTCGTGGACGCGATGGGTGATTACTACCTTTGGGAGCATTTAATTTATCCTTCTATTGCAGCTGGCGGCGGAGGAGAGCGCCGACCTGGTCAACGATGGTGACCATCAGAAGGACAACGAGCATGATCGCAAGAACCTCCTGATAATTCATGATCCGGAGGGATGTCATCAACTCGAAACCGATACCACCAGCTCCCACAGTGCCCAGGATTGTCGAGGCGCGGAAGTTGTACTCCCACCGATAGATGGTCACATCGGCCAATTGCGGTAGAACTTGTGGCAAGATCGCCCGCGTCACGATCTGGAACGGCGACGCACCAGCTGCGCGTGCGGCTTCTATAGGCGCATTATCGCAATGCTCGATCGCCTCCGCAAAGAACTTGCCCACCATGCCAACCGAGTGAAGACCAAGAGCCAGCACGCCTGGGAGCGCTCCAAATCCCACTGCCGCCACGAAGACGATGCCCATAATCAGCTCCGGGATCGACCGTAGACCATTCAACAATCCACGCGAGATCATATAGATGACAGCGTTGGGTGCTGTTTTCCCTGAGGCGAAAAAGCCAACTGGAAGTGATATCAGTACCGCGATCGCAGTCCCAGCTATACTCATCGCCAGAGTGTCGATGAGAGGGCTGATCCACTCCAAGCCTCGGTTGAAATCCGGGGGAAACATTTCCGTACCGAGCTGCCAGAGCGCAGGAAACCCAGATCCCAGACGCTCCAGATCAAGAAGACCGGAGTGATAACTGCTAACAATGATCACACACGCAATTGCCAACGCGATCACGCCAGCTCTGGTCCAAGCTTTGTTTTGATGTTGAAGGATAGAGTCGTAGTCGGCCGACGGCTGTGTCATCACATATCCTGGAAGAAAGGACGCAGGCCAGCGCCTGCGTCGAAAGGTGAGAAACTGTCTCGAACGCGCCTTACTGACTCAGGTCCAAGTTCAGCACTTTACCGAGCTCACGGACGACGTCGTAGGCTTTGTCATCGATCGGAGCGAACCCATCGGCTTTGAAGGATGCCAATACCTTTTCGTCTTTAAGGTCGATGAAGGCTTTGGTGATCGCCTCTTTCAACGAAGTGTCAAGATCCGACCGCATGGTCCAGGGGTACTGCGGGAACGGATCGGACTCGGCGAGGGCGATAACTTTCTTAGGATCAATGGTGCCACGAGCGACCATTGAATTGTAGATGGGCAACGAAAGTCCGCCAATCTGAGCATTGCCATTCTGCACTGCAATAGCCACGGCATCATGCGACCCTACGAAGTTCTCGCTATAGTCTTTTCCAGCCTCAACTCCGGCCTTAAGCAGCATAGATTTCGGGATAAGGTGGCTTGAGGTGGAAGCCACGTCCCCAAACGCGACCTTTTTCCCTTTTGCATCTTCAAGGCTTTCGATGCCAGCCTCTGCATTGGCGACAACTACAGCGCGATAGGTAGTTTCGCCATCCTTCATAAGTGCTGCGAAAGGCTCGATATCAGCCTTGGTTTTCGCGAGCGTGTAAGAGAGCGGCCCGAAATAAGCCAACTCAAGCCGGCCGAAACGCATCGCTTCGATCATTGACGAGTAGTCGGTCGTTACGATCAGTTCAATCTCCCGACCGAGTGTCTTCTCAAGATACTCCTCGAGAGGACGATTGTTTTTGATGACAGTGGCGGCGTTCTCGTCCGGTAGCAACGCGACGCGCAATGTCTCTGGATTTGAGCCAGCATGCGCCAACGAACTCCAGCCAAGAACGGCGAGGAATGCGAGGGACAGAAGCTTCTTCATAATGCGGCCTCCATGGCAGCTAAAGGTTGATCATACTCGTAGTTGGACAAATCTTGTGTTGTGGTCGGATTTCTTGGGGCGCTGCGGTAGATCGACGCACACATTTGATCGGTCAGTTCGTCGACAGCGGCGTCCGCAACCACTTCCCCGTCGCGCATAGCAATGACCCGGTCGCCGAACCGGCGAGCTAGATCGATCTGATGAAGGCTGATCACAGCAGTGATGCCGTCGGCTGTGCATATTTCGCGAAGCTGCGACAGGACCTCGACAGCCGTTTCAGGGTCCAGACTTGCAACGGGCTCATCTGCAAGGACCAGTTGGGGCTTCTGGACCAGCGCGCGCGCAATGCCCACCCGTTGCTGCTGACCGCCGGATAGTTGATCCGCCCTGACGAGAGCCTTATCAAGAAGGCCTACGCGTTCAAGGCATTCCAACCCCAGCCTTCGATCCGAACGCGGCATAGGGAACAACGTACGCCAGCCAGAGTGGTAGCCCAGGCGGCCCGTCATGACGTTGTCGAGCGCGCTCAAGCGCCCTATGAGTTGGTGCTGCTGGAATATCATCCCAGTTCGCCTTCGGTGAATGCGAAGCTTAGTTTCCGCATCCAGAGCACCAATATCGTTAGAAGTGATCGAACCAGACGTCGGCGCAACCAAGCCGTTGAGTGTCCGGATGAGGGTAGATTTGCCTGCGCCGGATCTACCGAGGAGCACGACGAACTGACCCTGGTTGAACGTCAATGTCGTTGTCTTCAAAGCTTGGGTGCCGTTGGCATAGGTCACGGCAACTCCGTTCAGAGCCAGCATCACAATAATCCTGATCGTTAGTGGTGCATCGATTGAATATTTGCATCACTATGGGCGACATATGACGTCCGTTTATCAGGCTCGTGAAACTTCAATGACAGCACTTAAACTCAGCTCTACCTCCTCGCGTAGCTGCGATGGAGAAATTTCACCCAGAGCCGCCTGATCATGACGGCCCGGTCCCAATTCTACACCACCTTGACGGATGCTATCCCATATTCGGCCAGATAAACCGGCCCTTCTCCAGCCGCCGGGTAAAAAGGCAGGCGCCCAGACCATCATGCCAGATGATCTTCAAAATATCCGATCTGCGGCCCCTGAAGACGAAGAGATGCCCTGACAACGGATCATGCTGCAGAACCTCCTGCACCCGAAGCGCCAAGGAGGGAAAGCCACAGCGCATGTCCGTATATCCGCGCCTTCCTGGCGGGCACCCTTGATCCCGAATATTCCCGTCAGCTGACCGAGCAACTACGACAGGCAGGCGTCCCGGTTTGACCATGCCGTCGCTGGCAATTAATCTGAGCACGTGGCGGATGTTTGCAAGCAGACCCGGATGTTTGCGAGCACAT
Source organism: Mesorhizobium sp. YIM 152430 (assembly GCF_029210365.1). Lineage (GTDB taxonomy): Bacteria > Pseudomonadota > Alphaproteobacteria > Rhizobiales > Rhizobiaceae > Aliihoeflea. The sequence continues at coordinate 59,470 of NZ_JARGES010000032.1, forward strand.
TGGCAAAGAGCGTGAGCACGACGCCCGCTCCATTGTCAGATAATTCGAGCAGAAAATGCCGATGTTTGCGAGCAGAGGCGCTTATGTTGGCAAGCCGCTACAGATATCGGCGACGACGAAACCCTTGTACTGGTCGAGCCCCTGCGACATGTCGAAGAGATTGTCGTTACGGCTGACATTGCGCACGGCGCACTTCACGCCTGAGGCCTGCTTGATCTCCATTTCCATCCGGGCAACCGGCGGCTTGCTCGCCGATATCTGGATCGATTCCAGATAGAGGTAAGCGTTCGTGCCGCTGAGGCCCTTCACGGTGATTCCGCGCACCGCAATTTTCTTGACCAGCTTCTGATTGTAGGCGTCGATCGCGTCGAGCCGGTAAACCTTGTTGTGTTCGGTCTTGTGGGTCGCCGAATAGCGCAAGATCATCAGGGGATTGAACCCCGCCAACGAGTCCAGCGTTTTCGCGCCTTCCATCTTCTGCGGCTCGTCGAGGATCATGATCGGCCGGTTGCTCTTGATCACGTCGATGGGACGCCGGGACTGAAAGTCGTCCAGTTCCTCATAAATGCGGCGCGCATCCTTGCCGGTCGCATTGAACGCCTGGACGTTTATAATCATGACGTTGATACCGGCGTCCGACGAAAAGCTCTCCAGATTGTGAAGCTCTTTGGAATTGTAGATGAAGAAGCGTGCGCGCTTGCCGTATTCCTCTAAGAAATGTTCGGCGGTGATCTCGAAGGATTTATCGACGCCTTCGCGGATGGCGATGCTGGGCACGACGACGATGAACTTGCTCCAGCCGAACCGCTTGTTCAGCTCGAACATGGTCTTTATGTAGCAATAGGTCTTGCCGGTGCCCGTCTCCATCTCGATATCGAGATTGATCGGGCAGACCTTTGTGTTAACCAGCGCCGATGACAGGGGAAGATTCTGCCGCTGTTGAATCGTGTGCAGGTTCTCCAGAATCTTCGATGCCGGAATGGCAATGTCGGCGTTCTTGAATCCCTCCACCTCCAGATCGGAGATTGTCTGTCCGCTGGCGTCCACCGAACGCCCAGGGTCGACGCGGTATTTGATGCCCGCGCTGCTGGGCTGCCCGGCGAAACAATCGGCGACGGCCTCAACAGCGTCGGTCTGGAAGGGCTGTTTCTTGAATTTGAGCTTCATGCCTGCCTGCCCCTCAGATCGATTTCACATCGGTCTCGGGAGACAGAAGCTTGAATATCTGTTCGACATTGATCTTGACAGCGTCGCTGGCAAAACCGTTATCACGGAAGACGACGCGCATCGGATGCCGCGCTGCGATTTCCTTGACCAGGTCCTCGGACACACCCTGATCGAAACAGGCAGCCAGGGCATCTTCGTCAACAAAATAGACCGTCTTGCCCGCGATCGTCTCCTTGCTGATTGGCAGGGAAAGATCGACACCCCAATCCAGCAACACCTGAAACAGCAAGTCCTCGGCGGTCCGCCCTTCATGAATGTTGTCTACTTGCGAAAGCAGGTCGTCCTTCTGCACTGCGTCGGGTGAATAGTACACATCCCGCATGTTTGCCGTATCAACTTTCAACACCCGAAATCCAACATCCACGCCCCCCTCTGGTTATGCTCGATCTCCATTATTTCGGCACCTGCACGACGGATGCGCTCTTTGCTTATCTCTGCAATCGTGAGCGGCTTGTCGATGGATTGAAGAAACGTTATTGCTCTTTGAATTGTTTGCCTTGCGGCGGGACTTGTTGCGGTCTGCACATCTAGCGTCTCCGGAATCTGCACCATGATAAACCTACGGCTTCCGCCATCCGCTTTGTTTAACTCCATCACTGCGTGCGCAGTCGAGCTAGACCCTGCAAAAAAGTCTAAGACGATAGCATCCCTGGTCCCTTGCAAGCAGTAAGATATAACATCAGCCAGGATCAAATGGTCCTTGGGGTTGTTAAAGATGACTTCCCCAAAGAGTTTCTTCAAAACCCCAGACGCGGCGCGGCCATCCTTATAAATAACGGGCGTTTTGACAATAGAGTCGACTTCAAAGAGGTGGCTTTTCTTCAAGGGTATGGTTGTTTCGTCGGAACCGAATAGCACTTCATCATTTTTGATGCGTTCAAGCATAACTGGTTCAGTCGCGCCCCACCCTCGTGAGGGTTTCTTAACCGGCTTCTTTGTTACCGGGTGGAATATTTCGTAATCTGGGATGCTCGTGCTTGCGGACGAGATATCCGCCCCAAAGAACAAGCCACGGTCATCCGATCGATAGAAATGGGCCAGCTTTTTTGCCGGATCATCATCCTCCAAGTTTGAATAAAATACACGCATTGCGCTCTCGATAGCAGCATGGTTTCCCTTTAGCTCGCGCTTGATTTCCTCGTATCTATCGAGAATTCCATCGATGCCATCTTTCTTCTCTCGCCATTTTCCACGCTCAGCTAAAGCGGCCTTATTCCTTGCAAAGGCAATCATATACTCGGCGCTGTCAGAGAAGAATGTAGAGTCATTTTTTCTGCCCTTCTCCCAAGTGAGTACAGATATTCTGTTGTCCTCGCCGAATACCTCTCCTACAAGGCCGATAAGATTTTTCAGCTCTTCTTGTCCAATTGAAATAAGCATCACGCCATCATCGGTAAGAAGGTTCCTGGCGAGCCGCACCCTAGCGTACATCATGCTCATCCAGTCCGAATGAAAGCGTCCATTACTCTCAAAGTTAGAAACAAGGCGATTTCCACCGATGTCAACCTGGAGAGACCTCTTTAGAAATTCATCAGTCGTCTCTGCAAAATCGTCGTCATAGATGAAATCTGATCCTGTATTGTATGGTGGATCAATATATATGATCTTTATCCTGTTGAGATAGCTCTCCTGGAGCAGCTTCAGCGCATCGAGGTTATCGCCCTCAATAAATAGATTCTCGGTTCCCTCAAAATCTACACTCTCCTCACGGTACGGCCGTAGCGTCTTCGCAATGGGCGCATTCGCTGTCAGCAACGCCTCACGCTTTCCTGGCCATGTCAGTTGATAGCGTTCACGCGGCCCATCGACGATGTGGTCAGAAAGCTCCTGCCGAAGCTGATCAAAATCGATGGCCCTGACCAACTTGCCATTCTCGTTGGCGGTCTCCGTCACGCATGAGGGAAACAGCGCCGCCAGCCTGTCGATGTTTTCGGCCGTCAAATCCGGCGAATGAAGTTTCAGCTTTTGCATTATGCCCCCGCGCAATTCACATATTTACTTTGGTCATCTGGTCAATATCACTCTTTATTGACCGCATTTTCGCATTCAATTCAACTTTTCTGTTGAATTGCTTTTCATTCCGCAACTTTGATTCCATCTTCGCATATTCCGCTTCCATGCTCCGGACACGGGCAATCCGCTCGACCTGGTCCTTCAGGCTCTCGCCGCGTCGCGCAGGTTCGGCGATGAGCGCGCGAACCATCTGCTCGTACAGCCCGGCGAGATCAAGCGCGACGGGCAGCGGTTTTCGGGATGTACCGACCGGCTGCCAGCCCGTGCCGTAATAGTCGCCGATCACCCATTTTGATGAGTCGGCCTCATTCGGCCGCTTATAGGTGGCGACCGCCTTGACCTTGTCGCCATAGGTCAGCTCAAACAGGATCGGGAACGGAATCGCCTTGTCGATGGCGCGCAGGACGTTCTCGTCCAGCGTGACAGATTTAAGCGCGATCTCGAAAATCTGAATCTCCGGCACGCCGGGCTTTGCCGCCAGGCGGATGGTTTCCGGCGCGAGCTTGTAGCGCCAGACGATCTGGCCGACCTGAGAGACAAACAAGCCGCGCAATTTCGTGCCCGGACTGGCATGGGCGTAAAACTTGTTCTTCGGCAGAACGCGGCCGAAGGCGGCTTTGGCCGGATAGTCAAAGAGCGCGTCGGTCATGACGCCTCCTGCACGACGACGAAAGCGATCAGCTCAAAATCGTCGAGACCCGCGATCGAATCAACGAGGGCGGTGGTTCTGTGACCGGAGAACAGGCTGTCGATATCCTTGTCCGCCTTCAGGTCGATCATCGAACGGATGGCGTCGCCCAGCAGGCTTGAATAGGCCTGCATGTCGCGACCGTCCTGGGTGCTGCGGTTGAAGATGCGGCACACCTCTATGACCGGTTCGGAGCGGCCCTTGCAGGCCGTCCGCAGGAGGTCGAGCAGCTTCTTGACCTCCATGTGATTGATGATGACCTCACCATCCCGGCCGACATAGATCAGATAGTACGGATGCAGCCGGTTCTGCTGGTTGATGTTGACGCCGTGATTGCGGTTGCGCAGCGCGAACATCACCCCCGGCGGCAAACCCTTATCCGGCGCGGCCGGGACGACCGCGTGCATGCCGTTTGGAACGCCGGCCAGGTCGCCGGCGACCTTGACGTAGTTCAGCAAGTCCATGCGGAATTCGTTCAGGCCAAGGTCGGTGATCGACACGCCAGTCTTCAAATCCTCGAGCTCAATGACCTCTTCCTGAAGACGGCGGAGCTGTTCCTTGCGATAGGAAACATCGTTGGCTTTCGCGCTTAGGACATTGTCGTCGCCGGTGGCGGTCACGTCGGCGATGATCATGCGGTTTTCGACGCGTTCACGCAGATTGATGTATTCGTCGAGCGTGATGTCGGGCCAGTAATTGACGAGTTGGATGACGGCGTTCTTCGAGCCGATAGGTCCACGCGACCAAAACGCTGGATAATGCGGACCGGATTCCAGTGGATGTCGTAATTGATTACCATGTCGCAATCCTGAAGGTTCTGGCCCTCGGATATGCAGTCCGTACCGATCAGGATGTCGATTTCTACGGGCTCCTTCGGCAGAATGGCGGCCTTCTCCTTGGAAATCGGAGAGAACAGCGTCAGCAGTGTCTGGAAATCGTAGCCCTTGCCGATGGTGGATTTGGGCGCATCGCTGCCTGTCACCTTGCCGGTATGCAACGCGCGGCGTGCCAGCAGCTCAGGCGCGATATTGTCGTAGAGATAGTTGGCGGTGTCGGCGAAGGCAGTAAACAACAGGATTTTGCGATTGCCCGGATTGATCGGCGCGGAGAGCTTCTTCTCGATCTGGCCCTTGAGATGCTGGAGTTTTGCGTCATCCCCCGGGGTGATCTTGTGCATCTCACTGAGCAAGCCGTCGATGACGAAAAGATCGGCCTTCAGGTCATGCTCCCATGACGGCAAGTCCATGTCGGCCAAATTGACCTTGACCTTGCCTCCAATCTCCTGATCGTCGGGATCGGGCAGCTCGTCATCGTCCGGTTCGGCGTCCTCATAGGCTCTAGCAATGTCCATGAAGCCGGGGTCTTTGCCGGTCTTGCGGAATCCGTCGATCTTCTCCAGCGTGCGCTTGTGGTTGTCTGCCAGCTTGTTCAGGGTGATGCGGAACGCCTCGACCGAGCTTTCCAGCCGCTTCAGCAAATTCACAGTCATAAGGGCCTGAAGGCTGCGCTCGCGGTCAGCCTGGCGGAGTGTGCCGGCGCCGCTCTTCACTTCGGTATCATACAGCTCAGCATATCTTCCGATGCGGCTGGGCAGGATGTAGCTGACCGGCGCATAGACAGCCAGTTTGAGCATGGTCAGGCGGTCGAATATCTCATTGAGGCCGATCACGTCGGTACGGCCGGTCAGCGGGCAATGGAATGAGATGGGCTTCAGCCGCTCGGGGAATTTGCCGACTTCCTCGGTGCTGTAGAAGGTCTGAATATGCTTGCGGGACCGGGCGATAGTGACGCTGTCCAGCAACTCAAAGAAATCGAAATCGAGGGCGTTCAGGATCGCCGCTGCCGTCCGTTCCTCCGGCGGCAGTTTCGACCACATATTGAAGGTGGCCTGAGCGCGGCGGAATATTTCCTCGATGTTTTTCTCGATGCGCAGCTTGTCGCTGAGATTCTCGGACTCGCCCTCATAGGCAAGGGCAAGCTGGTTGCGCAGATCGGTGAAACGGTTGTTGACCGGCGTAGCCGATAGCATCAGCACCTTGGTCTTCACGCCATCCTTGATGACGGCGTTCATGAGTCTCTGATAGCGCGTCTCCCTGTCCTTGAAGGCGTCATTGTTCCGGAAATTGTGCGACTCGTCGATGACGACCAGATCGTAGTTGCCCCAGTTGATCCGGTTCAGCGGCGTGCCGAAGGACTCGCCGGATGTGCGCTGCAAATCGGTGTGGCACAGCACATCGTAGTTGAAGCGGTCTTTGGCCAGGATGTTGGTTTTCAGGTTGCGGTTATAGTTCAGCCAGTTGTCTGCGAGCTTCTTCGGGCACAGCACCAGCACCGAGCGGTTGCGCAGTTCGTAGTATTTGATGACGGCAAGCGCTGAAAAGGTTTTGCCGAGGCCGACGCTGTCGGCAAGGATGCAGCCGTTATAGGTTTCAAGCTTGTTGATGATGCCGGTCGCCGCATCTTTCTGGAAATTGTAGAGCTTGTTCCAGATGACGCTGTCCTTGTAGCCGGTCAGGTCGTTGGGCAGGACATCGTCGCTGATACTCTCCAGGAACTCGTTGAATATATTGTAGAGGATCAGGAAATAGACGCGCTCCGGGGAATTCTCCTGATAGACGGAAGCGATATGGTCGCAGAGATATGAGGTTACGTCCTCAAGCTTTTCGGGGTCGTTCCAGATTTGCTCGAAAAGGCTGAGGTAAGTGGCGGTGGCGGAGGTTTCGTCAAGCCGGTTAACCAGATTGGATACGGCGTCGCCCTTCTGATATCCGAGATCGACTGCGGTAAAGCCGTGTAGCGGCAAATAGACAACGCTCTCGCTGCTGTTGCTGACGCAGGCAAATTGCTGCATCGGAGCCTTGCCGCGATTGGAGCTGAATTTGGCCTTGCGGCGCATCCAGTCCGCACATTCCTTGGCGATGGCGCGCTGGGTCAGCTTGTTCTTGAGCTGGATTTCAAACTCGCTGCCGTAGAAGGATCGCTCGCGCTCGCTCTTGGGAATCTGGAACTCCCGGTGTTCCTTCCGCAGATTGTCTGTGACCTCCGACGGCAGGAAGGCGGGTGATGTGAATATGAATTCCAGGGAGTCGATCTGCTCAAGCTGGGCCTTCAGGGCTTCAAACGCATAGATAGAAAAACAAGAGGCAGCGATCTTCAGGCGCGATCCCCTCGTGATCGTTTGCTTCAGGTCGTCGCCTAGCAGGGAATTTATGTTGTCAACTATTTGCATGCGCTATCGCGCACTTCCGCGAAGGGATTTCAGAAGTGCCGGCGGGCCCGGATGCATCTTGGAAGCGCCATTGGTTGCAAGTCGTTCATATTCTTCGACGGACATAACGACCACCACCGGCCTCCCATGCTTTTCAACCGTAACTGGTTCGGCGCGCGCCGCGTCGATCAACATCCCGAAGCTGTTCTTTGCGTCTCTGGCTGAGATGGATTTCAACGGAAGCTGATCCCCTATAATAGCTATTTTGGACATATTCCCTATTCAGGCTCCGCGCCGCAAGCACTGAATCCAATTTGCCGGAACCCGCCCCACGCATCGCCATCCGGAAGCGATACCCGAGATACTCTTCTGCCAAGGCGCTATAGCTACGAAACAGAGGTGATTGCGCTTCTCTGATGTAGATATTGGCGCACTGAATCAATCGACCTTGACACGAATGCGCCGGTATCCCTCACTCGCACCATGGCTCGCGCCGGCCGCTCCAGGTCCTGGCAAGGCCTTCGCTGACGAGGATGTCCCCGGCATCGCTGCCGTTGATAGTCACGCTCGCGAGCGTGCGGCCATAGCGGTCTTTGCCTTGGCGCAGGACCTCGACGAGCTGACCTTGCAACAGCTCTGCCAGTCGGTGTTTCGAACGCTGCGCGAGATTGCTTTCATAGGCACACTGCCCCTCGATCTCCGGCGCATCGATGTTGAACATGCGGATCGCCTCTGCCTCGTGCGTCATGCCGAGCCGCAGGGAATCCCCGTCCCAGACGCGGATTTCGGTCGGTTCGCACGACAGGACGCAAAGCATGATGGTGACGATGATATGGCTGTTCATTGCTCTTTACTGTTGTTGCTGATTCCGGAGAGATCGATGCGGATGCCGGCCTTGTTCGGGTCTTCCTCCGAAATAGGCTGTTCCGATGGTTCGCTGACTCCGGACGCAACCTGCTCTCCCTGCCGCACGCTTTCACCCTCCTGTTCGGCCGGCTGCGGCGCGGCAAGTTCGGTTTCGTCGGGATCGGACTCATAGAACACCTGTTTGCCCTCGAACCAGCCGGTCTTGTAGGCGAGTATCGCGTCCTCAAGGGCCTCTTGGGCAGGCGCACCGTACCATTTTGTGACGATGCGATAGACCTTGGCAAAGAGCGCGGTGCCCATGCCGATATTCTTGCAAGAATCGAGAAGGTCCGGGCTGAGCTCGGAGATGTCCTGAATGCCGAGACCGGCCGGATACTGAGTCACTCCTACCCTGACAATCGACTGACCCAAATTCTGCTCGATGAGCTCCAATGCCTCGTCCTCGGTTGACGGCTTCGGTACGAGGATGATGCGCTCCCCTGCCCTGACGGTGACGGTCAGATGGTCGGCGCCACCGGCTTCCTCGATGAACTTTTGGACGATCTCGACCTTGAGGCTGGGATCGGCGCATTGCTGAATCAGTTCGGCATCGATCATGACTCCATCTCCTATTCGTTGAACGCCATCACCAGCGGCAGGCCGAACAGCGAGGCCCAGGCCTGCGCGCTCGACCGCTGGATGGCGACGATATTGGTGTTGCCGGTCCACCAGGCGTTGCCGGTCGCGACAACCACGTCCGGCGCATACAACATCGACTGGATGACGGGCCAGATGATCAGCTGCTCGTAGCAGATGAGCGGCGCAACCTTAAGCCCGGCGAACTCGAAGACCGGATTGGCGAAGAACCGCGCATGCGCCCCGCCGGTCGTCCAAGGTTGCCACATGGAGACCGGGACCGGCATGCGCTCGCGGTAAAGGATCTCCGCGCGCCTCCCCGAAACCCCGATCATCACATTGTCGTAGCCGACAGGATCGACGATCGCCGCACCGCCATTGACCATGATGTCGAGGCTGGAAAGCTCGCGGGTCCAAAGCCGCTCGGTGGTGGCGCTCCACAAGCCCATGGCGCTTTCCGGCAGGATCGCGACACGCGCGCCGTCGCCGGCTGCGGTCTCGACCAGTCGTATCGTCCAGACCTGCTGATGATAATCGGCATACTGGCCCGACGCTTCGAACGTGAACCCGGTGTTGATGCCCCGCCAGCCTACCGGCTCGGCGGGCGGCGTCCAGTTAGAGGCGGACCAGGCGAAGGCGAGCGCGCCAATCCCGGACGCGATCGGCCATACGCGTGTCGTCATCGCGATCAACAGGGCGGCGGTCGCGGCAAGGCCGAACCAGGCCCAGCCCGGGAAGAGAATTCCGGCCGCGGTTATCGGATGCGCCCAACCGACGATGCCGAAGGGCGGCACGCTCATAAGGACGGCTGCGATCGCGTAGCGAAGGGGCCGGCGCCAGCCGCCGCGCGATGTCCAGAGCGCAGTGTGTACGGCGACGAACATCAGCGAGGCTGCAAGCCATAGACCCAACCCGATGGCGAGCTGCGCCCCGAAAAAGATTGACGCGCCGACCGGCAGGCCGCGCGATGCACCGAGAAAATGCGCCAACGCGACCAGGCCCGCAACCGTGCGCGAAGGAGAGAAGGCCCAAAGCGCCGGGAAGGCAATGCCGACGGCGAAGGCGAGCGGATGCCCGAGCCACCCTATCGTGCCGGTGGCAGCCCCGCCGGCGACGTACAGAACGGCCTGCAGAACCCTACGGCGCGAAGGTGAGGATTTCCCGTGCGAGCCCAACGATGCCTGCGGCCGGAAGCGGCCCAAAATATCTTGAATCATAGGAACCAACGAAATCGGAATGGAGAAACAATTCGCCCGTGGGCACGATGCCGCCCGACCAGGGCGTCATCGGCCGCCCTTCGGCGTCCTGGGCGTGAACGGTCGAAGCTGCCAAGGGCACGTCATCTATGATGACCTGGTTCTCGACGCGGATGGACTGTCCGGCCAATGCGACGACGGTCTTGATGAGCGGCGCGGTCCTGGCCGGGCAAAGACCTCTGGGCAGATAGAGGCGCTCGCGGGCAAGGTCGACGGCGGAACCGGCAGGCGGGCAGATGAACACACGGTCGCCGACCGCAACCGGGCGGTCCAGCGTTTCGATCTGCCAAAGACCCAACGGATAGGAGGGTGTGAAGTTCACCCGATAGCCGCCCCATGCGAAGGCTACCGCCATCGAACCGAGAAGGACGGCGCCGGCGCCGATGATCGCAAGCGCCCTGCCCTGTCTCGTCATCGGGTCATGCCCTGATCGCGGACCTGGCTCTGGGCCCGGGTCTGGCTCACCGCCCGCTCATAGGCCGCAACGCGCTGCGCGGCGCTGAAGCTCGGCCAGGCTGCGAGCAGTTTAGAGCGGTCGCCCTCGGCGACCCGTGCCGCGGCTGCGTCATAGGCCGGACCCTTGGCCTCTTTCGAGCCAAGGAAGGCCCGTTCCCCAAACCGCTGATCGAGCGCCTTGTTGAGCTGGTCGATCTCTGCCTTCACCATTTTGTCGGCCAGGGCAAAACCGAGCGCGGCCGAAAGGTCGTTGCGATCGATCGCATCGCGGATGCGGTCAAGTACGCCCTGCGCCGATCCGGACAATGCAGGAATGTCGACCCGGCTGCGGTCGCGCTCGCGCGACAGCTCGACGGTGCGAAGATCTCCGATCTCGGCGCGCAGCCGCACATAGCGGGCAAGGTTGTCCTTGAGTGCCGGAACGTTGTTCAAGGCACGCTGCCGCTCGGCCTTGGCGTCCGACGAGGCGAACATGCCGGTCTTGCCGCGCATCGCGCCGAAGGCCTCCGGATCGCGACCGAGCTGGTCGACGATGCGGCTTTGCGTTGCCTGCCTTTCCGCGTCATTGGCGCTCATGATTGCGGAAAGGTTCATCGCATCAATAGCGCCATCGGGCTTCTCATAGACCTGGGCAACGCGGTCGCGAAGCTGCGTCCAGGCATGGGTGAGTGTGGCGTCTGACTGCAATTTGGCCTCCAAGAGCTGCGGGATGGATTGCGCCCAGGTCGCGAGGCCGCGAATCCAGGGCTGGGAAACGGGAGAGGCAGTCGCCGTCGCGGCAGCCGCGGCCTGACGATCTGCGGCACGGCCGAACCGCCCGATGAAGCTTGAGAGCCTGACAGCGGCCGTCTCGAGCCGATCGCGCTGCTCCCTGATCCAACGGAGCTGGTTTTCGACCAGGGCTTTCGCCACGCGCGCGCCGTAGAGGCCGCGGCTGTTGGCATAGGAAAGCGCCTGCTCGTAGAGCTTCGACCCGGCGTAATCGAGCGTCGTGTCTTTGGCCCCGCGCTTGGAGAGGTTCTGGATGAGCCCGCCCGCCTTCTCGAAAGAGCGGCGTCCGTAATAAAGCTCCGCGTCATGCCGGTGGCGGGTCATCGCCACATAGGTCAGATGCCAGTCGAGCGAGAGGGTGGCCAGCACCTTCACCCGATCGATGGTGGCGCCCTGGGACTTGTGAATGGTGGTCGCATAGCCATGGTCGACATTGCGATAGAACCGCTGGTCGACCTCCACCCTTCTCTTGTCGTCTCCGACCTCGGTAACGATACGGCCCTTCTCAGCCTCGACGATACGGCCGATCATGCCGTTCTTCACGCCCAGAGAACCCTCGTTCTTCAGGAACACGATCTGGTCGCCGACCGCGAAATTCCGCATGCCGTCTTCCGTGCGGAAGGCATGGCCGTCTTCGATCAATCCGCGCTCGAGGAGCGCGCCACGCGCCAGCTCGTTCAGTGTCCGCACATCGCGGCGAAGATGCGCAAGGATCAGGCTCGACCGGTTTGGGTCGTAGTCGGCAATCCAGTCGCGAATGAGCGCGCTGACCGCCTGGTCCTTCAACTCCATTCCGACCAGGCGCCCCTGCCCCTGATAGGCGGAGATCGCCGCTTCGATCCTGCCTCGGGCAAGATCCATCGAGGCATCGCGCATCCATTGCTCTCGCTGCCGATAGATCGTGCCGAGCTCGGCATAGCCGACGCGATCGGCGAGCGAGCGGAACGCAGCGCCCGCCTCTATCGGCTGCAATTGGTCTGCGTCACCGACCAGAACGAGCTTGGCGCCGGCGTGGGCAACAGCAGAAACGAAGTCGGCCATCTGGCGCGACGACACCATGCCCGCTTCGTCCATGACGAACACGCATCTGTTGTCCAGCTGAAGGCGGCCCCGCTCCCATTGAAGTTGCCAGGACGCCAGCGTTCGCGAGGCAATGCCCGCCTCCTTCTCCAGCCCCTCTGCCGCCTTGCCCGCGAGCGCACCGCCGACAACGCGATAGCCGGAAGCCTCCCATATTTCGCGCGCGGCCTTCATCATGGTGGTCTTGCCGGCGCCGGCGCGGCCCACAATGATGGCAAGGCGCTCGTCCCCGGTGATGCGTTCCAGCCCGATGCTTTGCTCGTCGGAAATCTGCGCCAGGCCCGCAATGACTTCGGCGCGCGCGCTCACTGACACGCCGAACCGGCCATTGGTCGCGAGATGCTCGGCCTGGTTCCCCATGTCGGCCTCAATGCGGATCATGTCACGCGTCGCAAATCGCTCCGGCAACCGCTCGCCGGTCTCGGGATCGACGCCCTCGACCTCGATCCTCACGGCTTCCGGGCTTCCCATGACCCGCGCCAACAAGTTCGCGAACTGGCCGGGATCGTCGACATAGCGGTGCAGGTATCTGGCGACATCGCGTTCGTCGAAGACGCTCTTCTCGCGCGCGATCGCCTCCAGCACGATCTCCGGCCGGCGCTCTATCCGGCGCGCATTCTCGCGCCGCGTTTCCTCGTGCAGTGCCAGCCGTTCAAGCCTGGCCTCGCGTCCTTCGGCTTGCCGCTGGCGCTGAATGTTCTTGCTGGCAACCCCGATATGCGAAGTCGGTTCGAGGTCGATGCCGCGCTCGGCATAGGAGCGGCCATCGACACGAATGTCATGACCGTTCGATTCGAGATGCTTGTTCTGGGCGCCATACCAGGCTTCCCGCAATGCGAGGAAGTCCGCCTTGTCGCCGGCCCAGAGCTTGTAAATGATCTGGTCGGATTTCGATCGGACCGGCTGTCCGTCGTCCCCGATGACCGGCACCTTCTTGCCGCCGAAACCTTCTTTCGTCAGCGGGCGCAACGTCGTCATCAGATGCACATGCGGATTGCCCGGCGCGTCATGGTAAACCCAGTCCGCGACCAGCCCGCGCGTGCTGACATGTTCGGCGACGAACTCGCGCATCATCACGATGTTCTGCGCGGTGGTCAGCTCGCGCGGCAGCGCCAGAATAAACTCCTTGGCAAGCTGCGCGTCCCTGCGAGTCTCGAATGCCTCCACCTTGTTCCAGAAGGCTTCCGACGCACCGGCAACCGATCGGTCGGCAATGAGCGCCCTCGCCCAGTCCGGGGCATCGGCCGGCAACACGAACTCGTCATGCACCATGCCGGGCTTACGCGAGAAGTCCGCCACCCTGCCCTCGCGCTCGTTCTCCATGCGGGCGCAATGACGATACGCCGCCGCCGCAACAGCACTGCGGCCTTCGCCGCGGCTGATCAATTGGGGCGTGAAGTGGGTGATCGCCACAGTGCAGGTGCTTTCTCGGTCCGAACGCGATGCCGTTCGGTCAAGCGCGGCCCATACGACCCATACCTTTGGGGCCGAACGCGGGAACGTTGCTTGCAACGTATTACTGCGCCCTTGGACCGTTCTTCCGAACGGCGGGATTCTTTCCGCAATGCGTAGGCTTCGCCTACCTGTGGTTTTTCGCAGGGTGCGCTGCGCGCATGTTCAATGCGACTCTCCGCATCGCATTGGACATCCATGAAACCGGAGAACCCAGCCGATGAGACGACCCTCTTCCCGGATCCGCGAAGAAATCGAACGCCTGCAGGAGCAGCTGAAGCTTGCCGAGACCAAGGAGGCCGAACGTATCGGCCGGCTGGCGCTTAAGGCGGGACTGGGCGACGTGAACGCATCCGACGCAGAGCTGGTCACAGGCTTCGAAGAGATGGCGAAGCGATTTCAAGCGGGGACGAAACAGAAAGCGCCCGGGCCGGCTGCTCGCTCTCAAGCGGACGCTTCTGATGCATGAGCGCCGCTACCGGGCGTCACAAACGGAAGCCCGGAAGAAGGATGCCCGCGAGAAGATCCAGCTCGGCGGTCTCGTCGTGAAGGCGGGGCTTCGCAGCGAGGATCGTGCCGTCATTCTCGGCGCCCTCATCGACGCGACGGCGCGGCTCGGCGACGCAACAGAGCGCGCACGATTGACCGCAATCGGAAAGGCGATATTCGACAATGACAGCAAGGAAGCTGATGCTGCTGGCAGCGCCGGCGGTGATGATGTTGGGAGCCGTGCTTGGGCTCCAGGGTTTTGAGACGTGGCTCGCTGGTTTCGGGACTTCACCCGAAAGCTACCTGACCCTCGGGCGCATCGGACTTGCCGTCCCCTACGCCGCCGCGGCCGCGATCGGCGTTATCTTCCTCTTCGCCGTGAATGGCTCACTTGCCATTCAGTCATCCGGCCTTGGCGTCCTGATCGGCGGACTTGCCGCCGTCGCGTTCGCAGCCATCTCGGAAGCGCAACGCCTGTCCGACTTCGCCAGCCAGGTCCCGGACGGAACGCTGTTCTCCTTCCTCGACCTCTACACCATCGGCGGCGCGGCGACGGCCTTCGTCGCCGGCATGTTCGGGCTGCGGGTTGCGCTGCGCGGCAATGCCGCGTTTGGAGCGACGGGTCCGAAACGGCTCTCCGGCCGTCGCGCCATCCACGGCGACAGCGATTGGATGGACAGCGCCACGATCGCTCGTCTCTTTCCTGAAAGCGGCGGCATCGTCCTCGGCGAACGCTATCGCGTCGACGAGGATTCCATCGCCGGCGTCAACTTCGATCCGCGCCGCAAGGAGACCTGGGGCAAGGGCGGAAGATCACCGCTCGTCTGCTTCGACTGCGGCTTCGGTTCGACCCACGGCATCGTCTTCGCCGGTTCCGGCGGTTACAAGACCACCTCGGTGGTCGTGCCGACGGCGCTCAAGTTCAAGGGCTCGATGATCATCCTCGATCCCTCGACCGAGATTGCGCCGATGGTCGCCGCGCATCGCGAAGCGCATGGGCAGGACGTGCTCGTTCTCGATCCGAAACGACCCGACATCGGGTTCAACGTACTCGACTGGATCGGCCGCTTCGGCAATGCGCCGGAGGAAGACATTGCCTCCGTGGCGGCGTGGCTGATGTCGGAAAGGCCGCGCGTGACCTCCGGCGCCGACGATTTCTTTCGCGTCTCGGCCGAGCAACTCATCACCGGCGTTATCGCCGACGTGATGCTGTCCGATCCGGACGATACCAGGCGCGAACGATCGCTGCGCGTCGTGCGCGCGCGGCTGGCCGAGCCGGAAGAAACGCTCAAGGAAAAGCTCGCCGACCTTTATCAGAGCTCGACCTCCAGGTTCGTCAAAGAGGTCATCGCGCCTTTCATCAACATGACGCCGCAAACCTTCTCCGGTGTCTACGCGACCGCCGCCAAGGAGACGCACTGGCTCTCCTACGACAGCTATGCGGCCATCGTGTCGGGCAACACCTACAGGACCGACGACATTGCCAATGGGCGCACGACAGTCTTCATCAATGTCGATCTGTCGACGCTCGAAAACCATCCCGGCATGGCGCGCGTCGTCATCGGAGCGTTCCTCAAGGCGATCTACAATCGTAATGGCGATCTCGAAGAGCGCGCCCTGTTCCTTCTCGATGAGGCCGCCCGCCTCGGCTACATGCGCATCATCGAAACCGCCCGCGACGCCGGCCGCAAATATGGCATCACCCTGCTGATGCTGTTCCAGTCGCTCGGGCAGATGCGGGAAGCATTTGGCGGGCGCGATGCGACCAGCAAATGGTTCGAGTCGGCGTCCTGGGTGTCCTTCTCGGCGATCAATGATCCGGAGACAGCGAAGTATATTTCAGAGCGCTGCGGCATGACCACGGTGGAAGTGAACCAGGTCAGCCGAACCTCGCGCGACATGGGTTCGTCCCGCACCCGCTCGCAACAGCTCTCGCAACGCCCGCTCATCCTGCCGCATGAAGTCACCCAGATGCGCGCCGATGAGCAGATCATTCTCACCGGCGGCAACCCGCCGCTACGCTGCGGTCGCGCCATCTACTTCCGCCGTCCGGAGATGGCGGCGCTCGTCGGGAAGAGCAGTTTCCAACCGAAGACGGAAGCGGCTGCATCATAAAACGGCAGCCGTCCCGCCCCCGTTTACCACAAGCTCGGGGGCTTCTCTTCGGCGCAATGTGTGAAGCGCGTTCAGCCCCCTCGCCTGCTCCGC
>NZ_JARGES010000033.1 GCF_029210365.1 Mesorhizobium sp. YIM 152430
TCCGAATTCGACCTTTGGCTTGAAGAAACCTGTGTAGGGTTCCCGATAGTAGCCTTTGGCTACGCCTAGATCCATGATCTGCCGAAGGTAGTGGCAGAACCCTCTGACAAGTAATTGGTGTGGTGGCGAACCCGCAGCCGTAGTGCGTTCGTAGGAGCGCAGGACCGGAAGCACTGTGTCGTACGTTTCGTCAGCCAGTGAAAGCATCCGCCAAAGATTGGCGACGGGAAACTTGGGACGAAGGTTCAGGACGATGTTGGCAGTGAGTGGAAGATAGCCAATGTAGCCCAGCGCGCGGAGTTGGACGCCATTCTGGACATCCTTGAGTTCGACGGCGGAGAGCTCTCGCGTTTCGGGCAGGACGAGCGAACGGCCTCGCAGGTCGAAGAGGTCCTCGCGCTCGAAAATGCGCCTGTCCCGTTCCTTGATGTCGATAATGCGCAGTTCCGGAGCCACGAAGGTCAGGCCCCGGGCCCTGCCGCCGGTGCCTCCTCCGCAGGGTTGGTGTCTTCGTTCACGGCGAGCAGCGCCTCAATGGCGGCCTCGGTTGTCTTGAAGGTCGCATTGTCATGGAAGTATGCTCGCCGCAGACCCATCCGAATGCGGCCCATCCACACAGATGCCAGATCCTCTAGGGTGCGGACCCGCAGAAAGTTGGTGTGACCGAATCCGTTCGGCATAGCCGTGTGGACTAGGTTGAAGAGCTGGACCGTGCGATTGACTAGACTGGCCTCCACGCCGGAATCCGTTAAATGCGATCTTAAGACCGCAGCATCCGGTTCAAGCTCGAAGACCCAAAACCGACGCAACAGCGCGTCGTCTAGTTCGGTAGGCGTCGACGCTGGCCTCGTGCCCCACCTGTCCGTCGTACCCATAGTCTCGCACCCAAAAATAGGGCGGAGAAGTGACGGCGACGTTGAACGTCTCGTCGGGCAGTTGCTTCAGCATGGTGGCAGAGTCGCCGAGCAGAAGACCCGCCACTTTGCTGTCTGCGGTAATCCAGCTAGATCGGCCTAATGAGGAAGGGGTGCTGGTTTTGACGCCGGTTCGTGTGCTCGACTGTGGTTTCAATTTCATGGTCATACTATTCTCCCTGTCTGTCGATGCGGTGGAGGATAGCGACTCAGCTCCAAAAAAACGACGGTAAAACCGCTAGCACGACGTTAAATTAAGAGGAACTTCCGGTGAACGGATTTGCATCCCTCTGTCGCAAAAATCCCGAAACTCACGACAGTCGCACAATAGGGATTTTCGCAACGGCATGCCCCGGCTAGATTCAGTCGCGAGCATAGCAGTGAAAGCCACCGGCCTTATGATAATCGGATATGCACGTGTCTCCACTGGCGGCCAAACCCTCGATCAGCAGCGCGCGGCGCTAAAGGCTGCAGACTGCAAGCGTATCTTTGAGGAAAAGGCATCTGGCGCGCAACGTAGCCGCCCGGAGCTGGTGAGAATGCTGGAGCAGTTGCAGCCAGGCAACGTGGTGACGGTGACCAGGCTTGATCGCCTTGCGCGATCGACGCGCGA
>NZ_JARGES010000034.1 GCF_029210365.1 Mesorhizobium sp. YIM 152430
CTTCCCCTTTCGGAGCATCTGTGGGCCGCGGCGGTGCAGCCTCGGCATCGGGCGGTGCCATGCCGAAGTCAGGAAGGCCGTCCGGGCCGGCGGCAATCTCGCCCGGCCCGACCTGATGATGGCGCGGGACGTAATGCTTGACCAGCATGTCGCCGACGACGCGGTAGATGGCGCGAAATTCGCTCATGAGTGCTCCCTTGAGGATTTGCCGGGACGGCGGCTCGACACGCCGTCCCGGCTGCTCGGCTCGCCTATGCTTCCACGACTTCGAGGATGGCGCGCGGGTCGGCGTCGGCGCGGCGGGCGATAAACATCCCCTCCGCTTCGGCCGCGACGATCGTTGCCTCTTCCAGGCGCTCAAGCTCAAGGCGGCGAACGCTCAATTCGCGAAAGCGCTCTTCCTGTTCTTCGTCGGTCAGCGCGCCGACGACATCGGCCTGATCGATCATCGCGCCGAGCTTCGCCTTGATTTCATCGCGCATCATCCAAACCAGAAATTCTGCGCCGCCTCCCTGCGCCCGCAGCCCGTGTCCGCTTTCGGGGTTCGATTGCCAGAGGCTGATACGAAACTGATCGGCAAA
>NZ_JARGES010000035.1 GCF_029210365.1 Mesorhizobium sp. YIM 152430
GCCGTAAGGTGTCGCACTAATGGTAAGTTTCGCGACAAAATAGCCGGCGCTGATTTTTCAGGGGAATTTCTGTCGCAAAAGTCGTGTGCGAAAGGTTGAATTTTGCGAACGATTTTTGCGACGGATGCGAGAAGGCCGTCGAGGCCTATGCCTCTTCGGTCAAAATCTGCTCGCCGACTGCATTGCTGACCTTGGAAATCATGCGCTCTACCGCTTGATCTAGGTCGCCATCTAGATTCAGCCGATAGTGGTAAAATTTGGCCCCGGTAGATATGGAGCCCACATAGGTCAGCCCGGATTCTGCCTCGGTCAGCGCAGGTGAGATCCAAAAGGCGATGGGTGCTCCGAGCGCGATGGCGTGACTGATGACCTGATATCTGTCCTTCTCGTCGATGTCGGGCTTGTACTTTACCTCAGCGATGGCGAGGATTTGCTTTTTGCGTCGGATGATCGCGTCGGGCTTAATCGGATACACGCTGTTGTCCAGGAAGAGTGGCCGCTGGTTTTTGGTCAGATTACCGTCTACCACCGAGATTTTCCGCTCCCGATATCCGGCCCGGAGCGAGTTTCGGACGAAGCTCTCGAAGATGTCATCAAGGCAGAACAGGAACGACGGCATCTCGCTGCCCTGGGCATCATAGGCAAATCCTACGTTCGTATAGCCTAAAAGCACCGAGTAGACGCTCAAAGCACCGCGATAGTACTCACGCGTCCATTTCGGAACAGTGTCCGCCATATGCTCGTCACCGAAACGCATCGCAGTTCGAGAGACGCGGTGCAACGCGTTCAGCGCTTCAAGGAGCAGTCGTCGGTCGGCATCCCAACCGGCCGCTCTGGGA
>NZ_JARGES010000036.1 GCF_029210365.1 Mesorhizobium sp. YIM 152430
TGTGGCTCGCGACCGCTGCCCAAGGCTTTGAGCATCAACGGTTCATGACCTACCGGCAGGCGCAGGAACTTGGCGGCCAGGTCCGCAAAGGCGAGAAGGGCACGCTGATCGTCAAGTACGGCACCATCAGCCGCAAGGCCGAAAACGCCGAGGACGAAGACCGGGAAATCCCGTACCTCAAAGGCTACACCGTGTTCAATCTGAGCCAGATCGACGGGCTCGCGGACGAACACTATGCCGCCCCGACGCCCTTGCCAGCCGAGCAGCGTATCGAACGCGCAGAGGACTTCGCCCGGCAGACAGGAGCCCGCATCAGCCATGGCGGCGACAGGGCTTGCTACATTCCCGATGCTGACCGCATTCAGATGCCGCCCTTCGCGGCCTTCATCAGCCCGGAAGCCTACTATTCGACGCTTTTCCACGAGCTGGCGCACTGGACCGGAGCAAAACAACGCCTCGACCGCATCAGCAGCACCAATATGAAGACGAAGGGCTATGCCTTCGAGGAACTTGTAGCCGAGATCACTGCGTGCTTCATTTGCAGCGACCTCGATATAACCGCAAGCGTTCGCGACGAGAGCGCGTCGTATCTCGCAAGCTGGCTGAAATGTCTCAAGGAAGACAAGAAAGCCATCTTCCGCGCAGCGTCACGCGCGCAGGCAGCAGCCGACTTCCTGCATAACCAGCAGGAGGCTAAGGCGGCCGCATAGGCCGCCCTTTTTCCTCCGCTGGTCCTATCGATTCAGGCCGAGAACCATGCTAGAAATCTAAACAAATATGAGGTTCGACATAATGGCACAGGCAGCCGAAAATCTGACGCAAAGTTCCGCCGAGCAGGCGGTTCGCGATCTTGCCCGCCGCCACCAAATCACCGCATCGCGATCCCAGATTGATGACTGGGCAGACGATGTGACCCGCCTTGCGGGCGACGATGTGACGCTGGACGAGGTGGAAGAGCTGATCGTTGGCTTGCGACGTAAGGGGGTCGTGGATGGCGCGGAACTGACCCGCCTTCATTCACGATATTTGGAAGAGCGCAACGAGCCTAATGTTTGATCCGTTCGGCGACTTTGCGAGCCGCGGATACCTCAGAAACCACGCAGCGCAAAAAGATCCAGACAAGGTAAAGCAGCTCGAACATGCCGCGTTTCGCGGCAATGTCGAGCGCGCTATGGCTGTTCTGGAAGCGCGCGATCATCTGGACTATCAGGATCTAAAAGAGGTTCATTCGATCCTCTTTTCCGATCTTTATCCTTGGGCTGGTCAAGACAGGCGCGAGAACGCGCCTGACCTTGATATCACCAAAGCCGGCATCGAGGGACTGTTCAGTCACCCGCTGGACATAGAACTCGCCGCCAACCATGCGCTCGAGCGTGGGCAGAACGTCGCCGTTATGCGGGAGAAGCCGGGGGAAATCATGGGCTATCTCGCCCATGCTCATCCCTTCCTCGACGGCAATGGTCGAACCATCATGACGGCTCACGCCGAGCTTTGCCGGCGGGCCGGTATGCACATTGACTGGTCGCAGACTGAAAAGACCGCCTACCTTTCCGCTCTGACCAAAGAGTTGCAGGAGCCGGGGAAAGGGCACCTCGATTCCTATCTTAAGCCCTTCATCCGTGAAGGTGCTCTTGATCGTGCGGAAATGACCCAAGTGCTGCATTCGCTCCCCGGCCTGGGACCGAATGCAGAGGCCACCAAGCGAACGCTGATCCCGGCGCGCGAAATCGATACCCATGTCACCCGCGCGGAAGTCGAAACGGCGGCCGCCGAAAACAAGTGCCACGGCCAGGTGCGAGCAGCCCTTGAGCTTTCGGCCGAGAAGGTCTTTGCGAACCCGTCGAAAATTATTGAGGCGGCCGAGAGGGCGGCATTCGAGGGCCGGATAGGCGACAGCAGCATTGCCGATGCACTGGCTTCCGATCCGAAGCAGTTCGGCGCATTTCGAGGCAAGGACGGACCGTTTTCCAGCCGGGAAGAGCGGCAGGCGCATCGCAACGCTGTTGCACAGCAATACGCCCTCAAATCGCAGCTTCGCGAGTATGTCGCGATCGTCCATTCCATTCGTCAGCAGCTCAGCCAAGACAAGCACGACCTTGCCCGCCGCAGCCTTCAGGCCGTGCCCGCACCTTCGGAGAACCTTAGTGAAGCCATTCGCCTGGGGCATAAACTCACATCAGAGCAGGCGGCCGAACTGAAAAGCGGCATCAAGGCCTTCGAGCGTCGTTTTGGTGATGACGCCGGCCATCTGCGCAGCCTTGTCAGGTTCAAGCCCGGTCTGGCTGAAAAGTACGGCATCGACCAATCGACGTTGCAGGAGGCGCGGAACGCCCTGCGAAAGTTGGACAAGGGCATTATCCAGTTGCGCGAACAAGAGCGCGCCACTGTTCAGGATCGAACACAAGGGCGGAGCGGTCCGATCCGCTAGGCATCGATCAGGTTGGGGTGTTGGTTGGGGCGGTCATGAGCGACTGCCCCTTTGTTTTTCATCGATTAGCCGACATGGGAAGCTAAGAGCGGCGTCCCGTCCTTCAACCTCATGCCGCCACGATTTTCCCCGGCCTAGCGGCCTCCTCGCGCAACAAAATCGCGTCGTCATTCGGCCCTTCGCTCCGCTTCGGCCCTACGGGTGCAGTTCGGGCCGTGCCCGCTCTTTTTCCGCTCCCATCGGCAAATCGAAATCAAAGGAGCAGAACGATGACCGACAACCTCTCCAACTTCATCCAGATCAACGCCAAGACCGTCATCGGCAACATTGCCACCATCGCATTCGACATCGACATCACCGGCGAGCCGGTTGTCAGCGACAACGAAAAGGCCCCGAAGTACCGCCTTTTCACCAAGAGCCCGCGCGGGCGTCGCGTCGAGATCGGCGGCATTTGGGAACGCCTCAACCGGGATGACCAGCCCTACTACACGCTGACCATCAGCACCGGCCACTCCCGGTTCTACGCGAACCTCGGCCGCTATCCCGGTCAGGACGACGACACGCTCTATGCGGTCATCCCCAACGAATACCTCAACGCCGAACGCCGGTCCTAATGGACCGGCCCCCGGCCCGGGCGGCGGGAACCCCGCTGCCCCCGAGCGCAACGAAGCATGGGAGCCCAACATGGTCAAAATGCACTCGATAAGTCTCACGCTCGACGTTATCGAGCAGGCCACCATCAAGGCGGCGCTCATCCACTGGTGCAACCTCGAAACCCGCCCCGAGGATCTGGAATATCTGGCGGGAAATTGTGGCGAGTTTTCCTTGCTAGACCGGCCGCAACTTGACCGCCTCATCGAGAAGGTCAGCACCGGGGATTAGTCCTGCCCCTTGTTCGATCCGCGCCGGAGGCGGATCGAACCTACCCGAGCTGGGCGAGGGGCGATGCCCCTCGTCCCGATGCTTTCAGCATGGCCGCAGCGCGCAGGCGAGGGCAGGGGCGGCGGAGCCGGGATCGGAGCCACGCGCAGGCGCTATGCGCCGAGCATGGCGAGAACCCACCCCTTGCCCATGGCGAGCACTGTGGCATTGCCTCTCTCAACAATGGCTCCATTAAACCGCGCCCAGGTGTTCGCGTCCATGATGATCGGTCCCCCCAATTTTGTGCCGGCGCCGATGGCGCCGACACAAAATCGGCTCCCCCGATCCCCGGAGGCGGCCTATCGCCGTCATGGACCCGAACGCCTGGACACGAACTGCCGATCCTGTTTTCAAACAGGAGAAACGACGATGACGACTTACGATCACATTCAGGAGCTTCGGGGCGAACTGGCGGCGTCGGTGGACCCGGCCGAGCGGGCGACGATCGAGGCCGAACTAATGGCAGCTCGCGCCAAGCTAGCCGAGGAAGAAGCGGCGCTTGACGCCGCAATCGAGCCGCCCCGATAGGGGCGGCTTCTCGGAGCGGACCACCGGGCCGACCCCGTTTTCCAGCCCGAAGGGCCGGAGCCCGGTTTCAAGGGAAACCGGGCGGAGCAGGCGAGGCCAGAACGCGCTTTCCATATAGCGCCGTAGTGATGGCCGAGCCTGTGGTAAACGGGGGCGGGCTGGCTTCCGCCTAGCCCTTCGCCCCTGCCTTTGCCGGGCCGAAATTGCTTTGGCCGACCACGCGAAGCATTTCCGGGCGACGGAAATAAACAGCGCGGCCGCAGCGCAGTGGTGGGTTGCCGCTGGTCAACACGATTTGCTCATCCGAGCGCATCTGTGTGATCTCATGGGGAAGGATTAGCGGTCTTTGGGAGAGCTGCATCGACCGTGTTCGGGATGAACCCATATCGCGCGAAGTGCGCGAGAGCTGGCCAACCTCGACGGTTGTAGTGCCGCAGCGTTTGGAAATGTAGTCAGCAGTCTCGGGATCATTGATGGCCGAGAACGACACCCACGATGCAGATTCGAACCATTTGCTGGTCGCATCGCGACCGCCAAAGGCTTCGCGCATCTGTCCGAGGGATTGGAACAGCATCAGCAGCGTGACGCCATACTTCCGGCCCGCATCACGGGCCGTTTCGATAATCCGCATGTAACCGAGGCGCGCGGCCTCATCGAGCAGGAAGAGGGCGCGTTCGGGCATGTCGCCATTTCTGTTATAAATCGCCTTGAGGAACGCACCGATAATCACGCGGGCCATGCCCGGGTGATTTTCGAGGGTGGAGAGATCGATGTTGATGAACACGGTTGAACGGCCGTCGGCAATGTCATCGGTTTTGAACGAGTTGCCCGAAACGACAGCCGCATAGTTCTCATAGGAGAGCCAGTGCGTTTCCTTGGCCGCTGTCGCATAGACGCCAGAGAAGGTTTGCGGCGTCATGTTGATGAAGGGTCCGACAACCTCTTTGACGAAGCGGGATGAGGTTTCGTTGTGCAACTCTTCGAGCTTGGCTTTGAGCGTTTCTTCCGGTTCGGCCAGACGCTTGCGCACGATCCGCAAAGATCGTTCGCGCGTCGTAGTGCCATCCGGATTCTCATCAGCCTCGGGATTGTCCCCTAGTACTACGTCCGCGATGATCGCAGTTATGAGCTGTTCGCCCATGGTGCGGAAAAAGTCATCTGAGCCGGAGGTAACGCGCGGCTTTTCGCTCATCAACCATGCGGCCACGGAGGCAATATCTTCTTCCGGCTTGCTGCCGTGCTGGCCAATCCAGTCGAGGACGTTGAACCCAAAATGCGGCGTCTTGGGATCGAGCGTATAGATCTTTTGCCCGTTGCGGTCGCGATGCTCGCTGACCATGGGCGCAATTTCGGTCGAGGGATCGAGGACGATCAGCGAGCCCTTGAACTTGAGCGCGGTCGGGATAACGACCGAAGTGGTTTTGAAGCCGCCTGAGCCAGCAAAGACAAGGCCATGCGTCGAGCCGAATCCGGCATCAAAACAAAGAAGTGGGGCGGCTCCGCCGCGCCCCCATGTTTCTTTCCGCCGGGGATCGAAGTTGACGCCGGCGACGGTATCCTTGTCGGGCCGATAGGCTTCACCGATGACAATGCCACCCGAGGCTGGAAAGAGCCGCTTTGCCGTCGCCTCATCCATCCAATGGCTGTCGCCATGGATGGCGCGGCTTCCAGTCACGCGGCGAGGTGCATTCGAGCCAAATGCCGAATTTCCCTTAACCGCAACGCGCAATCCGAACATTGCGACGAAGATGCAGAGCAGCATTCCGCCCGCCGAGTAGAAATCCAAATAGGTCAGCGGCGCATCCACCGGCATCCCGATATCGGAAAGTCTCGCATACTCCATCCATGCCCCATAAAGGGCGGGGCCAAGAGCGCCTAAAAGGACGCCCTGGCCCGCTGACTGGATGAACAATGATCCGCGCGAGGCGAAGAGAAAAAGGACGCCGATAAGAGCGGCGGCGACATAGGGGACTGTCAATCCAATCCGCCCCCATGTCTGGTAGCTCGATGGCGAAGTGCCGAATTGCGCGAACCAGTTCTCGCTACCGCGTAGCGCGGTGAAGGCTCCGATCATCAGCAGCGCCGGAGCCGCCAGCATCAATGCCCGCTTTGGTGTCATTGTCGAAAATCGCTTTCCCGCGCAGCCTGAACCGTTCGCGCGTTTGATGATCTTTGAGAGCGTCAGCCGCCTCGACCAGAAGGCCGAGGATTACCGCCTTGTCTTCATCACGCAGGCCCGCCTTGGCGACGAGGCCGCCAAGCATGATCTTCTCATGGGCGTCCTTCCTGCGCTCAGCAGACTTGGCCGCTTGCTGGTCCCGTTCCATCCTGTTCAGCCGGCCTCTAAGCCGTCTGGTCAGGCTGTTCCGACGCGGCCCGAAATCGGGCGGCAATCTCCTTGAATGCCTTGATAAAGTCCGCGTCAGAACAATCAATTTCATGAAGGCCAGCTTTGACAGCGAGAGCGCCGATCCGCTCACCTTCGCGTGCTTCGGCTTGCGCTAACTCGCTGTTCAGTCGCTCAATTTCAGCTTTGATTTGCGCTGGTGTCTTCGATCTCTTTGCCACTTTGCATCCTTTCTGTGGGCTGAAAGCTACATAAAAGGTAGCCTTTTTCCGATCATTAAGGCAATATCTCTCTGCCCGTAAGGGCAGTCATTCAAAAAGGAACCGGCTTGCCGGTGCTTTTTTGGTCATTCTCTAAATGCGCGCTTATACGTCGCTTCGCGACGTGCGCCGGGAGGCTTGATGCGACGTTCGCCCAATCACCCCTGCCAGCTTGAGAGCGCTTGCGCGCCTGGCGAGGGCTGATGGCGATCTACCATTTTGAAAGTCAGATCATCAGCCGGGGCGAGGGGCGCAGCGCTGTGGCCGCCGCAGCCTATCGGCACGCCGCCCGAATGGAGTTCGAGCGAGAGGACCGCGTGGCGGATTTCTCGAACAAGAAGAATGTCGCCCATTCGGAGTTTATGGCCCCCGCCGATGCGCCGGAGTGGCTGCACTCAATGATGGAAGATCGCAGCGCCGCCGAAGTTTCAGAGGCATTCTGGAACACGGTCGAAGATTTTGAGAAGCGGTGTGACGCGCAGCTTTCCAAAGAGTTCGTCCTGGCGCTGCCGAAGGAGCTGACCAAGGATCAGAATATTGAGTTGGTCCGAGAGTTCATCGGCCAGCAAATGTTGTCGCGGGGAATGGTGGCCGATTGGGTTTATCACGATGTTGAGGCCAACCCTCACGTTCACATCATGACGACCCTGCGCCCGCTAACCCAAGAGGGTTTCGGATCGAAAAAGGTGCCGGTTCTCGACAAGGAAGGAAACCCGCAACGCGGCAAGAATGGCAAGATTCAGTACCGGCTTTGGGCCGGTGATCGTGGAACCCTCAATGACATGCGCGCAGCCTGGGCGCAGGTCCAGAATGCGCACCTTGCCCAATATGGTATCGATGCGCGCGTCGATCATCGCTCATATGCCGAGCAAGGCATCGACCTTACGCCACAGGGAAAGATCGGCGTTCGGACGCGAAACATCGCGAAGGAGGCGTTAGCTCAAGGTCGCGAAGTGGACCTTGACCGCATGGCGCTTCATGAGGATTTGCGCCGCGATAATGCCGCCCGAATAGCCCGCCGCCCGGAGATTGTGATTGACGCGGTATCGCGGGAAAAGAGCGTCTTTGACGAGCGCGATATCGCCAAGCATCTGCATCGTTGGATTGATGACGGCCAGCAGTTTCAGAACCTGTTGGCGCAGATCATGGCAAGCCCGGAGCTTGTCATGCTCGCGGGCGAGGGCGTCGATTTCGATACTGGGGAGGTTCGGCCGGCACAGTTCGCAACGCGGGAGATGGTGCGGATCGAGGACACCATGTCCCGACAAGCCGCGCACCTTTCGACCCATGGTTCATTCGGTGCCGAGGCTCATATCCGCAACGAGGTTTTGGCCAATCATCGCCAGCTTTCGGACGAGCAGCGTAATGCGATCGAGCTTGCAACCGGCAATGAACGGCTCGCGCTGATCGTCGGACGCGCCGGTGCCGGCAAGACAACGATGATGAAGGCGGCGCGTGAAATTTGGGAAGCGTCAGGCTATCGCGTTGTCGGCGGTGCACTTGCGGGCAAGGCCGCCGAGGGGCTTCAAAAGGAAGCGGGCATTGAAAGCCGCACGCTGGCGTCCTGGGCGCTCCAATGGGAGCAGGGCCACTTGAAGCTGGACGACAAGACCGTGTTCGTCATGGACGAAGCGGGCATGGTTTCCTCGCGTCAGATGGCCGATTTCATATCGGCCGCAGCTCATGCCGGAGCCAAGATCGTTCTGGTGGGCGATGCTGACCAGCTTCAACCGATCGAGGCAGGCGGCGCATTCCGAGCCCTGTCCGAACAGATCGGCTTTGCCGAGCTTTCGACCATCTATCGGCAGCGTGAGCAGTGGATGCGCGATGCGTCCATGGCCCTTGCACGAGGCAATGTAAGCGATGCTCTGGCGGCCTATCAGGAGAAGGGGCATATCATCGAGAAGGCCACCAAGGACGAAGCTATCGCGTCCATGGTGGCCGATTGGGTTGCTGATTACGATCCGAACCGCACCACCCTCATGATGGCATTCATGCGCAAGGAC
Organism: Mesorhizobium sp. YIM 152430; assembly: GCF_029210365.1. Lineage (GTDB taxonomy): Bacteria > Pseudomonadota > Alphaproteobacteria > Rhizobiales > Rhizobiaceae > Aliihoeflea. The sequence continues at coordinate 8,491 of NZ_JARGES010000036.1, forward strand.
GTGGCGGCGCTCAATGCGCTCGCCCGCGAGGGCCTGCGCGCGAAAGGGCTGATCGAGGAAGGTCATGCGTTCCGCACGGCCAACGGCGTGCGAAACTTCGCGGCCGGCGACCAGATCGTGTTCCTGGAAAACGAAGGTTCGCTTGGCGTGATGAACGGCATGATTGGCCGTGTCGTCGAGGCTGATCGCGGCAAGATCATTGCCGAGGTTGGCGAGGACAAACGCCGTGTCGAGATCGAGCAGCATATCTACTCGAAAGTCGATCACGGCTACGCCACTACGATCCACAAGAGTCAGGGCGTCACCATCGACAAGGTGAAGGTTCTCGCCTCATCCATGTTCGATCGTCATTTGACCTATGTGGCGCTGACCCGGCATCGTGACGAAGTTCAGCTTTATGCCGGTGCGGACGAATTCAAGCGTTCTGTGCGCGTCGATCATGCTGCCGGCGTCACCGGTCAGATGATCGATGCGGGCGAGGCCAGATTCCACGATAGGGAGGACGCGAGGCCGACGCCCTATGTCGATTTGCGCGATCCGTCGGGGATCACGCATCGGCTTTGGGGCGTGACCTTGCCGGAGGCGATCAGAAAGGCCGATGCCCGAATTGGCGACACGATCACCCTTCGGCGCAACGGCATCGAAGAGGTCACGGTGAAGGTGGCGGTCAAGGACGAAGCCACCGGCGAGAAGCGTTTCGAGGAACGTCTTGCCGAGCGCAATGTCTGGTCGGCCAATGTCATTGAGGCGGGCGATCCGGCGCTATCTGCCGTGGGTGCCGAGGTCCTGTTCAGTCGCCCTGGGAAGGTAGACCATGCGCAGGGTGTGACGGGCGAGCTGGTCGAAAAGGGTGAAGCCCCGTTCGGTGACGATCCCCATGCCAAACCCACTCCCTTTGCCGATGTGAAAACGCCCGATGGCGTCATTCATCGGCTTTGGGGCGTGGCACTACCGCAGGCCATAGGGAGGGCAGGGGCCGAGACTGGCGACACGGTTTCGCTTCGCCGCGCTGGCACGGAGGAAGTGACCGTAAAGGTTCCGGTTAGGGACGCTGCGACAGGGGCGACACGGATCGAGGAACGCGATGTGGAGCGCAATGTGTGGGAAGCGACACGGCTGGAAGCGGCCGCAGATCGCGCCGCCCGCCTTGCGCGCGAGCCGGAGAAGTCGGTTCTGTTCGGCCAGCTCGTCGCGCGCATGTCGCGGTCGGCGGCCAAATCCACGACGCTCGATTTCGTCGGATCGAAACTTTACGGCCAGGCCGTGGCCTATGCGACCCGTCGAGGGCTGCACAGCGCCCGCATCATGAAGGCCGCGGCCGTCAATCAAACACGCTGGCTGGCACGTCAGCGCGACCGGCTCGCCGCCGCCAGCCGGAAGCTCGCGGCCTTTGTCGAGCGGTTTGGCCTTGCCAGCACAAATGTTCCGCAGGCAACGCCTGCACCCTCGCAGCCATGGTTGCGCGGCCGCGCGACGTGGCGACTTTCGATCCCCCAAGCCGTGGAGGCAAAGATGCAGTCAGATGCTCAACTCACCGTCCACTGGACGCAGATTCAGGACCGCATGAAGAATGTCTATGAGAAGCCGCAGGAGGCCATGGCCTCAATGGGGCTCGAAAAGGCCTTGCAGGGGGACCGGGCGGCGGCCGAGGCGATAAGCGATCAGCTTGGCCGTGATCCTGAAGCCTATGGCCCGTTGCGCGGCAAAGCGGGCCTGTTTGCATCGAGCGCCGCCAAGGCCGAGCGGGATCGTGCCATCAACAACGTGCCTGCGCTTCGCGATCAGATCGGCAACTATGTCCGGTTGCGCGCTGAGATTGCGGACCTTCGCACGGTCGAGCTTTCGCGTGAGCGGGATCTTCAACGCATCGACGTGCCGGCGATTTCGTCGGCAGGCAACGGCGTCCTCGAGCGGGTCCGAGACGCTATCGACCGGAACGATATCGACTCGGGTATGGCCTACGCCCTGGCCGACAAGATGGTCAAAGGGGAGATCGACCGGCTCAATAAGTCGCTGGACGAAAAGTTCGGCAAGCGCGCCTTCGCGTCGAAAGAGCCGAGCGGACCAGCCTTTGAGGCGGCGGCGTCGAAGGTGGCTGAAGGCGACAGGTCGAAGCTGGCAGCGGCATGGCCCTTGTTCCATGCCAGCCAGCAGATCGCGGCCCATGAGCAGAAGCAGGCCCGACAGCAGGTCCGGGCGCAGACGCAAACCCGCGATCAAGGGATGACGCGATGACCAACCGGCGCGCAGCTCTGGCCATCATTGGCGCCGGCGTTGTCGTTCTCGGTTCGATGGCAGCCGCGTTCGCCATCGGCGGCTATCGCGTCAATTTTACGCCCAGCTACGCCTATGGCTTGTGGCGTATTGAGCCGCTGCACCGCGAGGTGAGGGTAGGGGACAGAATATTCATCTGTCCGCCCCCCGGCGCGGCGGCCGATTTGGCGCTTGAACGCGGATACCTGCCACGCGGCCTATGCCCTTCGGGCACTGGTCCCCTCATCAAAACCGTAGCCGCCCTGTCCGGTCAGACGGTCGAGGTTGACGGCCAGGTCATCATTGACGGCACCCCGCTTCCACATTCTACCGTCCTTGAGGCGGATGCCGAGGGCCGGGCAATGCCCGTCCATGGCGGCGGCGCAGTGGAAGCCGGCGCGCTTTTTGTTCACTCAGATTTCGTCGGTTCCTATGACTCACGCTATTTCGGGCCGCTCCCGGCCGAGGGGACACTTGGGCTTGCCCGCGAAGTTCTCACCTTCGCCCCGTAGTATTGCGCTTTCGGCCGCGTTTGTTGCCGGCGGGATCTTCACCGGAGCTATCGGGTGGAGCGGTCACACCCTCGCCCTTGCTGCCGGCGTTCTTTTCCCGGCGCTTTGGGCCTTCGCGCCCTCGCGCGTCGTTGCCGCCCTTGTCGCGCTTGCCCATTTCCTCGCCGCATCGCGCGGCCTGCCCGAAGGCGTCGCGATCTTCTACGGTTCGGACATGGGCATGGGCCTTGCGCTTTGGCTGTTGGCCTCGCTCATGTTCGTTGCGGTCCACACCGTTCTCTGGACCCGCAGGGCAGGGTGGCAACGCCCTATTCGGTATGCGATAGCCGCGATCCTCATGAGCTTGCCCCCGTTCGGCATAGCCGGATGGGCAAGCCCGATCACGGCGGCCGGCGTCCTGTTTCCCGGCTGGGGATGGTTTGGCCTTGCTGCGACAGCGACCGGCCTTCTCATTTTGACAACAAGATTATGGCCAATCGCCGCGCTGACTTTGGGAGGATCGTTTGCTGTGTCCGCCGCAACCTGGACACCGCCAAATTTGCCTGAAGGTTGGCAGGGGATCAATACAAGCTTCCAGTTCAGCGAAGCGGGGCAGTACGCCGACTATGCGCAGCACATGGCAACGATCGCCATGGTGAGGGAAGCCGCAGGGCAGGGGGCAAGCCTTGTGGTTTTGCCCGAAAGCGCTTTCGGAATCTGGACTGCGACCGCGGAGCGCTTGTGGACCCGCGAGCTTGCCGGGATAGACGTAGTGGTCAATGGCGGTGCCATCGTCATCGACCAGACTGGCTATGATAACGTCATGGTGCAAGTTTCGGGGCACGGCAGTGAGGTCATTTATTATGAGCGGATGCCCGTTCCGATCTCCATGTGGCAGCCCTGGGCGACTGGCGGGGCGCACGCGCATTTCTTCGCCAATCCGGTCGTGGACTTTGCCGGCGTTTCGATAGCGCCGCTCATCTGCTACGAACAACTTATCATCTGGCCGATCCTGCAATCCATGCTCTTTGACCCGGAGGTCATTGTGGCAACCGGGAATGGCTGGTGGACGGGTGATACCAACATCGTCGCCATTCAAAAGGCGAGCGCCGAGGCGTGGGCCGCGCTTTTCGGCCTGCCGCTGGTGATGGCTTTCAACCACTAGGGAGAGTCCGATGATCGATCCTGAATTGATCCAGCTTTGCGCCGATCCCCGGCTTGAGGTCGAAATCGTTCAGCAGTTCGTTTCCGAAATGAACGCTTCCGACCACCTGACCATCCACGTTTCCCAAGGTAATCGGACGATTCTCGTGCCCAAGCCCGAAACGATCGAGCAGGCCGTTGAAACGACGCAGGAGTGGGTAGGGCAGGCCAATGTGCGCGTCGGGCTCACGCAATACCCGGCCGGTTTGGGCATCACCGATCCGAGCCAGATCAGCCATGAGTTGTTCGACAGTTGCGAGAACCTACGCTTGGGAACCGAGCTGTTCGGAAAGGTGCTTCGCATCGTGACGCAATGGTATGGCGGGCCTGCCGAACCGGCCTTTGACGACGCGATCTATGCCTATCGAACCGGTTGGTTCGAGGGCGAGCGGGTCTTTTACGCCGATGATCCCGGCGACGTGGAGGTAGCGACGCCATCGCGCTCGACAACGCCGGTTGAGACGGAGGTAGGCGGATCGCCGGCACAGGCCGAAGCAGGGCCGTCAGAGCCACCATTCAGCGACCAAGACCCCAACGCCGCGTCGATCCGGATCGATCTGTCCGGCATCCGTGCCCATAATCAGGAACCCGCCTCGAACCAATGAACAGTCATATCATCGTGTCCATCCTGCTTTGCACCCTTTCATGCGAGTCCGCCGAGATTCGAGTGTGGGATGGCGATTCCATCCGGCTTGGCCTTACCAGTGAGGCCGAGGCCATCCGCATTTTCAATATCGATGCGCCGGAAATCGATGGGCAGTGCCCCTATGAATCCGACCTGGCACAGAGGTCAAAGAACCGGCTGGCCGAGCTGATGAACGGGCAGCAGGTCACAATCCATCGACAGGGCACCGACCGTTATGGCCGCACCCTTGCAGCCGTGAGCGTCAATGGCGTGGACGCCGGCGATGTGCTGGTCAGCGAAGGGCTGGCGCGCACATGGAGCGGGCGGCGTGAGCCATGGTGCAACTGATTGCATCCCATCTTGCCGCAGCGGCGATCTGATTGGACTGATTACTTAGCTGCCGAGCGAGACCGCTTGGTGGCGGGAGCCGGTTTCTCAAGATGTCTGCGCAATGCGCGATGGCTCGCAGCGTGCCTGTCGGTGAAGCGGATCGCTAGAATCATGGCGAATGCGACGAATAGGAAGCTAAACAGGCTCATAAGATCGCCTGCAAGTGGAACCCCAATCAACCGACCGAGATATCCCATGGCTTGATAGGCGCTGAAAACAAACGCTGATACCGCGAACATCGGTAGAAGTCCGTTGGTCAGAGCAAGCCTATGCGCCTCGATGGAAGGATGATCCTCGATTAACTTTGCAGCGTCTCGATCCAATTCCTCATCGGACTTAATCCGAATCGTTTCATAGAATTCGCCCCAAACATGATCGAGGTACTTCTTCCCTGCCCATGAGCCGAAACCACCGAGTATCGCTGCGCCCACAACCTGTATGGTCGGATCATTCCAAATGGCCATGCTGTACCGCCCATTCACCTATGAACGTAATATCGCGACGAGCCAGGTGCCGACTATTGCCGCTGTGATCACCGTCAGCACGATACCAATCAGAGAGCGCTTAATGAAGATTGTCATGAGATTGACGATCAGCGCGAGAATGGCAGCGGGGCCAGCGAAGAAAACCAGCACGACAGCCCGCGCAATAGTCGGTTCGGGCGAGGGCTGTAGGTAGAGCCAAAGCGGAACTGCCAGACAGATAGCGTTCCAGCCAATCAGGAAAAGAGAGGCTTGGGAGCCCTGTTTCTGGAATCGCATAATTTACATTATGGAACTAAGTGATTGATTTTGCTATATTAATTCGTTTGCCCGGCCACTGCAACCCGCCGAGGAACCATTGCCAGTGTAGCCGCTTTTTAGGCCATGGTGCGCCCTTCTAAATCCTCCAGTCTCCCGGCTGATCCGTTTCCAGCACGGATTGAGCCCTGTCTTGCATTGCTGGCTTCCGAGCCGCCGAACGGCTCAGATTGGGCTTTCGAGGTAAAGTGGGATGGCTACCGTCTCGCCCTGCACAAAGAGGGAGATACTATCCGCATCCTCACACGGAACGGCCACGACTGGACCCATCGTTTCCCGTCGATTGTAAAGGCCCTTGCGCAGCTCGCGGCGGCTACTGCTGTGATCGACGGAGAGGCGGTTGTGCTGGACGATCAGGGGCGGTCTGACTTTAATGCTCTTCAAGCGAGCTTAGGAGGGCGCGGCGGCAAAAAGGTCGCGGGATCGCAAGTGGTCTTCTATGCTTTCGACCTGCTCTATTGCGACGGCCGCGACCTAACGGGAATGGCTTTGGACGAGCGCCGGCACTTGCTCGAACATCTGATTGCCAGCCGACGCGATGGAATCCGGCTTTCCGAAGAGGTCGAGGCTGATGGGCCTGCCTTCCTAGCGGCCGCGTGTAAGTTGGGCTTGGAGGGGATTATCGCAAAGCGCCGCGACCGCCCATATCGATCCGGACGCAAGGGCGACTGGCTGAAAATCAAATGCGTAGCAAGCGAGACGTTCCTTGTAGTGGGCTATGAACCATCAACAAAAGTGCGCGGCGCGATCGCCAACCTATTGCTCGCAGCGCGTAGAGGCGCAGAGCTAGTCTATGTAGGGTCCGTTGGCACAGGCTTCACATTCGATCAGGCGGTCGAGCTTAAGCGCAGCCTTGATCGGTTGGCGACGACGATCCCCCCGGTTTCTCTCAAGCGCCGAAGTGTCGTGTTCGTAAATCCCGACCTGGCCGCCGAAATCGAGTTTCGCGCCTGGACCGGCGACGGAAAGTTGCGTCATCCCTCATTCAAAGGACTACGCGACAGTGCGGAACGGGGAGAGATCTTCACCCTCGACGAACGTGCCAGTGATGGCCGGAGATCGAGTTGATGCAACCGGCAGCTCGTCCAATCGGGTTGTGTAGCGCGGTGAGCGGCGGTCGAATTTGGTCTGCCACTCGCGTTTATTGATGCCGACCCCGGCCGGCATCATGGTCCCCTTACCGAACCTGGCGTTGACCGCATCGAGCGCGGTCATCAACCGTTCGGACTTATCTCGGTCGCGAGCGGCAAAGAGCGGTCGTATCCCGCTTCCGGCGGGTATCAGATCGTCCATGATGATTCCTGCTTTGGCATACCGATATCCCTGGCGGAACACAGCCCGCGCGCCGCGTCTTGCCGCTTCGATCAGCTCGAAGGTGTCGGCCGAGGCCTCCGGCAAGTGAACGGTCTTGCTTCCGCCGTGGGCTGGATCGCGACGATTGAAGGGCGAGGTGTGCATAAATACGGTCAGGTGCGATGTTTCCAGCTTATGCTGGCGCAGCTTCTCAGCAGCGCGGAGAGCGTGTGCCGATACGGCCTCGAGCATTTCGTCTAGCGTCGAAACCGGCTTCCCGAAGCTACGGGTGACGGCGCACCCCTTGCGTTGCGGCGGCAATTCCTCGAGAGCCATGCAGGCGATGCCTCGCAGCTCGAGAACAGTTCTCTCACCAACGACCGTCATCCGCTGCCTCGCGAGCCGTGTCGGCATGTCGCGGAGATCCGCGGCCGTCTCAATGCCAAGTTCGAGCAGCTTTCGTTCCGATGCTGGCCCGACGCCCCACACATCGCCAACATCGATCCTGGGCAACCATTTGTCGCGTTCTGCAGGGTCGGTCAAATCACAGACGCCGCCCAGCTCCTCATTCTTCTTGGCCACGCGGTTCGCGAGCTTCGCGAGTGTCTTTGTCGGGCCGATTCCAACACAGGTCGGAATCCCCGTCCATTGGTGCACCGTCGCCCGCAGATCGCGCCCATAGGTCTGCCGATCGCGCTCCGGTATCAGAGACAGGTCAAGGAAGCTCTCATCAATCGAGTAGATTTCGACCTCTGGCGCCCACTGCCGGTAGATCGCATTGAGCCGAGCGCTCATGTCCCCGTAGAGCGAGTAGTTTGACGAAAAGACCGCCACGCGGTTCTGATCGCATAGCTCACGAATCTTGAAATAGGGATCGCCCATGCCAATCCCGAGGGCCTTCGCCTCGCTCGTGCGGGCGACAGCACAGCCGTCATTGTTGGAAAGGACGATGACCGGCCTGGTAGCCAACTTCGGATCGAATACACGCTCGCAGGAACAATAGAACGAATTGCCGTCCACCAACGCAAAAGCTCTCACTGCCCCCTCCCCGGCTGGCGACGCAGCCAATGGATATTGCAGACAACGACGCCCCAAATCTCGACTTCCGCGATTTCGGGCAGTTCAAAGAGAGGCATGTCGCTGTTTTCCAGCATTAGGCGGGGGCGGTCGCCATTTAGGCGCAACCGCTTAAGCGATTGCTCGCCATGAACGATCGCCACGACCACATCGCCATCAATAGGCGTGATTGAGCGGTCCACCACGAGCAGGTCGCCATGGTAGATTCCCGCATCGCGCATCGAGTTTCCATCCACGCGCCACAAGAAGGTCGCCGGCGGATTCCGGACCAGAAGCCGGTTCAGATCGATCGCGTCGTCTAGGTAATCGTCGGCAGGACTCGGAAATCCGGCGCAAAGCCCATGAGCGAACATGGGCACCGAAATTTCAGCCTCGAACTTAAGCTGGATGAACATTCAAAAGCGGCTCCTTTCGTCTCGCGCGAAAGGAACAAAGCAGGAACATGCGCGGCGGTTCCAGTCAAGAGAAATGGCCGCGGCCGATCGACCAAATTTGATGGCAGATGGTAGGAGGGGGCTTACGCCCCCTGCCCTCTGCGGGTTTGCTCAATCACGGCGAACAGGTTTTCCTCGTCCTGGCCGGGATAGCGGCCGAGGTTGGCGTAGAACCGACCGTGGCCGGTGTTGAGCGAGATCGAGTAGTAAGGCTTGTCGTCGCGGTTGAGATTCTGCCACACCGCTCCGACTTCAATCCGCCGCCCGCGCGGGCTCTTAGCGAAGATCCTGTACTTGGGCGCGTCGGGGTTGTCGCTGACAACCGGCTCCCCGGTGAAGTCGATATCGAAGGTGAGGGTGGCCACGTTGCCAGTCAGCTTGTCGCCATCGATCCGGACGAAATTGGTGAGGTCAGTCATTGTGAACTCCTTGGTTCGCGTTGGTGATGCAACAAAGCGATGGAAGGGGAATAGCGGCTGGCACCGGAACGGCCGGCGCAAAGCAAAGGACCACGCCGCGCTCGATTTTGCTTCGCGAGGAAGGCCATTCGGCCGGGGAAAATCGTGCGCGGCGCGGTTGCCTGACGTGACCCGGACATAGGTTGCATCTGAAACACAAGCGCGAGCCGGAGAGATCACCAAGACCTTACAATTGATGCCCGTTCTGGCGAGACTGGTAAGCCCCACTGCCCTGCCCCCAAGAGACGGCCGTGAGCGACGTGTTGCGTTGCCCAAGATGGTCGGCCGAGATCTTCGCCCATGCTGCGCGAAGGTCGGTCAACTCGGATCGCGGGGATATAGGGAAGCCGCGTTTGCGCCTTTGGGCGACGCTCAGATTGAACCGGTTCTTGAGTCCGAAGCCATCCGGCCCCGCTTCCCGGGTTGTGCAGAGGGCTTGCATCACTGCCGGTTGAGCCGATGTGGCAGGCAGTACGACGAGATGCACGATTGAGGCGAGGTAATCGGCCAGGTATTGACCGAACTCAATCGCCAAAGCAGTGGCGGCAGGCCCCACTAGCTCATTGGGTATGGGGGCTTTCCAATGGGTCGCGAGATTGGCGTCAGAACGACTTTCGGCTGCCTCGACGGCAGGCCAGAGCCGCCCCCTCGTGGCCAAGGCGGGGCAACTCACTCCGGCCGGGAAGATCAGCGCATCATGCGCCGCCTTGAACTTCTGTTTGGGGGTGTAAGTGGTTTTCTCGATCACAAGGGGTTGGCCACAATGATCGGCCACCACCTGATAGATCGATGGGAACTTGCTTCGGCTAATCCGCTGCACCCTCAAAAGGGTCATTCTTTCAGTCTGGCTCATTGGCCCTGGGGCGCGATCTTGATGAAAATTCGATCCTCCCAGGAATCGACATTCCAGAGGTAGGCGCGATCGAGCATTGCCGGCGCGCGGTCGGCATTATGTTCCAGCACGCGATCAGTCGGCGCCGGTGTTATCCGCACCGTTCCGATTGGCTTGAATGGAAGCTGTTCGAGTTGAGCGAGGTTTTGCGCGGGGATCTCGGGCGAGCTGATTTCGAGCGTTCCGTCCTCGAGGCGCACAATGCGCAGATAATTGTCGTTCTGGCGGCCGCGCGTGTTGGGGAATCCTGTGGCCTGCCCATCCTCAAGCGTTCCCGCGAGGTTGACGACCAGCTCGAACCGGCCTTCCCCAATATATTCGAACCGCTCGAAACC
>NZ_JARGES010000037.1 GCF_029210365.1 Mesorhizobium sp. YIM 152430
CCTGTCGGGACCGGCGGCGAGCATCGTCGGTGCGCGTCATTTGACCGGGCTGGACGATGCCGTCGTCTCCGACATCGGCGGGACGACGACCGACATCGCGATCCTCGACAAGGGCGTCCCGCGACTGGATCCGGACGGGGCGACGGTCGGCGGGTTCCGCACCATGGTCGAGGCGGTGGCGATGCGCACTTTCGGGCTTGGAGGGGATTCGGAAGTGACGTTTGCCGATGGCGGGCTCGATCCGGCGATCCTGCTCGGGCCGCGACGGATGGTCCCGCTTTCGCTTGCCGCATACCAGCATGGCACGATCATCGCGGAGACTCTGGAACGCCAGCTTCGCACCACCAATCCCGGTCGGATGGACGGCCGCTTCGCGGTGNTGTATGAAAAGGTGACGGCGACGCCGTTGCCGCTCGAACAGTTGCTGACCTCGACGGCGCAGATAGCGACGCTGCAACGTCTCGTCGCGCGCGGCCTCGTTCATCTGTGCGGCTTCACGCCGTCCGACGCCGCGCATGTGCTCGGGCGGCAGGACAACTGGGACGCGCGTGCGGCCCGGCTCGGCGCGCAACTGGTGGCGCGCAAGCGCGACGGGCGCGGTCAGCCGATTGCGGAGAGCACAGAGATGATTTCGCGGCGCGTGCTGGAGGTGGTGACGCGGCGATCGGCCGAATTGATGCTGGAATCGGCGCTCGCCGATGACGGGCTCGACGGCGCGGCA
>NZ_JARGES010000038.1 GCF_029210365.1 Mesorhizobium sp. YIM 152430
TCGCACCGTGCGTGAACTGGGCGGCGACGTAGCGGTGACGCGCAGCTTCGCCGACCATCATTTCTACAGCGCCGACGAAGCGCGGGATCTGATGCAGGATGCCGACAGGGACGGGCTGGTGCTGGTCACGACAGCCAAGGACGCGATCCGGCTGGCGCACGGATCGCAGGCGCTGGAGGAACTGCATCACCGGGCAAAAATGGTGGAGATCGAGGTGGCGTTCGAGACGGACGTGACGCCCGGCGCGGTGATCGACCAGACGCTGAAGGCGTGGCGCAGGCGCCGGCTGGAAGGGTGACTCTCGACCGGCGTCATTCCGGCCGAAGTCCGAGCGCAGCGAGGCGAGAGCCGGAAGCCATTCCGTGAGTGCTTCGCGCCGATGCGGCTTCCGGGATGGCGTCGAGCTTAAGTCTTCGCCCGCGCCCTCAAACCCGGATTTTCCTGCAATTCCCGGTTCAGCGAAATTTCGGCATTCGCATAGGGCTCCTGCCGCGCGACGCTCCAGTATTTGAGCTCGTCGAGCGGAATGGACTCGCCCGTGACCGCGCAGCGCACGAACGATCCCGGCGTCATCACCTGGAAATCGCCGTCGAGATAACGGATGCGGGCTTCCTTGCCGCCGGGGCCTTCGAAACGGTTCATGGGATGCGCCTTCTGGTCCCGGTGGTTCCGCCACAAATGCGGTGTCAGGTCAAGCTTATCTGCGCCCAAAAAGCCGCTCGATGTCCGCAAGCTTCAACTCGACATAGGTCGGGCGGCCATGATTGCAGGTGGCCGAGCCCGGCGTGGCTTCCATCTGGCGCAGGAGCGCGTTCATCTCATCCGCCTTCAGGCGCCGGCCCGAGCGCACCGACCCATGGCAGGCCATGGTGGCGGCGATGTGGTGGAGGCGGGCGGTGAGGGTCTCGACCGTGTCGTTGTCGGCGATCTCGTCGGCAAGGTCGCGGACAAGCTGCTGCACGTCCATCTCGCCCAGCATCGAAGGGGTCTCGCGCACCGCGATCGCGCCCGGCCCGAAGCGCTCGATGGCAAGGCCGAAGCGGGCGAGCGTCTCGGCTTGCCCGGCAAGGCGCGCGGCATCATCTTCGGACAGGTCGACGATCTCGGGCAGGAGCAGCATCTGCGCAGGCAGCGGCTTCGAATGAAGCGCCGTCTTCAGCGCCTCGTAGACGAGCCGTTCATGCGCCGCGTGCTGGTCTACGATGATCAGCGAGCGGTCCGTCTGGGCGATGATGTAGTTCTCGTGGACCTGCGCGCGGGCGGCCCCGAGCGGCTGGGCGAGGGCCTCCAGGGCGGGTTCCGGCCGGCCCGCGCGCAGGTCCGCGGAGGCGATCGTTCCGGCGAAAACGCTCTGCGCGGCTTCGGCGA
>NZ_JARGES010000039.1 GCF_029210365.1 Mesorhizobium sp. YIM 152430
ACACGCTGGCGACGCGCGGCGTGCGCGCCCATCTGATCGAGATCGCCGATCCGGCGGAGGAAGAATTTCCCTATGCCGGCCGTACCGAATTCCAGGACCCCGAGACGGGCGCCAAGCTGACCGCCGGCCGCGCCGAGACGCTGCGCGACGACTACCGCACCCTCTACAATGCGCGGCGCGATGAATTGTCGCGTTGGGCGCGGAAGCTCGGCTGGAGCTACACCGTCAACCACACCGACAGGCTGGCCTCCGAAGCGCTGGTGCGCGTTCATCTGGCAATGAGCCAGGGGAGCCGCTGATGGGTTTCCTGCCGCTCTCCTTCGGACTGCCGGCGGTGCTGGCCGGGCTTCTGGCCCTGCCGGTGATCTGGTGGCTCCTGCGCCTGACGCCGCCGAAGCCGCAGGCGGAAGCCTTTCCGCCGCTGAAGATCCTCGCCCGCGTGCTGCGCAAGGAGGAAACGCCGCATCAGAGCCCCTGGTGGCTGACGCTGCTGCGCCTGGCAATGGCGGCGCTGATCATCCTTGCGCTGGCCGAGCCGGTGTTCAATCCGCGCGAACGGGTCTCGACCGGCGGCAATGCGGTCGCGATCGTCATCGACAATGGTTGGGCCGCCGCGCCCGACTGGGCGATGCGCGTGGCGACCGCCGAAAGGCTGATCGCCGATGCGGAAGCCGAAAATGCGCCAGTCCTGCTCGCCTTCACCGTCGATGCGCCCAATGCCGAGATCGGCCCGTTCGATGCGCAGGCCGCCCGTGAACGGCTCAACGCGGCCGAGGCGCAGCCGGTGCCGGTCGACCGCGCGGCGGCCTTCGCGCGCGTCGCGCAGGCGATGACCGACATGCCGAACGCCTCCGTCGCCGTGCTGTCGGACGGGCTGGCGAGCGAGGCCGACGAGGCGGCGTTCGACGCGCTTCTCGCCGATGCCGGCGAACTGATCTGGGCGAGCCCGCAGGGCGTGACCGAGATCGGCCTGACGGCGACCGCCAACGAACCCGACGCCTTCGTGGTCGAGGCCGTGCGGCCGACGAGCGAGGTGGGCCCGCGCCAGGCGATGGTGGCGGCGCTGGACGATCGCGGCCGGCGGATCGCGGAGGCGCAGCTTTCCTTCGGCGCCGGCG
>NZ_JARGES010000004.1 GCF_029210365.1 Mesorhizobium sp. YIM 152430
ATCAGCGCCGGGAAACCATGCCGGCGCTGAAGGTGATAGGCGGCTCGCAGCGACGGGCGAAGCGTTGCGCTAACGCCGTCCACCGCGATCGTGATAGGGTCAGATGCGAGCCGCATGGTCTTAGGCCGCTGCCATCTTCAGCTTGCGGAAGGCATCAGTGCGCACCACGCCAGCGCCGACACGGCGGCGAGCATGGAAGCGGACAAGCCCTTCGGTTGCCAGAAGGTAGGGATTCGGGCGAACGGCAAGCTCGATCCGGTCATAGATGCGATAGCCGGCCTTGAAGTCGCCGAAAATGATCGGTTCGGCGTCGGCGGCGATGTCGGCCATATCGACCAGCTCGACCACGGGACGGCCAAGGATCGTTTCCGGCTGGCCTGCCTGATAGGACGGCTGCCACAGATAGTTGCCGTGAGCGTCCTTCAGCTTGCGGATAGCGGCAAGCGTGGTGCCGTTCATCGCCCATGTGCCGCGATTGCGGTAGACGGCCGGGAGCGCATACATGAGCGCGATCAGGGCATCCGGGTCGATGTCGGCGGCATGGCCGTTGTCGAACTCGACAATGCCGGCGTCGGTCATGAAGCCCTTCGGTTCCAACGCGAGCGAGCCGTTGACGAAAGCGATGCCTTCCTTGGCCGCGAAGTCTTCGGCGAGCGCAAGGCGGACTTCGGCTTCAACGTCATGCGTGGCATCCTCGATCAGCCAATTGCCGATATCGACGTGCGTCGTCATTTCCTTGATCGACAGTTCCATCTGATCGAAGGTCGGTTCGGACGCTTCGGAAGCGACGGTTTCACCCTTCCACTTGGCATTGGTGACGGACAGGCGCTTCGGCAGCATGATCGTATGCGAGCCGGTCGAACGGACGTCGGCGATCGAGCGAACCGGCGAGAACTCGACCAGATTGCGCAGGAACTCGCCGGAACGGTCTTCCGGTGCGAGGATGTAGCCGGGCGCGTCGGTCGCGACCGTGAGCGCCTTGCGGTCCAGTTCGGTGCCGCGAAGGAAGTCGGCGAACGCCTTCACTTCAATGTTGTCGTTTTCACCGGTCGGGTGATTGGTGTTCGCGGCGAGCGGGCGGTTGCTCTTCGCCTCGATCTTGACGAGCCGGGCATTCACTTCGGCCTTCAACGCATCCAGCGCCTTGGCGTCAATGACCGGATCGGCCTTCGTTTCCGTTTTGTTCTGAAGTTCAGCTTCCATATGATTTTCCTTGGGAGGTTGTGCCGCGCCACCTGCGGACTTCACGGTGAGGATGCGTGCGTCCGGGTGACACGGGTTCGCGACGATGGAGATTTCGGCGAGGTCGAGCGCGACGATGGTGCGATTTCCATCCGGGCGCGTCTTCGTTTCCGTGGCGCGGAAGCCGATCGACAGGCCACCGGCCTTGCCGCGCTTCACAAGCGCATGGACTTCGCGGGCAAGCGGCACGCTATCGAGGAAGAGCCGGCCTTTCACTTCAAGGCCAGCATCGGTTTCGGTGATGGCTTCCCAGACGCCGATGACTTTGGTGGCGTCGTGCTCGTAAAGGACGGGCATTGCGGCGGCGGGGTTGAACGCGCCTTTCTCGATCAGGTCGCCGACGCGATCGGGCGAGCCGAATGGCCAAGCCAAGCCGGTGATGGTGCCGGCGTCGTCAACGCTGAAGGACGCCTTGATTTCGAGCTTATCCATGGGCGGCCTCATGTCGCTGATCGTCCTGGCTGGTCGTCGGTGAGCCGAGCCAGACGGTTTCGAGGATGGCGAATGCGAGGGGGATGGAATCGGCGAGCGGCCGGGTCTGGACGTAGGTCGCGACCAGCGCGGCGGCTTCCTTCGGATCATTGCCGCCACCGATCAGCGCCAGCCGGATCGTTTCGGAAATGTCGGCGATCGAGAAATGGAGCGAGCGCATACGCTGAAAGAGCGCGCCGATGCCGACGCCGGTCTTGCGTTGAAGCTCTTCAATGAGGGGGAACGGCAAGGCGAAGGTGCGTTCGCCGTCGCCGAAGAATGCGACGTGCTTCACGCGGCGTCCTTTCTGGGGATGGTGTTGTCGTTCTCGCCGGAAGGTGCGCCGGGCGTGATGTTGGGATTGTCGAGAGTGTCAGCGCCGGGCTTGGCGGGAAGGTTCAAGCCGCTGCGCACTTCATTCGCCGTCATCGCGCCCATGGCGCGATACTGCGCATAGGTGGTGGCGCGCGTGGCTGCATTGGCCGACAGAAGATCGTCAAGGATGAACTCGACATAGTAGCCATCGGCGCGCTCTTCGGCCGAAAGCAGGACGCGGGCATAGGCCCATTCCCATGCGTCCAGCCAAGGGCGAAGCGTCAGGGTGAGGAACTGTTGCGCCATCTCTTCCGAGTTCGACCACGTGGCGCGTGTCAGATCGAAGAGCATCGGCGGCGGAACGCGGAAGAGCCGGGCGATTTCCTCAATCTGGAAACGGCGGTTCTCCAAGAACTGCGCATCGGTCGAAGTCATCGTCGCCGGGTTGTAGGTCCAGCCGTCATCAAGAAAGAGCGGGTCGGCGTTGCCGTTGGCCTGCCATGCGCGCCACGCCTTCCGAATGTTGGTGATGACGGATGCACCGCCATCGGTGCCGGTGCCGGCCTTGTTCTCTTTCGACAAGATCGCGGACGGACGCGCGCCGCTGCCGAAGAGTTGGGCGGCGTGGCGTTCAAGAACGGATGCGAGGCCGATCGCTTCCTTGCCGGCGCTGATTGGCGAGACGCCAAGCGGGGCGGCAATATGGAGAATGTCGCGGAAGCTGTAAGTGCGTTCGCGGCTATCGACGCGATGGACGTAGGACGGTTCGCCGCTCGCCTCGTCAATCTTGACGGTGATCGAGCGCGGATCGAGCCGGATGAACTCGATCACGCGGCCGTTCACACGGTTGGCGAAGGCGTAGCCGCTGCCATGCAAGAGCGCGTCGGCCGTGAGTTGGCCGCGAAGCTCGCCGGCCGAAGTCCAATCGTTCGCCTCATCATGGATAAGACGATATGCGGGATGATCCTTTGCGGCTCGCTTCCCACCATCAGGCGAGGACAAGAACACCTTGGCAGGAAGCGAGCCGATCGCGCCGGTGGCGAGCGCAATTGCGGAAAACACGGCCGGGACGCGCAAGGCGGTCGCGGCATTGATCGAGGGACCGGAGATAGTCGGCGAGATGCCGAAGATGCCATAAGCATCAGGGTCGTTAAGCGAGACCGATTTTCGTTCGGTCTCGCCTGTAAACCAACGCTTCAAATCTTTCACACCACGCAACGCAACAACACTCCAAGAACTCAACTTGGGAATATTGTCTCATGCGCGAATCGGCGTGTGAATCCTTTCACAAGCAAATAAATAGGAATAATTTCATTGATTTTTCATGCGATTTATGATCTAAGCTAATCCAAGGTCAGGATACTGCACAGCCTCGATGATCGCCCGACGCTGCTGGATAGTTCCTTCCTTCTCATTTCCGTATTTGCCCGTTTGCGTCGCCTTGTCGTGGCCGACTATCAGCGCAATCTCCGAGTTCATGAAGCCAGCCCTTCGGGCGCGATCGGTGAATGTGTGACGTAGGCTGTAGGTCACGATCGCCTTGTTGGTCTTGACGCCGATCTTCGTCAGGTATCGATTGAACTCGCGTGAGAACTCGGCAGCGATCTGCCCAACTTTCGGGATGACCAGTTCGGGAAAGATTTGCGCCTCGCCAGCCTTCGCCATCTTCTGGCAGTGGTCGAGGAAGCCAGCGCGGATCAATTCGGGGTGCAGCGGCACGACGCGCTTTGAACTTTCCGTCTTCGTGCGCTTGTCGCCGTCGCCCTCGTCGGTGATGTGCATGATCCAGACGCCATGATGCTCGCGGACATCGCCGGTTTGCAGTTGAGCAATTTCCCCCGGCCGCGCGCCGCTGTAGAGCATGACGATGGGTATCCAAAAGCGGTGATCGCGCACGGCGACGTTGCCCGGCTTGTAAGCGTTACGCCATTCATCGCCCGAGCATGTGCGAAACAGAGGCGAGCCGAAGAGCTTTCCAAGCGCAGCATCGGTGAAGCTATCGCGCGGGTTCGCCGGGCCTACCTTGTCAGGAAGCATACGGGACACGGGGTTGTGCTCTAGCCAGCCATTATTGGACAACCATCGCGCGTATGCGCTGAGGCTCGACATGTAGCGCCGTATCGTGTTGCGGGTGAGGGTCGGCTTGGGCTTATCCAGCTTCTTATTGGCTTCGATTGTGTCGCGCACGGACAGGTCTTTGAAAGCTGCTGTTTCAGTCGCCTTGACCGGCCATTCAGCCAGCGCGTCTTTCCAGTCGCTCACCAAGCGCTTGGTTATCTTGGACGGGCGGATGGTGCCGCCGACGAAATCAGCGAAATGCTGCACGTCGCGCCGGATTTGGGTCATGTATTCAGGGCGGACGCCGCGCGGGTTTTCTCGCTCGAACCGGCCAAAGACATCCATGATGCTTTCGCGCGGCTTCGGCGTCTCGACTTCCTCGAAATGCGCCTCGACCACGATCGGATCGGCGATCTTACCCGTAAAGTCGCCTTGATCGCGCTCGGCGAGCCGTTTCAGTTGTTCGATGTCGGCGCGCATCAGCTTGAAGCAAAGGTCGCGGTAGCGCTCACCGTGCCGCTCGATCCTAAAGCCATGCTTTGACAGAAACTGATCGGCCTCAATCTCAATCAGGCGGGTGTCGCCGGATGCAAGATCAAACTGAAGGCGGTTCAACCGGGTTGCCCGCCGACGCGCATCCCAATCCGCTTTGCCTATCAGGATTTCGACATCAGTCATGGCGTTGACGGTTGCGGCGAAGCCGTCATCGAATGTGGCCGAAGCGCGCGCGTCCGCGTAGGCTTTTTCTGTAGCTCGCTCGATCTGATCCGGGGTAGGGCGGTCGCGCCTGATCTTATCCCCTTCGTTCAAATTGGTCGCATAGTGCTGCCAGACAGCCACGCCTATATCGTGGTCGGTCAGGTCGCGCTTCCGGCGCATCTCGTCAAAGGTAGCTATCCATTGGTCTTTCAGCGCTGCCTTGCGCCGCTTCGCTTCAGCATAATCAGTGGTGCCGAGAGAGCGCCAGATTTGCTTCTTACCGTCCATTGCCGGCTGTAAATCGGCCGGCACATGGATCAGAAGATAGTAGACCGCGCCGCGTCGGTGGAGGTCGTCACGCCGAGACATTAGGCTTCCTTGACAGTGCAAACATTAGCACCCAACATTAGCAGTGCTTACACGGTCAACCGCCTGAAACACAACAAAAATTAGTGATTTCAACAGTTTGAATAGGGGCGAAAAGGCTGTTGCTGGAATTCCAGGTTCCCCAGCCAATTTTTATAAACAAAATCAAGAACTTAGAAAATCGCGTTAGCAGGGTTCGTTAGGCCGTAGACTCATTACGTTTGGCACCAGATGCGTGTCGAGATGAGTTTGATGGCGGCGAGGTAGTTTTC
>NZ_JARGES010000040.1 GCF_029210365.1 Mesorhizobium sp. YIM 152430
CCGAGCACGACCGCATCGAGGGCCTCGAATTCCTCGACAAGGTGATCGACATCGATCAGTCGCCGATCGGCCGCACGCCACGTTCCAACCCGGCAACCTATACCGGTGCATTCACGCCGATCCGCGACTGGTTCGCCGGCCTGCCGGAAGCCAAGGCGCGCGGCTACCAGCCGGGCCGTTTCTCCTTTAACGTCAAGGGCGGCCGCTGCGAAGCCTGCCAGGGCGACGGCGTCATCAAGATCGAGATGCACTTCCTGCCCGACGTCTACGTCACCTGCGACGTCTGCCACGGCAAGCGCTACAATCGCGAGACGCTGGACGTCACCTTCAAGGGCAAGTCGATCGCCGACGTGCTCGACATGACGGTCGAGGAAGGCGTCGAGTTCTTCGCCGCCGTGCCGGCCGTGCGCGACAAGATGGAGACTCTGAAGAAGGTCGGCCTCGGCTACATCCATATCGGCCAGCAGGCGACGACGCTTTCGGGCGGCGAGGCCCAACGCATCAAGCTCGCCAAGGAACTGTCGCGCAGGGCGACCGGCAAGACCCTCTATATCCTCGACGAGCCGACCACCGGTCTGCATTTCCACGATGTCGCCAAGCTGCTCGAAGTGCTGCACGAACTCGTCGACCAGGGCAACACGGTCGTCGTCATCGAGCACAATCTCGAAGTCATCAAGACCGCGGACTGGGTCCTCGACCTCGGCCCCGAAGGCGGCGACGGCGGCGGCCGGCTCGTCGCCTCCGGCACACCCGAAGACGTCGTCGCCGAACCGAACAGCTACACCGGCCAGTTCCTCAAGGAACTCCTCGAGCGCCGCCCGGTGATCGGCAAGGCTGAGGCGGCTGAGTAATCAGCCTCCAAACTGCTTTGCGAGCAAAATACTCACTGCAATCAGCGCCAGAAGAAGAAGA
>NZ_JARGES010000041.1 GCF_029210365.1 Mesorhizobium sp. YIM 152430
GCAAGCCGTCAGGGCCGCAGGCGATGTCGCCGGGGCCAAGCTTCCACCATGCGGGGACCGCGGTCTTGACGAGCATGTCGCCAACGGGCCGAAATATCGTGCGGAACTCGCTGCTCATTGCGCCACCCCAGCCGTGCAGGGCATGGCCGCCAGCACCCTCTCCGCGTCTTCGGCGGGCATCGATGTTTCCAATGCCAGCGAGCGAGCCATGGGCTCGCGGCCCTTGGCGGCTTCGCAGGTCAAGATCGCCCTGATCCGCGTCCTGGCTTCGGTTGCGCCCTCTTGCTGTGCCGCTGCGACAGCGGCGATGTGTTCGTCTCTACTGATCATGGGGAACCTCCTGATTGAACGGGAGCCGGGGAGACGGCTCGACACGTCGCCCCGGCTGCGCGGCTTGCCTACGCTTCCGCGACTTCGAGAATAGCCCGAGGATCGGCGTCATCGCGGCGGGTGATGAACATGCCCTCCGCTTCAGCGGCGACGATCGTCGCCTCTTCCAGGCGCTCAAGTCCGAGGCGGCGGGCGCTCAATTCGCGAAAGCGCTGCTCCTGCTCTTCGTCGGTCAGCGCGCCGACGACATCGGCCTGATCGATCATCGCGCCGAGCCGAGCCTTGATTTCATCGCGCATCATCCAAACCAGGAATTCTGCGCCGCCACCGTGCGCTTGAAGCCCGTACCCGCTGTCGGGGTTCGATTGCCGCAGACGGATGTAAAACTGATCGGCAAACGCGAGCGGCGGGCCGGAACGACGACGCATATCGAAGCGGGGCGCGCCCCGCGCGGCAACCGCATCGATCTCTTCGTGCAAGACGTCAATTGCCGCCTTGGTCGGCCGCGGCGCAGTCGCAGTGGCGGTCCAGGCGTCATCAACAGCGGCGATCTCCGTCCGCAGACGATCGACTTCCTGCCGGAAGTCTTTGCCCTTCGGTGCAGGTGCCGCCGCAGGCTTCAAGCGCTGCCTGGCAGCGCGGGCATCAGCAAGCCATTGAAGCGAACGGTCCAAGAACGCAAAACTGCTCGTCCGCTCGCTGGCCGCATCAACGCGGGCCTTGGCCTTATCGAGACCGGCCTTCGCCGACGCAACTTCAGCATCCAGACGTTCTGCGTCTTCCGGGCGAAGTTTTTGGTTCGGGGCATCGATCTCCGCATAGCGCCGCCGGTTGGAGATAAGCCCGAAATTGTGCCTTGCCTCCATCATCGTGTCGGAAGCCGACCGATATGCGGCATGAGCATCATCCCGCCGATCGATCAGAGCATCGATTTTCGGCTGACATTTCGGGGGCAGCGGATCGAGACCAAGCTGCGCAAGGTCGTTAAGAGGACGATGCTCGGGGAGTTCGAAATCGGGCCAGTTGGCAGGCATGGCGGGCTCCTTTGCTGATTGAAGGATGCCCGCGCGCCGGCTTCGATGCGAGACGATGAAACCGGACGCTTTTTACCGATACGGCTGGATCAGCGCCGATTTCTTAACGTGGATGCGCCCCCCGATGCGGACGGCCTTTTCGGGATGGCGCTCGATCCACTTTCGCATCGCCTCTTCGCCCTTCTTCAGGATGCCGCCCGCCTGTTGGAGCGTCACAAGGTCTTCGGCTGGATCGAGACGCGACAGGTCTTCGTCCCGCTCTCCCAGGACGGCTTCGAGCGAGGCCACGACGCGCCCGGCGTGTTCACGGAGCCCACGCGCATCTGCTAGGGCTGCGCGAATGGCGGCGCGATCGACGTGATCGAAAAGATCAGGTGCGGTCGGCATGGGAACCTCCTGCAAACGTCGCGCAATGACATCGCGTGTAAAGCTTCCGCCGATCGCTGTTAGACAGCGCCAGTACGACCATCGGCGATAGTCCCGATGACGCCGATATCAGTTCCCGAGCGGCTGCAAGGTTGGGGTATCCGTAAGGGCCGTGCTGCCGCAGGATGCGATGCACGGCAGGGTTTCCTTTGCCTACGCCGGCCAGGTTTGCTGGGCGGACAATGCACCCATGGACGACGCGATCGCCGTCATCAACTGGCCGGCGCAAGACATGGGTCCGATCATACTCACGCATTGGAGTTACCCCCTTCCAGGGCGGCAATCGCAGCTTCCGTGATCAGCCTGAAGTCGCCGATCGCCATGGAGCGGACAGCGGCGGGCGGCAGATCGCAGAGCCGCGCGACCATGGCGACGGCCATCTCGCGGCCCTGTTTGGCGTCTTCCGTTGGCTCGATACCGGCAAAACCCTTGGCAAGCGCAATGCGATCGGCCAGCGTCGGCTTCCGCAAGACGACAGTGTTGATGTGGATGTCGTCGCGGTTGATCGGGGATCGAAGATCGAAACGCATCGCTCCCTCCTACCAGTCTGCATGGATGCTGCGGATGCGAGAGCGAATACGCCGGTCGAGTTCATGTTCAATCTCATCGATGAACCTATTCGTATCGCGTACCCCGTTGACCACCATGTTCTTCATGTCGATGGCGATAGAAACCGACCCCTGCGCGGCCGAACCACCCGACGACACTGCCGACGACCTGCCCGAATGCCGAAGCATGTCCATCGTTTCGCGGTTCGGAATGATCCTGCCGTTGCCGAGGTCAGTCCTGATTTCCGGGCCTTCCTCGCCGACGAGATATGTCCCGCCGCGATGGACAGGACCGCCCCTTGCGCGCGGCGTCGGGCTGTTGACGTTGGCCGGGGCCTTAGCCCCGCCCAGGCCGAGCCAAGACCCTGCCCGGCCGAGTGCGCCCGAGATCGAGGACGATATCCGCGCCGCGATCTGCGATCCGAGGGTCGAAACCCAATCGAGAATACGACTTGCCGCGCCTTTCAAGCCGGCGAGCATCGCGTCGATCGCATCTGATCCGGCCTGCCCGAATTCGCTGATCAGCGTCGAGAAATCGATGCCCCGCACGGTCTCGGCGATTTTCCGCGGAATGAAGGTCAGGACGCCGACCCAATTGAGGAAGCCAAGTTTCACGCCCTCGATCAAGCTGTCCGCCATCGCATTCCCCATCAGCCGCCAGGAGCGCTTGTCGGCATCGGAAAGGCTCTCCCGCTGAAAGAGCGAGCCGAGCCAATCGAACAGCCCACCCACCTTGTCGCGAGCAAATGCGAATGCATCGCCGATCGCCCGGCCAACAGGCGCGAGCTTATCGAGCAGCGGCTGTACTTTTTCCAGGGCTGGCGCAAACTCGTAGGCCAGCCGCTCGCCGAAGCCTCCGATGACCGACGAGACAGCGTCCCAATGCTTCCAAAGGAAATACCCGGCTGCGCCAACCGCCGCGACGCCGAGGGCAATCATACCCCAGGCGGGTGCTGTCAGCGCGGCCACAGCCGCGCCGATGCCCGAGGCCGCGCCCGCAAGCAACGAAACGCCGGGGATTGCACGGCCGATAGCCGCGAAAGCGGTGCCGGCCTTGGCGAGGTTGCCGTATTTGGCCCCGCTCATCGCAGCGAGCGAACTTTGCAAGGCGATCGATGATGTAGCGGCGCGACCACCCCACACGGCGACGCCCTTGATGACGCCTACGGCAATGCCGCCGATGCCGCCGATCAGGCTGATCGCCGAGCCGACGCCGCCCAGGGCAAAGCCGAGCGGGCCGACCACAGCAAGCGCGCCGAGGGCATACGTCCCGAAGCGGAGCATCACCGGGTTGGTCTCACCAAGCCGGGTCACCGCCCCCGACAGCTTGTCCATCGAACTGGCGATGGTGTCCATGACGCCGCTCTCGGCAATTGCGATGAAGGCGTTCTCCCAAGCAGCATTCCACCGGGCGACCGAGCCAACGATCCCCTTCATCCGCGCTTCCGCCATCTTCGCCGCAGCATTCGGAGCATTCTTCAGGATCGCCGCTACCGCCGCATCCATGTCGCCCGCAAGATTGGTGGCGATGCGCGAGCCCTGCCGAGTATCGAAGACGTGGCTCATATCGCCGGCCGTCGCGCCCTTGCGCCGAAGCTCGTTGATGAAACCGATGAGATCGACGCGCTCGGCAGAGCCGACGAGTGCCGCCGAAATGCTATCGGCGAGGCTATCCCTGTCGATGATGCTGTCAGCCCCGAGGCCCTGCGCAATCGTGTCGGTGATCCGCTCGATCATCCGCGCCGGGGCCTGGGCGAGGATGTCGTCGTTCAGGAGGTCGTTGATCTGATCCTCGAATTCGCTCGCGTTGACGCCCTGCGCCATCAGGCTTTCGATTACGTCGCCTGCCTCGATCTCGCGGCCAAGGTGGATGAAGTCGTTGAGGTTGACGTTGAGCCGCCCGAGCGCGGCCACCATCGGCTTCACCGGCTTGACCATGCGGACAAGGGCCGAGCGCAGCGCGACGCCGGCTTCGGAGCCCTTGATGCCGTTATTTGCCATGATCATCGCCATGCCGGCGACTTCCTCAAGCTCCATGCCGAGGCCTGCCGCCATGGGGGCGACGTACTTCATGGTCTGGCCCATATCCTCCACAGTCATGTTCGACCGCGTGGCAGCATAGGCGAGCGTATCGTTGACGCGCTGTAGCGATTTCTCGACCTGCTCGCTCGTCTCCATCGGGAGCCGCATCGCGGTCATGACGTTCGTCGCGATATCGGTCGCAAGCCCGGTCCCGAGGTCGCCGGCCTGCGAAAGCTGCAAGGTGCCGGCGAGCGAGCCCATCGTCTGCTCGTAGGTCAAGCCAGCCTTGAGCAGTTCCTCGGCCGCGCCGAGGATTTGCGAATTCGTGAAGGGGAAGGAGGCGTTCAACTCTTTCGAGTAGGCCTCGATGCCCTTCCTTTGCTCTTCCGTCAGAAGACCGACCGCTTCGACCGCGTTGCCGACCTTCGCGTAATTGTAGGCCCCTTCCGCGCCGACGCGGCCGATCATCATCAGCGGGGCCGAGACACCGATCGACGCGCCCACAGCCGCGCGCTGGACACGGCCCATGCTGCTTTGCAAGCCGTGGAAATAGCCCTGCGCCTGGCCGGCCATAACCCCGGAGCGGCGGTTGGCCTGATCGGCTGCTTCTCCGATCCCGCGGATCGAGCGCTGCGCCCCTTTCGCTGGCCCGGAGATACGGTCGAGAAGGCGTACGATAAGGGTCGAAGTCAGAGCTTTGGACATGAAATCTCCTTCGCGCTACGCAGCGCGGCTGCGGCGTTTCGGCAAATGCCGCGCGCAGGAATGGTGGGGATGAGGACTTTCATCGCGCGCCCTCTAGAGGCGGCGACCAGTAGGCGCGCCAGATCGCGGCGCGATACGATGCTACGTCTGCCTTCACAAGATGCGGGGCGAGCCCCGCGTTGACACGCATATCGGACACGCGCCGCAGGTGCTGCTTGAGGATCGCGTCCCGATCTGCCGTGTTTCGCGAGCCACGCATCAGGGACGCGACTTTCTCGACATTTTGGTGCGCGGCCAGGGGGAAGATGAAGACCGAAGCCGACTTTGGCGAGCGCTCGCCGCGGGCGGCGGGTTGCCGCTTGGGACGTGCCGCCTGCGGAACGATCGTCAGTTCCGGCCGATCGGTGAAAAGCTCAAGCTGATCGTCACGCGACATGGCGCTCCCTCCTGTCCAATTCTTCGAGAAGGTCGTCGTGGTCTTCATCCAAGAGATCATCGGTTTCGACGGGCACAGGGATGACCGAGAAGCGCGAGGGCATGTTGCTGATATCTGGTTCGGAAGGCTTGTGATCAGGCTCGAAGTCGTCCGACAGGCCGGGCAGGCCGGCGTAAGCCGAGGCCTGCTCGGTATCTGCGTCTGCTTCCTTTATGCCGAGCGTGTCCGTATCTTTGGGAGCGCCTGTAGGCGCTCCCTTATACGTCTTCGTCTCGGTCTCTATAGCAGACACCGCGGATTGATTTTCTTGCGTTTTTTCCCGCTTAATTTCCGAACTTTGTACCGACTTTTGACGAGATTTCTCCGAGTTTTGACGCGCATGAGCCGATCGCTTGCCGCGCTGCTCGATCTCCCCGGCCATGAAGTCACACCAAAGGCCACCATCGATCCGGGCGAAAAGTCCGAGGACGACGATCCGATCGATGGCGTCATAAAAGGTCTTGGCCCGCACCCGCGTCAGGCTGCGGACCTGCTCAAGCCACGTGTCCGAAAGGGGCTCTTCCCGATCGTGCATTTCGACCAGCAGATCGATGTAAATGCCTTTTTCTGCCGAATTCAGGCCTCGCGTGTCCGCCTTCCACTGGTCGCCGCGGAGGCGAAACCACGGCGCTTTTGCATTTCTCATGACCGGGCCTCCATCTGACAAGCAAGACGGCCGGCTTCCTTGATGGCCGTGGACTTGAGGCCAACCACAATCTCGAATAGCTCCTGTGTCCGGGCGATGATGAATTGGAGGCCCTCGACGCTTGCGCTGTCGATCGTGGAGTTGAGGAATTCCAATTCATCTCGGACGGCATCGAGTTCCGCTTGGAGTACAAGGGCCGCAGCGAGTTCATCACGGCCGTTGAGCAGATGCAGGGCCTCATTGACGCTCAAATGCGACATGCTTGTCGCTTTTTCTTCGATCGTGGGCCAATTCTTGGCTACGCGCATGTAGCGCTGCGCAGTTCTAGCGGTGCCTTTGAAGTTGGATTTGAGCCACCCAGCCCACTGCCCGTGCGGCAATAGCGATCTAGCCTCAAGCAAAGCTATTCCCGCTTCGCGCGCCGCTTCCGCAGCGGAGCGCAGAGCCATTTCAGTATGCCCATGCGCAGCGTTCGCTATATCAGCGAGCGCTGGGAGCCGGTTTGATCCTTCTGTCACGGTGCGCCTCCCAAAAGAAGAAAGTCGCTGTCGCGGCCGTCGAGGCCCGAGAGCCAAGCGATTGCGCCGATGACGATGAGCGCGGCCAAGAGGCGACCGATGTGATGAAAGGCGGGCCGCATTATGCGGCCTGCCCCGTATTCGAGCAGGTCGCAGCCTGGAGCCAAGCATCGAGATCGGCGCGACGGTAGAGCGTCTTGCGGTTTGAGTGGCGGATGAACTTCGGGCCGCGGCCCGACATGCGGTACTTTGCGAGGGTCGAGGTGCTCGACCGGAGGTAAATCGCCGCCTCCCGCGGGGTCATCAGTTCAAGCTGATTGAGAGCTTCGAGATCGATGGTCATTTGCCTTCTCCACTGCGATCAATGAGCGGAGTTTGGCGTGGTCGTTCCAGGTCGGCTAGGGCGGCGCTTTTCGGCGCAAACGCTATAATTCGCCGCCTATCCGTGATGAGGCGGCTATAAACCGATCAAAATCGGCCTCCATTCGTCGCGCTTCGCGAAGTCCGTCAAGAAGGGAACGATGGCTCTTGTTTAGCAGGCTTGCCAGCCACTTTTGACCGCGTGGAGATGGCGCAGGCAGGCGCGTCAGTGTTCGTTCATGGACAATTTGCACGAAAGTCATCGCAAAATCCGTTGCCGGGCAACTTGCATCGTCCATGTTGGAGGGCCATCCAGCAAGCGCTTCCGGAGCGACAGCGCCAAGGGTGCAAACGATATCTTCGAACAGCGTCGCGATGCCTAGACGGAAGGTTGTGTCGACCCTTCCGCGCTCGAAGTTGGCGAGCAAGTTCGCGGCGTGATCGCCAACCGCCGCAGCACCGCGCCGTGTGTCCGCATCAATATTCTTCGCTGTGGCGATATGAGCCAACAATCGACGTGCTGACTTCGCGCCTTCGCTGAACGCCGACCTTTCAAGTGACCGAGCGGGATCGGCTGCAATCAGCCGGAATTCTTCGAGGCGGTCACGATCTGCTCGCTTCTCTTGTTCCGGGTCGGGCTCTTGAAAGAACGCGACAAGGTTGCGAGCGGCCCATTCGATCCGCTGCTCCAATTCTTGTCGCAGGCGATGCGTGATCTCAAGGCCGAGGGGCCCGGCAAGTTCTCGGATGTCTTCGCCGTCAAGCCGCGGCACTGTGTCGAGAAAGAACCGATCGATGGTCATCGGGCTCGCCTCTCGATGGGAATAATCTCGGCTGAACCCGCAGCCGGTTCCTCGCCCATCGCTGCCGCGATCTTTCCCGCGATCGCGTCCGAAGCCTTTCGAAGCGGATCATTGTCGAGATGCGCATATCGTTCGGTCGTGCTTGCCTGCTTGTGGCCGAGCAGCTTGCCGACGATCACAAGCCCAAGCCCATCGGCTGCGCCCACCGATGCGAAAGAATGGCGCAAATCGTGAATGCGGAGATCATCAAGCCCGGCGGCGGACTTCACAAGCCGCCAGGGGCGCTTGAGGTCAGTTCGCGGTTGCTGCTTTCCGTCAAGGCTCTCACCGGGGAACACGAACGGGCCACGCGGCTTCATGCCGACGAGGACGGCCCGTGCAGCCGAATTGAGGATGATGGTTCGCGGCCCAGTCTTGCTGTCAGGGAGCCGAAGGAGACCGCGATCGAGGTCGATGAACTTCCACTCAAGGCGCAGGATTTCGCGAAGACGCGCCCCCGTAAAGATTAGGAGGCGAAGCGCAGCAGCGGCTTCGCCATCAATTCGGACAAGCCGGTTCTCGGGGCGCGGCGCATGTTTCATTTTCCCCTCGGGCTTCGGCTCCCACGGAATGCCGGTCGTTTCGGCCCGGCGGATCGCGTCGCCCAAGCGCTGGAGTTCCTCGATCGAAAGAAAGCGCTCCTTGACGTTCTCGCGATACTTTTCGACTTTGTAGGTCGGCCGGCGCAATCCCTCGGAACAAAGCTCAATCGCTTCGGCCCATCCATAGATCGCACCCAAAACTGCCACGACCCGGTTCGCCATGGCCGGTTTCGAAGCGAGGCGCGCATGAAGCCGCCCCACGTCTTGCCTGCTGATTTCGCGGATATCCATTTTGCCGAGCGCCGGCAGTATGTGCGCCGCGATGACGTGCCTGTAGAATTCGATCGTGTTGGGCTTCCGCTTGAGCCTGACATGCTCCCGCATATAGCGCGCGGCGACGCGGCGAAGCTGGAGATCACGCCTCTGCCGGCGGGCAAGGTCCTCTGCGGCGGCTCGCGCCGCCACACGGCGCTCCTGCTCGGCGTCGAGCGCCTGCCTGTCGATACCATCATCCCCTTCTCGGATCAGCGCGCGGGCGCGCTCCCGCGCCTGCTCAACCGTCCAGGCTGGGAAAGCGCCGATGGTGACGCGCTTCGTTTTTGCGGCTCTTCCCGCGCCGATGCGGAACTGCGCGACGAAGTTCTTCCGGCCGGTGGGATTGATCACAAGCCCGAAGCCCTTGAGTGCTCCATCGCCAGCATCCCAAATGAAAAATGGCTTCTCGACCGGCTGCTGCGCCTCGATCAGCTTCTTAGTGATTTTGGTCATCTCCGCCCCGAAATAAGCACATAATAAGCACCAAATCGGAACGACGCGGCGCTAACGGGACCGACGATATTGCTCAATGCCTTGGGTTTCAAGAAGATACGACCGACGCGGAGCGACCACGAACGAGCCGGAACGCTATTTTCCCTAACTGGGGGTCAAGGGGTCGTGGGTTCGAATCCCGCCGCTCCGACCATTTCCCTTCATCCCTGACGTTCATCTGGACGAGAAAAAGGGCCGGCCAAAGCCAGCCCCCTCGTCTGCACGTTTCGGTAAGCTACCGGCGCAGCAGTGCCGCAGCCGCAAGCCCCACCACCGCCAGTCCCGCGAGGACGAGCGCCGGATGCTCGCGCGCGGTCTGCTCGGCGTAGCGCGCCTGCTTCCTGACCACCGGCATCCAGTCGTGGATGCGATCGGCAATGTCGTCATAGGCGTCGGACGCCGTTTCGCGCGTGTCGTCATAGAAATGGGATCCGCGCTTGCGCGCCTGCCGGCTGAGGACGGACAGTTCCTTGCTCAGATGCGAAATGCGCCGTTCGAGATCGTCATCCCAGGAACGTCGGCCGCCGAAGATCGAATATGACATGCGTGGTCCTTCCATTCGCCATGCGTTTGCCTAACAAACGGCGGCGCAATGGCTTGGTTCCACTGTTTTCACACCCGTTTCAGCGCACCTGATCGAGCAGGCGCTTGCATTCGAGAAGGTCGAAAAGCGCCTCCTGAAGCAGGGCGCGGTTGTCGCGCGACAAACGCTCGCCGTCTGCGGCAACCGGCCCTTCTTCCTCGCCGCGACCGAGCCCGAAAAACCGGCGTGCCGGCTTCGCCTTGGCCTGACCGAGGATCATCTCGTCGTCGCCATCGCCCTCGGGCGCGGCATGGATGGCTTCGGCCTCCTGCTGCTTGCGCTGGGTGATGGCCTCGACCGCAGCCATGTCGCCATTGCCGATCGCAATGACGAACTGGTTGCCATTGTCGCGCAGGAGCTTCTGCACGCCCTTGATCGTATAACCCTGGTCGTAGAGCATGTGCCGGATGCCCTTGATCAGTTCGACATCCTGCGGGCGATAATAGCGCCGGCCGCCGCCGCGCTTCATCGGCTTGATCTGCGAGAAGCGCGTCTCCCAGAAACGCAGAACATGCTGCGGCAGGTCGAGGTCGTCGGCGACCTCGCTGATCGTACGGAATGCGTCGGGCGACTTTTCCATGGCGTGCTCGCTTTCAGGGCTCGCGATTCGCCAGTATTACAGACCCTTAGAAGGGCGTATTCAAGTGCGGGAAAGCCTTGCCCCCTGATTTTGACACCATGACCGATATGCCTCAGCCCTTGGCGAATTTGGCTTCCTTGACCGGATTTGCGAGGGCGCGGTGATTGTCGAGGATGCGCTGCTTCAACACGTTCGACGCCTTGAAGGTCATCACGCGGCGCGGCAGGATCGGCACCTCCTCGCCTGTCTTCGGGTTGCGGCCGACACGCTCGTTTTTCGAACGGACCTGGAAGGTCGCGAATGACGACAGTTTCACCATCTCGCCGCGGACGATCGCATCGCAGATTTCATCGAGAACCATCTCGACGAGTTGCGCGGATTCGGTGCGCGAAAGCCCGACCTGCCGGTAGACAGTCTCGGCGAGATCGGCACGCGTTAAAGTCTTCCCCCCCATCGGTCGTCCAACCATTCTGAAAAAACAGGAGAATTTTCAAACACAGGCGACGTTAGGAAATTGGATTGTCGAGGTCAAGAACCCATTGACCCCGCTTGGTTTATCTCAGGGCAGATGTGCCTTTACCAGCGCACCAGCACCGCGCCCCAGGTAAAGCCGCCCCCCATGGCCTCGAGGAGGACGAGATCCCCCGCTTTGATCCGGCCCGTGTCGACGCCCTCGCAAAGTGCGAGCGGCACGGAGGCGGCGGACGTGTTGCCATGCTGGTCGACGGTGATGACGACCTTGTCCTCGGCGATGCCGAGCTTCTTGGCCGATGCATCGATGATGCGCTTGTTGGCCTGGTGCGGCACGAACCAGTCGAGGTCCTCCGCCGTGATATCGGCCTGCGCGAAGACGGATTCGACGACGTCCGTGATCATGCCGACGGCGTGCTTGAAGACTTCGCGGCCTTCCATGCGCAGGTGGCCGACGGTACCTGTCGTCGACGGGCCGCCATCGACATAGAGCTTTTCGCGGTGCGAGCCGTCGGAACGCAGGCTGGCGGCGAGGATGCCGCGGTCTGCGATCGTGCCCTCACCTTCCGCCGCTTCCAGGATCACCGCGCCGGCGCCGTCGCCGAACAGCACGCATGTCCCGCGGTCCTGCCAATCGAGGATGCGGGAGAAGGTTTCCGAGCCGATGACGATGGCGCGTTTGACCATGCCGCCGCGAATGTGCAGATCGGCCGTATTGATCGCGTAGACGAAGCCCGAGCACACCGCCTGCATGTCGAAGGCGAAGCCGTGGCGCATCCCCAGCCGCTCCTGGATCTCGACCGCGCTTGCCGGAAAGGTGTTGTTGGGCGTCGAGGTCGCGAGCACGATCAGGTCGATGTCGTCGATCGTCAGGCCGGCGGCATCGAGCGCCGCGCGGGCCGCCGCCTCGCCGAGCGATGCCGTCGTCTCGTCGTCAGCGGCGATATAGCGCTGCGTGATGCCCGTCCGCTGGACGATCCAGGCATCGGACGTTTCCAGCACGCCCTCGAAATCCGTATTCTTCATCACGCGGCGCGGCAGGGATTTGCCGACGGAGCGCACGACCGATCTTATCATCGTCAAAATCTCACTTTCCTGCCGCAACGATCAAGTCGTCGTCACCGCTGCGCGGGCGCAGACGCCCATGGAATTGTTGGAGTTCCGCCTCGATGCGCTCTCTGAGCCTGCCCTTGGCCATGTCGTAGCCGAGTTCGACGGCGGCGGCGAAGCCCTCGTCATCCGTGCCGCCATGGCTCTTCACCACGATCCCGTTGAGGCCGAGGAACACGCCGCCATTGATCTTGCGCACGTCCATCTTCTCGCGCAGGAAATCGAAGGCGCCCTTGGCGAGCACGTAACCCATCTTGGACAGGAAGCTGCGCGACATGGCCTCGCGCAGATATTGCGCGATCTGCCTGGCGGTGCCTTCGGCCGTCTTCAAGGCAATGTTGCCGGCGAAGCCTTCCGTCACCACCACGTCGACCGTGCCCTTGCCCAGATCGTCGCCCTCGACGAAGCCGTGGTAGTCGAGCGATTTCAGCCCGACCTCGCGCAGGATGCGGCCGGCCTCCTTGACCTCTTCCTGGCCCTTGACCTCCTCGACGCCGACATTGAGAAGGCCGACCGACGGCCGTTCGATGTCGAACAGCGCGCGCGCCATCGCCGAGCCGAGAATCGCGAAGTCGATCAGTTGATGCGCATCGGCGCCAATGGTGGCGCCGACATCAAGCACGACGCTCTCGCCGCGCACCGTCGGCCAGATCGCGGCGATGGCGGGACGCTCGATGCTCGCCATGGTGCGCAAGCAGAATTTCGACATCGCCATCAACGCGCCGGTGTTGCCGGCCGAGATGCAGACATCGGCATCGCCGTTCTTGACCGCCTCGATCGCCTTCCACATCGACGATTTCCAGCGGCCCTGGCGCAGCGCCTGGCTCGGCTTGTCGTCCATGCGAACCGAGATTTCGCAATGGTGGAATTCGGACACGACCTCGAGCTTCGGCAATCTGGCGAGGACCGGCCGAACCTCGTCCTCGCGGCCATAGATCAGGAACCGGGCATCGGGGCGGCGCTCGGCCACGCGCGCCAGTCCCGGCAGCGTCGTCGAAGGGCCATGGTCTCCCCCCATGGCGTCGATGGAAATGCGTATCACGCGGCAATCGTCTTTCGTTGGCCCATTTTCGGGCGGCATTTCAGCAAAGTGCGGCGAAAATAACGGTTTCGTCCCGGCAAACAACTGGCTTTCGCGCTCATCCACGCCTCAACCGCCGCGCTTCAATGCCTTCAACTGCTCGTAGAGCGGTCCACGATCGGCATCGGCATCCGTCATCGGTGCGACCGGCGCCACGCCGGCCTTGCGCGGATAGGGGTCGATCCCGAGCGCGAAAAACTCTTCGGCGAGTTGGCCGACATCGATCGCATCACCCGAGAACGGTTCGGGGCCGTCTTCACCCTCGGCATCGAGAATCATTTCACCCCCCTCGATCGCATCGGGACGCAAGAGCTTCGAGCCTTCAGGAACGAACAATGCCTGAAACTCTGCGTCGACGCCGGCATCGAGCGGTTCGAGAGAGACGATGCAGGACTGGACGATCTGCGCCTTCACCCGGCCGGTGACCTTGACCCCGTCGCGCTTCCAGTTTTCGACCAGGAGGCTGGCCCGAAAGGCTTTCACCTCGACCAGATGGTGCGTATCGGCCAGTGCGCGCCGCTGCTGCTCGTCGGCCTCGATGGACACGGGCATTCCCTTTGCCGGCAGTCGCAGGATGCTCGCCTCGAAGGAAATCGGGCTTTTTTCAGCGCTCATGCCGAATCTCCTTCTGCGGGAAACGCCTGCATGGCCGGCAAGTAAGTGACATTGCCGGCGATGATCGACGCTGCCGGCTGGGCGGCCAGATCGCGCGCGCAGGCCAACACGTAGTTGGCCATCGCCTGGGCTTCATGCCAGTCCGTGCCGCCGGGGAAGACGTTGCGATAGAGCGCCTGCGCCAGTGCCTCGCGATCCTCCGCCGCCAGCGCCTTGCCGTAGGAATCGGCACGGCCATAGAACATCTTGGCGAGTTTCTTCATGCGCTTGGGGACGCCCACATCGCCGATGCCCAATTCGCGCAGTGAATGGTCGACATCCTTGAAGAACTCGTCGGTGACATCCTGAGCGACATCCTGGATCGGGCCGTCCTCGCCGCGTGTGCGATGCAGGAACAGGAACATGTGCAGAGCCATCATCTCGTAGCGTCCAAGCGGCGTGTCGGGCACGCTCCACTCGGCATAGAAAACCGGCTGGCGCGCCGCCGCCACGATTTGTCCATAAATGCTGTGGACGATGGCAGCGTTCTCGTTCCGGCGTCCGCCGAACAGTCGCTTGAACATTCCCGAAGGGCTCCTTCTGGCGGTTTCAGTGCCGGCCGTGTTGCATCGGCGCGCAAGCTGGTTTACCGCTTTTGCCCGCAGGCGCAAGGCGCGCCTGACCAAGTCATGGAGTTGTCGTTGCAAGGACGGAATTTCAAGAGACGTGCGCGGCTGATCGCTACGGGTGTGGCCCTCCTGCTTGCAGGCGGAGCTGCCGGGTGCTCCTCGGTTTCCGGCGACCTCAATCCGCGCCAGACCTTCCAGCAAGGCTATGTCGTCGACGAGCAGATGCTCCAACTGGTACCCGTCGGGTCGAGCCGCGAGCAGGTGATGCTGGCGCTCGGGACGCCCACGACCACGGCCACCTTCGACAACGAGACCTATTACTACATCTCGCAGACGGCGGTCCGGAACGTCGCGTTCCAGAACCCGCGCGTGGTCGACCGCCGCATTCTGGCGATCTATTTCGGCGATGACGGGCGCGTGTCGAACATCGCCAATTACGGATTGCAGGACGGGCGCGTCTTCGACTTCATCTCGCGCACCACGCCTACGGCCGGGAGCGACACGAGCTTCATCCAGCAGCTCGTAACCGGCGTCGTCGGCGGTACGCCGATCGGCACGGGTGCCGGGCGAGGCTCGGCCAGCTTCTAAAATCATAGAGAAATCAAAAAGGGCCGCGGTAGCGATACCGCGGCCCTTCTTGCGTGACGATCGTCAGCCGTGTGCAAGCACTGCCAGAAGCAGGAGCGCCATGATGTTGGTGATCTTGATCGCCGGATTGACGGCCGGGCCGGCGGTATCCTTGTAGGGATCGCCGACCGTATCGCCTGTCACGGATGCCTTGTGCGCATCCGAGCCCTTGAGATGCCGGGTGCCGTCCTTGTCGATGAAACCGTCCTCGAACGATTTCTTCGCGTTGTCCCAGGCACCGCCGCCCGACGTCATCGAAATGGCGACGAACAGGCCGTTGACGATCACGCCCAGAAGCGTGGCGCCAAGTGCGGCGAACGCAGCTGCCTTCGAACCCGAGACGAGCAGGATGCCGAAATAGACGACGATCGGCGCCAACACCGGCAGGAGAGAGGGAATGATCATCTCCTTGATCGCCGCTTTCGTCAGGAGATCGACCGCCCTCGCATAGTCCGGCTTCACCGTTCCCTGCATGATGCCTGCATTCTCACGGAACTGACGGCGCACTTCCTCCACGATGGAGCCCGCCGCACGGCCGACGGCCGTCATGGCGATACCGCCGAAGAGATAGGGGATGAGGCCGCCAAAGAGCAGCCCGGCCACGACATACGGATTCGACAGCGAGAAGGACACGTCCTCCATGCCGGCGAAATACGGATATTGGTCCGGGTTTGCGATGAAATATTCCAGATCGTAGGAATAGGCCGCGAAAAGGACCAGCGCGCCAAGGCCGGCAGAGCCGATCGCATAGCCCTTGGTCACCGCCTTGGTCGTGTTGCCGACCGCATCGAGCGCGTCGGTCGACTGGCGCACTTCAGGCGGAAGCCCCGCCATTTCAGCGATGCCGCCGGCATTGTCGGTCACCGGCCCGAACGCGTCGAGCGCGACGATCATGCCGGCAAGACCGAGCATGGTCGTCACCGCGATCGCCGTGCCGAAGAGACCGCCAAGCTGGAATGTCGAGAGAATGCCGCCGATGATGACGATCGCCGGCAGCGCCGTCGATTCGAGCGAGACTGCGAGGCCCTGGATGACGTTGGTGCCGTGGCCGGTCACCGACGCCTGCGCGATCGAATTCACCGGGCGCTTGTTGGTGCCGGTATAATATTCGGTGATCACCACGATCAGCGCCGTCACCACGAGGCCGATCACGCCGCAGATGAAGAGGCTGGTGCCGGTGATGTCGACGCCGTTGACGACACCGATCGAACCCCAGCCGATGGTGAGCGAGGTTGCCGCGCCGATGCCGACGACGGTCAGCAGGCCGGTGACGATCAGGCCGCGATAGAGAGCGCCCATGATCGAGGCATTGGCGCCCAGCTTGACGAAGAAGGTGCCGATGATCGAGGTGATGATACAGGCGCCGCATATCGCCAGCGGATAGACCATGACCGAGCCGAGAAGATCGGAGCCGAGGAAGAAGATCGCCGCGAGCACCATCGTCGCGACCACGGTCACGGCGTAGGTCTCGAACAGATCGGCCGCCATGCCCGCGCAGTCGCCGACATTATCGCCGACATTGTCAGCGATCGTTGCCGGATTGCGCGGATCGTCCTCGGGAATGCCCGCTTCCACCTTGCCGACCAGGTCGCCGCCGACATCCGCACCCTTGGTAAAGATGCCGCCGCCCAGACGCGCGAAGATCGAGATCAGCGAAGCGCCGAAGCCGAGCGCGACGAGCGCGTCGATGACGACGCGGTCCGAGGGGGCAGCCCCCATCGGTCCGATCAGGACCCAGTAATAGACCGAGACCGCCAGAAGGGCGAGGCCGGCCACCAGCATTCCGGTGATCGCACCGGCCTTGAAGGCGATGTCGAGGCCGGCCGACAGGCTGTTCGACGCGGCCTGCGCCGTGCGCACATTGGCGCGGACCGAGACGTGCATTCCGATGAAGCCGGCAACGCCCGAAAGCACGGCGCCGATCAGGAAGCCGATCGCTGCGGTGACGCCCAGGAGCCACCATGTGATGAGAAAAACCACGACGCCGACGAGCGCGATGGTTGTGTACTGGCGAGTGAGATAGGCCTGCGCGCCCTCCCGGATCGCGCCCGCAATCTCCTGCATACGTGCATTGCCCTGGTCGGCCGCGAGGACCGACTGGGTGGCCCAGATCGCGTAGACGATGGACAGCAAGCCGCAGGCGATGACGACGAAAAGCATGGTCATTGCCGATTTTTCCTTGATTCTCGCCCGGCAGAACCCCTCCCCGGGCATTGTGAACGAAGCCGGAATCGCTCGTCATCCGGCATTCGCCGGCAGCTTATGCGAAGGATTCCGCACACATCAAGGAGATATTCTGCCGCTGGGTCAGCGCGCGGCGGCGACGTGACGGTGTCCACGCACCACCAGAAGCCCGAGCGATGTCAGGCACGCCAAGCCAACCGGAAAGATGATCCAGTTCAGCATGTCCCAGCCGGCAAGGTTGTAGACGAGGCCCGACATGAAGGAGGCGAAGGCGACCGTCGAGAACAGAACGAAATCATGGAAGCCGAGCGCGCGACCCTTTTCAGCCGGATGATAGGTTTCGGCGACCATAGCCGTCGCGCCGATGAAGCCGAAGTTCCAGCCGATACCGAGAAGGACGAGCGCCATCCAGAACTGCCACAGCGCGATGCCCGACAGGGCGACGACGGCGCAGGCGAGAAGCAGGACAAGGCCCACCGCGACGATGGTCTCCTTGCCGAAACGTGCGATCAGCCTGCCGGTGAAAAAGCTCGGCGCATACATCGCCATCACATGCCAGGAAATGCCGAGCATCGCCTGGTCGGTGGAAAATCCGCAGCCGACCATGGCGAGCGGCGCGCCGGTCATCACGAAGCTCATCAGCGCGTAGGTGCCGACACCGCAGAGAAGCCCGACCGCATATTTCGGCTGCCTGACGATCTCGCCGAGCGGGCGAGCGGGCATTTGCGAAACGGTCGAGACATCGGTTTCGGGCTGGCGCCGAGGCAAGGCCGAGAGGATCAGCGCCCCGACGGCCGCAATGCCCAGCACGGAGGCGAACGTGCCGGCAAACATCACCGGCGCCATCAACTCGCGGGTGAAAATGACGATCTGAGGACCGATGATCGCCGTGAGCACGCCGCCGGCCAGGACGAAGGAAATCGCCTTCGCCTTGAATTGCGCAGGTGCCGACTCGGCAGCGGCGAAGCGGAACTGCTGGACGAAGGCGTTGCCGACGCCGATCAGTGCGAGACCGGCCGCGAAGAGCCAGAAATTCTGTGCGAAAAGAGCAAGGGTCGCGACGAGGCCACCAGCAGCGGTCATGCCGGTGCCGGTCATGAAACCCAGCCGCAGACCAAGCCTTTTCAGGACGAGCGCGGCAGGAATGGCGCCAAGCGCGACGCCGATGGTGAAACCGGTGACGGGCGCGGTCGCCAGGCTCTTGTCGGCGTCGAGGAGATAGAAGCCGGCGAGGCCGCCGACGGAAATCGCGATCGGCGCGGCCGATCCCACAATGGCCTGCGCGGCGGCGAGGACGATCGCCGTTCGTCGCGCATCGCGGGTCGATGTCGTCATCATGCCTTCGGCGTGCCGCCCCTGCCCTCGTTGCGCAGCCGGCGCGCGACACGGTCGAGCACAGCGTTGACGAGCTTGGGCTCCTCCTCGGTATAGAAGGCTTTGGCGATGTCGACATATTCGGTGACGATCACCGCGACGGGCACGTCGGCGCGCTTCATCAGTTCGTAGACGCCGGCGCGCAGGATCGCCCGCAATGTCGAATCCAGTCGCGACAGCGGCCAGTCATCGGTCAGCGCCTGCCGGATCACCGGATCGATCGTCTTCTGGTCCTCGACCACGCCCGACAGGATCGCACGGAACCATTGTGCATCCGCCTCGCGATAGGTCGCCCCGTCGACTTCCTTGCCGAGCCGATAGGCTTCGTACTCGGCCGAAATCTCGAGAAGCCCGGTGCCGGCAACGTCCATCTGGTAGAGCGCCTGCACGGCGGCGAGCCTGGCCGCGCCGCGCTTGTTGGCTTGCCGGACAGGCGGCTTGGTGGGGCGTTCGTCGGCCTCGCTCATCCGGCCACCTCTGCAAGACGCTTGCGCGTCTCGATCATCGTCAAGGCAGCACGAGCGGCGAACCCGCCCTTGTCGCCTTCGTTCCGCCGCGCGCGCACCCAGGCCTGGTCATCGTTCTCGACGGTCAGGATGCCATTCCCGATCGCCAGCGATTCATTGACCGAAAGATCCATCAGGGCACGGCAGGATTCATTCGCCACGATGTCGAAATGATAGGTCTCGCCACGGATCACGCAACCAAGCGCGACGAAGGCGTCGTAGTCCGCTCCGCCCGCATCCGCGCCGTCGAGCGCGAAGGATATCACGGCGGGAATTTCGAGTGCTCCGGGCACCGTCACGACATCATAGCTTGCGCCGGCGGCATCGAGCGCGGCCTTGGCGCCGTCGAGGAGCGCGTCGGCCAGATCGTCATAGAAGCGCGCTTCGACGATCAGAACTTTGAGGGGTTCCTGATGGGGCATTAATGTCTCCGGGATTGGCCCGGTGACTTAGGCCGATCCGACGGAGTTCGCAAGGCAAAGGTTTGCAGAAAGTCGGCTGGTCAGCGCTTCAGTGAACGCTCGTGCAGGCGCACGGCGATATAGGCGCCAACCGCGATGATCGCGGGCAGGCCCAACGATGTGAACCAGAACATCGGATCGGAAAAGCTCATGGCTTCAATCTCTTTAGAAGCGCCTTGCCCAAAAATGTAGTGCAGTCGCGATGCCAAGCCAACCCGCGGCCATGAGAGCAAGCCAATAGCCGACCGGTGCCGCAAAGCTTATCACACCATAGAGATACCCCGCCAGCGGCGTTGCCACGCCGACCGTAAAGCAGGCCGTGGACGCGCGATCGAGCGCATTCGCCAGAAGCTTGGTGCGTTCGTTGTCGATCACGCTCATCGATCGCGCGCCTCCATCAAACGCGCGGCATAGCGGGCCATGGTGTCAACTTCCAGATTCACCCGGTCGCCTGCCTGCCGTGCGCCCCAAGTCGTGACACCGAGCGAGTGGTGGATGAGAAGGACGTCGAAGAGGTCGCCATCGACGCCGTTGACGGTCAGCGACGTGCCGTCGAGCGCGACGGAGCCCTTCGGTGCGATGAATTTGGACAATGCGTGCGGCGCGCGGAGGCGAAAACGCACCGCGTCGCCCTCGTCGATGCGCTCGACGATCTCGGCCATGCCGTCGACATGGCCGGACACGATATGCCCACCGAGTTCGTCGCCGATCTTCAGCGCGCGTTCGAGGTTGAGGCGCGAGCCGACCTGCCAGTTGCCGGCCGTCGTCAGCCGCAGCGCCTCTTCCCACGCCTCGACCTCGAACCATCGCTCGTTTGCGTCCGCTTCCGGCAGAGCGACGACAGTCAGGCACACGCCCGCGCAGGCGATCGATGCGCCGATCGCAATCGTCGCGGGATCGTAGATCGTGCGGATGCGCAGGCGGATGCCCTGATCGAGCGGCGCGATGGCCGCGATTTCGCCGATATCGGTCACGATTCCAGTGAACATCCGTCGGTCCTTACATATTCGAAGCAAACGTCGGCGCCGAACACATCGCGGCGGAGAAGACGGAAGCCGTTGGGAATCGCGGCGGGATCGACCGGCGATGCGATGCCGCCGTCTCCGATTGCCTGAAGTCCGACGAAGAGCACCAGCCTGTCCACCAATCCTTCGGCAAGGAAATGCCGTGCGGTTTCGGCGCCGCCCTCGACGAGCAGCGTCAATACGCCCCGCGCAGCCAGATCCTCCAGAAACTCCGGCAGGGCGATCCGGCCCTCATGCTCCTCGCAGGCGATGAAGCCGACGCCGAGCCCTTCGAGCGTGGCGCGACGGCCGGGATCGGCGTCGATCGCCGTTGCCAGAAGAACCGGCGTATCGCGCGCACTGGCGGCGAGTTTCGACGTGGGTGAAAGCCGCGCATCGCGGTCGAGAATGATCCGGATCGGCGAGCGCCTTTCCAGCCCCGGCAGGCGGCAGGTGAGTTCGGGGTCGTCGGCCTGAGCGGTTCCGATGCCGACGAGGATGGCATCGCTTTCGGCGCGGATGCGATGAACCTGCCGGCGCGAGACCGGGCCAGTGATCGCTACCTGCCCCTCGCCTTTGCATCCGATCATGCCGTCGGACGAAACCGCAAGTTTCAAAGTCACTTCCGGGCGCTTTTTCACGGATCGAGTCAGATAGCCACTGAGCATGTCCGATGCGCCATTTGCCAGGACGCCGGTCGCCACGTCGATTTCACCGGCTTCCAGAATGGCATAGCCCTTGCCGGAAACCCGCGGATCGGGGTCGGCGGCCGCGCCGACCACGCGCGCGATCCCGGCGCGAACGAGCGCCTCGGCGCAGGGCGGCGTGCGACCATGATGAGCGCATGGTTCGAGCGTGACATAGGCCGTGGCCCCGCGCGCGCGGTCTCCCGCTTCGGCCAACGCCTCGGCCTCGGCATGGGGCCTGCCGCCAATCGCGGTGATCCCGCGCCCGACGATCCGCGGTCCCGCGCCATCGTCACGCACGATCAGCGTTCCGACCGAAGGGTTGGTCGAGGTCAGGCCAAGATTGCGGCGCGCGAGGCGGATGGCGGCAGCCATGAACCGGCGATCCGTATCGCCCACGCTCATTCGCGCGCGGCGTCCTCGTCGCCCTTCAATTCACCGAGTAGATCGTGGAAGTCGCGCGCCTCGCGGAAGTTCTTGTACACCGACGCAAAGCGCACATAGGCGACGTCATCGATCGACTTGAGCGCGTCCATGACGAGCCGGCCGATCTCGTCGGACGGAATTTCCGTCTCGCCCGAGCTTTCGAGCTGGCGCACGATGCCTGTGACGGCACGCTCGATCCGTTCCGGCTCGACATTGCGCTTGCGAAGCGCGATCTCGACCGAGCGCATCAGCTTGTCGCGGTCGAACGCGACCTTGCGGCCCGACCGCTTAACGACGACGAGATCGCGGAGTTGCACGCGTTCGAAGGTGGTGAAGCGCCCGCCGCAGACCGGGCAGACGCGCCGGCGGCGAATGGCCTGCCCGTCTTCGGCAGGCCGGGAATCCTTCACTTGCGTATCTTCAGACTGGCAATAAGGGCAGCGCATTTCGCTCCTTCAAGGGATTGGATGCTGCCCAGCGTTTAGCCCAGATACGGGTAGATCGGGAAGCGCTCGGTCAGCGCGACAACCTTTTTCTTCACCTCCGCCTCGACGGCGGCATTGCCCTCGTCGGAATTGGCGGTCTTCAGCCCGTCCATGAC
Source organism: Mesorhizobium sp. YIM 152430 (assembly GCF_029210365.1). GTDB lineage: Bacteria > Pseudomonadota > Alphaproteobacteria > Rhizobiales > Rhizobiaceae > Aliihoeflea. The sequence continues at coordinate 22,173 of NZ_JARGES010000041.1, forward strand.
CTCGGCGATCAGCTTGCCGATCTCGCCGAATTCGGCGACGCCGAAGCCGCGCGTCGTGCCGGCTGGCGTGCCGAGCCGGATGCCGGAGGTGACGAACGGCTTTTCCGGGTCGAAGGGAATGCCGTTCTTGTTGCAGGTGATGTTGGCGCGGCCAAGCGCAGCTTCCGCGCGCTTGCCGGTCGCATTCTTCGGGCGAAGGTCGACCAGCATCGAGTGGTTGTCGGTGCCGCCCGAAACGATGTCGAGCCCGGTTTCCTTCAGGCTGGCGGCAAGCGCCTTGGCATTCGCCACCACGTCCCTTGCATAGGTCTTGAACTCGGGCTGCAACGCCTCGCCGAAAGCGACGGCCTTGGCGGCAATGACGTGCATCAGCGGGCCGCCCTGGAGGCCCGGAAAGACGGCCGAGTTCATCTTCCTGGCGATTGCCTCGTCATTGGACAGGATCATGCCGCCGCGCGGGCCGCGCAGCGACTTGTGCGTGGTGGTCGTCACGACATGGGCGTGCGGCAGTGGCGACGGGTGGACGCCGCCGGCAACGAGACCGGCGATATGCGCCATGTCGACCATCAAAAAGGCGCCGACCGCGTCAGCGATCTCGCGGAACCGCTTCCAGTCCCAGATGCGCGAATAGGCGGTGCCGCCGGCGACGATCAGCTTCGGCTTCGTCTCATGCGCGAGACGTTCGACCTCGTCCATGTCGATCAGATGATCGTCCTCGCGCACGCCATAGGAGACGACGTTGAACCATTTGCCGGACATGTTGACCGGCGAGCCATGGGTCAGGTGACCACCCGAATTCAGGTCGAGGCCCATGAAGGTGTCGCCCGGCTGGAGCAGGGCGAGGAACACCGCCTGGTTCATCTGCGAGCCGGAATTGGGCTGCACATTGGCGAAATTGCAATCGAACAGCTTCTTGGCCCGCTCGATCGCCAGTTCCTCGGCGATGTCGACGAACTGGCAGCCGCCATAGTAGCGCTTGCCCGGATAGCCTTCGGCATACTTGTTTGTCATGATCGAGCCCTGCGCCTCCAACACGGCGCGGCTGACGATGTTTTCCGAGGCGATCAACTCGATCTCGTGACGCTGGCGACCAAGTTCCTTCTCGATCGCGCCGAAGATTTCGGGGTCGCGGTCGGCGAGGGACTGGGTGAAAAACGCGTTCGGCTGGGCGGAGGCGGCAGTCGCGGTGGCCATGGCAGATCGACCCTTCTGGCGTGTGACGGTAATCCGTGGAGCGGCGCGAATATCACACTATCGCAGCCCGGGCCACGTCCGATTCGCGAATATTAAGTGCCCGAAAGCGACCGCAGCAATGCGGCAAAAAGAAAGACCGCCCAGGGGACGGCCTTTCATCAAATTCAATCGGGTGCGATCAGGTCGCGGTCGAAATCTGCAACTCCGACGAGCCGTCGAGCGCATAGATGTCGTCCCGGAACTGGACGACGCCGTCGCTGGTCGACCAGGCCGACACGTAGCTGAAATGGACGGGCACCGGATTGGTCACGGCCACGGCCACGTCGGCATCGTTGATGATCGTCTGCTCGAAGCGGTTGCGATCCCAGCCCGGCGTCTCGCGCAGGATCCAGGTGACGAGGTCGCGCACGTTTTGCACGCGCACGCAGCCCGAGGAATGGAAACGCTCCTGATTGGCGAACAGGCTCTGCTGCGGCGTGTCGTGCATATAGACGGCGTGCGGGTTATGGAAGTCGATCTTGACGGACGCCATGGCGTTGATGCGGCCGGGGTCCTGGCGGAAGCGCAGCTTGGCGGCCTCTTCCGTCTGCCAGTTGATCGTCAGCGGATCGACCTCGCCATTGGGGCCGAGAATGCGGATGCCGTTTTCGGCCAGATAGTTGGGGTTCTGGCGCATCAGCGGAATGATGTCGCGGCGGACAATCGATTCCGGCGCGTTCCAGTACGGATTGACGATGATCTGGTGAATGTTTGAGTCCAGGATCGGCGTCTGGCGATCGATCTTGCCGACCACTGCGACGTGACGGCTCACGACACGGCCATTCTCGACAGCCTCGATCTCGGCGGCCGGGATGTTGACCATCACGTAGCGGTTGGCTGTCGTTCCGACCTTCTCGCTGAGGCGGCCGAGATTTCGCTCGAGTTGGCCGAGACGGACCTGCGCCGACGCGTTGAGCGAGCGATAGGTGTAAGGGCCGGTAACGCCGTCGGCCGGAATGCCATGGCGGTTCTGAAAGCGCTTCAAGGCCGCATCGACATATGAATCGAAGGCCGGTGACATCCCTGCCCGCTCGGACAGATCGCCCGAGATCATCAGGCGCTGGCGCAGAACGTCCACGTCCGGGTCGACGACGCCGAGTTGCAATTTCTTCTGATCGGGAACCATCGGCCAGCCGCCGCGCGCGGCGATGTCCTGATAACGGACGATGGCATCCTGCAAATAGACGAGCGTGTCGGGGCTGAAGATCGGACGGGTGGTCGCGACCTGCCCGCCATCGGAGACCTGGGCGTCGAACTGGTCACCCCAGCCGCGGCGGTTCGAATTCAGGATCGAATCGATCACGTTCTGCGCATGGGCGCTTTGCGACACGGCGGCTGCCGCAAGGGCGGACGCACCGGTGAGAAAGGTTCTGCGGCTGGTTTTCATGTTCTGTCCCGACGCTTCAAGAAATGACGGCGCAAGCACGCGCACTGCGAAGGACGAGACTAGCGGGTTAACCTTAACGAAACGCCACCAATCCCGACCATCATGGTTTCGGCCGAAATACCGGATGACGTCCGGTCACATTCCAATATGGCGGCTTCGTGACGATCGATCACTCGGGTGGTGGCTGTTGCATAATGACGACACCGGCAAACCGGCGTGCGGAGCGCTCCGTGCCCGCCGCGCATCGGCCGCCATGATGGAGGCGGGTCCGATGCGTCGGCGGTGATCGAGAGGCGCGCCTTTCCCTTACATGCGGTAGGCGATTGTGTCGTTCCAGAAGCGGTCGAGGCGCTGCAACGCCTTGTTCATCTGCTGGAACTCGTCCTGGCCGATGCCGCCGACCTTCTCGATCGAGCCGATGTGACGGTCATAGAGCGCGCCGACCAGATCGGCGATCTCGCGTCCCTTGGGCGTCAGGCTGACGCGGACCGAGCGGCGGTCGATGCGTGAGCGCTGGTGATTGATGAAGTCGAGGTCGACGAGCTTCTTGAGATTGTAGGAAACGTTCGAGCCCAGATAGTAGCCGCGCGAGCGCAGTTCGCCGGCGGTCAGTTCCGAAGACCCGATGTTGAAGAGCAGCAGCGCCTGGATGGCATTGATGTCGCTGCGGCCGTTGCGGTCGAACTCGTCCTTGATGACGTCAAGAAGACGGCGGTGCAACCGCTCGACGAGTTGAAGAGATTCAAGGTAGAGCGAGCGGATGGAATCGCCGCGCTCTTCGTTCATCTGGACGTTCTTCGACGTCGTACGCGAATTGATCATGGTCGTGCCTCTCGTTAAACGCCGGTGACTTTGTTTTTGATCTCACCTTGGGCACGACCCTACCGAATGCATCTAAAATTCGACTTAAACCGCAGGCTTAACATGAGCTTACCGGGAACTGCCGGATTTCAGGGTTAAGCTGCGGTTAGACCGAAAGGTTCATTTTTCCTCTCTGCGGCGTCTGGCCCAGCGGTGGAGCCGGAAGCCGGCATAGATCACAGCCGTCAGCGCATGGACGACGAGCACGAGGTCGCGGCGCCCGTAAAGCTCGGGAAAGCCCGCATACATCACCGTTTCGGACAGCGCGCACACGAACCAGATTACCGGGCCCCAGGAAGCCAGCATCCACAGCCCGCTCGCCGCGAAAGGATAAAGCACCGCCAGGCAGACGGCCGCAACCTGCCAGTGGACCGGCATCAGGTCGAACCGCCAGGTCAGTCCGTCATAGAAGCCGAGCAGTCTGATCCAGTAGAGAAGACCGAGCCCGGCGCAAAGCGCCGCAACCGCCCGCAGGAACGTCTCGAACATCGTTTCGGAGGCCGACAGGGGCGGCAGGACCGAAGGAGAGGACTGGATCACGGTTCGGCGACTTTCAGATGTTGCAACGGGCTTGGTGGCCAGACGGGTTGGACCCGCATTCGGCCCATGATACACCCCGCGCTATCAGGAGACGCCATCATGAACAAGATCACCCGGCCGGTTGCCACCACCTTGCGCACGGTCGATGAAATCACCGGCAGCCGTCGCCTGCGCCGGATGCGCAGGACGGACTGGTCGCGGCGCATGGTTCAGGAAACGAGCCTGACGGTCGACGACCTGATCTGGCCGATCTTCGTGGTAGATGGCGAGAGGCGCCGCGATCCCCTCCCCTCCATGCCCGGCGTCGAGCGGTTTTCCGTCGATGTCGCGGTCGAGGAAGCCGAGCGCGCCGCGCAGCTTGGCATTCCCGCGCTCGCGATCTTCCCCAATATCGATATCGGCCTGCGCGACCAGACCGGCTCGCACATTCTCGACCCCGACAATCTGATCAACCGCGTCACGCGCGCAATCAAGCTGTCCGTGCCGGAGATCGGGATCATCACGGATGCGGCTCTCGACCCTTTCACCAGCCACGGCCATGACGGCATCCTGCGCGACGGGATCATCGTCAATGACGAGACGGTGGCGCAGGTCGCCGCCGCGTCCGTGGTGCAGGCGGAGGCGGGTGCCGATATCATTGCGCCGTCGGACATGATGGACGGGCGGATCGGCGCGGTGCGCGATGCGCTCGACGCGGCGGGTTATCAGGACGTGGCGATCATGTCCTACGCGACCAAGTTCTCGTCGGCCTTCTACGGTCCCTATCGCGAGGCGATCGGCACCAGCGGCCTCCTGAAGGGCGACAAGAAAACCTATTATCTCGATCCGGCCAATGCAGCCGAGGCGATCCGCGAAACCGGGCAGGACGTGCTCGAGGGGGCGGACATGATCATGGTCAAGCCCGGAATGCCCTATCTCGACATCATCCGACAGTTGAAGGATGAATTCTCATTGCCGACATTCGCGTATCAGGTTTCGGGCGAGTACTCGATGATCGAGGCCGCCGCCGCCAATGGCTGGATCGACGGCGAGCGCGCCATGATGGAAAGCCTGCTTTCCTTCAAACGGGCGGGCTGCGACGGCATCCTGACCTATTTCGCGCCGCGCGTGGCGCAAATCCTCAAGGGTTGATCCACTCTTGGCCGGGCTGCTTTCCTTATCCTTCGATCAGATCGATAAAATTTGAATGAACCGTTCGACTTGCGATCACGGTTGCGCGATCCCATCTTGGACCCGACAGGCAAGGAAACGAAAATGAACACGACCTCATCGACCGGGCCCATTCACGACGGCGAGATTCTCAACGACCGCCTCGACGATGCACGCGTCTATGAAGGCGTGCGCACGCGTCGCATTCTTTCCTTCTGCATCGATTATCTGATCGTCGGGCTGCTGATGATCGTGCCGGCCATCGTCATTGGCCTGTTGGGCGTCATCACGCTGGGTCTCGGATGGATGCTCTACGGCATCCTGTTTCCGGTCGTCGCGCTCGGTTATGTCTGGTGGACACTGGGCAGCCCTTCACAGGCGACCGTCGGAATGCGCATGATGAACATCCGGCTCGAGCGACTCGACGGCGGGCGTGTCGACGGGCCGCTCGCGGTTCTGCATTCGGTGCTTTTCTGGGCTGGCAACGTCATCCTGACGCCGTTCATCCTGCTGGCGACGCTTTTCCTCGACCGCAAGCGGGCCGTCCACGATCTTCTTCTCGGTACTGTCGTCGCGCGAACCGACCGTTAAGCGGAACTTGATGTCGCGCGGCTTGCCAACGGACGCGACTGGGGATTTCATATCCTGATCGCGGCAATCCATTCCGACTCGACGGTCAATGACGCATCAGCCCAAGCAGTCACCGCAATTCTTCCTGACGGCGCCCTCGCCCTGTCCCTATATCGAGGGCGAGTTCGAGCGAAAGGTGTTCACCCATCTGGTCGGAGACAAGGCGCACGAGTTGAACGATCTTCTCACGCAAGGCGGCTTTCGCCGGTCGCAGAACATCGCCTACCGGCCGGCCTGCGAGACCTGCCGTGCCTGTGTTTCAGTGCGCATTCTCGCCAACGAGTTCCAGCCGACGAAGAACATGAAGCGCGTGTCGGCGCGCAACGCGGACCTCATCGGCGCCGAGCACAAGGCCGAACCGTCGAGCGAGCAATATTCCCTTTTTCGCACCTATCTTGATGCCCGCCACAAGCGCGGCGGCATGTCCGACATGACCGTGCTCGATTATGCGATGATGGTCGAGGACACCCATGTCGACACAAGGGTGATCGAATATCGCCGGCGCGGTCCCGACAGTTTCATCACCGGCAAGGGCCATGGCGAACTCATCGCCGTCTCGCTGTGCGACAGGATGGGAGATGGCCTTTCGATGGTCTATTCTTTCTTCCACCCCGACATGGAGGACCGCTCGCTCGGCACCTTCATGATCCTCGACCACATCCAGCGGGCCAGGGCGCTGGGCCTGCCGCACGTCTATCTGGGCTACTGGGTCAACGGCTCGCGCAAGATGGGCTACAAGGTCCGCTTCAAGCCGCAGGAACATCTGGGGCCGCAGGGCTGGGAGCGCGTCGCATAGGCTTGCCTACTCTGCCGCCTGCCGCGGCACGATCTCCTCGCCGGGCCGCTCCGGCTGGTCGGGCGCCGTTTCGCATCCAAGGTCGGGAAAGACGACGATGCGCTTGCCGGTCAGGTCCGTGCGGACCACGATCAGGTCGCGTTCCTCGAAATAGGTGAGCAGGCGCCGCGCGCGGTTTGCCGAATGGCTGCCATAGGCACGCGCCAGCGCCGCATTGCTCGGGCATGGCCGGCCCTCGACGGCGGCAAGGGCAATGATCAGGAAGATCGGCTGGATGTCCTCGGCCAGATCCTTCGACAGATCGAGCGCGATGCGCCATGCTTCAGTCGCTGCCGTTTCCTCGCAGATGCCGGTTCTGGCGATCGCCAGCCGGCGCTTGAATTCGGGCAGGTCGGCGGGGCTGCCCGGCACGCGCCGGATGCGGCAGCGCACGAGGAAATCCTGATAAAGCACCGCCACCGTTCGGAACGGCAGTTCCGGATCGTCGGCGATTTCGCGCATGACGAGGTTGAGCAACCGTTCACGCTCCACCTTGTCGATCTCCGGAAAATGGGCTTGCACCGGCTCTTCGGCAATCTCGCGGGGTCGCGACAACTGCTCCAAAATATCGGCCGTCGGCGTGGGCGCCGGCGGGGGCCGCCGCGCGGGCGCCCTCGTCTCTTCCGGTCCCGGCTGGAAGATCAGGTCGCGCGCCTTGCCGGTCGCTTCGGGCAGCGGCATCAGCGTGGGGCTGACGGAACGCGCCGAGGTCTCCACCGTCCCGATCGTCACCGGCATCGGCCGGCGCGAGACGGCGGGGCCGAGCGCAACGAAGGAGCCGCGCTGCAAATCGCGGAACTGCTCCGCCTGCCGCCTGTCCATACCTAGCAGGTCAGCCGCGCGCGCCATGTCGATGTCGAGGAAGGTGCGGCCCATCAGGAAGTTCGACGCCTCGGCGGCGACGTTCTTGGCGAGTTTTGCGAGGCGCTGCGTGGCGATGACACCCGCAAGACCGCGCTTTCTGCCACGGCACATCAGGTTCGTCATGGCGCCGAGCGAGACCCGGCGCGCCTCATCCGAAACCTCACCGGCAGCCGCCGGCGCAAAGAGTTGCGCTTCGTCGACCACCACGAGAACCGGATACCAATGCTCGCGCTCGGCATCGAACATACCGTTGAGAAAGGCTGCCGCGGCCTTCATCTGCTGGTCCGCATCGAGCCCTTCGAGATTGACCACCACAGAGACCCGGTGCTGGCGGATGCGGCCGGCAATGCGCACCAGTTCTGCCTCGGTGCGCGCGGCATCGACGACGACATGGCCGAACCTGTCGGCCAGGGTGACGAAGTCGCCCTCGGGATCGATGATGCACTGCTGCACCCAGGGCGCGCTCTGTTCGAGCAGGCGGCGCAGGAGATGCGACTTGCCCGAACCGGAATTGCCCTGCACGAGCAAACGCGTGGCGAGCAGTTCCTCCAGATCCATCATGGCCGGCGCGCCGTGCGCGCCCTTGCCCATATCGATGCCGACTTTCAATGCAAATCTCCGATCAGGGTCGCCTTTCTAGCATCCTAGCGCCCGGCTGCGGGTGTCAGGGTCGCGCAATCCACAACTCCCTCGTCGAGTCGCAACCGCACGACCGGAAAGCGTGGCGTGACAGGTCCGGCGGGCGGCATCGACTGATAGGAAGGAATTCCGTTCCCGGATGCCCCGCCTTTTGGAATGGATTGCTTCAACAATCAGATTGCATGTCTTGCACTGCCTTCATGGCCGTCACCGCGGACGCTAGATTCCTCTTCCAATCATCCGCCATTGTGACGAGGAAAAATTTCAATGAAGCGCCTCTTGCTCGCCGGCGTCGCCGCCGCCCTCCTTTTCGGTGCGCCTGCCCATGCGCAGCAGCCGACCTCGCTCCTCAACGCCTCCTACGACATCGCGCGCGAATTGTTCGCGGCGGTCAACGACGCGTTCATCCCCGCCCACAAGGAGGCGACCGGGCAGGACGTCGCCGTCGACCAGTCACATGGCGGCACCTCCCGCCAGGCGCGCGCCATCACCGAGGGGCTCGAGGCCGACGTCGTTACCTTCAACCAGGTTACGGATATCGACTTCCTCGTCCAGAACGGTTTCGTTTCCGAGGATTGGCAGAGCGAGTTCCCCAACCAGTCCTCGCCCTTCTATTCTCTGCCGTCCTTCCTCGTGCGCGAAGGCAATCCGAAGGGCATCGAGGATTGGGATGATCTGGTGCGCGAGGATGTACAGGTGATCTTCCCGAACCCGAAGACCTCCGGCAATGCGCGCTACACCTATCTGGCCGCCTATGCCTATGCGCTTGAAGCGTTCGAGGGCGACGCAGCCAAGGTGCAAGAGTTCGTGAAGGCCATCTTCGACAACGTTCCAGTGTTCGACACCGGCGGGCGCGCCGCGACGACGACCTTCGTCGAGCGCCAGATCGGCGACGTGCTGATTACGTTCGAGGCGGAGACGAAGGCCATCGCGCGCGAGTTCGGCGAGGATCAGTATGATCTCATCACGCCGTCGGTCAGCCTTTTGGCCGAATTCCCAGTCGCCATCGTCGATCGCGTCGCCGAGCGCCGTGGTTCGGGTGAACTCGCCAAGGCTTATCTTGACTTCCTTTACACCGACGAAGGCCAGCGCATCGCCGCCGAGCATGGGCACCGCATCGAGAACGAGACGGTCGCGCCCGAATTCGCCGAAAACTACCCCGAAGTTCGCCTCGTCACCGTCGAGGACGTGTTCGGCGGCTGGGACAAGGTGCAGGAAGAACATTTCGCCTCCGGCGCGATCCTCGATCAACTTTACGGCCAGCGTTGATCCGCTGCTCAGTGACTACCCATCCGACGGACCCTGGTCCGTCGGATTTCGTTTGATGGATGATGAAATCGTGGCGTTTTACGTTGCCCCCCTCTGGCGTGCCAATCTTGGGCAGATTTGGCATCTCCCATTTCGCGGAGGAGATGGTAAATCTGCCCAAGATTGGCAGGCCAGAAAGGGGCGCGAAGGAACGCACGCGGCTTTGTCGGACGGAACCACATCATGACCCGCCGCCGCATCATCCCCGGACTGCCGCTGTCCCTCGGCATCACGCTCTTTTATGTCGGTCTCATCATCGCCCTGCCGCTGGGCGCACTCGTCTTCAAGGCTGCGAGCCTCGGGCCGGAAGCCTATTGGAACATCATCTCGTCGGAACGGGCGGTGGCGAGCTATCGCGTCACCGTCTTGTCCGCCCTTGCGGCAACGCTCTTCAATCTCGTCTTCGGCCTCGCGCTCGCCTGGGTACTGGTGCGCTATTCCTTTCCCGGACGCAGGCTGGTCGATGCCATCGTCGATTTGCCCTTCGCCTTGCCGACCGCCGTCGCCGGCATCGCGCTGACGACCCTCTTCGCGCCCAATGGCTGGTTCGGCGGCCCGCTTCTGGAGGCAGGCATCCGCGTCGCCTATACGCCCATCGGCATCGTGATCGCGATGGCGTTCACCAGCCTGCCCTTCATCGTGCGCACCGTGCAGCCCGTTCTCGAAGACCTTGATCCGGCATTGGAGGAAGCGGCGCAATCGCTCGGCGGCAGCGATGTTTCGATTTTCTGGCGCGTGATCCTGCCGATCCTCTGGCCGGCGCTTCTGGCCGGCACCTCGCTCGCCTTCGCGCGCAGCCTCGGCGAGTTCGGTGCGATCATCTTCATCGCCGGAAACCAGCCCTTCTCGACCGAGATCACCGCGCTTCTCGCCTTCATCCGGCTGGAGGAATACGACTATCAGGCCGCCGCCGCGATCGCATCCGTCATGCTGATCACCGCCTTCGTCATGCTCGCCGTGACCAACCTCATGCAGGCCCGCGCCCTGCGCTACACGGCGAGGACCTGACCATGCACCATGCAACCGGCCGTCCGCCGCGCGTCGGCGATGCTCCAGCCATCCGCCGCACGTTGATCGGCCTCGTCCTGATCACCGGCGCGCTTCTCATTCTGGCCCCACTGGTCGTCATCGGCGTTCAGGCTTTTTCGATGGGCGTCGGCTATTTCGGCGCGACCATCGCCCATCCCGATACGCGCCACGCAATTTTCCTCACCGTCGCCACCGCACTGATCGCCGTTCCGGTCAACACCATCTTCGGCGTCGCGGCTGCCTGGGCCGTGACGAAACACGATTTCCGGGGCCGGCGATTCCTGATCGTCATCATCGAGATCCCCTTCTCGATCTCGCCGATCGTCGCCGGGGTCGCCTATCTCTTCGTCTACGGACTGCAAGGGCTGTTCGGTCCGGCGCTGCAATCCGCCGACATCCGCATTCTCTTCGCCCTGCCCGGCATTATGCTTGCCTCGATGTTCGTCACCGCGCCTTTCGTCGCCCGTGAACTGATCCCGCTGATGCAGGCGCAGGGACGCGACCTCGAAGAAGCGGCCACCTCGCTCGGCGCATCGGGCTGGCGCACCTTCTTTTCCGTCACGCTGCCCAATATCAAATGGGCGCTGCTGTATGGCGTGGTGCTGTGCAATGCCCGCGTCATGGGCGAGTTCGGGGCGGTCTCGGTCGTCTCGGGCAACATTCGCGGCCAGACCAACACGCTGCCGCTGCACATCGAACTGCTCTATCACGACTACAATTCCGTCGGCGCCTTCGCGGCCGCTTCCATCCTTGCGCTGCTTGCCGTCGTGACCATCATCGCCAAGGTTCTGCTCGAGCGGCAAGGCGCGGGACGGCGCTCGCGTCCCGCACTTGCCGCCCCCATCGTCGAGGCCAAGCCATGAAGATCGCCCTGAAGAACGTCGCCAAGACCTTCCAGACATTTCGCGCCGTGCGCGGCGTCTCGCTCGAAATCGAAAGCGGCGAGCTCGTAGCGCTTCTCGGTCCTTCCGGCTCGGGTAAGACGACCATCCTGCGCATGGTCGCCGGCCTCGAATATGCGGACGAAGGCCACATTTTCTTCGGCGAGGAAGACGCGACCGACATTCCGGTCGCCAGGCGCGGGGTCGGCTTCGTCTTCCAGCACTATGCGCTCTTTCCGCATATGACGGTCGGCGAGAACATCGCCTTCGGCATGAAGGTCTCCAAGAACAAGCGTTCGAAGGCCGAAATCGAGGCGCGCGTCGGCGAACTCCTGCGCCTTGTCAAGCTCGACGGGTTGCAGGGCAGGTTTCCGAACCAGATTTCCGGCGGCCAGCGCCAGCGCGTCGCGCTTGCGCGCGCGCTCGCGGTCGACCCGAAAGTTCTTCTGCTCGACGAGCCGTTCGGCGCGCTCGACGCCAATGTGCGGCGCGAATTGCGCCGCTGGCTGCGTGAGATCCACTCCGAACTCGGCATCACCACGCTTTTCGTCACTCACGACCAGGAAGAGGCGCTCGACCTTGCCGACCGCGTGGTCATCCTCGACGAAGGCCGGATCGTGCAGCAGGGCACACCTGAACAGGTCACGCGCAGCCCGAACTCGTCCTTCGTGATGCGTTTTCTTGGCGACACAAACCGCCTCGGTGCATCCGTCGCCAACGGCATGGCCGATCTCGGCGGCGCGTCGATCGCCGCACCCGCGCTCGCCGACGGCAAGGCGGACGCCTATCTGCGCCCGAGCGACCTCGCCTGGTCGGCGACGGGCGGCGGCATTCCCGCTTCCGTCGAGCGCGTGCTCGACCGGCCGGATTCGCGTCGCGTGATTGCAGTAACCGATGCCGGCGACCCGCTCGAATTCGACGTCGCGCCGGAAGTCGTCGTCAGGGCCGGCGACCGGGGTTTCGTCCAGATCACGCGGGCGCAGCTTTTCGCGGCTGAATAGTCGCTCCTATACATTTGCGGCAAAGCCGGTTAGGAAGGCGCAAAATTCAGCGCCGCGTCCGTTGCGCCCGCGCGTCCACTCCCGAAAGACGACCGATGACCGAATTCGAAGGCATCTTGCCTCCGCTTGCCGCCGCACTGGAAAAGCGCGGCTATTCCTCCCTGACTCCGGTGCAGAAGGCCGTGACCGGCTCCGAACTCGGCGATGCCGACGCGCTCGTCTCAGCACAGACCGGCTCCGGCAAGACGGTTGCCTTCGGTCTCGCGCTCGCACCGACCTTGCTCGGCGACAAGGACCGGTTCGGCCATGCCGCCGCCCCGCTGGCGCTCGCCATCGCGCCGACGCGCGAACTCGCCTTGCAGGTCAAGCGTGAACTCGAATGGCTCTATGCCGAGACCGGCGCCATCGTCGCCTCCTGCGTCGGCGGCATGGACATGCGCTCGGAACGCCGCACGCTCGAACGCGGCGCGCAGATCGTCGTCGGCACGCCAGGGCGCCTGCGCGATCACATCACGCGCGGCTCGCTCCAACTCGACGACATCCGCGCCGTCGTGCTCGACGAGGCTGACGAAATGCTCGATCTCGGCTTCCGCGAAGACCTCGAATTCATTCTCGAAGCCGCACCCGACGAGCGACGCACGCTGATGTTTTCGGCCACGGTGTCGAAGCCGATCGCCGAACTTGCCAAGAACTACCAGCGCAATGCCGTGCGCATCTCGACCGCAGCCGAGACGCGCCAGCATGGCGACATCGAATACCGCGCCCTCACCGTTGCCGACGCCGACCGCGAGAACGCGATCATCAACGTGCTGCGCTATTACGAGCCGACCAATGCGCTGGTCTTTTGCGCAACGCGCGCTGCCGTAAATCACATGACAGCCCGCTTCAACAATCGCGGCTTCTCGGTCGTCGCGCTGTCCGGCGAACTCAGCCAGAACGAGCGTACCCATGCGCTGCAAGCCATGCGCGACGGGCGCGCGCAGGCCTGCATCGCCACCGATGTCGCCGCGCGCGGCATCGACCTGCCGAACCTCGAACTTGTCGTCCATGCCGACCTGCCGACAAACCGCGAGACGCTGCTGCATCGCTCGGGCCGCACAGGCCGCGCGGGTCGCAAGGGCATGAGCGTGCTGATCGTGCCGAACAAGGCCGGCAAGCGCGCGAGCCGTTTGCTTGGGGGCGCGGGCATCACCGCGCAATGGGGCAAGCCGCCGACCGCCGAGGAGGTCGTGCAGCGCGACGACGAGCGCCTGCTTGCGGACCCCGCGCTTTCGGAATCGGTCACCGAGGATGTCAAGGAGTTCGTGCGGCAGATCCTGGAAAAGCACGGCGCCGAACAGGTCGCCGCCGCCTATGTGCGCGCCTATCGGGCTGGGCGCTCTGCGCCGGAAGACCTGATGGATGTCGGTTTCGTCGAGGAGCGCAAGGCCGCCAGGGAACGCGAACCCTTCGGCGAGGCCGTCTGGTTCTCGCTTTCCATCGGACGCAAGCAGAATGCCGAGCCGCGCTGGCTGATCCCGATGCTGTGCCGCAACGGCAATTTGACCAAGAAGGACATCGGCGCGATCAAGATGATGCCGGAGGAAACCTTCGTCGAGATCGCCGCCGGCTCCGCCGACCGCTTCGCGACGCTGATCGGCAAGAAGGGCGATCTGGAACGCGGCATCCGCGTGCGCCGGGTCGACGGCACGCCCGATTTCGCGCGTGACGCCAAGCCGGCGCATCGCGGACAGAAGAACGATCACAAATCGGAAAAGAAGGATTGGTCGAGAAAGCCGGGCAAGCCGAAATTCGAAAAGCGCCCGGAAGGCTTCAAGAAGAAAAAGAAGCCTAAACACGACGCATAGGAAAAAGGGCGCCGCGCAGCGCCCTTTTCGATTCTAACGCTCGAGAGTTGCGATGGCTTTATCGAGGATGTCCCGTCGCGGGGTCGATGTCGACATCGACCTTGGCACCATCTGCGCGGTAGTACTCGATCTCCCAGTAGCCGTCGCTGTCCCATTCGATGTCATCGAAATAACCGAAGCCATCTTCGGCCTCGATCGTTGCGAGGATCTCGGAAAGTGGCATCGAGCCTTGTGCCGGCTGCGCGAATGCCGGTGCTGAAAGGCCGGCGGCGATCAAGAGACTGGCGGCGGCAAGCTGGATTTTCATCGAGTGCTCCTTGGTTTGGTCGATGAGTGCCAACGCAAGGGCGCAACGATCGTTCCTAGAACCTGCCGGTTCGCGGGAAGCCCTTCGGCACCATGCGGCCGGCCGTCGCGCGGTTGCCGATCCACTCGATCAGTTCGGCCTGGCTGCGGGTGAAGGCGCGGCCGGCCGAATCCATCCAGGTCAGCCCCGCTTCCATCGCGAATGTCTTGGCATCCGACACGCCGCCATCCTTGTAGCGCTGGAGGCGCACGCCCTTGCCGCGAGTCATCTCGGGCACCTCGGCCAGCGGGAAGACCAGCATCTTGCGGTTCTCGCCGACGATCGCGAGATGATCGCCCGAGACGGCGAGGCAAAGCCGCGCCTCGCTGGGCGTCTTGACGTTCATCACCTGCCTGCCCTTGCGCGTGTTGGCGACGACTTCGGCTTCCGGGACAGTGAAGCCGTAGCCCTCGCGGCTGACGAGCAGCAGCCGGCGCTGCGGGTCGTGGACGAAGGCGGTCAGGATGTCCTGATCGTTTTCCATGTCGACCATGATGCGGATCGGCTCGCCATGGCCGCGCCCGCCCGGCAGCCGGTCCGCGCCGAGCGTGTAGAACTTGCCGCCGGTCGTGAAGACGATGATCTTGTCGGTCGTCTGCGCATGGAAGGCGAGCTTCAGCTTGTCGCCCTCCTTGAAGGTCAGCGCCGAGAAATCGGCCATATGGCCTTTCATCGCGCGCAGCCAGCCCTTTTCGGACACGACGACCGTGACCGGTTCCTTTTCGATCATCGCATGATGGATGTCGCCGACATCGTGCTCGGGCGCGTCGGCGAACTGGGTGCGGCGACGGCCGAGATCCGTGTGCGAGCCGAACTTGTCGCGGATCTTCTCGACTTCCCAGCGGATCGTCTTCCACTGCTTCGCATCCGATGCCAGAAGCGCCTCGATCTGCGCCTTTTCGGCGGTCAGCGCGTCGTGCTCCTTGCGAATCTCGAACTCCTCCAGCTTGCGCAGATTGCGCAGGCGCATGTTGAGGATGGCTTCGGCCTGGGTGTCCGTCAGGTCCCAGCGGGCGATCATCACCTTCTTGGGCTCGTCCTCCTCACGGATGATGCGGATCACCTCGTCGATGTTGAGATAGGCGATCAGCAGGCCGCCGAGGATTTCCAGCCGCCGCTCGATCTCCGCCAGCCGGTGGCGCGAGCGGCGGATCAGAACTTCCTTGCGGTGCTCCAGCCACTCGACCAGCACGCCCTTGAGCGAGAGAACGTTCGGCACCTTGCCGCGCGTCAAAACGTTCATGTTGAGCGGGAAGCGGCTTTCGAGCTCGGTCAGCTTGAACACCGATTCCATCAAGAGCGCCGGATCGACCAGCCGGCTTTTCGGCACGAGGACGAGGCGGATGTCCTCCGCGCTCTCGTCGCGCACGTCGTCGAGCAGCGGCAGCTTGCGGGCGAGCAGCAGCTCGGCGATCTTCTCGACCAGCCGCGCCTTCTGGACACCATAGGGAATCTCGGTGACGACGATCTGGTAGGTGCCCCTGCCCTGGTCTTCCTGCTCCCATCTGGCCCGCACGCGGAACGAGCCGCGCCCGGTCTTGTAGGCTTGCGCGATCATGTCGAAATCGTCGACGATGATGCCGCCTGTCGGAAAATCCGGCCCGCGCACCATGTTCTCGTCCGGGTCGGTCGGATGCGGCTCGCGGGTCAGAAGGTCCTCGACCTCGGCGTCGGGATGATCGATCAGATGCAGCGCGGCCTTGCAGAGTTCAGCCAGATTATGCGGCGGCACGGACGTCGCCATGCCGACGGCGATCCCCGAAGAGCCGTTGGCGAGCAAGTTCGGAAACGCGCCCGGCAGGACGACCGGCTCCTCGTCCTCCTCATTGTAGGTCGGGCGGAAATCGACCGCATCCTCGGTGATGCCGGCCAGAAGCTCGGTCGTCACCTCGGTCATGCGCGCTTCGGTGTAGCGCATGGCGGCGGCGTTATCGCCGTCGATATTGCCGAAATTGCCCTGCCCGTCGACGAGCGGATAGCGCACCGAGAAGGACTGGGCGAGGCGCACGAGCGCGTCGTAGATCGACTGATCGCCATGCGGATGGAACTTGCCCATCACCTCGCCGACGATGCGGGCGCATTTGGCGAAGCCCTGCTCGGGGTTCAGCCGCAGGAGCCGCATGGCATGGACGATGCGCCGATGAACCGGCTTCAGACCGTCGCGCACGTCGGGCAGCGCGCGGTGCATGATGGTGGAGAGCGCATAGGCCAGATAGCGCTCCTCGAGCGCCTTCTTCAGGTCGACCGGCTCGATATGATCGCCGTCTCCGGCGCCAGGCGGCAAAAGGCTTTTTCCCATGGTTATCGCTTAACCACCCGGGGGATACGCAGCAAGGCCGCGCGCCGTCACACCGCTTGTCAATCCACCGAAAAGCGCCGCCCCATGAAATTGCGCCACAGAAACATCATTTGCGTTTTCGCCGCGTCTGCGCTCATTCTCGCGGCAACACGGATATCGAGGTGCCACCGATGCAAATCGTTGCGACGAAAATGAAGACACTGGCGCTCGCCGCCGCATTTGCCGCGACCACGCTTTCGGGCGCCTGGGCGCAGGACATCGACGCCGCTCTGGCGCGGATGAAGGTTCTGATGCAGGACCAGGGCATCACGCTCGACTGGGCCGCGGCCGACATATTCGGGTCCGATGCGACGCTGACCGGCGTCACCGTCACTTCGGACGGACAGGCGCAGCCGATCGGCGACATCGAACTGACGGGGATCACTGATGCCGAGGGCGGCTATCGCGTCGGCAGCATCGCCATGCCGACCTATACCGCGACCGAGGCCGGCGGCACGCTTTCACTGACCGATCTCGTCATGGAGGAGGTCTTCCTGCCCAACGAAGGGGTGGATGTCGCGGGTGCCGAGATCTTCTTCTACGAGCGGGCGGCACTCGGATCTGCCCGGCTTGAAACCGAAGGGCGCGAGGTCTTCACCCTCGACAATCTCAATGTCGAGGTCACGCCGCCCGAGGGCGACGGCGAACTTTCCTTCACCGGCGGCGCCGACAGCTTCTCGACGGATTTGACGGTAACCGACGATCCCAAGCACACGGAAGTCCTGGCGCGGCTCGGCTATGAGCAGGTCACCGGCAGCATGGCCTTTGTAGGAAGCTGGGCTGCGGGCGACGGCCGGCTGAAGCTTTCGCAATACGATTTCATCGTCGACGATGCGGGCACGCTCGGCATCGCATTCGACGTCAGCGGCTATACGCCGGCCTTCATCAAGGCGCTGCGCGAGACCTCGGAGCGCATGGCCGCGAGTTCGGAGGCCGAACAGTCGCGGCAGGGGCTGGCGATGCTCGGCCTCATGCAACAGCTCAATCTGCACGGGCTCGAAATCAGCTTCGACGATTCTTCGCTGACGACGAAAGTGCTCGAATTCGCCGCCGAGGATCAGGGCATTTCGGCTGCCGACGTCGCCAACCAGACCAAGGCCGTGCTGCCCTTCATGATGGCCGGCATCAACGCACCGCAGCTTTCGCAGATGGTGACCGCCGCGCTGTCGCAGTTCCTCGACGATCCGCAATCCTTGACGATCCGCGCCGCGCCGGCGAACCCGGTTCCCTTTGCGATGCTGCTTGCCGCCGGCATGGCCTCGCCCGATGCGCTGGTCCAGCAATTGAACCTGACCGTGACGGCGAACGAATAGGCGTCGAGGGAAGTCAGTCGTTGACGAGGGTCAGGATGAGCTGGTGGATGTTGCCGCCATTGCTCATCTCGACCCGGTCGAAATCGCGGCTTTTCTGGCGCTGCGCCTGCGAAAGCTCGCCGAGCCGGGCCTGGAGTTTCTGCCGCACCTTCTGGCAGCCGGGATCGGCCGGCGCGCGCAAACCGACCGAATAGGCTTCGATGGCGCGGACCATCTCCTTGATGTCCTCGCCATGCACCCGTTCATGTGCACGGATGCCCTCGATGAACCGGTCCCAGTTGCGCTGCATCGCAGGCGACAGGCTGCTCGACGGCTTTGGAAGGGCATAGGTGATGATCAGATGCGGGCGCGCCGTCACCAGCACGCAGGACCCGTCCGGCTGAGGCTGATAGTCGCGTGACCACTTCAGGTCGAAATTCGTATAGGCGATGGCGCGGCCGATGCCGATCTTCGGCCCGTTCGCGCCGATCGACTGGTAAAGCTCGATGCCGGTCGTGCCCGATATGGAATAGGGCTCCACACGTTCGACGGCCTCCCAATTTGCCGCAGTTCCAGAAATGGCGGCGGCGAACAGCGCCAGCGCAAGGAATGCACGTCGCATCATGATCCGCTCCATGCGTCGACCGCCGCCGACACGATGATGTCCGCACCGCGGCGCAGATCGGAGAGCAACATGGTCGCACCGGTCGCCGAGGCATCCGTATAGAGCGGCGGAACGTGGATGAAACCGGCCATCGTGGGCTTCAAGCCCTCGCAGGCGTGCGCCGCCGAGAGGGTGAAGACCGTGTTGCACAGATAGCCGCCGGCATCGTCCGACCACTCGACCGGCAGACCGGCTGCGGCGAGGCGTCGTTCGATCTCCATCAGCGGCAGGGTCGAAGCGAGCGTCTCGGGTCCAGCGCAGATCGCAGCCGCCACCGGCATGTTGCCGAGATTGTCGGGTCGCGCCTTGGCATTGGTGTTGCGCGCGATGCGTTCGAGCCGAAACCCCCTGCATTCGCGCGCGAGCCCGAAATGCAGCGCGATGTCCGGCTGGAAATCGGCACATAGCGCGGCAAGCTGGGCGGCAATCGTGTCGTATTCGACGGACAGCACCGCAGTCTTCAGATCGGAATCGATAGCGAGAGGCGCCTCGCGCAGGCTTCCCACCAGAGCTTCGGTCGGGTTGACCGGAGCGCCCGGGAAGACAGAAAATCCCGTCAGAAGTATGCGCGGGCGACGCTGTTCGGTCATGCCGCCCGCTGCCATCCGTCAGCCGTCCTTCTTCGCCGTCGGCGCTACACGCAGATGCAGTTCGCGCAATTGCTGCGGCGTTGCCGCCGAAGGCGCGTTCATCAGCAAATCCTGCGCCTGCTGGTTCATCGGGAACATGGTGACTTCCCGCAAATTCTTGGCGCCGACCAGAAGCATCACGATGCGGTCGATGCCCGCAGCCATACCGCCATGCGGCGGCGCGCCGTACTGGAAGGCGCGGTAGAGCCCGCCGAAGCGCTCCTCGACCGTCTCTCGGCTGAGGCCCACCATCTCGAACGCCTTGACCATGGTCTCGGGCAGATGGTTGCGGATGCCGCCCGACGCGATCTCGAAGCCGTTGCAGACCATGTCGTACTGGAACGCCTTCAGCGCCAGCGGGTCGTCGCCCTGGAGGCCCTCCATGCCGCCCTGCGGCATCGAGAACGGGTTGTGCGCGAAGTCGATCTTCTTCTCGTCCTCGTTCCATTCGAAGAACGGGAAATCGACGATCCAGCACAGTTCGAAGCGGTCGCGGTCGACGAGATTCAGTTCCTCGCCCGCCCTCGTGCGCGCGGCGCCTGCGAAGGACACGAACTTCTTTGGATCGCCCGCGACGAAGAAGCAGGCATCGCCATCCTCGAGGCCGAGTTGCTGGCGAATTGCCTCGGTCCGCTCCTCGCCGATATTCTTGGCGAGCGGACCGGCGCCTTCGAGCTTCTCGCCTTCCTTGCGCCAGAAGATGTATCCCAGCCCCGGCTGGCCCTCGCCCTGCGCCCAGGAGTTCATCCGGTCGCAGAAGGCTCGGCTGCCGCCGGTCTTCGCCGGAATCGCCCAGATCTCGGCCTTCGGGTCGTTGGCGAGGATGTTCGCGAACACCTTGAAACCCGAGCCGCGGAAATGGTCGGAGACCTCTTCCATGACGATCGGGTTGCGCAGGTCGGGCTTGTCGGAACCGTATTTGCGCATGGCTTCGTCATAGGCGATGCGCGGGAATTTCTGCGTCACCGGCTTGCCGCCAGCGAAGGTCTCGAACACCTGCCGCAGCACCGGCTCCATCGTGGAGAGCACGTCTTCCTGCTCGACGAAGCTCATTTCGAGATCGAGCTGGTAGAACTCGCCCGGCAGGCGGTCGGCGCGCGGGTCTTCGTCGCGGAAGCAGGGCGCGATCTGGAAATAGCGGTCGAAGCCCGACACCATGATCAACTGCTTGTAGATCTGCGGCGCCTGCGGCAGCGCGTAAAACGTGCCTTCATGCAAACGCGAGGGCACCAGGAAGTCGCGTGCGCCTTCGGGCGACGAGGCTGTGAGGATCGGCGTCGAATATTCGGTGAAGCCGGCATCCGCCATCCGCGCACGCATCTCGGCAATGATCTTCGTGCGCTGGACAATGTTGCGGTGAAGCGTCTCGCGGCGCAGGTCGAGAAAGCGGTATTTGAGGCGGATCTCCTCGGGATAGTCCGGCTCGCCGAAGACCGGCAGCGGCAGTTCCTTCGCTTTCGACAGGACTTCCATGTCGCGCGCGAAGATTTCGATCTCGCCGGTCGGCAGGTTTGCATTGACGGTCTCGTCCATGCGCGCCTTGACCTCGCCATCGACGCGGATCACCCATTCGCCGCGCACCGTTTCGGCGACCTTGAAGCAGGGCGAATCGGGGTCGGCGACGATCTGCGTCAGGCCGTAATGGTCGCGCAGGTCGATGAACAGCAGCCCGCCATGGTCGCGCACGCGATGCACCCAACCGGACAGGCGCACATTCGCGCCGACGTCGCTCTTTCGAAGTTGCGCGCAAGTGTGGCTGCGATAGGCGTGCATGTCAGTTCTTCCGAATTGGGTAGCGGCAAAAGGCGCCCGAGGCACCTCGAAAATCGGCGCGACAAGCGCACGCAGTGCCACTTTTGTCAAGGTTGGTTGGCCGGTCAAGCTTGCCTTGGAATGGGGATCGAGCCTGCGGGGGGCGGCCGAGAAGATCGTTTGGATCACTTCTTTGCGGACCTGGCTTATGGCCGCGCCCATCCGACCATGCCATGAAGGTTCGACCCGGCCTGGATTTTCATGACTTCCATCCGCCCTCTCCTTCCTCTCCTGCTCGCCGCCGGCATCCTGCTCGCCGGCAACGGCCTGCAAGGCACGCTGATCGCACTGCGCGGGCAGGAGGAAGGCTTTTCGACCGGGCTGATCGGCGTCATCGGCGCTGCCTATTTCGCCGGTTTCTTCCTCGGCTGCATGACGATCACGCAAATGCTGCGCGCGGTCGGCCACATCCGCTGCTTCGCCGCGCTCGCCGCCCTTGCCGCCAGCGGCACGCTGACGCTCGTTCTCTTCGTCGACCCGATCCTCTGGATCGTGGTTCGCTTCATCATCGGCTTCTGTTTCGCCGGCCTCTTCACCGTGATGGAAAGCTGGATCAATTCCAGCGTCGGCAACGACGCGCGCGGACGCGCCACAGCCGTCTACCGCGTCATCGACCTCGTCGGCACGACGCTCTCGCAATTCATGATCCCGCTCTTCGGCACGCAAGGCTTCACGATCTTCGGCGTGATGGCGATCATGATCACGCTGTCGCTGGTGCCGGTTTCGCTCGGCGACCGCTCCAATCCCAAGCCGCCGGTCGAACTGAAGCTCGACCTGAAGAGCGTCTGGCTGATCTCGCCGCTCGCCTGCATCGGCTCGGCCGTCGCCGGACTTGCCAACAGCGCCTTTCGCCTCGTCGGCCCGCTCTATGCGCAGTCGATCGGCATGAGTGTCGGCGAGATCGCGACCTTCATCTCATTGGGCGTCATCGGCGGCGTCGTGCTGCAATATCCACTCGGCGCGCTGTCCGACCGCTGGGACCGACGCAAGACGCTGCTCCTGACTTCGGCCGCCGCAATGGTGGCGGCGCTCGCGCTCGCGATGGCGACGGATTCGGGCAGCCTCATCCATTTCGCGCTGATCCTGATATTCTCAGCCTTCGCCATGCCGATCTATTCACTGGCCGCCGCGCACGGAAACGACAATGCGGGAGAAGGCGGCTATGTGAAGGTCGCGGCTGCATTGATGTTCTTCTACGCCATCGGTGCCGTGATCGGGCCTCTCGCCTCCTCGGCGCTGCTGACGCAGTTCGGCAATTCGGCGCTCTTTTTCTATCTCGTCGGCGTCTATGCGCTCTTCATCTGCGTCACGCTCTACCGGATGCGGGTGCGCGCCGCCCCGCCGCGCACCGAGCGCGGCCGCTTCACCGCGCTTTTGCGCACCTCGCCCTTCTTCGCCAAGCTCGCACACAAGCCCGGCAAGGCGGACCGTCCAAAGTGATCGGGTGCCGAGAATTCGGTTGACGTTCGGTTGATCGGCTGTGAATGAGAAGCAAAGGACAGGATAGCCAAGCAAGACATGCATCTCATTCAGGATCAGGCCGAACTCGAAGCCGTCATCGCAAAGCTCGAACAGTCGAGCTTCGTCACCGTCGACACCGAATTCATTCGCGAGACGACCTTCTGGCCGATCCTGTGCCTGATCCAGATGGCCGCGCCCGGCGTGACCGCCCTCGTCGACCCGCTCGCAAAAAACATCGACCTTGCCCCATTCTTCCGCCTGATGGCGAACGAGAAGGTGACGAAGGTCTTCCATGCCGCAAGGCAGGACATCGAGATCGTCTTCCATCTCGGCGACATGATCCCCCATCCCGTCTTCGACACGCAGGTCGCGGCCATGGTCTGCGGCTTCGGCGACAGCGTCTCCTACGACCAGCTCGTCCAGAAGGTTACCGGCACACGGCTCGACAAGTCGTCGCGCTTCACCGACTGGCGTCATCGCCCGCTTTCCCACAAGCAGCTCGAATATGCGCTGGCCGACGTTACCTATCTGATCGAAGTCTACGAATATCTGCGCACCGAACTCGAGCGCGAGGACCGCGCCCACTGGCTGACAGAGGAAATGGACGTCCTCACCGCGCGCGAGACCTACGACCCGCACCCGGACGATGCCTGGAAGCGGCTGAAGATGCGCGTGCGCAAGCCGCAGGAGCTGGCGATCGTGCAGGCACTCGCCGCGTGGCGCGACCGCGAGGCGCGCGAGCGCGACGTTCCGCGTCAGCGCGTCGTCAAGGACGACGCCATCTACGAGATCGCCCAACAGGGACCGCGCGACAGCCAGGCACTGGGGCGGCTTCGCTCGACGCCTAAGGGCTGGGAGCGCTCGTCGACTGCCGCCGCGCTGCTCGAAATCGTCAATCAGGCGCTGGACCTGCCCAAGGAGCAGCTTCCGAAGATGCCCAAACAGGTCCATCAGCCGGAAGGATCGGGCGCGGCCGTCGAGTTGTTGAAGGTTCTTCTGAAGCTGATCGCCGAAAAGGAAGGCGTCGCGCCCAAGGTGCTGGCCTCGGGCGACGATCTGGAAAAGATCGCCGGCGAAGGCGAAAATGCAACCGTTCCTGCTCTTTCGGGCTGGCGCCGCGAAGTCTTCGGCGAACGCGCGCTGCAACTCGTGCGCGGCGAGGTCGGGCTGAAGTTTGAAAAGCGCCGGATCGTCGAGTTCGATATCGCCGCGGCCGAATAACTACTGATCCTCGACCACCAGTTCCATTGGACGGCCGAGCACCTTCGCGAGTTGCGCCATGCGGCCGGCGGGGCGCTCGCCCATCAGTCCGCGATAATCGGCCGGAACCACCAGACAGATCGTTCCGTCCGGCTTCGTGCGCCAGCTCAGTTTCGGAATGATACCCGGCATCGATGCCGATAGGAGATAGACCACCCGCAGGAGCGCGCCGAGAATGCGCGCGCGCTCGACATAATGCGGCGTCGCGAGCGCCCGCATTTCCGGCGAGACCGCATCCTCGAACACGCCTTCGTGCCGGAAAAGGTTCGCCAGCGCGATGAAGGCGCGGCCGGGGTGGTCGACGCCGATGAACGAGGCGTGGGCGATGATGTTGAGCGATTGCGTTCCGCGATATTCGGGGTGGGCGCGCCAGCCGATATCCGCCAGAAGGCAAGCCGCCTGCCGGTAGCGCGAATCCGCCTCGCTCTCCTCGATGCCGAAGGCGCGAAAGCTTGTCCCCGTCCATTCGGCGAGTTCGCGCGAATGAGTGACCGAGCGAGCGCGCAGGATCGCCAGTTCTTCGGCGGCCGAGATCAGCGGGTCCTTCTGCTTTTCCTCGTCTGACAGCAGCGAATAGAGATAGCCTTCACGCACGCCGAGCGCGGAAACCACGACCTTTTCAGGCTTCATCGAGCGCATCACTTCGAGCAGTGTCGTCGCGCCATAAGGCAGGAGCGCGCGGCGGTTCTTGGAAATCCGGTCGATGCCCTTGACCTTGTCGAGTTCGCCGGACGCGACCTGCTTCAGGAAATCGGACAGTCCCTCCATCGGCATCTCGTAGTGATGCATGACGTTGAGGCGATAGCCGTTGACCAGCATGTGCAGGCGGGCAAGGTTTCGCCAGGTGCCGCCGACGCAGTAGAAGGTGCGCCCCTGCCCGGCGCGCAGAAGCTGGGCGCGGATCAATTCGGTGCGCGCGATGCGAGTCGCGGCCGTCGGCGAATTCTGCGCCATTTCCTGAAGGCGCAAGCCGCCGAGCGGCAGGGTGATGCCGTCGCCGATCGCCTCGCCCCTGACGTCGACGAGTTCCAGGCTGCCGCCGCCGAGATCGCCGGCGATCCCGTCGGCCGGATGAAAGCCCGATATGATGCCGAGCGCGGAATAGTAGGCTTCCTGCCGGCCGGTCAGGACCTTGATCTTCGTGCCGAGAATGTCTTCCGCACGCGAGATGAAATCGGGTCCGTTCTCGGCCTCGCGCGCGGCGGCCGTGGCGATGACATGAAGGCTTTCGGCGCCGGCCTGCTCCGAGAGCGCGCGGAAGCGGCCGAATTCCTCGACCGCGCGGCGCACGCCATCCGGGTCGAGCTTGCCGGTCGTCACGATGCCGCGGCCAAGGCCCGCCAGCATCTTCTCGTTGAAGAGAACGGTCGGCGAGCGCGCGATGCCCTCATAGATGACGAGACGGATGGAGTTCGAGCCGATGTCGATGATCGACAGCGGACGCCGGTCCTGCAACCGGCCCTGGGAGGTGGCAATCATGCGGCCTTAGTCATGCTTCTTGCGGCGATGGCGCGCGATCCGTTTGGGCGCATGGGACTTCAGGGCATTTCCGCGACCGGACAGAGACGGGTTCGTCATGAAATATTCCTGCGCGTTGAACGGTTCTTCCCCCTCCTCCGGCGTCATCCGCCGCGAGGTGCCGTCCGGCAATACTTCGAAACTTTGCCGGTTGTCCATCAGGTTTCCGAGCATGATCTGGCCGAGAACCTGTTCATGCACGGTCGGGTTGGTGATCTGCACCATGGTTTCGACGCGCCGATCGAGATTGCGCGGCATGATGTCTGCCGACGCGATGTAGACGATCGCCTCATCCGACGGCAGGCCGTGGCCGTTGCCGAAGCAGTAGATGCGGCTGTGCTCCAGGAAGCGGCCGACGATCGACTTGGCGCGGATGTTGTCCGACAGACCCGGCACCTGGGGGCGCAGGCAGCAGATGCCGCGCACCACGATGTCGATCTCGACGCCGGCGCGGCTCGCCTCGTAGAGCGCATCGATGACGACTGGGTCGACCAGCGAATTCATCTTCAGCCAGATCTGCGCCGGCTTTCCCTTATTGGCGAAGTCGATCTCGGCGCGGATGTGGCCGATGAGGCGCTGGCGCAGCGTGAAGGGCGAGATGGCGAGCTTCATCTGGTCGGTCGGCTCGGCATAGCCGGTGATGAAATTGAACACCTGCGCCACGTCGCGTGCGATCTGCGGCTCGCAGGTGAAATAGGACAGGTCCGTATAGATGCGCGCGGTGATCGGGTGGTAATTACCGGTGCCGAGGTGGACATAGTTGCGCAGCCTGCCGTCCTCGCGGCGCACGACGAGCGACATCTTGGCGTGGGTCTTCAGTTCCAGGAACCCGAAGACGACCTGAACGCCCGCGCGTTCGAGATCGCGCGCCCAGCGGATGTTGGCTTCCTCGTCGAACCGCGCCTTGAGCTCGACCAGCGCCGTCACCGACTTGCCGGCCTCCGAGGCGTCGATCAGCGCCCGCACGATCGGGCTGTCGTTCGAGGTGCGGTAGAGCGTCTGCTTGATCGCGACGACGTCCGGGTCAAGTGCCGCCTGGCGCAGGAACTGGACGACGACATCGAAGGATTCATACGGGTGGTGGACGACGATGTCCTTTTCTCGGATCGCCGCGAAGCAATCGCCGCCATGCTCGCGGATGCGTTCGGGAAAGCGCGGATTGAAGGGTTGGAACTTCAGATCCTCGCGCGGCAGCGACACGATCTCCGAAATCTGGCTGATCGCGAGCGGCCCGGACAGGACGCTGATGCGCGAGGCGCCGACATTCAACTGCGAGGCGACGAAGTCGCGCAGCGCGGCGGGCATCTCGTCGTCGAACTCGATGCGGATCACCTGCCCGCGCCGCCGCCGCTTCAGCGCGGTCTCGAACAGGCGAACAAGGTCCTCGGCCTCTTCTTCCACCTCGATATCGCTGTCGCGGATGATGCGGAACGTGCCTGATCCCTTGACCTCGTAACCGGGAAAGAGCCGGCCGATGAAGAGCTCGACCACGTCCTCCAGCGCAATGAACCGCGTGTGCTTGCGCTTGTCGGGCAGGCGGATGAAGCGGTTGAGCGCCACCGGCAGGCGCAGCAGCGCCGACATCTCCTCGCCCTCCTTGCGATGGCGCAGTTGCAGCGCCATCGAGAAGCCGAGATTGGGGATGAACGGGAACGGATGCGCCGGATCGACCGATAGCGGCGTCAGCACCGGATAGATCGCCTCGAGGAAATGATCCTCCAGCCACGCCTTGTCCTCCTTCGACAAGGGCGCGGTACGGACGATCTCGACCCCCTCCTTGCGCAGGAGTTCGGCGAGCAGCGAAAAGCTCTTCTGCTGGTCTTCCTGAAGGCTCGAGACTTCGAGCAGAATCTGTTCGAGCTGTTCCTCGGGCGTGCGCCCATCCGGGCTCTTGATGGCGATGCCGGCGCGAACCTGCCCCGCGAGGCCGGCCACGCGCACCATGAAAAACTCATCGAGATTGGTCGCCGAAATCGACAGAAAGCGCAGCCGCTCCAGAAGCGGATGGCTGGGATTGTGGGACTCGTCCAGCACCCGGCGATTGAACTGGAGCCAGGAAAATTCACGATTGACGAAGCGGTCCGGATTGTCGTCCGGCGACTTGACGAGCTTTGCCACCGGGCTTGCAAAGCTGCGTTCGACTGGCTTCATCTCGTTCATCTGATCACCCGGCTCCCGCATGTCGCGACCATCGCGCCCCATGCCCGTTCCTGCCAGCCTTTTGCGACAGTTTCATATCACGCATCTTGCAATGGCAGGACCGATGCTGCAAACGCTCAAGCTGAATATTACGATCTTCGGAGTCCGTCATGGCCGGCCACGCAATTCCCCATTTCCAGAACGACGAGGGCCATCCGGTCATCGAGATCGGCGTCAGGGAATTCATGTGCGTCGGCGCGAACCCGCCCTACGACCATCCGCATGTCTTTCTCGACATGGGCGACGACGACGAAAAGGTCTGCCCCTACTGCTCCACGCTCTATCGCTTCAATGCGAGCCTGAAGGCCAGCGAGAGCGTGCCGGCGGGCGCGGCCTATCACGAGAACGCCGCCTGAGGTGAGCTGGCGCGTCCAGATCGCAGGCGCCGGCATTGCCGGCCTGACGACAGCGCTCTTCCTCGCCCGCGCGGGCTTCGAGGTCGACGTCGCGGAACGGGCGCTGAGCCTCGAACCTGTCGGTGCCGGACTGCAACTTTCCCCCAACGCGACCCGGCTTCTCGATCGGCTGGGTCTGCTGCCCGCGCTTCAAGCGGCATCCGTCGCACCCGAAGCGATCGAGCTTCGCGATGCGCGCAACCTGAAGCCGCTCGCCTCCGTCACGCTCGGCGATTTCGCAGCGAGGCGCTGGGGCGCGCCCTATCTCGTCATCCATCGAGGCGACCTGCAACGCATATTGCTTGATGCGGCTTTGCGGGAACCGCAGATAAATATCCGTTTCGGGTCGGAAATCGATCCCTCGACAAATGCCGATCTGACCATCGGCGCCGATGGCGTCTGGTCCACGATGCGCGCCCGCATCCCCGGCGCCTCGCCAGCCAGTTTCAGCGGCCATGTCGCCTGGCGGGCGCTGGTCGAAGCCGGCCATTCCGCCTTCGCCGACCTTGCCGCCCAATTGTCGCCGACAAACGTCAGCGCGCTCCTCGCCCCCTCCTTCCACCTCGTTGCCTATCCGGTCCGGCAGGGGCAGGCGATCAATCTGGTCGCGATCATGCCGGGCAAGGCCGGCGCGGAGGGCTGGTCGCAAGGCGTGGCCGACATGGCGCCGCTACCGAACGACCGATCAGGCGCTTTGCGTGATCTGCTTTCAGGCGTGGGCGGCTGGACGCGCTGGCCGCTCTATGCCGTCGAACCATCCGGCAAATGGGGCGACGCGAGCGGATTCCTCGTCGGCGATGCCGCTCATGCGATGACGCCTTACGCCGCACAGGGCGCGGCGATGGCGATCGAGGACGGCGCTGCGCTCGCCGCCGCTCTGATCGCTTCATCAGACATTGCGTCGGCTCTCGCCCGCTATGAGGCCGTGCGTCGCCCACGCCTTTCACGCGTCGCCGGGCGCGCACGCTTCAACCGCTTCGTCTGGCACGCAGCCGGTCCGATTGCGATCGCCCGGAACCTGGCGCTCAAGACACGCGACCCGCAACGGCTGGCCGCCGATTTCGACTGGCTTTACGGTCACGACGCCAGCGCGTTGTGAGTCCGAACGGACCAGAGCAGGCTGACCGGCAGCGGATTCCACCAGCCGGTCCGGAACCCGCCCTCGCGCAGCACGCGGCTCGTCCACAGATTGCAGCCGATGAGCACGTTGAACCAGCCCCGCGCCTCATAGAACCGATCGAACTCGCCATAGCCGGCATCCGCAATGACCTCCGGCCGGCCCTGGCTATCGCGGACGAGCGTTTCGAGAACCTCGTCGATCATCGCGCCGAGTTCGCGGTCGTCGACGTCGAGCACGACGACGCCCTCCATCGGCAGCGCGATCGCCCCGCCCAGCGCCGCATGGATTACCGCCCGATCCAGCGTCAACGCCCTTGCCAGCGGAACGGGCTTCAGATCGGCCCAGGTCGGTGTCTCGAGATAAAAGGCGCGGCCACCCCAGCCGATCACCAGCCAGGCAAGTTCCGGCGCGTCGAGCGGCAGGCCGTCCTCGGCCAGGAAGCCGAACCGGTCGAGAATGTCCGGGTCGGCCGGAAAGGCGATGTCGGTATGGATCGCATTGGCGACCAGCAGCACCTGCCGCGCCGATCCCGCGTCATTTTCCGCGACGAGCGGGCGCGGCACGACTGCACCCAGAACGACCGCCAAACCAGCCGCAACAAGGATTGCCAGGAGGCCGCGAAGCAGCCGCGACTGGCGGCCTCGCGGTGCCATGATCAGTGGAGGATCTGACTCAGGAACAGCTTCGTGCGCTCGTGCTGCGGATTGTCGAAGAACTTCTCCGGCACGTTCTGCTCGACGATCTGCCCCTGATCCATGAAGATGACGCGGTTGGCGACCTGACGCGCAAAACCCATCTCGTGCGTGACGCAGATCATGGTCATGCCTTCCTCGGCGAGACCGACCATAGTCTCCAGCACTTCCTTGATCATTTCCGGGTCGAGCGCGGAGGTCGGTTCGTCGAACAGCATGATGCGCGGGTTCATGCACAAGGAGCGCGCGATGGCGACGCGCTGCTGCTGGCCGCCCGAAAGCTGGCCCGGATATTTGTGCGCCTGTTCGGGAATCTTGACGCGCTCCAGATAGTGCATCGCGACTTCATCGGCCTGCTTCTTCGGCATCTTGCGCACCCAGATCGGCGCGAGCGTGCAATTCTCGAGGATCGTCAGGTGCGGGAAGAGATTGAAATGCTGGAACACCATGCCGACTTCGCGGCGCACTTCGTCGATCTTCTTCAGATCATTGGTCAGTTCGATCCCGTCGACGATGATCTTGCCTTTCTGATGCTCTTCCAGCCGGTTGATGCAGCGGATCATGGTCGACTTGCCCGAACCGGAAGGCCCGCACACCACGATCCGCTCGCCGCGCATGACCTTCAGGTCGATGTCACGCAGCACATGGAAGTCGCCATACCATTTGTGCATCCCGATGATCTCGATCGCAACGTCGGTATCCGAGATCTGCATCTTCGAACGGTCGAGCGGGCGGTCGCTTGCCATGACGGCGTCTTGAGTAGCCATGTCGGTTCCCCTTGGCCTTATTTTCTGTGGCCGGTGTCGAGCCGGCGTTCCATGTAGATCGAATAGCGCGACATCGCGAAGCAGAACGCCCAGAAGATCAGTCCGGCGAATATCAGGCCGGATTTCGGCGTCTGCGGCGAGGCC
Organism: Mesorhizobium sp. YIM 152430; assembly: GCF_029210365.1. Taxonomy (GTDB): domain Bacteria; phylum Pseudomonadota; class Alphaproteobacteria; order Rhizobiales; family Rhizobiaceae; genus Aliihoeflea. The sequence goes on from NZ_JARGES010000041.1 coordinate 53,014, forward strand.
CAGTTCGCATCCGAGAAGTTCTGGCGAACGATTGCCAGAAGGTCGAACATGCCGACGATGTAGACGAGGCTGGTGTCCTTGAAGAGCCCGATGAAGGTATTCACGATGCCCGGAATCACCAGCTTCAGCGCCTGCGGAAGCACGATCAGACCCATCGACTGCCAATAGCCGAGGCCGAGCGAGGACGCGCCCTCATACTGGCCCTTCGGAATCGCCTGAAGGCCGCCGCGAACGACTTCGGCCATATAGGCGGAGGCGAAGATCGACAGACCGACGACGGCGCGCAGGAAGCGGTCGAACGTCGTGCCGGCGGGCATGAAGAGCGGCAGCATGACGCTCGCCATGAACAAGACGCTGATCAGCGGCACGCCGCGGATCGTCTCGATGAAGACGACGCAGATCATCTTGATCACCGGCAGCCTGGATCGTCGGCCAAGCGCCAGAAGGATGCCGAAGGGCAGCGATACCGAGATGGCGACGAAGGAAAGAACCATCGTGACCAGCAGGCCGCCCCAGAGCGAGGTCTGGACGCGGTTCAGGCCGAAATTGCCGCCAACGAGCAGGAAATAGGCGACGACCGGGAAGACGCCGAAGAACATGACGGCGTTCAGCGCCTTGTAGGGAATGCGCGGGATCAGGAGCGGCACCAGAAGCGCGATGAACATCACCGCCGTCAGGTCGACGCGCCAACGTTCGAAAACCGGATAGCGCCCGTACATGAACTGCGAGAACTTGGCGTTGACGAAGGCCCAGCAGGCGCCCGACCAGCCGTCCGGCTGGATGCCGCCCTGCGACTGGGTCGAACAGACCGAACGGTCGGGCCCGATCCAGGCCGCATCGATAAAGGCCCAGCGGACGATGTTGGGCAGCGCATAGGCGACGATCAGGAGTCCGATCAACGTCAGCAGCCCGTCGACCGGCGTAGCGAACAGGTTCTTGCGCAGCCAGCGGGTGACGCCCTTCTCGCGCTCGGGCGCGTTCTGGGCGTTCACCATCTCCATGCGAACATAGGAAAGGTCGTGTTCCTGCATGGTCCTACCTCTCCACCAACGCCATCTTGGCGTTGTACCAGTTCATGAATGCCGAGGTGATGAGACTGAGACCGAGATAGACGACGATCCAGATCGCCACGACCTCGATGGCCTGACCCGTCTGATTCATGGTCGTCTGGCCGATCGCAACCAAATCCGCATAGCCGACCGCGATCGCCAGCGACGAGTTCTTGGTCAGGTTCAGATACTGGCTCGTCAGCGGCGGGATGATGATCCGCATCGCCTGCGGCACCACGACGAGACGCAGCGTGCGGCGCGGTGAAAGCCCGAGCGAATAGGCCGCTTCGGACTGGCCTTTGGCCACGCCGAGGACGCCAGCGCGTACGATTTCGGCGATGAACGAGGCCGTGTAGAGCGAGAGGGCGAGATAAAGCGACAGGAACTCCGGCAGGACGACCTGGCCGCCGCGGATGTTGAAGCCGGCCATTTCAGGATATTCGAGCGTTGCGGGCATTCCCGAAACGACGAAGGCGAGGATCGGCAGCCCGAGGATCAGACCGAGACCGACGCGAAAGCCCGGAAACACCTGTCCGGTAGCCATCTGGCGACGGCGTCCCCAGCGGATGAAGAAGATGGTCAGAACGATGCCCAGCACGAACGCGGCGGGCACGAGCCAGAAGCCGGGTTCGGTCAGGAGTCGCGGCAGATAGAGACCGCGATTGTTGATCATGCCACCGAGCGGAAGCTCGACCGACTGGCGCGGTCCAGGCAGCACCGAAAGCACGCCGACATACCAGAAGAAGATGACCAGGAGCGGCGGCAGATTGCGGAAGATCTCGACATAGACCGTGCAGATCCGCGCGATCAGCCAGTTTCCGGAAAGGCGTCCGATGCCGATGAGAAAGCCGACGATGGTGGCCGTGATGATGCCGGTGACGGCCACGAGAAGCGTGTTCAGGAGGCCGACGATGATGGCCCGCATGAAGGTCGAGTTCGACGAATACGGAATCAGCGTCTGGCTCAAATCGAAGCCGCTGCGCCCGTTGAGGAAACCGAATCCCGAAGCGATGTTCGCGCGCCGCAGGTTTTCCGCCGTGTTGCCGATGATCCAGTAGATGAAGCCGATCAGCGCAACCGCGACGACAACCTGAAAGACGATGCCGCGCGTCTTGGGATCGTTCACCCAGGACACCCGTGCGGGCTCTTCGCCGCGCACACTCATCTGCGAAGCCATTTTCCCTCCGCGCCAAAGAGAACGGGAGGCGGAATCCGCCTCCCGAAACCAGTCCGAACCTGCTTAGCGCAGCGGCGGTGCGTACTGCAGACCGCCGTCGGTCCAAAGGGCATTCAGTCCACGCGCGATGGCAAGCGGGCTGCCGGTGCCGATGTTGCGGTCGAAGACTTCGCCGTAATTGCCGACTTCACGAACGATGGCCTGGACCCAGTCGTTCTCGAGGCCAAGGCCCTGACCGATGGTCGACTCGTCTTCCAGACCGAGCACGCGACGCACTTCCGGGCTCTCCGAAGAGAGCATCTCTTCGAGGTTCTCGGACGTAATGCCGAGTTCCTCGGCCTGAACCATTGCGAAAAGAGTCCACTTGACGATGTTGAACCACTGCTCATCGCCCTGGCGAACGGCAGGTCCGAGCGGCTCCTTGGAGATGATCTCCGGCAGAACGACGTGCTCGTCCGGGTTGGCGAGCGTCAGGCGAAGCGCGTAGAGGCCCGAGGCATCGGTCGTGTAGGCGTCGCAGCGGCCAGCCTCATAGGCGGCGTTGGTCTCTTCGAAGCCCTGGAAGACGACCGGGTTGTATTCCATGTTGTTGGCGGCGAAATAATCGGCCAGGTTGAGTTCGGTCGTCGTGCCGGACTGCACGCAGATCGCCGCGCCCGAAAGCTGGAGCGCGGAGTTGATGTCCGGCAGCGCGGTCTGGTTGATCATGAAACCCTGGCCGTCATAATAGTTCACGCCGGCGAAGGTCAGGCCGAGCGTCGTGTCGCGCGTCAGCGTCCAGGTCGTGTTGCGTGCGAGCAGGTCGATTTCGCCCGACTGCAGCGCGGTGAAGCGTTCGGTCGCATTGGTCGGCGTGTACTGCACGGAATCGGCGTCGCCGAAGACGGCAGCGGCAACGGCGCGGCACATGTCGACGTCGAAGCCGGTCCACTCGCCGGCATCATCGGGGGCGGCAAATCCGGCCAGGCCGGTGTGAACGCCGCACTGCACGAAACCCTTCGCCTTGACGTCGTCGAGGGTCGCAGCCGAAGCGGTCGATGCGCCGAGCGCCATCACCGCACCACCGAGAATTCCCACCATAAACTTGTTCATTGCCCACTTACCCTCTTGTTTTCGAAGCATGTTCCTTATGCTCCGTCTTGTTTTTGTCCGGAAGCCGCTGGAGCGGCCACATGCGCCGTCTTGATTTGAGGCGACACCTGCCCCTGCCCCGTCTCCCATTCACAGCGGCCATCGAAGGCCATAAATTTTGCTGGGTCAAGCCTGAAAGCGCCAGTGGACCTATCGGCCTGCCATCATTCGGCCATCTTCCCCAACGTCGCCCCGGCCCGGATCCCTGCCCAGCGGTTGAGCAGCCTTGCTGCGCTGCACCGGATCGGGCAGGCTCGCATCGATCCAATCAAGACTTGAAATCCAACGGTGGAAAAGCATGACGAACGACACGCCCCGGCAGGGCATCAACACCCGTCTCGCCCACGGCGGGCACAACCCGCGCGATTATTTCGGCTTCGTCAATCCGCCGGTCGTTCATGCGTCGACCGTTCTCTTCCCCGATGCCGCGACCATGGCCTCGCGCAATCAGAAATATACCTACGGAACCCGCGGCACGCCGACTTCGGACGCGCTCTGCCACGCCATCGACGAACTCGAAGGCGCGGCAGGCACCATCCTGGTTCCCTCGGGGCTGGCGGCGGTGACGATGCCGCTCCTCGCCTTCCTGTCGGCCGGCGACCATGTGCTGATCGTCGATTCGATCTACAATCCGACGCGCCGCTTCGCCGACACGATGCTGAAGCGCCTCGGCATCGAGGTCGAATATTATGCGCCGCGCATCGGCGCCGGCATCGCGAAGCTGATGAAGCCGAACACGAAGGTCGTCTTCACCGAAGCGCCCGGCTCCAACACATTCGAAATGCAGGACATTCCCGCGATCGCGAAAGCCGCCCATGCCGGCGGCGCGATCGTGATGATGGACAACACCTGGGCGACGCCGCTCTATTTCAAGCCTCTCGACCATGGCGTCGACATCTCCATTCACGCCGCGACGAAGTATCCGGCCGGCCATTCGGACGTCCTGCTCGGCACCGTCTCTGCCAACGCGGACTGCTGGGAACAGCTTTGGGACACGTATCTGACCATGGGCGTGTGCTCGGCGCCGGACGACGTTTACCAGGTGCTGCGCGGCCTGCGCACCATGGGCGTGCGGCTCGAACGCCACCAGCAGAGCGCGCTGGAGCTTGCCCGCTGGCTGGAAACCCGCGACGAGGTCGCGCAGGTGCTGCATCCGGCGCTCGAAAGCCATCCCGACCACGCCATCTGGAAACGCGACTTCTCGGGATCCAGCGGCATCTTCTCGATCGTCCTTAGATCGGGCGGCGAGCGTGAAGCGCACGCCTTTCTCGATGCGTTGAAGATCTTCGGCCTCGGCTATTCCTGGGGCGGCTATGAAAGCCTTGCCGTCCATGTCAACCTTTCGGACCGAACGGTCTCGAGGGTCGACTATCCCGGCCCCGTCCTGCGCCTACAGATCGGTCTCGAGGACGTTGCCGACGTCAAGGCCGACATCGAAGCGGGGTTCGCGGCGCTGAAGGCTTGAGAATCCCGCGCATTGTCGTATTTCCCCTTGCGAATGGCCTGCCGACACACTAGGCAGGCTGCGTCCGCAGTGATCGTCGGAGCGTAGCGCAGCCTGGTTTGGAAAAGGTGGGCCCACCTCCAAAACATCGACAATCCAATCACTTAGAACAGTATCACACGTCATTACCGGTAGATTGCGTGGCTTTTTTAGCGCGAGCGGTGTATTAAACGCAAAAAGCGACCCGCGATTTCCGAAGAGACAGCGAGCCGTTGTGCCCGTAGATGATGTTATATCCTTCGCGGCCTTCCGTACCGACTTCGATCTCCAGAACGAAGTCGAGCAGAATCGCCGCTCCGGCGGGAGCGGTTCTGTCCATCGGTATTCCCTTCCAAAAAAGGCTTGCCGAAGCGAGCCCCCCATTTTCAGCGCTGATGCGGTAATTTCATGGACGCCGAAGGATGGCAACGACCTCTTCGCCGCACTCATCATCTTTCTTACGCGCAAGAGAGGACATCAAAACCACGCCAGGAAAGGCCAACTTCGCAATTAGCGAATGGAAGGTGCCTCGTCGGCCCGAGCCGCCCGACGCCGCTTTGAGTCTTGCACTTTCGAAATAGATGCCTTGCAGCATCGCGTTCGCAGACGTGATTTCCTCAACTTCAAATCCTGCTCGTTTGGCCACCGCACGTAATGACGGGACGGTGAAAATATTGAGATGCCTTGGCGGCTCCAAGCCTCGCCAATTATCGCCAAATCGCCTTGCCAGGCGGCTGTTCGAATTGGGCGTCCGAATGATGGCCACGCCTCCGCATTTGATTTTTTCATACGCCGTTTTCAAGAAAGCAAGCGGATCGGGAACATGTTCGATCACATGGTTCAAAAGAAGATTGTCGTAGGGACCATCGGACACTTCTTCAATCGTTGAAACGCGGGCGTCAATGCCGTTTGATTTCGCGGCCTCAATCGCCTTGGGGTCAAAATCAATGCCGACGTTCCGGCCAGACTTTGTTTTCTGCAGTTCCTTCAGGAGATTGCCGGAGCCGCAGCCGACATCCAGAACGCTTCCCGACCGACCTTGCATGTCCATCAAGCGCCATCGATCAATCTGACTGCCTAGCCGGTCAGGCAATCCGAAGACTACAGTCAGGCTTTGATAGACGCGTGCCCTCATGCTTTTCGGGAAAATGGGCGAGTCGGCATGTGTGGAATATGACGCGTACAGAGACAAAAGATCTTCTTCCCGAGTAGGCGGAGAAACAAAAAGGTGCTGACAATCTCCCCTAAGACACCGGTAATATGTGGCTGTAGGCGCCGCATCATATTGCCTGTCCCTCATGTCTTTGAAAGCCAGTATTGCCTTTTGCCCACAAATCGGGCACGCGTTATCCCCTGTCATCAATGCCTCTCCATACGCAAGCTTCATGCAGCCGACGGTAGGAAGATTAGTCAAGGAAAATATTTAGGCCAATGCTCTGACGACGGGCCCTCAAACCATGTCGCAGCGACGTTGCCGCATGTTCGCAGATAGCGTTGCGCATGTGACGGCTTTGCCGGAGAAATGCTCTTCGGAAAGGGCTATGGCGTGTTGGAAGAGCGCGACCAGCCCAATGCAGCGGCCAAAAACGCGACGAACTGATGCGATCCGTGGCACTTTGCATGGGACTCTTGGTTCCCGTTGGCGCCACAAGGTGCCGTTCGTCCCCCTCTTCCAATTTTCAGGGTTGCGCCCAGGATGGGCGAACTCTATACGGCGCAAGGCCTCGCAAGGTCACGGAGCGTAGCGCAGCCTGGTAGCGCATCTGGTTTGGGACCAGAGGGTCGCAGGTTCGAATCCTGCCGCTCCGACCATGCGGCCAGAACGGAGACCAATCGATGTCCGCACGCATCTTCAGCCCCGCCAAGACGGCCATGCAGTCCGGCAAGGCCAAGACCGGCTTCTGGGTTCTCGAATTCGACCCCGAGCAGCCGCGCAAGATCGATCCGCTGATGGGCTACACCTCGTCGGGCGACATGAAGAGCCAGATCCGCTTGACCTTCGAGACCCAGGAAGAAGCCGTCGCCTATGCCCGGCGCAACGGCATCGCCTTCCGCGTTCAGGAACCGAAGGACGCGCGCCGCCGGCAGATTTCCTATGCCGAGAATTTTCGCTACGATCGCAAGATTCCCTGGACGCACTGAGCCGTTCGCCGTTTCAGGTCCCGTAGCTCAGTTGGATAGAGCACCGGCCTTCTAAGCCGATGGTCGCAGGTTCGAATCCTGCCGGGATCGCCACTTCACCGCTGCAAAGCCTGACGGGCGAGCGTCTTCAACTCGTCCTCGTCGTCGATGCCCGCCAGATAATAGCCAAGGATGCGCGAGGCGCGCGCCTCACGGTCGCTCTCGTTTTCGCCGGACCGCTCGGTCGCGTCGAAAACGCGGGACAGCAATGCCAGTTCGGCAGGGGAAATGATCCCTGCTTCTTCCGCCTTGCGATGCAGCGGCATTGTCGCCTCCATGGTCATATCCACAGAGTATTCGAAAATCGCCCGCGCGCAACAGGATCGGCGGCTCGAAGCGTGCCCTCCGACGCCCGAAAGAACGGTTCATCGCTCTCCCAGCAACTCCGCGGCAAGCGCGCGCGTAATGCGCGACTTGCGCGCCAGCGCGGCCGCGTCGAGACGCTCGACGACGGCATTCGCACTTTCGAACGACCGCTCCATGCGCTTGACGACATACTGGATGACGGCAGGATCGACATCGACCTGACGGTCGGCGAAAAGCTTGGTCAGAACGCCGGCAAGAAGCATGTCGTCCGGCGCACCGATCTCGACGATGGAAGCTGCGCGCAGTCGCGAGACGAGGTCCGCAAGACCGATCGGCCAGGAGACCGGGCGCGTCGCCGCCGTCATCAGGAGATGCCTACCGGACGCACGCACCGCGTTGATCAGGTGGAACAGGCCGGTCTCGTCGATTGGAGCCCGATCCGCATCGTCGACCAGGATGGGCCCGCGCTCGGCCCAGTCGAGCGCCTCGGCGCCGATGCCTGCGATGGAGAGCGAGGCGGCGCCGGTCATTTCCTGCCAGGCGGCGGCCAGATGCGTCTTTCCGGCCCCGCGCGGGCCGACGATCACCACGACCGGAGCCGGCCAGTCGGGATAGGAATCGATCAGATGCAGCGCGGACCGGATCGACGCGCCCGGCACGAGGTCGTCGCGGCTCCTCGCCGGCCGATGCGCGAGATCGAGCGGAATCTGGAGGGGTCGTCGGGGCGCAAGCGTCACGCGATCAGACCCGGTCGAGCGGCTTTTGTCCGCCGCTGTAAAGCGGAGATGCCTCGTAGCGGCCGATCGCGAAGCGGACCAGAACGGCAACGGCCGCCGCCGCCGGAACTGCGATCAGAAGGCCGACGAAGCCGAACAGATAGCCGAAGGCGAAGAGCGCGAACATCAGCCAGACCGGATGCAGGCCGACGCTCTTGCCGACGAGATTGGGCTGGAGAATGTTGCCTTCGATGAACTGGCCGCCGAAGAAGATCGCCGCCACCAGCGCGACCATGTGCCATTCGGGCCAGAACTGGACGAAGGCGACGCCGACCGAGAGCACGAGGCCGACCATCGACCCCACATAAGGGATGAAGGAGATGAGGCCGGCGAACATGCCGATCAGAAGGCCGAAATTCAGGCCGACGATCGTCAGGCCGACCGCATACATGGCCCCCAGGATCAGGCAGAGCGTGCCCTGTCCGCGCACGAATCCGGCCACCGACGCGTCGATGTCGCGGGCGATCTGGCGCACGGTCTCGACATTGTTTCGCGGCACGAGCTGGTCGACGCGGGCGACCATCTTGTCCCAGTCGAGAAGCATGTAGAAGGCGACCACCGGGGTCACGACGAGCAGGCCGACAATGTCGACGACCGCGCGGCCGCCGCTCCAGATCGACGCGAGCAGCGCCGCGACCACCCCGGACCCCTCGGAAAAGATGGAACCGATGCCCTCTTCCAGTCCGCCCGGCTCCATGCCGATGCGCGACGACAGCCAGTCGAAATCGAACGATGTGACGAGCGACTGCAACCGCGCGAAATAGTCCGGCACGCGCTCGATGAAGCCGGCAAGCTGGCTGGCGAGGACGGGAACGAGAACCGCAAGCCCGACGATCAGCAGAAGCAGGAAGGAGATCAGGATCAGCACCGTCGCCCAGATGCGCGACAGGCCGCGCCGCTCCAGCCAGTCGGCCACCGGATCGAGGAAATAGGCAAGGATCATGCCGGCGAAGAACGGCAGCAGAACGGAGGAGAAGATATAGAGGAACAGGACGAAGACGGCGACCGCAGCCGCCCAGAACATGGCCGGACGGCGCAGCGACATTCGCGACTGCACCGTGGCGGGCGTGGTGGCAGGCGTTGGCGTTTCCGTCGTCATGCGCGTCGTCATCCGCTGGTCGGGCAGGCTCACGACATAGGCGCGCTCGGTTGCGGTGGTCAAGTGGCGGGCAAGCGCGCCTTCGCCTTGCGGGAGAGGCGTGCTTCGTGCCAAGAGCGGGCACGGGCATTCGAAATTTGGACGGCATCCGCGCAGCCCATCGCACGAGCCGTTCCGGAGCGGAGTTTCGCAAATGAGCGACCAGAAGAACGGGCTCACCTATGCGCAGGCCGGCGTCGACATCGATGCCGGCAATGCGCTGGTGGAGAAGATCAAGCCGATGGTGCGCTCGACGCGGCGGCCAGGCGCCGATGGCGAGATCGGCGGCTTCGGCGGTCTGTTCGACCTGAAGGCCGCGGGCTTCACCGATCCAATCCTCGTTGCCGCGAATGACGGCGTCGGCACGAAGCTCAAGGTCGCCATCGACGCCGGCATCCACGACACGGTCGGCATCGACCTCGTCGCCATGTGCGTCAACGACCTCGTCGTGCAGGGCGCCGAACCGCTGTTCTTCCTCGATTATTTCGCGACCGGCAAGCTCGATCCCGACCAGGGCGCGGCCATCGTCTCGGGCATCGCCGATGGTTGTCGGCAGGCTGGCTGCGCGCTGATCGGCGGCGAGACGGCGGAAATGCCCGGCATGTATCGCGACGGCGACTACGATCTCGCAGGCTTCGCGGTGGGCGCTGCCGAACGCGGCCAGTTGCTGCCGACCGACGACATCGTCGAAGGCGACGTCATTCTCGGCCTCGCCTCCTCGGGCGTCCATTCCAACGGCTATTCGCTCGTCCGCAAGATCGTCGGACTGTCCGGCCTCGACTGGGATGCGAAAGCACCGTTCGACAAGAGCCGCACGCTCGGCGAAGCGTTGCTCGAGCCGACGCGCATCTACGTCAAGCCGATCCTCGCCGCGATCCGCTCCACCCACGGCATCAAGGCGCTGGCCCACATCACCGGCGGCGGCTTTCCCGAAAACATCCCGCGCGTGCTGCCGAAGGATTTCGCCGCCGAACTCGACCTCGACGCGATCGAAGTTCCCGCCGTCTTCTCCTGGCTTGCCAAAACCGGCGGCGTCGCGCCCGTCGAGATGAAGCGCACCTTCAATTGCGGCGTCGGCATGATCCTCGTCGTCGCGTCCGGACAGGCGGCACAGGTCGCCGCCGTCCTTCAACAGGAAGGCGAACACGTCATGACCATCGGCCGCATCGTGCCCCGACGCGAGACAGGCGTCGTCTATCGTGGACATCTCGACCTATGAGCATCACGAAAAAACGCGTCGCCGCCCTCATCTCCGGGCGCGGCTCGAACATGAAGACGCTGGCAGAGGCGGCTAGCGGACCACGCTCGACCTATGAGATCGTCGGCGTCATCTCAGACAAGCCGGAGGCGACCGGGCTCAATCACGCTGCCGCGCTCGACATCGAAGCACGGGCGATACCGCGCAACGACTTTTCCGACAAGGCGGCGCATGAAGCGGCCATCGACGCGCAGCTCAAGCGCTGGAACGTCGAGCTCGTCGCGCTCGCGGGCTACATGCGGCTTCTCTCGGCCGATTTCGTCGAGGGCTGGAAGGGCCGGATGGTCAACATCCACCCCTCCCTCCTGCCGCTCTTCAAAGGTCTCGATACCCACAGGCGCGCGCTCGACGGCGGCCTGCGCATCCATGGCTGCACGGTCCATTTCGTGACCGCCGAGATGGATGGGGGGCCGATCATCGCGCAGGCTGCCGTTCCCGTCTCGCCCGACGACAACGAGGACAGCCTGACGCGCCGCGTTCTCGCCGCCGAGCACCAGCTTTATCCGATGGCGCTCGACCTCGTCGCATCCGGACGCGCCCAACTCGTCGGCAACCGCGTCGCCTTCGACCATCTCGGCGCATCGAGCGAGCGCGAACGCATCCTATCGCCCTCGGTCGGACATGATGGCGAAGCCGATCTCGAATTGCTGGCTCGGTTTACACCTTAGCTACGGCGCCGGGCGGAGCCACACTTTGGTGTCGTGGAAGGCAGCGCCGCCATAGGGGGCGGCGGCGTCGGAGCCGGTGAGGACGTTGATGCCCTCGCCGCGCTCGTGCGAGCCGTTCGGCCAGATGCCTTCCGCGATTACCACGCCGCGCTTCACGCCGTCGAAAAACTTCGCGTTCAGAACGACTTCGCCGCGAGCGTTACCGATCTCGATGCGGTCGCCATCGGCGATGCCGAGGGAGGCGGCATCATCTGGATGCAGCATCAGTTCGGGCCGACCCTCCTTCTTGCGAGAGGTCGGCATTTCGGTGAAGGACGAGTTCAAAAAGGACCGCGCCGGTGAGGTCGCCAAGCGGAACGGATGGGCCGGATCGGCGCTCTCGATCAGCTCGACATGGTCCGGAAACACCGGCAAACCGGCCCAATTTCCCTGCAAACCGACCGATTTCGGCGGTTTATTCGGCGAAACCGTCGCGATCCAGTCCGGTTTGAACCGGAATTTCCCGCCGGAATGGCCGAATCCGTTCAAAAAATGAGCCGTTTCGAAGTCCGGCTGCATGTCCGACCAGCGTTCCTCGGAGAAGGTTTCGAAGGTGCCGAGGCCGCGCTTTTCGAGCATCCTGTCGATGTGCTGGCGCTCGGTCAGGCCGAAGCCCGGCAGGTCGGCGACGCCGAGGCGCTTTGCCAGTTCCTCGATGACGAAATGGTTGGTCTTCGGTCCTTCCGGCGCATCGACGACCTTCGGGCCAAGGATGATGTGGCTCTGGCCGCCGCCGCGATAGATGTCGTCATGCTCGAGGAACATGGTGGCGGGGATGACGACGTCGGCGAGCATCGCCGTGTCGGTCATGAAATGCTCGTGGACGGCGGTGAAGAGGTCGTCGCGCAGGAACCCCTGCTTCACGAGCCTCTGCTCGGGCGCGACATTGGCCGGGTTGGTGTTCTGGATCAGCATCGCGCTGACAGGCGGGCCGCCGTTGAGCGCGGAGGGGTCGTTGGTCAGGATCGGGCCGATGCGGGACTGGTCGAGATGGCGGATCCTCGGGTCGAGGAAGCGGCGGCCCTCCAACTCCGTCTTGTCGAGCTTGAAGATATCCGAATTGGAATGGAACGCCCCGCCCCCCTCATATTGCCAGGCGCCGGTGACCGCCGGAATGGAAAGCGCGGCGTGCATGTTGGCAGCGCCGTTCCGGCTGCGGGTGAAGCCGTAGCCGAGGCGGAAGAAGGTCCGCTTCGTCTCGCCGACGAGGCGGGCGAAGGTTTCGATCTCGGCGACCGAAAGGCCGGTGATCGATGCCGCCCAGTCGGGGGTCTTCGACGCCAGATGCGCCTCGAGCCCCTTCGGATCGTCGGTGTATTTTTCGAGATAGGCACGGTCGACGAAGCCGTCGCGGAAGAGGACGTGCATGACCGCGCAGGCGAGCGCGCCATCGGTGCCGGGCCTGAGGATCAGCGCCAGGTCGGCCTGCTTCATCGTGGCGTTGTCGTAGACGTCGATGACGACGATCTTCGCGCCGCGTTCCTTGCGTGCTCTCACCGCATGGGTCATCACATTGACCTGCGTGACCACGGCGTTGGTGCCCCAGATCACCACGCAATCCGACTTCGCCATCTCGCGCGGATCGACGCCCGCCAGGGCGCCCGCGCCCATGACCCAGCCGGTCCAGGCGAGATTGGTGCAGATCGTGTCGAAGAAGCCGGAATACTTCTTCGCGTGGCGCAGCCGGTGGATGCCGTCGCGCTGAACGAGGCCCATCGTGCCGGCATAATAATAAGGCCAGACGGTTTCCGAACCATGTCTCGCTTCCGCCACCTCGAACTTCTCGGCGATCAGGTCGAGCGCCGCGTCCCAGCTCGCCTCCTTCCATTTGCCCTCGCCTTTGGCGCCCGCGCGAACGAGCGGCTTCAGGAGCCGGTCGGGGTGGTGGATGCGCTCTGCGTAGCGCGCGACCTTGGCGCAGATCACGCCGGCCGTGTAGCTGTTGTCCTTCGCGCCGTGGAGGCGGCCGACCTTGCCATCGACGACCTCCACGTCGAGCGCGCAGGTGGACGGGCAGTCATGCGGACAGGCCGAATGGCCGATGCGGATCGGTGCGTGCTGGTTCATCAGCGGAACCTAGCCCAATTCGGTCCGAGCGTGTAGGTCGTGAACCCGACAAAAGAATTGATCCACCATGCGCCTCGACGCGATCGATCGGACCGAAACGTGAACTACCGCCACATCTATCATGCCGGCAATTTCGCCGATGTGGTCAAGCACATCATTCTTGCCCGCTCCATCGACTACCTGAAGCGCAAGCCCGGCGCGTTCCGGGTGATCGACACCCATGCCGGGATCGGCGTCTATGATCTTTCATCCGAGGAAGCGCAGAAGACGGGCGAGTGGAAGGATGGGATCGGCCGGCTGCTCGATGCCAATCTGCCCGATGACGCGGCCGAACTGATCGCGCCTTATCTCGACGCCGTCCGCGCGGCAAACCGCGCCGGTGGCCTGACCGCCTATCCCGGATCGCCCGCAATCTCGCGCCACCTCCTTCGCAATCAGGACAGGCTGACGGCGATCGAACTCCATCCGGCCGACGCCGAAACGCTGAAGATGCATTTTGCCGGCGACTTCCAGACCCGCGTCATCGAACTCGACGGCTGGCTGGCGCTCGGCGCGCATCTGCCACCGAAGGAAAAGCGCGGCATCGTCATCGTCGACCCGCCCTTCGAGCGCGAGGGCGAGTTCGATCGGCTTATCGACGGACTGGTCAAGGCGCATAGGCGCTGGCCGGGCGGGACCTATCTTCTTTGGTATCCGGTGAAGAATCGAAAGGCGGTCGCCGCCTTCCGTGAGGCGCTTCGCGAGGCGGGCATCGCCAAGATCCTCGACCTGTCGCTCGACATCCGCGCGCCGAGCCTGCCGGAGCGGCTCGACGGCACCGGGCTCGTCGTCGTGAACCCGCCCTACCCGCTCGAAGCCGAGATGAAGACCGTGCTTCCCGTGCTCGCGCGATTGCTTGGCAATGGCAAAGACGCAACATGGCGGGCAGAATGGCTCGCGGGCGAGCGAGCGCCATCTTGACCGAAATGCGGCGGTGGCGGACATTGCCGACTCATCGACCGCCTTCGGGAGACTTTCCATGGCCATTTCGTTTCGCCGCGCCGGCGCCGCCTTCTTCACGGCACTTTCGATCCTTGCCGGCGGCATGACGCATCAGGCGGCAGCAGCCGACATGGTTCGCGGCGTCTATGCGACCGATCCGGGCGTCTGCGGAAACGACAAGGTGCTCGGTGCGATCAGCAAGAAGTTCGCCTATCAGGTGCGCAACGTGCCAAACCTGCCGATGGTCGACATCGTCGAATTTCGCCAGATCCGCGAGAACCGCTACCTGCCGTCGCGTCCCGACTGGCCGATCGAGCGCCGCTACTGTATCGCCAATGTCCACCTGACCAACGGCCATATGCGCGACGTCTGGTATCTGATCGAGCATCCGATGGGCTTCGCCTCGATCGGCAGCAATGTCGAATTCTGCGTCCTCGGATTCGATCGCTGGAAGGTCTATGGCGGCAATTGCCGCGTCCTTCGTTAAACCCGATTTGAACGTTCCGTTCATCGGACTTCTTGGCGTCGGCCTTTTTCTGGCCGGCTGCGGCGCCGAGCCGGACGTAAAGCGCGCAACGACATTCGACTTCTACGTCCTGTCGCTCTCCTGGTCGCCAAGCTATTGCGCGGCGGAGGGTGGCAATGCCGATTCTCAGCAATGCGATGCAGATCGCGAACTCGGCTTCGTCGTTCATGGCCTCTGGCCCCAATTCGAGCAGGGCTGGCCGGAATTTTGCGATGACGATGCGCGCAACCCGTCACGCTCCGAAATCGAAGCCATCTCGGACATCATCCCTTCCGACGGATTGATCCGTCATCAATGGCGCAAGCACGGCACATGCACCGGTCTTTCCCCCGATGCCTATTTCGAGACGACCCGCGCGGCTTTCGGCGAAGTGAACCTGCCCGCATTGGAGCAGCGCCGTCTTTCCGCATCTTCGGTGCGCACGGCCTTTCTCGAAGCCAATGGCGGCCTGCCGGCGGATGGTCTGGCGGTGACATGCGCCGGCGGGCTTTTGCGTGAAGTGCGCATCTGCATGACCACGGATCTCGAGTTTCGCCCCTGCCCCGAGGTCG
Organism: Mesorhizobium sp. YIM 152430; assembly: GCF_029210365.1. Taxonomy (GTDB): domain Bacteria; phylum Pseudomonadota; class Alphaproteobacteria; order Rhizobiales; family Rhizobiaceae; genus Aliihoeflea. The sequence goes on from NZ_JARGES010000041.1 coordinate 68,345, forward strand.
CCCAACGCTCCTGCCGCCAGAACGACCTTCGTCTCCCGGCTCCATGAACGAGATGTGATTGCCCACCCGGCATTGCTCGCATAGCTTGTCGGCAACCGATCGCATGGAGGTTCATGAATGCCGAGACTGCTTTATTCGCCCGCTTCGCCCTATAGCGCCAAAGTCCGCATGGCTGCCGTCCATACGGGATATGCGCTCGTTTCCGAAACGGTCGATACGAATGCCGACCCCGAAATTCTGCTGAAGGCCAACCCGCTCGGCAAGATTCCCTGCCTTATCACCGATGAGGGCGCGGGCATTCACGACAGCCGTGTCATCATGCAGTTCATCGGTCGAGAGACCGGCAACACGCTCTATCCGCGCAACGCCGCAAAGCGGCTCGAAGCCGAGCGGCTGGAGGCGATCGCCGACGGCATCTGCGATTGCCTGCTTGCCCATGTCTACGAACGCCGGTTTCGCCCGGAGGAGAAAATCCATCTGCCCTGGCTCGAGCGGCAATGGTCGAAAGCGACGCGGGCGCTCGACGAACTCAACGAGAACCCGCCAAAGCTGACGAAGAAGATCACGGGCGGGCATATCGCGCTGCGCGCGACGCTCGGATATCTCGCACTGCGCTTCGACGGCCAGTGGGAGCGCGGGCGCGCCAAGCTGACCCGATGGGCCAAGAGGTTCGACGAACGCTTTCCCGAAATTGCCGCCGAACTTCCGAAATAGCGCAAACAAAAAGGCCGGCAAAAGCGCCGGCCTTTCCGCATTCAATCGGAGACTGAATTAGAACTTCACACCAAGACCGACCGAAACGCGGTGGTTCTTGGAGTCGATCTCGGTCGTGCCGAGACCCGGAAGCGAATAGTCCTTCTTGCCGTAGTCCGTGTAACGGTACTCGAGACGGCCGAAGACCTGATCGGTCAGCTTGGCATCGACGCCGGCGCCGGCGGTGTAGCCGAGCGCGACGTTGGTGTCGCGGTTGCCCAGGTTGTCGGTGATGCGCTGACGTTCAGCGGCAAGACCAGCCGTACCGTAGAGCAGAATGTCTTCGGTGACGGTGACACCGGCGCGGCCGCGAAGCGAACCGTCGACCGTGGTGCGCGAGTTGAAGCCCGCAGCCTGACCGTCGACATCGGAGTAGTTGATGTCGGCTTCAGCACCATAGACGAACGAGCCGTTCTGCTGGTTGAAACCACCGAACGCACCGCCCATCCAGCCTTCGGTCTCGGCCGTGTCGCCATTGGCGCGGTTGCGGGTCTTACCGTTGAAGCCGTAGCCGAGGCTCACACCGGCATAAGGGCCGGACCAGGTGTTGACCGGAGCAAATTCCATCGGGGCTGCCGGTGCCGGCGGCTCCTGATAGACAACGTCGGCAGCAAGAGCCGGCGCCGAAGCAAGCATGGCAACGCCGAGAGCGAGAGCAGCGGGGCGATAGAAACGATTATTCATTCTTTTAACTCCTTAGCCGCGAGAACCAATACGCGGTTCCCGACTTCGAGACAGACGCTGAAACCTTCACGGGAGGCAAATGGTTCCCTGCGTCGACCGAGGCGAAGATCGTGTCGAAATGCGGCTGAACCCAAACTGAAAAAGGGTCATTCCCCGGCTGCAATATGGCTGCAATGTGACGTTGCATTCATGTCACACTAACGCCACCGGCCCCTGGTAACCCACTGTTTACTATACCATAAATAAAACAGGAGCAAGAGCACCCCGACCGGTTTCCGGGGTTGCATTTCTTCTCGCTCCAATTCGAGTCGGTCCGAATGTCGACACCGAGCATGGCTGTCGCCCTTGGCAGCATCGTCATGGGAAAAGCCCGCTGCGGTCTTCTGGTTTTATCCTTCGCCGCCTATATCTGGTGCTCCCTTCCCGGCAGACGAACGGATGATGCAGACCAATCTCAAAGCGGCGCCCCCAGTCGCACTCGTCACGGGCGGCGCGCAGCGCATCGGCAAGGCGATCGTCGAAGACCTCGCCGCGCATGGCTTTGCAGTGGCGATCCACTGCAACGGCTCACACGATGCGGCCGACCGACTGGCGGAAGAGCTTGCGCGAACGGGCGCGACATGCGCGGTGGTGCAGGCCGACCTCACCGACCGGAAGGCGTTCGCGGGGTTGATCGAAACGGCAGAAGCGAAGCTCGGGCCGGTTTCGCTGCTCGTCAACAATGCCTCGATCTTCGAGGATGACGGTGCCACCTATTTCGAATGGGGGGCGTGGGACCGCCATTTCGCGATCCACCTCGAAGCCCCTGCCATGCTCGCGCGGATGATGGCCGAACGCCTGCCGGTGGGAAGCGACGGGCTCGTGGTCAACATGATCGACCAACGGGTGTGGCGGCCGACGCCGAAGTTCTTCTCCTATACGCTTTCCAAATCCGCGCTCTGGACAGCGACGCGCACGCTGGCGCAGGCACTTGCCCCGGCGATCCGCGTCAACGCGATCGGACCCGGCCCGACCCTTGCCAATGCCCGGCAGGACGACGCCGACTTCCAGCGCCAGGTCGATGCACTCCTGCTGAAACGCGGGCCGGACCTGGCCGAATTCGGCCGGACGATCCGCTGGCTCTGGCAAGCCCCTTCGGTCACCGGCCAGATGATCGCGCTCGACGGCGGCCAGCATCTGGCGTGGGAGACGCCCGATGTCGCGGGGGTGGCCGAATGAAGCCGCCGACCCCGGAAAAAGGCACGACCGCCCTGAAGCGGGCCGAGCGCTCCAGAGGCGACGTCGCCGGCTACATGCCGAATGGCGACGACGAGGACGAGGAAACCGAAGCCGAGCCGCAGGCGGCCAGCACCGATCTCGGCATCGAATGGGATGGCGACCGCGGCGACGCGGAAGGCAAGACCGGCATCGACGTGATCCAGACGCTGGTCAAGCGCCTGCCGAACGCACCGGGCGTCTACCGCATGATCAACGCGGCCGGCGACGTGCTCTATGTCGGCAAGGCGCGTAGTCTCAAGAAGCGCGTGACGAACTATGCGCAAGGCAAGGGCCACACCGACCGGATCGGCCGGATGGTGCGCGAGACGGCGCATATGGAGTTCGTCGTCACCCGCACCGAGATCGAGGCGCTGCTGCTCGAAGCCAACCTGATCAAGCGCTTGCGCCCGCGCTTCAATGTGTTGATGCGGGACGACAAGTCGTTTCCCTATATCCTGCTGAGCCGCGATCATCGCTCGCCGGGCATCTTCAAGCATCGCGGCGCGCGGTCGAAAAAGGGCGACTATTTCGGGCCGTTCGCCTCGGCGGGCGCGGTCGGGCGCACCATCAATTCTCTGCAACGCGCCTTCCTGTTGCGCACCTGCACGGATTCGGTCTTCGAGAGCCGGACGCGGCCCTGCCTTCTCTACCAGATCAAGCGCTGCTCCGGCCCCTGCACCAACGAGGTCTCGCAGCCCGACTATGACGAACTCGTCGACGAGGCGAAGGCGTTCCTGTCGGGGAAGTCGTCAAAGATCGTGGCGGAAATCTCGAAAGCGATGCAGGATGCCTCGGCCGAACTCGATTTCGAGCGGGCGGCGATCTATCGCGACCGTCTGTCGGCGCTCAGCCATGTCCAGAGCCATCAGGGGATCAACACGCAATCGACGGACGAGGCCGACGTCTTCGCCATCCATCAGGAAGGCGGCCAGAACTGCATCGAGGTGTTCTTCTTCCGCACCGGGCAGAACTGGGGCAACCGCGCCTATTTCCCCAAGGCCGATTCCTCGATCGAGGCGGCCGAAGTGCTCGGGGCGTTCCTGGCGCAATTCTACGACGACAAGCCGATCCCGCGCACGATCCTGCTCTCGCAGCCGGTCGAGGAACAGCAATTGCTCGCCGAGGCGCTCGCAACGAAGGCGGGACGCAAGATCACGGTGATGGTGCCGCAGCGCGGCGAAAAGAAGGATCTGACCGACCACGCGCTGCAAAATGCCAGACAGGGGCTGGGGCGGCGGCTGGCCGAAACGTCGTCGCAGGCGCGGCTGTTGCAGGGGCTCGCCGAGGCGTTCGGCCTTGAAAGACCGCCGCGCCGGATCGAAGTCTTCGACAACTCGCACATCATGGGAACGAATGCGGTCGGCGCGATGATCGTGGCCGGGCCGGAAGGTTTCGTGAAGAACCAATACCGCAAGTTCAACATTCGCTCGACCGAGATCACGCCCGGCGACGATTTCGGCATGATGCGCGAGGTGATGGAGCGGCGCTTTTCGCGGCTGATCAAGGAGAGTGGAATTCCCAGTCCCGCAACCCAGGACGACGGCGACGAATTTCCGGCATGGCCGGATCTCCTGCTGATCGACGGCGGACAGGGGCAGCTTTCGGCCGTGCGCAAGATCCTCGGCGATCTGGGCATACAGGACGCCGTCACGACGATCGGCGTCGCAAAAGGGGTCGATCGCGATGCCGGCCGCGAGCGTTTCTTCATTCCCGGCCGGGACGCATTTTCCCTGCCGATCCGCGATCCCGTCCTCTACTTCGTCCAGCGCCTGCGCGACGAGGCCCACCGCTTCGCGATCGGTTCGCACCGGGCGCGGCGCAAGAAGGAGATGGTGCGCAACCCGCTGGACGAGATCGCCGGGATCGGGCCAGGGCGCAAGCGCGCCCTGCTCCACCATTTCGGCACGGCAAAGGCGGTGAGCCGTGCGGGCGTCGAGGACCTGATGTCGGTCTCCGGTATCTCGGCCGCCGTCGCCAAGACGATCTACGATCATTTCCACGAAAAGGGGTGACGGTCGATCACCCTATCGGCTTGACTTGCCCCACCCGTCCCGCGAACTTGCACGCAGCCCGGACGGTGCAGGTCCGACGCTCCAGAGTAAACGACAGGATTTCATGTCCAATCGCGCCTTCAACATTCCGAACATCCTGACCTATGCGCGCATCGCGGCGGTACCGCTCGTCGTCCTGTGCTTCGTGCCGGACCACCGCCAGCAGGCAACCGACTTCTGGCGGTGGACCGCCGTCACGATCTTCTTCGTGGCGAGTCTGACCGATTTCCTAGACGGCTATCTGGCCCGCATCTGGGACCAGACGTCGAATATCGGACGGATGCTCGATCCGATCGCCGACAAGTTGCTCGTCGCCGCCGCCCTCCTTCTCCTGACTGCCGAAAAGACGATCGGCGAATGGTCTTTGTGGGCCGCGATCATCATCCTGTGCCGCGAGATCCTGGTCTCGGGCCTGCGCGAATATCTCGCCGCGCTCAAGGTTTCGGTGCCCGTCACGCAGCTTGCCAAATGGAAGACGACGATCCAGCTCGTCGCGATCGGCTTTCTTCTTGCCGGCCCCGCCGGCGACAAGGTTCTGCCCTATACGACCGAGATGGGCCTGACGCTGCTCTGGATCGCAGCCGTGCTCACGCTTTACACCGGCTACGACTATTTCCGCGCCGGCCTGAAGCACGTCATCGAGGATTGAGCATGAAACTGATCTATTTCGCCTGGGTGCGCGAGCGAATCGGCGTCGCCGAAGAAGACATCGACCTGCCGGCGGAGGTGAAGACGGCGGGCGACCTTCTTCACTGGCTGCGTAAGCGAGGCGACGGCTATGCCGAGGCTTTGCAAGACCCGAAAGTGATCCGCGTGGCGGTGAACCAGGAGCATGTCGCCCATGGCGAGCCGATCGGCGGCGCACGCGAGATCGCCCTTTTTCCGCCTATGACAGGAGGGTGAGGAGGTGAGCGGCGCCTGTGTCATCCGCGTCCTCGTTCAGGCCGAGCCTTACGACATCTCGGCCGAGATCGAGGCGGCAAAGGCGGCGGGCGGGCATGTCGGCGCCATCGTGACCTTCAGCGGCGTGTGCCGTGACGAGAGCGGCCGCATCGCGGCGCTCGAACTCGAACATTATCCCGGAATGGCCGAGGCGGAAATCGGCCGCATCGCGGCGCAAGCTGCCGAACGCTGGCCTGTCACCAGCCTGACCGCGATCCACCGCCACGGCAAGCTGAAGCCCGGCGACGACATCGTTCTCGTGGTGGCCGCTTCGGCTCATCGCCAGGCGGCATTCGATGCCGCCTCCTTCCTGATGGATTTTCTCAAGACCAGCGCGCCCTTCTGGAAGAAGGAGCATCTGGCAGATGGCACATCGGGCGGCTGGGTCGAAGCCAAGGATGGCGACGACGACACTGCCGCGCGCTGGTGACTGTTCCCCGGCTCTCGACGGGCCGGGATGGCTTCATTAGGCATTTGGTAGTCACGACCCGCTAAGTTCGATTCCATCAATGGCGGGCGGGTGGCGATGCTTGAGACGATAGCGGAAATTCATGGCTGGCTCGACGGAGCGATGCTCGCCGTCGTCGCAGCTTCGATCGCCGGCTCCGTCTATTTTCACCGCCGACATGCCGCAGCCGCCGACGAGCTTGCGCGAAGCCGCTTTCTGTTCGAGAATCTCGCCGAAGGCGTCTATCGGGCGCTTCCGGACGGCACCCACATTCGCACCAACACGGCCATGGCGCGGCTGCAAGGCTATGGCACGGCGCAAGCCGTCATGACCGCTTCGCCCCAACCTTCTGTGGAATGCTATGTCGACCCGACGCGCGGCGCTCAGTTCCGCGAAATTCTCTTTCGCGACGGCATCGTCACCGACTTCGTTTCCGAAGCCTATCGTCACCGAACGGGCGAACGCATCTGGATTTCCGAATCCGCACGCCTGATCCGCCATCGACGGACGGGCGCTCCGCTTTGCTATGAAGGCACGGTGCGGGACGTGACCGAGACGATGCAGCGTCTGAAGGTCGAGGAACGCTTCACAAAGCTGACCAGCCACCTGCCCGGCGGCCTGTTCCAGTTCCAACGCCGACATGACGGCAGTTTCGACGTCGCCTATATTTCGGCCGGGTTCGCTTCCATGACCGGCATGTCTTTGGAGGGCGGCTATCCCTCGCCGCAGCGCTTCTTCGAGATCGTGCTCGAAAAGGATCGGCCACGCTTCATGGAAAGCTTTCACCGCGCCCGCAAGGGCGGCCGCCCCTGGGAGCACGAATTCCGGATCAGGCGTGGCGAGACGGTTCGGTGGCTGCGCGTTCTGGCGACGCCGGAAGCCGTTGCAGACGGCATCATGTGGCACGGCTACGTCACCGACATTTCGCTGCGAAAGGCGCAGGAAATGGAAATCCGCCGCCTCGCCTACCGCGACCCGCTGACCGATCTGGCAAATCGCCGCGCGCTGATCTACGACACGCGAAAGGCGCTCAACGCCTGCCGCCGCGACGGCAATTGCGGTGCCCTGATCTATGTCGACCTCGACAATTTCAAGGGGCTGAACGACCGTCACGGCCACGAGACGGGCGACCGCTATCTGAAGCAGGTCGCCGACCGTCTGATGGCGACAGTCGGGGACGCAGGCTCGGTGGCGCGGATCGGCGGAGACGAATTCGTCGCCCTCTTGCCCGCGCACGCCGTCGATCGCAGGCTCGCGATCACGGACGCCCTTGCCCTTGCCGAGCACATGGTCGCCGAAATGGCACGACCTTTCCAGATCGGCGCCATCGAGCATCAGGCATCGGCGAGCGTCGGCGTCGCCATCTTCGACGGCACCGAGAGATCCGTCGACACGCTTCTCAAGCAGGCCGATCAGGCCATGTACGACATCAAGGCGGCGGGCGGAAACGGCGTCGGCATTCTCGACGTGAGCCAATTGCAGGCGGTGGGCGCTCAGATGCGCGAACAGTCACAAGCCAACGACGCGCGGCTCCGCGCATGAGAAAAGCCGCTGCGCGAGCGGCGGCTTTTCTCGAAGAACAGCATTTCGACGCGTCGACGCCGAAATCGAATCAGCCGACGATCTCGGTGTCGGAGAACCAGTAGCGAATCTCCTGGGCCGCCGTCTCGGGCGCATCCGAACCGTGGACCGAATTCTCGCCGATCGACAGCGCATGGACCTTGCGGATCGTGCCTTCGTCGGCATTGGCCGGATTGGTCGCGCCCATGATCTCGCGGTTCTTCAGGATGGCGCCCTCGCCTTCCAGAACCTGCACGACCGTCGGGCCGGACGTCATGCCATCGACGAGTTCGCCGAAGAAGGGGCGATCCTTGTGGACGGCGTAGAAGCCTTCGGCCTCGCGGCGGCTCATCCAGACGCGGCGCGAAGCGACGACGCGCAGACCGGCATCTTCAAGCATCTTGGTGATGGCGCCGGTCAGGTTGCGCTTCGTCGCGTCCGGCTTGATCATGGAAAAGGTGCGTTCGATCGCCATGTCGGGTCTTCCTCAATTCTTTGGGGGAGTGATTGGATGCGCGTCTATAGCGATCTCGCCCCGCGATGTGAAGACCCGGCGGCAGCCTATGCGGCCGCGGGAACCGAACGCCCAAGGCCATCATGCAGGTCGAGGCAGCGGTCGAGCCAGGCGCGGACCGGATCGTCCGCGGCGAGGAACTCGTAGTCGGAGATCACCCGCACCCACTGGAACGCGCCCGCCACGATGTAATCGGCAAAGAGCGGTCCATCGCCGCCGAGAAAGGGCTGGAACGACAAGGTCGCGCGCAGCGGCTCCAGGCCCGCGCGGAAGGCGGGGCGGCGCTCGTCGCGCGTCAGCGGAACGTCTTCCAGCCGCTTGCCGAACCGCGCCTCGCGCGTCTTGCGGAAATGCGCCTGATCGTCCGGCGAGAGCCGGTCGTGGATGTCCATGAGCGCGGCCTGCGCGAGATAGGGATGAAGGGTGAGCAGCGCCCAGCGCTCGATGAAGCGCGCGGCCGCCTCGCCGCCCGGACCGCCGAACAAGGTTGCCCGGTCGGGATAGCGGCGTTCGAGATCGAGCGCGATGTCGAAGGAATCGCCCACCGTGCGCTCACCTTCGCGGATGACGGGCACCGTCTTGTGCCTGCCGTTCTCGACGCCGGCAACCGCCGTGAAGGGCGTCGGCACCCGCTCGAACGAAACGCCCTTGTGCGCGAGAGCGAAGGCGACCTTCCAGCAATGCGGGCTGAAGGGGCGGCTCGGGTCGGACCCGACGAGATCATAAAGCAGAACGGTCATTGCTGTCGGTCCTCTCCGGCGTATAAGCGTTGCGCAAATCTATGCCCGCACCCACGACGAATGAAAACCCGATGAAGCAGCATTTCTCCATGTTCGCCGCCTATAATGCCTGGGCCAACCGGCTTGTCTACGAGGCAGCGGCGAAGTTGGAGCCGGATGCATTGTGGATCGATCTGGGGCTTGCATTCACCTCGCTCGGCGGCACGCTCAACCACGTTCTCGTCGCCGACCGCATCTGGATGAAGCGGTTCACCGGGCAAGGGGCGGCTGCGAAACAGCTCGACACAATCCTCTTTCGCGAGATCGGCCCGCTGTGGGATGCGCGCGAAGCCGAGGACGAGCGCATTTTGCGCTATGTGGCCGACCTGAGCGAAGACGATCTGGGCGGACGCTTTTCCTACACCACGGCAACCGACATGCGCACGATCTCGCAACGCCTTGCGCCGGCGCTTGCGCATTTCTTCAACCACCAGACCCACCATCGCGGCCAGGCGCACGCAGCCCTGACGCGGCTTTCGGGCGAAGCTCCAGCGCTCGATCTCGCCTATTTCCAGCGCTCCGAAGGGGGCCGCATTTTTGCCTGACGAGATGCCGCGTCAAAATTCGGAATTTTCCGTCGACCATTGAGCTATCCAACGCACAAGCAAGCCATAGTTGCATCAATACTCGTTTAGCGCGCGTTCATTTCGGGTGAAGCGCGCATTCTTCCCATGTCGAGACAATATTCAGTATAAATTCCATATATTTTGATTTATACATAGCAAATTGATCACATACTATATTTTTATTTTGAAATTACTGTGATTTCGGCAACTTTCCCTTTGGTCATCCGTATCTTTGCAGGATCGGCATCCTGCCCGATCGCAACGATGGGAAGAGGAGAAGACGATGAACTTCAACTTCAGGAAGATCACACTGGCGCTCGCAACCGGCAGCGCTCTGGCTCTCGCAAGCGTCGCCCATGCGCAGATCGGCGCTGGCATCGGTGTCGGCATCGGCGGGGTCGACGCAGGCGTCGGCGCGTCGGTCGGCAGTGATGGCGTCGGCGTCGGGGCTGGCGCCAGCGTCGGCGGGGCGGACGGCGTGGGCGTCGGCGCAGGCGCATCCGTTGGCGGTGGTTCCGGCGTCGATGCCGGAGTCGGTGCCAGCGTTGGCGGAGCGGATGGTGTCGGCGTCGGCGCTGGCGCGAGTGTCGGCGGTGGCACGGGCGTCGATGCGGGTGTTGGCGCCAGCATTGGCGGTTCTGGCGGCGTCAATGCCGGTGTAGGGGTCGGAATCGGCGGTGGCAGCGGGATCGATGTCGGGGTCGGCGTCGGGATCGGCGGTGGCGGTGGCACCGGAGGCGGCGGCAATGGCGGAGGCGGCATGGCTGGCGGCGGCTCCGGCGGAGGCATGGGCCCTGGTATCGACGACACTGAAACGAGCAGCATCGCGCCCGGCCTCGCCGGCATGAACTCGGCCGAACTTTCGCGTCTCAGCCGCCGTTGCGTCGACGTTCTGGCCTCTCCCGGCGTCTATGATCGCAGTCTCGTCGATCTTTGCGGTCTGGTGCAGACGGCGACGCGATAGATGGCGCGCTCTGACGTGCCGTCACATTCGGGGCGCCGGTTCGAACCGGCGCCCTTCGTTTTCAGTTCACAGCCAGGGGACCCCGCGGCATTTCGCGCGCGGGCGCCGGTGCGAAGACGATGAAGGCGAAGATCGCAACCCCGAGAAACGCGATCAGCGACGAGATCGCCACGAACGGTTCGGCGCCGGCATTGCCCTGCAACAGCAGATAGAGCGACGGCACCATGATCACGACGCCGAGGGTGTAGACGCCGAACTGGATCATGGCGAGGCGTTGCGCCGCCTTCTCCTTGTTCAGCGCATAATATGTACCGAAAAGCGCGCTCGTCACCCAGCCCAGAAGGTTGGTATGCGCATGTGCGCCGATGACATTGTGATTGCCGGAGATCGACATTTGCAGTCCCATGCCGATGCCGAGCAAAAGAAACAGAATTGCGGCCTTGAAGAAGAGTTGCGAAACCTGTGGCATTGCAATTGTCCCCTCTTTGAATATTTAGTCCTCTTGACGAAGCGAAGAATAACACATTCGTGATCGCATCGTCATCGCTCCTTGCGATCTAGCTCTCCAATGCGCCTCCCTCTTGCGCGCAATGCGACGGCGGTCCAAACAGCGCAGCATTATGCTGGTTCTCGACGACATCTCGCTGCGCATCGCCGGTCGGCTCCTGATCGACCATGCCACGCTCTCCCTTCCCGCAGGCGCCAAGGCCGGCCTCGTTGGTCGCAACGGCACCGGCAAGACGACGCTGTTCAAGGCGATCACCGGCGAATTGCCGACCGAAGGCGGTTCGATCAACCTGCCGAGGAACACGCGGATCGGCCAGGTGGCCCAGGAGGCCCCGGGCACGGAAGAATCGCTGATCTCGATCGTGCTCAAGGCCGACACGGAACGCGCCGCCCTGCTTCACGAGGCAGAGAGCGCGCAGGATGCGCACCGGATCGCGGAAATCCAGATGCGGCTTGCCGACATCGACGCCCACTCGGCCGAAGCACGCGCCGCGACCATCCTTGCCGGCCTCGGCTTCGACGAGGCGGCGCAACGACGCCCGGCATCGTCCTTTTCCGGCGGCTGGCGGATGCGCGTGGCGCTCGCCTCGGTACTGTTCGCCGAGCCGGACCTTCTGCTCCTCGACGAGCCGACCAACTATCTCGATCTCGAAGGAACGCTCTGGCTCGAGAACTACCTGTCGCGCTACCCGCACACGGTGCTGCTGATCAGCCACGACCGCGACCTTCTCAACCGCGCGGTCAGTTCCATCGTGCATCTGGAGAACAAGAAGCTGACCTTCTGGCGCGGCGGCTACGACCAGTTCGCGCGTCAATATGCCGAGCAGGCCGAATTGCAGGAAAAGTCGCGCGTCAAGCAGGAAGCACACCGCAAGCATATGGAAGCCTTCGTCGAGCGCTTCCGCTACAAGGCGTCGAAGGCGCGCCAGGCGCAGTCACGGCTGAAGGCGCTGGAGAAGCTGAAGCCGATCGACAGCTTCATGGGCGAGAGCGTAAGGCCATTCACGTTCACCGAGCCGGCAAAGACCGTCGCGGCGCCGATCATCGCCATCTCGGGCGGCTCGGTCGGCTATGCGCCGGGCAAGCCGGTCCTGTCGCGCATGTCTCTGCGGATCGACGACGACGATCGCATCGCACTCCTCGGGGCCAACGGCAACGGCAAGTCGACCTTCGCCAAGCTGCTCTCGGGCCGGCTGCAACTCGATACCGGTACGATGACCATCGCACCCGGCCTCAAGGTCGCGATCTTTGCCCAGCACCAGCTCGACGATCTGCGGCCGGAGGAAAACGCCATCGAGCATGTTCGCCGCCTGATGCCGGATGCGCCCGAGGCGAAGGTGCGCGCGCGCGTCGCGCAAATGGGGCTCGTGACGGAAAAGATGCTGACGCCCGCCAAGGATCTGTCAGGCGGTGAGAAGGCCCGGCTCCTGATGGGCATCGCCGCCTTTGACGGCCCGAACCTGCTCATCCTCGACGAGCCGACCAACCATCTCGACATCGACAGCCGCGAGGCGCTGATCCACGCGCTCAACGAATACTCCGGCGCGGTCATGGTGATCAGCCATGACCGGCATCTGATCGAAGCGTCCGCCGATCGGCTCTGGCTCGTCAAGGACGGGCAGGTCGGCCCCTTCGACGGCGACATGGCCGACTACCGCCAACTCGTGACGGGTGGCGCGTCCGACCGGCGCGAAAAGCGCGAATCGGACAGGGCGTCGAAGGCCGACAAACGACGTGAGGCCGCACAAAGGCGTGCGGCACTCGAGCCGCTTGCCAAACAGATCAAGGCAACGGAAGGGCTGATCGAGCGCACGCGCAAACGCATAGAAGCCCTCGACGCCGAACTTGCAGCCCCGTCTCTTTACGAACGCGATCCTGGCAAGGCGGCCAAGCTTGCGAAGGAGCGTTCCGACAATGTCGCCGCCCTCGACAGGCACGAGGAGACGTGGCTTTCCCTGTCCAGCGAGTATGAGGAAGCGCTCGCAGCCTGATCGACTACGGGCAGCGCACCAGCCGCTCGTCATTGCGTTCGGTGCGGTCGATATAGTTCAGCTTGAGTTTTTCCTCGTCAGGGACGAAACGCACGCGCTCCGTGACGTCGTTCTCGCCGGTGCATTCGAGCGTGACCAGCCATCCCTCCCCGTTCACCTCGGGCGTCGTCATGGCGCAGGAATAGTTGCGTGACGTGAGTTGGGCTTCGCCGATGGTGATCACGCGGCTTGCCCCATCAGCCGAGCAGAATGCCGGATCAAGAGCCCAGCGGCCATATATGTGGCCGACGCCCGGTTTCGTCTCCACAACAGGCGCAGCGGCCTCGGCCGTTTGCGCGATCGGCGCTTCGCTACCGCAACCGGCAACCAAGACGCCTGATGCAATAAGAAAAAGGGCTGATAAAGTTCTATTCATGGACGCCAGAACTCTTGATCAGGCCTTGCGTTCCCAGCGCCGATCCGCCGATTGCTGCCAATAGGTGACGGTGTGGCTTTCTTGCCGCAGTCGCTTCCAGCTCTCGCGCGCCTTGCGAAGCTGCTCCTCGTCATGCCCGTCGAACATGAAAACCGCGCGCTCGTATCCGGCGAGGTCGGGCGCGTCGGCGCCATCGACCAGAAAGCGTATCTGCGCGTCATTCCCGTTTTGCGGTCCGGTCGTGAGGAGAACGGGATTTTCCGGCGCATGGGGCTCGGCGTCCGTGGCGTGGGCCAGGAACGAGTCGTCGCGAAAGGTCCACAGGGCCGCGTCGAGCGCATCGCGGCGCTCCTCGCTTCCCGCCTGGACGACGGCTTTCCATCCCCGCTCGACCGATTTTTCGAGAAGTGCCGGAAGCGCCTCCTCAAGCGTCGATTCGGTCAGGTGATAGAAGAGGATTTCCGTCAAGCGCGCCTCAGCCTTCGTAGTGGTCACGGACGAGACGGTCGAGAAGGCGCACGCCATAGCCCGATGCCCAGGTCTGGCTGATCTCGTTGGTGGGCGAGCCCATCGCCGTTCCCGCGACGTCGAGATGCGCCCAGGGCGTTTCCTTGACGAAACGCTGAAGGAACTGCGCGGCGGTGATCGCACCGGCATGACGACCGCCGATATTCTTCATGTCGGCATTCTTCGAGTCGATCAGCTTGTCGTAATCGGGGCCCATCGGCATCCGCCAGACGCGTTCGCCCGTCGCCTGCCCGGCCTCGAACAGGCGACCGGCAAGCTCGTCATTGTTGGAGAACAGGCCGGCATGATGCTGGCCGAGCGCGATCAGGATCGCGCCGGTCAGCGTCGCCAGATTGACCATGAAACGCGGCTCGAACCGGTCGTTGCAGTACCAGAGGGCATCCGCGAGCACGAGCCGGCCTTCCGCATCGGTATTCAGCACCTCGATCGTCTGGCCCGACATCGAGGTGACGATATCGCCGGGGCGCTGCGCCTTGCCGTCGAGCATGTTCTCGACGAGGCCGATGATGCCGACGACATTCGCCTTGGCCTTGCGGGCGGCGAGCGCGTGCATCAGGCCGGTCACGGCAGCTGCTCCGCCCATGTCGCCCTTCATGTCCTCCATGCCGGCGGCCGGCTTGATCGAGATGCCGCCCGAATCGAACACCACGCCCTTGCCGACGAAAGCGACGGGCTTTTCCTTGGCCTTGCCGCCGTTCCATTTCATAACGACGAGGCGCGCAGGGCGTTCGGAGCCCTGGGCGACGCCGAGAAGCGCGCCCATGCCGAGCTTCTTCATGTCCGCGTCTTCGAGAATCTCTACCTCGACGCCAAGGGATTCGAGTTCCTTGGCCTTGGCAGCGAACTCGACCGGGCCGAGAATGTTGGCGGGTTCATTGACGAGGTCGCGGGCCAGGAGCACGCCGCCGGCGATGCCCTCCAGCTCGGCAAACTTCTTCTTCGCTGCCGGATGATCGGCACAGGTGATGACGAAGGCGGTCTCTTTTTCGCTTTCGCCATTGGCCTCGTCCTTGCGGGTCTTGTACTTGTCGAATGTGTAGGCGCGCAAAAGGATGCCCATCGCAAGCTGCGCGGCGTCGGTCGCACTCGCCTCCGCTCCGGCCACGTCCACGACGACCGTCACCTTCTTCGCCTTGCGGGCCGCTGCCTGCACAGCGCCGCCGATCTTGAGCCAACCCTGCTCGTCGAGCGCTGCCGGCTTGCCGACACCCAGGACCACGAGCCGGTCGAGCGTGGTGCCGTGCGGCGCGAGAATATCGACCGAGCCACCCATCTTGCCCTTGAAGGACGCGACGTCGATCGCACGCGCAAGAATTCCTTGCGGATCGTGGCTTCCCGCAGAGCCGGCCAGGCCGGTTTCCTCGCCGCTCAAGAGCACCAGAACGCCCTCGGACTGCAATGACGGCTTGGCGAAGCTGATGACGGGACGTGGAGACATTGGGTATCCTTCGGGTGGAAAAATCTGAGGCCGTTGCCTTTGCGGTAGAGAATAGGGCACCGCATTTCAAGGACGGAAGTCCGGGCCGGCGCGGAAAGAAGCAGTCAATCAATCGTTAACCATGCGTGTTTGGCATTTGTTTGCCAAGGTAACGGATTGTATGGTCCACGATCGAGCGAAGCCCCAGGGGGCGACGCAGCGGCAGCATCTCCCGCCGCAGACTTGCCCCATTGAACGGATCATTCAGCCTGCATGAGAGTGCTCGAAACCTACATCATGCGGCGCACCTTCGCGATCTTCGCGGTGACGCTGCTTTGGGTTCTCGCCATCGTCTGGACGACCCAGGTCCTGACCCGCATCAATATCGTGACCAGCAGCGGGCAATCGGCCGCAACTTTCTTCGAAATCGCCGCGCTGGTCCTGCCCGCGGTCATTCCGATCGTAATCCCGTTCGCGCTCGGCATCGCGGTCGCGCAGACGCTCAGCGCGATGAACACCGATTCGGAGCTGATCGTGATCACCGCATCCGGCAGCCCGAAGACGACCGTCGTTCGGCCGATCCTCCTGATCGCCGCCATCGCCTCGATCGCTTCCTTCGCGATCGAGAATGGCGTCGAGCCCTTCGCGCGCGAGAGGCTGCGCGCGCTCGTCTCGGAAGCACGGGCCGATCTCATCACCTCGGTCGTCCAGGAAGGCACGTTCCAGACCATCGACGACGGCCTCGTCATCCAGATCAGCGAGCGTCTGCCGGACGGGCGCTTTGCCGGCATCTTCCTCTCCGACACGCGCGAAGAGGCAACCGAACTGATCTACTACGCCGATACCGGCGCGACGGTCCAACTCGACGGCGAGCACGTTCTGGTCATGCAGGACGGGGTCGTCCACC
The DNA here is from genome assembly GCF_029210365.1 of Mesorhizobium sp. YIM 152430. Classification (GTDB taxonomy): domain Bacteria; phylum Pseudomonadota; class Alphaproteobacteria; order Rhizobiales; family Rhizobiaceae; genus Aliihoeflea. The sequence goes on from NZ_JARGES010000041.1 coordinate 84,628, forward strand.
GGCGCAACAAGACCGGAAACGTCTCGATCATCCGCTACCAGTCCTACGCGTTCGACCTGGCAGAGTTTGCGCCTGCGACATCGCAGATCAACTATCTGCCGAAGGACCGCACGCTCGGATTCCTGATGAACCCCGATCCGGCCGATCCCGTCTACCAGAATGCGCCGCTGGCCTTTGCCGCAGAACTGCATCGCCGCCTGACCGACTGGATCTATCCGCTGGTCTTCGCGCTGGTCGGTCTTGCCGTTGCCGGCGATTCGCGCTCGTTCCGTGAATCGCGCATCCATCCGCTGATCACCACGATGCTGATCGCGCTGTTCATCCGGTGGGAAGGCTTCATCGTGGGCAATGCGGCAGCGGACAGTCCCGCATTCATCGCCGCCATGTATGCCGTTCCGCTGATCGCAATGGCCGTGTGCATCTGGGTGATCGCCACCAACAAGCGGCTTGAAATTCCGACCCGCTGGACCGAGCGGATTCAGGAGTTCTGGGCGCGGCGCGCCGTCGAACCGTTCCTGCGTCGCCGGTCCGCCCCGGAGGGCAAGCCATGATCGGGCGCACACTCGGCGCCTATTTCATGAGGCGCTATCTCGTCATCACATTCTGGTTCTTCACCGGCATCTTCGGGCTGATCTTCATCGTGAATTTCACCGAGATCTCGCGCCGGGTCGGTGACCTACCCGACTATTCGCTGTGGTGGGGCGTGACATTCGCCGGGCTCCAGACGCCTTTCATCATGCAGCAGGCCGTGCCCTTCATCGCGCTCGTCTCCGGCATCGCCACGCTGATCTCGCTCAACCGGAAATATGAACTGGTCGTTGCGCGTGCCGCCGGCATCTCGGCCTGGCAGTTCCTGCTGCCGATCTGCATCGGCGCGCTCCTGTTCGGTCTGGCGGCGCTTTTCGTCCTCAATCCCATCGCTTCCTTCGGATATGAACGCACCCAATTCCTCGAAGCGAATATCCGCGGAGGCAACAGCACGCCTGCGGCCGGCGGCGAGGCGCCGTGGATCAAGCAACGCGTGGGCGAAACCGAAACCTATATCGGCGCCGCGGGCGTTCTCGACGAAGGGCTGCAACTCGTCAACGCGACCTTCATCACCGTAGGACCGGACACCGACGCGATCGCGCGCCTCGATGCCGAGCGCGCCTTTCTGCGGGAAGGCGAATGGCAGCTTCAAAACGCCCGGCGCACCACGCGCGGCAATCCGCCGGAACTGATGGAAGCGGTTTCGGTCCCAACGAATCTGACGCCGGAATTCGTGCTCGAGCGGCTGGCCAGCCCCGAGACGATCCCGATCTTCCAACTGCCGCGCAAGATCGCCGCGGCCCGTTCCTTCGGGCTGCCGGCGAACAATTTCGCCATGCACATGCACTCGATGCTGGCCATGCCGGCACTGCTCGTCGCGATGACGCTGATCGCCGCGACGGTGTCGATGCGGTTTGCCAGAATGGGGCAGTCATCGGCCATGATTCTGGGTGGCGTCATGGCAGGCTTTCTGCTTTATGTCGTGACGGTTCTGGTGAAGGCGTTCGGGAGCGCCGGATTCGTGCCGCCCGTCGCCGCCGCCTGGTTGCCGGTCGTCGTCGCCGGCTTTTTCGGAGTGACTTTCTTGCTATACAGAGAGGACGGTTAGTGAGGGGCGTGCTTTCCGGCCTCAGCAGAGCAGTCAGAACCCGGCGTCTTCTGGGAGCGACGACGCTCGCCGGCGTGCTCGCCGCGACCGGCTCGATCGTCGCGATGCAGCCCGTCATCGCGCAGAGCATCGACCTTTCCGCCCAGACCGATCCCAATGCCGACATGCTGCTGGAAGCCGATACGCTGGTCTATGACAACGACCGCAATCGCATCACCGCCGTCGGCTCCGTCCAGATCGAATATGCCGGCAACCGCCTCGTCGCCCAGCGCGTCACCTATGATCGGGCGACCTCGCGGCTGATCGCCAGCGGCGGCGTCGAGATCATCGACCCGGACGGCACGCGGTTCCAGTCCGACGAGATCGACGTGACCGACGATTTCGCCGACGCCTTCGTGCGCACGCTCAGGGTCGAGACGGCGGAACGCGTCTATTTCGGCGCCGACAGCGCGGAACGGCGCGGCGGCGCGGTGACGGAATTCGAGCGCGGCGTTTATACGGCGTGCGAGCCGTGCGAGGAAAATCCCGACAAGCCGCCGGTCTGGAACATCAAGGCGCAGAAGATCATCTGGAACGGCGAGACGAAGACCGTCCGCTTCGAGCGCGCGCGGTTCGAATTTCTCGGCGTTCCCCTGGCATGGGTGCCCGCCTTCGAAATCGCCGACCCGACGGTGGAGCGCAAGAGCGGTTTCCTCTTCCCGACCTTCGGAAATTCGGAAAATCTCGGCAGCTTCCTCAACATACCCTATTATTTCGCGCTCTCGCCAACCTATGACCTGACGGTAACGGCCGGCGGCTACACCCAGCAGGGTTTCCTTGGCCAGGCGGAGTGGCGCCAGCGCTTCGACAATGGCCAATACAATCTGCGCATTGCCGGCATCTCGCAGCGCGACCCGGATGCATTCGGCGCCGGCACGGTCGATGCGCAGGAGACCGGGCGCGGGCTCATCGCCTCGCGCGGCGATTTCACGATCAATCCGCGCTGGAGGTTCGGCTGGGACGTGATGGCCCAGACCGACAAGAATTTCGGCTATACCTACAATATCGAACAGGCAAACGCCTACGACCAGATCTCGCAGGTCTATCTGACGGGACTCGACGGGCGCAATTTCTTCGACCTGCGCGCATATCACTTCACGAAGCAGGAAGCGGTTCTCGACTTCAATGCGGACGGCACACGCAACGTTGGTGCCGCTTCCCCGCTGCAACCCTTCGTCCTGCCCTCCTTCGATTACAGCCTGACACCCGATGGACCCATCGCCGGTGGCGAACTGACGATCGACGTCAACAGCCAGGCCCTTTGGCGCGACCGTTTCGATGGTCGCGGTTTCGCGAGGCAATCACCGTCGCCGACCGGCCGCGGGCTCGACGGCGGCTCCGGACGACTGACCGCCGAAGCGGAATGGAAGCGGACGTTCATCACCGGCGGCGGGCTTTTGATCACGCCCTCGCTCCATGCGCGCCAGGACGCGATCGGCGTGCATTTCGGCGACGGAGCCTTGTCCGCCGAAGGTATTGCGAATGTTGCCAACGCTCAGGGCGTGGCCGCGGACATTCGCTCGGCCTATTACCGCTCCATGGCGACTGCCGGGCTCGAAGCGCGTTGGCCGGTTCTCTTCTCGACATCGAGTTCGACGCATGTCTTCGAGCCGATGGCACAGGTCTTCGCTCGCCCCGACGAGCCTTATGGCGGCAGTCTGGGCATTCCGAACGAAGACGCGCAGAGCCTGGTCTTCGACGCGACGACCCTGTTCGAGCGGGACAAGTTTTCCGGCTACGACCGAATCGAGGGCGGCACCCGCGCCAATGTCGGCATTCGTTATACAGGCGATCTCGGCGGCGGCTGGGGGGCCAGCGCGATCTTCGGCCAGTCCTATCATCTGGCCGGCGCGAACTCCTACGCTTCGCCCGATCTGGTCTATGCCGGCGCCTATTCCGGCCTCGAAGACGACGTTTCCGACTATGTCGGAATGGTCGGACTGAGCACACCCGTCGGCGTGTCGCTGGCAGCCGGGGCGCGGCTCGACAAGGACAATCTGGAAGTGCGCCGCACCGATGTCGCGGCGAGCTATGCGACGCCGGCCGTTTCGCTCTCGACGCAATATTCCTTCATCGATGCCCAGCCCGATTACGGTTTCACCGATGATCGTCACGAAGTGCGAGTCGGCGGGTCGGCGCAGGTTCACGAATACTGGCGCGTCTTCGGCAACGCCACCTTCGACCTCAACACGAGCAACATGGTCCAGCGCGGCATCGGCTTCGCCTATGACGACGATTGCTTCGGGATCAATTTCACGGCATCGGAAACGCGCGGCAACATCAACAATGAAGTTCTCTCGCGCGACTTCGGCATCAACATCTCGTTGCGCACGCTGGGCGATTTCGGCCGAACCACCAGCAGTACCGACACGAGGACGTTTTGACCATTGCGGGTCGACGCGTGTGCCGTTGACATCGTTTTGCCCAAGATGCACTTCAGGGGCTTGCCATTCGCAAAAGGCTTGCACCCCGGATCAGGAGGCTAGACGCATGAAGACATTGCTGCTCTCGGCCAGCATCGCAATCGCCCTCGGCTGCGCGGTCCTACCCGCACCGGCATTCGCGCAGACGAGCGAAGTGCGCTACGTCGTCAACAACACGCCGATCACGAGCTACGACATCCAGCGACGTGCCGCCTTCCTTCAGTTGCAGCGTCGCGGCGGTGGCCAGCAAGCGGCGGCGGACGAACTGATCGAGCAGGCCCTGCGGCGCAACGAGGTCCGCCGCCTCAATATCAACATCTCCGACGACGACGTGGCACAGGCATACCAGCGCTTCGCCAGTTCCAACAACATGTCCATCGCCCAGATGGACCAGGTCATGTCGCAGACGGGCGTGACGAAGCAGCATTTCCTCGAATTCATTCGCTCTCAGATGGGCTGGAGCCAGGCTCTCGCCGCACGCGCGCGCCATGACCAGGGCAGCCGCGTCAGCGAGCAGGACGCGGTTCAGCGCATGTTGCAGCAGGGCGGCGAAAAGCCCGTGGCGACCGAATACATGCTGCAACAGGTGATCTTCGTCGTGCCGGCGGCAGAGCGCGGCGCGCGCCTTGCCACACGCCGACGCGAGGCCGAAGCGATGCGCGCACGGTTTCAGGGTTGCGATTCGACCGTCCAGTTCGCCAAGGGCCTCATCGACGTGACCGTACGCGATCTCGGTCGCGTTCTCGAGCCGCAGCTTCCCCCAGAATGGGCCGACCCGATCAAGTCGACTACTGCCGGAAATGCAACGGTCGTGCGTGACACCGACCGCGGCGTCGAGTTTATCGGCATCTGCAGCGCGCGCCAGGTCTCCGACGACACGGTCGCGCAGGCCGTCTTCGAAGCGGAAAACCTCGGCAACAGCGCGGATTCCGACGATCTGAGCAAGAAGTATACGGCCGAGCTTCGCGAACGCGCGCAGATCGTCCAGAGATAGAACAAGCGCCGGCGCCTCGCGTCGCTGAAAGGTCGTCTTGCCGGCACCTCTGGTCATCACTTGCGGCGATCCGTCCGGGATCGGACCGGAACTGATCCTCAAAGCCTGGAACGCGCGACATGAGCGGCCGGTGACGCCGTTCGGCGTGATCGCCGATCCGCAACTTCTCCGCAATCGCGCGCGCCTGCTCGGGATCGAAGTCGAGATCGCTGTGGCTGATGGAATGAAGCACGGCGTTCTCTTCGCCGATGCACTGCCGGTCATCCCGCTCCTCAACCGTCTGGTCGATCGGCCGGGAACGCCGGACCGGGCGAATGCCGCAGGCGTCATCGAGGCCATCGACCGCGCCGTCGAGCTCGTGTCCAACGCTGACGCCCGCGCCATAGTCACGGCGCCGATTTCCAAGAGGCCGCTCTACGAAGCCGGTTTTCGCTTTCCCGGCCATACCGAATATCTGGGCCATCTCGCCGCAGCCCGCTACGGGCACGTCGTCCAGCCCGTCATGATGCTCGCCGGACCGGCTGTCCGCGCCGTCCCCGTCACCATCCACATTCCGCTCGCAGAGGTTCCGGCCGCATTGACGCGGGATCTGATCGTTTCCACCTGCCGGGTTGTCGCCGCCGACCTCGTCTCCCGTTTCGACATCAAGCGGCCGCGGCTTGCCGTTTCGGGCCTCAACCCCCATGCCGGCGAAGGCGGCGCGATGGGGCGCGAGGAGATCGAGACGATCGGCCCGGCGATCGAGGATCTGAACGGCGAAGGCATCGACGCTTTCGGCCCCCTGCCCGCCGATACCATGTTCCATGCACGGGCGCGGGAAAGCTACGACGTGGCGATCTGCATGTATCACGATCAGGCGCTGATCCCGGCCAAGGCGCTGGCTTTCGACGAAACGGTCAACGTCACGCTCGGCCTTCCCTTCGTGCGCACCTCGCCCGACCACGGCACCGCCTTCGACATCGCGGGTAAAGGCATTGCGCGCCCCGACAGCCTGCTCGCGGCGATCGACATGGCCGACCGCATGAGCCTGCGCGCATGAGCATCGACGGCCTGCCGCCGCTGCGCGAGGTGATCGCGCGGCACGAACTGCGCGCCAGGAAGTCGCTCGGTCAGAACTTCCTGCTCGACCTCAACATCACTTCCAAGGTTGCGCGCGGCGCCGGCGACCTGACCAACGCGACGGTCATCGAGGTCGGCCCCGGCCCCGGCGGGCTGACGCGCGCGCTGCTCTTGAACGGTGCCAGGCGCGTGATCGCGATCGAACGCGACGAGCGGTGCCTCGCCGCGCTCGAAGAGGTGTCGGCGCATTATCCCGGCCAGCTCTCGGTCATCTCGGGGGACGCGCTGACGACCGACTTCGCCGCTCTGGCGCAAGGCAGCGAGGGTGTGCGGATCGTCGCCAATCTTCCCTACAATATCGGCACCGAGCTTCTGGTCCGCTGGCTCTCGGCCGAGCCGTGGCCGCCCTACTGGACGTCGCTGACTCTGATGTTCCAGAAGGAGGTCGCGCAGCGCATCGTGGCGACGCCGGACGACGATGCCTATGGCCGCCTCGCCGTCCTCGCCGGCTGGCGCAGCCATGCCGACATCCTGTTCGACCTGCCGCCGCAGGCTTTCACGCCGCCGCCGAAGGTGACGTCCGCGGTGGTTCATCTGGTTCCGCGCGAAAATCCCCTGCCAGTCGATGGCGCCAAACTCTCGAAGGTCACGGAATTCGCCTTCGGACAGCGCCGCAAGATGCTGCGTCAGAGCCTGAAGCCGCTCGGCGGCGAAAAACTGCTGGACGCGGTTGGAATCGAGCCGACGCGGCGCGCCGAGACATTGTCGGTTGCCGAATTCGTCGCGATCGCACAGGCTCTCTGAACTTTTCCGGCGAAGGAGGTTCTCATGACCGTGAAGACCGTTCATCCCTTCCTGATGTTCCAGGACGGCCACGGCGCAGCCGCGCTGGATTTCTACCGTAACGTCTTTCCCGCAATGACCGTCGAACGGCTCGACCTCTACGGTCCAGGCTCACCCGGTCCCGAAGGCACGATCCATCGCGCCGAGTTCACCATCGCCGGGCAGAAGGTCCTTGCGAGCGACAGCTTCGTGCGGCACGCCTTCGGCTTCACGCCGTCCTTCTCGTTTTTCGTCCAGTGCGGAAGCGAGGACGAAGTGACGGCGCTGGCGGACAGGTTGAAGGACGGCGGCGCCGAGATGATGCCAGCCGGCGATTACGGCTTTTCGAAACGCTTTGCCTGGGTGAGCGACCGCTTCGGCGTATCATGGCAGATCAACTGCGACTGACCGTTCAGATTTTCTCGTCCAGAAGGCCGGACACGAACTCGAACAGCCCCGGACGCCGGTCGCGGCGCAGACGTTCGGCCCTGACGATCGCCTCGACGGCATGGAAGGCGCGGTCAAGGTCGTCATTGACGACGACATAGTCATATTCACGCCAGTGTTCGATCTCGACGCGGGCATTCTTCAGCCGTGCCTCGATGACGTCGGCATTGTCCTCGGCGCGGCGCGTCAGCCGCGATTTGAGTTCGCGCATCGACGGCGGCAGGATGAAGATGGAAACGATGTCGCCGCGCATCTTCTCGCGTAGCTGCTGGGCACCCTGCCAGTCGATGTCGAACAACATGTCGCGGCCGGCGGCCATCGCCTCTTCGGCTGGCTCACGCGGGGTCGCATAGAAATTGCCGTGAACCTCGGCCCATTCGAGCAAGGCGTCGTTGTCGCGTAACAGGTCGAATTCGCGCTTGGTGCGGAAATGATAGTGGACGCCGTCGATCTCGCTGGGGCGGCGCGGACGGGTGGTCACGCTGACCGAAAGCTGGAAACCCTGGTCGCTTTCGAGAAGATTGCGCGCGATGGTCGACTTGCCCGCGCCGGAAGGCGAAGAGATGACGAGCATCAAGCCGCGCCGGCGAATGGCGGCAGACGGGAGTTCGTTTTGCATTCCTACTCCAGATTCTGGACCTGTTCGCGGAACTGGTCGATGACCGCCTTCAGTTCCAGCCCGATCGCGGTGATGGCCGCCGCGTTCGACTTGGAGCACAACGTATTCGATTCCCGGTTAAATTCCTGCGAAAGGAAGTCGAGCCGCCGCCCGACCGCCCCGCCGCCGGCCAGAAGCGTACGCGCCGAGGCGATGTGCGTGCGCAGGCGGTCGATCTCCTCGCGGATGTCGGCCTTGGTGGCGAGATAGGCGGCTTCGGCATTCAGCCGTGTCTCGTCGAGCGGCGCACCTGTCTCAAGCAGCAGCCGGACCTGCTCGGCAAGGCGCAAACGGATCGCGGCGGGGTCGCGGGAGGGATCTGCCGCGGCGCGCTCGGTCAGGCTTTCGATGCGGTCGATCTGGCCGAGCATGATCGTCTTCAGCGCCCGCCCTTCCTCGCGCCGCGCCGCGGTCAGCCCGGCAAGCGCCTCGTCGAGGACGATGAGAATGGCCGCGTCGCGGGCGGCGCGCGCGTCGTCATCGAGAATGCTCTCCTGCATCTCGATCACGCCGCGCAAGGCCAGGAGGCCGTCCGCCCGCGCTGGGGCGACGCCGAAATCGTGCTCCAGGCGCTGGGCCAGCGTGGCAAGCTCGACGAGCAGGGTTTCATTGACGGTTACGGCAGCCGGTGCCGCGGATAGGCGGGCCACAGAAAGATTTGCATAGATGTTGCCGCGCTGGAAAGTCTTCTGCAAAGCCTGGCGCGCAGGCTGCTCTATGCTCTCGAAGCCCGGCGGCAGGCGCAGGCGCGCATCGAGCCCCTTGCCGTTGACCGATTTCAGTTCCCAGACGATCCGGTCGTCGCCGGCCTGAGCCGATGCGCGGGCAAAGCCCGTCATGCTCTCGATTGTCATCACGCTCCCAATTCGCGCCGGCTATTCGTCTTCCACGATCTCGTCCGCAAGAACGGCATCTTCATCGGTCGGCGCGGCACCCGCTTCACGGCGCTCGCGCTCGATCTGGCGCCAGCGGGCGACATTGCGGTTGTGCTCGTCCAACGTCTGCGCGAAGGCGTGACCGCCGGTGCCGTCGGCGACGAAATAGAGATCGTCCGTCTGCGACGGGTTGGCGACCGCCTCCAGAGACGCCCGGCCGGGTATGGCGATCGGCGCGGGCGGCAGGCCGGCGATGCGATAGGTGTTGTAGGGCGTGTCGCTCTCGATGTCGGAGCGATAGATCGGCCGGTCGGCCGGCTTACCCTCGCCGCCGAAGATGCCATAGAGGAAGGTCGGGTCCGACTGGAGGCGCATTCCCTGGTTGAGCCGGTTGATGAAGACGGAGGCGACGTGCGGGCGCTCGTCGGCGCGGCCGGTTTCCTTCTCGACGATCGAGGCGAGGGTGACGAATTCCTCGATCGTGTCGATCGGCAGGTCGTCGTCCCGGCGGGCCCAGATCTCTTCGATCATGCGCTGCTGATCGGCCGAAAGGCGGTCGATCAGGTCCTGACGGTTCATGCCGCGGGTGAAGCGGATGGTGTCGGCGGCGATCGAGCCTTCCGGCGGCAGTTCGGACGGCATCTCGCCTTCCAGTTCCTCCATTGCGGCGATTCGCGCGAAAGCCTGATGGACGGTGAAGCCCTCGGGAATGGTCAGCGCGTGCAGGACCGAGCGGCCGCTCTTCAGGAGTTCCATGATCTCGTACATGGAAGCGCCTGCCTTCACTTCATATTCGCCGGCACGTAAATTCGCATCGCTGCCATAGGCGCGAAGGCCGAGGCGGAAGATACGGGCATCCGAGATGAGCCCCTGGCGCTCGAGAGTGGAGGCAATCTCGGCCGTGCCGGTGTTCGGGCGGATGAGGACGGTCTGTGTCGTCGTCGACGGTCCCTGGCCCTCGAATTGCACCTTGCCGTAATAGACCGCAGCGCCTGCCGCCAGCGTTGCGAAGACGATGCAGGACATGACGAAGTTCATGAAGATGACGAACTGGCTGCGCGAGCGGCGCGAGCGTGCGGGCGGGGGCGTGCCGGCCTGCGACCGCAGTGCCTCGCTTCGCGACTTCGCAACAATGGGCCGCGATTGCATGGGCGGCTGGCCGGGCTGGTTCCCGCCTGCAGGATCAGTGGTCATCTGGCCTCTAACTCTCGGATGCAATGGAATCGCCACGCAAGGTAGCGGCCAATATGGCAAAATCTTTGCGCGGGCGGAACGGCCGACCGAAGGCGATCAGCCGTTGTAACGCTGAAAGACGAGCGACGCGTTGGTGCCGCCGAAACCGAAGGAATTCGACAGGGCGACATTGATCTCGCGCTCGCGCGGCTTGTGCGGAACGAGATCGATTTCCGTTGCCTTCGACGGATTGTCGAGATTGAGCGTCCCCGGGGCGATGTTGTCGCGGATGGCGAGAATTGAGAAGATCGCCTCGGCCGCGCCGGCCGCGCCGAGCAGATGGCCGATCGACGACTTGGTGGACGACATCGAAATCTTCGACGCCGCGTCCCCGACGAGACGCTCGACCGCACCAAGCTCGATTGTGTCGGCCATGGTCGAGGTGCCGTGGGCGTTGATGTAGTCGACATCGGATGGCTTCAGGCCGGCGCGCTTCAGCGCCATTGCCATGCAGCGGAACGCGCCGTCGCCGTCTTCCGAGGGGGCGGTGATGTGATAGGCGTCGCCCGACAGGCCATAGCCGACGATCTCGGCATAGATTTTGGCGCCGCGGGCCCTGGCGTGTTCGAGTTCTTCCAGGACGACCACGCCGGCGCCCTCGCCCATGACGAAACCGTCACGGTCCGTGTCATAGGGGCGCGAAGCCTTTTGCGGCGTGTCGTTGAAATCGGTGGAAAGCGCCTTGCAGGCCGAGAAGCCGGCGATGGAAAGCCGGGTGATCGGCGATTCCGCGCCGCCGGCCAGCATCACCTCCGCGTCGCCGAAGGCGATCAGGCGGGCCGCGTCGCCGATGGCGTGCGCACCGGTCGAGCAGGCGGTCACGACCGCATGGTTCGGCCCCTTGAGACCGTGGCGGATCGACACCTGGCCGGAGACCAGGTTGATGATGTTGCCGGGAATGAAGAAGGGCGAGATGCGGCGCGGGCCGCGCTCGTGCAGGATCAGCGCGTTCTCCGCGATGCCCTCGATGCCGCCGATGCCCGAGCCGATCATGACGCCGGTGGCGTTCTGGTCCTCGGTGCTGGTCGGTTTCCAGCCGGAATCGGCAAGTGCGAGTTCGGCCGCGGCGACGCCGTAGAGGATGAAGTCGCCGACCTTGCGCTGCTCCTTCGGCTCCATGAACGCGTCAGGATCGAAGGCGCCCTCCTGCGACATGTCGCGCGGGATCGGCATGGCGATCTTGCAGGGAAGATCGCTCGTCTCGAACTGGTCGATGGGCCGCGCAGCGCTCTTGCCGGAAAGAAGCTCTTTCCAGCCATGTTCAACACCGACGCCGAATGGCGACAGAAGGCCAAGGCCCGTGACGACGACGCGTCTCATTGGCCGTCCTCCCTCAAAATCGTGAACATGCGCCCGCTGCGCGGCAATCGGATCAGGCGGTGGCCTTCTCGATGAACTTGACGGCATCGCCGACCGTCAGGATCGTCTCGGCGGCATCGTCGGGAATCTCGACGCCGAATTCTTCCTCGAAGGCCATGACGAGTTCGACCGTGTCCAGGCTGTCTGCGCCCAGATCGTCGATGAAGCTCGCGCCTTCGGTGACCTTGTCGGCTTCGACGCCCAGGTGCTCGACGACGATCTTCTTGACCCGTTCTGCGGTATCGCTCATTTCGAAAAACCCTCGAGTTTGTGGTTTGCGTATGGTGTTCGGTCTTCGTTAGCCGCCCGATAGCGGCTAATCAAGCTTTAAGATGCCTTCAAATCCGGCGGCGGCAGACTGTTCCGTTGTTCTGGGGAACGAGGTTGCATTGCCCCCTGCGGACGGCAATTGCGGCCCGATTACACGACTTCCGGGCCGGTTCCAAGGCGAAAGGCTGCGCTTTTCCGTTGATAGCCGAATTGATGCTGCCGCAATCAGATCATCGCCATGCCGCCATTGACGTGCAGGGTCTGGCCGGTGACGTAGCCGCCGGCGTCCGATGCCAGGTAGATGACGGCAGCCGCGATGTCGTCGCCCCTGCCCATCTTCTTCATCGGGATCGCGCCCATGATCGCCTCGCGCTGCTTGTCGTTCAGCTTTTCGGTCATGGCCGATTCGATGAAGCCGGGGGCCACGCAGTTGACGGTGACGTTTCGCGTCGCGATCTCCTGCGCCAGCGACTTGGAAAAGCCGATCAGCCCGGCCTTGGAGGCGCAGTAGTTGGCCTGGCCGGGATTGCCGGTCACGCCGACGACGGAGGTGATGTTGATGATGCGTCCAGAACGGCGGCGCATCATCGGATGCGTCAGTTCACGCGTCAAACGGAAGACGGCGCCGAGATTGACGTCGAGCACGGAATCCCAGTCCTCGTCCGACATGCGCACGAAGAGGCCGTCGCGCGTGATACCGGCATTGTTGACGAGGATGTCGACGCCTTCGAGCTCGGCTTCGGCCTTCTTGCCGAGTTCCTTGACGGCGTCGCGGTCCGACAGGTTGGCCGGGAAAACCTTGACGCGATCGCCAAGTTCGCCCGCCAAAGCCTCGAGCTTCTCGACCCGCGTGCCGTGGATGCCGACAATCGCGCCGGCCTTGTGCAGGGCGCGGGCGACCGCCTCGCCGATGCCGCCGGTCGCGCCTGTGACGAGCGCCTTCTTTCCAGTCAAGTCGAACATTTGGCTTCCTTTCGGATGTGTCAGGCCAGATTGGCGAGCGCGGTCTCGATATCCTGCGGCGTCGTGATCGACACCGGGGTCAGGTCGCGGTTAATGCGGCGGGCAAGCCCGGAGAGGACTTTGCCGGTGCCTACTTCATAGAGTGTGGTCAGGCCGTTCGCGCCGAACCATTCGATCGTCTCGCGCCAGCGCACCTGGCCGGTGACCTGCGCGACGAGGCTGTCGACGATCTCATCGGGATCGGTGAGCGGCGAGACGGTGACGTTGGCAAGGACCGGCACGACGGGCGCCTTCTTCTCCACCGTGCCGAGTGCGACGCGCATCGCATCAGCGGCAGGCGACATCAGGGCCGAGTGGAACGGGGCGGAAACGGGCAGCATCAGCGCACGCTTGGCGCCTTTTTCGGTGGCGATGCGCGCGGCTTCGGTGACGGCTTCCTTCGAGCCGGAAATGACGAACTGGCCGCCGCCATTGTCGTTGGCGATCTGGCAGATGCCCTTTGAACCGGCTTCCTCGCAGGCCGCCTGCACGACATCCTGTTCCAGCCCGATGATCGCCGCCATGGCGCCCTCGCCGACCGGCACGGCCGCCTGCATGGCATTGCCGCGCGTGCGCAAGAGGCGGGCGGTGTCTGCGACCGAGAACATGCCGGCCGCGCACAGCGCCGAATATTCACCGAGCGAATGGCCGGCGACATAGGCGACCTTCGACTTCATGTCGAAGCCGCGCGCTTCCATGGCGCGGATGGCCGCCATCGACACAGCCATCAGCGCCGGCTGGGCGTTGGCGGTCAGGGTCAGCTTTTCCTCCGGCCCTTCCCACATGAGGGTGGAGAACTTTTCACCGAGCGCCGCATCGACCTCGTCGAAGACCGCGCGTGCCTCGGGAAAGGCGTCGCCAAGGTCCTTGCCCATGCCGACCGACTGGCTGCCCTGTCCGGGAAAGGTGAATGCAATCGCCACGGCGCGTCTCCTCTGGTCGTCCGGTCCGTCTACGTGGCAAAGCGTGTGGCGCAGGCGGGGCCGGAAAGTCAAGGCTGGCGGGCAAATCGCCTCTCGTCGGTGCCTGAGCATTGCATCGCGGCGAAGATGGTGTATATGAGCCGCACTCTGCCGGTCCTAGCTGGGGGCTGAACGGAGGGCCATGCGCGTTTCTCGATGAAAATTGCACATGAATGAAGGCCAGGTGCCTTCGGCCTCCCGTGTCTCCGCTCTCGACCGTCTCGACCACAGCCTTTCTTCCCGCCTCGCGGGTGAGAGAAGTTGATGAGGCTTTAGCCGCTGGCGCCGCGCAGGGAAACGAAGAAAGGCTAAGGATACATGGCACTTTACGAACACGTATTTCTTGCCCGCCAGGATCTCTCCGCGCAGCAGGTCGATGCCCTCGTCGAACAGTACAAGGGTGTCATCGAAGCGCATGAAGGTTCGGTCGGCCGGATCGAGAACTGGGGACTCAAGTCCCTCACCTACCGCATCAACAAGAACCGCAAGGCGTACTACACCCTGATGGACATCACCGCCCCGGCGGCCGCCATCCAGGAGATGGAACGCCAGATGGGCCTGTCGGAAGACGTCCTGCGCTTCATGACCATCAAGGTCGAGGCACATGAGGAAGGCCCGTCCGCGATGATGCAGAAGCGCGACGACCGTGGCGATCGCGGCGACCGCGGTCCGCGCGGCGACCGTTTCGGCGGCGACCGCGACCGTGGCCCGCGCAGTGATCGTGGGGGCGACCGCGACGATCGCGGCCCGCGCCGTCCGCGCGAAAACCAGGCTGAAGGAGCTGGCGCATAATGGTCGACATCAACCAGATCCCGACGCGCCGGCCGTTCCACCGCCGCCGCAAGACCTGTCCGTTCTCCGGCGCCAACGCGCCGAAGATCGACTACAAGGACGTCAAGCTCCTGCAACGCTACATTTCCGAGCGCGGCAAGATCGTTCCGTCCCGCATCACGGCCGTCAGCCAGAAGAAGCAGCGCGAACTCGCCAAGGCGATCAAGCGCGCCCGCTTCCTGGGCCTCCTGCCCTACGTGGTGAAGTAAGCATCTTCGTCGGAGGCGGCCTGCCGCCTCCGACACCCCTCCCGTCATGTTCGGCATGACGCGAGACGAGAATTTCCGAGTTGGAGCCAGCCGCTCCTAACTGCCAACCGGCAGGACAGCGCCCGAAGATGCCGCTCGCGGCTCTTCCTTCCTGTTCCTGCCCGCCGGACGACCGGCGCGAAGACAAGGACAGTGACATGGACGTCATCCTGCTTGAACGCATTTCCAAGCTCGGCCAGATGGGCGAGACCGTGAAGGTGAAGGCCGGGTTCGCCCGCAACTTCCTTCTGCCGCAGGGCAAGGCGCTGCGCGCCAACGAAGCCAACAAGAAGAAGTTCGAAGGCCAGCGCGCCCAGCTCGAAGCCCGCAACCTGGAGCGCAAGAACGAAGCCCAGAAGATCGCCGACCAGCTCGACGGCAAGACCTTCGTGGTCGTTCGTTCGGCTGGCGAAACCGGCCAGCTCTACGGTTCGGTCTCGACGCGCGACATCTCGGAGATCGTGACCGCCGAGGGCTTCTCGGTGGGCCGCAACCAGGTCGAGTTGAACCAGCCGATCAAGACCATCGGCCTGACCAACGTCGCCATCGCGCTCCACCCGGAAGTCGAAGTGACGATCACGCTCAACATCGCGCGTTCCGCCGATGAGGCCGAGCGTCAGGCCCGCGGCGAGACGCTCGATTCGGCCGAAGCCATCTATGGCGACGACATCAACGAGAACGCCCGCCCCGACGCCTTTTTCGATCCGGAAGCGGATTACGAAGACGACGGCGAAGAAGCTGCCGGCAACGAGGGCGAGGAGCGCTAAGCTCCCGCATTTCTCGCGGAATTCAGGAACGCCCGGACCCCTGGTTCGGGCGTTTCGCGTTTCTGGACCGATTCGCGGACTTCAAATTCGACCATTCTTCCCTTACGGTAGAAAAATCGTGTCGAACCTCTTGGTCCTGCGATGTTCTGGTTGCTGAAACGTCTCGGGCGCCGGCTCGTCAGAACCGGAAACCTGCTCGTAACGGATGCGCGTGGCGAGCAACACCGGTTCGGTGACGGCTCGGGAACGCCGATCCAGATCGCGATCCGCACGCGTCTTGCGGAACGCGCCATCTCCCTCAACCCGTCGCTTGCCGTGCCCGAAGCCTACATGGCCGGCGACCTCGATTTCGTCGAAGGCGACCTTCTAGACTTCGTGCGGCTTTCCTACGCCAATCTCGACGTCGCCTATACCAAGCTCGCGACGCTGAAGGCGGCAGGGACGGGGCGGCGACTGGCCAAGCGCCTCCACCAGTGGAACCCGGCCCCGCGCTCACGGGCCAATGTCAGGCATCACTACGATCTGTCGGGCGAGCTCTACCGGCTCTTCCTCGACGCGGACATGCAGTATTCCTGCGCCTATTTCGAGCGGCCGGACATGACGCTCGACGAGGCGCAGCTTGCCAAGAAGCGGCATCTGGCGGCCAAGCTCGCCATGCGGCCGGGCCTGAGCGTGCTCGACATCGGTTCGGGCTGGGGCGGGCTCGGCATCTATCTGGCACAGGAATTCGAGGCGAACGTCCTCGGCGTCACGCTGTCGGACGAGCAGCACAAGGTAGCGACCGATCGCGCGCACCGGCTCGGGCTCGACCGTCACGTCCATTTCGAAATCCGCGACTATCGCAGCCTTCAGGAGAGGTTTGACCGGATCGTCTCCGTCGGCATGTTCGAACATGTCGGCGTCAATCATTACCGCGCGTTCTTTGACACCTGCGCAAAGCTCTTGAAACCCGACGGCGTGATGGTGCTGCACGCGATCGGCCGGTCCGGCCCGCCGGCAGCAACGGCACCCTTCATCCGCAAACACATCTTTCCCGGCGGCTATATCCCGGCACTATCTGAGGTTCTGCCCTCGATCGAGCGCTCGGGGCTGATGGTGACGGACGTCGAAATCCTGCGGCTCCATTATGCCGAGACCATCCGGCACTGGCGGGAGCGGTTCGCCGCCAACAGGGAGCGCGCCAAGGCGCTCTATGACGAGCGCTTCTGCCGGATGTGGGAATTCTACCTTGCCGCGTCCGAGGGTGCGTTCCGTTGGCAGGATCTGATGGTATTCCAGATCCAGCTCGCCAGGCGCAACGACACGCTGCCGCTGACCCGCGATTATATGGTCGAGGTCGAGCGCTTGCTGGCGCACGAACCCACCCGCCCGAAGCAGCGCCGACGCCGGAAAGCCTGAGACTTTGGTTGCGTGTTGCAGGCTTGCACGAGTCAATCACCGATCATGTTTTGCCGCATCATGGCTGTGAAGTAATGTTGATCTTGCGATTCGCCGTTGGTCCGCTCGGGCAGTCGCGCTAGACACTCTTCACCCAGCCGCGATTCACGTTTCTCGTCCCGTCCGGCGCATCCGACAGATGGACATGGAATGGCCGAAGCCGCCCGTAAACTCGCAGCCGTCGAGACCCCGCTCTATCGCGAAGCCCCGAACAATATCGAGGCGGAACAGGCGCTGCTCGGCGCGATCCTCGTCAACAACGATGCCTTTTACCGGGTCTCGGACTTCCTGAAGGCGCAGCATTTCCACGAGCCGCTGCACCGCAAGATCTTCGAGGTCGCGGGTGAACTGATCCGAATGGGCAAGATGGCCAATCCGGTGACGTTGAAGACTTTCCTGCCGGCCGAGGAGAAGGTCGGCGAGATGACCGTCTCGCACTATCTGGCGCGGCTGGCCGCCGAAGCCGTCAACGTCATCAACGCCGCAGACTACGGCCGCGCGATCTACGACCTTGCCACGCGCCGCGCGCTGATCACGGTCGGCGAGGACATGGTCAACATCGCCTATGACGCGCCGGTCGACATGTCGCCGGCCGCGCAGATCGAGGATGCAGAGCGGCGCCTGTTCGAACTGGCGGAAACCGGACGCTACGATGGCGGCTTTGAAAGCTTTTCCGATGCGGTCAAGACCGCGATCGACATGGCCGCCGCCGCCTACCAGCGCGACGGACATCTGTCGGGCGTCTCGACCGGACTGCGCGACCTGGATTCGAAGATGGGCGGGCTTCAACCGTCGGACCTGATCATCCTCGCCGGTCGTCCCGGTATGGGCAAGACGTCGCTCGCCACCAACATCGCCTTCAACATCGCCCATGCCTATGAGCCTGAGCCGCAGGCGGACGGTTCGTTCAAGGCGAAGAATGGTGGCGTGATCGGCTTCTTCTCGCTCGAAATGTCGGCCGAGCAGCTTGCGACGCGTATCATTTCCGAGCAGGCCGAGGTGCCCTCTTCCAAAATCCGGCGCGGCGACCTGACCGAAGCGGATTTCGAGAAGCTCGTCGGCTGCACGCAGACGCTCCAAAAAATCCCTCTCTTCATCGACGCGACCGGCGGCATCTCGATCGCCCAGCTTTCCGCACGCGCCCGGCGACTGAAGCGCCAGCGCGGGCTCGACGTGCTCGTCATCGACTATGTCCAACTCATGCAGGGCTCGTCGAAGGCGTCGGCGCAGAACCGCGTGCAGGAAATCACCGAGATCACGACCGGGCTGAAGTCTCTGGCCAAGGAACTCAACGTCCCGATCATCGCGCTTTCCCAGCTCTCGCGTCAGGTCGAAAGCCGCGACGACAAGCGGCCCCAGCTTTCCGACCTTCGCGAATCGGGCTCGATCGAGCAGGATGCGGACGTGGTGCTGTTCGTCTATCGCGACGAATATTACCTCAAGAACAAGGAGCCCGAGCGCAACACGCTCGAGCATCAGGAATGGGAGACGAAGCTGAACGAGGTTCGCGGCAAGGCCGAAGTGATCATCGCCAAGCAGCGTCACGGCCCGACAGGCACCGTCTCGCTCTCCTTCGTCGGCGAATTCACCCGCTTTGCCGACCTCGCCGAGGAGCATCACCTGCCCGAGCGGTTCGAATAGTTGGCGTTCTTCGCAGCGAACCCGTCCGAGATCGATCCGCGCATCTGCGGCGGCCGGCTATCGATCGACGTCGAGGCTCTGGCGGCGAACTACCGCCTTCTCGCAGCGAAGGCACGGCCTGCGCGTGTTGCCGGAATCGTCAAGGCTAACGCCTATGGGCTCGGCATCGACGTGGTCGCGCCGGTGCTCTGGGCCGAGGGTTGCCGCGTCTTTTTCGTTGCGCTGCCACAGGAAGGGATGGCGCTGCGCAAGCTCCTGCCGGAGGCCGACATCTACGTCCTCGCCGGCCTGTTCGAGCCGCACGCGGCGCAAGCCTATCGCGAGGCGCGGCTGATCCCGGTCCTCAACGACGAGGCGGATGTTTCACTTTGGGAAGCCTATGGCTGGGACGCGCCGGCCGAGCCGCGCCCTTGCGCGCTGCATGTCGACACCGGCATGAACCGGCTTGGCCTGACCGGCCACCAGGTCACCCGGTTTTTCCACGAGAACAAGCTGACGCGGGCGCTGACTCCCCGTCTGGTGATGAGCCATCTGTCATCGGCCGACGATCCCGCATCACCGGCCAACGCGCAACAGCTTGAGTCATTCCAGTCGGTTGAGCGACTTTTCAAAGGTGTTGCATCAAGCCTTGCCAATTCCGCCGGCACGTTTCTTTCGCGCGATTACGCCTTCGATATCGTGCGGCCCGGCATCGCGCTTTATGGCGGCGCACCGCAGGCAGGACTCGCGAACCCGATGCAGCCTGTCGCCAGCGTCGAGGCGCGGATCGTGCAGGTGCGCGAGGCGAAAGCCGGCGAGACGGTCAGCTATGGCGGTGCGGTGACGCTGACGCGCGATACGATCATTGCGGTTGCAGCGGTCGGTTATGCGGACGGGCTGCATCGCGCGCTGTCCGGTTCGGGGGTGCCACTGCGCGATGCGCGGCCATCCGGCGGTCAGGGCTTCATCGCCGGGCGGCGCGTGCCGATCCTGGGGCGGGTGACGATGGATTTGACCCTGTTCGACGTGACAGATCTCGGCCCCGGCGCAGTCGGGCATGGCGACTGGATCGAGCTTTTCGGGCCGAATGTTTCGATCGACTATGCGGCAAGTGCGGCCGGGACGATTGCATATGAATTGCTGACGTCGCTTGGAGGGCGGTATTTGCGGCGGGTGGTGCATGGAGCCCGTACGCATGGCTAAATCCCGCACCCAGTTCATCTGCCAGAATTGCGGCACCGTCCATACGCGCTGGGCAGGCAAGTGCGATGCGTGCGGCGAGTGGAACACACTCGTCGAGGAAGGTTCCAATTCAGGCATCGGCGCGGGACCGGGCTCGCTGCGCTCCTCGCGCAAGGGCCGGATCGTCGCGCTGACGACGCTTTCGGGCGAGATCGAGGAAGCGCCGCGCATTTCGACCGGCATCGACGAACTCGACCGGGCGACGGGTGGCGGGTTCGTGCGTGGGTCGGCGCTGCTCGTCGGTGGCGATCCGGGCATCGGCAAGTCGACGCTTCTGACGCAGGCCGCGGCTGCGCTCGCGCGTCGGGGCCATCGCATCGTCTATGTCTCGGGCGAAGAGGCGGTGGCGCAGATCCGGCTGCGCGCGCAACGGCTTCACGCGGCCGACACCAGCGTCGAACTTGCCGCCGAAACCAATGTCGAGGACATTCTCGCGACGATCTCCGAAGGCAAACGGCCCGACCTCGTCATTCTCGATTCGATCCAGACATTGTGGACCGACCTTGCCGATTCGGCGCCCGGCACGGTGACGCAGGTGCGCGCAGCGGCACAGGCGATGATCCGCTACGCCAAGTCGACAGGTTGCGCGATCGTGCTGGTCGGTCACGTCACCAAGGATGGCCAGATCGCTGGGCCGCGCGTCGTCGAGCACATGGTCGACGGCGTCCTCTATTTCGAAGGCGAAGGCGGACACCACTACCGCATCCTGCGCACCGTGAAGAACCGTTTCGGTCCGACCGACGAGATCGGCGTCTTCGAGATGTCCGACAAGGGACTGCGCGAGGTTTCCAACCCGTCCGAATTGTTTCTCGGCGAGCGCTCGACCAAGGCGCCGGGCGCCGCCGTCTTTGCCGGCATCGAGGGAACGCGGCCGGTTCTGGTGGAAATCCAGGCGCTCGTCGCCCCCTCGCCGCTCGGCACGCCGCGCCGGGCCGTGGTAGGGTGGGACAATTCGCGCCTGTCGATGATCCTCGCGGTGCTGGAAGCGCATTGCGGCGTCAGGTTTGCCCAGCATGACGTCTATCTCAACGTCGCGGGCGGCTATCGCATTACGGAGCCGGCGGCCGACCTCGCGGTTGCCGCCGCGCTCGTTTCATCGCTCACCGGACTTGCCCTGCCTGCCGATTGCGTCTATTTCGGCGAAATCAGCCTTTCGGGGGCGATCCGGCCTGTCGCGCACGCGCAGCAGCGCCTCAAGGAAGCCGAAAAGCTGGGCTTTGCTCAGGCAGTCATGCCGCAGACGAGCGAAGAGGCGAGCAAGGGAGCGGACGGGCGTTTCACGCAACTTTCGCAGCTCGCCGATCTCGTCGTGCGCATCGCCGGCAGGCGCAAGCCGCAGGACGACGGCCAGGATTAGGAACGAGCCGGCAGGCAGAGCCGCCGGAAGGTGAACGGAGCTTCAATGCCGATTACGCTGCTGGACGGAATTCTCGTCGGCTTCACCCTCGTTTCGGCGATGCTCGCCATGGTCCGCGGCTTCTCGCGCGAAGTGCTGTCAATCGCGTCCTGGGTGGCGGCTGCGGCGGCGGCATTCTACTTCCATCCGATCCTGGTGCCCTATGTCGCGCCCTATATCGACAATGCGCAGCTCGCGCTGTTCGCCGCAGCGGCCATCGTCTTTTTCATCGCGCTGATCATCGTCACCGTGATCACGATGAAGGTGGCGGATTTCATCATCGACAGCCGCGTCGGCGCGCTCGACCGCACGCTCGGCTTCGTCTATGGCGCGGCGCGTGGTATTCTCGTCGTCGCCGTCGCTTTCCTGTTCTTCTCGTGGCTCGTTGGCTCCAACCAGCCGGGCTGGGTCGCCGAGGCCAAGTCGCGGCCGCTGCTCGAAGGCATCGGCACCTGGCTCGAGGGCGTGTTGCCGGACGATCCCGAAAATTCGCTGATCGACCGGCTCGGCTCGAGCGACGACGAGGCTCCGCCGCCGGCCGGCAACTAGATGATCGCGCGGCGCCTTTTGGCGCCGCTTCCCTTCGTTCTGAAAGGCGAGACGCCATGGCAGACGCAGACGATACCCCGTTCTCCTCCGGGGGCGACGACCGCTTTCACGACGAATGCGGCGTCTTCGGCATTTTCGGCCGTCAGGACGCGTCGGCCATCGTGACGCTCGGTCTGCACGCGCTCCAGCATCGCGGGCAGGAAGCCGCGGGCATCGTCTCCTATGACGGCTCGCAGTTCCATGTCGAACGCCATATCGGGCTGATCGGCGACACCTTCACCAAGCAGTCGGTGATCGACCGCCTGCAAGGCTCGCGCGCCATCGGCCATACGCGCTATGCGACGACCGGCGGCTCGGGCCTGCGCAACGTGCAGCCCTTCTTCGCCGAACTCGCCGATGGCGGGCTTGCCGTCGCGCATAATGGCAACATCACCAATGCGATGACCGTGCAGCGCCGGCTACAAAAGGAAGGCTCGATCTTCTCGTCGACCTCCGACACCGAAACCATCCTGCACCTGATCGCGACCTCGAAGGAACGCGATACCAATGCGCGCTTCATCGAAGCGGCGCGCCAGCTCGAAGGCGCCTTCTCGCTGGTCGCGCTGACCTCGAAGAAGATGATCGGTTGCCGCGACCCGCTCGGCATCCGCCCTCTCGTGCTCGGGGACCTCGACGGCGCCTATATCTTCGCGTCGGAGACCTGCGCGCTCGACATCATGGGAGCGCGTTTCGTCCGCGACCTCAAGCCCGGCGAGATGGTCGTCGTGACGACCAAGGGGCTCGAAAGTTTCTTCCCGTTCGAACAGGTAAAGCCGCGCTTCTGCGTCTTCGAATATGTCTATTTCGCCCGGCCGGATTCCTCGGTCGAGGGGCGCAACGTCTATGACGTGCGCAAGCAGATCGGCGCGGAACTGGCGCGCGAAAGCCCGGTCGAGGCCGATATCGTCGTGCCTGTGCCCGATTCGGGTACGCCGGCCGCCATCGGCTTCGCGCAGGAGGCCAAGCTTCCCTTCGAGCTCGGCATCATCCGCAACCACTATGTCGGCCGCACCTTCATCCAGCCATCCGACTCGATCCGCCACATGGGCGTCAAGCTGAAGCACAATGCCAACCGGCGCATGATCGAGGGCAAGCGCGTCGTGCTGGTCGACGATTCCATCGTGCGCGGGACGACCAGCCAGAAAATCGTGCAGATGGTGCGCGATGCGGGCGCGCGCGAGGTCCACATGCGCATCGCCTCGCCACCGACGCGCGCCTCCTGCTTCTACGGCGTCGACACGCCGGAAACGGCCAAGCTCCTCGCCAGCCGCATGTCGGTGGAGGAAATGGCTGAGTTCATCCGGGTCGATTCGCTCGGCTTCCTGTCGATCGACGGGCTTTACCGCGCGGTGGGCGAGCCTGCCCGCGACAACGAGCAGCCGCAATTCTGCGACGCCTGCTTTACCACGCAATACCCGACGCGCCTGACCGATCTCGACGGCGTCGACAATGTTCGCACGCTCTCGCTGCTTGCGAACAACGGGCAATAACAGACGGACAAAATGACGGAAAAGCTCGACCTTCAAGGGCGCGTCGCGCTCGTGACCGGCGCCTCGCGCGGCATTGGCTATCATGTCGCCAAGGAACTGGCGGCGGCCGGCGCGCATGTGATCGCGGTCGCCCGCACGGTGGGCGGGCTCGAAGAACTCGACAACGAAATCCAGGCGGCCGGCGGACAGGCGACGCTCGTCCCGCTCGACCTGATGGACATGTCCGGCATCGACCGGCTCGGCGGCGCGATCTTCGATCGCTGGGGCAAACTCGACATCCTCGTCGCCAATGCGGGCATTCTCGGCATCATCGCGCCGATCGGCCATGTCGAGGCGAAGGTGTTCGACAAGGTGATGGCGACGAACGTCACCGGCACATGGCGGCTCATCCGTTCGGTCGATCCGCTCCTGAGAAAATCCGATGCCGGCCGTGCCATCGCGATGACATCCGACCTCGCGGTGCATCCGCGCGCCTATTGGGGCCCGTTCGCAGCGTCCAAGGCCGCCGTCGAGGCGATGGTGCGAAGCTGGGCGCTGGAGACGCAGAACTCGGCGCTGCGCGTCAATCTCGTCGACCCCGGCCCGACGCGCACCGCGCATCGCGCGCTCGCCATGCCCGGCGAGGACCCGACGAGCATCCCGCACCCCTCCGAGATCGCCGCGCGGATCGCGGCGACGGTTTCACCAAAGATCAGCGAGACAGGGCGGCTGTTCTCCGTGCGCGAGAACCGCTTCCTCGATTAGGCTGCGGTGACAGTCAGTTCCGGTTTCGTGTTGATGGTCTGGAAGACGACGCAGTAGCGCTCGGTCAGCTTCAACAGCGCGTCGATGCGCTCCTGCGGTTCATCGGTATCGAGATGGAAATTGAGACGGATCGACTGGAAGCCGACCGGCGCGTCCTTCGCAACGCCGAGCGTGCCGCGAAAATCGAGATCGCCTTCGGCTTCGACCCTCGCATCGCCGAGCCGGAATTCGAGTGCGGTCGCGACGGCCTTCAGCGTGACGCCGGCGCAGGCGACGAGTGCTTCGAGCAGCATGTCGCCGGAGCACAATTCGGCGCCCGAGCCGCCGGTCGCGGGATGAAGGCCGGCCATTTCGAGCGCCCTCCCCGTGTCCACCTTGCAGGCGATCGACTGGTCGTCGAGCGTGCCTCTGGCCTTCAGCGTGACGATGGCAGCCTTGGCATCGTCCTTGTAGCGGGCCTTGAGCGGCGCCTGCAAGGTCTTCAGTTCCGTCGAATCCATGACTATCTCCCAATATGTTCTCAATGCTAACTGCCCATCGGTCAGGCTGCCAGCGGAACAAGCGGGCCGGCATCCGGATTGACGTGGACTGCCATTCGGCTACCCTCCGCGCCAACGGCCGACAAGAGCCGCTTGGCCTCGAGAGGTTGGAGGTGCGGCAATGCTCCAGACCGTTTTGATCATCGCCGGTGTCCTGGCGCTATGGGCGGCATTTGCGCTCTGGCTGTCGCATCGGCAGGGGATATCGATACACCAGGCGCTGCTTTACGCGCCGCTGAAGCTTGTCTTCCGGATCGATGATTCGTCATTGCGCGCGGCGCAGACGCCGGGCCCGGTCATCTACGCGATATCGCACCAGTCGCGCCTCGACCCGGCCTTGATGCTGTCGGTCCTGCCCAACGACACGCTGCATATCCTCGACGAGGCGTCGTCGCGTGCGATGTGGCTCGAACCATGGCGCGAACTTGCGCGCACGATCGCCTTCAAGGCGCAGCATGTCTTCGTCAATCGCCGGCTGACCCGCCGCCTCAAGGGAAATGGCCGGCTCGCCGTCTATTTTCCCTTCGACGCCGAACCGGACGTCAAGAGCTTCCGGCTCTACCGGGCAGTCGCCAAGATCGCGGTTTCGGCCGACGCCAAAGTCGTGCCGATCTATATTCGCGGATCGAGCCATCTGCCTGGCGCCTACGAGCCCGCCGCCAAGACGCCGCGCCAGCTTCTGCCGAAACTGCGCATCATGGCACTCCCGGCCCGCACCATCGGCGAACTGGTCGAGGACGCCGGGCCGGTCGGCATCACCACGTCGAACGCCCTGTTCGACCGCGTCGCGGAAGCACGCTTCTTCAGCCAGGGGCGGCCGAAGACCATTTTCCATGCAGTGCGCAGCGCAGCGCTCCTCTACGGTCCCGGCCGCGTGATCGCCGAGGATGTCGCCGGCGAAAAACTCGTCTATCGCGCGCTGTTCGCCAAAGCGAGAATCCTGTCGGGCAAGCTTGTCGAGATCGGCACCAGCGGCGACATTGTCGGACTTCTCCTGCCCAACGCAGCGCAGAGCATCGCGACGTTCCTCGCGCTCCAGTCCGCCGGTCGGGTGGTCGCGATGATGGGTGCGGGCGTCGGTCCGGTCGACCTCGTGCGCGACGGCACGATCCGAATCGTCGTCACATCGCGCGCCCATGTCGAGAAAGCACGGCTGGCCGGCGACATCGAAGCCATCGCGGCTGCCGGCGGGCGCATCGTCTATGTCGAGGATCTGGAAAGCTCGGTGACGATGTCCGAGCGGGTTCTGGGCTGGATCGCCTGGCGCGCGCGACGCCTGCCCCGCCAGGCGGACGATGCCGCGGTCGTGCTCTTCAAGCAGACGGCGAACGGCCAGCGCGGCGTCGTCCTCAGCCACGCCAATCTGATCGCCAATGCCGCGCAGATCGAGGCCCGGCTGGTGCTTTCGCGCAGCGACACGATCCTCTCAGTGCTGCCGCTCCATACGGCGCTCGGACTGACGGTCGGCCTTATACTGCCGTTGATGAAGGGCGTGCGCGCGCTCGCCTATCCCTCGCCGCTGCACACGCGCCAGATCCCGCAGGTTGCGGGAACCCGGCATCCGACAATCCTGTTCGCCACCGATGCCCTGCTCGCGGCCTATGCAAAAGCGGCACAGACCAATGATTTCGACAGTTTGCGCCTGATCGTCTCCGGCGGCGAGCGCCTGCGCGCGGCCACCCGCCAGCTTTGGGCCGACCGTTTCGGCAAGACGATCATGGAAGGCTATGGGCTGACCGAGGCATCGCCCGTCGTTGCAGTCAACTCGATCACTCATGGCCGGGCGGGCACGGTCGGTCGCCTGTTGCCGGGGATGCGGATGCGCATCGAGCCGATCGACGGCTTCGAGTTGGGCGGCAGACTGAAGATCGCCGGCCCGAACATTGCAATTCGCTATCTTTCTGCGGATGAAGCCATGGCGACGGATGGCTGGTTCGACACGGGCGATATCGTCTCGGTCGATCGCGAAGGCTATCTGACCACGCTTGGACGTGCAGGCCGACTTGCCGTCATAGGCGGCACGACCGTCTCGCTTGCGCTGGTCGAGGAGGCTGCGGAGGCCATATGGCCGAATTCGATTCATGCCGCCGTCGCGCTGAGAGGCACTACGGGCGATGACCAGATCGTTCTCGTCACCACCCATCCCGATGCAGACCGCGCCGTTCTGGCCCGGCAATGGAAGCGGCACGGTTTCGACGATGCGGTCCTTCCATCGAAGCTGATCCCCATTCGCTCGATGCCGACGACCACGAACGGACGGATCGACCATGCCAGGCTGGTGGCGATCTGCGAGGAAGAACTCGGTCTAAGCAGCGCCGCTTGAATCGTCCGTTTGTGCGGGTTGCGCCTCGCGGACGGCACGTTCGGCGCGGCGGGCATAGGCGCGTACGCTGAAGGGCAGCATTGCGAAATAGGCTGCCGCCGTCAGCGCCAGCGTCGTCCAGGTATAGCTGAACAAAAGCGCTACATAGCCGACGATCGCCAGCATCAGCGGCAGAACCAGATCGCGCCGCACCCGCATCCCGCTCGACTTGCCCGAATAGACCGGCAACTGGCTGACCAGAAGCAGCGCGACGCCGACGGTGAATGCCGCGGAAACGAAACCGAAGGTCTGATTCACCGGCACGCCGATCAGGCCGAGATAGACCGGCATCAGAACCAGAAGCGCACCTGCGGGAGCCGGCACGCCGACGAAATAGTCGTTCTGCCAGGCGGGTCGATCCGGATCGTCGAGCATGACGTTGAAGCGCGCGAGGCGCAGGCAGCAGGCGATGGCGAAGACGAGCGCCGCCGTCCAGCCGACGGCGCCGGCACTGTCGAGCACATAGGCATAGAGCACCAGTGCGGGGGCCACGCCGAAATTCATGATGTCGGCGAGCGAATCCATCTGCGCACCGAAAGAAGAACTCGCCTTCAACATGCGGGCCAGACGACCGTCGAGCGCGTCGAGGAAAGCGGCGACCAAGACCATCGCCACCGCGATCTCGAACCGGCCCTCGAAAGCGAGGCGGATGCCGGACAGGCCGGCGCAGATCGCCAGAACGGTGACGAGGTTCGGCAGGATCAGGCGCAGCGGAATCTCGCGCAGGCGCGGGCTGCGGCGGCGTCCATTGGGATCGTATGGGGCAAACGGTCCCTTCACGAGACACGCACCAGCGGCGGAGTGATCGAGGCGTCGAACTCGGCGATGATCGTCTCGCCCGCCACCGCCGACTGGCCGACATGGACGCGGGTGACGGCCTTGCGCGGCAGGTAGACATCCAGACGCGAGCCGAAGCGGATGATGCCGAAGCGCTCGCCGATGCCGATGTCGCTGTCGGCGTCCGCCCAGCAGACGATGCGGCGCGCGACGAGACCCGCCACCTGCACCACGCCCACCTGCCCATTCGGGCTTTCGATGACGAGGCCGTTGCGCTCGTTCTCGCTGCTCGCCTTGTCGAGTTCGGCATTGACGAACTTGCCGGGGCGATACTCGATCTTCGAAATCCGGCCGCGCACGGGCGCGCGGTTCACATGGCAGTTGAAGACGTTCATGAAGACCGAGATGCGAGTCATTTCCTCTGCGCCAAGCCCCAGTTCCCGCGGCGGAACGGCCGGGCCGACGGCCGAGACCATGCCGTCAGCGGGACTGACGACGAGCTTGTCGTCGACCGGCGTCACGCGCTCGGGATCGCGGAAGAAGTAGGTACACCAGGCCGTCAAGATCAGCCCGATCCAGAAGAGCGTGGTCGAGAAAATGCCAAGCAGCAGCGTCACGCCCGCAAAGATCGCAATGAAGGGATAGCCCTCCCGATTGATCGGGACGAAAGTGTTCTTGATCGTGTCGACAAGGCTCATGAAAATCGCTGCTCTGATCTGATTGGGGAGTGCGACCTGATTAGCCGAACATCCCCCAACCCGCAACGCATCACTCCGCCGGCTGTTCCTCGCTCACTTCTGGGGTGCGGCGGCGAACGACAACGCCAAGCTCATCCTCCTCGCGCGCCTTGCGCAGCTTTTCCTCCGCCTCGCTCGCCTCGCGCTGGCGTGCCCACATCGCCGAATAGAGCCCTTTGGCCAGAAGCAGGTCGGCATGGCGTCCACGCTCGGCGATCATGCCGTCTTTCAGGACGATGATCTCGTCGGCGCCGATGACGGTCGACAGGCGATGCGCGATGACGATGGTGGTGCGGCCCTTCGAGACCAGGTCGAGCGCTGCCTGGATCTCCTGTTCCGTCTGGGTGTCGAGCGCGGATGTCGCCTCGTCGAGGATGAGGATCGGAGGGGCCTTGAGAATCGTCCGCGCGATGGCGACACGTTGCTTCTCGCCGCCCGAAAGCTTCAGCCCCCGCTCGCCGACCATCGCCTTGTAGCCGTCCGGCAGGCGCTCGATGAAGGGGCCGATCTGGGCCAGTTCGGCCGCGCGGCGGACCTCGTCCTCGCCTGCCGAGACGCGGCCGTAGCGGATGTTGTAGGCGATGGTGTCGTTGAAGAGCACCGTGTCCTGCGGGACCATGCCGATGGCGGCGCGCAGGCTCTCCTGCGTCACGTCGCGCACGTCCTGCCCGTCGATGGTGATCGATCCCGAGCCGATGTCGTAGAAGCGGTAGAGAAGCCGCGAGACGGTCGACTTGCCCGCACCGGACGGGCCGACGATCGCCACCGTTCTGCCGGCGGGCACCTCGAACGAGACGCCCTTCAGGATCGGCCGTGCCGGATCATAGGCGAAATGCACGTCGTCGAAGCGAACGGTCGCCTCCTCGATGACCAGCGCCTTGGCGCCGGGCCTGTCGGTGACCTCCTGCGGCACGTCGAGCAAATCGAACATGTTCTCGATGTCGGTCAGGCCCTGGCGGATTTCGCGGTAGATGAAGCCGATGAAGTTGAGCGGCACGGACAATTGCATCAGCATGGCGTTGATGAAGACGAAATCGCCGAGCGTGTGGGTGCCGCGCGCGACCTCCCACGCCGACAGCGCCATGACCAGCGCCATGCCGACGCCGAAGATGACGCCCTGGCCGAAGTTCAGCCAACCGAGCGAGGTCCAGGTCTTGGTCGCGGCATCCTCGTAGCGCGCCATCGACTTGTCGAAGCGGCCGGCCTCCATCTTCTCGTTGCCGAAATATTTGACGGTTTCGAAATTCAGCAGCGAATCGATCGCCTTGGTGTTGGCATCAGTGTCGCTGTCGTTCATCTCGCGGCGGATCTGGATGCGCCAGTCCGACGCCTTGACCGTGAACCAGGTGTAGAGCCAGACCGTGACGGCGATGATGGCGACATAGATCCAGCCATAGGCGACGGCGAAGATGATCGCGGTCAGCGCGAATTCGAGGATCGTCGGCACCGTGTTGAGAATGGTGAAGCGGACAATGGATTCGATGCCCTTGGTGCCGCGCTCGATGATCCTCGACAGGCCGCCGGTGCGTCGTTCCAAGTGAAAGCGCAACGACAATTCGTGCATGTGAACGAAGGTCTTGTAGGCAAGCTGGCGCACCGCGTGCTGCCCGACCTTTGCGAAGAGCGCGTCGCGCAACTGGTTGAGGCCGAGTTGGACGATGCGCACGGCATTATAGGCCAGCACCAGCATGACCGGGGCGACGAGGATGGCGGGGATGTAATCGGGGGCGACGAACTCTCCGTTCAGCGCATCCGTCGCCCATTTGAAGAAATAGGGCACGAGGACGAGGATCAGCTTGGCGACGACGAGGAAAACCGTCGCCCAGACGACGCGCATCTTCAGGTCCGGCCGGTCGTCGGGCCACATATAAGGCCACAGATTGACCAGCGTCGCGAAGACGGAGCCGCTGTCGGCCGATACGGTCTTAGATGCCAATTTTGCTGTCCTGCGAAGAGTGGGTTGCCGCGGCATGGTTGGCGCAGCACATGTCGATCAGGCCGGCGACACCGCGCGACAGGCTCGCCAGAGCCTCGCGGTCGACCTCATAGCGCGAACGCGGCCGCTCGGGGCGATAGGTGACGAGCCCCACCTCGACCAGAATTTTCAGATGTTGCGAAACCGTCGACTGGGCGAGGTCCAGGCATTCGACGACCTCCTTGCAGCAGCAGGCTGGTCGCGACGACAGATGCTTGAGAATATGAAGACGCGCGGGGTGGGCCAGAGCGCCAAGCCGTGCCGCCATCTCGTTCGCATTGCAGATTTGATCGGTCTTCATCGTTCATCGTCGATATACGATGAACGATGAAATGGCAAGACCGCCCCTGGAGGCGGCCTTGCATTTACTGACTGTCGGTGACCGGGGCGATCTGGTCGGAAACCGTGCTCATATCCGCCTTCTCGCCTTCCTCGGTCTCGTCGGGAACGGCAAAGACCTGACCTGGCCAGATCATGTCTGGATCGCGGATCTGTTCCTGATTGGCGAGATAGATGGTCGAATAGCGCACGCCGCGCCCGTAGACGCGCCGGGAAATCCGCCACAGCGTATCGCCGCGCCGGATGATGACTGCGCCATCGGCAGCCTGAAGCGGTTCGGCCATCGTTTCCGCAATTGCAGCGGCTTGCGGCATGGCGTCGTCAGTCCGCGCCGAACCGGTGCCGGCCGTCGCAGCGCCCGGCGGGGCTGCGATCTCGTCGGCTGGATCGGCAGGTGGCCGATCGGCGGAGGCGGCGGCAGCTGGTGCATCTGCATCGGATTCAGCCTCGATGGCCGCTGCTTCGCCTCCGATTTGCGCCTGAGACTGCGACGAGGCCGGGGGAGTGGCATTGCCGGTCGAAGACGATACGCCGCCGACGACCGTCCCGGCGCCATCACCGGCAGGAGCGACCTCCTCTCGTGCGGTAGCGGGCGGGGCGGCGGGAGTTCCAGATTCGGCAGTTCCCGCTTCGGCGGGCGCGCGCTCGGCAGGCGCGACGGCTGCCACCGCCTCACCCGGTTCGCGCTGGAACGGGACCGCTGCGCGGGCCGTCACTTCGCCGCCGGGGCCGATGACGTCGGCGCGCACGATATAGTCGCCCACCGGCAATTCGGTCTGCGTTTCGATCAGGAAGCGCCCACCTTCCGACACGCGCGTCTCGCCGAGCAGGATCTCGTTGGCATAGACGCGCACGGTCGTGCCTGCGGCACCCCGCCCGGCCACGAACACCGTTCCGCCCTCGATCTCGATCGCCTCGACTGCGAGCGAATTGCGCGGACTTGCCGGCCTGTCCTGGGTCGGGGACGTCCGGGGATCAGATCGCGCGGCTATTTGCGGCTCGTCGCCTGCCTCATCCGCCGCCCTATCGGCATCCGGTTCGGCAGGCGCATCGTCGCCCGTTACGGCCGGTGCCGATTCTTCTTCCATATCGGCAGCGTCCTGCGCGGCGGCTGAAATCTCTGCTGAGGACTGGTCGCCCGGCGCATCCTCGACGGGTGCGGCGGAGGACTCTGGAACTGCATCGATCGCGGCCTTCTCCTGCGTGACCACGGTTTCGGCCTGAACTTCCGGGACGGTGATCAGCCGCGAAGGCGCGCCCGGTTCCTCGACGAGGGCCAGAACCTGCCCGTCCTGCGTATCCGGGACGGAAACGACGGCGGTTTCGAGGGATGTCGTGACCAGCCCCTCGCCGGGGCCGGTCGAGCGCAGCACGATCTGATAGTCGCCGGGGCGCAGCGCATCGTCGAGCACGGCAGCGAAGTCACCGGACGGTCCCACCTCGGCGCGCGCGATGATTTCGGCGCCCGACACGACTTCGAGATCCGAATTCGGTTCGGCGCTGCCTGCGATCACCATCGATCCGTCGGGTTCGACACGAACGATGTCGAAGGACGGCACCACGAGATCGTCGTTCGCCTCCGCCTGTTCCGGTTCCGCTACGGCCGCGACCTCGGCGGGCGCTCCAGGCGTTTCAGGTGCGTCCTGCGCCACATCATCGGGCGCGGCGGGTGTCGCCTCTCCTGCGGAAACGTCCTCCGCAGCCTGCGGCGCATCTTCTTCTTGCGGCGTTTCGGCCGTAGATTGCGGCTCGTCGGGCTCGGCCGCAGCCATCGGCGCGGAACTTTCCTCCACCGCCCATGGATCATGGATGCCGGTGTAATAGACCATTGCAGCCGCAGCGGTGGACCCGCCTGCGGCGAACAACAAGATTTTCAGCCAGTTCGCGACCATTCGTGCCTTCCCGAAACCGGTCTCAAAGCCGGCAAAGCCCGGTTTATCCGGTTTCCCGCACCGCTACAAGAAAAAGGCCACAGCCAAGACTTGACCTCACGGATTACGCGCCTACCCATTGGGATCATGAGCACGATTCGATCCATCTGCGTCTATTGCGGGTCCTCGCCGGGCAACAGCCCCATCTATCTCGAAGCCGGCCGCACGCTGGGCGAGGCCATTGCAAAAGCCGGTCTCACGCTCGTCTATGGCGGCGGGCTGAAAGGCATCATGGGCGCCGTCGCCAACGGCACGATCGAGGCGGGCGGCAACGTCACCGGCATCATTCCCCGGTTCCTGATCCGCAAGGAAGCGGGAGACGAGGCCGGACTCGACCATCTCGACGAAGTGATTCTTACCGAAGACATGCACGCGCGCAAGCACGCCATGTTCGAGCGTTCCGATGCGTTCGTCGCTCTGCCCGGCGGCATCGGCACGGTCGAGGAAATCGTCGAGATCATGACCTGGGCCCAGCTCGGAAGACATGAAAAGCCGATGGTTTTCGGCAATGTGGCGGGCTTCTGGAACCCGATGCTGGCGCTGATCGATCACATGAAGGCCGAGGGGTTCATCCACTCGCAGCACATGGTTCGGCCGCTCGTGGTTGCCGAGCCGGCGCGGATCGTACCGGCGATCCTCGATGCCGCCCGGCAGACTACCGACGCCGAGGGCGATCCGGCGATCATCGAACGGATGTAGCCGCGACGGCCTCGGCAGCGCTTGCCCGGCGCTGCGTGAACATCGACCATGTATAGATCGCCAGCGCCGTCCAGATGAAGCCGAAGGCGACCAGCCGCGCGGTGCCGAACGGTTCGCCGAAGACGAAGACGGCGATGATCGCGATCATGGTCGGTGCGATATACTGCATGATGCCGATCGACGAAATCTTCAGGAGCTTCGCACCGAAGGCGTAGAGAACCAGCGGGATGGCCGTGATCGGACCGCACAGGACCAGCAGCGCCATGTCGAGGGGCATGTCGAGCCGGAAGCTGTTGGTGCCGGCCGTCGCCAGATAGCCGATCCACAGCACCGCCGGCGCGGTCAGGATCAGGACTTCGAGAAAAAAGCCCTGGCTGGGTCCGATCGGCAGCGTCTTGCGCAGGAAGCCATAGCCCGCGAAACTGAGCGCAAGAACCAGCGACACCCAGGGCAGACCGCCGGCCTCCCAGGTGAGGATCGCGACGGCGACGGCCGCCAGGCCGACGGCGACGAGTTGGGCTCGCGACAGCCGTTCTCCCAGCAGCACCGCGCCCATCACCACCGTCACCAGCGGGTTGATGTAGTAGCCCAGCGCCGTTTCGACCGTGCGGTCGACGGCGATGGCCCAGATATAGACGCCCCAATTGACCGAGATCAGCGCCGCCGTCAGCGTCGCCATCAACAGCGTGCGCGGCGAGCGCAGCGCCGGCCCGATGTCCCCGGTCCGCCCCATGGCGAAGAGGATGATCGCCGCTACGGGAAGCGACCAGACGACGCGATGGGCGACGATTTCCGACGCCGGCACATGGTCGAGCGCCTTCATCAGGAGCGGCATGAACCCCCACAGGAGATAGGCCGCGCCGGCGAAGGCGAAGCCGCGCAAGGGCTCAGGCTGTTCGGCCTGCATCGGGGCGTGGGGTGCGTTCATTTCAGTCTGCATTCATCCGGTTCAGCGTGCGGTCGGTGTCGCACGCCCGCCCGTTTGCGACCATCGCAAATCATTGATGCACCAATCGCATCCGGTTGATGGTGCAATCACTGGGCGGCGATGCGCGCCTCTTCGCCCGCCTTCACCAGCTTGTAGACGATCGAATCGAGCAGCGCCTGGAACGAGGCGTCGATGATGTTGTCGGAGACGCCCACCGTCCACCAGCGCGCGCCGGCCGCGTCGCGCGATTCGATCAGGACACGGGTGATTGCCTCGGTGCCGCCATTGAGGATGCGCACCTTGTAGTCGACCAGCTCGAGGTCCTCGATCTCCGCCTGGAATTTCCCGAGATCCTTGCGCAAGGCAAGATCGAGCGCATTGACCGGGCCATGGCCTTCTGCGACCGACATCTTCGCCTCGCCGTCGACCGTCAGTTTCACGACCGCTTCCGATACCGTCTTCAACTCGCCATTGGCGTCGAAACGGCGCTCGACCATGCAGCGAAAGCTGTCGACCTTGAAAAGATCCGGCACGGGGCCGAGCGTGCGCCGTGCCAGAAGCTCGAAGCTGGCATCCGCGCCCTCATAGGCGTAGCCCTGCGCCTCGCGCTCCTTGACCAGCGAGACCAGCGTGTCGAGACGCGGATCGGCCCTGTCGACGGCGATGCCGCGCCGCTTCAGTTCGGCGATGAAATTCGACTTCCCGCCCTGATCCGAAACCATGACCTTACGCGCATTGCCGACCGTTTCGGGCGGCACATGCTCATAGGTCTGCGGCTCCTTGAGGATTGCCGAGGCGTGGATGCCAGCCTTGGTCGCGAAGGCCGACGCGCCGACATAGGGCGCCTGGGCGTTCGGCGCGCGATTCAGAAGTTCGTCGAAGGCGCGCGAAAGCCGTGCGAGGCCCTCCAGCCCTCCGGGGGTGATCGCGGTCTCGAAGCGCTCTGCAAAGGCCGGCTTGAGGACGAGCGTCGGGATGATGGTGACGAGATTGGCGTTGCCGCAGCGCTCGCCGATGCCGTTCAGCGTACCCTGCACCTGCCGCACGCCCGCCTCGACGGCGGCGAGCGAGTTCGCCACCGCCTGCCCGGTGTCATCATGGGCGTGGATGCCGAGATGGTCGCCGGGAATGCCGGAAGCGATCACCGCAGCAACGATCTCGCGCAGCTCGGCCGGCTGCGTGCCGCCATTCGTGTCGCATAGGACAACCCAGCGGGCGCCGGCGGCGTATGCCGCTTTTGCACAGGCCATTGCGTAGGCCGGATTGGCCTTGTAGCCGTCGAAGAAGTGCTCGCAATCGACCATCGGCTCCCGGCCCGCCGCCTTCGCCGCCTCGACGGAGGCGCGGATCGCGTCGAGATTTTCTTCATTCGTGCAGCCGAGCGCGATGCGGACGTGATAGTCCCAGCTTTTGGCCACGAAGCAGATCGCGTCTGCCCTCGCCTGGAGAAGTTCAGCGAGGCCGGGATCGTTCGATGCCGAGACCCCTGCCCGCTTGGTCATTCCAAAGGCGACGAAGGTCGATTTCGACGTGCGCTTTTCCTGAAAGAACGCCGTGTCGGTCGGGTTCGCGCCGGGATAGCCGCCCTCGACATAGTCGATGCCGAACGCATCGAGCATTCCCGCGATCGCGATCTTGTCCTCGACGGAAAAGTCGACGCCCGGCGTCTGCTGGCCGTCTCGCAATGTCGTGTCGAAGAGATAGATGCGTTCGCGGGTCATGTCCGGTCCTTCGGCGGCCAGGATTCGGTATCGTGATCCGGGTGCTGAAACGATTTCAGATCGGCGAGAAATGGAGCGGCGCCGTCGCTCTCCGTGCGCTCCGAAGACAGCGGCGCAAGATCGTCGACATAGGGAAGCTTGGCTTCGATGCCCCATTGCTTCGTCGGCGCCACCGAGGCCGGATCGTCGAACGCGCCGATGGCGAGCGCGATGCCGTCAGGCGCCTCGTAGGTCAGCGGCGTGCCGCATTCGGCGCAAAAGCCGCGCAGAACGTGGTTCGACGAACGGTAGCGCTTGGGCTCGCCGCGTGTCCATACGAGCCCGTTTTCGGGCGCCGTCGCAAGCGGTGCGTAAAACGCGCCGAACGCCTTCTGGCACATGCGGCAATGGCAGATCGAGACGGAAGTCAGCGCCCCCTCGATGCGGAAGCGCACCGCGCCGCACTGGCAGCCGCCGGTGTAGACGGGTTTGTTGGGCAGGCTCACCTCTTCACCTCCCACGTCGTCACGCGCTCCCCGGTCGTCGGATCCTTGCCATCCTTCAACTGGATGCCCTGTGCCAGAAGCTCGTCGCGGATGCGGTCGGCTTCGGTCCAGTTCTTGTCGCGGATGAAGGCGAGGCGGTTGGCGACAAAACGCTTCACGGCATCTTCATCGACATCAATCGTTTCCGGCTCGAATCCCAAAAATGCGATTGTGGCCTTCAGCGATGCCGCAGCCTCGTCCGTGCCCCTGCCCGCCAATTGCGAAAGAGCATGAAACGCGTCGCTGGTGGCCATATCGTCCGCAAGCGTGTCCAGTATAGGTTGCGAAACATCGCCTTGGACGGGTGCCTGATCTGCAATCCGCAACCACTTGCGCAAGGTGCTTTCCGCTTCCTCTAGCCGCCTCACGCTAAAATCAATCGGCTCGCGATAATGCGTCATCAGCATTGCCAATCGCAGCACCTCGCCCGGCCACTTCCGCCCGCCGAATTTTTCCGTGTGCAGCAGGTCGTGAATGGTGACGAAATTCCCCTCGCTCTTCGACATCTTGCGGCCTTCGACCTGCAAGAAACCGTTGTGGAGCCAGTAATTCGCCATCACCTCGGTCCCATGGGCGCAGCGGGACTGGGCGATTTCGTTTTCGTGGTGGGGGAAGATGAGGTCGAGGCCGCCGCCGTGGATGTCGAAGATTTCGCCCAGATAGGCGGCCGACATGGCCGAGCATTCGATGTGCCAGCCGGGGCGGCCGCGGATCGCCAGCGGTTTGCCGCCGATTGTGAAGGTTGCATCCCAGCCGGGCTCGGCCTCGCTCGACGCCTTCCAGAGCACGAAATCGCCGGGGTTCTTCTTGTGGATGTCGACGGCGACGCGGGCGCCGGCGCGCTGGTCTTCGAGGTTGCGGCCCGAGAGCTTGCCGTAATCCTCCATCGAGACCGTGTCGAAGAGGATTTCCCCTTCCGCCGCATAGGCATGGCCGCGATCGATGAGAGATTGAATCAGGCCGACCATGTCGGCCTTGCCGTCCGCGCGCGGCAGCACGAATTCGGTCGCGCGCGGCTCGTGCGTCGGCGGGAGGCAGCCGAGGGCCTTCACATCCTCATGGAACTGCGTCGCCGTCGTTTCAGTGACCTTGCGGATCGCCTCGTTAAGCGGCAGGTCGGGAAAATCGCGCAGGGCGCGCGCGTTGATCTTGTCGTCGACGTCGGTGATGTTGCGCACATAGGTGACGTTTGCCTCGCCATAGAGATGGCGCAGCAGGCGAAACAGCACGTCGAACACGATGACCGGGCGCGCATTGCCGATATGGGCGAAGTCGTAGACCGTGGGGCCGCAGACATACATCCGCACGTTTTGCGGATCGATCGGCCGGAAGACCTCCTTCGTCTTCGTCAGCGTATTGGTCAAGCGCAGTTGCGGCGCTTCAGTCATGCGTCAACCTTCCCACGGAACCAGTCCTCCACCGGCTGGCCGGGAGGTTTTCTCGTTCACGATCGGAAGGGCGAAAACGTCCAGACCAGCAGACTGCTAGCCGATAATGCAAATGCCGGTAATGGCGAGCTGCGTTTTCATGGCCTGCTTTATCGCGCTGCCATCAAGGCGCGTCAAGGGCGGAAATACGGCCGCCGAATGGCCGTTCGCGTGGCAAAAATGCCGCATAAAGAATGCGTTAAGCATGACGCTACAAATTGAACTGAATTGTCCGCATCGGCCATCCTTGCGGCCAAGCTTTGGTCTTATTCGATCCCCACCTCGGGCGGGTAGCCGCCGGACAACCGAACAGGAGATTGAGATGCCCGTCCTCGCCACCAAGACCGAACGCCAGCGCGCCGAATACATGTCGCTGACCCAGCACTACCGCAATATCGGCCCGGCAGCGATCCTGGCAGCCGTGCTTGCCGCGCCGCGCAAGCGCACGGCCGAGCCGAAGTCGCCGCAGACGATGAAGAAGTCGGCCTAAAAAAGATCGAGCTGACCGGCCTTCGGCCTCGGCTTTTTCCCGGCAACAGGCTCCGGCGCGACCAGCGCCGGGTGAGTAAGATCCGGGTCGTCATTGGCGACCTTGTTGACGCGGTCCGATACCGGGATCGCCTCGAACAGGTCCGGCTCGGCCGGACGCATCAGATGCGAAACGTCGCGCGGTTCGTTGCCGACGCAGTCGAGCCATTCGGCGAAATCCTGCTCGTGAACGACGACCG
Organism: Mesorhizobium sp. YIM 152430; assembly: GCF_029210365.1. Lineage (GTDB taxonomy): Bacteria > Pseudomonadota > Alphaproteobacteria > Rhizobiales > Rhizobiaceae > Aliihoeflea. The sequence continues at coordinate 123,457 of NZ_JARGES010000041.1, forward strand.
GCATCCGGTCGTGGATCGGCGCCAGCTTCTCGTTGGCCGACGTCGTCAGGATCGCCCCGGTGTCCATCTCGCTGCCCTTCGGGTCGATATAGGTTTCCATCAGCCCGGCGAAGGCCAGCGCGCCGCCATGGCGCGGCTTGAGAAAGTAAGGCTGCGGCCTGCCCTTCCCGTCACGCTTCCACTCATAGAAGCCCGATGCCGGCACCAGCGTGCGCCGGTGGCGAAGGGCGGCGCGGAAGGCGTTCTTCTCGGCGGCGGTCTCCGAGCGCGCATTGATCAGCAGCGGAAACGCCTTCACATCCTTGACCCAGGACGGCAGAAGGCCCCAGCGGACGAGTTCGGCGCGGCGGTCGGGCAGGTTCGAGCCCGGCTCGCGGCGATAGCCGGCTGCAATCATCAGGATCGGCTGCGTCGGCGCGATGTTGAAGGGAGGTGCCAGCCCGCCCTCGAGCGGCATGATCGCGAACAGCGCCTCGATCTCAGCCGCCGTCTGGGTCAATACGAAACGTCCACACATGCGCCCTATTTAGGGGACGGGACTGAATAACGGGAGAGCCATCCGATGAAACGCATCGCCGCCGCTTCCGTCGCACTTGTGCGGGAGGGGCGCTTCCTGCTGGTCAAACGCGGGCGCGGCGCAGCGCGCGGCCAATATGCCTTTCCGGGCGGGCGGTGCGAGACGGGCGAAAGCGCGGAGGATGCGGCCCGCCGGGAACTGACGGAGGAAACTGGGCTCGTCACAGGCAGGCTGACGCTCCTGCGCCGGATCGAGATCGAGAGTGAGGACATGATCTTTGAACTCGACGTGTTTCAGGCAGACGAGGCCACCGGAGAGGCGCTCGCCGCAGACGATGCCGAAAGCCTCGGCTGGTTCACGCCCGGCGAGATGGCAAGGCTCGACGTCACCGCGTCGACGCTGGAATTCGCGCGCGAGATCGCCGCGTCACATTGCGGCCCGACAGGCGAGCGATTAAACGATGGCCTCGTCACCTGGAACGGACCCCGCTAGCACATGCGCCTCATCGCCCGCCTCGTCCTGCTCGCCGGCCTGGCAACGGAACCGGGTGGGCTCGCGCGCGCGGCGGATTCGCCCTTCGAAGCCAATCTGGTGCGGCTGTCGGAAGTGTTGGGCTCGCTCCATTTTCTGCGCAATCTTTGCGGCGAGGCGAGCGACGAGTGGCTCGTCCATATGGAGCGGCTTCTGGAGGCGGAGAACCCCGATGAGGCACGCCGCGCCAAGTTCGTCGCGAACTTCAATGCCGGCTACCAGGCATTCGACGCCAACTATACGCGCTGCACGCCATCGGCGATCGAGGCCATTTCGCGCTACATGAAAGAAGGCGAGAAGCTGACCCGCGACACGGCCGCGCGCTTCGGCAATTAGCATTCGATTAACTTTTTAATCAAAGTCTCGATGCGTGACATTTTTGCTGTGGTAAAAAGGCTTAACCAGTCCTCAACGACAAATGCCAAATGCCGATGATCTCGGCGCCGGGGGTTAGCCGATGAACTACAGCCTCAACGACATCGACGCCATCATCCGCGAGGAAAAGCGGCTGACGGCGGTCGAGAGCCATTGCGAGGCGTGGGCCGAGGGACTTTCGGCGGGCATCGAGCCGGAAATCATCGCCGAGGCGGCGCTGTCGACGGCGCTGCGCGAACTGGTCAAGACGGCCGGCGAGGATTCCGCCGTTCTCCTTCTTGAAAAGATGCGCAAGCTGGCGCTTTCCGGCGCATTCGACGGCGACAAGAAGCTGCACTGACGATTTTGCCGCGCGCAAATCCCTCATCGTCGTGATAGCGTTGCGGCCATGAAAAGCGCCGTTCGTTTCCTTCCAGCCGTCTGTCTTGCCGGTCTCATCCTGGCGGTGCCGGCCCATGCCTTCAGCGAGTTGCAGGAGGTGCAGATGGAGGAACCGGAAGAGCAGCCAGACCGCGAATCCGTTCCAGGCGTCGAGCGCGGTCCGAACCTGCCCGACCTCGAGGTTCCCCTGCCCGACCCGCTTCGTCCGGCGACGCCGGGTGCCAAGGTCGCCGAGGAAACGCCACGCGTGCTCTACGACGTCATGCTTCTGCCCGAGCCCGTCCGCCGGATGCGGGAATCAATCATGGCGGCGTGCAAGGCTGGCGATATCGAGGCGCTGCGGGCGCTGCTTTCCACAGGTCCGAATGCGACCCAGCTTTCGCTCTCGGCCGTCGTCGGCGATCCGATCGAGCATCTGAAGAGCCTTTCGGGCGACGACGAGGGCCACGAAATCCTGGCTATCCTCTACGAGGTCCTGGCTGCCGGCTTCGTCCATCTCGATATCGGCACGGACGACGAAATCTATGCCTGGCCCTATTTCGTCGCGCTCCCGATCGGCGATCTGACGCCGCCGCAGCGCGTCGAACTCTTCAAGCTCGTCACGGCCGGCGACTATGAGGAGATGAAAGCCTATGGAACCTACATCTTCTTTCGCACAGGCATCTCGCCGGATGGCGAATGGGAGTTCTTCATCGGCGGCGAGTGAGCGCATCTGCTTGCCGCGAGGGACGCTTGCGCCTACCTAAGCGGCGTCACGCAACAGCCTTCCGAGTCGCTTCATGCCGACCGTACACCTCACATCCCGCGCCATCGTCTCCATCGACGGGCCGGAGGCCGAGCATTTCCTTCAAAATCTGATCACCCCCGATCTGGCGGCGCTTGCGCCCGGTGAGGCAAAGCCCGGCGCGCTGTTGACGCCGCAAGGCAAGATCCTGTTCGATTTCCTGATCTTTCAGTCCGATGACGGATTGCGGCTCGAATGCCGCGCCGACATCGCCGACGATCTCGTCAAGCGGCTGACCATCTACAAACTGCGCGCCAAGGTGGGGATCGTCAAACAGGATCAGGCACTTGTCGCCGTTTCATGGGGCGATGATTCCAGGTCTTCGCAATCCGGGTCATCCGTGCGCGACCTTCGCTTCGAAGACGTCGTCCTGCGGCACTATGCGACGACGCCACCCGCAACCGCCGATGAAGCCACCTGGACCGCGCTGCGCGCACAAAACGGCATCGCCGAAAGCGGCGCGGACTACGATCTCTCCGACGTCTTCCCGCATGACGTTCTCTACGACCAGAATGGCGGCGTCGGGCTCAGGAAGGGCTGTTTCGTCGGGCAGGAAGTGGTGTCGCGGATGCAGCATCGCGGAACGGCGCGGCGGCGGGTGATGATCGCGGCGAGCGACGATGCGCTGCCGGATGCCGGCACCGAAATCACCGTCGACGGGCGTCCGGTCGGCACGCTCGGCTCGAATGCGCGAGGCAAGGGCATCGCCATCGTGCGGATCGACCGCGTCAAGGATGCGCTCGACGCCGGTCACGACATTCTCGCTGGCGACGCCAGGCTGACGCTGACGATTCCCGCCTGGGCGCGCTACACGCTGCCCGAACCGAAGACAGCAGACTGATGCCGGACCGGCGCGGCGCTCCCGCGCGCGCTTGGCAGCGGATGCTGTCCGGCCGCAGGCTCGATCTTCTCGACCCCTCGCCGCTCGACATCGAGATCGGCGACATCGCGCATGGGCTCGCCCGCGTCGCGCGCTGGAACGGCCAGACCCATGGCGCGCACGCTTTTTCCGTCGCGCAGCATTCGCTGGTCGTGGAAACCATCCTGCGCTCTATCGAGCCGGAACTGGAGCCGCGCTGGCAACTGGCGGCGCTGCTGCATGACGCACCCGAATACGTCATCGGCGACATGATCTCGCCCTTCAAGCAGCAGATCGGCGACAGCTACCGCATCGTCGAGCACCGGCTCCAAGTCGCGATCCATCTGCGCTTCGGCCTGCCGTCGACGCTTCCCGCGCCGATCAGGAAGGCGATCAAGCGTGCCGACCAGATCGCCGCCTATCACGAGGCGACGCGACTGGCCGGCTTCGGCATGGCCGAAGCGGTGAAGTTCTTCGGCCGCCCGACGGGCGTTACGGCGGGCGAACTGGCGCTCGAGCCGCAGGCTGCCATGCTGGTGCAGAATGCCTTTTTGGCGCGGTTCACCAAGATCGAAGCGGCGCTCGTCTAACGCCCCTGCTTCTCCAGGCGGTTCAGGAACCATTTTGTCAGCCGCACCCAGACCTCGTCCTTCTCGCCGGCATCTTCCACCCCATGTTCGAGATTGGGGTTGTCGTTGACCTCAATGACGTAGATTTCGCCGCTCGGCATTTCCTTCAGATCGACACCGTAGAGCCCGTCGCCGACGCAGCGCGCGGCGCGCACGGCCGTCTCGACGACATGGGCGGGTGCCTGTGCCAGCGTGAAGGCGCGGAAGCCGCCTTCGTCGGGCTTACCGCGCCGGTCGTGGTTGACGATCTGCCAGTGCTTCTTGGCCATCAGATACTGGACGGCAAAGAGCGGCTGGCCACCGAGGACGCCGATCCGCCAGTCATAATCGGTGGGCGAATATTTCTGCGCGATCAGGAGATCGGAATCCTCCAGCCATCTGGCCGCGAGCGTCTTCAATTCCTCGAAACCGTTCGCCTTCTTGACGCCGCGGGAAAACGCGCTGTCGGGGATTTTCAGCACGAGCGGAAAGCCGAGCATATCGGCCGCCAATTGCAGATCCGCAGCACCGGCGATCATCACGGTCGGCGGGACGGGAACGTTGTGCGCCTCCATCAACTCGTTGAGATAGACCTTGTTGGTACAGCGGATCATCGACAGCGGATCATCGATGACGGGCATACCCTCCTGCTGGGCGCGGCGGGCGAAGCGGTAGGTGTGGTTCGATATCGCCGTCGTCTCGCGGATGAACAGCGCGTCGTAATTCGCCAGCTTCGGCAGGTCGCGTTTGCCGATTGGTTCGACCTCGACGCCCATCTTGGCGGCGATGCGCGACCAGTATCTGAGCGAGGCGATGGACGATGGCGGGAGTTCCTCCTTCGGATCGACCAGCGTCGCAAAGGAATAGCGCGACGGCGTGCGCTGCTTGGTGTCGCGCCATTCGCGCGCGGTATAGGTGTCGAGCGCGGCGAGGAAGCGCGTTTTCTCGTCGTCCTTCATGCGCGCGAGCGGCAGAAAGCCAATGCGGCCGATGGAAGCCCATTCGCCATTGTCGCGTATGGTCACTTCCAGCGCCGGCGCGCGAAACCAGTCGAAAAGGAGGCGCGCGAAACGCTCCCACGCCTTCGACGGGCCGATGCCGAGAAAGACGCCGACCCTCGTCGGAAAGGCGCCGCCGAGTTCCTTTCGGCATCGGTTGAGCGCCTGTTCCAACTCGGGCAGCGACGCCTCATAGAGCTTCTTTTCCGAAAGGTCGATCATCGTCTCGACCGACGGGATGATGCGGTGGCCGCGCGAGCCCGCCAGAAGCGAGGCGTAGTAGCCGCGGCTCTGGTAGGCGTAGGAACCGGACAGGTTGATGATCTTCGGCCGCTGCGTGCGAAACAGCGACGGATGCGTCAGGTAGTCCCGGTTGGTGATGATCTTGTGGGGGGTTTCGAACTGGTCGAGGTCGCTCTTGCGGCCGGTCAGGATGACCCAGGTCATGTTTTTCGTCTGTCTCCGAGCACGACGGCGGCCCGCAAGGGGGGATGGCCGAATTGCGCCATTCGCATGAACATCTCATAGGGCACCGGCACGTTCGCCGCGTCGGAAGCCGTCTCGCCGTGCTCGTCCTCGACCCAGGGGTCGTGGATGAAGATGTGGTCGCCATCGTCGTCGATGGCCAGGACCCAATGCGGCACCTTCTTGCCGAACATCAGGAAGCCCGAGATAAGAACCATCACGAGGCGCCCTTGTTTCAACGCCCGGCGAATATCGTCGAGCATGAAAGCGCGATCGTGGACGGCGACGCCGTATTCGGCGATGCGGGCGCGAAAATCGATCTGCGCCAGCAGCATGACACGCCGCTTTTCCTTGTCGCGCACCGATTGCAGGAAGAGCGGGCCTTCATGCGAAACGAAGATTTCAGACATGAGACCATGCTCGTGCGCCGCGACTGCAATGCCGAAAGGCTCGCATCCGCCGGGCCCCGACATCATGAAGACCGTCGTCGCCTCGCGCCAAAGGCGGATTTCCTTCACCGGCTCGGGCACGTAGTCGGCATCGAAATGCGCCATCGCCATCATCAGGCAGCATGGCCCGCAGGTGAAGTCGGCGGTCTGTTCGTAAAATGGCACCTTGGTCGAGCGAACCTCGCCATGAAGCAGCTTTTCCATGCGGATCGCTGCGACGCCATCCTCGTAATAATTGTCCACGATCGCGATGCGGCGGTAGTGGTTCTTCTCGTAAAGCGCGATGGCGCGGGGGTTGTCTTCGCGCACCTCCAGCCGCAGCAGCATCCGGCCATGCTCATAGGCGGCATGTTCGGCAGCCGCGAGCAGCGTTCGGCCAAGGCCGGTTCCCTGCATCTGCGCGTCGGCCGCGATTGAATAAAGCCGCGCGACGCCGCTCCCCTTTCGAAACAGCACCATGCAATAGCCGACGATCGTGCCGTCCCGGATCGCGACGGTGGTCTCGGCCGTCGAGCGCTCGATCAGCTTGTGGAAGGAGCGGCGTGAGATGCGGTCGTGAGTGAAGACGCGCGACTCAAGCGCGGCCAGCGCATCCTCGTCGCCGATGCGGGCGGCGCGCAACGTGATGCCTGAAGCGAGCGGTGCGGATGCCATTGCGGCTGACTTCCTCGGGAAAGTCGGGCGCCGGCCTTGCTCCTCCAACTCCGGCTCGCCGACACCTTTCCGAGGCCGGCGAATTTTCGCTTTCGCGCCCCGATTATGGCCGAATTGGGACGCCTGTCCAGCGCCTTGCACGGCTTGGTTTTCGCGTTTGCACAGGGCTTAATGCGCTGCGACAGAGGGGATGGAATCACCAATGGACGAACTTGAAATCCGAGCCGCCGAAGCGCTGACCATGACCGAATTGGCGCTGCGTGAGGCAGGCGCGCTAATCGGCGCCTATTCGCTGTCGTTCCTCGGCGCGCTCGTCCTTCTTGTCATCGGCTATGTCGCGGCCGGCATCTTCGAACGCTGGCTCCATACCGGGCTCGGGCGGGTCAAGGGTTTCGACGAAACGCTGCGGCGTTTTCTCTCCAGGGTGCTGCGCTATACGATCCTGGTCCTCGTCGGCGTCACGGTCCTGGCACAGTTCGGCGTTCAGACCACGAGCATCATCGCCGCACTCGGCGCCATTGGCCTTGCCATCGGCCTCGCCTTGCAAGGTACGCTGCAAAATATAGCCGCCGGCATCATGCTTCTCGTCCTCCGCCCCTTCCGCGTCGGCGAATTCATCACCACGCCGACCATCTCCGGCACTATCGAGGAAATCGGCCTTTTCGCCACCGAACTGCGTGGCGTGGACGGGCTCTACATCTTTGCGCCAAACAGCCTGCTCTGGAACGTGCCGGTCACCAATGCCACCCGCAATCCACTGCGGCGCACCGAACTGGCGCTCACCATCGCCTATGGCGACGACGTCGCGACTGCGCGCCAGGTCCTGCTCGATCTTGCGGCCAATGAAAAGCGCATCCTCGAGGAACCGGCGCCCGAAACCTTCGTCGCAACGCTTGGCGACGCGGCCGTCGGCGTCACGCTCCACTACTGGACAGCAACGGCCGATTTCTGGAAGACCAAGATCGACATGACGCAAAAGGCAAAGAGCGCCTTCGAGGCAAAAGGGCTGACCATCCCCGTCGCTCCGCGTCTCCTGCCGCGCGCGCCATCACAATAGGCGGAGGGCAGGTGCAAATCGGCACTGCGCGCCATAGATTGCTTTGATGAACCTTGCCCGCTTCGCCCTTGCCGGAATGCTTTCGCTGCCCGCCATCGCCGTCCAACCGGCATTTGCCTGTCCCGATCGGATCACGATTTCGCGCGGCGACACGCTGTCGGCGGTCGCTCGAGCCTGCGGCGTGAATGTCGAGAGGCTGATGCAGGCCAATCCCGGCCTGCGGCCGAACCACCTGCAACCGGGCATGATGATCGACGTGCCACCCGCCGGCGCGTCTTCCCGGCAGATCCCCTATAACCGCCCGCGCGTGACGGTGGCACCGCCAATCGCGCAGACAGGCCCCGGCATCCAGACGCCGACCAACATTCCGCTAAGGGAATTCAGGCGCGAGCGACCGGTCTATTTCGATCCGACGCGCCCGCCTCTGCCCGGCCAGGTGCCGCTTCCCGGCCAGCCGGGCTCGCCCGGTTGGCCTCTCCCGCAACGCTGACCAATCAGCGGAATTGAACGATCCATCGTTTCAATTCGTTTCCGTTTGAACAATCGCTCGGCTAGTCTGCGCCATCAATCGAGAAGCGCGCCATGACCACGATCCCCGCCGACCGCCCTGCAAAACGATCCGTGCCGTGGCTCCTCATCGTCTGCGGCTGCATCATCGCCGGCATGGCGTTCGGGCCGCGCTCGGCGATGGGCTTTTTCCAATTGCCGATGCTGGCCGAGAAAGGCTGGGACAGGACGACCTTCGGCCTCGCCATGGCGATCCAGAACCTGCTCTGGGGCCTCGGTCAGCCGGTTTTCGGCGCCATCGCCGACCGCTACGGGACATGGCGCGTGCTCTCCTTCGGCGGGCTGCTCTATGCTGCCGGCCTGGCATTGATGGCCACCGCAGACACGCCGACCATGCTGCACATTTCGGGCGGCGTTCTCGTCGGCCTCGGCGTCGCGGCCAGTTCGTTCTCGATCGTGCTCGCCTCCTTCGGCCGCAACACGCCGCCCGAAAAGCGTTCCGTCGTCTTCGGCATCGGAACGGCTGCGGGCTCTGCCGGCATGTTCGTCTTCGCGCCCGTCAGCCAGGGCCTGATCGACGCCTATGGCTGGTCCGACACGCTGATGATCATGAGCGCGATGATGCTCCTGATCCCCATCCTGGCTATCCCGCTCGTCGGCAATTCCAGGACGGGGTCGGTGCCGCAGGCGCAATACGAACAATCGATGGGAGCGGCATTGCGCGAAGCCTTCGCGCACAGGAGTTACCTCCTGCTCGTCTCGGGCTTCTTCGTCTGCGGCTTCCAGGTCGCCTTCATCACCGCGCATTTCCCCGCCTATATCGGCGATCTCGGCATCGATGCGCGCTATGCCGTTCTGGCGCTCGCCTTCATCGGCTTCTTCAACATCATCGGCTCGCTCGCCGCAGGCGTCATCGGCCAGAAATATTCAAAGCCGATGTTTCTCGCGCTGATCTATATCGGCCGCTCCATCGCCATCACGGCCTTCCTCATCCTGCCGCAGACGCCGACCGCCGTCATCGTCTTCTCGATCGTGATGGGGCTGCTCTGGCTTTCGACCGTGCCGCCGACGAACGCGCTGGTCGCGATCATGTTCGGCACGCGCTATCTCGGCATGTTGGGCGGACTGGTCTTCCTGTCGCACCAGATCGGCTCGTTCCTCGGCGTCTGGCTCGGCGGCTATCTCTATGACGCCTTCGGGTCATACGACCCGGTCTGGTGGCTGGGCGTCGCGCTCGGCATCTTCGCAGCCATCGTCCACTGGCCGATCGCCGAGCGGCCGGTCGACCGGCCGGCTCTGGCGCCCGCGGAGTAGGCTCTTCAATTGCGCATGATGTCGTCCGAAAGCCGGCAACCACTTTTCAACATCATGCGCTACCTTGCCGCCAGATTCGCGATCGGAAAGATCGCGCAGGTTTCGGTGCCGATCGCCAGCAGCTTGCCATTTGCATCCGTCAGGCGCGCCTCGGAGACGGCCAGCGTGCGGCCCTTGCTGACGACCTTGCCCTCGCAGGTGACGACACCGGTCTTCTCGCTGATCGGGCGGAGGTAATTCACTTTCATCTCGACGGTCGAATAGCCTTCGCCCTTCGCGAGCAGCGTGTGAATCGAGCAGCCGAGCGCGGAATCGAGCACCGTCGCAGCCCAGCCGCCATGGACCGAACCGAGCGGGTTGAAGTGCCGCGCACCCGGCATTCCCTTGAAGACGGCTCTCCCCTCGCCGACTTCGACCAGCGCGAAATTGATGCGGGCGGCGATCGAGGGCGCCGGGTATTCGCCGCTTACGACGCGCCGCAGCAACTCCAGGCCCGAATAAATTTCGACATCCGCATGGGGAATGGTGCCCAGTCCACGCGGAACGACGTGGCCGGGAAAGATTTCGACTGCGGTCATGCGGCATTTTCTCCGTTATGCGATGGGATCCTGGCGAGCGCCTTCCTGAGCGCGGCGATGAACCCGATGCGGGCATCGGGTTCGTCCATGCCGCGCGGCTCGTAGATGTGGCGGGCAAGAAAGAAGCCGGTCAGCTTGAAGGCGTCGGCGATCGCCGCCTCGTCGCCCTGCCGTTTCGAGCCGCGTTGCAGGAACTCGGGCAGCGCCAGAAGCTTGTCGCGCCAGGGTTCGCCCGCCCCGCGCGAGACCGCTCTGCCGGTCTTCGGCGAGACGTAGACGAGACCCTCGCGCGCGCCGGTCGCGGCGCAGCGCTGGAGGTCGAGACCGAAGCCGAGTTCTTCCAGCACCAGAAGCTCGAAGCGGACGACGAGTTCGGCCGCATCCTGTGGTTCGCGCAGATGGTCGAGGACCACCGCCAGCGTCTCGTAGAGGCCCGAATGCGGATCGCGCTCCGGCAAAAGACGCAGATGCGCGGCCAGAAGTTGCAGGCCGTAGATGCTGGCGGCGTTGTCCATGAACTGCGCCGCCTTGAGTTCCACTGGCTCGACCGCGAAGAAGCCAAGATGCTCGTCCAGCCGCGCGCGCCAGACGAGTTCGACGCGGTTGCCGGCTTGCAGCACCGGCTGCATCCTGCGCGAACGCCCGCCGCGCACGAGGCCGAGATGGCGGCCGTGATCGCGCGTCATCACCTCGAGAATGACGCTCGTCTCGCCATGCCGGCGCGTTCCAAGGATGATGCCGTCGTCATGCCATTCCATCAGGCGACGTTCGACGCGTCAGCGGGGAAATTCAAGTCCCATCTCGCGATAGCGCTCGGGATCGTTGATCCAGTTCTCACGTACCTTCACAAATAGAAAGAGATGGACCTTCTGCTCCATGATCTCGGCCAGTTCCTCGCGCGCAGCCTGACCGATGGCGCGGATCGTCTCGCCCTTCTTGCCGAGCACGATCTTCTTCTGGCTGTCACGCTCGACATAGATGACCTGATCGATCCTGACCGATCCGTCCTTCTTTTCCTTCCAGCCCTCGGTCTCTACATGCGAGGAATAGGGCAGTTCCTGGTGGAGGCGCAGGAAGACCTTTTCGCGCGTGATTTCGGCGGCAAGCTGGCGCATCGGCAGGTCGGAAATCTGGTCCTCAGGATAGTACCAGGGGCCTTCCTGCGCCGCGTCGGCGAGATAGTCGAGCAAATCCGTGCAGCCCGAGCCGTTGAGCGCGGAGATCATGAAGACGCGCTCGAACCGGACCTTCTCGGTCGCCTTGGCGGCAAGGGCCAGGAGATCCTCGCGCTTCACCTGGTCGATCTTGTTCAGGATCAGGATCTTCGGCTGGCGGACATTTTCCAGCCGTTCGAGGATCGTTTCCACATCGCCGCGAATACCGCGCTCCGCGTCGATCAGGAGGGCGATCGTGTCGGCGTCCTTCGCGCCGCCCCAGGCGGTCGTCACCATCGCCTCGTCGAGGCGGCGGCGCGGCTTGAAGATGCCGGGCGTGTCCATGAACACGATCTGCGAACGCTTGTGTGTGGCGATTCCGCGCACGATGGCGCGCGTGGTCTGGACCTTGTGGGTGACGATCGACACTTTGGAGCCGACGAGCTGATTGAGGAGCGTCGACTTGCCGGCATTGGGCGCGCCGATGAGCGCGACGAATCCCGAACGGGTCGGACCCTCGGCATTGGCAGATTCGTCGTTCATCGTGTCTCGTCCTTCCAGACGCCTTCGCGCTTCAATATGGCCGTTGCCGCCGCCTGCTCGGCCTCGCGCTTGGAGCGGCCCTGCGCCTGCCCCGGCGCCATGCCCTCGATCAGCACGCTGACCGTGAAAACGGGATCATGATCCGGTCCTTCGCGCCTGTCCACGCGATAGACCGGCGAAACCTTCACGCGTTGATGCGCCCATTCCTGCAACTCGGTCTTGGCGTCGCGCCGTCCGGCCGCCTCGCCCCTGGCGCGCTTGGCCCATTTGGCGAGGATGAACCCTTGCACCGCTTCCAGCCCTTTTTCGAGATAGATCGCCGCGATCAGCGCCTCCATCACGTCGGAGCGCGTGTTGATCCGCTTCTTGCCGGACAGCGAACCGAACTCGGCACCGGTGCGGATCAACGGCGTCAGGCCGATCTCGTCGGCAAGTTCGGCCAGCGTCTCGGCATTCACCAGCCCGTTCAGCCGCACCGAAAGCTCGCCTTCGTCGGCATCGGGATGTGCCTCGAACAGCATCTGGGCGATCACCAGCCCGAGCACGCGGTCACCCAGGAATTCAAGCCGCTCGTAATGTTCGGATGCGCCGGACTGAACGCTCGCATGGGTCAGCGCGCGCAGCAGCCGATCATGATCGGCGAGCGCGATGCCCGTGATCTTTTCGACAGCGACCGCGAGCGCCACGCCGTCGCTATTCGCCCGCGCCATCACTCGACGGAATTGAGCAGGCGTGAGAAGCGCAGTTCGCTCGGCCAGCGCCAGATTTCGAGCGGGCTCGCCCCGCCCGACATGGAAAAGAAGATGATGTTGGCGCGGCCGACGAGGTGATCGGCCGGCACGTAACCGACCGAGAACCGGCTGTCGGTCGAATTGTCGCGGTTGTCGCCCATCATGAAATAGTGGCCTTCGGGCACCTGAAACTCGCGCGTATTGTCGCCGATGGAATTGGGCGACAGGTCAAGCGTGTCGTAGGAGACGCCATTCGGCAGGGTTTCGCGCCAGACTTCGACGGGGCGGGCCATCTCGGTAATGTCGGGATTGTCGAGTTCGTCCACCAGTTCCCGCTGAATGGCTTCGCCATTCAGAAAGAGCTGGCCCTCGCGCATCTGCACGGTGTCGCCCGGCATTCCGATCACCCGCTTGATATAGTCGAGCGACGGGTCGGGCGGGAACTTGAACACCACCACGTCGCCGCGCTCCGGCTCCGAACCCCAGATGCGGCCTTCGAACAGCGGCGGCGAAAAGGGCAGCGAATGCTTCGAGTAGCCATAGGCCCATTTGGTGACGAAGAGGTAGTCGCCTTCGAGCAAGGTGGGGCGCATCGATCCCGACGGGATCGAGAATGGCTGGAACAGAAGCGTGCGGATGACGAGCGCCAGAAGCAGAGCCTGCACGATGACGCTGACGGTTTCACCGAAACCGCCGGATTTCTTGTTGTTCTTGTCCGACACGCTGAGATTCTTTCCGTACTTTGCAAGGTGCGGTTCGTCTTAGCGTTTGCAGGCGGCGGCGGCAACGCCGTTGCGTCGCTTCGTCACGCCGCCCGGTCTTCCGGCACGGCTTCGATGATGACGAATGCCTGGGCGAGCGGAAAATCGTCGGTGATCGTCAGATGGATGATGGGGCGGTGCCCATCGGGCATCAAGGCAAGCAGGCGCTTCTCGGCGCCGTTGGTCAGGTGCATCGTCGGCTTGCCGCCGGGCAGGTTGACGACCCCCATGTCACGCCAGAACACGCCGCGCGCAAGGCCCGTTCCGAGTGCCTTGGCACAGGCTTCCTTGGCGGCGAAGCGTTTTGCATACGAGGCTGCGCGCAATCGGCGCCGGTCGGATTTCGTCCGCTCGATTTCGGTGAAGACGCGCTGGATGAAACGGTCCCCGTGCCGGTCAATCGTCTTTTCGATGCGACGAATGTCGATCAGGTCGCTGCCGACGCCGACGATCATCGAGCGGGCTGTGTCAATGCAGGATGGGCGCGCTGACGCGCCTTGTCAGCAAGGCGTTTTCGGCGCTGCTCGCGAAAGAGGCCCACCGCCCAGTAAGTCAGGAGATAGAAGATCAGCCCGCACAAGGCTCCGAGCATCGCCCCGCCCACCGTCATCGGCTTCAGGAGCGGTTCCCACAGAAGTGCAAAATCGAGTTCAGTCAGCACGCGCCCCAGTTGCAGGGGCACGACTTCACCCGGCTCGGTTCCCTGAAGCATGTAGCGGCCAAGCCCGAGCGAGCAGCCCCAGATGAAAGGAAAGGTTATCGGATTGCCGACCGCGGTACCGAGAGCCGAGGCGATCAGATTGCCGCGCATGAGCCAAGCCAGGCCGGCCGCGATGAAAAAGTGGAAGCCCATATAGGGCAGGAAGGAAGCGAATGCACCGGCCGCCACTCCGGCCGCGACCGCATGAGGCGTCGCCGTCAGCCGCAGGACGCGCCGCGAAAAGTAGCGGGCCGATCGTGCGAACGAACGTCGCGGCCACAGCATGACCCGCAACTTCTCACCAAAATCCGCTGTCTTGCGTCGCCTGAAAAGCATTGCCTTTTTGTCTCTCGAAGCGGACCGTTAGCCCGGTTCTGTGATGAGAATATGTACCGTCCCGATTCGTCAGGATATAGGCATGGCGACCGGACAGATACAATCGTCTATCAGCATGTAACGTTTCGTGAATCCGATGGTTGCCGATCAGATATTGCGGCTGCCGGGCTTGACCGCAGGAAGCGCGACGAGTTCCGGGGGGAGTGCGTCAGCCGGATAGGCCGGCACCTCATATTCGGCGAGCGCGACGAGCGGCACCCCGACATCGGCCTTGCCGGCTGATCGGTCGACGATGCAGGCAGCCGCAACGATTTCGGCGCCGAGTTCGCGAAGGCAGTCGACGGTCTCGCGGATCGACAGGCCGGTCGTCACGATATCCTCGACGATGACCACGCGCGCACCCTTTTCGATCTCGAACCGGCGCAGCTTGAAGACGCCCCCCTCCCGCTCGACCCAGACCGCCGGGACGCCCAGATGCCGCGACGTCTCGTAAGCCGGAATGATGCCGCCCACGGCCGGCCCTACGACATAATCGATCCCGCCGGCTTCAGCGCGGATCTTTTCGGCCAGCGCCCTGCACAGGCGCTCGGTCTTGTCGGCGTGCATGAACACGCGGGCCTTTTGCAGGAAGACCGGGCTGCGCAGGCCGGAGGTCAGGATGAAATGCCCCTCCAGGATCGCGCCCGCCTCGCGGAAAATTCCCAATACGTCTTCAGTCTGCATCATGCCTGCGTCTTTCCTATCCGTTCACGCGGCGCACTTCCGAGACGCTCGCATTCTCCTTCAACTGCGACATCAGCCGGTTGAGATGCTTGAGATCCCAGACCTCGAGGTCGAACACCATCTCCGTGAAATCCGGCGCGGTGCGCAGCATGGACAGCGTATGGATGTTGGCGTCGTTGGATGCAATCACCTGCGAGATGTTCGCGAGCGACCCCGGCTCGTTGAGCGCCGTCACCGAAACACGCGCCGGAAAGCGTTCCTTGGTGTCCTCGTCGATGTCCCAGCGCACGTCGATCCAGCGCTCCGGCTGGTCGTCGAAGGCGGTGAGAGAGGGCGACTGGATCGGGTAGATCGTGATGCCGGAGCCCGGATGCATGATGCCGACGATGCGATCTCCCGGAACGGCGCCCTCCGGCGCGAACTTGACCGGCAGGTCGCCGCGCACGCCGCGGATCGGCAGCGCCCCCGCACTGATCCGACGACCGGGCTTTTCCGGCTCGCTCGATCTTGGCATCTGAAACAGCATTCCGGCGGCGTTGCGCAGATTGAACCAGCCCTCCTCGCGCTGGCGAACAGGCTGAACGGCGCGTTCTTCCTTGTGGTCGGGATAGACGGCGCGTACCACGTCCGGCGACGACAATTCGCCGCGCCCGACCGCGGCCAGCACGTCCTCCACATCCTTTCGCGCCAGCCGGTGAAGAACCGGCTTCAGGAGTTCCCTAGAGAACTTCTTGCCCGAGCGCTCGAAGGCGCGTTCGAGGATGCGCGTGCCAAGGCCGGAATATTGCTTGCGGATCGCGTTCTTGGTTGCACGGCGGATGGCCGAGCGCGCCTTGCCGGTCACCACCACGGATTCCCAGGCGGCGGGCGGCACCTGCGCCTTGGAGCGGATGATCTCGACCTCGTCGCCGTTCTTCAATTCGGTCATCAGCGGCATGATGCGGCCGTTGATCTTGGCGCCCACGCAGGTATCGCCGACATCCGTATGGACGGCATAGGCGAAGTCGATCGGCGTCGCGCCGCGCGGCAGCGCGATCAGCCGACCCTTCGGCGTAAAACAGAAGACCTGGTCCTGGAAAAGTTCGAGCTTGGTGTTCTCCAGGAATTCTTCCGGATTGTCGCCTTCCGAAAGCTGCTCGATCGTGTGGCGCAGCCAGGCATAGGCGTTGGTGTCCTTGGAAAGCTTCAGCCCGCCATTTCCCGAAACCGTCGCGCCGTCCTTGTATAGGGTGTGGGCGGCGACGCCATATTCGGCGATGTCGTCCATCTGTCGCGTGCGGATCTGCAACTCCACACGCTGGCGCGAGGGACCGACGATGGTGGTGTGTATCGAGCGGTAATCGTTCTGCTTGGGCGTCGAGATATAGTCCTTGAACCGGCCCGGCACCATCGACCATGTCGTGTGGATGGCGAACAGCGCCCGATAGCAGTCCTCCTCGTCGTCGACGATGACGCGAAAACCGAAAATGTCCGACAACTGCTCGAAGGACAGTGCCTTGGTTTCCATCTTGCGGAAGACCGACCACGGCTTCTTCTGCCGGCTCTTGACCATCGCCTCGATGTCGTACTTCTCGAACAGGACCGACATCGACTTCTCGATTTCGCCGATCACGTCCTTCGAGCGCTCGTAGATGTCGGCAAGCCGCTCGGTGACCGCGCGATGAGCCTCCGGGTTCATGGTGCGGAAGGCCAGTTCCTCCAGTTCCTCGCGCATGTCCTGCATTCCCATGCGTCCGGCCAGCGGCGCATAGATGTCCATCGTCTCCTCTGCGATGCGGACGCGTTTGTGCTCGGGCATGTGGTCGAGCGTGCGCATGTTGTGCAGCCGATCCGCGAGCTTGACGAGCAGGACGCGCACGTCTTCGGCGATGGCGAGGAGCAGCTTGCGCAGGTTTTCCGCCTGCTCGGCCTTCTTGGAGACGAGGTCGAGCTTCTTGAGCTTAGTCAGGCCCTCGACCAGCTTGCCCATCTCCGGGCCGAACAGCGTGTCGATCTCCTGTCGCGTCGCGGAGGTGTCCTCGATCGTGTCGTGCAGGAGCGCGACCGCGATCGTCGCCTCGTCGACATGCATCTCGGTGAGGATCGCCGCCACTTCGAGCGGATGGGAGAAATACGGGTCGCCGGATGCGCGCTTCTGGTGACCATGCTTTTGCATGGCATAGACATACGCCTTATTCAAAAGCGCTTCGTTCACATCGGGCTTGTAGCGCTGGACGCGCTCGACAAGCTCGTATTGCCGCATCATGTGGAACCGGACCCTTCAGACGAAATATGCCGCACCATCATAGCGGCGCGGCATATAAATTAGATAGTCATCAAAAGGCCGAGGCGGAAGACCGCCTAGACGTGCCGATCAGAAATCGTCGCTCTTTTCCGGCGCGACGAGACCCTCGATGCCGGCCAGAAGATCGTCTTCCGACATGCGGTCGAAGGCGATGTTCTCTTCGCTCTCGTCGGTGGCGATGATCGTCTCTTCGCCCGCCTCCCTCGAAAGGGCGGGAGCCTCGGCTTCCGGCTCGTCGACCTCGACATGCTTTTGCAGCGAGTGGATCAGGTCTTCCTTCAGGTCTTCCGGCGAGAGGGTCTCGTCGGCGATCTCGCGAAGGGCGACGACCGGGTTCTTGTCGTTGTCGCGGTCGATCGTGATCGCGGCGCCCTGCGAGATCTGGCGGGCACGGTGGCCGGCGAGCAGAACGAGCTCGAACCGGTTGTCGACCTTGTCGATGCAATCCTCAACGGTGACGCGGGCCATGGGAACGCCCCTTTCATGTCTTCAGGTGTCGGGAGATTGCGTGCTCCATAGCGAAAACTTCGCCTCTTGACAAGCATTGCGAGACGCCGCGTCCACACGATCAAAAATGCTTGAGCCCGGCCACCGCGATGTTGGCATGGCGCGCCATTGCCCATATGTCCTTCTTATATTCCGTTTCGCTTGAATTCGATTTCGCCCTTGGGCGCCAACCATTGCAGCAGGATTGATTGCCATGTTCGACCCGCGCGAAAAGATCGCCCTCTTCATCGACGGCGCCAATCTCTACGCCACCTCCCGAGCCCTGGGTTTCGATATCGACTATCGAAAGTTGCTCACGCATTTCCAGAAACACGGCTATCTCGTTCGCGCCTATTACTATACCGCGCTGATCGAGGATCAGGAGTATTCCTCGATCCGCCCGCTGATCGACTGGCTCGACTATAATGGCTACAAGGTCGTCACCAAACCCGCGCGCGAATTCACCGACGCGATGGGGCGGCGCAAGATCAAGGGCAATATGGACATCGAACTGACGGTCGACGCACTCGAACTCGCTGGCACGGTCGATCATTATGTCATCTTCTCCGGCGACGGCGATTTCCGCTGCCTCGTCGATGCGCTCCAGCGCAAGGGTCGGAAGGTGTCGGTAATCTCGACCATGGCCTCGCAGCCACCGATGATCTCGGACGATCTGCGCCGGCAGGCCGATCACTTCATCGATCTGAATTCCCTCAAGGCCGATATCGGGCGCGAGGGCGCCGAGCGCGTTGTCCGCCGTCCCGCCCCCGAGCCCGTCGACGAAGACGAGTTCGAATGAGCCGCACCGTACCCGTCGAACCTGCGGAGCCCTCGCCCGACTGTCCGCTTTGTCCGCGCCTGCATGATTTCATCGCGGCATGGCGCGCACGCGAGCCGCACTGGTTCAACGCGCCGGTTCCGACATGGCGGTCGAGGGCCGGCGACGACAGCGTGCGACTTCTGATCGTCGGGCTTGCGCCCGGTCTGCGCGGGGCCAACCGGACAGGCCGCCCGTTCACCGGCGACTATGCCGGCGACCTTCTCTATTCGACACTGAAACGGTTCGGCTTCGCCGCCGGCGAGTTCGAGGCCCGACCCGACGACACTCTGGAACTGATCGAGACGGCCGTCACGAACGCCGTGCGCTGCGTGCCGCCGGAGAACAAGCCGGTCGGCGCGGAGATCAATACCTGCCGTCAATTCCTGGTGCCGACTATCGGCCGGTTCGCGAATCTGAAGGCGATCGTGACGCTTGGCTCGATCTCGCACCAGTCGGTCGTGCGCGCGCTCGGCGGTCGCGTCGCCGAACACAAGTTCGGCCATCAGGCGGAAACCGAACTCGGCGGCATCCGCGTGTTCTCCAGCTATCACTGCTCACGTTACAACACGAATACGGGGCGGCTGACGGAAGAAATGTTCGTCGATGTTTTCAGGGATGTGCGGGCGTTCTTGGATGCGGCAGTCGGCAATCGGCAGTAGGCAATCGTCACCAACGATCAGTTCCGACTTCCCATTGCCGACTGCCGACTGCCGACTGCCGACTGCCGACTGCCGAC
>NZ_JARGES010000042.1 GCF_029210365.1 Mesorhizobium sp. YIM 152430
AAACCTGCGTCGATCGAGCCCCATGAATCCGCAATCGGCAGGCACAATTCGCCTCCCGTCCCCTCACGCATCATGCGTGGCCGACTCAAATCAGATAACGCCGCAAGTCCAAGGAATCAGATCGCGGATTCCGTGGCAAGGGCTTCGGATTCAGGGAAGATTATTTTTTATGAACCGGCGTGATTGAAGGTTCAGGAACTGGGTGGCGAACCGGCGAATGGCTCGACCGCATGGCCGGCTTTCGCCACGCCCAGGCGCTTGATTTCCCAATCGAGGACGATGCCCGAATTTTCCGCGACGCGGGCACGGACCGTTTCGCCGAGAAGTTCCAGATCATGCGCCGACGCATTGCCGGTGTTGATCATGAAATTGCAGTGGAGCGGCGACATCTGCGCGCCGCCGATCATCAGCCCGCGGCAACCGGCCTTGTCGATCTCCTTCCAGGCCGAGCTGCCCTCGGGATTCTTGAAGGTCGAGCCGCCGGTCTTCTCCTTGATCGGCTGCACCGTCTCGCGGTGATGNCTTCGCGATGGCCCTCGAAAAGCGCACCGGTGAAGATCAGATCGGGAGAAACCGACGAATGGCGATAGGCATAGCCCATCTGGGCATTGGACAGGATGTGCCGATTGCCCTTGCGATCCATGGCATAGACGTCGACGACGCGCTCGCGCGTCTCGGTGCCGTTGGCGCCTGCATTCATGCGCAGCGCGCCGCCGATGGCGCCGGGA
>NZ_JARGES010000043.1 GCF_029210365.1 Mesorhizobium sp. YIM 152430
CCTCCCTCCCCCTTGTGGGGAGGGATAAAGGGTGGGGGTCAATTCAGGAAAAACGACTCCGCGACCGACACAGGGACAACGTCCAGATGCGCCGAAATCCGTAACCTACCGCCCCATCTGGTCCAGCTTGCGCTGCATCGCGGCGATCTGTTCCTTCAGTTCGGAAAGGTCATCGCCCTTGGCCGGCTCCGGCGCGTCCTCGCGCGCCGCCTCGCCGCCAGCCCCCGCCATCGGAAACGGCGTGAACATGCGCATCGCGTTCTGGAACATCTCGGCATTGCGCCGCGCCTGTTCCTCCATCGCCTTCAGCGGCGCGGCGGCCATCGGCATCATGCCGATCGGCGATTTGCCGACAGCGTCCTTCATCTGCTGGCGAAAGCGCTCCTGCTCCTTGGCGAAGGCCACCATCGACTGTTCGAGAAAGCTCGGCACCACCATCTGCATCTGGTCGCCGTAAAAGGCGATGAGTTGGCGCAGGAACGGGATCGGCAGCATGTTCTGGCCGTCGCGGTTTTCCAGTTCGAAGATGATCTGCGTCAGCACCGAATGGGTGATGTCGTCGCCGGACTTGGCGTCCTGCACGGTGAAGTCCTCGCCGCGCTTGACCATTTCGGCCAGGTCCTCGAGCGTCACGTAAGTGCTCGTGCCCGTATTGTAGAGACGGCGGTTGGCGTATTTCTTGATGGCCACCGGATCGTTCTTTGCGGGCATTTAGCTGGCTCCCAGTGAATTAACCGACTGTTTCCGCTCGGCAAGCGTCGAGGATATGCGCAAAAGGCGGGCAATTGAAAGCCCTTTGTGCAGCGCACGAAGGCGCATCCCCGGTTTGACTTGGGCGCGCCGAAACGGCAAGAAATGGGTCAAAGCGCTTTTCGCGCGTCCCTCACTGACCCGGAGTAACCCGACATGTCCGAGATGAATTCGATCGTCGTCGCGAGCGCCGCGCGCACGCCCGTCGGCTCGTTCAACGGCGCTTTCGCCAACACGCCTGCCCACGAACTCGGCGCCGTCGCCATCAAGGCGGCGCTCGAACGCGCCGGCGTCGACCCGAAGGATGTCGACGAGGTCATTATGGGCCAGATCCTCCAGGCCGCGCAGGGCCAGAACCCCGCCCGCCAGGCGGCCATGGCCGCCGGCATCCCGCAGGAGGCCACCGCCTGGTCGATGAACCAACTCTGCGGTTCGGGCCTGCGCGCAGTCGCGCTCGGAATGCAGCAGATCGCGACTGGCGATGCCGACATCATCGTCGCCGGCGGCCAGGAATCCATGTCCATGGCGCCCCACGCCGCCTATCTGCGCTCTGGCCAGAAGATGGGCGATTTCAAGATGATCGACACCATGATCAAGGACGGGCTGTGGGACGCCTTCCACGGCTATCACATGGGCAACACCGCCGAGAACGTCGCCCGCCAGTGGCAGCTCTCGCGCGACGAGCAGGACCAGTTCGCCGTCGCCTCGCAGAACAAGGCCGAGGCCGCGCAGAAGGCCGGAAAGTTCAAGGACGAGATCGTTCCGGTCACGATCAAGGGCCGCAAGGGCGACTCGATCGTCGAGGACGACGAATATATCCGCCACGGCGCGACGCTCGACGCCATGCAGAAGCTCAAACCCGCCTTCGACAAGGAAGGCACGGTCACCGCCGCCAATGCGTCCGGCATCAATGACGGCGCCGCCGCCGTCGTGCTGATGAGCGAGGCGGAGGCCAGGCGCCGCGGCATCGCCCCGATGGCCCGCATCGTCTCCTGGGCGACCGCCGGCGTTGACCCGCAGATCATGGGCACCGGCCCGATCCCGGCCTCCCGCAAGGCGCTCGAAAAGGCCGGCTGGTCGGTTTCCGACCTCGATCTCGTCGAGGCCAACGAAGCCTTCGCCGCGCAGGCATGTGCGGTGAACAAGGACATGGGCTGGAACCCGGACATCGTGAACGTCAATGGCGGCGCCATCGCCATCGGCCATCCGATCGGCGCTTCGGGCGCCCGCGTCTTCAACACGCTGCTGTTCGAGATGAAGCGCCGCGGCGCGCAAAAGGGCCTCGCGACGCTGTGCATCGGCGGCGGCATGGGCGTCGCCATGTGCGTGGAAGCCATCGGGTGAATGGGAAAATGGTGAATGAAGGGCGTCAACTCCCTTTCAGGCCATTCACCATTCACTATTCACCATTCACCAACAGGGAGGACAAACATGACCCGAACAGCACTCGTCACCGGCGGCTCGCGCGGCATCGGAGCGGCGATTTCCGTCGCGCTCACCAATGCCGGCTACAAGGTCGCCGCGACCTATGCCGGCAATGACGAGAAGGCCGAGGCTTTCAAAAAAGAAACCGGCATTCCCGTCTTCAAATGGGACGTGTCGAGCTATGATGCCTGCAAGGCCGGCATCGAAAAGGTCGAGGCCGAGATCGGGCCGATCGACGTGCTCGTCAACAATGCCGGCATCACGCGCGACGCCATGTTCCACAAGATGACGCCCGACATGTGGAACGAGGTCATCAATACCAACCTGACTGGCCTGTTCAACATGACGCATCCGGTCTGGACGGGGATGCGCGAGAGGAAGTTCGGCCGCGTGATCAACATCTCGTCGATCAACGGCCAGAAGGGGCAGATGGGCCAGGCCAACTACTCCGCCGCCAAGGCCGGCGATCTCGGCTTTACCAAGGCGCTCGCCCAGGAAGGCGCCAAGGCCGGGATCACCGTCAACGCCATCTGCCCCGGCTATATCGGCACCGACATGGTGATGGCCGTGCCGGAAAAGGTGCGCGAGAGCATCATCGCGCAGATCCCCGTCGGTCGCCTCGGTGAGCCCGGCGAGATCGCCCGCTGCGTCGTCTTCCTCGCCTCCGACGAAGCCGGCTTCATCACCGGCTCGACCATCTCGGCCAATGGCGGCCAGTTTTTCGTCTGAACCTGCCTCCCCCGCATCGGCGGCGCCCGCGCGGCGCCGCCTTTTCTGTTAGCATCCGGTGCACGGCCTGTGGACACGCGGTGGACAAACTTCCCAAACGTAACCCTGAAAAACCGACCTAACGGAACAGACCGTGAACCCTCCGAGTCAGCGATTCGGTCCCGGTTCGTTCAGGACTCGTTCCGGTTGCGCCACATGTTCAACGGCGTGAGAAGCGCGCGTACTGGAAGTGCTGCACCGTTCCGCCGGGCGTCTCGTGCGCATGGTCGCGTGTTTCTTCCAGCCTGAACTCCGCCCCGAATTCCCCGGCGAGGGATTCCGCGTCGTGGCGCAGCACTGCAAGCCCGCTGCAACGTTCGGGGCCGTCCGGCGCGAATGTCGCGATGACGACATGGGCGTCCGTCGTCAGCGCCTGCCGCATCGCATTCACATAGGCGCGGCGGTCGGCGGCCTCCGTCAGGAAATGAAACACCGCCCGGTCATGCCACAACCGCCACTGTTTCGCCGGCTTCCATTGGGTGATGTCGGCCACGATCCAGTCGACCTTCGACGCCGCCGCGCCGATCCGCGCCTTTGCGACGTCGAGCGCTTTCGCCGATATGTCGAGGACCGCCAGATCCGTATGTCCAAGCGCGAGCAGCCGGTCGAGGAGACGCGACTCGCCGCCGCCGACATCGATGATCGGCGCATCGGGCGGCAGTTCGGCCGCCCGGATCAGGTCCAGCGAAATCCGGGGCTCGTCCTCGAACCAGCTCACCTCCGTTTCCGATTTCGTCCGATAGACCTTTTCCCAGTGATCGGCGCGCTCGCCATTCATGGCTGTCCCTCTTGGCCTCGGCCGAATGCCGCGATATTGCTGCAAAGTTGCGGGAAGAGGCGGATCGTTTGGCATCGGTCGTGCCTTGCACTATCTGACTCTCCAGCCGACGACCGGCATCATGAGTCATTGCCGTTGAAAGGTGAAGTCCCCCACCGATGAACATCCAGCCCCGCCCGTCGCAGCCCCTGATCCTGTCTGGCCGCGACGTGACCGCGATCCTCGGTCCGACCAATACCGGCAAGACCCATCTGGCGATCGAGCGCATGGTGGCGCACGAGACGGGCGTCATCGGCCTGCCGCTGCGCCTGCTTGCGCGCGAGGTCTATGCCCGCGTCTGCGAGAAGGTCGGCGAGAGGAAGGTCGCGCTCGTCACCGGCGAGGAGAAGATCGTTCCGCCCGGCGCGCGCTATTCGGTCTGCACGGTCGAGGCGATGCCGCGCGAGACCGACGCCGCCTTCGTCGCCATCGACGAGGTGCAACTCGCCGCCGACCTCGAGCGCGGCCACATCTTCACCGACCGCATCCTGCATCTGCGCGGCCGGCAGGAAACGCTCCTGCTCGGAGCCGCCACCATGCGCGGAATCCTGGAAAAGCTGTTGCGCGGCGTCTCGGTCGTCACCCGCCCGCGCATGTCGCATCTGGCCTATGCCGGCTCGAAGAAGCTGACCCGCCTGCCGCGCCGCACCGCCATCGTCGCCTTCTCGGCCGACGAGGTTTATGCCATCGCCGAGTTGATCCGCCGCCAGCGCGGCGGCGCCGCCGTCGTCCTGGGCGCGCTTTCGCCCCGCACGCGCAATGCGCAGGTCCAGCTCTACCAGTCCGGCGACGTCGACTACCTGATCGCAACCGACGCCATCGGCATGGGCCTCAACCTCGACGTCGACCACGTCGCCTTCGCCCAGAACCGCAAGTTCGACGGCTTCCAGTATCGCGAACTGACGCCGGCCGAGATGGGCCAGATCGCGGGGCGCGCCGGCCGCCATTTGCGCGACGGCACATTCGGCGTCACCGGCCAGGTCGATCCACTGCCCGACGAACTGGTGGAGCGCGTCGAGGCGCACAATTTCGACAGCGTGAAGGTGCTGCAATGGCGCAGCGCCGAGTTCGATTTCTCCTCGCTCGATGCGCTGAAGCGCTCCATCGACACGGTTCCCCCGGTCGAGGGACTGACACGCGCTTTGCCTGCGGTCGACGCCAAGGCGCTCGACATCCTCTCGCGCGACGAGCGCGTGCGCGATCTGGCGAACACGCCCAGGCGCGTCGCCATGCTGTGGGACGCCTGCGCCCTGCCGGATTACCGCCGCATCGCGCCCGCCCAGCACGCCGAGCTCATCGGCTCGATCTTCGTCGACCTCGCCACCAAGGGCCATGTCGATGCCGACTACATGGCCGAGCAGGTGCGCCGGGCGGATTCGACCGTCGGCGACATCGACGCGCTGTCGCACAGGATCGCCCAGATCCGCACCTGGACTTTCGTTTCGAACCGGCCGGGATGGCTTGCGGACCCGGTCCACTGGCAGGAAAAAACACGCGATATCGAGGACAGATTGTCCGATGCGCTCCACGAACGATTGACGAAACGCTTCGTAGACCGCAGGACATCCGTGCTGATGCGGCGCTTAAGAGAAAACAGTATGCTTGAAGCTGAAATCAATCCGACCGGCGAGGTTCTGGTCGAAGGCCATCATGTTGGCGAGTTGCAGGGCTTTCGCTTCACTGCCGACCAGAAGGCGGAGGGTGAGGACGCCAAGGCCGTGCGCACCGCCGCGCAAAAAGCGCTGGCGACCGAGTTCGAATCGCGCGCCGAGCGCTTTTCCGCATCGGCCAATGGCGATTTCGCGCTGACGGCCGATGGTCTCGTGCGCTGGGTCGGCGCGCCCGTCGCCACGCTGACGGCCGGCGATGATTCGCTGCGCCCGCGCGCGATTCTGCTCGCCGACGAGCAGTTGACCGGTCCCGCGCGCGACAAGGTCGCCGCCCGCATCGAGCGCTTCGTCAACTACCAGATCGAGACGGCCCTCAAGCCGCTCTTCGATCTCCAGGCGGCCGACCAGCTTACGGGCATGGCACGCGGCATCGCGTTTCGGCTCGTCGAGAATTTCGGCCTTCTGAACAGGCGCGATATTGCCGAAGATGTCCGCGCGCTCGACCAGGAGGCCCGCGCCGCGCTGCGCCGGCTCGGCGTGCGCTTCGGCGCCTTCCATGTCTTCGTGCCCGCGCTGCTCAAGCCCGGCCCGGCCGGCATCGTCACGCTCCTGTGGGCGCTGAAGAATGACGGCAAGGACAAGCCCGGCTTCGGCGACGTCGTCAACGCGCTCGCCTCCGGCCGCACCTCGGTCGTCGTCGACCCGGCGATCGACAAGGAATTCTACCGCCTCGCCGGCTACCGCAATCTCGGCCGCCGCGCCGTCCGCGTCGACATTCTCGAACGCCTCGCCGACCTGATCCGCCCCGCACTGGCATGGAAGGCCGGCAACGGCGCACGCCCCGAAGGCGCGTTCGACGGCAACGCTTTCCTCGTCACGCCGGCCATGATGTCGATCCTCGGCGCGACGTCCGAGGATATGGACGAGATCCTGAAGGGCCTCGGCTATCGCGGCGAAACGAAGCCGGAGACGGACGTCAAGGCGAAGCTCGACGCGCTCGATGCCGAGGCGCGCGCCAAGGCCGAAAAGGCTCCAGAGACGTCCGATGCGGCTGCGGCCGAAAGCGCTGAAGCCGTGTCGGAAGACGCGCAGCCGACGGACGAATCCGCTGCCGCGCCCGTCGCGGAGACCGTCGCTGAACCGGTGGCCGAAGCACCTGCCGAGCCCGCGGCGGAAGCGCCGGCAGACGCCGCCACCGAAACCGCCGCTGAGCCCGCAGCGGAAACGGCAGCGCAGGAGCCTGCCGCCGGCGAGGAGCCCGAGGAGACGCCGAAGATGATCACCATCTGGCGTCAGGGCCGCTTCGAAGGCCGTCCGCGCCGCGAGCAGGGCAACCGCAACGCGCGCGGCAACGACCGCAATCGCGGCGCTGCCCCGGCCGAGGGCGAGGCGCCCGGCGAAAAGCGCGCCTTCCGCGGCAAGCCGCGCGGCGACGGCCCGCAGCGCGGCCGCGACGAGAGGCAGCGCGGTGGAAAACCCGGCGGCAAGCCAGGTGGCAAGCGGGACGGCCAGAGAGACGCCAAGCCGTCCGGTGAGCGCCGCTGGGAAGCGCAGCCGCCGCGCGACGCCAGGCCGGCGAAGCTCGACCCGGATTCGCCCTTCGCCAAGCTCGCCGCGCTCAAGGAGCAGTTGAAGAAGTAGATGGAAGGGACCGCCCGCCAGCGGATCGACAAATGGCTGTTCTTCGCCCGCGTGGTGAAGTCCCGTTCGCTGGCGGCGAAGCTCGTCCAGGCCGGCAAGGTCCGACTGAACCGCGAGAAGATGGACCAGGCGGCGCAGGTCGTGAAGCCCGGCGACGTCCTCACCATTTCGCTCGACCGGCACATCCTCGTCCTGAAGATCCTGCTTCCCGGCACGCGGCGCGGCCCGTTCGAGGAGGCCCGCACGCTCTACGAGGACCTTTCTCCGCCGCCCGAGGCGAAGGCCGCCCAGCCTGCGCCCGTCGCCAAGCGCGATCCGGGGGCGGGCCGCCCGACCAAGCGCGAGCGCCGCGAGATCGACCGTTTCGAAGGCCGGGACTGAGCCGGAGAAATTCATTCCTTTCGGGCCGGCGCTGGCGCAACGCCCGACCCTTGTCAGGGCGACCCGAACTCGCTACGTGACCAGCCGACAGACATTGCAGCGCCTTTGGAAGGCCGGAGCCGGCACGTATGACCTACCTCGTCACCGACAATTGCATCAAGTGCAAGTATATGGACTGCATCGAGGTGTGCCCGGTCGACTGCTTCTACGAAGGCGACAACATGCTCGTCATCCATCCCGACGAGTGCATCGACTGCGGCGTCTGCGAGCCGGAATGCCCCGCCGAGGCGATCAAGCCGGACACCGAGCCGGGGCTCGAGAAATGGCTTGAAATCAACACCGAATACGCCCAGAAATGGCCGAACATCACGGCCAAGAAAGAGCCGCCGGCCGACGCCAAGGCGTTCGACGGCGAAGAGGGCAAGTTCGAGAAGTATTTCTCGCCCGAGCCCGGAACGGGCGATTAGGGCCTGAAATCCCGTCCGGCACGGGTGGCTGAGCCGCTTGCCTGGCGGGTCTGCGGCATCGCGCCGCAGCGATTGCGAATCACGCCGCGCCTTACCGGCGCTGGCGTTGCGCGCCTAGTGCAAATGGTTGATTCTGTCTACATTTTGTGTTACACAATCACGACATGCCGGTGACAAACGTCGATTCATTGCGCGAGCGCATCAATCACTGAAAGGTGGGACTCAATACGGACCAGGGTGATCTGGGCCGCGCTTCACCGTTCAGGTGGGTCTGGCTCTCTACCTTGGCGCCGATGTCCGCCTTTATTGTCCCGACACCATGCTGGCCGGTTCGACCCGGCCGTTTCCGGATGACTGGCCCTTTCAGAGGCCGGTATCGCAACAGGGAGTATCGGGCGTATGGCAACCCAGCAGAAGAAATCCGCGGCACGTAATGGTTTCAAGACCGGCGAGTTCATCGTCTACCCCGCCCATGGCGTGGGCCAGATCGCGACGATCGAGGAACAGGAAGTCGCGGGCCACAAGCTGGAACTCTTCGTCATCGACTTCCAGAAGGACAAGATGCGCCTCAAGGTGCCGGTCGCCAAGGCCGTGTCCATCGGAATGCGCAAGTTGTCGGAAACCGATTACGTCGACCGTGCGCTCAAGGTCGTCCAGGGCCGCGCCCGCGTGAAGCGGACCATGTGGTCGCGCCGCGCGCAGGAATATGACGCGAAGATCAATTCGGGCGACCTGATTTCGATCTCCGAAGTCGTGCGCGACCTCTACCGCGCCGAGAACCAGCCGGAACAGTCCTATTCCGAGCGCCAGCTCTACGAAGCGGCTCTCGACCGCATGGCCCGCGAGATCGCCGCCGTCAACCGCGTCTCCGACACGGAAGCGGTGCGCCTGATCGAGGTCAATTTGAACAAGGGTCCCAAGCGCGGCGCCAAGGCCGACAATGAAGAGACCGAGACCGAGCAGGAAGAAGCCGCATAAGGCCGACGCTTCACCGCATCCGACAAGGACCCGGCCCCGCGCCGGGTCTTTTCGTTTGGAGTGGCCTGACTGGCGCGATCACGCGCGCTTGACCGCGCGCCATGGAACCGCCGAGCACGCGTCGCGTTGGAGACATGCGCGCATCAGCGATCGCGCGCTGCGTCAATACCGGACGGCAGGCAGGCAGACGTCATTCTGCGCGATGATCCGAAATCTGGTGCGGACCGTAAGAAAGACAAGACACGTCGCTGCAATATCGGGAGCGTTCAGGCCATGGAAAGCAACTCGAGAAGTTCGATGATCCGGGCGGCCATGAAGGCTCCCTACCTCGCGCGCGAGGAAGAACTGGAACTGGCGATCCAGTGGAAGGAGAACCGCGACCAGAACGCGCTCCACAAGATCACCACCGCCCATATGCGGCTCGTCATCTCGATGGCCTCCAAATTCCGCCATTTCGGCCTGTCGATGAGCGATCTGATCCAGGAGGGCCATGTCGGCCTGCTGGAAGCAGCAGCCCGCTTCGAACCGGACCGAGAGGTTCGGTTCTCGACCTATGCGACATGGTGGATCAGGGCCTCGATGCAGGACTACATCCTGCGGAACTGGTCGATCGTGCGCGGCGGCACGTCGTCGGCGCAAAAGGCGCTTTTCTTCAATCTGCGCCGCCTGCGCGCCAAGCTCCAGAGCGGCCCCGAGAACCTCTCCAACGCCGATCTCTATCGCCAGGTTTCCGCCGCGCTCGGGGTCAACGAGGCAGATGTCGCGACCATGGATGCGCGCCTGTCCGGTCCCGACACCTCGCTCAACGCGCCCGTCATGGACGATTCGCCCGGCGGCACGGACCGCATGGCCTTCCTCGTCTCCGACGCGCCGCTGCCCGACGAGGTGGTGACCGAGACGATCGACACGGAGCGCCGCAGCCAGTGGCTGTCGGGCGCATTGAGCGCCCTCAATCCGCGTGAGTTGAAGATCATTCGCGAGCGCCGCCTGCGTGAGGACGGCGCGACGCTGGAATCGCTTGGCGAGCGGCTCGGCATTTCCAAGGAGCGCGTCCGTCAGATCGAAAGCCGCGCGATCGAAAAGCTGCGCACGGCCCTCGTCAACGGCAATCCGCACATGGCCGCCAGCGCCTGACGAATTTCCCGATCTAACGGTCGGAAACGATCTTCACCCGGTCTCCGACCGAAAGGCTGGCGCCCGGGCCCAGGCCGTTGAGCAACTGGAACAGTTCCAGCGGCCGGTTCGTCCCGACCATCCGTCCGGCCATCGAGGCGACGTTGTCGCCCGCGCCGACCTGCACCACGCGAATGCGCAGCGGCCTGATTTGCGCCTTTTCCGCATCCGACAGCGTGCGGAAGCTCGCTGCGACCGAACCGGCAACGTTCTTCAGATTGTTGCTGGAAAGCGGCGCGGCGGTCAGGAGCCGGTAGACCTGCCGTCCCGAGCGGATCAGCGTCACGTCGAACTGCCAGCCCTCGGCCTGCGCCTGCGCGTTGACAGCTTCGTTGCCGTTGATCGTCGTCTGCCGCACCGAGGCCGGATCGAGCCCGGCCACCCAGCCCGACTGCACATAGGCGGTCAGCGACTGGCGCGGCTCGACCGTCACGCCGTCGAAGCGCACGGCCATGTCGCCCGGCCCCGCCGCGGTGACGGCGGCGGCCGAATTGTCGATCACGAAGCCCTGCGGCACCTCGAACGAGATGCCGAGGATCGGATGGACGAAGGACGTGCCGCGCACGAAACCCTCTTCCGGCGTATCGCCGAACAGCATCCCGTCAATGCCGTCGAGGAATGAATTGCGTTCGCGATTGCCCACGCCCGGCATCCCGAACTGGCGGGCATGGCGCGTGGCAAGATCGATGCGCTGCGGCGGGTTGGGGTGGCTGGCGAGGAAATCGAGGCTGCGGTTGGCCGAGGATTCGACTGTACGCGATTCCGCATAGGCCGCCATCGACTGGAGGAAGCGCGAGGCCGCATAGGGGTCGTATCCCGCCCGTCCGATCGACCTGATGCCGATCGCGTCTGCTTCCAGTTCCTGGTTGCGCGAGAACTGCGCCAGCCGCAGCTTGCCGCGGATCAGCGCCACCTGCCCGCCCGTGTCGCCGCCGCCCAGCACATCGGAGACGACGCGCGCGGCGAGCACCTCCTCGGCTTCCTTCTGCTGGCGCTGGATGCCGTGATTGGCCGTCACATGCGCCATTTCATGCGCGACGACGGCCGCCACTTCGGCCGAATCGTTGGCGAGCGCGAGCAGCCCGCGCGTGAGGTACAGGAACCCGCCCGGCAGCGCGAAGGCGTTGATGTTGGGCGAGTTGAGGATGGTAATCTGGTAGGTCTGGTTCGGATTGTCCGGGTCGAGCGTCAGCGAGCCGACGATGCGCGCGATCGACCGCTCCAGCTTCGGGTCCGAATATTCGCCGCCATAGGTGGCGAGGATGCGCGGATGCTGCTCGCGCGCGATCGCCGCCATGCGGTCGTCGCGCGTCACGCTGTCCACGGTCACCGGATTGGCGGAGGGCCGGAAGGCGTCCTCGCTGAGCGAAGCGGCATCGAATGCCTGGCAGGAGGTCAGCGCCGTCGCCAGGGCAAGCGCGATCGCCAGCCGGCCGAGATTTTTCGGCCCGGCCTTCATGCCGAAATCAGGTTCGATCGCTCGTGCGGCCAGTTCGGCCTCCCCACTTTTGGACGGGACTCGGCGCAGACGGTTGCGGGATGCCCGCGCAGACAACAGAATCCTTGAGGAAAGACAAGTCCCCTTCAGCCTGACTGCTCTGTGCCTCGCGAATGTGGTGACATGCGGGCGTTTTGCCGTCAAAGCGTGGGCAAGCGCCCCGCATAATCGGTGAAAACGCCCGGCGCACCCGGTTCGAAGAAGATCGCGGCCGGCCCGTCCGCCGCGACCGCGCCGTCGACGAGGAAGATGATTCGGCCGGCAAGCGCCCGCGCATCCTCCGGCTGGTGGGTGACGAAGACGATCGTCATGCCGGTCTTGGCGGCAAGGCTGCGCACCAGTTCCACCATCTCGCCGCGCAAGGCCGGACCGAGCGAGGCGAAGGGCTCGTCGAGCAGCAGCAGCGGGCGCTGGCGCACCAGCGCGCGGGCGATCGCGACGCGCTGCCGCTCGCCGCCCGAAAGCTCCGGCGGCAGCCGCGCCTCCTTGCCGGCAAGCCCGACATCGCCCAGCGCTTCGGCAATGTTCGCCCGGTCCTGTCCCGAAAGCTTCAGGCCCGGCGAGCGCCCCAGCCCGACATTTTGCGCGACGGTGAGGTGATGGAAGAGATTGCTTTCCTGAAACACCATTGAGACCGGCCGCTTCGCCGGATCGAGCCCCGTCACGTCCGCGTCGTCGATCAGGACGCGGCCCTCCTGCGGTTCCTCGAAACCGGCGACGAGATGCAGCAGCGTCGACTTTCCCGAACCACTCGCCCCCAGAAGCGCGACGACGCTGCCGGCCGCGATGTCGAGATCGAAGCACATCTCGCTCCCGCCCGGATAGGCGAACCGCACCTGATCGAGTTGAAGTCGCGCGCCCGTCATGTCCGCCTTCGCCCGAACCATTCGGCCGCCAGCATCAGCATCAGCGTCAAAACCGCAAGCATCAGCGCGATCCCTGCCGCATCCGCCGTTCGATAACTGCCCATCCGCGCCAGCAGCAGATAGGGCAATGTCTGCACCGCATCCGAACCGAACAGGGCGATGACGCCGAGATCGCCGAGCGACAGCGCCATGGCAAACGCGAAGGCGGTGCCGAGCGGCCGGCGCATCAGCGGCCAGTCGACGAGCCGCAGCCTTGCCCACCCGCCAAGCCCGAGCGATGCCGACAGCCGGTCGTAGCGTGCCGTCGCCGCATCATATGCCGGGCGAATGACCCGCAGCGCGAAGGGCAATGCCATCACCGCGTTGACAGAAACCACCATCGGCGCGGCCAGCGCGAGCACGTTGCCCGACTGCCGCAGCAGGATGAACCAGCCGGCCCCGACCACGATGGGCGGCACGACGAGAACGAAGCCGGCACCCGTATCCATCGCCCGTTCAAGAAAGCCGGCCGGCCGGCCCCGCCGCGCGGCTTCCAGAAGCTGCCGCGTTCGCACCAGCGAAACGGCGAGAAGGAGCGTTCCGCAGGCGGCGAGCGCGGAAAGCTGGAGGCTGGTCATCGCCGCCGCGTGTACGGCCGGATCGCCCGCGAGCCGCGCAAGGTCCGCGCGCAGCCCTGAAATGACGATCGCCGCCATCGGCGCCGCGACGAACAAAAAGGCGAGCCCGATCGGAATGCCGTCCGCGATCCGCCCTGCCCAGCCGCGCGGCTCCGGCCGCCGCGCCGCCATGCCGATCGTGGCATCGGCCGCAAGGTCGCCGCCCGCCCTGCGCAGCGCCAGCACCGCGGCAAGCGTCAGAACCACCTGCACCGCCACCAGCGCCACCGCCCGCGCCGGGTCGAAATCGAACCGCAGCGCCTGGTAGATCGCAACCTCCAGCGTCGTCGCGCGCGGCCCGCCGCCGAGGATCAGGACGATGGTGAACGACGTGACGCACAGCATGAAGACCAGTCCCGCCACGCCCGCAAGGCTCGCGCGCAGCACCGGCCATTCGACGAAGCGGAACGTCGCCAACGGCCCGAACCCAAGCTGGCTCGCCAGCCGCCAGCGGTCGTTTGGCACGGTGTCGAGCGCCTGAAGGAAAAGCCGCGTCGCCAGTGGCAGGTTGAAGAAGGCGTGTGCGACGAGGATGCCTGAAAGCCCGTAGATCCCCGGCCACCGCGCACCCGTCAGCGCAGTGAGCGGTTCGGCCAGCAACCCCGCCCGGCCCAGCAGCGCCAGAACGCCGAGCGCCACGACGATTGCCGGCAGCGCGAGCGGCACGGCAAACAGCGCCAGCACGATCCGTCGTCCGAAGAAATGCGGCCGTCGTGCCAAGGCGCGCGCGACGAGAATTGCAGGAACGATGGAGACCAGCGTCGACAGCGCGGCCTGCCACAGCGTGAACCGCGCGACGCGCAGGAGATAGGTGTCGAACGCGCCGGTCGCGCCGGAAATATCCCGTCCGGCCTCGACGACGAGCCCGACGAACGCCCCGCCGACGAGGATGGCTATGGCGGCAAGGGCGAGGATGCCGGGCATCATGGTTCCCGACCGACGCTTCATGCCCAAGCCCGGCAGCGCAACCGCTTCAAACCCCCATCACCTGCTCATCACCCCCAACCACTCATCCACCCACGCACTCCGATTGGCCGCAATCTCCGCCGCCGGCAATTGCAGCGCATCTTCCGGCGCCACGGCATCCTCGAACACCGGATTGAGCGGCTCCGACGTCGGTCCGGCCGGAAACATCCAGTTGTGCTCCGGGATCGCATCCTGGAACCCCGGCCCGGTCATGAACGTCAGGAATTGCGCCGTCAGCGGGTTCTCCGCGCCCTTCACCGTCGCCGCCGCCACTTCGACCTGAAGGTAATGCCCCTCTTCGAAGATCGCCGCCTGATAGCGGTCGGTGCGCTCGGCGATCTGGTGGTAGGCCGGCGAGGTCGTGTAGGAGAGCACCATCGGCGCCTCGCCGGAGGTGAAGAGCCCATAGGCTTCGCTCCAGCCGGGCGTCACGGTCAGCACCCGCGCCGACAATTTCTCCCACGCCGCCTCGGCCTCCTCGCCATAGACCGCCTTGATCCAGAGCAGAAGGCCGAGTCCCGGCGTCGAGGTGCGCGGGTCCTGGATGACGATCTTCTGCTCGGGGTCGCCGTCGACCAGTTCGGCAAGGCTCGCCGGCGGCGTGTCGATCGCCTCGCTATCGTAGACGAAGGCGAAATAGCCATAGTCGAACGGCACGAACATGTCGTCGGTCCACCCGCCCGGCACCGAGACGTTCTCCAGCGAAACGCCATGCGGCGCAAACAGTCCGCTCTCCCGCGCCTCATGCGTCAGGTTCGTGTCGAGCCCGAGCACGATGTCCGCCTCGGTTCCCTCGCCCTCGAGCTTCAGCCGGTTCAGAAGCGCCACGCCGTCGGCGGCGGAGACGAAATTGACGGTGCAGCCGCATTCGGCCTCGAAGGCCGTCTTGACCAGCGGCCCCGGCCCCCATTCGGCGGTGAAGCTCTCATAGGTGTAGACCGTCAGCGTCTCCTGCGCGGCAGCGGGCAGCGAG
This sequence comes from Mesorhizobium sp. YIM 152430, assembly GCF_029210365.1. Taxonomy (GTDB): domain Bacteria; phylum Pseudomonadota; class Alphaproteobacteria; order Rhizobiales; family Rhizobiaceae; genus Aliihoeflea. Next base: position 14,970 of record NZ_JARGES010000043.1, read on the forward strand.
ACCGCCATGGCAATGGCGAGAACGGAAAGGGATTTCATCATGCGCCTCCTTGTCAAACATGGGTTGAAGGACAGGCGCTTCGATCGGTGCGTCTAATCCCTCCGCCGGTACGAACCGGATCAGGTTCTGCGGGTTGGCATTCGCCTCTCAGCCGCGCGCGCGGCACCCCGTTAGAGTGCTTCAAGACATAGAATGCGGGTCGCCCGAGCGCAAGATGGGCGGTCCTGCCGCTAACCATTTCCCGCTTCGATCGCATTTCCCGATCATTCAATCGATTGGAGCACTTGGCGCGGCATTCCGTTTGTCGAACCCATCTGCTATGCGCCTTCCCGATCATTTCATCAGGAGAATTTGCAAGATGACGGAACGTCTCGAAGACATCGCGCTCGCCATGGTCGCAGACGGCAAGGGCATTCTGGCCGCCGACGAAAGCTCCGGCACGATCAAGAAGCGTTTCGACGCCATCAAGGTGGAATCGACCGAGGAGAACCGCCGCGACTATCGCGAGCTGATGTTCCGGGCGAACGACGCCATGAAGAACCACATCTCCGGCGTCATCCTCTATGACGAGACGATCCGGCAGAAGGCCGCCGACGGCACGCCGCTGGTCGACATCATCAAGGCCGCCGGCGCCGTGCCGGGCATCAAGGTCGACGCCGGCGCCAAGCCGCTCGCCGGCTTTCCGGGCGACACGATCACCGAGGGCCTCGACGGCCTGCGTGAGCGTCTGGCCGAATACTACAAGCTCGGCGCGCGCTTCGCCAAATGGCGCGCCGTGATCGACATCAACGAGGAGGAGAACGTCCCCTCCGCCACCGCCATCGACGCCAACTGCCACGCGCTCGCCCGCTACGCCGCGCTCTGCCAGGAAGCCGGCATCGTGCCGATCGTGGAGCCGGAAGTGCTGATGGACGGCGCGCACGACATCGACACCTGCTACGAGATCACCAAGGTCACGCTGTTGCAGCTCTACTCCGAACTCTACGCCGCCGACGTGAAGCTCGAAGGCACGATCTTGAAGCCGAACATGGTCATCCCCGGCAAGAAGTCCGGCACCAAGGCTTCGCCCGAACAGGTCGCCGAGATGACGCTGAAGGTCTTCCGCGAGACCGTCCCGGTGGCCGTTCCGGGCATCGCCTTCCTCTCGGGCGGCCAGTCCGACGAGGAAGCGACCGCCAACCTCAACGCCATGAACGCGGCCGGCCCGCTGCCCTGGAAGCTCACCTTCTCCTACGGCCGCGCCCTCCAGGCCGCCCCGCAAAAGGCATGGGCCGGCAAGACCGAGAACGTCGCTGCCGCCCAGAAAGCCTTCGCCCACCGCGCCCGCATGAACGGCCTCGCCGCCCAGGGCAAGTGGTCGGCCGCGCTCGAAAAGCAGGGCTGATCACCGACGCCTGTCCAGCCTGGGTTCCTCTCCCCTTTCGAGGGGGAGAGGTGGCCCGTAGGCCCGGAGTGGGGATGGCTGCGCGGCGGCGGACAAAGTGCCGCTTTTTCTTTGGCCGTCCGCGCGGCTATACCTGCACCCATGCCCAGCCTTCTCCCCCTCCTCACCTGGCTCGCCTTCCCCGTCTATGTCTGGCAGGGCCTGACCGTGCGCCGCCGCATCGTGCGCATGTTGCCGGCCGAAGGTCCGGTCATCCACCGCATCGAGGGCGCGGGCGAACCGATCAACCTTCTCGTGCTGGGCGATTCCTCCGCCGCCTCGGTCGGCGTCGAATCGTCGGAGCGCGGCCTTGCTGCCCGCATCGCCCACCGCGCGCACGAGGCGACCGGGCGCCCGGTCGTCTGGCGCGCCGCCGGCTTCAATTCCGCCACCGCCGGCCGCCTGCGCGACCATGTCGTGCCCAACATGGACCCCGGCCACTGGACGCATCTGGTGCTGACCGTCGGCTCCAACGATGCCAAGAACTTCCACACCGGCGCCCGCTTCAACCGCGAATTCGGCACGCTGCTCTATGCGCTCCGGGCCAAATGGCCGGAGGCGCGCGTCGTCTGGTCGCCGGTGGTGGAAATGTCGCTGATGCCGGCCCTGCCCCCCGCGCTCGGCCGCATTCTCGAGATCCGCGCCGGGCTGATCAACTATTGGGGCCATCGCCTGTGCCTCGAGCGCGGCGCGGTCCCCGCCACCCGCCTGCCGATCGACGACCCCATCGCCGGCTTCTCGCTCGACGGCTTCCACGCGTCCGAAGCCGGCTACGACCGCTGGGCCGAGCACCTGCTGCCATTGCTCCTGGACACGCGCATCACTGAGGCCTGATCAGCACCGTCAGCATCATCACCGCGATCGCCGCCACGGCGATCTTCCAGAAGTCGCCGCGCTTCTTCAGCCCCGGCAGGCCGAGCGGCTTGATGACCTGCACCACCATGGCGGCGATGAACAGGAACGCCACCACTTTCGACTGCATCTTCACCCCCTGCGATTCGACGCCCATCCTATAGCAGCCCTTCCGACTTTTGCCGAACTGGACACGCCGCGCCCCGCCCGCTACCTCAAGGGCAGCAGGGGAGGAACCGCATGTCGCGTTATCATCAGGTCTACGAAAGCTGGAAATCCGACCCGGAAGCCTTCTGGCGCGACGCAGCTAACCTCGTCGACTGGACCCGCCCCCCGCAACAGATCTTCGACGCCGATGCCGGCATCTACGGCCGCTGGTTCCCCGACGCGACATGCAACACCTGCTGGAACGCCGTCGACCGCCACGTCGAGCGTGGCCGTGCCGACCAACTCGCGCTGATCCACGACAGCGCCATCACCGGCACGGTGCGCAAATTCACTTATGCCGAACTCAAGGCCGAGATCGTCGCCCTCGCCGCCGTCCTCTCCGATGCCGGCATCGGCAGGGGCGATCTGGTCGTCATCTACATGCCGATGGTCGCCGAGGCCGCCATCGCCATGCTCGCCTGCGCCCGCCTCGGCGCGGTTCATTCGGTGGTCTTCGGCGGCTTCGCCGCGCGCGAGCTCGCCACCCGCATCGACGATGCACGGCCGAAAGCCATCATCACCGCCTCCTGCGGCCTGGAGCCCGGCCGGACGATTCCCTACCAGCCCCTCTACGATGGCGCGATCGACATCGCGAAGCACAAGGTCGAGACCGTCATCGTCCTCCAGCGCGAGCAACAGGCAGCCGACCTCACCCCCGGCCGCGACATCGACTACGCGTCCGCCACCGCCAAGGCCAAGTCCGACGCCCGCGACATCCCCTGCGTCTCCGTCAACGCGACCGACCCGCTCTACGTCCTCTACACCTCCGGCACGACCGGCCAGCCCAAGGGCGTGGTGCGCGACAATGGCGGCCATCTGGTCGTGCTGGCCTGGTCGATGGAGAACGAGTTCGGCGTCAAGCCGGGCGAGGCGTTCTGGGCGGCATCGGATGTCGGCTGGGTCGTCGGCCATTCCTACATCGTCTACGCCCCGCTCATCCATGGCTGTACCTCGATCCTGTTCGAGGGCAAGCCCGTCGGCACGCCCGATGCGGGCACCTATTGGCGCGTGATTTCCGACCATGATGTCGTCGCGCTTTTCACCGCCCCCACGGCATTCCGCGCCATCAAGGGGCAGGACCCGAAGGGCGAATTCGTCAAAAAGTACGACCTCACCAATTTCCGAACCCTGTTCCTGGCCGGCGAGCGTGCCGATCCCGAAACGATCAAATGGGCGGAAAACCAGCTCCAGAAGCCCGTCATCGACCATTGGTGGCAGACGGAAACCGGCGCGCCGATCACGCAGAACCCGGTCGGCCTCGGCAGCCTGCCGGTCAAATACGGCTCGCCCGGCGTGCCCATGCCCGGCTGGCAGATGGAAATCCTCGACGATTCCGGCCACCCCGTCCCGCGCGGCACGCTCGGCAACGTGGTGGCGAAACTCCCCCTGCCGCCCGGCAGCCTGCCGACCCTCTGGCACGCCGACGAGCGCTTCAAAAGCGCATACCTCGCCGAGTTCCCCGGCTACTACAAGACGGCCGACGCCGGCATCATCGACGAGGACGGCTACCTCTTCATCATGTCCCGCACCGACGACATCATCAACGTCGCCGGCCACCGCCTGTCAACCGGCGCGATGGAGGAGGTCCTCTCCGAACATCCCGACGTCGCCGAATGCGCCGTCATCGGCATGGCCGACCCGATGAAGGGCCAGGTCCCCTGCGGCTTCGTGGTCCTCAACGCCGGCGTCGACCGCCCGGCCGCCGACATCGAACGCGAAATCATCGCCCTCGTCCGCAACCGCATCGGCGCCATAGCCGCCCTCAAGACCGTCGTCCCGGTCAAGCGCCTGCCGAAGACGCGCTCGGGGAAGATCTTGCGGGCCACGATGCAGAAGATCGCCGACAGGGAGGAGTGGACGATGCCGGCGACGATTGATGATCCGGCGATCTTGGAGGAGGTGGAGGTGGCGTTGCGGGGAAGGGGGATTCGTCCACTTCGTTGAAGCCTATTCCTTCCGAAATTCAGGGACCTATATACGTGTGTGACCTAGCGGCTAGCCGCCTCCTTTTAGCCTCGTGAGTGCCGCGCCAATCGCCGCCGCGTGTTGTGGCCAGCGCATTTTGGCCTGGTCGGCTGACATCGTTTGGTTCCGCTCTTCCAGCCCTCTTCGGCTAGCAGTCCAACTCGTGTTCTCGGTGTGGTATGTGACCGTGCCATCATCGTTGACGTCGATCCACTTTTCGGTGTTCCCGCTCTCGAAGTGATAAATCGTTATGGACACGGCTGCTCCATCCCTAGTGGTTCTCGGCTCCGACTTCTTCGCCCGTAGCGGCAGTCGAAGTGTTCTCCGGCGAGCCGGCTTTGCGCGCCAGACGCTTCCTCTGGCGCTTCACAAAATCTTCGATGGCCTCCAACAGATAGTCATCCAGATCACCGCTAGCGACGAGCTTTAGATACTGCCCCGGCGCACCCTCTTCACAATAGACAGTTCTCTCCTGCTCATTCGCTTCGGCGTCGATCATCAAGAGATTTGGCGGCACTCTGCGACTAGGCGGCGCTTCGCCCGCCGACATCGGCTGCATGTGATCCATCACCCCGTATCCTTTCTCTCTTTGGTCCGGTGGCGATGATTCTAAGGCACTCGGAAAGGGGCTGTCATAACTTTCGTAAGCGTTTTCTTGCTGTAGAAACTGGCAAGTCTCCGAATAGGCCCGCGAGGCCGGCTGAATCGCGACCTCCTGAAAGCCCATCCGGGACAAAGCGTTCTTCAAGGCGGCGTCGGAAAAGTGCCCATCCGGGAATCTTTCCCGCAGAATTGCAAAAAGTTGTGGATTGAACGCAGCAGTCTGGAGAGCTTCAGCCCTTGAAGCCTCGTTTTCCGGCCGCAGAATATCAACGGCCAACTGACTAATCCTCACCTCCCCTTTTCCGGCCTTGTCGAGTAGTCCGTAATGAGCAAGATTAGCAATCGTCTTGTCAGATGCACCGCTAGAACCGCCATATCCCATTGATTTTGCAGCAGCTTCTCGGTCAATCGCGTTCGTCCTATTTTGCGAATAAATCTTCTCGGCTTGCATAAGCGCAACTTGAAGCGGCGCGCTAGGGTAGCCAGGGCTGCGTTGACGGCTCATTTGTTCGCTCTCCGTTTCGGATTGAGCGACTATACGCCTGCGGAGAAAATAAGCAAGAAACGTTAGAGCTAGCGAGCAAGTGTAAAAAGGCTTGTCGAGATCGACCGGGGCGGCTATATAGATTCTCGCGTTGCCTGGTAACGCAAACGGCCCGAGCTGCGAACTCGGGCCGTCTTGAGGTGCCAGCGTCTCTCGGGCCTGTGATTGTGCCAATCCGAGAGCGAAGGCTAAACTATGTGCGTGGAGTTTCTATATAGTTATTCGCATGAGAACGCAAGCGGCACGCCCTAACCAGGAGTGCCCAAATGGGACTGCGCTCACGCGTATGTCACTTGGTGCGCGCCTATATTCGCATACGGTTCGGCCGGATCGAGTATGTGCGAGCCCACAGCCGCTGCTGCGGCTAAGCCTTAAGTAGGCTTTGTCCTGCTTGACGGCGTAGCCTTCCGGCGGGTCTTGGCCGCCGGGGCCGTCTCTGGTCCCGGCGGCTTCTTCTCTTTAGCGCGCTCCATCAGATCCTTGACCTCTTTCGGGTCGGTTGTCCCGAATCACTCTAGGGCTTCGCCAAAATCTATGGCGAGATAGAGTGCTTTTCGTATTTCTTGCCGGTCATGCGATCAGCGCCTTGTATGTGAGCCGGCCATCGACGCGCCCGAAGAATGCGGTCGCCGTCCTGCACGTCTCGGCGATTGTAGCGCCATGTCATCTCGGAAAGGTAATTGCCGAGATGCTTGTCGGAAATCCAGTGGTGAATGCCGTAAATCTGACGCTTGATGTGCGGCCGCCGTGGCCTTCATACCGAGTCAACATCCAATCGCAAACGTGGAAATCTTTTTAGGATGTAGCTAGATTGGAGTTTGTCATGTCCACCGACACCGTAGTCCGCGCACGCATCGACAGCGCAACCAAAGATCAGGCCACCGAAGCCTTGGCGGCCATGGGCCTGTCCGTCTCCGACGCCATTCGCCTGCTTCTCGTCCGCGTCGCCGCCGACAAGGCGTTCCCGTTTGCGGTCAAAGTCCCCAACGCCACAACGCGAAAGGCGATGACGGAACTGGAACAGGGCAAGAGCAAACTGCACGCCTCAGCCGACGAGCTTTTCGACGATCTCAAGATTTGAACTTGGAACACTCACGCTGAGCGTGACGGGTCAGGCGAAGCCTGGATTCCTGTGACAAGCACAGGAATGACGGAGGCAAGGGCGGTGCCAGTCTCCGTCGTTCGCGATTTGCGGACACGTCCATGAAGGTCGTCATTCCTGTGCTTGGCACAGGAATCCAGGCCTCGGTCTGTCCATTCGCGCAACGTTGCAACTTATTCGATGAAGTCCGCAGATACTGAACCGTCGCCGCCCCCTCCGCCTCGCGGTGCTCGGCACCTCCCCCGCTTCGCAGGGGAGGACCCTCTAGGTCGAGGACGGCCGCTACCCTAATCCTCCCCTGCGAAGCGGGGGAGGGGGACCGCCGAAGGCGGTGGAGGGGGCGCCTGGCAAACCCATATCCACAAATCTTATCCCCCTTCCCAAAACCTCCCCTACAATCCGTCCCATCGCTCTGACGGGAACCGGTCCGGACCGGGATTTGGCAGGGCGGCGGTGGCCTCCCCTGTGGCGTGGTAAACCACAGGCACGTGAGGGCGCGGGACAGGTCGGCGTGGGTGGCGGGCGATGCCTTCGGGGCAGAAGCGCAAAACCCATGCGGGAAAAGCCGCGGGCGCACCTTTTTCAAAGGCGCGTCTGTGACCGGCCGAAAGCGCGACAGACACCGGGCGACGGTCTGCGGATCGCGTTACAATTAGAAATCAGGAAGCGAGACGCAGACCGCCGCCTTCCCGATCTTCCTGTCCATGATCCGGCCGATGCGGCGCGGTGCCGAAGACGCGCGCGTGCTCGTGCCTTTTCCCCCTCGCCCCCACCCGCTATAACGCCCCGAACGAAAAAGGATGACGACATGGCACTGGACGGAAAGACGGCGATCGTGACGGGGGCGGCCGGCGGCATCGGCTATGCGATCGCGGAGCGCTTCCTGCGCGAGGGCGCCCGCGTGATGTTCGCCGACATCGATGTCGAGAAGGGCGAACGCGCCGAGGCCGATCTGCAAAAGCTCGGCGATGCGCGCTTCGTGAAGGCCGACGTGTCGAAGCGGCTCGACGTCCACAACATGGTCGCAGCCACCATCGACGCCTTCGGCGACATCGACGTCCTCGTCAACAATGCCGGCATCGTCCACGGCGCGGAGTTCCTGGAGATTTCCGAGGAGGATTTCGACCGCGTCCTCGCCGTCAATCTGAAAGGCTCGTTCCTGGCCGGGCAGGCCGTCGCCCGCTTCATGGTCGACAAGGTCAATGACGGCAAGCCGGCGGGCGCCATCGTCAACATGTCGTCGATCAACGCTGTCTTCGCGCTGCCCAACCAGGTGCCCTATTCGATCTCCAAGGGCGGCGTGATGCAGTTGACCAAGGTCATGGCGCTGGCGCTCGCGCCCTACGGCATCCGCGTCAACGCGATCGGGCCGGGCTCGATCATGACCGACATGCTGTCGGCCGTGAATGCCGACCCGGCGGCCAAGAACCGCATCCTGTCGCGCACGCCCATGGGTCGCATCGGCGAGCCGTCCGAAATCGCCTCCGTCGCCGCCTTCCTCGCCTCCGACGACGCCTCCTACATCACCGGCCAGACCATCTACGCCGATGGCGGGCGGTTGCCGCTGAATTATACGGTGCCGGTCAAATCCTCATGACAGGAGGCTGTCGGGAGGGGTGGCGCATGATCGTCTTCCATGAAAAGGGAGACGAAAAATGCACGACACCAATCTCATCGACCGCCTGCGCCGGGCCGTCGCCCGCCGCCGCACGGAAATGCTCATCGACGCGCTGCCGCCGGACATCCGCCGCGACATCGGCTGGCCCGGACCCCGCCGCACGCGGCTCAAGACCGGCTGGCCGCATCTGTGGACCCTCTGACGCGCCACGCGCCTCCTGACACAATGCTGTCAGGAGGCGTGGCGCATCATGCCAATTCACCGCTCCGCGAGAGGGACCGCCATGAGCCATCATCTGCCGAAGAACGCCGCCGTCTGGTTCGAAATCCCGGTCACCGACATGGGAAAGGCCAAGGCCTTTTACGCGACGGTCACCGGCCACGACCTGGAAGATCAGAAGGACGCGCCGAACCCGATGGCGAATTTCGCCGTCGCCAACATGCGCGAAGGCGTTTCGGGCCACATCTACCCCGGCAAGCCCGCCGCCCCCGGCACCGGCCCCACCATCCATCTCGCGGTCTCGGACCTCGAGGCCGCGATGGAGCGTGTGTCGCCCAATGGCGGACAGGTCGTCTCGCCCGTGATATCCATACCGGCCGGCCGCTTTTGCTATTGCCTCGATCCCGACGGCAACAGCTTCGGCCTGTTCAGTTGAGGATAAGGCCAGATGCGGCGCGCCGACCGGCTGTTCCAGATCGTGCAATATCTCCGCGGTGGCCGTCTGGTGACGGCGCACATGCTGGCCAAGCGGCTGGAAGTGTCCGACCGCACCATCTATCGCGACATCGCGGATTTGCAGTCGACCGGCGTGCCGATCGATGGCGAGGCAGGCGTCGGCTACATCCTGCGGGAAGGCTTCGACCTTCCGCCGCTGATGTTCACGCGTGACGAGATCGTCGCCCTCGTCGCCGGCGCGCGCATGGTGCGCGCCTTCGGCGGCGCGGCGATGGCGCGCGCGGCCGAGGAGGCGCTGGTCAAGATTTCGGCCGTCCTGCCCGACGCCGAGCGCAGCCGCATCGACCGCACCGAAATCCACATGCCGCTCTGGGTCGTCTCGGAAGAAGAGCGCCGGACGATCGACACGCTGGAACGCGCCGTCGAGGCGCGCCACGCCCTGAAGATCGACTATCGCGACGAGGCCGGCCAATCGTCCTGCCGCGACATCCGCCCGCTCGGCCTGTGGTTCTGGGGCAAGGTGTGGACCGTCGTCGCCTGGTGCGAGTTGCGCGGTGACTTCCGCGCCTTCCGCATCGACCGCATCGCCTCCATCGCCTGCGACGGCCGCGTCTTCAGGCATGAGCGCGGCAAGCAGCTCGCCGATTTCTACCGCCAGATGGAGCGCGACGAGGCCGCGCGCGACTGGGCGCATATCCGCTCGCAAAAGGCGACCTGACCACCTATCTCTCGGCTGAAACGATTGGTTGGAGCGAGGCGCATGAAATCGGGACCCGTTGCATTTCTTCTCTGGCTCTTGGGCCTCGTCGGCTTCTGCGGCCTCCACCGCTTCTACACCGGGCGTATCTGGACCGGCCTCCTCTGGCTCCTGACGCTGGGCCTGCTCGGCATCGGCCAGATCATCGACCTCTTCCTGTTGCCTTCCATGGTCCGCCAGGCCAACCTCGAACGCCGCGTCGAGACGATGGAGGCGGGGCGGCTGCGCTGAGACGTTTTATCGCGCAACGATCCGCGCCGCTCACCGTTGTCTGGCTGAACATCCGCAATCGGAAGAAAAGGGGAGATGACCCATGGCGATGACACGCAAGCAGGAAGAGCGCGCGCTCGACAAGGACGAGCGCGAATTGGTGGCGAAGTCGCACCATCCCGCCTTGCAGGATCTCGACGATAAGGAATTGTCCTCGCTGGTCAAGCTGTTGCGCGAACGGCGCGACAAGGCGGGCGGCGAGGTGCAGCGCCGGCGGCGCGAGATGCGCGGCAAGGCGGCGCCCAAGGGGGCCGAGCCGGCCGCGTCCGCATCCGGCAACAAGGCCAAGCTCGAAGTCCTCGCAACGGCGATGCGCCGCCTGAATTCCGAAGCGGCCCGGCGCGAGCGCATGGCGTCGCAGGTCTCGCAGGCGGAACTGTCGCAAAAGGCGCTGAAGCTGAAGCAGAAGGCCGATGGCGACGACGCGCCTGCCAACACTCGTCACGCCCACAAGGGAATGCGCAAGACCGCGTCAGATCGCCGCCAGAACCTGGTGCGGCCGATGGAGCTTGGCCGCCAGCGCAAGGCCGGGGCCGTGGCGCAGGCCAAACGCGACGCGAAGTAAAATCCCGGACACGAAAAAGGGCGCCGCGCGGCGCCCTTTTTGCATTCGATCGTCAACATGCTCAATAACGGTTGTCGTCCTCGTCTTCGTCCGGCTGGGTCGACTTCAGCGACGACAGCTTGGCGAAGACGGCATCGGCGTCGAGTTCCTGCTCGTCGCGATCCTCGCCCACCTCGAGAGACTCCGTCTCGCGCGCCGGAAGCAGCGTGCCGCCGACGGGCTCGGCCGCCGGCTGGCCGCGCGAGGCTTTCTGGACTTCGAGGTCGAGATCGATCTGCGAGCACAGGCCCAGCGTCACCGGGTCCATCGGCACGAGGTTGGCCGCGTTCCAGTGCTTGCGCTCGCGAATCTGCTCGATGGTCGACTTCGTCGTGCCGACGAGGCGCGAAATCTGCGCGTCTTTCAGTTCGGGATGGTTGCGCACCAGCCACAAAATCGCATTCGGCCGGTCCTGGCGCTTGGAGACGGGCGTGTAGCGCGGCGTACGGCGCTTGGTTTCAGGCACCCGGACCTTGGGTTCGGACAGCTTGAGGCGATGGTTCGAATCCGCCTCGCCCCTGGCAATCTCTTCGCGCGAGAGTTGGCCGGTCATGACCGGGTCGAGACCCTTGATGCCCTGCGCGGCCTCGCCATCGGCGATAGCCTTCACTTCGAGCGGATGCAGCGTGCAGAAATGCGCGATCTGATCGAAGGACAAAGCGGTGTTGTCGACCAGCCAGACGGCCGTGGCCTTGGGCATGAGAAGCGTGTTGGCCATGAATTAAATCCTTCCTGTTCGCCCGCGGTCCCTGCCGCGGGCGGTGGGCAGAGCCACCGATATTGGGAAAATCAACATGCCATATAACGAGATTTGGACCGTCTCGCAACAATCCTCGAACGCGGATGAAGCACGGCCGATCGGAGGTCGCGTGGGCGGCGCCGGTGCTGGCCGCCGCCGCTCACGCCTCAAAAGCCGCCTCAGGCGGCGGCGATCTCCATGCCGCCATCGTGCATGACGACGATCGGACTGCCATCGCGAACCTTGTCGTGGAGATGGATCACATCCTGGTTCAACAGGCGTATGCAGCCCGACGAGATCGAGTTGCCGATCGACCAGGGTTGGTGTGTACCATGGACGCGGTAAAGCGTATCGCGGCCGTTTTCGTGGATGTAGAGCGCGCGCGCACCGAGCGGATTGGTCGCGGACGGCGCCATGCCGCCATTGGCGATGCTGTACGGTTCCAGCTCCGGCTGGCGGGCGACCATGGAATCCGGCGGCGTCCAGCGCGGCCATTTGCGCTTGTAGGCGACGATGGCGCGGCCCTGCCAGGCGAATCCGTCGCGGCCGACGCCGATGCCGTAGCGTGTGGCCCGCCCGCCGGAGCCGACATGGTAGAGATACCGGGCGGCCGTATCGACGACGAGCGTGCCCGGCCGCTCCTCGGTGTCGTAATCGACCTCGGCCCGCCACCATTGCGGATCGACCTGATCGACGTCGACGGCGGGAACGGAGAATGGCTCCTCGGGGAGCGCATCGTACATAAGCGGCCGGATGCGCGGCGCGGGTTCGGGCGCAGGCGCCGGCGGGGCGACCTGCGGCTGGGGCGAGGAGACACACCCCGAAAGTACGAGCGAGCCGGCGCCCAGCATGAAAAAGCGGCGGCCGACGCGCCCGGCAATGCCGGGGCCGGGTGAAATGATGGTCATGATTGCCTCGAAGACTGAAGTGAGCGGTAAATCATGCGCCCGTGGCAGGGCGCGCGCGATGATCGGGCTCAAACCTTCGGGGGGCGTTCGATGCCCCAAGGTCGCAGGGACAGATCGAGGCTGTGTTCGATGCTCGCGCGGTCCGCGCCGCTATCATCGGCAGGAAGGGTCGCGTCCGCTTCGACGATGGCGCACATCGCATGGCAGGCGGCGGCGATGCCGTCCTGCGCGATCGCATCGGGGGCGGTCACCTGCGTGGCTTTCGCGCCCGCGGTCAGATGGCGACAAGTTTCGCTTCCGGCGCCCGGCCAGCCTCCAGCCTGCGCCGGCGCGGTGAAGGCGAGGCAGAAGGCGAGAATGAGGAACAGGGGCCGAAGGCAGGTCATGCCGTGTCGGGTAGAGGCACAAAGTGGCGAGAATGGTTCGGCATCGAATTGGATACGCTCCGCCCATGACGCTTTTGTTGACGCCGCCGCGCGGATGCCGGCTGGAAGTCGGCGCGGATATTCTCTAAAGGGAGCCCTCCCTCTCGCAGAAGAAAGCCGATTTTGTCGATCTCCAAGCACCAGAATTTCCAGGACCGCCGCGCTGCGGCCGACGCCGCCAAGAAAGAGCTTCTCGAAAAGTTCAAGGCGCGTCCAGCACTCGATTCGCCCGAAATGCGCGCCAAGCAGGCCGAGCGCGCACGCATCGCCGCCGAACGCGAAAAGCGCGCGGCCGAACGCGAGCAGGCAAGGCGCGCAAAGGCCGAGCGCCTCAAGCGCGAGGAAGAAGAACGCAAGGCCGCTGCCGAACTGGCCGCGAATGCCGATCGCCTTGCCAAGGAAGAAGCAGACAAGGCCCGTATCGAGCAGGTCATGCAATATGAAGCGGAGCGCAAGGCCGCGCGCGACGCCCGCTATGCAGCGCGCAAGGCGCGCAAGTAAGCTGAAGCGGCTCCCGGCGAGCGGGCCGCGCCCGCCGACATTGCGATTTTCCCATCCCGCTCACGCCGCGTCGAGCGGGTTGAAAATCCGCGCGCTGTCGGATGCGGATTGCCAAAGCTGCGGCGCGTGCTGCGCCTATTCGTCGGCTTGGCCGCGTTTTTCGACGGAGGACGAGGCGGCTCTTGCGCTCATTCCGCAATCGCTTGTCTCGGCCGACCTCACCGGCATGGCCTGCGACGGATCGCGTTGCGCGGCGCTGCGCGGCGAAGTCGGACATGCGACCGCCTGTTCCGTCTACGCGATCCGTCCGGTGGTCTGCCGCGAATGCGCGCCCGGCGGGGACGATTGCCTGATGGCGCGACGCGCCTATGGGCTCTGACCTGGACCTTCGCTGCCGGAGCTTTTTTCTGAACGCCCTTCACGCACCGGTCAGGCTCGCTTAACTTCATGTGAAGGCGCGACGGTCTATAGAGCGCTCATGACAGTTCGGAGTGCCGGATGAGAACGGCAACAGCATTTTTCGGAGCCTTGCTGCTCGTGGCGGCATTGGGGATCGGTTGGTGGTCGCCGATCGAGCGCACCGAGCCGATCGAGGTCAGCGCCATTCGTCCGAGCGCGCCGGAGCCGGCACCGTCCGAACCGGAGCCGACCCCCGCAGCGCCGGCCAGCACGGAGCCCGTGCCCGAAGAACCCGTCGAAAACGCCGAGCCCGAATTGCAGGCCGACATCTTCACCACGACTGCCAATGTGCGGCTGCGCAGCGGGCCGTCCTCCAATTTCGGCATCGTATGGACCGCACCTGCCGGAACGCGGGTGCGCTCGCTCCAGGTCGACGGCAACTGGCATTTCGTCACCACGCCCGACTATGAAGGCTGGATCTACAATCGCTATCTGAGTGCCGAAGCCCGCTAGGCGCGAAAAGGGCGTTTACCGGCACTGTTGGCGCGGCCCGCCGCCATAAGGCTGATAGGTGTTGTCTTCCGGGCGGTAGGAGCGGTAGCGGTCGAAGCAGGATTGGAGATGGCGCGACGTCATCTCGACATGGCGCCCGCTCGCAGATGCCGGTTCCGCAACGGGGAGGTTTCGAGCGGACGCCTGCACGACCATCGCGCCGCCTTCGCTCTGCGCTGCTTCGGTATAGGGCGAAACGCAGATCCTGCTGCCGCCGCTATAGGGCGTGTAGCTGTTCGTCTCGGGCCGATAGGAACGGTAGCGATCGGCGCACCATTGCAGATGCGCGACCGGCAATCCGGCATCGCGCATCTCATCCGCAGCCGACGGCAGTGCCGATCGGGTAGCGCTCGTCGTTATCTCGTCGATTGCCGGATCCGACTCGGGCCACGCCATCGGATCGGCGCTTGCCAGGGTGATCTCATTCGGCTCGCCGTCATCGTCGGCGATCATCGCCTCGGGTTCGACCGGAAGCGGCGCGGCTGCAATGCGCTCCAGATCCTGATCGTCCTGATCGATCGTCCTCGGCTCGGCGGTCCAGAGATCCGCCACATCCTGGGCCGGGCCGGCTTTCACGGCAACCGGCTTTGCGGACAACGTATAGGTGGCGAGCACGGCCCCTCCCGCGAACATGCCCAGCGACAGCGTGAATCCTGTGGCGGCGGCGAGAAGGGGTTTCATCGGGTTCTCCATTTCGTTGACTGAAGGGAGAATGCGAATCGGTATGCCCCGGTTCCCCGATTCGCCGTCCGGAAGGCCGCGGCGCCGCCGCCGCCCATGACGCGGCGGCGGTGCGAACCGGCATTCATGCGCGTGCGATCAGGCGACGTCGAGCACGATCTTGCCGACATGGTCGCCCTCCTCCATCCGCTCATGGGCGCGCCATGCGTCCTTCAGCGGGAAGATCATGTCCATCACCGGCGCGATCTCGCGCGAGGCCAGAAGCGGCCAGATGCGCGCCTCCAGTTCGGATGCGATCTTCGCCTTGAACTCGGTGGTGCGCGGGCGCAGCGTCGAGCCGGTATGGGTCAGCCGCTTGACCATCAGCTTGGAATAGTTCGCCTCGCCCGTGGCGCCGCTCATCGTCGCGATCTGGACGATCCGCCCGTCGATGGCGGCGGCGTCGTAATTGCGGCCGACATAGGAGCCGCCGACCATGTCGAGGATGACCTCGACGCCCTTGCCGCCGGTCGTCTCCTTCACCGCCGCGACGAAATCCTCCTCGCGGTAATTGATCGCCCGCACCGCACCGAGCGCCTCGCAAGCCTCGCATTTCTCCTTCGAACCGGCCGTGACGACGACCTTCGCGCCGAGCTTCGTCGCGATCTGGATCGCCGTCGTGCCGATGCCCGACGAGCCGCCATGGACGAGCAGCGTCTCGCCCGGCTGCAATCCGCCGCGCTGGAAGACATTGTGCCAGACGGTGAAGAAGGTTTCCGGGATCGCGGCGGCCTCGGTGAAGGTATAGCCATGCGGGATCGGCAGCGCGTTGGTCTCGTGGACGCGGCAATATTCGGCATAGGCGCCGCCCGGCGTCAGCGCCGTGACGGCATCGCCGACGCGCCAGCGCGTGACGCCCGGCCCGACGGCGGCGACTTCGCCGGCGGCTTCCAGTCCCGGCAGGTCGGAGGCATCGGGCGGCGGCGGGTAGGCGCCCTTGCGCTGCTGGATGTCCGGCCGGTTGACGCCCGCCGCCCTGACGCGGATCAGGATCTCGCCCGCGCGCAATTGGGGCAGGCCGCGCCGCTCAGGTTTCAGGACGAGCGGTCCTCCGTGCTCGGTGATCGCGATCGCGGTCATCTTTTCCGGCAGGCTCTGGCTCATCTGTCGCTCCTTCGGGGGATTTGATCGGCAAGGTCTCCTTATGTAGGTTTAGCCGGTTGCGATCAAACCGGAGAAATGCGCCATGGCCATTTTCGACGACGAACCGATCCGAAAGACGCCGATTCACGAAATCGGACAGGATCTGTCGCTGCTGTCGGTCGGTGAACTGGGCGACAGGATCGAGGCGCTGAAGGCGGAGATCGCCCGCCTCGAAGCCGACATGGCGGGCAAGAGTTCCACGCGCTCGGCCGCCGAGGCGCTCTTCAAGCGGACATGACGGGCGAAGGCGTGCGCGGATATCTCCTGAGGCGACGGTTTTGCCGATGCGGCTGTCGCACCCGCGCCGTCAAAACGACGTAAAGGGTCTATTGTCCCGGCGCCTCGATGCCGCTTCGAACGCTATGAGATTCGCCTGATGTTCATGTCCTTCCGCCCCGTCCTGTCTCTGCTCTGGGGCACCGCCTTCCTGCTTGCCGGATCGGGCCTGCATGGCCTCATCCTGCCGTTGCGCGGCCAGGCGGAAGGATTCTCGACGACGGCGCTCGGCCTGCTCGGCACGGCCTGGGCGGTCGGCTTCGTCGCCGGCTGCTATCTCGCGCCGCGCCTCGTGCGCAAGGTCGGGCATGTGCGCGCCTATGGCGCTTTCGCCGCCTCGGCCTCCATCGTCGCGCTGATGACCGGCATCTGGATCAACGAATATGCCTGGATCATCCTGCGCATGTTCACCGGCTTCGCCATGGCCGGCGCCTTCATGGTCATCGAAAGCTGGCTCAACGAGCGCTCGTCGAACGAGAACCGCGGCACGGTCTTCGGCCTCTACATGATGGTCACCTACGCCTCGATCATGGCCGGCCAGATGGTCGTCGCCTCGGCCGACATCGGCAACGGCTCGCTGTTCATGATGGCCGGCATCCTGTTCTGCGCCTCGCTGATCCCGACCGCGATCTCCTCCGCCATGGCGCCGAAGCCCCTGCAAAGCGTCTCGCTCGACCTCAAGGGCCTTTACCGCAACTCGCCGGTCGCCTCCGCCGCCTGCCTCCTCGTCGGCATCGCCAACGGCGCATGGGGCACGCTCGGCGCGGTCTATGGCGCGCGGATCGGCATCTCGACCTTCGAGATCGCGCTGATGATGAGCCTCGTGGTGCTGGCCGGCGCGCTGGCGCAGATGCCGGTCGGGCGGCTCTCCGACCGGATGGACCGGCGCTACGTGCTGGCCGGCGCGGCGGCCGGCTGCGGCGTCATCGCGCTCCTGATCTTCGTCGCCATGCCGCGCTCGGGCATCGCCGTCCTCGTCATGACGGCGGCCTACGGAATGCTCGCCTATACGCTCTATTCGATCGCCGTCGCGCACGCCAACGACCATGCGAGCCCGGAGGATTTCGTCAAGGTGTCGGGGGGGCTGCTGCTGCTCTACGGCTTCGGCACCATGATCGGCCCGATCCTCGGCGCGCCGCTGATGGACTATATGCGGCCCGAAAGCCTGTTCCTGGCGACGGCGCTGCCGCATTTCGTGCTGGCCGGCTACACGCTCCTGCGCATCTCGCGCCGCGCGCCGGTGCCGATCGAGGATCGCGAGGCATTCAAGACGCTGCCGTCCGAACGCGCCGTCACGCCGCAGGCCGTGCTGCTCGACCCGCGCAGCGACATGGACGACGAGGCCGACACGGCCGAACGCCAGGACGCCGCATGAGCCGCGCCGACGCCTTCGCGGCCATCGCCGACGCCAACCGGCGCCACCTTCTGGAGGAATTGCGGCGCGGCCCGAAGACCGTCAACGAACTGGCGCAGGGGCTGCCGGTCTCGCGGCCGGCCGTCTCGCAGCATCTGAAGGCGCTGCGCGATGCAGGTCTGGTATCGGTCACCACCGAGGGCACGCGCCGCGTCTACCGTGTCGAGGAGGCGGGATTCCTGAAGCTCAATTTGTGGCTGGACCAGTTCTGGCAGGGCTGAACGTCCCTGAAAAAACGAAGCCGGCGGCGCTGGCGCCACCGGCAGGTTGCCTTGTCTGACTTTCGCACCGGTTCGCCCGATGCGCCGAGCGAACGCCGCTCAGTGTCGGGTCGGATGCGACCGGAGTTTTTCCATTTCGTCCTTGAGGGCCAGCTTTCGCCGCTTGAGGGTGGCGATTTCGAGCGGATCGGTCGACGGATGCAGCATCGCCTCGTCGATCCGGCGTTCGATGTCGCCGTGTTTACGCTGGAGTTCCTGCAAGTGGGACGCAAGAGACATTCCGGGCTCTCCCTTCCTGGTTCCTCGTTTGCGTGCCTGCCGTCCGGCTCCCGGCGGGAACCGGATATGACAGCACGATGACAGTCTGCCACCGCTTTCGAAACCTGTCGAACATCTCGTAGTAGCATTTGCTGACGATTCGACATGTGCTATGAATCGACGACGAGGACTGTGCGACGCGCGGCCTGCACCCGCGAGCGCCGCTCGCATTCTTTAGACGGTGAAGATGTCGGAACAGGATCAGGCGGAGATTCGTCTCGAATTTGCCCGGACCAAGCAGGAACATGCGGATTTCGACGCGGCCATCAACGCCATGATGAAGGTCGGCTGCGACCCGCTCCAGATCCAGCGCATGAAGAAGAAGAAGCTCGCCCTCAAGGACAGACTGTCCAAGCTGGAAGACGGCATCATCCCCGACATCATCGCCTGACAGGCCGGACGGAGCATCGCCATGGCCGACCAACGCGCCCCAATCGCCATCATCATGGGCAGCCAGTCCGACTGGGCCACGATGCGCCACGCGGCCGAGACGCTGGCCGCGCTCGACCTCGCATATGACGCGCGCATCGTTTCCGCCCACCGCACGCCCGACCGGCTCTACGATTTCGCCAGGGGCGCTAAGGCGGATGGTTTCAAGGTGATCATCGCCGGCGCCGGCGGCGCGGCGCATCTGCCGGGCATGACGGCGGCGATGACGCCGCTGCCGGTTTTCGGCGTGCCGGTCGAATCGAAGGCGCTTTCGGGGCAGGATTCGCTTCTCTCCATCGTCCAGATGCCGGCCGGCATTCCCGTCGGCACGCTCGCCATCGGCAAGGCCGGCGCGATCAACGCCGCGCTGATGGCCGCAGCCGTGCTGGCCTTGAGCGACGACGCGCTCGCCGGACGGCTCGACGCCTGGCGGGACAGGCAGACGAAGGCCGTGGCCGAACGGCCGAAGGACGAGGCATGAGCGCGCTCAGGCCCGGCGCGACGATCGGCATCATCGGCGGCGGCCAGCTCGGCCGGATGCTGGCCATGGCGGCGGCCCGGCTTGGCTACCGCACGGTCATCCTCGACCCCGAGGGCGACTGCCCGGCCGCCCAGGTGGCGAACGAACAGATCGTCGCCGCCTATGACGACGCGCACGGGCTGGCGCGGCTCGGCGCGGCGAGCGACGTCGTCACCTACGAATTCGAGAACGTGCCGGTGGAAGCCGCGCGCAGCCTTGCCGCCGGCCACGCCGTCCATCCGCCGCCGCGCGCGCTCGAAGTCGCGCAGGACCGGCTGACGGAAAAGGAGTTTTTGAACAAGGCCGGCATCCCCACCGCGCCCTTCCGCGCCGTCGACAGCGGCGCTGAGCTTGCCGATGCGCTCGACCTGATGGGCGGCTCGGGCGTCCTGAAGACGCGCCGCCTCGGCTATGACGGCAAGGGCCAGAAGGTCTTCCGCGACGCCGGCGGCGACCAGGCGCACGGCGTCTATGAGGGCATGGGCGGCGTGCCGCTGATCCTCGAGGGCTTCGTGCCCTTCGCGACCGAAATCTCGGTCGTCGCCGCGCGCGGCCAGGGCGGGACGAAAGCCGCCTTCGACCCGGCCGAGAACCTCCATCGCGGCGGCATCCTGAAAAGCTCGACGGTGCCCGCGAAAGTCGCGCCCGAGACGCTGGAAGCCGCGCGCGCGGCGACCTTCCGCATCCTCGACGCGCTCGACTATGTCGGCGTCATCGGCGTCGAGTTTTTCGTGCTCGGCGACGGCTCGGTCATCGCCAACGAAATCGCCCCGCGCGTCCACAATTCCGGCCACTGGACCGAAGCCGCCTGCACCGTCTCGCAATTCGAACAACACATCCGCGCCATCACCGGCCTGCCGCTCGGCGACCCGAAACGCCACTCGGATTGCGTGATGGAGAATCTGATCGGCGATGAGGTGGGGCAGGCGGAAGCACTGCTGACGGAGCCGGATCTGGTGCTGCACCTTTATGGGAAGAGCGAAGCCCGGCCCGGGCGCAAGATGGGGCATTTTACGCGGGTGATGCGGAGCGGGGGTGAGAAGCGGCGATAAGCCGGTCAAAGCGATCGTTCGCAACTGGAACATTGGCGCACGATCGCGGCAGCGATTTCCGGAATGTCTTTTGCGGGCAACTCATGCCCCCGACCTTCGAGTAATACCAGTTCAGTTCCGGGCACGGCTTCGAATGTTCGATAGGCAGCCTTCACGGAGATGATCGGATCCTCGGTTCCGTGAATCACCAGAACGGGGAGTTTCAACGAAGCTGCCGTCAGGCTTTGATCCATCCCCCCGCCTATTGCCGAATGATTGAACGCACTCTGAATTGAAGAAGTCCGATCCAATTCGCCCCGTATCCGCTCCAACGCGGCTTTTTCATCGAACGGTATGGCCGGACCACTGCTCAGTCTTGCAATACCGAGCATGAAATTTTCGACAGCGTTTTGATCCGACCAGTCCAGACCTGCCATCTGACCAAAATGGTCCATGAACTCGACCGCTATCCCCTCTGCTTCGTAGTCGAGCCCGACGGGTTCTGACGCAATCAAGGTTAGCGTCCTCACCCGTTCAGGATACCTCAGCGCCAGAATCTCCGACAGATAGCCGCCAAGCGACATCCCCACGAGATGCACATCCTCCACTCCATATGCATCCAGGATAGCCAGTATGTCACCAACCAGATCATTCAGATCGTAGCAAACATTTCCAGGTGCATTCGTGGTGGAAAGGCCAGTGTCGCGATGATCGAATCGAATGACGCGATATCCGGCGGCCGACAGGTGGTCGATCAATTTCTCCGGCCACCAAAGCATCGAAGCCGTTGCCCCCATCACAAGTAGGATCGTCCCGCGCCTCGCTGTTCCTCTCGCTTCGGTAGCGATCCTGATGCCTTTATTATCAACGAATTGCACAGCACTCTCCAACTTCGGCTCCCGTAGCGTCGCGTATGTTACGACCTGGTTCATCGAAATGCGTTGTCATTCGATGGAGGCGACGTAACCGACCACATAAAGCGAGAACGCCCACCATTCCACTCGCCCCGCACAAGCGACTCCAGTTGACAGCCCGGCTGCTCCTCCGCTATGAGCCAGCGCAACGATTTCAGGCGCGTCCTCGTGGCGCGTCGTTTCAGTTTGGCGCCCGATAAAGGGCAATAAGAAAAAACGGGCAGACCCATGAAGATCAAGAACTCGCTCAAGGCGCTCAAGGGCCGTCACCGCGAAAACCGCCTCGTGCGCCGCAAGGGCCGCATCTATGTGATCAACAAGTCCAACCCGCGCTTCAAGGCGCGCCAGGGCTGATCCGCAGCGGTCCCGTCGGGGACTGCGAGCGGAGGTTCGAGGCGGACTTCCCGCCTCACGGACATTTCAGTTTGACGTTCCGCATGTCGGGCATACCATGCCTGTCATGCGGAACGTTTTGTCATGCGCGCTCGTGATTCTCCTCTCCACCGGCCTTGCCCATGCAGCCGGGGAGAGCGAAGCGGTCGCGGCACCGGCGATCGAGCGTTCAGCCGGCTCTTCCCTCGACGACCTCTTCCACGATTTGAAACGCAGCGGCAACGAGGCGGCGGCGGCGCGGATCGCGAGCCGTATCCAGCGCGAATGGACCCGCTCGGGCAGCCGCTCGATCGATCTTCTGATGCAATGGGCCTCGGTCGCGATGCAGGCGCGCAAGTTCGACACCGCGCTCGATCTTCTCGACCAGGTGGTGACGCTGTCGCCCGATTATGCCGAGGGCTGGAACCGGCGCGCCACCGTCCACTTCATGATGAACAATTACGCGCTCTCCATGTCGGACATCGACCGCACGCTGCGTCTCGAACCGCGCCATTTCGGAGCGCTGGCGGGCATGGCGCAGATCCTTCAGCGCACCGGGCGCAAGGAACCGGCCTTGAAGGCCTATGAGCGCGTGCTAGATGTCTATCCGATGATGCGCAACGCGCAGGATCAGGTCGGCACGCTCGCCGACGAACTGGCCGGCGAAGGCATCTGAGTTTCCCGCAACCGAACCGGGATCGCCGCGCGCAATCCGGTGCCCAACGGACAAGCATCGCGACCGCATGAACCTCCTGACCGCCGCGGCGGCCTTCTTCCTTGCCCTGATCCTGATGTTCGTCGGCGTCACCCGCGTCGGCGCGTGGCTGATCGAGCGCCGCAACCCGCCGATCGGGACCTTCACCACCGTCAACGAGACGCGGATGCATCATCTGCATCTGCGCGCGCAAGGCGAGGCGGACCTGCCGCCGGTGCTCTTCATCCATGGCGCGAGCGGCAATCTGCGCGACCAGATGCTCCCGGTGCGCGCCGCGCTCGAAGGACGGGCCGAGCTTCTGTTCCTTGACCGGCCGGGCCATGGCTGGTCGGCGCGCGGGCCGGGCAATAACGAGACGCCCTTCGGCCAGGCCGCGACCATCGCCGCCTTGATGGACGAACTCGATATCGAGGACGCCATCGTCG
Organism: Mesorhizobium sp. YIM 152430; assembly: GCF_029210365.1. Classification (GTDB taxonomy): domain Bacteria; phylum Pseudomonadota; class Alphaproteobacteria; order Rhizobiales; family Rhizobiaceae; genus Aliihoeflea. Next base: position 37,612 of record NZ_JARGES010000043.1, read on the forward strand.
TCGCGCATTCCTTCGGCGCGGCGGTGGCGACGTCGCTGGCGCTCGACCATCCGCAAAAGGTGCGCGGGCTGGTGCTGCTCGCGCCCGCCAGCCATCCCTGGCCGGGCGGCGACACGTCCTGGTACTATGATCTGGCGGCACGGCCCTTCGTCGGCCGGCTGTTCGTCGAGACGCTGGCTTTGCCGGGCGCGTGGGCGAGGATGCGCGCCGCCTCGCAATGCGTCTTCTCGCCGAACGCGCTGTCCGAAACCTATCTCGACGAGGCCGGCATCGCGCTTCTCCTGCGCCCGGCCACCTTCCGCGCCAACGCCATCGACGTCGCAGGGCTCTACGAACACGCACTGGCCGCCTCGCCACGCTATGGCGAGATCGATGCGCCGACGGTGGTGATCTCGGGCGACCGCGACACCGTCGTCTTCGAGGAGATCCATTCGGGCGGTCTGATCCGCGACATTGCCGGCGCCGAGGGGGTGTGGGTGCGCAATCTCGGCCACAAGCCCGACTGGTTGGCGCCCGAGCTGACGGTCGCCGCCGTCGAGAAACTGGCCGGGCGCGACATCGACCTTCAGGCCCTCTCGCTGATCGTTCAGGACCGCATCGCCGGCGACGCCTTCAATGTCGAAACCTGCGCCGAACCCGTCGAACCGCAGGCCGCGCCCGCCACTTAACGTTTTCTTCTGGCTTTATGGTCCAGCTTGCGCCTCGGGGAAAACGCGGTCGAGACGGGGCATGACTGGCGAAGACGAGAAAAATGGCGCGCGAAGCGACCTTTGGGCGCACGCGATCGATCGCGCGGGGCTCGGCGTGTGGGATGCCGATCTTGCCAGCGGCGGCTGCTATTACTCGCCGAGCTGGTTGCGGATGCTCGGCTATGCGCCGGGCGAACTGCCCGACGATCCCGATCTGTGGCTGACGCTGCTTCATCCCGACGACCGCGAACACGCCCTTGCCAGCGGCGACCGGCATATCGCCGGACTGTCCGAGCGCATCGATACCGAAATGCGCCTGCGCCACAAGGACGGGCACTGGGTATGGGTTCTCGATCGCGGCGGCATCGTCGCCTGGGACGAATCGGGAAAGCCCTCGCGCGTGGTCGGCGTGCAGACCGACATCACCCGCCGCAAGCACGCCGAAGACCGCCTCGCCCAGATCAACGCCCGTTTTCGCCTCGCACTCGCCGCCAGCGGCACCGGCATCTGGCATCACGATTTCGAAACCCGCACCAGCTTCTGGGATGCGCGCACGCACGGAATATACGGGCTGCCGGCGATCGACGGAGAAGTCCCGCTCGACTACTGGAGCGCGCAGCTTCATCCGCAGGACCGCGAACGCGCCGAACGCGAGCACATGATGCCGCGCGAAACCGGCGAGACGGTTCAATTACGCTACCGGATGATCCGGGCGGACGGCGAAGTCCGGCATATCGAGACGCTGGTCTGCTTCGTTGCCGAATTCGGCGGGGCCGGACAGTTCGTCGGCACGGTGCGCGACGTCACCGACGCCTGCCTGCGCGAAGAGGCGCTGGACCATGCCGCCCGTCACGACCAGCTCACAGGGCTTCTGAACCGGAGCGCATTCGACGTCGAACTCGCCGCCGCGCTGGCGGGCGCCGCCGAACGTCATTTCGCGATCTACTATATCGACCTCGACTACTTCAAGGCGCTGAACGACTTCGCCGGTCATGCCGCCGGTGACCGTGCCTTGCAGATCATCGGCGGCATCATCGCCAACGCCCTTCCCGAAGGGGGCATCGCCGCGCGCCTCGGCGGCGACGAGTTCGCCATCCTCGCGCCCATTGCGAAAGGGCAGGACATGGCCGGCCTCGGGCGCGCGATCCTGAGCGAGATCGCCGACACCTCTTTCGGCGGGAATGCAGGTTCGCCCAAGCTCGGTGCCAGCATCGGCTATGCGCTGATCTGCGACGCCGCGATTTCGCCCGCCGACGCGCTCGCCCGCGCCGACGACGCCTGCTACGCCGCCAAGGCGTCGGGACGCAATCGCTGCATGGCATTCGGCGAGGGACCCGGCGCCTCCACCTCGGGCCTCACCGCGGCGCGCATCGTGTCGGAGACCATCGATGCGATGGAGGACGGCCGGCTGCTCCTCTTCGGCCAGCAGATCCACATTCTGGGGCAACCGTGGAGCGTTTCGCACCGCTGCGAGGTTCTGGCGCGCCTCGTAGATCGGAACGGCAAGCTCATCGCGCCCGCCGCCTTCATCCCCGCCGCCGAACGCTTCGGCATGGCGGCGCGTCTCGACAGATGGATCGTCCGCACCGCCCTCCAGCGCCACGGCAACGCCATGCGCGGCGAGGGCGACCTGGTGCTCGGCTTCAATCTGTCGGCGCAGACGCTCAGCGACCCGGGCCTCTGGCAGTTCGTCGACCGCGAGGTCGAATCCTCGCAGGCGAGCCATTCCAATCTCGTCTTCGAGATCACCGAAACGGCAGCCGTCACCAATTTCCAGGCGGCCGAGCGCTTCGTCCATGCCGCGCGCGAACGCAAGTGCCGGGTCAGTCTCGACGATTTCGGCTCGGGCCTCAGTTCGTTCGACTATCTGCGCCGCTTCCCGGTCGACAGCATCAAGATCAATGGCGATTTCGTCGAGAACCTTGCCGGTTCGGCATTCGACCAGGCCGTCGTGCGCGCGATCAACGACGTCGCCAAGGCGATCGGCCTGACCGTCGTGGCCGAGAAGATCGAGGATGACGGGACGCTGGCGCTGCTGGCCGGCCTCGGCATCAGGTACGGGCAGGGCTTCTTCCTGCACCGCCCCGAACCGCTCGATGACATCGTGACAAGTCTGGAACGCGGCCGCGCCGCCATGTGAACTTCTTGCGGCTCCTATATGACGAGGCCGGTCCCTCTATCCGAACTGTCTGACATCATCGCTTACCTCGAAAGTGTTCCGGCAACTGAATGAACACCGGAGCGGCAGTCGCTTCGGACGAATGCGAAGCCGTCGCGGCACCAGGGCTGATGGTCAGCATCGGCAACCACGATGACGGTCGGGCATTGCTGTTCGGTTGGCACTGTCAGCCAAACGATTTCGCCGTCCGGTAAAATGCGAACGATGATTTTCACGGCCTGTTACCGCGCGCATCCGATCTTGATGCCCAAGGCTGGGGATCAACATGATGTTGAAGCGCTTTGCAGTTTCGGAGAGCGGTAATTTCGCGGCGATCTTTGCCATCGCCGCGATTCCGGTGGTGACGGCAGTGGCTGGTGCGGTCGATATCGCACAGACACAGCGCAAGGCATCGCAGGTGCAGCAGGCACTCGATGCGACGGCGCTCGCTATGGCCAATCTGGAGATGAACGGTACCGTGCCGACCGTGGCGCAGGCAGAGGCCTATTTCCAGGCCAATCTCGCCAACTGGTCAGGCGCGTATCCCGATTTCAGCTACATCGCGCCGACGAACCCGGACAGTTTCGCTGTCCTTCTGGTGGATTTGCAGGCGCAGGCGATCCTCGGCGAGGCGGCGGAGGGCGAACTCGTCCGCGGTGTCACCGCCTCGTTCCGGCACGAGGGGATCACGTCCTTTTCGGTGGAATGGAACGTCACGCGGCAGGCGAGCGTGCGCATGGCGGCTGGATTGCCGGCCTGCATTCTGGCGCTCAATCGAACAGCCGCGTCGGCTGTCAAGATCCAGGGGTCGACCGAAGTCAGCATGGCGCATTGCGTGTTGGCGGCAAATTCGAGCGCGGAAGGCGCGATATCGCGCGGCGGCGCAGCGAAGATCAAGGCCGAATGCGTGACGACCGTGGGTACCGTCAACGGCTTCGGTTCCAGTCTCGCCGACCTCGAATGCGAAGCCCCGCTGGAGCGTCGCTGGCAAAGCACGGACCCCATGAGGGACGTTACCATTCCCAGTTACACGAACTGCCAGAAGGCCGTCGGCACCGGCAAGGCAAAATCGTTGAAGCCAGGCACCTATTGCGGCGAGCGCATTTCAGGTGAGGTCGTGATGGAGCCCGGCACCTACATCCTGCGTGGCGGCAGCATCAGCCTGAACGGCAATGGCTCGCTCACCGCGCCCGGTGTCACCATCTTCCTGCTCGACGATGCGGCCATGTCGATCGGCGCAAACCAGATCGTGCAGCTTTCGCCGCCGACCAGCGGGACTTACAAGGGTATCAGCGTCTATCAGGAGCAGGGCAACAGAAACGCCATGCAGATTCTGGGCACGTCCGGCTCGGCGGTTTCGGGCATCATCTACGCGCCCTCGGCGCATGTGCAGTTCGCCGGCAACGCCACCGCCAATGCCGCCCCCGAATGCCTGCGCATCATCGCCGATACGATCGAAATGACCGGTAATTCGACTTTCGAGAGCGACTGCGAGGACGAATTTGCGGGTCGCAAGATCGAAGCCGAGGCCTCGCTCTCCCTGATCCGTTGACAAAGCGACCTCGATGCGCAGAGCCGGAAAGCCCATGGATATTTACGGACTTTTCACATTGCAGTCGGCTTTCGACGGCATTGCTTGCCGGACCAAATGGTCTCAGGGGAACCCGGTGCAGTTCCACAGTCACATGCCGAGAGCGTTCATGTACAAGTCGAGAATGGCTTCCGCTTCCTCGCGCTCGGCCTTGTCCTGCTTGCGGATTCTGATCAGTTGCCGGACCGCCTTGACGTCGAATCCGGTGCCTTTGCACTCCGCGTAAACTTCCTTGATATCGTCGGCGAGCGCCTTCTTCTCCTCCTCCAGGCGTTCGATACGTTCAATGAAAGAGCGCAGCTGCCCGGCGGCAACGGCTTGGGAGGAATCGCTTACTTCGTCTGCCATTATGTTCGGTCCTAGTCGCTTGATAGGTGTCGTCGTCGAGCTGAGGCTCCGGTGCATCGCCAGCGCCATGAAATGGAAATCCGCCTCGCCGGACCGGACCCGTCGAGTCGCCGGGGGAGGGATCGGGCGCTTGATTGCCTCAGCCGCGCGGCAGGGTCAATGGTCTTTCGGCCGCGCCGCCTCGAAAGCCGCCTTCTGTGATGCGCTCGCCTCGCTCTGGTGCTTTGCCTGCCATTCGGCATAGGGCATCCCGTAGACGATCTCGCGCGCCTCGTCCTTGGAGAGCGCCGCCCCGTCCGCCTCGGCGGCATCGCGATACCAGTTAGACAGGCAGTTGCGGCAGAAGCCGGCAAGGTTCATCAGGTCGATGTTCTGGACGTCGCTGCGCTCGCGCAGATGCGTCAGGAGCCGGCGGAAGGCAGCAGCCTCATAGGCTTGGCGTTGCGTGTCGGTGAGTTCCGTCATCATCTCATCCTTCGAAGATCGGGCCGGTGCGCGAGCCGAACTGCTGCGCGACGTGAATGTCGGGCCGACCGTTGATCGCGTCAAGGATCGGCGCCAGCCGGTCGGCCCAGGCGTCGGCGCCGGCCTGGTCGGCGATGAGGTCCTGGCGGATTTCGATCAGCAGGTGGGCATAGCCCTCGACGATGGCGTGCTTGAACATGGTGTCGCCGCGCAGTGCACCGTCATAGGGCTCGTTGTCACCGACCGTCAGCGCCGGATCGGCGCGCAAAGCGGCCAGCATCGGCTCGACGGCGCGCGGGTCCGAATCCCACAGGATGCCGATCTCCCAGGGTCGGGGCTTGCCCTGCATGTGCGGCGTGAAGGAATGGATGGAGACGATGAAGGGCGCCGCCGCGCTCGCATGGGCGACGGAAGAGACCAGCGCGCCGACCGCGTCGTGATAGGGCCGGTAGTAGCGCTCCAGCCGGCGCGCGCGCTCGGTTGCGCTCATCGGATAATTGGCCGGAACGATGGTGCCGTCATAGAGCTGGCGGATCAGCGTCGGATCGTCCTCGCCGCGATTGGGATCGATCAGCAGCCGCGAATAGGTTGCCATTGCACCGGGGGCGCGAAGCCGGGCGGCCAGCCCGCGCGTGACCATCTCGACACCGATGTCATAGGCGATATGGCGGGCGAATTCGCTCGCGGGCAGGCCCAGATCGCCATATTCGTCGGGCAGCGCGTTGCGGGCGTGATCGGCCAGAAGGACGATGCCGCGCGTGCGGTCCCCCTCGACCAGTTCGACGGGATTGAAGAGAGCGTCGCGCGTCATCGAATGGCGGATCCTCTTGAGGGGCGGGCAGGCAGAGCCTGTCATGGACGAAAGATCGGGTGCGGCGCAAGGCTGGTGCAATGTCCTTCATGCGACAAGATCGTCGCTGACGATCGGCCTAAATCGATTTGTCCTGCGTCCTTCGCGCGTTGACAAGGTCCGGCGGATTGCCGAAAAGGTTGAAACCATGCTGATTTCACGCTTCATGCGCACCCTTTCTCCCGTCGCGCGGCGGTATCGAAGGCGCGCGCCGCTTCTGGCGATCCTGGCGGGTCTGGGTTTCGGCGCGAGCGCCGCTCCCGCCCTTGCCGATTTCCGCGTCTGCAACGCGACGCAAAGCCTCGTCGGCGTCGCCATCGGCTATCGCGCGCAGGCGGGCTGGGTGACCGAAGGCTGGTGGCATATCGAGGCGTCGAGTTGCAAGACGCTGATCGAGGGCGCGCTCGCCTCGCGCTACTACTATCTCTATGCCGAGGACGCCCAGCGCGGCGGGCGCTGGGAAGGCGAGATCAACATGTGCGTGGCCGAGCGGGAGTTCAAGATTTCCGGCCCGGGCGACTGTTTCGCACGCGGTTTCCAGCGCGCCGGATTCCAGGAATACGACACCCGCGAACAATCGAGCTGGATGGTGCAGTTGACGGACGAGCCGGCCGGCAACGGACTGCCGGCCGTGACCGGCGGCGCGGCCCCGGCCAATGGCGCGACGCCCAACCAGACCTCAAACGGCGCGACGCCGGATGGCACCCAATGAGACGCAGCCGCAAGGTCAAGATCCTCGCAACGCTCGGCCCGGCCTCTTCCGACGAGGCGATGATCCGCAAGCTCTTCGATGCGGGCGCCGACGTCTTCCGCATCAATATGAGCCATTCGAGCCACGAACTGATGCGCACGCTGGTCGAGCGGCTGCGCAAGGTCGAGGCGGAGGTGCAGCGCCCGATCGGCATCCTGGCCGATCTGCAAGGGCCGAAGCTGCGCGTCGGCAAGTTCAAAAACGGCGCGGAGACGCTCGAGATCGGCCAGAGTTTCACGCTCGACGACGACACGGCGCCGGGAACGAAAGCCCGTGTCCAGCTTCCGCATCCCGAAATTCTCTCCTCCGTCCAGCCGGGCCACCGGCTGCTGATCGATGACGGCCGGCTGGCGCTGCGCGTGGAAAAGACCGACGGGCGCAAGGTGCGTTGCACCGTTTTGTCCGGCACCAAGATTTCGGATCGCAAGGGCGTCTCGCTGCCCGACACCGAACTGCCGGTCGGCGCGCTGACCGAGAAGGACCGCAAGGACCTCGATGCGGTTCTGGCGACCGGCGTCGACTGGGTCGCTCTGTCCTTCGTCCAGCGGCCCGAGGACATCGCCGAAGTGCGCAAGATCGCGCGTGGCCGCGCCGCGATCATGTCGAAGATCGAGAAGCCGCAGGCCGTCGCGCGGCTCGCCGAGATCATCGAACTGTCCGATGCGCTGATGGTGGCGCGCGGCGATCTCGGCGTCGAGATGCCGCTCGAAGCCGTGCCCGGCATCCAGAAGCAGATCACACGGGCGGCGCGCCGCGCCGGCAAGCCGGTCGTCGTCGCGACCCAGATGCTCGAATCGATGATCTCCGCACCGGTGCCCACACGCGCCGAGGTCTCGGACGTGTCGATCGCGGTCTTCGAGGGCGCCGACGCCGTCATGCTTTCGGCCGAATCGGCCGCCGGGCAATATCCGGTCGAGGCCGTCGCGACGATGAACGCCATCGCCGTCCAGGTCGAACGCGATCCGCTCTATCCGGGCATCATCAATGCCCAGCGCACCGAGCCCGAAGCGACCGGACCGGACGCGATCGCGCTCGCCGCGCGCCAGATCGCCGACACGCTGAACCTTTCCGCCATCGTCTGCTACACCGGATCGGGCACGACCGGCCTGCGCGTCGCGCGCGAACGGCCGCAGGTGCCGATCATCGCCCTGTCGCCGGTCATCGAGACCGCGCGGCGCCTGTCGCTGCTTTGGGGCACGCATTGCGTGGTGACCGATGATGCGAGCGATCTCGACGACGTCGTCGACCGCGCCTGCCGCATCGCCCACCGCGAGGAATTCGGCGGGCCGGGCGATCGCATCATCATCACCGCCGGCGTTCCGCTGCGAACGCCCGGCGCGACGAACATGCTGCGCATCGCCTATATCGCATCGGACGGCAAGAGCGGGCTGTAGGCCCGCTTTTCCAGATCGCCCTCAGCGCGCCAGCGCCGCGACGCCCGGCAGTTCCTTGCCTTCCATCCATTCGAGGAACGCGCCGCCGGCCGTCGAAACATAGGAAAAGCCGTCGGCCGCACCCGCCTGATTGAGGGCGGAAACGGTATCGCCGCCACCGGCGACGGAAACGAGGTTGCCGGCGCGTGTCTCGGCGGCCGCAAAGCGCGCAGCGTCCATCGTCGCCTTGTCGAAGGGCGCGATCTCGAACGCGCCGAGCGGCCCGTTCCAGACCAGCGTCGCAGCGCGGCCGATCCATTCCTTGATCCGGATGACGGATTGCGGCCCGGCGTCGAGGATCATTGCATCGGCGGGAACGTCTTCCACCGGAACCGTCTCGCTCGTCGCACCCGCCTTGAATTCGCGCGCGACGACGGCGTCGACCGGCAGGATGATCGCGCAGCCGGCCTGCGCCGCCTCGGTCATGATCGTCCTGGCGGTGCCGGCAAGGTCGTGCTCGCACAGCGATTTGCCGACATCCGTGCCGCGCGCGGCGAGGAACGTGTTGGCCATGCCGCCGCCGATGACGAGCGCGTCGACCCTGGTGACGAGGTTCATCAGGAGGTCGATCTTGGTCGACACCTTGGCGCCGCCGACGATCGCGACCACAGGCTTTTGCGGCTTGCCGAGGCCCTTTTCCAGCGCTTCGAGTTCTTCCTGCATCGTTCGCCCGGCAAAGGCCGGCAGGAGATGCGCAAGACCCTCGGTCGAGGCGTGGGCGCGGTGCGCGGCGGAAAAGGCATCGTTGACGAAAAGATCGCCGTTTGCGGCCAACGCCCTGGCGAATTCGGGGTCGTTCTTCTCCTCGCCCTTGTGAAAGCGGGTGTTTTCCAGCAGCAGGATGTCGCCCTCGTCCATTTCGGCGATCGCGGCCGCCGCCGTCTCGCCGATGCAGTCGGATGCGAAATGGACGGCACGGTCGACGACTGCCTCCGCCGCGCGTGCGATGGGCTCGAGCGACATGTCGGCGACCACGGTGCCCTTGGGGCGACCGAAATGCGCGAGCAGGATCACCTTGGCTCCCATGTCGGAAAGTTCGGTGATGGTCGGCGCAACCCGTTCGATGCGGGTGGCGTCGGAGACCGAACCGTCGTCGTTGAGCGGCACGTTGAGATCGACGCGCACGAGCACGCGCTTTCCCTTCGCGTCGATGTCGTCCAGCGTGCGGAATGCGGCCATGTTCTCGTCCTTCGCGGCTATGCGGAAAATCGGCCGGACAATAGCGCCTGCCGGGACTGGCGCAAGCCTTCAGCCGCGCGGGTCTTCGTTCGCCCCGTTCTTGGGCGTGGGGCGCAGCCATCCGCCGACGAGGCCGAAGATTTCGCGCAGCGACAGGAAAGCCGGAATCTGCGGTTCGCGCTGTTCGGGCTCCAGCGAAACGCCGACGGAGATGATGTCGCCATCCTGGTCTGTGTCGCGCACGATCAGTTCGACCGGCCCGACCGAGACGCGGTCCGCATATTCGGCGCGGCCACCAAGCCGCGCGACCATCAGTTCGCTGATGGACATCTCCTCCTCGCCCTGGCGCAGCGATGGGCCGTAGGCGGCCTCGAGGTCCCGTGCCGGCCGTTTCGGATCGATCGCAAAGGCGCCGAAGAATTCGGCGTCGTCGCCATCCACCGGCGCTGGGCTGGCGAAGAGGCGGTCGAGCAGGCGCGGATAGCGCGACGAGATGAAGAGATAGACATAGTCGCCCGCGCGTAACCGGCCGGCATATTGATAGCGCATCGACTGACCCTCGCGGATGACCAGCGAGGGACGCGCCCAGCGCGGCACGCGCTCTCCCTTGGCGACCGGCGAATTGGTGACGACGCGATAGACCAGAAGCTCGTGATTGGCGGTGCCGGGCAGTTCCAGTTCGACCTTGTCGACGGGACCGATGCGCGGCGGCACGACGAGGCCGAGCCGCTTGGCCAGCGGATTGATGGTCCAACCCTGGACGAGCAGGGAGACGAGAACGATGATGAAGGCGTAGTTGAAGAACATCGAGCCCGTTTCGAGTTCGCCCAGAAGCGGGACGAGCGCGAGCAGGATCGACACCGCGCCGCGCAGGCCGACCCAGGAAATGAAGGCGGTTTCGGCGCGCGGGAAGTTGAACGGCAGCAGCGACAGCCAGACGGCCAGCGGCCGGGCGATGAAGATCAGCACCAGCGCGAGCGCCACGGCCGACACGCCGATGGCCGGGAAATCGGAAGGCGTCGCCAGAAGCCCGAGCATCAGGAACATGATGATCTGCGCCAGCCAGGACATGCCGTCCTGAAAGCGCTTCAGCGTCGGCGCGGAGCGGATGTTGCGGTTGCCGGCATAAAGACCGGCGACATAGACCGCGAGAAAGCCCGAGCCGCCGATGGCGCCGGTGACCGAAAAGACGAGCAGCGACAAGGCGAGCACGAAGATCGGCGACAGGCCACGCTCCATCTTCAGCCGGTTTACCAGGAAGACGATCATCGCCCCGCCGGCAAGCCCGGCAGCAAGGCCGATGCCCATCTGGGTGACGAACAGGGTCAGGATCTCGACGCCGATCGCCTCGAGCCCGGCGCCCTGCGCGATCAGTTCGACGATGGCAATGGTGAGGAAGATGGCCATCGGATCGTTCGAGCCCGATTCGACTTCGAGCGCGGAGCGCACCCGGTCGCGGATCTGGATGCCGCCGATGCGCAGCAGGAAGAACACGGCGGCCGCATCGGTCGAGCCGACGATCGCGCCGAGCAGAAACGATTCGAGCATCGGCAGGCCGATGACGTAATGCGCGAAAAGGCCGAAGAAGCCGGCCGTCAGGACCACCCCCAGCGTGGCCAGCGTGATCGCCGGGCCGGCCGCCTGCCGGAACGCCTGGATCGACGTGCCGAAGCCGGAATCGAACAGGATGACGGCGAGCGCCAGCGAGCCGATGAAATAGGCGATGCCGGCATTGTCGAAGCTGATGCCGAGCCCGTCGACGCCGGCGGCAAGACCGATGCCCAGAAACAGGAGCAGCAAGGGGGCGCCGAAGCGGAAGGCGAGCAGGCTCGAAAAGGCGGCGACCAGCACGAGCAGCGTGCCGACCAGGGTGATGAGATAGATCCCCTCGAGCATTCGCGCCTATGTCCCCTCTTTTTCCCCTGCCCGGCGGCAGGCCATCGGATATTTCGTTCCGGTCTCCCTCGCCGACGCCGCACACTCCGCCCGTCTTGCCGTGATCCCGACAAGCCGGTCCTCGCCTTGAAGCTGGAAATGCGCGAAACGCGACTATGTCTTTTATCTAGTAACGAAAACGCCCGGTTTTGAGGCCGGGCGCGCAGTTTCATCGAAAAAAGTCGATCGGGGTCAGATCAGCTTGCCGAAGGCGACGGCCGTGTCGCTCATCCGGTTCGAAAAGCCCCATTCATTGTCGTACCAGGTCAGGATGCGCACCATCGTTCCCTCCATCACCTTGGTCTGGTCCATGTGGAAGATCGAGGAATGCGGATCGTGATTGAAATCGATCGAGACGAGGGATTCGTCCGTATAGCCGAGGATGCCCTTGAGACGGCCGTCCGCGGCAGCGCGGATCGCGCCGTTGATTTCCTCGACGCTGGTCTCGCGCCTGGCGATGAAGGTCAGGTCGACCACCGAGACGTTGGGCGTCGGCACGCGGATCGCGACGCCGTCGAGCTTGCCCTTCAGTTCCGGCAGGACGAGGCCGACGGCTTTGGCCGCGCCGGTCGAGGTCGGGATCATCGACAGCGCCGCCGCGCGGCCGCGATAGAGGTCCTTGTGCATCGTGTCGAGGGTCGGCTGATCACCCGTGTAGGAGTGGATCGTCGTCATGAAGCCCTTCTCGATGCCGACGGCATCATTGAGGACCTGGGCGACGGGCGACAGGCAGTTGGTGGTGCATGACGCGTTCGAAATGACCATATGGTCCTTCGACAGCTTGTCGTGATTGACGCCGTAGACGACGGTCAGGTCGGCATTGTCGGCGGGCGCCGAGACGATGACGCGCTTGGCGCCGGCTTCCAGATGCGCCGATGCCTTTTCCTTCGAGGTGAAGATGCCGGTGCATTCGAGCGCGATGTCGACGCCTTCGGCCTTCCACGGCAGTTCGACCGGGTTGCGAACGGCATGGACCTTGATCGGACCGCGGCCGGCGTCGATCGCATCGCCCTTGACGGTGACCTCGCCGGGAAAGCGGCCATGCACGCTGTCATAGCGCATCAGATGCGCATTGGTCTCGACCGGGCCGAGATCGTTGATCGCGACGACCTCGATGTCGGTGCGGCCGGATTCGTAGATCGCGCGCAGCACGTTGCGGCCGATGCGGCCAAAACCGTTGATGGCAACTTTCACAGTCATTCGCTGTCTCCTGGGAGAAGGGTAAGGCTCGGATGCGCCGTCTTTAGCGGCGCAATGCGGATGAATCCAGCGCCAGAAAAGAGAAAAGGGCGGGTCAAGGCCCGCCCTCTGCGTCTAAATCGTTTCTATTTTCCGTAGCTTGGCTCAACCGCCATTGGCGATCCGTTCTTCCACCGCCTTGACAATGGCCTCGGCAGTGAGGCCGAAATGCCTGTAAAGATCTTCGGCAGGGCCGGAGGCTCCGAATCCCGTCATGCCGACGAAGATGCCGTTCGAGCCGATCAGGCGCTCCCAGCCCATGCGGATGCCGGCCTCGATGCCGACCTTGATGGACGCATCGCCGACGATCGCCTGACGGTATTCATAGCTCTGCTCGCCGAAAAGCTCGAAGCACGGCACGGAGACGACCCGCGTCGGGTGGCCCTTGGCCTCGAGAACCTCGCGCGCCTTCATCGCGATCTCGACTTCCGAACCCGAGGCGAAGATCGTGACCCGCGCCTCGTCGCTGGCGGTCTCGAGTTCGTAGGCGCCGTAGGAGGACAGGTTCTCCTCGTCATGCTCGACGCGCAGCGTCGGCAGGTTCTGCCGGGTCAGCGCAAGTGTCGACGGCGTCGTCTCGGATTCGAGCGCGATCTGCCAGCATTCGGCGGTCTCGACGGCATCGGCCGGACGGAAAACGTAGTGATTGGGGATCGCCCGCAAGGCGGCGAGATGCTCGACCGGCTGATGCGTCGGGCCGTCTTCGCCGAGTCCGATCGAATCGTGCGTCATGACGAAGATGGACCGGATGCCCATCAGCGAGGCGAGCCGCATCGACGGGCGCGCATAGTCGGAAAAGACCAGGAACGTGCCGCCATAGGGAATGATGCCGCCATGCAGCGCCATGCCGTTCATCGCCGCCGCCATGCCATGTTCGCGAATACCGTAATAGACGTATCGGCCGGAATAGTCCGACGGCGTGATCGGCTTGGTCTGCGAGGTCTTGGTGTTGTTGGAGCCGGTCAGGTCCGCCGAGCCGCCGATCGTGTCGGGCAGGATGGCGTTGATGACTTCGAGCGCCATTTCCGAAGATTTCCGCGTCGCGACCTTCGGCTTGTCGGCGGAAAGCTTCTTCTTGTAGTCGACGATCGCGGCGTCTAGGCCCTCGGGCAGTTCACCGCGCATCCGGCGCTCGAACTCGCTGCGCTTTTCGCCCTCGGTTTGGGCGAGGCGGCCCTCCCAGGCCTTGCGTTCCTTGGCCGAACGCAGGCCGGCAAGGCGCCAGGCGTCGAGAATGTCGGAGGGAACGGCGAAGGCTTCCGCATCCCAGCCCAGCGCCTTGCGGGTGCCCGCGATCTCGTCCGCGCCGAGCGGCGAGCCATGCGCCTTGTTGGTGCCGGCGCGGGTCGGCGCGCCATAGCCGATCGTGGTCTTGAAGGCTATCATGGTCGGGCGGTCGGACTGGCGCGCCGTCTCGATCGCGTGTGCGATGGCCTCGGGATCGTGACCGTCGGCGCGCAGCGTGTTCCAGCCGGACGCGGCAAATCGCGCGATCTGGTCGGTCGAATCCGAAAGCGAAACGGGGCCGTCGATCGAGATGTCGTTGTCGTCCCACATCACGATCAGCTTGGAGAGCTTCAGGTGTCCGGCGAGCGAGATCGCCTCCTGGCTGATGCCTTCCATCAGGCAGCCGTCGCCGGCGAGAACATAGGTGTAGTGGTCGACGAGCCCGTCGCCATATTCTGCGTTCAGGATGCGTTCGGCGAGCGCCATGCCGACGGAGTTGCCGAGGCCCTGACCAAGCGGACCGGTCGTCGTCTCGATGCCGGCTGCGTGGCCGTATTCGGGATGGCCGGCGGTCTTCGAGCCGAGCTGGCGGAAATTCTTGATCTCGTCGAGGGTGATGTCCTCGTAGCCGGACAGATAGAGCAGCGAATAGAGCAGCATCGAGCCGTGGCCCGCCGACAGGACGAAGCGGTCGCGGTCGGCCCAGGACGGCATCTTGGGATCATGCTTCATGAAACGGGTGAACAGCACGGTCGCGATGTCGGCCGCGCCCATCGGCAGGCCGGGATGGCCCGAATTCGCCTTCTCGACCGCATCCATGGAAAGGAAGCGGATCGCATTGGCCATCCGGTCGTGCTTGTCGCGTGTCGTCATGATCGCTCTGGTCCTGCCGAAATAGTGGAATTTTGAGGCGCGCGCTGCCTTTTTGGCAGGCGACACATAGCCGTTCACGCCGGGGAGTCAACGCCGCCGGCCTCAAGGCGGCCTTACAATGACGGGGATAGTGGACGGGTTCGGTTGACGCCCGATTCGTCCGCCGCTTAATGTTTTTCGATTAAGACGTTCTCATGTAACAATGATTCGCGTCGGGGGCCTGAGCTGGAGCCATGACAGGGGAAACGACACTCAGGGAAGTCATAGGCCGCCTCGGTGCGGCGGTCGACGCGCTGGAAAGCGCCGTCGCGGCGCGGCTGGAAAGCGACCAGGATTATCAGGAAGCCGATGCCGAGGCGCAGCGCATGAATGCGGACCGCTCCCGCCTCGCCCAGGAACTCGACGCCTCGGAAGCGCGCGCCGAACGTCTCGAAGACGCCAACAAGGAAGTCTCGCGCCGGCTCGTGACCGCGATGGAGACGATCCGCGCCGTGCTCGACAGGTAGGGGATTATGGCTCAGGTTACCGTGACGATCGACGGCAAGGCGTATCGGATGGCCTGCGACGAAGGCCAGGAAGAGCATCTGATCTCGCTCGCCACCCGGTTCGACCGCTATGTGATGCATCTGAAGGAGTCCTTCGGCGAGATCGGCGACCAGCGGCTGACGGTCATGGCCGGCATCATGGTGATGGACGAACTCGCCGAACTGCAAAAGCGCACCAAGGGCTTCGAGACCGAGATCGGCACGCTGCGCAAGACGCGCGACGATGCTCTGACCAAGGCCGACAAGAACGATGCCGCATTGACCGGCGCATTGTCGAACTTCGCCGAGCGGATCGAAATCCTGGCCGACCGGCTGAGCGGCCGTCCGCGGCAGGTGTGATTCAAAAACCCTGAAACAGCAAATCGAGCGCGGCGGTGATCTCGTCGCGATTCTCCGCGACATTGCCAGCCACCACGATTACGGGATTCAGCTTCTTCAGCGGTGTCCTGTGCGGGTGCTCGGGAAGCAACGGTATGGCCATGCGCGTATCGATGACCTCGAAAACCTCGGACTGGATGCAAACCAGCAGATTGTCGCTACCGCGCGGGTCTCGATAGACATCGTATCTGGCCATCAGAAACCGCGATATTCCGAGAACGGCAGGCCGTGCTGCTCGAAATAGCGGTTGTTCTCCTCGATAGCCTTCGCGTTCTCGATCAGCCAGACCTCGGCCTTTCGGCGACTGATGGCTTGAGCAAGACCGGCATCCGCAGCACGCGACAAGTTAACCTTCAATGCCTTTGCTTCATCGAGAAGTTGGGCATCGATCGACAAATTGACGGACTTTCGAGACGGTGAACGGTTCAACATGAGCAATTCTCCTGCGCATAAAATATGCTCAAATTCTACCCCTCGCAACTACCCCTCGATTTCCTCCCGCAGCATTTCGAGTTCCAGCCACTCCTCCTCCATGCGGGCGAGGTCGGCGCGCAATCCGTCGAGCGTCGCCGCCGCCTTGGCAAAGTCGTCGGGATCGCGGACGTAGAATTGCGGGTCGGCCATCTTCGCTTCGAGCACGACCATCTTCGCGGACGCCGCCTCCATCTCGCCGGGCAGCTTTTCGAGCGCGAATTTCTGCTTGAAGGAGAGCTTCTTCGATGCGTTGGCGGTGCCGGCCGGCCTGGGCGAACCCGCAGCCGGCTTCTCGCGCGGCTCGGATTTCGTCGGCTTCTGCGCAAACGCCTTCGTGCCGCGCTGGGCAAGCATGTCGGCATAGCCGCCGGCATATTCGATCCAGCGGGCGTCGCTTTCGGGCGCGACGGTGCTCGTCACCGTGCGGTCGAGGAAGTCGCGGTCGTGGCTGACGAGGATGACCGTGCCGGGGAAGCCCGCGACCAGTTCCTGCAAAAGGTCGAGCGTTTCCATGTCGAGGTCGTTGGTCGGCTCGTCGAGGACCAGGAGATTGGCCGGGCGCGCGAGAAGCCGCGCCAGCACGAGGCGCGCGCGCTCGCCGCCGGACAGTTCGCGGATCGGCGTGCGCGCCTGTTCGGGCTTGAACAGGAAATCCTTCATGTAGGAGACGACGTGGCGCTGTTCGCCGTTGACGACGACGCTGTCGCCGCGCCCGTCGGTCAGGTAATGCGAAAGCGTCTCGTCGAGATCGAGGTCGCGCTTCTGGTCCAGCGTGGCGATCTCGAGATTGACGCCGAGCCGGACCGTGCCGGCATCGGGAGAAAGTTCGCCGGTCAGCATCTTCAAAAGCGTCGTCTTGCCGGCACCGTTCGGACCGACGAGGCCGATCCGGTCGCCGCGCTGGATGCGGGTGGAAAAATCGCGCACGATCTGGCGCGGACCGAAGCTCTTGGCGATGGACTTGGCCTCGATGACCAGCTTGCCGGATTCATTGGCGTCGCTTGCCTGCAAATTCGCCTTGCCTTCGGCGCCGCGATGGGTGCGGAACTGCTGGCGCATGGAATGGAGTTCGCCGAGCCGGCGCATGTTGCGCTTGCGCCGCGCGGTGACGCCGTAGCGCAGCCAGTGTTCCTCGCGCACGATCTGCCGGCCGAGCTTGTGCTGGTCGCGCTCTTCCTCCTCCAGCACCTGGTCCCGCCATTCCTCGAAATGGGCGAAGCCCTTGTCGAGGCGGCGCGTCTGGCCGCGATCCAGCCAGACGGTCGTTTTGGAAACCCGTTCGAGAAAGCGCCGGTCATGTGAGATGACGACGATGGCCGAAGTCGAGCGGACGAGTTCGCCTTCGAGCCATTCGATGGTGGCCAGGTCGAGATGGTTGGTCGGCTCGTCGAGAAGCAGGATGTCGGGCTGTGGCGCCAGAACGCGGGCGAGTGCCGCCCGCCGCGCCTCGCCGCCCGACAGCGTCTCGGGCGCCGCAGAACCGTCGAGGCCGAGGCTTTCGATCAGATAGGTCGCGCGATGCGGATCGTCGGTCGGCCCAAGCCCCGCCTCGACATAGGCGAGCACGGTGGCGAAGCCCTCCATGTCGGGCGTCTGGCGCAGATAGCGGATCGTCACCGAGGGCTGGCGGAAGATCTCGCCGTCTTGTGCCTCGACGAGGCCGGCGGCGATCTTCAGCAGCGTCGACTTGCCCGAACCATTGCGGCCCACGAGCGCGATGCGGTCGCCGGCCTGCGCGGAGAGGCTTGCGCCGTCGAGCAGCGGCGTGCCGCCGAAGGAGAGTTTGATGCCGTCGAGATTGAGAAGCGGGGGCGCCATGGAATTCCTATTGGCCGGACGGATGGGCGATGAGGATCGCGCGGCCGGAGGTCAGGTGAACGGTCAGATCGCCGGTGACCTCGTTGGAGAGCGTCAGCGACGAGCCGAAGGGAACATGCTTCCCGTCCAGCGGCCAGCGAACGCCTTCGAGCGTCAAGCCGGTAAGGTCGGTCATCGCGACGACCGAGAACACGGTGCCCGGCAGATAGTCGAACCGAGATGCGCCTTCAAGCAGCGGAACGCCTTCCTGCGTGCCACTGGTCAGCAGGATGGCAAGCCCGCGCTCGGCCAGCCGCACGCCGAGCGCCAGATGCAGGAAAGCATGGTCTGCGCGCGGGCCGCCGAAGGCGCCGACCAGCGTCAGGGCGGTCGCGCCGCGCGCCAGCGCCGCCTCGACGGCGATCTCGCCATCGGTCAGATCCTTGGCGGGCGGGAAGATCTCGCGCGGAACGTCCGGATGGGCGGCATCGAGCTCCGCGTCGACGGAATCGAAGTCGCCGGTCCAGAGCTCGGGCACGAGGCCGAGCGGGCCGGCGTGGCGCATTCCCGAATCCGCCGCGATGACGCGGCTGCCCGCGACCTGGCGGGAAAGGCGCGGCGTCGGCTCGGCATCGCCGCCGAGAAGGATGGTGAAACGGGAAACGGGCGCGGTCATCGTGCGCCCCCTTAGCAAGGCTGAATGTGGAAGGGAACAGACGGCTTCCATCCGGCCGGCAACCGCTCTAGTTTGCGCGCCATGTTCATACCGTTCTTCCTCGAACTGAAAGCCGCGCGCATTCCCGTCTCGCTGCGGGAATATTTGTCGCTGCTCGAAGGCATGGACGCCCATCTCGTCGATTACGACGTCGAGGGCTTCTACTATCTGGCGCGCGCGGCGATGGTGAAGGACGAGCGCCACATCGACCGCTTCGACCAGGTGTTCGGCCATGTCTTCAAGGGTGTCGAGGCGGTGTCGGGGGAGAGCGCCGTCGACGTTGCGAACATTCCCGAGGAATGGCTACGGCGGTTGGCCGAAAAGCACCTGACCGACGAGGAAAAGAAGCTCGTCGAAAGCCTCGGCGGCTTCGAAAAGCTGATGGAGACGCTTAAGGCACGGCTGGAAGAGCAGAAGGGCCGCCATCAGGGCGGGTCGAAATGGATCGGCACCGCCGGCACCTCGCCCTTCGGCGCCTATGGCTACAATCCCGAAGGCGTGCGGATCGGCCAGGAAGGGAGTCGCCACCGACGCGCGGTCAAGGTCTGGGACAAGCGCGAATTCCGCAATTTCGACGATTCGGTCGAACTCGGCACGCGCAACATCAAGGTCGCGCTGAAGCGCCTGCGCCGCTGGGTGCGCGAGGGCGCGGACGAGGAATTCGACCTTGGCGGCACGATCAAGTCGACCGCCGAGCACGGCTATCTCGACGTCCAGACGCGCCCCGAACGGCGCAATGCGGTGAAACTCCTGATGTTCTTCGATGTCGGCGGCTCGATGGACGATCACATCCGCATCGTCGAGGAACTGTTCTCGGCCGCGCGCGCCGAATTCCGCCAGCTCGAATATTTCTACTTCCACAATTGCGTCTATGAGGGCGTGTGGAAGGACAATGCCCGCCGGCACTCCGAGGTCATCCCGACCTATGACGTGCTGCACAAATACGGCGCGGACTACAAGGCGATCTTCGTCGGCGACGCCTCGATGAGCCCCTACGAGATCGCCTATCCGGGCGGCGCTGTGGAGGACTGGAACGCGGAGGCCGGCATCGTCTGGCTGCAACGCGTCCTCCAGCACTGGCCGAAGGCCGTCTGGCTCAACCCGGTGCGCGAGAAGCACTGGGGCTACACGCATTCGATCCAGATGATTCGCGAGATCTTTTCCGAGCGCATGTTTCCGCTGACGCTGAACGGGCTGGAAAAGGCGACACGCGAGCTTTCGCGCAGCCGCTGACGCTTCCCTGACATGACCGGGGGCTTGCGCGAAGTTTGGCCCGGCGCCACCTTCCCGCTTGCCGTCAAGCGCCTTCGCCAGTTATGATTAACAAATCATGAAGACGCTCTCGATCGACATCCGCAAGGCCGACCCGCACGACGCGGATGCGATCGCCGGTGTGCATCACGATGCCTGGATCGGCACCTATGCGGGCCTGATCCCGCACGGCGCGCTGAACTCCATGCTGTCGCGCCGCGGCGCGCAATGGTGGGAAAAGGCGATCCGGCGCGCGGCGAGCGTCCTCGTCGTCGAGATCGACGGCCATGTCGTGGGCTATGCCACGCTCGGCCGCAACCGCGCCCGCGACCTGCCGCAGGACGGCGAGATCTACGAGCTCTATCTCCTGCCCGAATATCAGGGCATCGGCCTCGGCACCCGCCTCTTCAAGGCCGCGCGCGACCGGCTGAAGGCCCACGGCCTATCCGGCCTCGTCGTCTGGGCGCTGGAAGACAATGACGGCGCCCGCGCCTTCTATGAGGGCGCCGGCGGCCGCGACATTGCCGAAGGCGTCGAGATATTCGACCAGAAGGCGTTGAAGAAGGTCGCCTACGTCTGGAATTGAGGCGTTGGCGCTGCCGGCTTTGAACGGCGCGTCAGACGCGATGTCGAGGCGACGGGCAGGACGCCGCCTCCTCTCTCCGCCCATCACCCCTGAGACGCGACGTGACCTGCCGCTTCCTTGCATTGCAGCATGAGACGCGCTAACCGCTTGCGCACGATTTCCGAACTTTGCGAAGACAGGATCAGCGTATGCGTCTCGACGCCATTGCCATCGGCGACAACCCGCCTCACGACGTCAACGTCCTCATCGAAGTGCCGGCCGGCGGCCAGCCGATCAAGTATGAGATGGACAAGGAGGCCGGCGTGCTCGTGGTCGACCGCTTCCTCTATACGCCGATGCGCTACCCCGGCAATTATGGCTTCGTCCCGCACACTTTGTCGGAAGACGGCGATCCGATCGACGTCCTCATCTGCAATACGCGCGAACTGGTCCCCGGCTGCGTCATCAACGTGCGCCCGATCGGCGTCCTGATCATGGAGGACGACGGCGGCAAGGACGAGAAGATCATCGCCGTGCCGACCCCGCACGTCACGCGCCGCTACGAGAATGTCCACGACTATACCGACCTGCCGGAAATCACCTTGAGGCAGATCGAGCACTTCTTCGAGCACTACAAGGATCTGGAGCCGGGCAAATGGGTGAAGATCGGCGGCTGGCAGGGCGCCGAGAAGGCCCGCACCATGATCGTCGAGGCGATCGAGCGGGCGAAGTCGAAGGGCTGACGTCCCGACAATAATGCGATGCGAAGGCCCGGTCGATCCGGGCCTTCCTCGTTTCAGGCGATGGTCACGCCTGCCCTCTTCATGTCGTCGGTCATTGCGGCGAGCGATCCGGCAAGATCGATCGCACGGCAGGCATCCATGGCGACGGTGACGGAAAAGCCGAGCCTGGCGGCATCGAGGGCGGAATAGGCGACGCAGAAATCCGTCGCGAGACCGACCAGCGTCAGATGGCGGATGCCACGTTCCTTGAGATAGCCGCCGAGCCCGGTTGGCGTCGTGCGGTCGTTCTCGAAGAAGGCGGAATAGGAATCGATGGCGGGCCGAAAGCCCTTGCGGACGACCAGTTCGGCCTGCGTCCAGTCGAGATCGGCATGGAAGGCCGCGCCCTTGGTGCCCTGGACGCAATGGTCGGGCCAGAGCGTCTGCGTCCCGTAGTCCATCTCCACGGTCTCGAACGGCGCCTTGCCCGCGTGCCGCGAGGCGAAGCTGGAATGGCCCGCCGGGTGCCAGTCCTGCGTCAGGATGACGTGCGGCGCAGCCTCGATCATCCGGTTGACGATCGGCACGATGGCATCGCCGTCCTCGACGGCAAGCGCACCGCCGGGGCAGAAATCGTTCTGCACGTCGATCACGATCAATGCTTCCTCGGCCATGCGTCAGTCTCCCTCTTGCCGGCCCGCACCCTAGTCAGGGTCGTCGCGTGGGGCAACATTTCCGGTTCCCATGCCGATAGCCGCTGGCTAGTCTGCGTTGAGCGAACCGGAGACCACGATGCCGATCCTGAACCGCGCGAACGAGATGCACGATGAAATCGTCGGCTGGCGCAGGCACATCCATCAACATCCCGAGATCGGCTTCGAGGTTCACCGGACAGCGGAATTCGTCGCGCGCAAACTGGAGGAATTCGGCGTCAACGAAATCCATCGTGGCTTCGGCGAGAGCGGCGTCGTCGGGGTGATCCGCGGCCGCCTCGGCGACGGGCCGGTCATCGCGCTGCGTGCCGACATGGACGCGTTGCCGATCGTCGAGGCGACGTCGCAGCCGCACGCCTCGACGGTTCCGGGCGCGATGCACGCCTGCGGCCATGACGGCCACACGGCGATGCTTCTGGGCGCGGCGAAATATCTGGCCGAGACGCGCAACTTCAAGGGATCGGTCGTGCTCGTCTTCCAGCCGGCCGAAGAGATCGGCGGCGGCGCCCTGGCGATGATCGAGGACGGGCTCTTCGACCGCTTCGGCATCGGCCATGTCTATGGGATGCACAACATGCCGGGCATTCCCACCGGCCACATCGCGCTTCGTCCCGGCTCGATCATGGCCGCATCCGCCAAATTCAAGATCCGCGTCACCGGGCGCGGGGGCCATGCGGCGCGCCCGCACACCACCATCGACCCGATCGTCACCGGCGCGCAAATCGTCACCGCCTTGCAGACCATCGTCTCGCGCAACACCGATCCGGTGACGGCGGCCGTGGTGACGGTGACGAAGTTCGACGCCGGCACGGCCTACAACATCATCCCCGAAGTGATCGAATTGTGGGGCAGTGTGCGCGCGCTCTCGATGGAGGTGGCGAAGGCGACGGAGGACCGCATCGTCCATATCGCGACCAGGATCGGCGAGGCGGCCGGCGCGAGCGTCGAGGTCGACTACAACCAGACGATCTCGGTGACGCATAACGACCCTGATGAAGCGGCCTTTTCGGCGCAGATCGCGCGCGAGATCGTCGGCGAGGCGCAGGTCGACGCCGACGCCGCGCCGGTGATGGCAGGCGAGGATTTCTCGCGGATGCTCGAAAGGCGGCCGGGCACGCTGGTCTTCCTCGGCAATGGCGGTTCGGCCAATCTCCACCATCCCGAATATGATTTCGACGACGAGGCGATCCCTGCGGGTGTCTCGTATTGGGTCCGGCTGGTCGAGCGGAAGCTGGCCGCATGAAGAACGACGACGAATCGAAGCGCATCATCCGCCGCGTCGGCCAGGAAAGCGAAGCGACGATGGCGACGCGCGTGCGCCGCCACATGTCGGGCGCCGACGCCGATCCCGACGACTGGGTCGAGGTCTGGGGCACGCGGATCGGCCGCGTCTTCAGCGTCATCCTCGCCGCCGTGCTGGTCTGGTGGTTGATCGACTTCATCCGAACCTTATGACGAAGCCGGCGATCCTCGTCATATCGAGCCATGTCGTACGCGGGACGGTGGGCAACCGCGCCGCAGTCTTCGCGCTGGAAACGCTCGGGCATCCGGTCTGGGCCGTGCCGACCGTCACGCTGCCCTGGCATCCCGGACATGGACCCGCGACCCGCATCGTGCCGTCCGCGGACGCCTTCGCGGCGATGCTGGCCGACCTCGAACGGGCAGCATGGCTGGGCGAGGTGGGCGGCATCCTGACCGGCTATCTCGGCGGCGCGGAACAGGCCGCATCCATCGCCCGGCTGATCGCGGCGGTGAAGGTAAAGAACCCTGAGGCGCTCTATGTCTGCGATCCGGTGATCGGCGACAGTGGCGGGCTCTACGTGCCGCCGGCAACAGCCGAGGCGATCCGCGACCATCTCCTGCCGCTCGCCGACATCGCGACGCCGAACCGCGCCGAACTCGACTGGCTGGCGGGACGGGCGGGTGGAACGGCGGAGGAGATCGCCGCGGCCGCGCGCGATTTGCCGCCGCCGGCCATGCTCGTCACCTCCGCGCCGGCGGGCGAGGGCCGCATCGGAAACCTATGGGTCGAACGCGACACGGCGCTTCTGGCAAGCCACGATCTCGTCGCACGACCACCAAACGGGCTCGGGGACCTGACCGCCGCGCTCCTGCTCGCCCGACGGCTCGACGGGAAAAGCGCGCGCGAGGCCATTCGCCACGTCACCGCCGCCGTATATGAAATCCTGTCGAACGCTTCAGCCCGCGGCGCCGACGAACTGATGCTGGAGACGGATGCGGCGAGCCTGACCGCACCGAACGCGAGAGTGGACATTCGCAACTGCGCCGAAACGAAGCGGGAGCGTTTGACACACGCCTGATTGCCCCCGCGGAATTTTCCGGCTATCTCGACCCCATGAGCCATCTGCCCGACACCCTTCTTTCCGGTTATCGCGATTTCATGAGCGGTCGCTATGCGACCGAGAGCGAGCGCTATCGAACGCTGGCCAAGGACGGCCAGAAGCCCGAGACGATGGTGATCGCCTGCTGCGACAGCCGTGCCGCGCCCGAGACGATCTTCAACGCCAGTCCCGGCGAACTGTTCGTCGTTCGCAATGTCGCGAACCTGGTCCCGCCCTATCAGCCGGACGACAAGCTTCACGCAACGTCGGCGGCGCTTGAATTCGCCGTGCAAAGCCTCAAGGTGAAGCACATTGTCGTGCTCGGTCACGGTCGCTGCGGGGGCATTTCGGCCGCGCTCAATCCGATGAGCGAGCCGCTGTCGCCCGGCGACTTCATCGGCCGCTGGATGAGCCTCGTCGCCCCGGCCGCGCAGATGGTCGCCGGCAACAACATCATGACGCCCGGCGAGCGCCAGACGGCGATGGAGCGCATCTCGATCCGCTTCTCGCTCGCCAATCTGCGCACGTTTCCCTGTGTCGACATCCTGGAGAAGAAAGGTCGGCTGACGCTGCACGGCGCCTGGTTCGACATCTCGTCCGGCGAATTGTGGGCGATGGACCCGACGTCGGGCGATTTCGAGCGGCCCTGACCTACTCCGCGGACGCGGCAGGCGTAATGACGGTGCGCGCCAGCGCCGGCTCGGGATAGCGGCTCCACAGGAGCCACGACAGGATCGCGAAGAAGCCCATCGCCGGGATCACCGTCGCGATGCCGGTGACCGGGTCTCCGACCAGCGCCGCGATCATGCCGCCGACGAGCCCGCCGCCCATCTGGATGAAGCCGCTCATCGAGGCGGCCGCCCCCGCCATATGCGGAAAGGGGGCGAGGGAGGCCGTCGACATGGCCGGCATGACGAAGGCGATGCCGAACGCATAGATGCCGACCGGCGCCATGACAAGAAGAAAGCTCGGCTCGAAGGCGCGCATCCCGATGGCGAGCATCAGGCTGCCGGTGGCGATGAACCAGAGCCCCGGCTTGACGAGCTGGTAGGCGCTGCGCGTTCCCATCAGCCGGCGCATGACGACGGCGCCGATGAAGAACGCGCCCGACTGCATCAGCATTCCCAGGCCGAACTGGGTCGGGGTCAGCCCGACGCGGTCCATCAGCACGAAGGGCAGGATGGTGGCGAGCGTGTAGAGCGCGCCCACCGATCCGCCCATGACAAGGCTCGACCACATGAAATAGCCGCTGCCCGACAGCGAACGATAGGAGCGGACGAGCGCGCGCGGCCTGATGCACGAGGGATCGCGCATGACCGTTTCCGTCAACGCGAACTTGACGACGAGAATGACGGTGACGCCGAAGGCGAGCATGAATGCGAAGATCGAGTGCCAGCCGAAAAGCTCCATCGCCACGCCGCCGATGGTGGGTGAGAAGGCCGGGCCGATGCCCAGGATCATGCCGATCAGGTTCATGATCCGCGCCGAGCGCTCGTTGGTGAACAGATCGCGCACGATGGCGCGCGCGATCGCGACGCCGGCCGCCGCCCCGATGCCCTGCGCGAAGCGGGCGGCGATCAGAAGCTCGATCGTCGGCGCCAGGATGGCCGCCATGGTCGCGACAAGGTAAATGCCCATGAAGGCGATGGTGATCGGCTTGCGGCCATAGCCGTCGGACAGCGGCCCGCAAACGAGCTGGGCGAAGGCGAAGCCGGCGAAATAGAGCGACAGCGTCATCTTCACCGCCGCGTCGGTGGTGCCGAATGCGCGCACGATCTCCGGCATGGCGGGCGTGAACAGCGCCATCGAGATCGGCCCGATGGCAACGAGTAGAGCGCCGATGATCGAGACGCGCAATTCGCTCATCACCGGCGTCGACGCGACGGGCTGCGCCCCGACCGGCTGCCCTTGCTGCACGTTCATGCCGCCGAACTCCGCGCCTCGATCCGCGCATCCGACAGATTGCAGCGCACGGTCTTGAGCACCTTGAGCATGGCCGCCCAGTCCTTCGGGTCGACCGATTGCGCGGCCTGTATCCGCGTCTCGTCGCCGAATATCTTGATCTGGTCGAGAACGGCGTCGGCAGCATTGGTAAGGGCGATCAGCTTCGCCCGGCGGTCGGACGGGTCGGGAAGCCGCTCGATCAGCCCGCGCGCCTCTAGACGGTCGACATAGGACGAGACGGTCATCGCCTCGACGCCGATGCGCTCGGCCAGCACCGACTGGCGTACCGTGCCGGCGCGCGCGGCATGGGCGAGAAGCCGCGCCTCGGCGGGCGTCAGGTCCATGCCGGAGCCGGCGATGCGCCGGTCCATCTCCGCGCGCAACATGCGGGCGAGGTCGGTCACGAGGAAACCGAAGGATTCGGGGTCGATCTGTCGTGTCATGATATTAAGCTTACCTTATTATCATCCAAACTTAGTATTTGCCGTTTCAGGCGTCAAGCCGGCGTGGTTGCCGGCCGGAGCGCACCAGCCTAAATGTCGGCGACACGCCCCATCCAAGGACCTGCGAATGACCGTCGATCTTGCCCGCCACCCCCTTACCCATTGGACCGGCCCGCTTGGCCTGCCCGCTTTCGAGGTGATTTCCGACGACGATTTCGGCCCCGTCTTCGACGCCGCACTGAAGGCGCATGAGGCCGAGATCGCCGCGATCGCGGGCAATTCCAACCCGCCTTCGGTCGAAAACGTCCTCGCCGCGCTCGAACTGGCCGGCGAGGCGCTGGGTCGCGTCTCGGCGATTTTCTGGTGCAAGGCGGGCGCAGACACCAACCCGCAGATTCAGGCGATGGAGCGCGAGATCTCGCCGAAGATGGCGCGGCACTTCTCCGCGATCCACATGAATGCGGCGCTTTTCGCCCGCATCGACGCGCTTTACGCCCGGCGCGACACGCTCGACCTCGACGCCGAAACGTCGCGCGTCCTCGAAAAGACCTGGAAACGCTTCGTGAAGTCCGGCGCCAAGCTCGATGCGGTCTCCAAGACGCGGCTCGGCGCGATCAACGAGGAACTGGCCTCGCTCGGCTCCGCCTTCGGCCAGAACGTGCTTGCCGACGAGGCCGGATGGGTGCGTTTCCTCGACGCGGGCGATCTCGACGGCCTGCCTGATTTCGTCCGCGACGCGATGGCCGAAGCCGCTGCCTCGCGCGGGCAGGAGGGGCGCTACGCGATCACGCTCTCGCGCTCGATCTACGAGCCCTTCACCACCTATTCGACGCGCCGCGACCTGCGCGAGGAGGCCTGGCGCGGCTTCACCGCGCGCGGCGAGAAATCCAATGCCGACCTCGTGGCGAAGACGCTGGCCCTGCGCGCCGAAAAGGCGCGGCTGCTCGGCTATGACAGCTATGCGGCGCTGAAGCTCGACGACACGATGGCCAAGACGCCGGACGCCGTGCTGGGCCTGCTCGAACCGGTTTGGGAAAAGGCCCGCGCGCGCGCCGCCGAAGACCAGCGCGAACTGGAGCGCCTTGCCAGGACCGCCGGCGCGAACGAGCCCTTCGCGGCCTGGGACTGGCGCCACTATGCCGAAAAGCTGCGCGCCGAGCGCTATGATTTCGACGAGGCGGAACTGAAGCCCTATCTGCAACTCGACCGCATCATCGAGGCGTCATTCGACGTCGCCACCCGCCTTTTCGGCATCACCTTCGCTGAAAAGACCGGCATCGCCGCCTGGCATCCCGACGTGCGCCTCTTCGAGGTGAAGAACCCGGACGGCTCGCACCGTGCGACCTTCCTCGCCGATTATTTCAACCGCCCCTCGAAACGCTCCGGCGCGTGGATGAGCAGCCTGCAATCGGGTTTCGCGCTCGGCGACGGCCAGCCGCCGATCATCTATAATGTCATGAATTTCGCAAAGCCGCCGAAGGGCGAGCCGGCGCTGCTTTCCATGGACGAGGCGCGCACGCTTTTCCACGAATTCGGCCATGCGCTGCATGGAATGCTGACCGATGTCACATGGCCTTCGGTCTCGGGCACCTCGGTCTCGCGCGATTTCGTCGAATTGCCTTCGCAGCTTTATGAGCACTGGCTGACCGTGCCCGATATGCTGCGGAAACACGCAGTTCACTATCGCACGGGCAAGCCGCTTCCGCAGGACCTGCTGGACAAGATGCTGGCAGCGAAGAATTTCGGCCAGGGTTTCGCGACGGTGGAGTTCACCGCCTCCGCGCTGGTCGACATGGCCTACCATGCCGAAGCCGAAGCGCCGGCCGATCCGGCGGCGTTCGAGGCGCTAACGCTGAAGCGGCTCGACATGCCCGACGCCATCGCCATGCGTCACCGCACGCCGCATTTCAGCCATGTCTTCTCCGGTGACGGCTATTCGGCCGGCTATTATTCCTACATGTGGTCGGAAGTGCTGGATGCGGACGCCTTTGCGGCGTTCGAGGAAACCGGCGATGCGTTCGACGGCGAAACGGCCCGAAAGCTGAAGACGCATATTTATGCTGCCGGCGGATCGAAGGACCCCGAAGAACTCTATCTGGCGTTTCGCGGCAAGATGCCGACCGCCGCGGCGATGATGGCGAAGCGCGGCCTGACTTGAGATCAGGGGGATCGAGGGCACTCTGCGAAGCGGCTTCGGGCTCGCTCCAGCGATCTCGCTTCGCAAATCCAGCAGACAGAAAGGCCGGGCGCAAACCCGGCCTCTCGCAGTCAACTCAACTCATGCCAACTTTCAGGCGGCCTGCTTCTTCGGCTGGATCAGGCCGCGCGCGACGAGGAGTTCGGCGATCTGGACGGCGTTGAGCGCAGCGCCCTTGCGCAGATTGTCGGAGACGACCCACATGTTGAGGCCGTTCTCGATCGTCTGGTCCTCGCGGATGCGGGAGATGTAGGTAGCATCCTCGCCGGCCGAATCGAGCGGGGTGACGTAGCCGCCATCCTCGCGCTTGTCGATGACGAGGCAGCCGGGCGCGTCGCGCAGGATCTCGCGCGCCTCGTCGGCCGTGATCGGATTCTCGAACTCGATGTTGACCGCTTCGGAATGACCGATGAAGACCGGCACGCGCACGGCGGTGCAGGTGACCTTGATCTTCGGGTCGAGCATCTTCTTGGTCTCGGCCATCACCTTCCACTCTTCCTTGGTGGAGCCGTCATCCATGAAGACGTCGATATGCGGGATGACGTTGAAGGCGATGCGTTTGGTGAACTTCTTGGCCTCGACCGGATCGGCGACGAAGACGGCGCGGGTCTGGGTGAAGAGCTCGTCCATGCCTTCCTTGCCGGCGCCTGAGACCGACTGGTAGGTCGAAACCACGATGCGCCGGATGGTGGCCTTGTCGTGCAGCGGCTTCATCGCCACGACGAGCTGCGCGGTCGAGCAGTTGGGATTGGCGATGATGTTCTTGCGGGTGAACAGCGAGATCGCATCGGGGTTCACTTCCGGCACGATCAGCGGCACGTCCTGGTCGTAGCGGAAGGCGGACGAGTTATCGATGACGACGCAGCCCTGGCGGCCGATCTTCGGCGACCATTCCTTCGACACATTGCCGCCGGCCGACATCAGGCAGATGTCCGTGTCGGAAAAGTCGTACTGTGCGAGATCGCGCACCTTCAGCGTGCGGTCGCCATAGGAGACTTCCGTGCCCTGGCTGCGGCGCGAGGCGAGCGCGACGATTTCGTCGGCCGGAAAGCCGCGCTCTTCCAGAATGTTCAGCATTTCGCGCCCGACATTGCCGGTGGCGCCTGCGACTGCGATCTTGAAACCCATATCGTTGATCCTCGATCTCTCCGCGCTTCATCTTCGAGACCGCCCGCCGGCCATGAAGCGGACCTCTCCCTGGCCAGACCGGGGAGAGAACGGAAAGGCCAAGAAATCAGACGGTTTTCGTAGTCGTTTTGGAAAGCTTTGTGGCCAGGGTCGAACGAACGCGTGCGCGAGTCTCGCCGCGCCCGAAGGCGGCGGACGAAGAGGCCATGAATGCCAGTATGAGGCCGCGCATTGCAAATTTCCCGTTCGCAGCGGGTTTTACGCGCTTCTGCGGCGGAGTCAATCGAGGGAAGCGGCAGTCTGATATGCGTTTTTCGTTCCGACTCCCGGCCTGCCGACTGCCGCAATCTCAATGCGGTCCCGACCGTCCCCGCGTCTGCGCCATCAGTTCATGCACATAGCGCAATTTCTCGGCCACCGGTTCTGAGATCACGAACGGATAGAGGTCCGGCAGCCCCATGCAGCGGTTGATCTGGTTGGAGGCCTCGCACAGGATCAGCCAGCGCGTCAGGAGTTCGTCGAAATCGGCGGGCGGCTCGGGATCGGCCGCATGGGCGGCGATGGGCTGGTCGGCGAATTCGCCCTCATTGGGCGGAAGATCGTGATCGATCGCGGTGTCGAGCCGGCCGAGCGGCATGTTGAGCGCCGCCGTCATCTCCAGCGTATCATAGATGTGCAGGTAATGCGCCCAAGTCTCGGCCCAGTCCTCCCAGGCGTGGCTCGCCGCGTATTGGGAGATGAAATCCTGCTCCCAGCCCGGCCGCGGGCCGGCCTCGTAGTGGCGCTGGAGAGCCTGCATGTAATCCTCGCCTTCGTCGCCGAACAACGCGCGGAAGCGACCCAGCCACTGCCCGTCGTCGCGGATCAGGCGGTCCCAGTAGTAATGGCCGAGTTCGTGCCGGAAATGGCCGAGCAGGGTGCGGTAGGCTTCGCCCATCGCAACCCGCATCTTCTCGCGCTCCGGGCTGTCCGCCTCGGCGACGTTGAGCGTGATCAGCCCGTTGTCGTGGCCCGTCAGGACGCGCTCTCCCCCCGGACCCCCGCCAACGGGGTCGGCGAGGAAATCGAAGGCGAGGCCGATCTCATCGCGTGGATCGGCCTTGGGAAAGACGTCCAGCCCGAAATGGAGAAGTTGGTAGATCGCGCGTTTCTTGGCGGCCTCGGTGTGCGCCCAGCGCTCGGGATTTCCCTGGATCGACAGGTCGGGAATGGTCTTGTTCAAGGAACAGGCGCGGCAAAAACCGCCCTCGACCTCGGCAACCCAGTTGCAGGCGGCCGGCAGCGCGTTGGTGCAGGTGAAGCCGCCCTGTCCCGTCACGACGAAATTCTCCTGCATCGGATCGTAGAGGACGGGGGTGCCGCAGGCCAGGCACATGCCGTTCTCGAAATAGAGACGGCTTGAACATTGCGGGCAGGAAAAGAGCTTCATGGGAGGTCATCCGGGAGAGGTCGTCGAAACCGGGAAACTCGCGACGATCGCAGCCGTTCCGGCAATCGGCGCATGGCGCAAAAGAAAAACCGCCGGCACAAGGCCGACGGCTTTTCCTGCGAGATTGCCCCGGCTTTAGCGGACGATGTAGACGATCCGGCGTGATTCCGGCTCGATGACGACCGGCTGGCCGTTGATATAGGCGTAGCGATAGTCGTAATCGGGAATCTCGCGGATCTCGACGGTGTCCGGCACGCCGGCGCCGACGACCACCTCGCCCTCGAGATAGACCGGCTCGACTTCGTTCTCGACCACATAGCTGCGAAGCTGCGGGTCCGGATCGGTGAGGACGCCCTCCGTCAGGCCGCCGGTTGCGGCGCCCGCCACCGTTCCGACGGCAGCGCCGATCGGGCCGGCAACCAGAGCCCCGGCGATCGCGCCGGTCGCAGCGCCGGAAATTGCGCCCGCGCCGGTGGCGGTGTTCGCTTCATAGGTGGCGACCGGGATCATCTCGGCCGGGCGCTCAGTCACGACGATCTGAGTGCCGGCATTGTCTGCGACCAGATAGTCGGAATAGGCCCAGCCTTCCGCGCCGGCGGCCGAAACCTGGCACCATTTGGAGTTTTCGAGGCAGCCGGCGAGCGTGGCTTCGCCATTCGCGGCGATCGAGCCGACGATGGGATATTCCGGGCCGGGACCAGCGCGAACGTTCAAATCGGTCGTCGCGGTCACGGCGGTCTGTGCAAGAGCCGCCGACGAGGCGAGCAGCACGACGGCGATCGCCGCCGACGATGTCAGGATGTTTTTCATGTTCGTATTCTCCGCAGGGGGTGTCACCTTCGCGGTAACAACGGCGTGAATGGCGCCTGGTTCCCGCGCGGATGCGGGACGTTTGCGGGCGGATCACAATTCGGTCAACATGATCGGACAACCACAACGGGATAACGTGCGGGTAAGAAGCGTATGCAAGAGTGATCGGCAGGCCGGCGCTTTTGCGTCCGCGCGCCCGCATGGGCCACACTTCATCTCAGGCATTTCGAAAGGCAGACGGATGGCAGGACGGGGAAAGATTTTGCTGGGCGCGGTCGTGGCACTGGCGGCGAGCGTGTCGCTTGCAAAGGCGCAGCAATGCGGCAATGACGGTGCGGGCTTCGAGGCCTGGAAGGGCCAGTTCGTGCAGCGCGCGGCATCGAGCGGCATCGGACAGCGCGGCGTCGCGGCCTTGCAGGGCACGAGCTACGCGACGCGTACCATCGCGGCCGATCGCAAGCAGGGCGGCGGCTTCACGCTGACCCTCGACCAGTTCCTGGAACGGCGTGGCGGCAACGCCATCGTTTCGCGCGGCACCCAGTTGAAGCGGCAAAATGCCGATCTCCTCGCCCGCATCGAGCGAGTTTACGGCGTGCCCGCCGGTCCGCTGATGGCGATCTGGGGCATGGAGACCGGTTTCGGCGGCTTCCTCGGCAACGAGAACATCCTGTCCGCCGTCGCCACGCTCGCCTATGACTGCCGCCGTTCGGAATTCTTTTCCGGCCATCTGATCGGCGCGCTGCAACTCGTCGACCAGGGCAATCTCGACCCGGCCGCCAAGGGCGCGGCGCATGGCGAAATCGGCCAGACGCAGTTCCTGCCCGCCAATGTCGTGCGCTACGGCGTCGACGGCGATGGCGACGGTCGCATCGACCTGATCAACAGCCGCGCCGACGCGCTCGCCTCGACCGCGAACTTCCTGCGCGGCCATGGCTGGCGCGCGGGCGAGGGCTACCAGCCGGGCGAGCCGAATTTCGCGGCGATTCAGGGCTGGAACGCGGCCAGCGTCTATCAGCAGGCGATCGCCGTGCTCGGCCAGCGCATCGACGCGAACTGAGGCCGAACGGCCGGACATGAAAAAGGGGCCGCGCGGCCCCTTTTTTGTTGCCTGGACCGTCTCAGGTTCAGCCCTTGCGCTTCCTGGCCGCCAGCGTGCGCAGGCGCAGGGCGTTGAGGCGGATGAAGCCTTCGGCGTCCTTCTGGTCGTAGGCGCCGCGGTCGTCCTCGAAGGTGACGAGCGCGTCGGAATAGAGCGATTTTTGCGAGCGGCGGCCGGTGACGATGACGTTGCCCTTGTAGAGATTCAGGCGGACCTCGCCCTCGACGTCCTCCTGGCTCTTGTCGATCAGCGCCTGTAGCATCTCGCGCTCGGGCGAGAACCAGAAGCCGTTATAGATCAGCTCCGCATAGCGGGGCATGATGTCGTCCTTCAGATGCGCCGCGCCGCGGTCGAGCGTGATCGATTCAATCGCGCGATGCGCGGCGAGAAGGATCGTGCCGCCGGGCGTCTCGTAGACGCCGCGCGACTTCATGCCGACGAAGCGGTTCTCGACCAGATCGAGACGGCCGATGCCGTTGTCACGGCCGAGGTCGTTGAGGGCGGCGAAGAGGGTCGCCGGAGACATTTCCCTGCCGTCCAGCGCGACCGGGTCGCCCTTCTTGAAGGTGATGACGATGTCCGTCACCTTGTCCGGGGCGTCCATTGGCGAGATGGTGCGCTGGTGGACATATTCCGGCGGCTCCTGCCACGGATCCTCCAGCACCTTGCCCTCGGAAGACGAGTGCAGCAAATTCGCATCGACCGAGAACGGCGCCTCGCCTTGTTTGTCCTTGGTCACCTGGATCTGGTGCTGTTCGGCGAAATTGATCAGGTCGGTGCGCGACTTGAAGGTCCAGTCGCGCCACGGCGCGATGACCTTGATGTCCGGGTTCAGCGCATAGGCGGAGAGCTCGAAGCGGACCTGGTCGTTGCCCTTGCCCGTCGCGCCGTGGGCGATGGCATCGGCGCCGGTTTCGGCCGCGATCTCGACCAGGCGCTTGGAGATCAGCGGTCGCGCGATCGAGGTTCCAAGAAGATAGGTGCCCTCATAGACGGCATTGGCGCGGAACATCGGGAAGACGAAGTCGCGGATGAATTCCTCGCGCACGTCCTCGATATAGATCTGCTGGATGCCGAGCATCTCGGCCTTGCGGCGCGCCGGGTCCAGTTCTTCGCCCTGGCCGAGATCGGCGGTGAAGGTGACGACCTCCGCGCCCAGTTCCGTCTGGAGCCATTTCAGGATGATGGAGGTGTCGAGCCCGCCCGAATAGGCGAGCACGACCTTCTTCACGTCTTTCCACTTCGACATTCGGGGACCTGCTTGAGATGAATTCCGATGCGGGCGGTAGCGCCCGTCCGGTCGCTCTTTTAGCAGGAATGTCGGGCCGGACAAGGCATCCGGCCCGCCGCGTCAGTCGAGCGCGCGCGTTCGCCGCGAGCGGGTGCCGCGCCTAGCCGTCTCGAACAGGTCGTAGAGAACGGCCACGATGCCGAGCCCGATGACGATTGCGAGGTCGAGCCGCGGCACCTTCCACAAGATGACCGCGAAGAAGGCGACGAACCCGATCAGGGCGAGCGGCGGAGCCAGTCTGGCGGCAAGCATCGAATGCGTCCTTTGCTATCGCCCGTAGATCGCCTGGGGCAGCCAGTAGACGATCTGCGGGAAGGTGTAGAGCAGCGCCATGGTGATGAAGACCATGCCCACATAGGGCAGCGAGCCTGCGAAGATCTGCGTCAGGCGGACCTCCGGCGGCGCGATGCCCTTGAGGTAATAGGCCGACATCGCCATCGGCGGCGTCAGGAACGAGGTCTGGAGGTTGAGCGCGATCAGGATGCCGAAAAACAGCGGATCGATCTCGAAGATCACCAGGAGCGGCAAAAAGATCGGCACGAAGATGATGATGATCTCCGACCATTCGAGCGGCCAGCCGAGCAGGAAGATGATGAACTGGGCCAGGATCAGGAACTGGAAGGGTGTCAGATCCATGCCGACGACGAAGTCGCGCACCACATGCTCGCCGCCGAGATAGGAGAACACCGACGCGAAGACCCAGGAGCCGACGAACAGCCAGCAGACCATCGCGGTCGTGCGCACGCTCAGATAGACCGATTCGCGCAGGCGCCGCCAGGTCAGAGCGCGATAGGCGATTGCAAGGACCAGTCCGCCCAGCGCGCCGATCGCGGCTGCCTCCGACGGCGTCGCCAGACCGAACAGGATCGCCCCGAGGACCGACATGATGAGAATGGCGAGCGGGAAGAAGGAGGTGAGCATCATCCACATGAGCCGGGCGAACGGGATCGGCTCCTCGGGTTCGACCGGCTTCGGCGCAAGGTTCGGCTGCATCATAGCGCGAACGATGATGTAGACGAGATACATGCCCGCGAGCAGGAATCCGGGAAGAAGCGCCCCGGCATAAAGTCGCACGATCGAGGTGCCCGATGCCGCCGCATAGACGATCAGCATGATCGAGGGCGGGATCAGGATGCCGAGCGTGCCGCCGGCACAGATGACGCCCGAGGCGAAGCTGGTGTCGTAGCGCGCCTTCATCATCGCCGGAAAGGCGAGCAGGCCCATCAGCGTGACGACGGCGCCGACGATGCCGGTGGCCGTGGCGAAAAGCGCGCAGGTGATGAGCGCGGCGACCGCCATCGAACCGGGAAGGCGGCGCGAGGCGATGCTCAGCGTTTCGAACAGGCGGTCGACGATGTTGGCGCGCTCGACGATGTAGCCCATGAACAGGAACAGCGGGATCGCGGTCAGGACGTCGTTCGCCATCACCGAATAGGTCTGGTTGACGAAGAGATCGAAGATGCGGTTGTTGAAGAAGCCGCCGATCCAGGACTGCCACAGATCGAAGGACGAAACGTCCTGGTCGAGCATCCGGTTATACGGCGCCCACATGCGGTTGGCGTCGAAATAGGCGTAGTAGCCGAAGGCGATCGCCAGCGCCATCAGCGTGAAGGCGATCGGAAACCCCAGCATGATGACGAAGATGAACAGCCCGAGCATCACCAGGGCAATGACGGGATCGCTCATTGGCGGGGCTCCTCGGGCGTGACGACGTCGACGGCTTCGCTGCCGTGCTGAAGGACCGGCGCATTCTCGCGCAGCATGATGGTTTCGAGTTCCTCGACATCGGGCGCGGGCTGCGGCCATTCGTTCGTGCGCATGGTGACGAGGCAGCGGCAGACCTGCGCGATGCCCTGGATCAGAAGCAGGGCTCCCGCGGCGACGATGATTGTCTTGAACTGGTAGATGGGCATTCCGGCCGGGCTCATGGTGCTGACTTCCATGAAACCCCAGGAGCGGCTGGCATATTTCCAGCCGGAGATGACCAGCGCCAGAACGCCCGGAAAGAAGAAGAAGAAATAGAGGACGAACTCGACCTTGGCCTGCGTACGCGGCTGCCAGAGCCGGTAGATGAAGTCGCCGCGCACATGTCCGTTACGTGACAGCGTATAGGCGCCCGCCATCATGAACATGGTGCCGTACATCATGTAGCTGAGGTCGAAGGCCCAGGGGGTCGGAGCGCGAAACGCGTAGCGGACGAGAACCTCGTAGCCGACGCCGAGAGCCATGATGACGATGCACCACGCGAAGACCTTGCCGAACCACGCCGACAACTCGTCGGCGAATGCGATGAAGCGGAGCATGTACTGCCAATCCCGATTACAGATAAAGTCCGGCCCCTGACGAACAGGAGCCGGACGCAGAGCGCGCGGGGCTTGACCCTTAGCCTTCCATCTTCAGCTTGCCGGGGAAGTAATGCTCATAGGCAAGCGCCAGATCGGCGGAGTTCATCAGTTCGTAGAAGGTGACACGTTCGACCCATTCGCGCTGGCTGTCGAGCACCTTCTTCATGTAGGGGTCGGCCTCGAGCGTGGGGATGATCTTGTCCCAGGCATCGAGCTGCGCGGCGAGAATCTCCTGCGAGGTGCGATGCACGGTCACGCCATGCTCTTCCTGCAACTTGACCAGATCGGCCGAATAATTGTCGAGCGCGAGCGCCGTGTTGGCCGTACTCGCGGCCTCGACGCCATATTCGAGAATGGCCTTCAGGTCGTCGTCCAGCCCGTCGAAGACGTCGCGGTTGAACATGAATTCGAAGGATTCGCTCGCCTGATGGTAGGATGACAGGATGTAGTGCTTGGCGACATCCTGCGAGCCGAAGCGAAGATCCGACGATGGATTGTTGAACTCGAAGGCGTCGATGACGCCGCGCTCCATCGCCGGCACGATTTCGCCGCCCG
This sequence comes from Mesorhizobium sp. YIM 152430, assembly GCF_029210365.1. Taxonomy (GTDB): domain Bacteria; phylum Pseudomonadota; class Alphaproteobacteria; order Rhizobiales; family Rhizobiaceae; genus Aliihoeflea. Next base: position 75,093 of record NZ_JARGES010000043.1, read on the forward strand.
GAAGCTGGGCGACGCTCATGCCCATTTCCTGGAGAAGGTCGGCGGCAAGACCGACGGTGCGATACTTGAAGCCGTTGATGTCCGCGACCGTTGTGACGGGCTCCTTGAACCAGCCGAAAGGCTGGGCCGGCATCGGGAAGCCGTAGAAGCTGACGACGTTGAGGCCCATGATGTCCTGGGTCAGTTCCTCGTAAAGCTCCTTGCCGCCGCCCTGGTGGAACCAGGCGAGCATGGTCGTGGCGCTGCCGCCGAAGACGGGGCCGGTGCCGAACAGCGAGGCCGCTTTGTGCTTGCCGTACCAGTAGACCGGGACGGTGTGGGTGGCGTCGATGATGCCGTCATTGACGGCGTCGAGCACCTGGAAGGCGCCGACGACGGCGCCGGCCGGCAGGAGCTCGAACTGGATGCGCCCCCCCGACATCTTCTCGACGCGCTCGATATATTGCCGTGCGAAATCCATCCAGATGTCGGACGAGGGCCACGACGTCTGCATCTTGATCGTGACGGGCGCCTGCGCCAGAACGGCGGGCGCGGCCAATGCGCCGGCCGCCGTTGCGCCGACGACCGTGGTTGCACCGGCGCCGAGGAACTTGCGACGCGAAAGCGATTTGTTTTCCATGATTGGTCTCCTCCCAAAGACAGCGCCGGCATTTCTCGCCGGCCCTGCCGGGGAGGATAGCTATTACGTTAACTAACGCAAGCGGGTGGCGCCCGTTGTGTTCCATCTACGACTAATGGCTAATATGAGCCGACCCGTCTTTCCGTGTCTGGATCACCTCCATGGACTTCCTGCCGACCACCGCCACCCTTCTCCAGTTCGCCGTCGCCACGATCGTGATCGCGATCACGCCGGGGCCGGACATGACGCTGTTCGTCGGCCGTGCGCTGTCCGAGGGGCGTTCGGCGGGCTTTGCCTGCATGATCGGCGCGATGACCGGGATCGTCATCCACACGGCGCTGGTCGCGCTCGGCCTGTCGGCGCTGATCGTCGCCTCGCCGCAGGCGTTCTTCGTCCTGAAGCTCGTCGGCGCGCTCTATCTCGTCTGGCTCGCCTACCAGGCGATCCGCCACGGCTCGGCCTTCTCGCCGGACATGGGAGAGGTCCGCGCAAGACGCTCGTTCTTCGCCAACTGGGCCACGGGGCTCGGGATCAATCTCTTGAACCCGAAGATCATCCTGTTCTTCATGACCTTCCTGCCGCAATTCGTCTCGGCGTCGGACCCGGATGCGCCGGCCAAGCTGTTCTTTCTGGGCGCGCTCTTCATTCCGCTATCGCTACCGATCACCGTGCCGATGGTGATCGCGGCCGACAGGTTCTCGGCGCTGCTGAAGCGCTCGCCGCGGGTGACGCGCATCATCGATTATGTGTTCGCAGGGGTATTTTCGGCCTTCGCGTTGCGCATCCTCATGACGCAGGCGCGGTAGGCTCGTCGCGCCAGCGGCCCGCATTGCGTCCGGCGACCAGCCAATAGGCGAAAGCTCCCAACGCACCGGCCACCGAGAACAGGATCGCCATTGCCGCACCATCCCCCGAGGCGCGGGGGCCGAAGACGATCAGCAGACCGATCGGCGCGGGTATGAAGGCGCCTGTCGCGACATGGACGAGCCAGTGCCGCCACCGTCGCCACTCCGCCAGGATGACGAAATTCAGGGCGGGAATGAGGGCATATGCGGCAAGGATCAGGAGGATCGTCGTCACTCGATCGGCCAGACCGTGCCTCAACCGAGTGAACTCGCCGGCGAGAAGCGCTCCCAGCAAAGCGGGAAGAAGAAGCGTCGCTCCGGCGGTAAGGAATGCGAGGGCGAGCCCCGTCACGATCGTGACGGTGCGGCTCACGATGGAGCCCGGCCGGCGTCGCCTCTCCACATTCCCGCATTGCGTCCGGCAATCGCCCAATAGGCGATGCCGCCGACGAGACCGGCGGCGAGCGTCAAAAGCATCAGGCCGGTATCGGTCGCGGCTGCGGGAGCGTCGAGCGCCGCAGCCATCTGCCAGCCGGCATAAAGCGCCACCGGTGCGCCGGCGAGCGCGTGGGCGAGCCAGGATCGCCAGCCGATGAGTTCGGCGGCGACCGCCACCAGCAGGAAGGCACCGAAGGACAGATTGGCGATGATCAGGGCGAAGAACGGCACGGTGACGAAGAGCGTCGGCCGCGCGGCCTCTGAGAATTCAGGGATGACCGCGACGACGGTCGAGGCGAAGAGAAGGTTGAGAAACAGGCTGGCGGCCAGGCAGGCGACGACGAAGCCGGCAAGGATCGCGACGAAGCGGACCAGATAGGTGACGAGGCGGTCCATCCTCGCCGGGCCTATTCGCCGTGGCCGGCGATCATCATAGCCTCGAGCGCCAGGCGCTCCGACTTCTTCATGCGCTCGGATTCGGATTTCAACTGGCCGCAGGCGGCGAGGATGTCGCGGCCGCGCGGGGTGCGGATTGGCGAGGCGTAGCCGGCGGCATTGACGTAGTCGGCGAATTTCTCGATCTGCTCCCAGTCCGAGCACTGGTAGTTCGAGCCCGGCCACGGATTGAACGGGATCAGATTGATCTTGGCCGGAATGCCGCGCAGCAGCTTCACCAGCGCCTTGGCGTCGTCCATCGAATCGTTGATGTCCTTGAGCATTACATATTCGAAGGTGATGCGCCGCGCGTTCGACAGGCCGGGATAGTCGCGGCACGCCTGGATCAACTGCTCGAGCGGGTATTTCTTGTTGATCGGCACCAGCAGGTCGCGCAGGTCGTCGTTGACGGCGTGGAGCGAGATCGCCAGCATGACGCCGAGCTCGTCACCGGTTCGGTAGATTTCCGGCACGACGCCGGAGGTGGAGAGCGTGATGCGGCGCTTGGACAGGGAGAGCCCGTCGCCGTCGGAGGCGATCAGCAGCGCCTTCTTCACCTCCTCGAAATTGTAGAGCGGCTCGCCCATGCCCATCATGACGATGTTGGTGATCTTGCGCCCTTCCGCCGGCACGATCGCGCCGTCCGGCGTATCGCGGTCGGGAAAATCGCCGAGCCGGTCGCGCGCAGTCATCAACTGGGCGAGGATTTCCTCGGCCGTCAGGTTGCGCACCAGCTTCTGCGTGCCGGTATGGCAGAAGGTGCAGGTCAGGGTGCAGCCGACCTGGCTCGAAATGCACAGCGTCCCGCGCCCTTCCTCGGGAATGTAGACGGTCTCGATCTCGACCGGGCGGCCGGCACCGCGCGGCGGGAAGCGGAACAGCCATTTGCGCGTGCCGTCCTCGGAGATCTGTTCCTCGACGATCTCCGGCCGGGCGATGGTGAAGGTTTCGGCCAGCTTGCCGCGCAGCTCCTTGGAGATGTTGAACATATGGGCGAAATCGGAGACGCCGCGCACATAGAGCCAGTGCCAGAGCTGCTGGACGCGCATCCTGCGCTGCTTTTCGGGAATGCCGATCACGCCCAGCGCCTCGGCCATCTCGGCCCGCGACATGCCGATCAGCGACGGCTTTTCCGCGCTCTTCGGGCGAAGGGCGGCGCGGGTCGCAGGTTCGGTCAGGTCGAGCGTCAGGGTCATCGTCCAGCATTCTTGAAATGTCGCGCATGGGTCGTCGCGGAAGTCCGCGAAACGCCCGCTTCTAACACGAACGGGCGCGCGCCGCTATTTTCGCGGTCGAGGCACTCACATAGGCGACGCTGCCGCAAATGAAAAGGCCGGGGCTCGCGCCCCGGCCGATTCGAAGATCGCGGCTGCGGGAACCTAGCTGCAACTCTGGATCGAGTTCAGCGCCGCGGTGATGCCGCGCAGCGAGAAGGTATAGTTGGTGTCGTTGCCGCGACCCGATTTGGCCGAGACCTTCATGTCCGCGCCGCCGCGCATGGCGGCGATCAGTTCGCCTTCCTGGGCGGCGTTCTCGAGCCAGGCCGACGTGCCGCGCGTGAACATCGAATAGGTCGAATTGCCGACCTGCACCGTCACCTTGGAATTGTCCTGGAAATTGTAGGACGCGATGAACTGCGGCTCGTAGGCGACGTTCTGGCCGGGCTTCTGGCTGACGAAGAAGAAGATGTCGCCATGGTTGAGGCTGGTCGGCTGCTTGTCGGTCGGAACCGTCAGCACGTAGCACACGCGCCCGCCGTCACCCTCGTAGGAATAGGTGCCCCAGGCATTGTGCTGGCCGATCTTGGTTGCGGACTGGGCGAGCGCCGGCGTGGCGAGAGCGACCATGCTGAGGCAGGAGAGTGTCGCGATTGTTCTGCGCATGGCTTACCTTTGATCCCTGTCTGATCGTTTTGGACTGCTTAACGAAACGGGCCGAGAGGCCCGGATTGCCTCGAATTTTACGGAAACGGGGTTACCAAAGAATAAACCGGCTGGCGAGCGCTTGCCGATCTCCGAGATTCCCTTCCCCTCATCCGGGCTGTCTGCCCGGCTTCGGGATCACTTCAAATCGCATGGGCGCATCCTTGTCGTGAGCGCCCGCTGTCCCGACCGGGATGTTGAACCGGGCAAAGGCGGCAATATTTTGACTGAATGTGTCAGGCCGTGAAGTTGGGACCGAACTTGGCGGTTGCGCCTGCGAAACGCGCCGCTTAGTCTTGCCCCGACTGCGGCACCACGGCCGTTCGGGAGAGTTTTCCGCTTCGCATGACGACGACGCCTGCACAGGACCACGCAAGGCTGGCCGCTCGCGTGGCCGTCGATCGCGACCGGGCCGCCTTCGAAATCCTGTTCGATCACTTCGCGCCGCGCGTGAACGGCCATCTGCAACGGCTCGGCATGGAACGCGGCCAGGCCGAGGATCTGACGCAGGAAGTGATGTCGGTGCTGTGGCACAAGGCGCATTTGTTCGATCCGGCAAAATCCTCGCTCGCCACCTGGCTCTACCGCATCGCGCGCAACCGTCGGATCGATCTGTTGCGCCGGGACAAGTCCCACCGCCTCGATCCGGCAGATCCGATCTTCGAGCCGGATGCGCCGGAGCCGGCGGACGAGGCGGTCGACGGCGCGCGTCGTGACGAGCGGGTGCGGCTGGCGATCGGCGCATTGCCGTCAGAGCAGGTCGAATTGATCCGGCTCGCCTTTTTCGCCGGGCTGTCGCACAGCCAGATCGCGGAGCGCACCGGCCTTCCGCTCGGCACCGTCAAGTCACGCATCAGGCTGGCTTTTTCGCGATTGCGCAAGGCTTTGGAAACCGACCCGCAGGTCGACACCGCCGACTGATCAGTCAGCCGGGACGGGCAAAACGCTCCAAGGCCGCCTCGGCGGCATTGCGATGCTCCGGCTTGATGTGAGCGCGGACATTGGCGATGGCCGCCGTCAGGACGGCGATGTCGTCGGTGAAGCCGAGGCCGAGGATGAAGTCGGGCACGAGGTCGAAAGGCAGGACGAAATAGGCGAGCGCCGCCAGAAGCGTGCCGCGCACACGCAGCGGCGTCGACGGATCGAGTGCGCAATAATAGGCGGCGACCAGTTCGTCGGCGAAAGGAATGTGGCGCGAGGCGCGCCTGAAGGTGCGCCAGAAGCCGCCCGCCACCCGGCGCGCCCGCTCCTGATGGGTGCGGCTGTCGCCCGGCTCGAGGATGTCATCGATGGTCGCCTGCTTCATGGCTTCCCGGTCCCGTTGATCGGAAATTACATGGGAGCCGGCGAGCGGCGCTTCAAGTTTCTGAAAGCCGATCGAACCGCTTCGCCATGTCGACATCGCGCTGCGACAGCCCGCCGACATCGTGCGACGTCAATCGGATGTCGACGCGGTTGTAGACATTCGACCATTCGGGATGATGGTCGGCCTTTTCGGCGGCGAGCGCGCAGCGCGTCATGAAGCCGAAGGCCTGGACGAAGGTCTTGAATTTGAAGCTGCGCGAAATGCCCTTGCCGTCCGCATCGCGCGTCCAGCCCGGCAGCGCGTCCAGCGCCGCCGGGATTTCCGCCTCAGAAAGCGCGTCCTTCGCCATCAGCGCGGCGTCCATGCCGGTTGGGGGACGTGCGCCCAGCCGCCGCGCGGCGCCTGCTCGACCTGTTGATCGAGCGGCCATGCCTCTTCGACGACATAGGGACCACCGCCGATCGAATCGCGCGAGGACATCATCACGAAGCGGCCAACCCGGAATGGAGCCGTCGAGAAATTGCCGCGCATGGAGAGGTAATGCGCGACCTCGCCGGGCGAGACGTTGCGCAGCCGCGCGATCGTGACATGAGGGGCGAACTTGCGGGCGTCAGCGGGCAGGCCGAGCCGCTGGCCGATCCGCTCGATCTCGCCCTGAAGCGCGTTCAATTCGGGCGAGGGTGCGACGCCGGCATAGATCGAATGCGGCTTCTTCGAGCCGAATGCGCCGACGCCGGACAAGGTCAGCATGAAGGAGTTGCGCCGAACGCGGTCGAGTGCGACGGCGATCTCATCCGCGACGTGGCCCTCCACATCGCCGTAAAAGCGCAGTGTCAGGTGATAGTTCTCGGGGTCGATCCAGCGGGCACCGGCAAGGCCGCCACGCAGGAGAGAGAGCGAAAGGGCGGCGTCGCGCGGAATTTCGAGAGCGGTGAAAAGTCGCGGCATGGTCTGGTCCTTCCCCAAATCCGGCCAGCTGCTGACTGGAGCAGACGGCTTTAACCGCTTCGGACGCCAAGATTGCCTGGAAGGCGCCGAAGCCGGGATGTCAGCCCGAAAATCGGGCGGCGAACCGGGCGGCGAAAAACAGCGCTTTGCAGTGCGGCATCTGCCGTCCGGGACTTTTCTCCGGCATTTCGAGACCGGCTCTGGCCCTCCTCGAATCGACTGCATCTTGCATTCAGCGAATCACCGGCGGCGATTTTGCGCAAGCGATTTTGCAGCGCAGCGTAATTCATCAACCGTTAACGTTACCCTTGCTCGGCAATATAGGCTTCGACCAATGGGAGGACGCCGTCGACCATGCGGTCGACCCCGGCCGCGCTCGGATGCATCCGGTCCTCCAGCGTCATGCCCGAAACGGTGGTCACGCCGTCAAGGAAGAACGGGTAGAGCTCGACGTCGAAGCGGCTCGCCAGTTCCGGATAGATGCCGTTGAAACGGGTCCCATAGGACGCGCCCAGATTCGGCGCGGCAAGCATCCCCATCAGCATGACGTCAATGTCGCGGGCATCGAGCCGCTCCAGCATCTGCGTCAGATTGCGTTCGGTGACGTCCGGGTCGACGCCGCGCAGCATGTCGTTGGCGCCGAGGCCGAGAATGACGAGTTGCGTGTCGTCCGGCACCGACCAGTCGAGACGGGCAAGGCCCGCGCTCGTCGTGTCGCCGGAGACGCCGGCATTGGCGATCACCACATCGTGACCGCGCGCCTTTAGCGCTTCTTCGAGCTTTTCGGGAAAGGATTCTCCTGGCCCAAGCTGGTATCCGGCCATCAGACTGTCACCGAAAGCGACGATCCGCACCGGTTCGGCTAGCGCCGAAGCGATACTTCCCAGCAAGGCCAGTCCGCCTGCGACCAAAACGCGTATGGAAGAATTGAACGCCATCACCCACAACCCATATGAAACCAGCCGGTTCGCCGGCCCCGTCAGGGAACGACCGTTCCCGCTTCAAGAAGCGCATATAGGAGCGATCGGCCTTGGCAGAACCCGTCATCGAGATGAAAGACGTTTCGCTCACGCTTGGCGAGGGTGCCTCGTCGGTTCATGTCCTCAAAGGCATCAGTCTCGACATCGCCGCCGGCGAGACGGCCGGCATCGTCGGGCCGTCCGGGTCTGGCAAGTCGACGCTGCTGATGGTGCTCGCCGGGCTGGAGCGCATCGATGCCGGTCGAATCCGGATCGCCGGCGAAGACCTGACGGCGATGAGCGAGGACCAGCTTGCCGCCTTCCGGGGTCGCAATGTCGGCATCGTCTTCCAGTCCTTCCATCTGATCCCCAACATGACGGCGCTCGAAAACGTCGCCGTGCCGCTGGAACTCGCCGGCCGGGACGACGCCTTCGCGGTTGCAGAACGTGAACTCACCGAAGTCGGGCTGAAGGATCGCCTGACGCACTATCCTGGCGAACTGTCCGGCGGCGAGCAGCAGCGCGTGGCCATTGCCCGCGCCCTCGCCCCCTCCCCGCGGCTCCTCATCGCCGACGAGCCGACCGGCAATCTCGACCAGGCGACCGGCCGGCAGATCGCCGACATGCTGTTCGCCAAGACAGTCGAGCGCGGCATGACCTTGATGCTCGTCACGCACGATCCGGCACTGGCGGCGCGCTGCTCGCGGCAGATCGCCATCCGGTCGGGGCGGATCGAGAGCGAGCCGCAATTGCAGGCGGTGCGGGCGTGACCTCCCGACACCTCGCACTCGCCTTCCGCTTCGCCGGCCGCGAAATGCGCGCCGGGCTGTCCGGTTTCCTGATCTTCATCGCCTGCATCGCGCTCGGCGTCGCGGCCATCGGCGGAGTCAATTCGGTCGCGCAGGCGATCACGCTCGGCGTTTCGAATCAGGGCCAGACGCTGCTCGGCGGCGACATGCGCTTCCAGCTCAACCAGCGCGAGACGACGCCGGACGAGGCCGAGTTCCTGGCCGAGCTCGGCGATGTGACGCACACCGCCGGCATCCGATCGATGGTGCGGCTCGAGGACGGCTCCGACCAGACGCTGGTCGAGGCGAAGGCCGTGGACGCCGCCTATCCGCTCTACGGCGCCGTCGAGACCACCCTCGCCGATCCCATCGCGACGCAGATCGAGGAACGCGACGGCATATATGGCGCGGTCGGTCCCGACATCCTGTTCCAGCGGCTCGGACTCCAGATCGGCGACCGGGTCATCCTCGGCGAGCAGATTTTCGAACTGCGCGCCGAACTCCTGAACGAGCCCGACGCGATCTCGGACGGGTTCGGCCTTGCGCCGCGCCTGATGGTCTCGATCGACGGCCTGCGTGCCTCGGGTCTGTTGCAGGAAGGCAGCCTCGTTGAACACGGCTACAAGATCCGCATGGCGGCCGGCACCACCGAAGAGGAGATCGAGGCCGTGCGCGATGCCGCTGCCGCACAGTTTCCCGAAGCCGGCTGGTCGATCCGCTCGCGCACCAATGCCGCGCCGTCGCTTTCGTCGAACATCGAACGCTTCTCGCAGTTCCTGACGCTGGTCGGGCTGACCGCGCTCGTCGTTGGCGGGGTCGGTGTCGCCAATGCCGTGCGCGCCTATCTCGATGCCAAGCGGGGGGTCATCGCCACCTTCAAGAGCCTCGGCGCCTCCGGTGCGCTGGTTTTCTCGATCTACCTGATCCAGATCCTGATCATCGCCGGCGTCGGCATCGCCATCGGGTTGGTGCTGGCCGCGATCATGCCGTTCGCGGCGAGCGCCATGCTTGCCAGCGTCCTGCCGATCCCATCCGAAGGCGGCATCTATCCCGGCGCGCTGGGATTGGCCGCGCTGTTCGGCCTGATGGTGACGCTCGCCTTCGCCATATTGCCGCTCGGCCGCGCCCGCGACGTGCCGGCCACCGCGCTCTTCCGTGAACTGGGGCTCGAGGGCCGCGGCCTGCCGCGTGCGGTCTACGTCTTGTCGGCCGCCGCCATCGCCGTCCTGCTGGCATTTCTCGCCGTCTGGTTTTCCGGCGACCGGCGGATCGCGACCATCTTCGTCGGCGCGACCATCTTCGCGTTCCTCGTCCTGCGTATCGTCGGAAGCCTCGTCCAGACCCTCGCACGCCGCTCGCCGCGCGTCTCGTCCACGGCGCTCAGGCTCGCGCTCGGCAACGTCCACCGTCCCGGAGCGCTGACGCCGTCGGTCGTCCTGTCGCTCGGCCTCGGCCTGACGCTGCTCGTCACGCTGGCTCTGATCGACGGCAATCTCAGGCGGCAGATCGCGGGTAATCTGCCCGAACAGGCGCCGAATTTCTTCTTCGTCGACATCCAGGCGAACGAGGTCGAGGATTTCGCCGCGCTGGTCGAGACCGAATCGCCCGAAGGCAAGCTCATCCGCGTGCCGATGCTGCGCGGCCGGGTGATGGAGATCAACGAGGTCGACGTGCGCGAGATCGAGGTTCCGCCGGAAGGCGCCTGGGTGCTGCGCGGCGACCGCGGCATCACCTATGCCCGCAACGCGCCGGAGAACTCCACCCTCACCGAAGGCGAATGGTGGCCGCAGGACTATGACGGCGAGCCGCTGGTCTCGTTCGCCGCCGAAGAGGGTGGCGAGATCGGGTTGAGGCTCGGCGACACGATCACCGTCAACGTGCTCGGCCGCAACGTCACCGCGCGGATCGCGAATTTCCGGCAGGTCGAATGGGAATCGATGGGCATCAACTTCGTCATGGTGTTCTCGCCCAACACCTTCGCCGGCGCGCCGCATTCCTGGCTTGCGACGCTTGCCGACGACACCGCGGACAACGCCGACGAAGCGCGCATTCTCAACGCCATCACCCGCAATTTCCCCTCGGTGACCTCGGTGCGGGTCAAGGACGCGCTCGACATCGTCAACCAGATCGTCGCGCAGCTTGCGGTCGCGATCCGCGCGGCGGCGGGCGTCGCGCTCGTCGCCTCAGTGCTGGTGCTCTCGGGCGCGCTTGCCGCCGGAAACCGCGCGCGGGTGCATGACGCGGTCGTGCTGAAGACGCTCGGCGCGACGCGGCGCACACTGATCACCGCCTTTTCGCTCGAATACACGATCATCGGGCTGGCCACCGCGATCTTCGCGCTGTTTGCCGGCGGCGTCGCGGCCTGGTTCGTCATCGCGCGAATCATGGGGCTGCCTTCGGCCTTCCTGCCGGAAGTTGCCGTGTCGACCATCGTCATCGCGCTGGTCCTGACGGTCGGCTTCGGCCTCGTCGGCACGTGGCGCGTGCTGGGCCACAAGGCGGCACCCGTCTTGCGCGAGCTTTAGAAACGGCTCACATTCACGTCAGCGTCGACGAATCGGGACCATTTGCCGCCGTTCACGCCACATTTCAGCGTCGGTTTGGTCTTGTGATCGCCGCACGGAATGCGCATATTCCGCCACAGGCAGTGCTGGAGTCCCGCCAGCGGCGCCTGGGCGAATGTCTGAAGTCAAGCCCGACACCGGACGGGACAGTAGCAAAGAGGACCATTCACATGGCTGACCTTCGTAATTATCAGGCGCGGTACGGGGCCGCCGGCGTCCAGGCCGATGCCTCTATCGACCAGGGCCTGCGCGCCTATATGCTCAGGGTCTACAACCTGATGGCGCTTGGCCTTGCCATCACCGGCGTTGCCGCCCTCGGCACCGTCACGCTCGCCACCACCTCCGACCCGAGCCAGGCCGTCGCCACGCTCGGCAACGGCTCGATGCTGACCGCGCTCGGCGCGACGCTCTACGGCTCGCCGCTGCGCTGGGTCGTCATGCTCGCGCCGCTCGCCATGGTGTTCTTCCTGTCGTTCCGCATCGACAAGATGAGCGTCTCGGCCGCGCAGACCACCTTCTGGGCCTATGCCGCGCTGATGGGCGTGTCGCTGTCGTCGATCTTCCTGGTTTATACCGCCCAGTCGATCACGCAGACCTTCTTCATCACCGCGACCGCCTTCGGCGCCCTGTCGCTGTGGGGCTACACGACCAAGCGCGACCTGACGGGCATGGGCTCGTTCCTGATCATGGGCGTGTTCGGCCTGATCATCGCCATGATCGTCAACATCTTCCTACAGTCCTCGGCGCTTCAGTTCGCGGTCTCCGCGATCGGCGTGCTGATCTTCGCGGGCCTGACCGCCTACGACACGCAGAAGATCAAGGAGATGTATTTCGAGGGCGACGGCGCCGTCGCCATGGGCCGCAAGGCCATCATGGGCGCGCTGCGTCTCTATCTCGACTTCATCAACCTGTTCCTGTTCATGCTGCAATTCCTGGGCAACCGCGAATAGGCTGCACAACATCCAGACGAGCAAGGGGCGGTCTTCGGGCCGCCCTTTTTCGTTGGTCCAGCGACCATGGCGATTTTCACTGCCGCAATGCTCGATTATGCAGGGATGTCCCGGAGAGACCGACTGCATGATCGCCATTCGTCCAGCCACGCGCAACGACCTTCCCGCCATCACCGAAATCTATGCCGACGCCGTCGAAAACGGGACGTCGAGCTATGAATTGACCCCGCCCGATCTCGCCGAGATGACGACGCGCTTTGCCGCGCTCGAGGCAGGCGGGTTTCCCTATCTCGTGGCCACGCGCGACGACCGCCTCGTCGGCTTTGCCTATGCCGGCGCGTTCCGGCCGCGCCCGGCCTACCGCTTCATCGTCGAGAACTCCGTCTATGTCGCGCCCGAGGCGAAAGGGCAGGGCGTCGGCCGGTTATTGATGGAGAAACTGATCGAAGCAGCGACCCGGCTTGGCTTTCGCCAGATGATCGCCGTCATCGGCGACGGGCGCCCCGACAGCGCTTCGATACGGCTCCACGCGAAGATGGGTTTTGCGGATGCCGGCAGGCTCGTCGGCACCGGCTACAAGCACGGCCGTTGGCTCGACACGGCCTTCATGCAGCTTGCGCTCAACGAGGGCGCGGATGCGCAGCCGGACCCCGCCTCGCTGCCCGAACGCCGGTTTCGCGGCGAGGCGTGACGGCGCTTCAGTCCGACGACGATCTGAGCGCCAGCGCCGCCGAGAAGGGGCCGATCACCGCGAAGAAGAGGGTGAGGGCGCACAGGATCAGGAAGGGCGGCAGGAAGGGCTGCGGGTCGTTCGCCGCGCCATGGGCGGCAGAGACGCCGAAGATCAGCACCGGGATCACCAGCGGCAGGATAAGGACGGAAACGAGTAGGCCGCCGCGCGGCAGCGAGACGGCGACCGCCGCGCCCACCGCGCCGATGAAGGCGATGGCCGGCGTGCCGGCGAAAAGCGTCGCCGAGGTCGCGAGGATCGCCACCGGCTCCATGTTCATGAACAGACCGAGCAGCGGCGAGGCGACGACCAGCGGCAGCACGCTCGCCGTCCAGTGCGCCGCACATTTGACGAAGATCGTGACGGCCAGCATGTGGCGCTGGTCGGCGAGGATCAGGAGATCGAGCGACCCGTCCTCGCGGTCGGCCTGGAACAGGCGGTCGAGGCCGAGGAGCGAGGCGAGCAACGCGCCGATCCACAAGATGGCGGGGCCGATTCGGGCGAGGAGGTTGAGGTCGGGTCCGACGCCGAACGGGACGACGGCGACGACAGCGAGAAAGAACAGGACGCCCACCAGCGCCCCGCCGCCGGCCCGAATGCCGAGCCGGATGTCGCGGTGGAGGAGGGCTAGCATGAGGGCAATGCCCAAGCGTTGTGGGATACCACCCCCACTCCGTCCCTTCGGGCCACCTCTCCCCCTGCCCGGGGGAGAGGAAACCAAGCTGGAAAAACGCCGACGATGCGGCGGCGCATTTCCTCTCCCCCGGGCAGGGGGGGCCGGAGGACGGGCGAGACCCGTGGCTCGCCCCGGCCAGGCGGCCGCCGAAGGCGGGCGGCGTGGGGGTACTTGCGCTGCGTCATGCGTTCACGCCGCCCATCACCATCTCCCGCGCTCCCCCGATCCCCAGCGGCACATGCGTCGCCGCCATGATCAGCCCGCCATCCTCCAGATGCGCCCTCATCAGCCCGGCGAATTGCCGTTCCGACCGCGCATCGAGCCCTGCCGTCGGCTCGTCCAGCAGCCAGACCGGGCGGTAGCTCACCAAAAGCCTTGCGATCGAGGCACGGCGCTTCTGGCCGGTGGACAGATAGCCGAAAGGCAGATGGCCGATGTCGGGCAGGCCGACCATCTCCAGCGCCTCGTCGATTTCGAGATGCGGCTCGCCCTCGAAGTCGCGCCAGAATCTGAGATTCTCCTCGACGGTGAGCGCCGTCTTCATCGCGTTCTGGTGGCCGAGATAGTGCGCCGACGAGGCGATCGTCTCATCGCCGGCGCCTTCGAGCGAAACGCTCCCCGCCGATGGCGCGAGAAGCCCGGCGACGACGCGCAGCAGGGTCGACTTGCCCGAGCCGTTCTCGCCGGTCACGACCAGCGCCTCGCCGGCCGAAATCGAAAAGTCGAGCGGACCGAACACATGTTCGCCGGCCCGTTCGCCGCTCAGCCCTGTCGCCATGAGCCGCATGACGGACCCCTTGCTAATTATCGATACGGACGACGAATTTTGCTCCGCCGCTCTCTAGAACTCTTCTACGAAATTCTCTATAGAACCGGCAACCACGCCAGCGGTCGGCGTGCAGATCATTTTGGCCGAACCAGCATAGCGCGCCGCCTTGAACGGCCCGGTTGCGAGGTGACGGACAGCGGAAATGACCGTACCCGCACCTTTGCGCGTGATGCACACTGGCGTTCGTCCCCATCGGCACCGACAGTTAGGGAACGCACGTGTCAAAATCTCTCGACAGCTTCAATTGCCGCCGCACGCTCGACGTGGCGGGCGCGCAGTACACCTACTACAACCTGATCGAAGCCGAGAAGAACGGCCTGACGGGCGTCTCGAAACTGCCCTTCTCGATGAAGGTGCTGCTGGAGAACCTGCTGCGCAACGAGGATGGCCGCACGGTCACCAAGGAATCGATCCAGGCCGTGGCGGGCTGGCTCGACGACAAGGGCACCGCCGGCGTCGAGATCGCCTATCGCCCCGCGCGCGTCCTGATGCAGGACTTCACCGGCGTTCCGGCCGTCGTCGATCTTGCCGCGATGCGCGATGCGATGGTCTCGCTCGGCGGCGATCCGGAGAAGATCAACCCGCTCGTGCCCGTCGACCTCGTCATCGACCATTCGGTGATCGTCGACGAGTTCGGCACGCCGATGGCGTTCGCCCGCAATGTCGAACTGGAATACCAGCGCAACGAGGAGCGCTACAAGTTCCTGAAATGGGGCCAGCAGGCGTTCGACAATTTCCGCGTCGTGCCGCCCGGCACGGGCATCTGCCATCAGGTCAACCTCGAATATCTCGCCCAGACCGTCTGGACCCGCGAGATCGACGGCGAGACGATCGCCTATCCGGACACCTGCGTCGGCACCGACAGCCACACGACGATGGTCAACGGGCTAGGCGTCCTCGGCTGGGGCGTCGGCGGCATCGAGGCGGAGGCGGCCATGCTCGGCCAGCCCGTCTCCATGCTCCTGCCGGAAGTCATCGGCTTCCGCCTCACCGGCAAGCTCAAGGAAGGCGTCACCGCGACCGACCTCGTGCTCACCGTCACGCAGATGCTGCGCAAGAAGGGCGTCGTCGGCAAGTTCGTCGAGTTCTTCGGCGAGGGCCTGTCGTCCATGTCGCTCGCCGACCGCGCGACGATCGGCAACATGGCGCCGGAATATGGCGCGACCTGCGGCTTCTTCCCCGTCGACGGCGAGACCGTGCGCTACCTGACCACTTCGGGCCGCGCGCAGGACCGCATCGATCTCGTCGAAGCCTATTCGAAGGCACAGGGCATGTGGCGTGAGGCCGGTTCGGCCGATCCGGTCTTCACCGACCAGCTCGAACTCGACCTCGGCTCGGTCGTCCCGTCCATGGCCGGCCCGAAGCGCCCGGAAGGCCGTGTCGCGCTCGGCGACATCGCCTCGGGCTTCGCCGCCGCGCTGACCAATGAATACAAGAAGACCGTCGATCTTTCCAAGCGCCACGCCGTCAAGGGCGCGGACTACGAGATCGGCCATGGCGACGTCGCCATTGCCGCCATCACGTCCTGCACCAACACGTCGAACCCATCGGTTCTGATCGGCGCCGGCCTTCTTGCCCGCAATGCCAATCGCCTTGGCCTGAAGCAGAAGCCCTGGGTCAAGACCTCGCTCGCGCCGGGCTCCCAGGTCGTCGCCGAATATCTCGAAAAGTCCGGCCTCCAGAGCGAGCTCGACCAGATCGGCTTCAACCTCGTCGGCTTCGGCTGCACGACCTGCATCGGCAATTCCGGTCCGCTGCCGCAGCCGATCTCTGACACGATCAACGAGAAGGAACTCATTGCAGCGGCGGTTCTTTCAGGAAACAGGAATTTCGAAGGCCGCGTCTCGCCGGACGTGCAGGCGAACTACCTCGCCTCGCCGCCCCTCGTCGTCGCCTATGCGCTCGCCGGTTCCGTCAAGATCGACCTGACCAGCGAGCCGCTGGGCGAGGATCGTGACGGCAATCCGGTGTTCCTGAAGGACATCTGGCCGTCCTCGATCGAGATCCAGGAGTTCATCGCCAGGCATGTGACGCGCGAACTCTTCGCGTCGAAATATGCCGACGTCTTCAAGGGCGACGAGAACTGGCAGAAGGTCGAAGTCTCGGCCGGCCAGACCTACACATGGGACGACGATTCGACCTATGTGCAGAACCCGCCCTATTTCGAAGGCATGGGCGCCAAGGCCGGTTCGTCCATCGCGCCCATCGCGGGCGCGCGCGTTCTCGGCCTCTTCGGCGACAAGATCACCACCGACCACATCTCGCCGGCCGGTTCGATCAAGGCGGCGTCCCCTGCCGGCAAATATCTCACCGACCATGGCGTCGGCGTCGCAGACTTCAACCAGTACGGCACGCGGCGCGGCAATCATGAAGTGATGATGCGCGGCACCTTCGCCAATATCCGCATCCGCAACCACATGCTCGGCGAAAACGGGCGCGAGGGCGGCTACACGATCCACTACCCCTCGAAGGAGGAGATGTCGATCTACGACGCGGCCATGCAATACAAGGCCGAAGGTGTCCCGCTCGTCGTCTTCGCCGGCATCGAATACGGCAATGGCTCCTCGCGCGACTGGGCGGCCAAGGGCACCAACCTGCTCGGCGTGCGCGCCGTCATCGCCCAGTCCTTCGAGCGCATCCACCGCTCCAACCTCGTCGGCATGGGCGTCATTCCGTTCTGCCTGGAGGACGGCACGAGCTGGAAGGATCTCGGCCTGAAGGGCGACGAGACCGTCACCATCGACGGGCTCGACCAGATCAAGCCGCGCCAGAAGATGATCGCAAAGGTCACCTTCGCGGATGGCTCCATGAAGGACGTGCCGATCTGGTGCCGCATCGATACGCTCGACGAGCTCGACTATTTCAAGAATGGCGGCATCCTCCACTACGTGCTGCGCGATCTCGCCGCCTGACCGTTCATCGCGGCCATCAAGGTCGCGTGATCTGAACCGGGGCTTCGGCCCCGGTTTTTTCGTCTATGGGGCAAAAAGTGCTGTGACCCGGCGAAAGCGATGTCATTTGACGTCGTTTGGCGCAAAACTTTCACCGCAACGTGACTTTCCGTTGACCTCGGGGCGGGCCTAACCTTATCCCGAACAGGCGGCGCCATGTCGGCTCGACCGCTCGCAACCGGAATGATGATGGGCAAGCGCCGCGCATTCGGGCTGATCGTCTTCACGACAATCTCCCTTTGGATATTACCGGTATCGGCAACCCCCGATATCGACAGGCCTGTCGCCGTCGTCGAATTGTTCACCAGTCAGGGATGCGATTCGTGTCCCCGCGCCGACGCGCTTCTTGAGCAACTTGCCGAACGCGGCGACGTGGTGGCTCTCGCCTTCCACGTCGATTACTGGGACTATCTCGGCTGGAAGGACACGCTGGGCCGGCCGGAAAACAGCGAGCGCCAGCGCGAATATTCGCGCATGTTCGGCAACCGCTCGGTCTATACCCCGCAGATTGTCGTGAACGGCTCGATCGACGTGAAGGGCTCGAAGCCCGCGCGCGTGGAATCGGCCTTGCGGCGGGCGCAGATGGCCAATTCGCTTGCCCTCGACATCGATCTCGCCTTCGCCGACGACAGCCTCGTGGTCAGGATCGGCGCCGGGGAGGCTCCCGCCGAGGCTGCGATCGTGATCGTCTATTTCGAAGAGCGGGTCGACGTTGCGATCCTGCAAGGCAAGAACCGCGGCCGGACCCACAGCTACGTCCATCCGGTAATGGCCTATCACGGGGCCGGCATGTGGCAGGGCAAGAGCCAGGAACTCAGAATGCCGCTTCACGACGTCCGCAAGAAGAGCAATGGCGGGGTCGCCGTCATCGTTCAGGAGATCAACGCCAACGGTCTGCCGGGAACGATCCGCGGCGCGGCGATGATCCACCATCGGCCCGGTTCCTGACGCGGTGGCAAGGCTCTGCTTTTATTTGGGGAATTGTTGACCGGAGTTGGTTCGATCCGACGTCGGCCCCGTGGGCGGGGGGCTTGGGGTTACGGAAACCGGGTCGGACCGAACCGTCTCAGGCAACGGGTGCAGACTGTCCTCGGATTGGGGCGGCAAATGGGATTAATTGCGGCGGAATTAAGTCACACAATCACCAATTCGGACAGCCTGTCCCGCGTCGTGAAATAGATGTGATCCAAGCGCCACAGTGCATTTGGCCTTGCAATCGCGCGCCGCCCGCGCGACCCTTCGCCTGTCGCGAAACTGTCACGAGGAGGTTCGCCGATGACCGATGGCGGATTTGGCGGAGGCACCGACGCTTCCGCAATACTCATCCCGCTCCATGAAGCCCGCCGCGAGCGCATGGAGCTTCCCGTCACTTTCCACCGTCTCGAACTCGATCTGATCCTGCGACTTTACGGCCGGATGGTCGCCGCAGGCGAGTGGCGTGACTATGCCATCGATCATCTGAAGGACCGGGCGCTCTTTTCGGTCTTCCGTCGCACCAGCGAAGTTCCGCTCTTCCAGATCGTCAAGACACCGGCGCTGGCCCGCAAACAGGGCGCCTTCTCGGTAGCCGCCGCAAATGGCGTGATCCTGAAACGCGGCCACGAACTGCCGCGCGTGCTCACCATATTCGATTCCAAGCTGAAGCTCGTCGGCGCCTGACGCGCGCGACGAACTCACGCACAGGGGCGTGATCATGCGGCGATTGCACGGTCGCCCGCCGCGGGCTATCTGGAAGCGATGAGCCAAACCACCGCCCCCGCAGCCAGATTGACCGATCTCGCCAACCCGACGCGGTTCATCGGCATCGTCGATCGTCTGCTTCCCTTGGTCTACGGCCTCGCCGCACTGACGCTCGCCGTCGGCCTCTATCTGAGCTTTGCCGCGCCCGAGGACTACCAGCAGGGCATCACGGTGAGGATCATGTATATCCATGTGCCCTTCGCATGGCTTTCCATGATGTGCTACTCGCTGATGGCCGTTTCCGCGCTCGGCACGCTGGTCTGGCGCCATCCGCTGGCCGACGTCGCGCTCAAGGCCGCCGCCCCGCTCGGCGCCGCCTTCACGCTTCTGGCCCTCGCCACCGGCTCGATCTGGGGCAAGCCGATGTGGGGAACTTGGTGGGTTTGGGACGCGCGGCTGACCTCGGTCTTCGTCCTTTTCCTCATGTATCTCGGCATCATCGCGCTGACCCGCGCGCTGGACGATCCGGGTCGCTCGGCAAGGGCGGCCGCCATCGTGACGCTGGTCGGCTTCATCAACATCCCGATCATCAAATTCTCGGTCGACTGGTGGAACACGCTGCACCAGCCCGCCTCGGTCATCCGGCTCGACGGCCCGACGATCCATTCCTCCATGCTGTGGCCGCTGCTCGTCATGGCCGCCGGCTTCACTCTCCTTTTCCTCGCCTTCCACCTGACGGCGATGCGGACCGAGATCTGGCGCCGCCGGGTCGCCGCGATGCGCCGGCTCGCTGCACGGCGCGCGGACGTGGAGGTGAGCGCGTGAGCCATGTCGCCTATGTCAGCGCCGCCTACGGGACGACGATCCTCGTCCTGGCCGGTATTGCGCTCTGGCTCGTCGCCGACCATCGCGCGCGACGGCGCGAACTCGCCGATCTCGAGGCGCGCGGCGTGCGCCGGCGTTCGCAGGCGAAGCCATGAGCATGGAGGCCGAGACCTCGAGGAAGCGCCTGCCCTGGCTGGCGCTCCTGCCGCTTCTGCTCTTCCTCGCGCTTGCCGGCGTCTTCCTGTTCCAGCTTCTGTCGGGCCGCGATGCATCCGTCGTCCCCTCCGCGCTGATCGGCGCGCCGGCGCCGCAGACGAGCCTGCCGCCGCTCGAAGGCTCGACGCTTCCCGGCATCGAGAGCGCCGCCTTCGACGGCAAGCTGACGCTCGTCAATGTCTGGGCGTCGTGGTGCGCGCCATGCCGGCAGGAGCATCCGTTGCTGATGGAGCTTGCCGAGGACGAGGACCTCGTCATCGCCGGCCTGAACTACAAGGACCGGCCCCAGCAGGCGCGGGCCTTTCTCGCCGAACTCGGCAATCCCTTTGACGCAATCGGCGTCGACGGCTCCGGGCGTACCGCCATCGACTGGGGCGTCTACGGCGTGCCGGAAACCTTTCTGGTCGGCCCGGACGGCATGATCCTCTACAAGCATGTCGGCCCGTTCACGGCCCGATCGATGCGCGACGGGCTGATGCCGGCGATCGAACGGGCGCGGGGCGGCTGATCAGGCCAGGAGCGCGCGGATCGTTCGTTCGAGAAGAGGACGGCCGCCGGGTGTCCAGCCCAGTGATTTCAGCCGGGAACACTCCATCTCGTTGATCGCCGCCCAATTCGCCCGCTCGGGCAGGGGATTGGGCGAGCCGGTCGCTGCCTGAACGATGGCGAGCAGATCGTGCCGGTCGACCATCATGTCGGAAACGTTGAGGATCGGCGGCGCTTGCTCGCGGAGCGCGATGCGGATGGCGGCGGCGACGTCCTCGCCATGGACTTCGGTGCCCGCGCGCGGGGCGATCGTCCTGCCGGCCAGATAATCCTCGAAAAGGTCCGCCCATTTGTGCCGGCGGCCCCGACCGGCAGGACCGTAGACGCCGGTGACGCGCAGGACGATCGACGTGAAATCTGCGTCCGCCATTGCGACCAACGCCTGTTCCGCGTCGCGCTTGACCTTGCCGTAGAGCGTGTCGGGGATCGCAGGCGTGTCTTCGTCCAGCGTCGTGCCGGCGGCCTTGGTTCCATAGACGGCGCGTGTCGACAGAAAGATCACGCGAGAAAGGCCGGCCGCCTTCGCCGCTTCGAACAACGCGACCGAGCCGTCGCGATTGCGCCGGACGAAGCTGGCCGGATCGTCGCCCTCACCGCCGCGATATCTGCCGGGCAGGTGGTCGAATGCGGCATGGACGACCGCGTCGAAGCCGGCGAAGGCTTCCGGCCTGAATGTCTGCGGTTCGAGATGGCCGCCGATGAAGCCGACCGGCCGGGAGAAGAAGCCGGCCAATGGTTCGGAGCGGCCGAAAACCGTCACCGCGTCGCCATCGGCCAGAAGCCGCTCGACGATGAAACGCCCGACATAGCCCGAACCGCCGGTGACGAGGACGCGTCTCATGGCGATGGATTGGCCAGCGTGTCGATGTCGGGGATGTTCTCGCCGGTGAGATAAGCGTGCCACAGATCGATCAGCGGGCGCAGCTTGCCGGCCTTCGGATGGTCGGCCTCCCACGGCTTTTCATACTGGAAGTGAATCACGCGCACCGACTTCCAGTCCCACAGCGCCGGCAGGGCGAACCAGGCATATTGCAGCATGTTGTCGAACACCGGCAGGCCGTGCCAATCGGGGAAGAACGCCTGAAGGAAGGTCTGGTCGGTGCGCCGCCAGTGCGCGCCGGGCGCGTCGAGCCGGGTCAGCATCGCGTCGAAGGTTGCGCGCGCGGGCTTTGCAACGAACACGCCGGAGTTCATCCGGTGAAAGTCGGCAAGGCTCTCATAGACGTTCGGCGCGGCGCAGAATTCGGGATAGCCGAAGAGCCGGTCGATGTTGCGGACCACGATCACGTCGGCGTCGATGAAGACGATGCGCTCGTAATCTTCAAGCTCCCACAGCCTCAACTTGGCGAAATTGTCGAGCGGGGTGTGAAAGTCCGGCTTGCGGCCCTTGGTAAAGGGCTTTTCCGCGTGGATGCGGGCGCGGGAATGGCGCTCGTTGAAGGCGTCGGAGGTGGGCAGGAGGCCCGCGCGGTGGAGTTTCGCGCCGAGTGCGGTCAAGGGCGCGAGCATCTGCGCGTCCACCCCGCCCGTGTGCATGACCACGATGTCGGCCGCCGTGCCGGTCAGCTTCAGCGAGCGGACGAGGGCGGTGGCGCCGAGGACGTAGTCGGGATTGGTGACGAGGGTGGCGTAGGCGTTGCGCTGCATGATGCGGTCTTGGGGCTCGGTCACGCGGCGGGCGACAGCAATTCTCTCGACAGTTGCGTCTTCGCATCGAGAAGTTCGATGCCGACGATATGACCTGCCTCGTCGAAATCGAAGGCGACGCCGGGCGAAACTTCCTCGCTATCGAGGACCTTCGCACTGGAAAGCCGGATATAGGCCGCGTTGGCGGCGGCGTCGTATTTCATGTGCGGGGTCATGGTCGCCTTGCCTTCCGATCGAAAAACACAGTCGATATACGGATATGGGCGTCGCTTTCCAAGCAAGCCACGCGAAGGGTGCGGTCGTCGAAAGCCGGAATCGCCTGAAACGACGCTCGGCGTCGCTGGCACTCAGCTAACGCTCTTCAGCGCCTTGCCTTCCGGGTCGCGGTCGAGCGTGGGGGCGATGTCCCTGGTCCAGGCGGAGACGGCAGGGATGCGGGAGCGGTCGACGCGGTAGGCGTATTTCTTCGCCACGTCCACGACCTCGGACAACAGCCCTTCGGCGAGCCGGATCGGGTCGAGGCCCAGCGCCATGAACTGTTCGTTCTGCACGACGAGCTCGTTCTCGGCCGCTTCCTTGCGCGGGTTGGGCAGATACGCGACCTTGGCACCGGCGATCTTCGCGACCAGTTCGGCCAGGTCGCGCACGCGATGCGTCTCGGTCATCTGGTTGAAGATCTTGACGCGCTCGCCGCGCCTGGGCGCGTTCTTGAGCGCGATCTCGATACAGCGCACCGAATCCTGGATGTGGATGAAAGCGCGGGTCTGGCCGCCTGTTCCGTGTACCGTCAGCGGATAGCCGATCGCCGCCTGGATCAGGAAGCGGTTCAGAACCGTGCCGTAGTCGCCATCATAGTCGAAGCGGTTGACGAGCTGGACGTGGCGGCGCGTCTGGTCTGTATGCGTGCCCCAGACGATGCCCTGGTGCAGGTCTGTGATTCTGACACCGTCGTTCTTGGCATAGAACTGGAACAGCAACTGATCGAGGCATTTGGTCATGTGGTAGATCGAGCCGGGATTGGCCGGATAGAGGATCTCCTGCTTCACCGTTTCGCCGGCCATCGTGTCGATGCCGACCGGGAGATAGCCCTCGGGGATCGCCGCGCCGACTGTCGAATAGCCGTAGACGCCCATGGTGCCGAGGTGCACCAGATGCGCATCGAGGCCGGTCTCGACCATCGCGTTCAGCAGATTGTGGGTCGCGCTGACATTGTTGTTGACCGTGTAGTTCTTGTGCCGGTCCGATTTCATCGAATAGGGCGCGGCGCGCTGTTCGGCGAAGTGGATGATCGCGTCCGGCCGTTCGCTCGCGAGCCACCCCTTCAAGAGATCGTAGTCGCGGGCGAGGTCGATCAGGTGGAAATGGATGCGCCGGCCGGTCTCCTGATACCAGATGCGCGTCCGCTCCTGGATCGAATCCATCGGCGTCAGCGACTGCACGCCGAGTTCGGTGTCGATCCAGCGGCGCGACAGATTGTCGAGGATGTGGATGTCGTGGCCTTCATTCGACAGATGCAGGCTCGTCGGCCAGCCCACGAAACCGTCACCGCCCAGAACCGCAATCTTCATCGAAGCACACTCCTTGGATCGTCAGGCCGAATGTCGCCGACCTATGTGACGTGGATATTACCAGAGCGACGTCTTGTAGGCGTCGTCCAGATCGCGGTCGATGACGGTCGCGGCAACGGAAAGGGCGAGCTGGTCGCGCAGCATTTCGCCCAGCGTCGGCATTTCGGAGCGCGCCGGCCAGGTTTCCGGCTTCCACAGCGCGGAGCGCATGAACGCCTTGGCGCAGTGCATGTAGGCGGCACGGATTTCGACAACGAGCGCGCTGATCGCCGGCTTGCCGTCGACGGCGAGACGATTGCAAAGCTGCGCGTCTGCGGTGATGCGGCCGATGCCGTTGACACGCAGCGTCTCGTTCATGCCGGGGATGAGGAAGAGAAGCCCCACCGTCGGGTTGACGACGATGTTCTGCCAGGTGTCGAGCCGGTTGTTGCCCGGCCGGTCGGGGATCGCCAGCGTGTGGTCGTCGAGGATCGCGACGAAGCCGGGCCGGTCGCCCTTGGGCGTCACGTCACCATTGCCCGCATCGTCGGACGAGCCGATCAAGACGAAGGGCGAGCGTTCGAGGAAGCGGCGCGCATGTGCGTCGAGCGCAGGCAGTTCCTTGCGGACGGCCCCGTCGCCGGGCTGCCGGTAATGCGCGCGCAAATCTTCGCGGCTGGTGATGAAATCCATGACGGAAGTCCTATTCGGCAGGTTCGCCCTTGCCCGTTTCGGCCAGCGAATGGCGCATGATCAGCGGCATCTGGGAAAGCGTGAAGGCGATGGTGATCGGCATCGTGCCCCAGACCTTGAAGGCGACCCAGAAATCGGTCGAGAAATTGCGCCAGACGATTTCGTTCAGCAGGGCGAGAAAGACGAAGAACAGGCCCCAGCGCAAGGTCAGCTTGCGCCAGCCTTCGGCGTCGAGCTTGAAGGCGGCCTCGAAGACGTAGCCGAGCAGCGCCTTGCCGAACATCAGCCCGCCGAGCAGCACCGCGGCGAAGAGACCGTTGACGATGGTCGGCTTCATCTTGATGAAGATTTCGTCCTGAAGATAGAGCGTCAGCGCGCCGAAGACGAAGACGACGACGCCGGAGACGAGCGGCATCATCGGCAGCGTGCGCGTCAGTGTCCAGGAGACGGTGAGCGCGATGGCGGTGGCGATCATGAACAGGAAGGTGGCGAGGAAGATCGGATCGCCGATCGAGCCCAGCGCCGGAAATATCTCGGTCAGCCACTCGCCTCGCAGGTTTGCGAAGAAGAAGACGAGCAGCGGCCCGAGTTCGAGCGCGAATTTCAGCAGCGGATTGATCTCCACCTTCTTCGGGTCGCCGGGTTCGCGTTCGATGATGCGTTCGCTCATGCTCAATTCACTCCAGCGATCGCCCGGGCGAAATCGCGTGCTTCGAAGGGTTCGAGGTCGTCGACGCCTTCGCCGACGCCGATGAAATAGACGGGCAGGCGATATTTGGCGGCGATTGCGACCAAAATACCACCGCGCGCGGTGCCGTCGAGCTTGGTCATCACGATGCCGTTGACGCCCGCCACGTTGCGAAAGATCTCGACCTGGTTCATCGCGTTCTGACCGGTCGTCGCATCGACCGTCTGGAGCACGGTATGCGGCGCTTCGGGATCGTGCTTGCCGAGAACACGCACGACCTTTTCCAGTTCGGCCATCAGTTCGGCCTTGTTCTGCAAGCGGCCGGCGGTGTCGATGATAAGAACGTCGGAGCCGTTCGCCTTGGCCTTTTCGAACGCGTCCCAGGCAAGTCCGGCCGCGTCGGCACCGAGCTTCGAGGCAACGACATCGGAGTCGGTGCGCTCGCCCCAGATCTTGAGCTGCTCGATGGCAGCGGCGCGGAACGTGTCGCCCGCGCCGAGCGTGACCTTCAGCCCGCCGGCGACGAGCTTGGCGGCGAGCTTGCCGATCGTCGTCGTCTTGCCGGTTCCGTTGACGCCGACGACGAGGATGACATGCGGTTTCACCGACAGGTCGAGTTCGAGCGGCCTGGCGACCGGGGCCAGAACCTTCTCGACCTCACTCGCCATGACCGCGCGCACCTCGGCGTCCGAGACATCACGCCCGAACCGGCCTTCGCTCAGGGAATCGGTGATGCGGATAGCGGTTTCCATGCCGAGATCGGCGCGCAGGAGCACGTCTTCCAGATCCTGCAACGTGTCCTCGTCGAGCTTGCGCTTGGTGAAGACGCCGGAAATGTTGGTCGAAAGCTCGCGCGAGGAGCGCGACAGGCCGTCGCGCAGCCGGTCGAACCACGGCCGCTGGGCGGCGGGCGCGGCAATGGGTGCCGAGGCCGGTCCGCGCTCGACGGTCCTCGACACGCGCACCAGCGCCGAGGGATCGGGCTCGATCTCGACCTTGCGCTTCAGGAATTCGGGAACGGCCGGCGCTTCGGCCCGCGGCGGCGGGGTGGGCGCCGGTTCCGGCGCGATCTCGGGCAGCGGCGCGGGCGGTGTCTCGACGGGCGCGGGCGGGATTTCCGTCGGCGGCTCGGGGAGTTCGGCCGGCGGGAGCGGAACCTCGGCCGGGGCAGGCTCAGGCGTCGGCTTTTCGACCGGAACCGGATCGACCGGCACTTCCGCCGGCGGCGCCACCGGCTCCGGCTCGGGAAACTCGCGCGGCTCCGGGGCCTGGTCCGGCGTCTCGATCGGCACTTCGGGAACGGGTTGCGGCCCAAGCGGGGCCGGCGCAGGCTCGACTTCGTCCGCCCGCGGCTGGCGCAAAAAATCCGGCAGGGCTGGCGCATCGACGGTTGGACCGGCCGCCCTCGACGCGATCTCCTCGCGCGGGGCTTCCTCGGCGGCCTCGTCCTTGCGGCCGAAGGAAAACATCTTCTTGAAGAAACCGGCCATCGAATTCCCTTATGCGGCGCGCTGGGCGCGCGTCGTTGCGGTCAGCCGCTCGCCGTCATGGCCGGTGACGACCGCTTCCACGATCTCGCCGGGCGCGCCGGCGTCGATGGCGGCCATGGTGAAGCCTTCGGTGCGGCCAATCCCGTCGCGCTCGACGAGAATGCGCTGGCACGTCCCGGCCAGCTTCGCCAGATGCCGGCGATAGGCGCCATCGCCGGCGCTGCGCAGCCGCGCGGCACGGTCCTTGACGATTTCGCGCCGAACCTGCGGCATCCGCGCGGCGGGCGTGCCCTCGCGCGGCGAAAACGGAAAGACGTGCAGATGCGTCAGCCCGCATTCCTCGACGATCTTCAGCGAATTCTCGAACATCGCCGCGGTCTCGGTCGGGAAGCCGGCGATGATGTCGGCGCCGAAGACCATGTCGGGACGAAGCCGACGCACATCCTCGCAAAAGCGGATCGAATCCTCTCGCAGATGGCGTCGTTTCATGCGCTTCAAAATCATGTCGTCGCCGGCCTGCAATGACAGATGCAGATGCGGCATCAGACGGGTCTCGGTGGCGATCGCCTCCATCAGTTCGGGATCGGCCTCGATGGAATCGATGGAGGAAAGACGCAGTCGCGCGAGGTCCGGCACCTGACGCAGCACCGTCCTCACCAGTTTGCCGAGCTTCGGCGCGCCGGGCAGGTCCGCGCCATAGCTCGTTATGTCGACGCCGGTCAGCACGATCTCGGCATAGCCGTTGCCGACGAGGCGCTTGACCTGATCGACAACCGCCCCCATCGGCACGGATCGCGAATTGCCGCGCCCATAGGGGATGATGCAGAAGGTGCAGCGGTGGTCGCAGCCATTTTGCACCTGCACGAAGGCGCGGGCGCGGCCCTCGATGGCGTCGACCATGTGGCCGGCGGTCTCGGTCACCGACATGATGTCGTTGACCCGCGCCTTTTCGAACTGGTTGATGCCGAAATCCGGCAAGGCACGGTAGTTGTGCGCCTTCAGCTTTTCCTCGTTGCCGAGAACCAGATCGACCTCTCCCATCTGCGCAAACGTGCCGGGCTCGGTCTGCGCCGCGCAGCCGGTGACGATGATGCGCGCATCCGGGTTCTCGCGCCGCGCCTTGCGGATCGCCTGCCGCGCCTGGCGCACGGCTTCGGACGTCACCGCGCAGGTGTTGAAGACGATCGCACCGCCCGCGAGTTCGCCAAGGCCGGCTTCCGTCGCCTCGCGGCGCATGACCTCGGATTCATAGGTGTTCATGCGGCAGCCGAAGGTGACGATGTCGAGGCCCTTGGTCATGCCGCGCTCGTCTCGTCTCGGCTCCACGCGCCGGTAACCGGATCGAACAGACCGGAAAATTCCCACTCGGCCGGGCCGGTCATGATCACATGGTCGTCCTCGCGCCATTCGATCAGAAGCGGGCCGCCGGGCACCGTCACCGTTACCAACCGGTCGGTGCGGCGGGTGCGGACGGCGGAGACGGCGGCGGCGCAGGCGGCCGAGCCGCAGGCGCGCGTCAGACCGGCGCCGCGCTCCCAGGTGCGGATCGTCATCGCGTCCCGTGCCGTCACCTGGGCGATGGTAATGTTGCAGCGCTCGGGGAAGATCGGATGGTTTTCCAGAAGCGGCCCGAAACGCTCCAGATCATACGACCGGACATCGTTCTCGACCCAGAAGATCGCGTGCGGATTGCCCATCGAGGCGACGGAGGGCGAATGCAGCACCGGCGCGTCGATCGGGCCGATCTGCAATTCGATCATGCGCGTGTCGTGGAACTCCTCGGCCAGCGGAATGTCCTGCCAGCCGAATTTCGGGATGCCCATGTCGACCGAGATCCGCCCGTCCTCGTGTTCCTGCGCGGTCAGGATGCCGGCGATCGTCTCGAAGGTGAAGACGCGCGCGCCCGTCTCGGCGGCCAATGCCTGCACCACGCACCGCATCCCGTTGCCGCAGGCCTGCGCCATCGACCCGTCCGAATTGATGATTTCGATGTAATTTGCGGTTCCCGGCGTCCTCGGATCGTGGATCGCCATGATCTGGTCGAAGCGCGTCGCGGGATCGGCGTTGAGCGCGATTGCGGCGGCCGGCGTCACGCGCTCCCTACGGCCGCGCATGTCGGCAACGACGATCTCGTTGCCGAGCCCGTTCATCTTCGCAAATGGCGCCCCATGGGCCAAAACCGTGCTCATGCGCCGCTATATGGCGGAAACGGCAGGCAATTACCAGTGTCGGCGCCGCTCAGAGCCGGACGGAATCGGCCCAGCCGAAGACCAGAAGCAGGATGACGAACAGCGCGATGGCGAGTGCCGCGATGGCAAACGCGATGCGGCTGGCCACCCGCGAGACGCTGCGCAGGCCGACCGCGCTGGCGATCAACGCCACCACCACGAAGAAGATGAACCAGCCGAACATTCAAAGCCCCCTCTGAAAGAACGGGGGGCAGCTTAAGCGATTCCTGAAGGAATGTCCCATGCCTCGCCCGGCTGGAGCGGACGGAAGCGCTCGCGCGCGATGCCGGCCGTGTCGAGCGCGGCGAGAAGCAGGTCGCGCGGCTCCTCGATCGCCTCGTTGGTGAGCTGGAACGTGCCCCAGTGGTGGCCGATGGCGAAATCGGCATTTGCGAGTTTCATGCCCTCCACCGCTTCGTTCGGGTCCTGGTGCTGGGCAGCCATGAACCAGCGCGGATCGTAGGCGCCGACAGGCAATATGGCGAGGCGGAAGCCGCCATGCTTTTGCGCCGCCGCGCGGTAGTTGATGCCGGAATGAAAACCGGTGTCGCCGACATGATAGATCTTGCCGGCGGGGGTCTCGACGACGAAGGAAGCCCAGAGCGCCATGCGCCGGTCGCGCATTCCGCGCGCCGACCAGTGATGCGCCGGCTCGCAGTGGATGGTGGCCGGACCGAATTCGAGCGCGTCACCCCAGTCCTGGACGTCGATGCGCATGTCGGGAACGTCCGTCCTGACGATCACGTCGTTGCCGAGCGGGGTGACGACCAGCGGGTCGTGCGCCGTCTTCAGGCGCGCGAGCGTCGCAAGGTCGAGATGGTCGTAGTGATTGTGCGTCAGGAGCACCAGATCGACCTTCGGCAGATCCTCGAAGGCGATGCCGGGCGGATTGATCCGCGCCGGGCCGGCGAACTGGAAGGGCGAGGCGCGCGTCGAGAAGACCGGATCGGTCAGGATGTTCAGCCCGGACACCTGGATCAGCATCGTCGCATGGCCGATCATGGTGACCCGCACGGCGTCGCCATCGATGGCGGCGTCGGGAATCGCGCCCGCGAAAGGGCTCGGGAAGTCTTTCGGCCAGCGTGCCCGCGTCTCCTGGAACTGCCAGCGCAGGAGATCCGAAAACCCGCGCGGCTCCTCGCCGCCGGGATTGAAGAAGGTGCGTCCGTCGAAGTGATCGCTGACGGGGCCGCTATAGTAGCGATTGCCGGTCTGGGCCTTCGCGATGCCTATGCCGCCGGCCATCGCCGCCAGTCCGCCCAGTCCCAGCCAAGTCAGCATGTGTCGCCTGTTCATCTTCATGAGCGGGAAATTACCCGATGGTTCCTCGTGCGCAAATGACATAAGCGTGGGTTCAAGCCCATCAGACTGTTGAATTTCGGCAACAGCACATCGTAAATTAACCTTGTTGAGCCGATGATGACCCGACCGTCGCCACAGTTGCGCGCGAATGGGCGCATCAAAGGGACGAACATTCAGGAACCTGCGGAGTGACCGGGCGTTGCTTCGACGGAGGTGGATCAATGACTCTGACAAAAAGCACGCTACTCATCGCAGTTTCCGCTCTGGCCGTCACCGGCTGCACGAGCGACCGGTTCTCGCGCGTCGACACCCGCCCGGCCGTGGTCGCGACGGCGCCCGCGCCGATCACGGCCGCGCCGGCCGGTCAGGTCTCGTCGAGCCAGTTGCCGCCTCCCACCCAGCCCGGCGTCACCAATCCCGGCCCGATCCAGCCTGGCATGGCGCAGGGCGCGTTCCCGGCGGCTCCCGGTTCCGAGGATGGCGGCACGCAGGTCGCATCGCTTCCGCCGCAAGGTGGCGCGCCAGTTTCGGCGGGCGGCGTCGCCGGCGTCTGGAACGCGCAGGTCGCCGGTCAGTCCTGCCGCATCGCGACGCCCCAGACGCGCTTCGGTGAAGGCTTCCGCGCCGGCCCGCTGCGCTGCCCCGCCCCGCTCGACGGCGTGCGGTCATGGAACGTTTCGGGCTCGACGCTGACGCTCTACGACGCCAATGGCAGCGCGCTGGCCAATCTGTCCTCGGCCGGCAGCGGGTCGTTCAACGGTCAGACCTCGAACGGCCAGCCGCTTTCTCTCACCCGGTAGGCGCAGGGCCTTTGCTCCATGCCGCATGACGGCCTGCCCGCATTCCGCTCGGTCCGCGATGCCTATCTCGACCGAGTGGAGCATGGCGAACTCGCGCGCGACGAGCGCCAACTTGCGCTGGCGGACCGGTTCGACCGTTTGGCGGCAGACATTCGCACCAAGCGCGTCGCCGTGAAATCGAGCGCGCTCGGCTGGCTGTTCGGCAAGCGCCGCGAGGCGCGCGAACTGGTGAAGGGTCTTTATCTCCACGGCGGGGTCGGGCGCGGCAAGACGATGCTGATGGACCTCTTCTTCGAACTCCTGCCCGTCAGGCGCAAGCGGCGCGCCCATTTCAACGACTTCATGGCCGACGTTCACGACCGGATCGGGCGGCATCGCGAGGCGCTGAAGCGCGGCGAGACGAAGGAGAACGATCCGATTCCAGTCGTCGCCGCCGCGCTCGCCGAAGAGGCCTGGGTGCTGTGCTTCGACGAGTTCACCGTCACCGACATCGCCGATGCGATGATCCTGTCGCGGCTGTTCACGGCGCTGTTCGAGCGCGGCGTGGTGCTGGTCGCCACCTCCAACGTCGCGCCGGACGATCTTTATCGCGACGGCCTCAATCGCGGCCTCTTCCTGCCTTTCGTCACCGTGCTCAATGCGCATTGCGAAATCCTGCCGCTCGACGGCGAGACGGATTACCGGCTGGAAAAGCTCGGCCGGATCCCGGTCTACATCACGCCATGCGCCGGCGAGGGCGAACGGCTGATGGACGAGGCCTGGGACGTCGCCAGTTCCGGCCACCAGACCCAGCCGCGAACCATCCATGTCAAGGGCCGCGAGATTCCGGTTCCGATGGCGAACGGGCGCGCGGCGCGGTTCGCTTTCGACGACCTTTGTGCCCGGCCGCTCGGTGCGCGCGACTATCTCGCCATCGCCGCCGAATTCGATACGATCCTGGTCGATTGCGTCCCGGCAATGGGCCTCGACCGGCGCAACGAAGCCAAACGCTTCATTCTGCTCGTCGATACGCTCTATGACCGGAAGATCCGGCTGATACTTTCGGCGGAAGTCCCGCCGCAGCACCTCTATCGGGCAAAATCCGGCGCTGAGGCATTCGAGTTCGACCGGACTGTCTCCCGTTTGATCGAAATGCAAAGCTCCGACTGGGTAAAGCCCAAAAGGGTCGCATAAAATTCTTACGTTTACGTAAGTCCGCAATCATCTAACCGATTGAAAGATTTGAGACTCAAAGAATCGGTTGAATTTTCAGGTCGTTCGGTCTATGCGACGCCGACTTCCGGGCGACCTCCCGTGCCCGCGTTGAAATGGTTGAAACGCATCTTCGGCTCCACGCCGTCGCAAACCAATCCAGGGGATTTCCATACATGGCTCGCAACAAGATCGCCCTCATCGGCTCCGGCATGATCGGCGGCACCCTCGCCCACATGATCGGCTTGAAGGAACTGGGCGACGTCGTCCTGTTCGACATTTCCGAGGGCGTGCCGCAGGGCAAGGGTCTCGACATCGCGCAGTCCTCGCCGGTCGATGGCTTCGATGCGAGCTTCACCGGCGCCAACGACTATTCGACGATCGAGGGCGCTGACGTGTGCATCGTCACCGCCGGCGTGCCGCGCAAGCCGGGCATGAGCCGCGACGATCTTCTCGGCATCAATCTGAAGGTGATGGAGCAGGTCGGCGCCGGCATCAGGAAATACGCCCCGAATGCCTTCGTCATCTGCATCACCAACCCGCTCGACGCGATGGTCTGGGCGTTGCAGAAGTTTTCCGGCCTGCCCAAGAGCCATGTCGTCGGCATGGCCGGCGTGCTCGACTCGGCCCGCTTCCGTTACTTCCTCGCCGACGAGTTCAAGGTCTCGGTCGAGGACGTCACCGCCTTCGTGCTCGGCGGCCATGGCGACACGATGGTGCCGCTGACCCGCTACTCGACGGTTGCCGGCATCCCCCTGCCCGACCTCGTCAAGATGGGCTGGACCAGCCAGGACAAGCTCGACAAGATCGTCCAGCGCACCCGCGACGGCGGCGCCGAGATCGTCGGCCTCCTGAAGACCGGCTCGGCCTATTACGCGCCGGCTTCCTCGGCGGTGCAGATGGCCGAAGCCTATCTCAAGGACAAGAAACGCGTCCTGCCCTGCGCGGCGCATCTTTCGGGCCAGTATGGCGTCAAGGACATGTATGTCGGCGTGCCGACCGTGATCGGCGCCGGCGGCATCGAGCGCGTCATCGAGATCGATCTCAACAAGGCCGAGCAGAAGATGTTCGAAAAGTCGGTGGAATCGGTAAAGGGCCTTTGCGACGCCTGCTCCGAAATCGCGCCCGCACTGAAGCAGTAAGGATTCCCCGGCATGAATATCCATGAATACCAGGCCAAGCAGGTCCTGAAGTCGTTCGGCGCACCCGTCGCCGAGGGCGTTCCCGTCATGAAGGCGTCCGAGGCGGAAGCCGCGGCGAAGTCGCTGCCCGGCCCGCTCTATGTGGTCAAGAGCCAGATCCATGCCGGCGGCCGCGGCAAGGGCAAGTTCAAGGAGCTTGGGCCCGACGCCAAGGGCGGCGTGCGCCTTGCCAGGTCGGTCGAGGAAGTCGTCTCCCACACCAATGAGATGCTCGGCAACACGCTCGTCACCAAGCAGACGGGCGATGCCGGCAAGCAGGTCAACCGCCTCTATATCGAGGACGGCGCAGACATCGACCGCGAGCTTTACCTGTCGATCCTCGTCGACCGCGCGGTCGGCCGCGTCGCCTTCGTGGTGTCGACGGAAGGCGGCATGGACATCGAGGCGGTCGCGCATGACACGCCCGAGAAGATCATCACCGTCGCGATCGACCCGGAAAAAGGCGTCACCGCGGACGAACTGAAGAAGCTCAACGCGGCGCTGGAACTGACCGGCGATGCGGCGACGGACGGCGAGACGCTGTTCCCGATCCTCTACAAGGCCTTCACCGAGAAGGACATGGCGCTGCTCGAGGTCAACCCGCTGATCGTCATGGAGAACGGCCGCCTGCGCGTCCTCGACGCCAAGGTCTCGTTCGACAACAATGCGCTCTTCCGCCAGGCCGACATCGTCGAACTGCGCGACACGACCGAGGAGGACGCCAAGGAAATCGAGGCGTCCAAATACGACCTCGCCTATGTCGCGCTCGACGGCAATATCGGCTGCATGGTCAACGGCGCCGGCCTTGCCATGGCGACGATGGACATCATCAAGCTCTACGGCGCCGAGCCGGCCAACTTCCTCGACGTCGGCGGCGGCGCATCCAAGGAGAAGGTGACGGCAGCCTTCAAGATCATCACGGCCGATCCGGCGGTGAAGGGCATCCTCGTCAACATCTTCGGCGGCATCATGAAGTGCGACGTCATCGCCGAAGGCGTGATCGCGGCCGTCAAGGAAGTCGGTCTCCAGGTGCCGCTGGTCGTGCGCCTCGAAGGCACCAATGTCGAGCTCGGCAAGAAGATCATCAACGAAAGCGGCCTCAACGTCATCTCCGCCGACGATCTCGACGACGCGGCGCAGAAGATCGTCAATGCAGTGAAGGGGGCCTGAGCCTGATGTCCATCCTGATCAACAAAGACACCAAGGTTCTCGTCCAGGGCCTCACCGGCAAGACCGGTACGTTCCACACGGAACAGGCGCTCGCCTATCACGGCACGCAGATGGTCGGCGGCATCCACCCCAAGAAGGGCGGTGAGACGTGGACCGGATCGAAGGGCGAGAGCCTGCCGATCTTCGCGACCGTCGCAGAAGGCAAGGAGCGGACCGGCGCCGACGCATCGGTCATCTACGTGCCGCCGGCAGGCGCGGCCGATGCGATCCTCGAGGCGATCGAGGCCGAGATCGGCCTCATCGTCTGCATCACCGAGGGCATCCCGGTCATGGACATGGTGAAGGTCAAGGCGCGCCTCGACCGTTCGTCCTCGCGCCTGATCGGCCCGAACTGCCCCGGCGTGCTGACGCCCGACGAGTGCAAGATCGGCATCATGCCGGGCAATATCTTCAAGAAGGGCTCGGTCGGCGTTGTCTCGCGCTCCGGCACGCTTACCTATGAAGCGGTCTTCCAGACCACCAATGCCGGTCTCGGCCAGACCACGGCCGTCGGCATCGGCGGCGATCCGGTCAAGGGCACCGAGTTCATCGACATGCTCGAAATGTTCCTCGCCGACGACGAAACCAAGTCGATCATCATGATCGGCGAGATCGGCGGTTCGGCCGAGGAGGACGCGGCGCAGTTCCTGCGCGACGAGGCCAGGCGCGGCCGAAGCAAGCCGATGGCAGGCTTCATCGCTGGCCGCACGGCGCCGGAAGGCCGCACCATGGGCCATGCCGGCGCGGTGATCTCGGGCGGCAAGGGCGGTGCGGAAGACAAGATTGCGGCGATGGAGGCGGCGGGCATCCGCGTGTCCCCCTCGCCGGCACGTCTCGGCACGACGCTGGTCGAGGCGTTGAAGGGTTAGTGAATGGTGAATTGTGAATGGTGAATGAGATGATGGATCGGCCGCCACGCTTCGGCCCAAACCATTCACCATTCACCATTTTCCCATTCACCCCAAAAAGGAGACGGAGCGCGCGCTCCGAGATTGAAAAAATGGCACGTCAGGACCAGGCCAACGACCGGGCTTCGCTCACCTCGTTCCTCTATGGCGGCAATGCCGCCTATATCGACGAGCTCTACGCGTCCTGGCAGGACAACCCCAATTCGGTCGAGCCGGAATGGCGTGAATTCTTCGCCGAACTGAAGGATGACGCCGAAAGCGTCCAGAAGGGCGCTGCCGGTGCGTCATGGTCGAAGAAGCACTGGCCGGTCGCCGTCAATGGCGAACTCGTCTCAGCGCTCGACGGCAATTGGGGTGCGCTCGAACAGCATTTCGAGAAGAAGTTCAAGGCCAAGGCGCCCGACGGCACCTCCGCGCTCTCGCCGGATCAGGTGATGCAGGCGACGCGTGATTCCGTGCGCGCCATCATGATGATCCGCGCCTTCCGGATGCGCGGTCATCTCCATGCCAATCTCGATCCGCTCGGCATCGCCGAAGCCAAGGAAGACTATAACGAGCTGTCGCCGGAAAATTACGGCTTCACGGAAGCCGATTACGACCGGCCGATCTTCATCGACCATGTGCTCGGGCTCGAATTCGCAACCATCCGCGAAATGGTCGAAATCCTCAAGCGCACCTATTGCTCGACGCTCGGCGTCGAGTTCATGCACATCTCCAACCCCGAGGAGAAAGCCTGGATTCAGGAGCGCATCGAGGGGCCGGACAAGGGCATTGACTTCACCGCCAACGGCAAGAAGGCGATCCTCGCCAAGCTGATCGAGGCCGAGGGCTTCGAGCAGTTCATCGACGTCAAGTACAAGGGCACCAAGCGGTTCGGCCTCGACGGCGGCGAGGCGCTGATTCCGGCGCTGGAGCAGATCATCAAGCGCGGCGGCGCCATGGGTCTGAAGGAGATCGTGCTCGGCATGGCCCATCGCGGCCGGCTCAACGTCCTGTCGCAGGTGATGGCGAAGCCCCACCGCGCCATCTTCCACGAATTCAAGGGCGGCTCCTTCGCCCCCGACGACGTCGAGGGCTCGGGCGACGTGAAGTATCATCTCGGCGCCTCGTCGGACCGCGAATTCGACGGCAACAAGGTCCATCTGTCGCTGACGGCCAACCCGTCGCATCTCGAAATCGTCAATCCCGTCGTGATGGGCAAGGCGCGCGCCAAGCAGGACCAGATCTTCGGCCGCACACGCGAGGAAGTCGTGCCGATCGAGGCGCGCGCCAAGGTGCTGCCGCTCCTGCTGCACGGCGATGCGGCCTTCGCCGGGCAGGGCGTCGTCGCGGAGATCCTCGGCCTGTCGGGTCTGCGCGGCCACCGCGTTGCCGGCACGCTGCATTTCATCATCAACAACCAGATCGGCTTCACCACCAATCCGCGCTTCTCGCGCTCCTCGCCCTATCCGTCCGATGTGGCGAAGATGATCGAGGCGCCGATCTTCCATGTGAACGGCGACGATCCGGAAGCCGTCGTCTACGCGGCCAAGATCGCGACCGAATATCGGATGACGTTCCACAAGCCGGCCGTCATCGACATGTTCTGCTACCGCCGCTTCGGCCACAATGAGGGCGACGAGCCAGCATTCACGCAGCCGATCATGTACAAGTCGATCCGCCAGCACCGGACGACCGTGCAACTCTATTCGGCGAAGCTGATTTCCGAAGGCGTCGTCTCGGAAGGCGAGGTAGAGAAGATGCGGGCCGACTGGCGCGCTCATCTGGAACAGGAATGGGAGTCGGGCCAGGCCTACAAGCCGAACAAGGCCGACTGGCTGGACGGCGCATGGACGGGCCTGCGCACGGCGGACACCCAGGACGAGATGCGTCGCGGCAAGACGGCGGTGCCGGTCAAGTCGCTGAAGGAACTCGGCAGGAAACTGACAGAAGTGCCGAAGGATTTCGAGGCGCACAAGACCATCCAGCGCTTCATGGACAATCGCCGCAAGATGATCGAGACGGGCGAGGGCATCGACTGGTCGACCGCAGAAGCTCTTGCCTTCGGTGCGATCCTGATGGACGGCAATCCGATCCGCCTCTCCGGCCAGGATTCGGAACGCGGCACGTTCTCGCAGCGCCATTCGGTCCTCTATGACCAGCGCGACGAGGATCGCTACATCCCGCTCAACAATCTGGGGCCGCAGCAGGCCAATTACGAAGTCATCAACTCGATGCTTTCGGAAGAGGCGGTGCTCGGCTTCGAATACGGTTTTTCCCTCGCAGAGCCGCGCGCGTTGACGCTGTGGGAGGCGCAGTTCGGCGATTTCGCCAATGGCGCGCAGGTCGTCTTCGACCAGTTCATCTCGAGCGGCGAACGCAAGTGGCTGCGCATGTCGGGTCTCGTCTGCCTTCTGCCGCACGGCTATGAAGGACAGGGACCGGAACATTCCTCGGCGCGCCTCGAACGCTTCCTCCAGATGTGCGCGGAAGACAACATGCAGGTCGCCAACGTCACCACGCCGGCGAACTATTTCCACATCCTGCGCCGCCAGTTGAAGCGCGACTTCCGCAAGCCGCTGATCATGATGACGCCGAAATCGCTCCTGCGCCACAAGCGCGCCGTGTCGACTTTGGCCGAAATGTCGGGCGAAAGCTCGTTCCACCGCCTGCTCTGGGACGACGCGCAATATCTCGGCGACCAGCCGATCAAGCTGGTCAAGGATTCGAAGATCCGCCGCGTCGTCCTGTGCTCGGGCAAGGTCTATTACGACCTTTACGAAGAGCGCGAAAAGCGCGGCATCGACGACGTCTATCTCCTGCGCGTGGAGCAGCTCTACCCGTTCCCGGCCAAGGCGCTGATCAACGAACTCTCGCGCTTCCGCAACGCGGAGATGGTGTGGTGCCAGGAAGAGCCCAAGAACATGGGCTCCTGGGCCTTCATCGACCCGTATCTGGAATGGGTGCTCGCGCATATCGACGCCAAGCACCAGCGCGTGCGCTATACCGGCCGTCCGGCCGCGGCATCGCCGGCCACCGGCCTGATGTCGAAGCATCTCGCACAGCTCGAAGCGTTCCTCGAAGACGCGCTCGGCGAATAGAAACGAACAAAGGCAAGGCAACCGAACGATGGCCACCGAAATCCGCGTCCCGACCTTGGGCGAATCCGTCTCCGAGGCAACCATCGGCAAGTGGTTCAAGAAGGCCGGCGACGCCATCGCCGCCGACGAACCAATCGTCGAGCTGGAAACCGACAAGGTGACCGTCGAGGTGCCCGCGCCCGCCGCCGGAACGCTCTCCGAGATCACCGTTCAGGAGGGCGAGACGGTCGAGGTCGGCGCGCTCCTGGGCATGATCGCCGCCGGCTCGGGTGCGGCCGCTGCCCCGAAGAAGGAAGAGGCGAAGCCTGCTCCGGCACCCGCCAAGGAAGAAAAGGCGGCCGCTCCGGCGAAGACCGGCGACATGCCGGCCGCGCCGTCCGCCGCCAAGCTGATGGCGGAGAAGAACGTCTCGGCCGACCAGGTTTCGGGTTCGGGCAAGCGCGGACAGGTCTTGAAGGGCGATGTGCTCGACGCGATCGCAAAAGGCCCCGCTGCAAAGGCCGAAGCGCCGCAGGCCGCCCGCGCGCCGTCCTCCGGCGACGACGCCTCGCGCGAAGAGCGCGTGAAGATGACGCGCCTGCGCCAGACCATCGCGCGGCGCCTGAAGGACGCGCAGGACACCGCCGCCATGCTCACCACCTTCAACGAGGTGGACATGAAGCCGGTCATGGATTTGCGCTCGAAGTACAAGGACCTGTTCGAGAAGAAGCACGGCGTGAAGCTCGGCTTCATGGGCTTCTTCACCAAGGCGGTGACCCATGCGCTGGCTGAAATCCCGGCCGTCAATGCCGAGATCGACGGCACCGACATCATCTACAAGAATTTCGCCCATATCGGCGTCGCGGTCGGCACCGACAAGGGCCTCGTCGTGCCGGTCGTGCGCGATGCGGACCAGATGTCGATCGCCGAGATCGAGAAGGAAATCGGCCGCCTCGGCCTCGCCGCGCGCGACGGCAAGCTCGGCATGGCCGACATGCAGGGCGGCACCTTCACCATCTCCAATGGCGGCGTCTACGGCTCCTTGATGTCGACGCCGATCCTCAACGCGCCGCAGTCGGGCATTCTCGGGATGCACAAGATCCAGGAGCGTCCCGTCGTCGTCGGCGGCCAGATGGTCATCCGCCCGATGATGTATCTCGCGCTCTCCTATGATCACCGCATCGTCGACGGCAAGGAAGCCGTCACCTTCCTTGTGCGCGTCAAGGAGACGCTGGAGGACCCCGAGCGCCTCGTTCTCGACTTGTAGGGCAGGGTCTGCGAGGCTTCAGCGATGGCCTACGATCCCGACATTCCGCCGATTCAGGTTCACCTGTGCGTCAGGGGCGGGAAGGCGGCCGTCGCCTGGTATGAGACCGCCTTCGCGGCGGTCGAGACCTACGAACAGATGGCCGAGGACGAGGCGCGCATCCTGCACGCCAACCTCGCTCTTTTCGACTCGGAAATCATGCTGCATGACGAGTTCCCCGAATTTGGCGGCGACGTGATGGGGCCGGACACGCGCGGCGGCGCCAGCATGACCGTTTCGGTCAATCTGGCGACGCCGGAAAAGGTGGACGCCGCCTTCGCAAGGGCCGTGGAGGCCGGGGCGGATGTCGTGATGAAGCCTGCCGACGTCTTCTGGGGCGCGCGCTACGCCAAGCTACGCGATCCATTCGGCCATGTCTGGGCGTTCAACGCGCCTTTGGGGAGTGGGAGATGACCCGCGGCATCCTCGTCATCACCGGCGCCTCGCGCGGCATCGGCGCGGCCACCGCCCGGCTTGCCGGCGCAGCGGGCTATGACGTCCTCGTCAACTACGTCGCCAACGCGGATGCTGCCGCCTCCGTCGTCGCCGGCATTCAATCCGCCGGCGGTCGCGCTTTCGCGGTTCAGGCCGACGCATCGACCGAAGCCGGCATCGCAACGATCTTCGCCGCCGCCGACAGGCGCGGCAAACTCGCGGGCCTCGTCAACAATGCCGGCGTGGTCGACGCCAGGTCGCGCGTCGACGAAATGGACGAGGCGCGGCTGACGCGGATGATGCGCACCAACATCGTCGGCCCCATGCTCGCCGCGCGCGAGGCGGTGCGCCGTCTGTCCACGCTTCACGGCGGTCAGGGCGGCCCCATCGTCAACGTCTCGTCGGTCGCCGCAAAACTCGGCAGCCCGGCCGAATATGTCGACTATGCCGCCTCCAAGGCCGCGATCGACACCTTCACGCTCGGCCTCGCCCGCGAGGTCGCGACGGAGGGTATTCGCGTCAATGCGGTGCGACCCGGCATTATCGACACCGAAATCCATGCCTCGGGCGGCCAGCCAGACCGCGTTCAGCGGGTCAGGGGCATGGTCCCCATGCTGCGCGAGGGCAAGGCCGACGAGGTGGCGCACGCCATTCTCTGGCTGTTGTCCGACGAGGCATCCTACACGACAGGCGCGCTGCTCGACGTCGGCGGCGGGCGCTA
Source organism: Mesorhizobium sp. YIM 152430 (assembly GCF_029210365.1). Taxonomy (GTDB): domain Bacteria; phylum Pseudomonadota; class Alphaproteobacteria; order Rhizobiales; family Rhizobiaceae; genus Aliihoeflea. Next base: position 115,725 of record NZ_JARGES010000043.1, read on the forward strand.
GAACGGTATCATCAGGAAGGACGGATCAATGAGCTATGATGTTGTGGTGATCGGCGCGGGGCCGGGCGGCTATGTGTGCGCCATCAAGGCGGCGCAGCTCGGCCTCAAGGTCGGGCTCGTCGAAAAGCGCGCCACGCCCGGCGGCACCTGCATCAATATCGGCTGCATTCCGTCGAAGGCGCTTTTGCACGCCTCCGAAATGTACGCCGAGGCGAGTCATTCCTTCGCCGCGCTCGGCATCGACGTCGGCAAGCCCAAGCTCGATCTCGACAAGATGCTCGGCCACAAGCAGGCGACCGTCGACGCCAACGTCAAGGGCCTCGAATTTCTGATCAAGAAGAACAAGATCGACTGGCTGCGCGGCACCGGCAAGGTGCTCGGCGAAGGCAAGCTTTCCGTCACCGGCGAGGACGGGGCGGAAAAGGAGATCGAGGCGAAGAACATCGTCATCGCCACCGGCTCCGACGTCGCGGGCATTCCCGGTGTCGACGTCAAATTCGACGAAAAGACCATTGTCTCGTCCACCGGCGCTCTGTCGCTCGAAAAAGTGCCGGGCACGCTCATCGTCGTCGGCGGCGGGGTCATCGGGCTCGAGCTCGGTTCGGTCTGGGCGCGTCTCGGCGCGAAGGTCACCGTCGTCGAATATCTCGACACGATCCTCGGCGGCATGGATGGCGATCTCGCCAGGCAGTTCCAGAAAATTCTCGCCAAGCAGGGCCTCGACTTCAAGCTCGGCGCCAAGGTTACCGGCGTAGCCAAGTCCGGCAAGGGCGCAAAGGTCACCTTCGAGCCGGTGAAGGGCGGCGACGCGGAGACGCTCGACGCCGAAGTCGTCCTGGTCGCGACCGGCCGCCGCCCGTTCGTCGACGGGCTCGGGTTCGAAGCTGCGGGCGTGGTGCTCGACGAGCGCGGCCGTGTTGCGGTCGACGATCACTTCCGAACCTCGATCCCCGGCATCTACGCCATCGGCGACGTGATCCGCGGCCCGATGCTTGCCCACAAGGGCGAGGACGAGGGCGCGGCGGTCGCCGAGATCATCGCCGGACAGGCCGGCCACGTAAATTACGACGTCATTCCGAGCGTCGTCTATACGAGCCCGGAAGTCGCCTCCGTCGGCAAGACCGAGGAAGAACTGAAGAAGGCCGGCATCGCCTACAAGGCCGGCAAGTTCCCGTTCTCCGCCAATGGCCGCGCGCGCGCGATGCTAAAGACCGACGGCTTCGTGAAGGTTCTGGCCGACGAGGCGTCGGACCGCGTGCTCGGCGTCCACATCGTCGGCTTCGGCGCCGGCGAGATGATCCACGAGGCGGCGGTGCTGATGGAATTCGGCGGTTCCTCGGAAGACCTCGCCCGCACCTGCCATGCACATCCGACCATGTCGGAAGCCGTCAAGGAAGCAGCTTTGGCCACCTTCTTCAAGCCGCTCCATATGTAGGCGGCGGCCACGCCGCTTTTCCGGCCGGGCCCCTCGCCCTTCATCCCTCCTTCCGTCTTGCGGCCGGAGAATGAAGGGTTGGAGGCATGTCCGGTGACCGGAACGCGTCAATCCGCCTTCGGCGCAGGCCCCACCACCGCCCAGTTGTGGCCGAACGGATCGTTGAACTGGCCGTAGAGATCGCCCCAGAAGGCGACTTCGAGCGGCATCTTCACCTCGCATCCCGCCGCGATCGCGCGGTCCCAGACGGCACGGGCGTCGTCGGCGATGATGTTCAGCGTCGTGCCCTGCGGCTCGACCCAGGGATAGCCATGTTCCGGCATCGCGTCGGCAATCATCAGCGTGCCGCCATTGATGACGAGTTCGCAATGCATGATGCGCTTGCCGTCATCCATCATCATGCGCTCGCCCTGCTCTTCGGCGCCGAGCGCGCGCTTGTAGAATTCGATGGCGGCGACCGCATCCTTCGACATCAGATGCGGCGTCACGCCGGGATAGTTGTAGTCCGACATCGATCCGTCCTCCGTGTCAGCGCTCGATGAAGGCTTCGAACCCGCCATAGATGAAGCGCTTGCCGTCAAACTGCATGTTTTCCATCGCAGGCTTCATGCGCGGGTCCTCGAACACCTTCTTCATCACCTCGTCGCGCCTGGCCTTGTCGGGATAGGTCGCCCAGGCGAAGACCACGATCTCGTCGTCCTTGGCCTGCACGGCGCGCGGGAACGAGGTCAGTTCGCCATAGGGCACGTCGTCGGCCAGACATTCGACATAGCCGGTCGCGCCATGCTCCAGCCAGACATCTGCCGAAACGCGTGCATGTTTCTTGTAGGTTTCGAGATTGGCCTTCGGGACGGAAAGCAGGAATCCATCGACATAGCTCATGGGAAGTCTCCTTTTCGGGTTGGTTCGGCACTATGACGAACGGCGGTCGACCGTGCCGACATCGCGATGGCGAAAAACTTCGCCCATGCCGGGGCAGGCGGTACGGAACCGGGTGGCGACGCAGCGATTGTACAGCCGCGATTGGAGAAATGAATGCGCGCAAGCGGAAAATTGCTGGCCCTCGGCGCGGCCCTCGTCACGGCCGCCGCCCTGCGCCGCGCATTCAGCTTGCCGCAGCGCGCCCTGCCCGCGCCGGCGCCGGCGCTCGACCTGTCCGACACGACGCTTGCCCGCATGACGCGCCCGGCGGTCGAGGCCCACCGCGGATTTTCCGGTGTCCATCTGCTCGCCGACGGCTCGGAAGCCTTCGCCACCCGCATGTCGCTCGCACGCCAGGCCGAAAAGACGCTCGACCTGCAATATTACATCTGGCGCGGCGACCGCACCGGCACCATGCTTCTGGAAGAGGTGCTCGACGCCGCCGAGCGCGGCGTTCGCGTGCGGCTTCTCCTCGACGACAACGGCATCGACGGGCTCGACCAGGTGCTGTTCGCGCTCGACCGGCATCCGCGCGTGGAGGTGCGGCTGTTCAATCCCTTTCCCCTCCGCTGGCCCAAGGTGCTGGGCTACCTCTTCGATTTCCAGCGCCTGAACCGGCGGATGCACAACAAGAGCTTCACCGTCGACGGACAGGCGACCGTGATCGGCGGCCGCAATATCGGCGACGAATATTTCGGCGTCGCCGACGGTCCGCTCTTCGCCGATCTCGACGTGCTCGCCATCGGCCCGGTCGTCGGCGAGGTTGCGGCGCAATTCGAGGATTACTGGAATGCCGCGTCATCCTTTCCCGCGCGGCTGCTTCTGCGCCGGGTCGGGCCGCGTCATCTGCGACGGTTGCGCAGGCGCAGTTCCATCGTCGAGCGCGATCCGACCGCGCGGCGCTTCCTGAAGGCGGTCCGCGACCTCGAAATCGTGCGCCAGCTCGCCGAGGCGCGACTGCCGATGGAATGGGCGAAGGTGACGCTTCTGCACGACGACCCCGGCAAGGCGCTCGGCCATCGCAGGAAGGGCGCGGGCGGCGAGGTGCGGCTTTCCGGTCTGCTTGAAAACGCGATCGGCGCGCCGAAGCGCGAACTCGCCATCATCGCGGGATACTTCGTGCCCGGAAAGCGCGGCGTCGCCAATCTGCGTGCCTTGCGTGCCCGCGGCGTCAAGGTCTCGATTCTCACCAACGCCTATGAGGCGACGGATGTCGGCGCGGTCCATGCCGGCTATGCGCCTTATCGGCGGCAATTGCTGCGCGCCGGGGTCCGGCTGTATGAAATGTGCGACAGCTCCCGCCGCGCTCCATCGCGCAAGGAACGCCGCAAGGGTTCCCGGCTCGGCGTCTCGAGCCGCCTGCGCGGCTCCGGAAGCAGTTCGGCATCTGCCCTTCGCGCCGGGGCGTCGACCCTCCACGCCAAGACCTTCGCGGTCGACCGCGAGCGGCTGTTCGTCGGCTCGTTCAATTTCGATCCGCGCTCGATCGATCTGAACACGGAGATGGGCATCGTGATCGATTCGCCGACGCTGGCCGGCCTCGTCGCCGACGCTTTCGACGACGTGGTGCCGGACAATGCCTATGAGGTGGCGTTGTCCGACCGTCGCGGACTGGTCTGGAAACGCCCGGACCTGTCGACACCGCTCCGGCGCGAGCCCGGCATGGGGCTGCGCGACCGGCTGGCGATCGGCATCCTGAAGCGTCTGCGCATCGAATGGCTGTTGTAGGTCAGAGTGTTTTGGCGAGCGCCTCGAGCTGGTCGGCGCAAATGCCCCAGCCCTCGTGGAAACCCATCTTCTCATGGGTCTCCTTGTCTTCGGCCCGCCAATGGCGCGCCCGCGCCGTGTAGCGTGTCCGGCCACCCTCATCGGCCAACGTGACGATGCCGGTGAAGAACGGCTTTTGCGACGGCACCCAGCCTTGCGTATAGGCATCGGTGAAGACGATCTTCTCGTTCGGCACGATCTCCAGATAGACGCCGTCATTGGGATATTCGTTTCCGTCCGGGTCGCGCATGACGATGAAGGACCGCCCGCCCGGACGGACGTCGACCTCGGCCTTCGCAATCGTCCACGGCGCCGGAACGAACCATTTCGGCAGGAGGTCGGCGTCGGTCCAGCAGCGGAAGAGCTTGTCGCGCGGCGCGGCGAGAAGGCGGGTGAGGACGAGTTCGTGTTCGGTTTCGGCTTTGGGTTCCGGGGTCATGGCGATCTCCTTCGTGGTGTCTGGTCCAAGGACGTTTCGACGCCGCCGGAACCGACATGGCAAACCGAAAAAACTAGCCGGCCTGCGCCTGCATCCGGTCGAGATGGCTGCGGATATGGGCGGCCTCGGCCGGATTGCGCGCGAGCGCGATGGCGCGGTCGAACGCCTCGCGCGCCTCGCGGCAGCGGCCGAGTTCGAGAAGCAGCCCGCCGCGCAGGCCGTGATAGTTGAAATAGCCCGCCAGCCGGTCGCCGAGCGGCTCGATCAGCTCGAGCGCGGCCTGCGGACCGTCCATCTTCGCCACCGCGACGGCCCTGTTGAGCGTGACGACCGGCGATGGTTCGATACGCTCCAGTATCCGGTAGAGAAGTTCGATCTCTCGCCAGTCGGTTTCCCCGGCCGTCGTCGCGCGCGCGTGGAGCGCGGCGATTGCCGCCTGGATCTGGTAGCTTCCGGGCTGGCGGTGCCGGAACGCCTTGTCCACGAGCGCCAGCCCCTCGCCGATCATCTTGGCGTTCCAGCGCGAACGGTCCTGATCGTCGAGAAGGACGATTCCGCCCGCCCCATCGATTCGCGCGGCGGCACGCGACTGCTGAAGCAGCATCAGCGCCAGCAGCCCCATGATTTCCGGCTCGGTCGGGAAGATGCGCAGCAGCAGCCGGCCGAGCCGGATCGCTTCCTCGCACAGAACGGACGCCGCTTCGCTCGCGCCCGGCCGGGAGGAATAACCTTCGTTGAAGACGAGATAGATCATCGCCGCGACCGCGCCGACACGGCTCGACCGCGCGACGGCGTCCGGCGTCTCGAACTGGCGGCCCGACGCGGCGATCTTCGCCTTGGCGCGGGTGATCCGCTGTTCCATCGCCGCTTCCGAGACGAGGAAGGCGCGCGCGATCTGCGGCACGGTGAGGCCCGAGACGATGCGCAGCGCCAGCGCCACCTGATGCTCGGCCGGCAGCGCCGGGTCGGAGCACACGAAAAGCAGGCGCAATATGTCGTCGCGATAGTCGCCATGGTCGATCCGGTCGGCAAGCGGCGTCTCGACGTCGTCGAGATCGGACAGCACCGGCTCTTCAGGCAGCGCAACGAGGCGCTTGTCGCGCCGCACCGCGTCGATGCCGACATTGCGCCCGACGAAGATCAGCCACGCGGCCGGATCGCGTGGGGCGCCGTTCTTCGGCCAGTTCTTCAGCGCCCTCAGACACGCCTCCTGAAACGCCTCTTCCGCGCGGTCGAGGTCGCGGAAATAGCGCAAGAGAGCGCCGACCGCCTGCGGGCGGGCGGCGGATATGAGCGTTTCGAGGGCGCGGGCGTCGGTCATGAAGCGTGCATGTCCTTGTCCCGCTCGCGCATGTAGCCGACCGGGCGGATTTCATAGGAGCCGCCGCCGGGATTGGCTTCGGCGAGGTCCTTCGAGAAGGCGAGCGCCTCATCGAGATTGTCGAAATCGACGAGATAGAAGCCGAGGAACTGTTCCTTGGTCTCGGCGAACGGGCCATCGATGACGAGCGGTTCGCCGCCAGCCTTGCGCAGCGTCGTGGCCGCCGTCGTCGGCAGCAGCCGCGCGACCGGGCCGAGCCTGCCGGACCGCTCGACCGGCTGGAGCACGGCGTCGAGGCGCGCCATGACGGCGTCGTCCTCTTCCTTGGTCCACTGGCCGACCGTGTCTTCGTGGTTGTAACAAAGAATGGCGTAGAGCATGTCCTGGCCTCGCGCGCTTGATCAAAAGACGAACGACGACAGGCGTAGCCGACAGATTTCGCTGCGGCAATTTCGAAAAAATGCGCGGCCGCGCAAACAAAAGCCCCGCCGGCGAAACCGGCGGAGCTTGGGCGACTTCCTGAAACCAGATCTTACGAAGCGGCTTCTTCCGAAGTCTCCTCAGTGGCCGGAGCGTTGGCAGCCTCGGCTGCGGCAGCCTCGTCGGCAGCCTTCTTGGCGGCGGCGTCTTCCTCGGCCTTCTTCTGGGCGGCGACGCGCTCCTGAGCCTTCTGGCCCGGCTCGGCCTTCTTCGGGTTGTTGCGGGCTTCGCGCTTGACGATGCCGGCCTGGTCGAGGAAGCGCAGCACACGGTCGGTCGGCTGGGCGCCGTGGTCGAGCCAATGCTGGATGCGCTCGTTGTTGAGCTTCACGCGTTCGCCATCCTTGGGCAGCGTCGGGTTCCACGAACCGACCTGCTCGATGAAGCGGCCGTCGCGCGGCGCGCGAACGTCGGCGATGACGACATGGTAATAGGGGCGCTTCTTGGAGCCCGCGCGGGACAGACGAATCTTCAGTGCCATTTCAGTTCTCCTGGAAAAGTGGTCTCAAGCGTTTTCGTGTTTCTCAGAGGCGATCGCCTCGTGATGGCGGATGACTTCGCGGACGATGAAGTTCAAAAACTTCTCCGCGAAATCGGGGTCGAGATTGGCGTCGTCGGCAAGCCGGCGCAGCCTTTCGATCTGGGTTTTCTCGCGCGCCGGGTCGGCCGGCGGCAGGCCGTGCTCGGCCTTCAGCCTGCCCACCGCCTGCGTGCAGCGGAAGCGCTCGGCGAGCATGTGGATCAGCGCGGCATCGATATTGTCGATCGAGGCGCGGTAGCCGGCGAGGAGGTCGCGCGCCCGCGCGGCGTCGTCTTGCGTCATGATCGTCCTCACTTCTTCTTCGGCAGGCCCGGAAGGCCGCCGAGCCCCGGAAGGCCACCGCCGCCCAGACCCGGCAACCCGCCCGGCAGGCCCTTGCCGAGACCGGAAGCCTGAACCTGTTTCTGCAAGGCTTCGAGCTGCTTGGGGTCCATCTTCGACAGATCCGGCATTCCGCCGCCCCCAAGACCGCCGAGGCCGCCCATGCCCCCAAGACCCATCTTGGAGGCCATGCCGCCCATCAGGCCGCGCATCATGCCGCCGCCCTTGCCCTTGCCGCCCATGGCTTTCATCATGTCGGCCATCTGGCGGTGCATCTTGAGAAGCTTGTTGATCGCGGCGGCATCGGTGCCCGAGCCGGCGGCGATGCGCTTCTTGCGCGAATGCTTCAAGAGGTCGGGATTGGAGCGTTCGGCCTTCGTCATCGACTGGATGATGGCGATCTGGCGCGCGAAGGTCTTGTCGTCGAAACCGGCGGTCGCGATCTGGTCCTTCATCTTGCTCATGCCGGGCATCATGCCCATGATCCCGCCCATGCCGCCCATCTTCTGCATCTGGCGAAGCTGGTCGGCGAGGTCGTCGAGGTCGAACTTGCCGGCCTGCATCTTCCTGGCCATCGCCTGCGCCTTTTCGGCGTCGATGGTCTCGGATGCGCGCTCGACGAGCGAGACGATGTCGCCCATGCCCAGGATGCGGTCGGCGATGCGCTTGGGGTAGAACTCCTCCAGCGCATCCATCTTTTCGCCGGTGCCGATCAGCTTGATCGGCTTGCCGGTGACGGCGCGCATGGACAGGGCCGCGCCGCCGCGCCCGTCGCCGTCCATGCGGGTCAGAACGAGGCCGGTGATGCCGACGCGCTGGTCGAAATTCTGCGCCAGGTTGACGGCGTCCTGGCCGGTTAGCGAATCCGCGACCAGCAGGATTTCGTGCGGCTTGGCGACGGCCTTGATCTCGGCCATCTCCGCCATCAGCGGCTCGTCGATATGGGTGCGGCCGGCGGTGTCGAGGATGACGACGTCATGACCGCCGAGCCTTGCCGCCTGCACGGCGCGCCGCGCGATGTCGACCGGCGACTGGCCGCTAACGATCGGCAGAGTGGGAACTTGAGTCTGCTCGCCGAGCTGGCGCAACTGCTCCTGCGCGGCCGGGCGGCGCGTGTCCAGCGAGGCCATCAGGATCTTCTTGCCCTGGCGCGCGGTCATCCGCTTGGCGATCTTGGCCGAGGTCGTCGTCTTGCCCGAGCCCTGCAAGCCGACCATCATGATGACGACCGGCGCCGGCGCGTTCAGATCGATGGTCGCGCCTTCCGCGCCCAGCATCTCGACCAGTTCGTCATGGACGATCTTGACGACCATCTGGCCGGGCTTGATCGACTTCAGCACTTCCGCGCCAACGGCCTTCGCCTTGACCTTGTCGGTGAAGGAACGGACGACCTCGAGCGCGACGTCCGCCTCGATCAGCGCACGGCGAACCTCGCGCAGCGCCGCCGAGACATCCGCCTCGGAAAGCGCGCCGCGGCCCGTCAGGCCGTTCAGGATGGAGCCGAGCCGCTCCTGAAGTGATTCAAACATCCGCCGTCCTTCATGTCTCGTGCATCATCGCCCGAGAGGTAATGCGTGCCGCGGCAAATCCCAACGGTCCAAAGCGGAACGACACCCGGGGGCGCATGGCGCTGCCGGGTGTTGACCTCCGGGATCGGCCTTTTCTCAAGGAAAAGTGTCCTGGTCGGCTGCTCGGAGTGGTCACTCGTCGCGGAAACTGGCGGCTTTTGACCGCAAAAATGCGACGGAGTCAAGGCAGGCGCTCTCTCCATCGTGAAGTGCAGCCCATGGACGCGGGTGACGGCGGACCTAGGTTAAGCGTGACCATTCGAAGGAGGTCGATCATGCGACACTCATTCCTGCGTGCCTGCATCCTCGCAGGCGCCCTTGCGGCGGGCGCGATCCCGCCCGCCATCGCCCATCACGGCTGGTCCTGGGCCGAAGAGGAATTCTCCGAACTCACCGGGACGGTCCGTTCCGTCTTCGTCGGCAATCCTCATGCGCGGCTGGAACTCGAAGTCGAGGGCGAGGTCTGGACGGTCGAACTCGCTCCGCCCGCGGCCACGGCGCGTTCGGGCTTCACCGAAGAGGCCGTGTCGACCGGCGATGAGGCGACCGTCGTCGGCCATCGCTCGCTCGATCCCGATAAGCGGGTGTTCAAGGCCGTCCGGGTCATCGTCGGCGAAGAGACCTATGACGTCTATCCGCGCAGGCTTCCGCCGGCCTGACGCGTGAAATTGCTTTCCGCACTGGAGACGCTCGCGCCCGTCGAGGCGCTGAAAGTCTCGTTCTACGCCTATCCGGTCGTGAATGGGCTGCACGTCCTGTCGGTCGGCACGCTGATCGTCTCGATCCTGCTGCTGGACCTGCGCATCCTCGGTGCCTTCGCCAGCCTGCCGGAAGATGCGGCGATGCGCGTTTTCCGCCGCCTCGCGCTGACCGGCTTTGCCGGCGCCGTCCTGACCGGCCTGCCGATGTTCGCGATCCAGGCGACGACCTATGCCGCAAACCCCGCCTTTCGCATCAAGATGGCGCTTCTCTTCGTCGCCGGGATCAATGCCGCGCTCTTCGCGATCCTGCGGTCGCCGCGCGCGGGACGCGGACTGGCGGCGCTCTCCCTCGTCCTTTGGCTCGGCGTTCTCTTCGCCGGCCGGTTCATCGGCTTCGTCGAATAGAAAAACGCCGCCCCGGCGAACCGGGACGGCGTTTTGTCACAAAAGCGAAACGTGTCGCCTCACCAGGGACGGACCCAGCCCTGGATCACGGTCTGCTTGTCGCGGTGATTGCCGCCCAGCACGGCGCCGAAATAGGCGGCAGCGGCGGAGATCAGCAGCGAGGCGGCGGTGATGAAAGCGGCGATCATGCCAATGCGGCGCGCCTGATCGGCCGTTTCGCGGGCGGTGGCCTCCAGTTGCTGGGCCTGCGCCCAGACCTCGTCGACGCGGGCCTGCGCCTCGGCTTCCTCGACGCCGGTGCGGGCGGCGACGACGCTGGCCAGATAGGCGCGGTCGGCTTCGGCAAGTTCGCCTTCCGTCACGGCGGTGACGAGAATGCGGCCGACTTCCGAGCGCAGTTCCTCATTGGCCGTGTCGGTCGCGGTGCCGGGCCGCAGCAGACGATCGGTCAGGAGCGCATTGGGGTCGATTTCCTCGACCAGCGTCGCCGCTCCGGAGGCAGCACCGCCGACGGCGCTGCCGACGGCGTTGGTCGCCGAGCCGAGAATGGCGGATGCGCTGGAGAAGGCCAGCACCGCGCCGACGAGCACGCCGAGCGCCCAGACCAGAAGGCCGTGCGAGCCGTCGCGAATGTCGGACTCGTCCTCGGTCGCGTCATAGTTGCGCCGCCGCAGCCGGCCCGTCAGATAGCCGCCCGCCATGAAGGACGACACCTGCACCCACAAAAGCCAGAGCGCGGCGGCGATGGCAAAGCCGACGAGCGACATGCCCGACCCTTCATAGGCGGAACTGAAGGTCAGTCCGAGCGCCGAGCCGAAAGCGAGAAGAACGAAGGAAATGGCGGAAGCCAGAACCGCGCCGCCGATGATGGCAGCCCAGTCGACATAGGATTTTTCGTCGCCGGTCGCGATTGCGGTCGCGCCGACGGGCGGCGTGGGAGCCGCGCCGTAATCAGGATTCATGGGACGTCTCCGGGTAGGCGCCTAGCGCAGGCCGAGAAGGGACAGGAGAAACAAGACGACCACGACGAGGCCGACGAGATAGATGATGCCGTGCATTATTGTGCTCCCAAGCGTTCAGTTGCTGTCGATCAACACGCGAATGTGACCTTCGTTCCCTTGCCGCCACAAAATCGCCATCGGTAAAGCCGGGCTCACCCGCCAGTCGCCACGATGGGCTGGCGCGACGAAACCATACCCTTGCCTTCGTCCAGATGAAGGTAGAGCGGATCGAAAAGAGCGAAGGCTTCGAGCTGGTCGACGTCGAGGATCGTCAGCATCTGCCCGTCGAAGGTGATCAGCCGTCTCTTGCGCAGTTCCTGAAGCACGCGGTTGACGTGGACGACGGAAAGCCCAGACATTTCGGCGAGGTCAGTCTGGCGCAGCGGCAGTGGCACGCTGTTGCCATCTACCAGACCGACGATGCGCGCGCGGCGATGGATTTCGCAGAAAAGGTGGGCGATCCGTTCGGCTGCGCTGCGCTGTCCCATGCTCAGGAGCCATTCGCGACTGATCGATTCCTCGACCAGCGTCGCCCACCACAGGGCGCGCATGATGCGGGGGTAGCGGTCCGTCATGTCGAGGATGCGCTGTTCGGAAATGACGCGCACGGCAACCTGCGTCAGCGCGGCGATCGAATGATCCATGCGCTTCAGCACGAAGACGCGCAGGTCGCAGATGTCGCCGGCGACGAAATAACCGAGAATCTGGCGACGGCCGTCCGGCAGCGCCTTATAGCGGATCGCATAGCCCTCGACGATGAGATTGACCCCGTTGGGATTGTCGCCTTCGCGGATGATGTCCTGGCGCGGACCGACGATGACGGGCAGGTCGGAAAGCGTCGACAGCGCCTGAACTTCTTCTTCGGTGAACTGGCTGAAATGCTCGAGCTTGCGGATCAGCGCGTCCATGGGTCGGTTCTCCAATGCCGGATGTGTTTCATCATCAGTTGCTAAAACGGCAGAGCGCTCGAAAGGTTCGCCTTCGACCGTCGGAACATTTGCGGGCGGGCATGGATTGCACCCCCATGACGATCGCAAACCGAGGGAGCATGAACATGCACCATATCGACGCGCGGATGCAGCGCTGCATCAACGACTGCCTGGCCTGCTATTCGACCTGCCTGTCGATGGCGATGGGCCATTGCCTGGAAATGGGCGGCGCCCATACCGAAAAGAAGCACTTCACATTGATGATGGCGTGCGCGGAGATCTGCCGGATGTCGGCGCATTTCATGCTGATCGGCTCGCCCCATCACGCTCATCTCTGCGCGGAATGCGCCGAGATCTGTAGCGAATGTGCGCAAGACTGCGAGCGAATCGGCGCCATGGACGAATGCGTCGCCGCGTGCCGGAAATGCGCGGAAAGCTGCCGGGCCATGACATGACCGACACCGGTGGCGATGACAAAACTGAACGACTTGAGATAACTGTTTGGCGATCCCGCTCCGAAGCCGAATAGTTGAGTATCGACTAACAAATGTGAAAGCCTGTTCATTCAGACTTCGCTAAAGCGAAGAGCCGTCCTGCGCAATGGTGTCGCAGGGCTTTGATTGTGGGCGGCCGGATCTCATTTTGCTCGATGTTCTTCTTTTGAAATTCGGCCGGCGGGGCCATGATTGCGCGCCGATCTCAGGTTTGGCGCAGCTTGGCTTGCGCGATCGCCATTTCAGCCAGGATCAGGATCTGACGCGCGAAGGCGACCGGTCGGCCAATGTGATGCTTCTGACCGAGGGGCTGGCCGCCCGCTACAAGCTGCTTTCGAGCGGGCGGCGACAGATCACCACCTTGCTCGTTCCCGGCGATTTCCTCGACCTGTCGAGCTTCTTGGTGCCGCGGCGCGATTTCGGCGTCGTCGCCGTGACGAATTGCAGAACCGTCGTCATCGAGCACGAGCAGCTGCGCCGCGTCTGCGAGGTGGACCCTTCGGCGACCCATCTGCTGTGGACCGAAACCTCGATCGAGGCCGCGATCCAGCGGGAGTGGCTGGTGTCGATGGGCCGTCGCTCGGCCAAGGGGCAGATGGCGCATCTCTTCTGCGAATTGATGGTGCGCCTGTCTGCCGTGGGACGCAGCGAACGCTCGGCCTTTCACCTTCCGCTGACGCAGAACGAACTGGCCGACGTGCTCGGCCTGTCGCCGGTTCACGTCAACCGCGTCCTGAAGGAACTGCGCCATGACGGCGTGATCGCCTGGTCGAATTACTGGATCGAGATCCTCGACTGGCAGGGACTGGCCGAAATCGCGGAGTTCAATCCTGCCTATCTCGGGCTCGAAGCCCCCGTGCCCGCAAAACCCGTTGCGGCGCGCCTGCACGAGCAGGCACCGGCCCCGACCTCCAAATAGGACGACGAAGGTCCGGCCCGATGGTCAGCCATAGGACGGCGTCCTGACTGGGCTGGTCGAAGGCAGATGGGCGTCCGCCTCCACCGATGCGCGGGCGTCGGTTTCGCCGATTTCGACGAGCAGACGCGCACGGGCACGGTTCAGCCGGCTCTTGATCGTGCCCATCGCGCAGCCACAGATCTGCGCTGCCTCCTCATAGGAAACGCCGAGCACGCCGATCAGCATGATGACTTCGCGCTGCTGTTCGGGCAGCCGTTCCAGCGCACCGCGGATTTCATGCCCGCGCGCCGACCACTCCTGTGTGGCGAGGACCGCAGGGCGGCCAGCCGCGTCGTCGGCGAGCGCGGGCGCCTCGCGCCCGGCCTTGCGAATCTTTGTGTAGAAGCTGTTGCGCATGATCGTGAAGAGCCACGATTTCATGGCGGTTCCCGGCTGGAACTGGTGGATGTTGGCGATCGCCTTCGTCAGCGTTTCCTGCACGAGGTCGTCGGCGTCGCTGACGTCACGATGGAAGGTCCGCGCGAAGGCGCGCAAGGCGGGTATCAGATCGACGACGTCGCGGCGCGACATTTCCGAGCTTGAAAGATCAGACGATCGGTTCAGTTCACCGGCCGCTGGTGGCATTCCCTGGCTCCGTCTTGTCAATGCGCACAGGCACAAGCGCTCGTGCGAGCAGGCCCACGGGCAGGAATGCTCGAGGACGCCGATCGTTCCGGCCCGGCGGGCAGAATTCGACGATTCCCCCGATCACGCCCTCTGGCAAAATTAGATCCTGGTCCCTAATGTTCGCGGCGATCAGGGAGGATCGCCGTGACTGCACCCTTTCGGCCGCTGATGGCCATCTATCGCGATTGGCTGAAGGAAAGGCATGGGCTCTCCTTTGCCGACTATCAGGCCATGTGGGAATGGTCGACGACCGACATCGACGCCTACTGGCAGTCGATCTGGGAGCATGACGGCGTTCATTCCCCGACACCGCATTCGGCGGTGCTCGCCGAGGACCGGATGCCCGGCGCGGTCTGGTTTCCCGGCGCGAGCGTCAACTACGCCCATCAGGTGTTCCGCCATTGCGAGGCCGCCGATGAAGCCGCCCAGCCGGCGATCGTGGCTGCCGACGAGCGCGGCAATCGCACCGAGATGTCATGGTCGGAGATGAAGCGCCGGACGGCCTCGCTCGCCGCGACCTTGCGCAGGATGGGCGTCGGCAAGGGCGACCGCGTAGCGGCCTATCTGCCCAACGTGCCGGAAACCGTCATCGCCTTCCTCGCCACCGCGTCGATCGGGGCGATCTGGAGCGTCTGTGCGCCGGACATGGGCACGCGCGCGGTGATCGATCGCTTCCAGCAAATCGAACCGAAGGTGCTGATCGCCGCCGACGGCGTTTTCTATGCCGGCCGCTCGCTTGATCGTTCGGGCGAGATCGAGGAAATCCACGCCGCGCTCACCAGCCGGCCGAAGCTCATCCTCAAGGAAAGCGGCCATGCGTCCACAAAGCTGACGCATGATCTGTCGCTCGGCGAGGCTCTTGCGCGCGACGATGCCGAAACGGCGTCCTTCCAGCCCGAATTCCTGCCCTTCGATCATCCGCTCTGGATCGTCTATTCCTCCGGCACGACCGGCAAACCGAAGGCGCTCGTCCACAGCCATGGCGGCATCATCCTTGCCGTATATGCCGCGCTCAAGCATCTCGACATCGGCCCGAGCTACGTCCGAAATTCGCTGGGAGAGCGGTTTCACTGGTATTCCAGCACCGGCTGGATCATGTGGAACTGCCAGGTCAACGGTCTTCTCGGCGGCACCACGATCTGCCTGTTCGACGGCTCGCCCAGCGGCAGCCGCGACGCACCGGACTGGAGCACGCTCTGGCGATTCGTCGCCGAAACGCGCGTCACCATGTTCGGCGCCGGCGCCGCCTTTTTCGGCAATTGCATGAAGGCGGGCGTCGATCCGGCGGCCGCCGGCGACCTTTCGGCCGTGCGCGCGCTCGGCTCGACCGGCTCGCCATTGCCGGAGGCCGTCCAGAACTGGGGCACCGAAGCCTTCGCGCGGATGGGACGTCCCGACATCTGGTGGTCGAACATTTCCGGCGGCACCGACATTTGCGGCCTCTGGATCGCCGGCAACCGCGAACTGCCGCTGGTGCCCGGCCGGATGCAGTGCCGCCAGCTCGGCGCCCGCGTCGAGGCATGGAACGAGGCCGGCGAAAGCCTCATTGGAGAGGTCGGCGACCTCGTTTGCGCGCGGCCCTTCCCGTCAATGCCGGTATTCCTGTGGAACGATCCCGACGGCAAGCGCTATCGCGATTCCTATTTCGACATGTTCCCCGGCGTCTGGCGCCACGGCGACTGGCTGTCGATCGGCGAGGACGGAAGCTGCGTCATCTATGGACGCTCGGACGCGACCATCAACCGCCACGGCCTGCGGATCGGCACGAGCGAGATCTACGCCGCCGTCGAGGATCTGCCGGAAATCCTCGATTCCATGCTGATCGACCTCGAATATCTCGGCCGGCAAAGCGAGATGCTGCTTTTCGTCGTCCCGCGTCCGGGCGAGGTGGCCGACGCCGCGCGCATCAAGGACGCGATCCGCCGGGCCGTGTCGCCCCGTTTCGTGCCCGACCGGGTGATCGAGGCGCCCGCCGTCCCGCGCACGCTTTCGGGCAAGAAGCAGGAAGTCCCGATCCGCCGGCTGTTTCTCGGCCATCCGATCGAAAGGATCATCTCGCGCGAGACGATGGCCAATCCCGAATGCCTCGATTTCTATGTCGCGCAGGCCGGGGTCCATTTGGAGGACGCGCGCAAGGCGGGCTGAACGCCTTGGCGTCTCATTTGGAAACCTATCGTGATTTCGGTGGAACCGCGAAGGGGGTCGGGCGTTTTCCCGGCCAGAAGATGGCTGCCCGATGGCAGCGCCCCGACTGGAAGGCCGACCGATGATCCCGACGAACCGTCTTGCAAAGCTTGCAGCCCTCGCACTGGCATCGGCGATCGCGCTGCCCGCAGTCGCCGGCGCGGTCAGCCTTCCCGATCTCGGTCCGGTTCCCGCTCCCCGCCCGGCGATGGAGGCGAGCGTCAGGGCCGCTGCGCCCCTGCCACAGCGCGAAGTCGTTCAGATCTCCACCAGCGCGCAGGAAATCCCCGATGGCCGGCGCGATGTCCGCGTCGTCGGCGCGAACTTCCTGCCCGATGCGAGCGAGGAGATCGACTTCTCGCGGTCCGGCGAGCAGGATTTCGCTGCGGTCGGCTATGCCGAATGGCTGGTCATGACGACCGTCCAGCGCATGTTCCAGACCTCGGACGAAAACGAGACGCTTCAGATCGCTTCGAACGACCGGTAAGCCTCAGAGGACTTCCAGCTTCACGCGCGCCACGCCCTGGTCGATCATGCCGACGGCCTGGGCCGCGCCGCGCGACAGGTCGATGACGCGCTTGCCGACGAACGGCCCGCGATCGTTGATGCGCACCACGACCGCCTTGCCGTTGCGCTCGTTGATGACGCGAACCTTCGTGCCGAAGGGCAGCGTTCTATGCGCCGCGGTCATTTCATGCATGTTGTAGCGTTCGCCATTGGCCGTGGTCCGGCCGTGGAACTTGCCGCCATACCAGGACGCGGAGCCGGTGATCGTCTGCAACACCTCCATCTTTTCGTCCGCGTGGGCAAACGAGCCCGACAGGCCGATGAGCGATGCGATGAGCGCCGCGCGGGACAAGGTGGCGGCGCGCGCGGTGTTGATATGGAACATTTCCTGAAGACCCCGGTTAACTGGATGTTTACGACTGCGTTTTCACGGGGGAGTGAACTGGCGGGCGGGTTTGACCAGAGCTTGAGACTCATGGGGCGATTCCAAGGCCATTTCCGGGCGTCGAATGGCTGCTTTGCGCCGTTTCCCTTGCGGCAGAACCCGGAGATCCGGCCATGACCGGCCATGGCCGTTTTGCTCCGCAAACCCCTGCTCTCCTGCGCGATGCCGGCCGTGCCATCGGCGGCGCGCTGGTCTTTTCCCTGCCCATGCTGATGACGATGGAAATGTGGCAGCTCGCCTACACGGTGCAGGCGTGGCGCATCGCCGTTCTCGTCGCAGTCGCCGTTCCGCTTCTTGTCGGGCTTTCCCATGTCATCGGCATCGGCAGGCGCCGCAAGCTGGCCGAAACGGCGATGGATGCGTTTTTCGCCTTCGGCATCGCCGCGTTCACCAGCGCCGTCGTCCTGACGGCGCTTGGCGTGCTCGCGCCTGGCATGTCGGTCGACGAGATCATCGGCAAGATCGCGATCCAGTCGGTGCCGGCGGCGATCGGCGCCCTGCTCGCACGCAGCCAGCTTCGCAGCGGCGCCGACGAAACGCTGGGCGATCGCGAGGAGACCTATGCGGGCGAGCTTTTCCTGATGATGGTGGGCGCGCTTTTCCTCGGCTTCAATCTGGCTCCGACCGAGGAGATGATCCTGATTTCCTATCTGATGACCGAATGGCACGGCATCGCCCTCATGGCGATTTCGATCGCGGCGATGCACGGTTTCGTCTTCGCGGTCGAATTCAAGGGCGGCAGCGAACTGTCGCAGGACACGCCGTGGTGGAGCGCCCTCTTGCGTTTCACTCTCCCCGGCTATGCGATCGCGGCACTGATTTCGCTGTTCCTGCTCTGGGTGTTCGGCCGGACGGAGGGACTCGCCATCGAGATGGTGGCGATGGCGGTGGTGGTTCTGGCCTTTCCGAGCGCCATCGGTGCCGCCGCCGCCCGTCTGATCCTGTGAGGACGTCGTGAGCGAGGAACCGCAGACCGAAAATCTGCCCGTCAACCGGGCGCCGCACCCGGCCGAATGGATCATCGGCGCGGCTTCGGCGCTCGGCGTGCTGGCGCTGGTTGCCTATCTCGCCGTCACCGCCATGACCGAGGCCGACGGCCCGCCGGACTTTGAGATCGCGATCGACGACGTTCTGGCCGGCTCCGGCGGGTGGCATGTGCGGGTCACGCTGCGCAATGTCGGCGACAAGACCGCAGCCGACGTGATGTTGCGCGGGGAGGTCGGTGCGGGGGAGACGAGCGAGTTGACCTTCGACTATGTCCCCGCCGGGTCGACGCGCCGGGGTGCGCTCGTCTTCGCGCGGGAGCCGGACGGGCTGGAACTGTCGGTCCGCTCCTATACCGACCCCTGATACGCGACGGCGGGGCGGAACAAGTAACAGGGTCTGGCTGTTGTCTGCCCAGATCGCGCTGAAAGCGCAGCCCGCCCCGAAGGAGAGACTGTCCAGATGATCCGTTTGATGCTCATGGCGCTCGGCGCCTATACGCTTTACCGCATGTATGCCCCGCTCGAAGGCGAAAGCGGGACGCGCGCGCTTCTGTCCGACACCCGCACCCGCACGGATCGCGGAACCCGGCGTGCCCGCACGGCCGGAGGCCGGTCGTGACCAAACTGGTCTACGAGGTCGTCGAGCATGATGGCGGTTGGGCCTACAAGCTCGGAGACGTTTTCTCCGAGCCGTATCCCACACATGACGCCGCGCGCGCCGCCGCGGAAAAAGCGGCTGCCGAGCAGCAGCTTGGCGGCAGGGACGAAGCGATCGAATACCAGGATCGCGACGGTGTCTGGCACGAGGAACAGGTGAGCGGCGGCGACCGCCCCGAGGTCGAGGTCAAGGACGGGGAATAGGCGAGGGCGGGAACGGCCGGCTGAGAAAGGGCGACCCCGCGGCACCGAACCTCCATTCGAGATCGACCGCTTTCGAGATTCCCACACGCCGGCCCGTCACCAGAACAGGCCGGCTTTTTCGTGTCAGGAGATCGCAAAGCGGACGTCCGTTCCAGCTCGCATCGACGCCGAGCGCCTGCGCAAGCCGCCCCGGACCGGCGCAAAGCAGCCGTTCGGCTTGCTGCCCGCGCCGCGTCCGCATAGCATTGAGGCCGCAATCGGGCTCGATCGCCCGCAGGAGCACCGCGCTGCCGGGCACGCACACGATGTTGAGACACCAGTGCAGGCCGTAGGATCGATAGACATAGGCCGTTCCGGCAGGCCCGAACATCGCGGCGTTGCGCAAAGTAGGTCCCCGAAAACTGTGCGAGGCAGGATCGTCCCTCGCATAGGCTTCCGTTTCGACGATCACCCCGCCCGTGACTGCGGCGACGAGGCGCACACCGATCAGGTCGCGCGCGACGTCCACCGGATGCCTGTCGAAGAATGCCGCATCGATCCCGTCAGGCATGAAGCGGCGGGTCGTCCTGCTCGTCCGGGTTGGGATTGGGCGCCTCGTCCGGCAATCTGTCGGGCTCCGGCTCCTCGATCGGTGGCGACGGCATGGGCGGCAGATCGGGACCGGGTTCGTTAGGCTGGCGCGGGTCGGGTGCGTGAAACAATCGGGACATCGCTGGCCTCCTCGCTCTTCAACCTCCTTCGGGACCAAGCGTTCCCGATGCGGTCAGCCGATTGCGAAATCATAGATGAGCTTGACCGCGAGAACGCTCAGCAAGGCGAGGATCGCCCGGTCGAATGCCTGTCTGGAAAACCGTCGCGCCAGGGCAGCGCCAACCGGCATGAAGGCGAGGATCGGGAACATGGCCAAGAAGGAAAGCGCAAGCCCCTGCCAAGTCAAAAGCCCCAACGCACCCATCATCGGCACCTGTGCCGCCGTCATCACGGCGAAGAAGATCGACACGGTCGAGATGAAATGCGTCCGCGTGAGCCCCATCGCATTGAGGAATGTCAGCGAGACCGGTGCCGACAGCCCGCCCGAGCCTTGCAGGATGCCGGCGACCGCTCCGGCCGGGACCGCAAGGCGGGTCGCGACTTCTCGGCTCAGCAACAGGTCGGGCCGCACCAGGCGCGCAACGATATAGAGCAGCACCGCGAGCGCCACGATCAGCAGCAGCGCGCGCGGCGAGAACGCCGCCAGCATCACCGTCCCGCCGATGACGCCGAGCGCGCCGGCCAGCGAGAAGGCGGCGACGAAGCGGTCGGGAAGACGGTCGCCGCGAAACAGCCAGGCTTGCCACAGATTGGTCAGAAGGTTCGGAACGAGCATCGTCACCACCGCCACGCGCACGTCGAACATCATGGCAAGCGCCGGCACGGCCAGCACCGGCGCACCGGCGCCGGTCGCGCCCTTGAGCACGCCGCCGGCGGCGAGGCAGAGAAAGGCGATGAGAAGTTCGGGCATGAGGCTCATGAACGTGTTGGCTACGCCTCGCGCGACCGGACTGCAACGAAAATTCTTTTCATGTGAACGAAATTGCGTTGCGCCAGCCCCCTAAACCGGAGTTTTGCGACCCTCCATCGGATCGATGCGATGGGAGATGCAGCCGCGCGATGATCCGTACGGGCGCGCATGACGGACCCACAGGCCGCCTGGTTGCATCAGCCTGCGCCGAGCGCCTTGAGAACGAAGTCCGAGACGCCCAGCGCATAGGCTTCGGCACTCATGCCGCGCCGGGCATGTTTCGGCCGCTTCACATACCAGTCCTGCAAGAGGGGCTTGATCAGTGCGGCGGCAAAGTGCGGATCGTCGACCCTGAAGACACCGCGCGCCGCGCCGTCCGAAAGCACTCTGGCGAAGATGGCCTCCGTTGCCGCCTCGCTGGCGATGGCACGCTTTCGCGCCGGCGCGGGGAACGACTTCGCCTCCATATAGGCGAACACGAAAAAGGGCTGCATCGCCTCGCTCAAGAGGATGTGCATCTCGATCAGCCATCGCAGATGCGCCGCCGGATCGTCCCGGACCTCCTCGGGCGCCGCGGCCAGAAGGTCTTCCGCCGCCGAGGACACCTCGCCGAGGATCATGACCAGCAGCGTTTCCTTTCCGTCGAAATAGGAATAGAGCCCGCCCATCGACAGCCCCGCCGCTTCGGCGAGGTCGCGCAGCGACATCGCCTGGAACCCCAGCCGGTTTGACAGCTTCAGCGTCGCCTCGATGATCTTCGCAAGCTTCGCGACGGCGACGTGTGGCTTGCGCGTGCGGATACGGTCGCGATGGCGCTCGAGGATGCGTGCCGCTGCGGCTTCGAGCGAATAGTCGCCATAGTGGGCCAGTCGTTTCTCCGGCGACAATGCATGGACCTTTCAGGAACGCGTGAAGCGAAGTTCGCGGGCCTCCGCATTAGCGCGACGGGACCGGATTGCCAATCTCGCACGTCTGCGATAATAAATCGAGCGCTCGCTCGATTTTTATGAACCCGCTTCGGTTGATCGCGAGCATCCGACGTCTCGTTCCAAGGAAATTCCCATGGACTTCACCATCTCTCCCCGCGTCGAGGACTATCGCCGCCGCATCGCCGCCTTCGTCGACGCGCATGTGCTGCCGCTCGAAGCCGAACGCGCGAATTACGACGCGCATGAGAACATCCGCACCGACGTGCTCGACACCGTGCGCGAAAAGGCGAAGGCCGAGGGGCTCTGGTGTCTCCAGTTGAAGAAGGAGACGGGCGGACAGGAACTCGGCCGCATGGGCATGGCGGTCTGCTATGAGGCGATGAACCGCTCGCTCTTCGGCCCCGCCGTCTTCAACTCCGCCGCGCCCGACGACGGCAACATGATGGTGCTGGAAGCCGTCGGCACACCCTACCAGAAGCAACGCTGGCTCCAGCCCATCGTCGAGGGCAAGGTGCGCTCCGCCTTCGCCATGACGGAGCCCTCGCCCGGTTCGGGCTCCGACCCGTCGATGATGCTGACCAGGGCCGAAAGGCGCGGCGACATCTATGTCGTCTCCGGCCGCAAATGGTTCATCACCGGAGCGGAGGAAGCCCAGCATTTCATCCTTCTCGCCCGCACCTCGGACGATCCGCGCAAGGGCCTGACCGCCTTCCTTTTCGACCGCGACCAGCCTGGCTGGCAGATCGACCGCCGCATCGAGATCATGGGACCGGAGGAACATGGCGGCCATTGCGAACTGACCTTCGACGGGCTCGAAATCCCGGCGAAAGACGTGATGCTGAACGAGGGCGACGGCCTCAAGGTCACCCAGATCCGGCTCGGGCCGGCGCGCCTGACGCATTGTATGCGCTGGCTGGGCCTGTCGAAGCGCTGCGTCGAGATCGCCACCGAATACGCCGCCCGCCGCGAGGGCTTCGGCCAGCGCCTTGCCGATCGCGAGAGCGTGCAGTTGATGCTCGGCGACCTCGCCATGAAGATCGAGATCGCGCGGCTTCTGGTGATGAAGGCCGCATGGGCGCTCGACCAGGGCTCCTTCGCGCGCAAGGAAGTCTCGATGGCCAAGATCCAGGTGGCGAACGTGCTGCATCAGGCCGCCGACACGGCGCTCCAGATCAACGGCGCGCGCGGCTATTCCAAGGACACGCCCATCGAGTGGATCTACCGCTATGCGCGCCAGGCGCGCCTCGTCGACGGCGCCGACGAGGTTCACAAGATGGTGCTGAACCGTCACCTGAACGAGGAGGGACAGGATTTCTGGCGCTGGCCGGTCGACGGATGAGGATACCCACGGCGAGTCGGCAAGATTGCGGCTTCCCCTTCCGCTCACAACGAATTGAGCGGCGCCCGCACCTCGGCTAAGAATTTGTTAACCATGTCGGCAGACGCTTCGTCTTGAAAAAGACGGGGGTCTTGAATGAACGGTTTCCTGAAACATCGCCGCGATGTCGCGCCCGGCCCGATGCTTGCCTTCGTCCTCGTCGCCTGCGGCGCGGGCATCTGGACGGTCACGACCTTCGCGCCGCTCCTGCGCTGAACCGAGGCGGGCATGAAAAATGGCGGCCCGCTTTCGCGAGGCCGCCATCCCTGGTCCGCCCTGGGAAGCCTAGAACGGCGAATCCGGGTAGTAGTACTGCTCGGCATTGTCGCCGGTGATCAGCACCGAGCCGATGATGAACTCGCCCGACACCGGCGCGTTGCCGACGAAGTTGAGCGCGGTCAGTTCGATCGCCGTACCGATCATCGCCGGCGGATAGGTGACGTTGGCCGGGACCATCTCGTCGCCATCCATCACGCGCTGGATCATCTCCTTCATGCCGGCGCCGCCAAGCACCCACATCTCGCCTTCGCGGCCCGCCTGGTTGATCGCCTCGATGGCGCCGACGGCCATGTCGTCATCCGAAGCCCAGACGGCGACGACGTCGGAATTGCGCGACAGGAGGTCCTGCGTTACCTCGAAAGCATCGTCGCGGTTCCAGTTGCCGTGTTCCATGCCGACGATCTCGATGCCCGATCCCTCGATCGCGGCCTCGAAGGCTGCGACGCGCTCATTGTCGATCGTGGTCGGGATGCCGCGCAGCACGATGATGTTGCCGCCGTCGGGCAGACGCTCCTTGAAGAACTCGCCCGCCACGCGTCCGAAGCCCGGATTGTCGCCGGCGACGTAGAGGTCCTCGATGTTTTCCTGGGAAAGGCCGCGATCGACGACCGTCACCCATTTGCCGGCTTCCTTGACCCGTGCGACCGGGCCGGTCAGCGGCTCGGATTCGAACGGCAGCACGACCAGCGCGTCGATGTTGCGCGTCGCCATCATGTCCTCGATGTCGGAGACCTGCTGGCCCGGATCGGAGGCCGTCGACAGGACGAAGTCGAGATTCTCGTAGCGCTCCTCGAGCGCGGCGATGGTTGCCTGCGCATGGAAGTTCATGCCGCCGGCCCAGCCATGCGTCGCCGCCGGGATCGACACTCCGATCACGGCCGACTCGGCGTCCTGCGCATGGAGCGGGTTGGCAAATGCGACGCCGAGCGCAAGCGCGCCGGCCAATGCTGTCAGTTTCATGGTCTCTCTCCCTTGGTTGGCTCTGCTTTTCGAGCTTTTTTGCCCGTCACCGTTCCGCCTTGCGCTGGCGTTGCAGGACGACGGCCAAAATGATGATCACGCCCTGGATCGCCCCGTTGAGATAGGGGCTGACCAGGTTTGCGAGATTGAGGATGTTGCCGATCAGGCTGAGGATGAGCACGCCGACGACCGTGCCCCAGACACGGCCGAAGCCGCCCTTGAGCACCGTGCCGCCGATGATGACGGCTGCGATGGCTTCCAGTTCCCACAAGACGCCCGTCGAACTGGAGGCCGAGCCGAGGCGCGGCACATACATGATGGTGGCGACGCCGACGAGGATGCCGAGCAGCACATAGGCCATCAGCCGCACGCGATCGACATGGACGGCCGAATAGCGCGCCACCTGCTCGTTGGAGCCGATCGCCGCGCAGTGACGGCCGAACGGCGTCTTGCGCATGATGATCTCGCCGACGATCGCGACCAGTGCGAAGACGATGATCGGCCAGGCGACGCCGAGAATGCCGCCATAATAGACCGGCCGGTAAACTTCCCTGACGGCGAAATCGAGCGACAGCGTGCCGCCATCCGCCAGCCAGGTGATCAGTGAGCGGAAGATGCCCATCGTGCCGAGCGTGACGATGAAGGCCTCGATCCGGGCCTGCGTGATGAGAAGTCCGTTGACGAGGCCGGCAGCGACGCCGACAACGAGCGCGGCCGCCATGCCGACCAGGATGACGCCCCAGCCGACGCCCATCGACGGCACCAGCGCGTTCATGATCAGGATCATCACGCCGGCGATGAAGGCCGCCATGGAGCCGACCGACAGGTCGAGCCCGCCGGAAGTGATGACGAAGGTCATGCCGACCGCGATGATGCCGATGAAGGCCGAGCGCGCCAGCACGTTGGTGACGTTGCCGTAGGACAGGAAATTCGGGTTCAGGAATGCGCCGAGCGCGACGAGGGCGATCAGCGCTATGACCGGCCCCCAGATATGGAAGTCGATGCGAAAGCCCGAACGGGCGGGCGCGACGGATGCGGTTTCGCTGGTCATGCTGCGGCCCTGCCTTCAAGTCCCATCGCGTGGCGCACGATCTGGTCCTCGTTGATTTCCTTGGACTGGAGAATGCCGGTGATGCGGCCCGAGCGCATCACCACCACCCGATGCGCAAGGCCAATGATTTCGGCCATCTCCGACGAGATGACGATCACGCTCTTGCCCGAGGCGGCGAGTTTGCGGATGAATTCGTAGATCTGCTGCTTGGTGCCGATGTCGATGCCACGCGTCGGCTCGTCGATGATGACGATGTCCGGTTCGGCAAGCATCGTCTTGGCCAGAAGCAGCTTCTGCTGGTTGCCGCCCGAAAGATTGCCGACGCGGATGTCGCGCGAAGGCGCGCGCACGTCGAACTCGGCGATTGCCCTGGTCAGCGCCGCGTCCTCGGCCCTGGCGTCGATCGAATAGCGGCCGAAGCGGTCGAGCGCGAGCAGCGTCAGATTTTCGCGCATCCCCTGTGTCAGGACGAGACCGCGCCCCTTGCGGTCTTCGGTGAGATAGACGATGCCCGCCCGCCGCGCGTCCTTTACCGACGAAATCGAAACCGGCCTGCCATTGACCTCGATCCGACCATCCGCGTCGCGCACGCCGATCAGCCCTTCCATCAATTCGGTGCGTCCGGCGCCGACGAGTCCGGCAAAGCCCAGGATTTCCCCGCGCGTCAGCTCGAACGAGGCATCCCTCACGATCGTCCCGACCGAGAAATCCCTGACCGACAGAACGATTTCGTCATTCGGGGAAGCCGCTTTCGGCGGAAACAGGTTGGACAGTTCCCGGCCCACCATCGCCTGCGCCATCTGGTCCTCGTTCATCTCCCCGGCACGGGCGACCGCAACGCGCGCGCCATCGCGGAAGACGGTGATCCGGTCGGCGATTCTCGCCACCTCATCCAGCTTATGCGAGGTGTAGAGGATCGCGGTTCCCGCCGCCTTCAGCCGCTCGATCTGGCGGAACAGCACCGCCGCCTCGCGATTGGTCAGCACCGCGGTCGGCTCGTCCATGATCAAAACGCGGGCATTTCTGGACAGCGCCTTGGCGATCTCCACCATCTGCTTGTCCGAGACGGAGATGTCGGAGACGCGGGCATTGGGGCTCACCCGCGTCTCCAGTTCGGACAGAAGCCTTGTCGCCTCCGCCCGCATCGCCTTCTTGTCGAGAAAGAAGCCGCGCTTCAGTTCCCGACCGAGAAAGATGTTCTCCTCGACGCTCAGTTGCTCGGCGAGGTTGAATTCCTGATGGATGAGGATGACGCCCTGGTCTTCGGCATCCTCGCTGGATGAAAAGGCGACCGGCTTGCCGTCGAGCAGGAGTTCGCCCTTGGTCGGTGACAGATAGCCCGACAGGATCTTCATCATGGTCGACTTGCCGGCGCCGTTCTCGCCGATCAGCGCGTGGACCTCGCCCGCATGAAGCGAAAGCCCGACCTCGTGCAGCACCTCGATCGGTCCGAAGGACCGTGAAACGTCGCGCGCTTCGAGGATTGCAGACCCGCTCACAGCTTGACGAAGCTCCCGTTCTTTGCCGACGAACGAACGCAGGCATCGATGAATTTCAAGCCCTCGACGCCGTCCTCGACGGTCGGATAGACGACGTCCGCCGGCACGGCCTCACCGGCCTGCCTCGCGCGGATCGCGCGTGCGGCCTCGGCATAGATGTTGGCGAAGCCTTCGAGATAGCCTTCAGGATGGCCGGGCGGGATGCGGCTGACGCGCGCCGCCGCGGCGCCCGCGCCCGCGCCGTTGCGGGTGATGAGGCGTTTGGGCGCGCCGAACGGCGTGAACCAGAGCCTGTTCGGTTCCTCCTGACACCATTCGAGACCGCCCTTGTCGCCGAAGACGCGCAGCTTCAACCCGTTCTCGCAGCCCGGCGCGACCTGGCTCGACCAGAGCATCCCGCGCGCGCCGCCGGAAAATCGCAGCATGATATGCGCATTGTCGTCGACGCGCCTGCCCGGCACGAAGCGGTGCAGTTCGGCGGCCAGTTCTTCGGTCTTCAGCCCGGTCACGAAGGACAGGAGATTGTAGGCATGGGTGCCGATGTCGCCGATCGAGCCGCCCGCGCCCGACTGCGCCGGATCGGTGCGCCATGCGGCCTGCTTGGAGCCCGCCTCTTCGGCCGCTTCCGTCAGCCAGTCCTGCGCATACTCGGCCTGCACCACGCGGATCGTGCCGAGATCGCCATTGGCGATCATCTCGCGCGCCTGCCGCACCATCGGATAGCCGGTATAGTTGTGCGTCAGCACGAACAGCGCATCGCTCTCGCTTGCAAGCTTGGCGAGCTTCTTCGCGTCGGCCAACGTCGACGTCAGCGGCTTGTCGCAGATGACGTGGATGCCGCGCTTCAGGAATTCGCGCGCGATCGGAAAGTGCATGTGGTTCGGCGTGACGATGGCGACGGCCTCGATGCCGTCCTTGCGCCGCGCCTCGC
This sequence comes from Mesorhizobium sp. YIM 152430, assembly GCF_029210365.1. Taxonomy (GTDB): domain Bacteria; phylum Pseudomonadota; class Alphaproteobacteria; order Rhizobiales; family Rhizobiaceae; genus Aliihoeflea. The sequence goes on from NZ_JARGES010000043.1 coordinate 143,144, forward strand.
GCGAAGCCATGTCGCGGAACGAACCATAGATGCGCTTCTCGTCGAGCCCGAGCGCGCGGCCGGATTCCAGCGCCCGCTGCGGCGTCGAGGACAGCGCGCCGGCGACGAGTTGGAACTCGCCGTCGATGCGCGCGGCGATGCGATGCACCGCGCCGATGAAGGCGTCCTTGCCGCCACCCGCCATGCCGAGCCGGATCGGGCCTTTGCGCTTTTCGGACGTTCCGGTGATCGCCATCAGCCCAATCCCAACATGCGCCGATTGGCGGCTTCGTCGGTGCCGCTATCGGCGAAATCGTCGAACGCCTTTTCCGTCACCCGGATGATGTGGTTCTTGACGAACTCGGCACCCTCGCGCGCGCCGTCCTCGGGGTGTTTGAGGCAGCATTCCCACTCGACGACCGCCCAGCCGTCGAAATCGTTCGCCGTCAGTTTGGAGAACACCGCGCCGAAATCGACCTGACCGTCGCCGAGCGACCGAAACCGGCCGGCGCGGTTGACCCAGGGCTGGAAGCCCGAATAGACGCCCTGCCGCCCGGTCGGATTGAACTCGGCATCCTTGACGTGGAACATCCGGATGCGCTCGGCATAGATGTCGATATTGTCGAGATAGTCGAGACACTGCAAAACATAGTGCGACGGGTCGTAGAGCATGTTCGCGCGGGCATGGTTGCCGACGCGCTCCAAAAACATCTCGAAGGTCGTGCCGTCGAACAGATCCTCGCCGGGATGGATCTCGTAGCAGATGTCGACGCCGCATTCGTCCGCATGGTCGAGGATCGGCTTCCAGCGCCGTGCAAGCTCGTCGAAAGCTGTCTCGATCAGCCCGGCAGCGCGTTGCGGCCACGGATAGAGATAGGGCCAGGCGAGCGCGCCGGAGAACGACGCCAGCGCGCCGATGCCGAGATGCTTCGACGCCGTCAGCGCTTGTCTGACCTGGTCGACCGCCCATTCCTGCCGCGCCTTGGGATTGCCGCGCATGGCAGGAACGGTGAAGCCGTCGAACCCTTCGTCATAGGCCGGATGGACGGCGACGAGTTGGCCTTGCAGATGCGTCGACAACTCCGTCACCTCGACGCCGTTTTCGCGCGCCGCACCGGCAAATTCGTCGCAATAATCCTTGGAGGAGGCGGCCTTGTCGAGATCGATCAGGCGCGCATCCCAGCTTGGAACCTGCACACCCTTGTAGCCGCAGTCCGCGGCCCACTTCGTGATCGAATTCCAGGAATTGAACGGCGCTTCGTCGCCTGCGAACTGCGCCAGAAAGAGCGCCGGGCCCTTGATCGTCTTCATGCCTCTCCTCCCGGACGCCTCCACGCCCGTCTGCCGATTTTCGCAATTGCAGCGCAAAACTGCTGCGTTGCAGCGATGTAATCGATTGCATGAAACTAAAACAGAGAATGTAATGGATTACAAGGAGGTTTCCGCGGATGGCCGAAATGACGGATTGCCAAGACCGGCGAAGCCCTTCAAAAGCCCCTGTCACATGAGGACGGGTGTTGAAATGACGAAAGGCTTTCCGAAAATTCGCGACGTGGCGGACGCCGCGGGCGTATCGACCGCCACCGTCAGCCGGGCGCTGTCCGCGCCCGACCGCGTCTCCGCCGACACCCGCGCCATCGTCCTGAAGGCGATCGAGGAGACCGGCTACCGGGTGAATCACGCCGCGCGCAATCTGCGCCGCCGGCAGGCGGGCGGCATCGTCGTGCTCGTGCCGAACCTTGCCAATCCGTTCTTTTCGCAGATCCTGTCCGGCATCACCTTCGCCATGGCGACCTCCGGCTACAACGTCCTGATCGCCGACACGCGGCAGGCGCCGAATGCCGAGCACCGCATCCTCGACTATCTCCACAACAACCGCGCCGACGGCCTGATCGTGCTCGACGCCAACCTGCCCGAAGACGTTCTGTCGGCCGGCGATACGTCCAATCACCATCCGCCCATCGTTTTCGCCTGCGAATGGCTCGACGCCGACCCGCGCCCGACGGTGACCATCGACAATGAAGAGGGCGCAAGGCTCGCCATTCGCCATCTGGCCGACCTCGGCCACCGCCGCATCGGCCATCTGATGGGACCGCCGGACAACATCCTGACGATCACCCGCGCGAAGGGCGCCCGCGCCGCCCTTGCCGATCTCGGCCTTGCGTTACGCGAGGACTGGTTCTTCGACGGCGATTTTTCGCTCGCCTCCGGCGCTGCCGCCGCCCATGCCTGGCTGGCGCTGGAGGATCGCCCGACCGCAATCTTCTGCGCCTCCGACGCGATGGCCTGCGGCTTCATCGGCGAACTGCACCACAAGGGCGTGCGCGTGCCCGACGAGGTGTCGGTCGTCGGCTTCGACGACATTGAGATCGCCGCCCATTTCGTCCCCTCGCTCACCACCATCGCCCAGCCCCGCGCGCTGATCGGCGAGACGGCGGCACGCAAGCTTCTCGCGCTCATATCGGAAGGCCGCGAAAACGGCAGCGCCACTGGCGCATCCGACATCCTTCCCGTCCAACTCGTCGTCCGCGAAAGTTCCGCCCCGCCGCGCTGAGTCGAGGTCATTGGAAGTCCATTTCCCTGTCGGACCATTTTGAGGATTGAAATTCTCACTTTGCCGATCAGATCGAACGGCGCATACCCCTCCCGCCGCTGTCTTCTCCCCTATATTGTGAGCAGAAAATTCCACCTTCTCAGGAGAAACGGCAATGCGCATCGCAGCTCTGGCCATGACCCTCGCAATCGGCGCCGCCGCGCCCGCCTTCGCGCAAGCCCCTGAAGTGACCCCGCTCGTCACTGCCGAATGGCTGAAGACCAATGCCGGCGGCGAGAACGTCGTCGTGCTCGACATCCGCGACGAGATCGAAGGCACCGACCTCGGCGAAATGCCCTATATCGAAAACGCCGTCGTCGCGCCCTATGCGTCCGCCGGCTGGCGCACGGAGCAGCAGGGCGTGCCCGGCCAGTTGCCGCCGCTCGAACAGATCACGGCGCTGATCGGCTCGCTCGGCATCGACAATGACGATCATGTGGTGATCGTGCCTTGGGGCACGGACTCGTCCGAATTCGGCGGCGCGACCCGCGTCTACTGGACTTTCAAGCATCTCGGCCACGACGCCGTGTCGATCCTCGACGGCGGCTGGCGCCAGTACGACGCCGCCGGCCTGCCGCGCGTCGCCGAGACGGCAACGCCGAAAGCGGCCGAGTTCACCGCCAAGATCAATGACGACATCCTCGCCACGACCGAGGAAGTCCAGGCCGCGCTCGACGCCGGCGTGGCCCTCGTCGACGGCCGCCCGGCCGAACAGTATGAAGGCAAGTCGAAGAGCCCAGTCGTGCGCATCGAAGGCACCATCCCCGGCGCGGTCAACATCGAGCATTCCAAGCTCTACAGCGCCGAATATGCGAGTTTCGCCAGGCCCGAGACCGTCGAGGCCCTGTCGACCGCCGTCGGCCTTGCCAAGGATCAGGAGAACATCGCCTTCTGCAACACCGGCCACTGGGCCTCGATCGCCTGGTTCGGCCTCTCCGAAGTCCTCGGCAACAAGCAGACCGCAATGTATGATGGCTCGATGGCCGAATGGGCCGCCGACGAAAGCCGCCCGGTCGAGAACAAGTCGGGCACGTAGGCGCCACTTTCCCGGCAGCGGTCTGCCGGCTACGATCAACACTCCCAGGCACGAATGTCCGGCACGTCCGGACATTCGCTTTTTCAGTGAGACCGACCGGACATCATGACCGACGCCGCCTTTCCCCGCCCGAACTATTTGCCCGCAGCCATTCCCGACCGCGCGCCGATGCTTGTCGCCGCAGGTGCGCTCATTGCCGGCTTCCTGCTGATCGCGTGGCTGGTCGACCTGCGCCAGGCCGCGCTGTTCGTCCTCGGCGGCCTTCTCGGCGCGACGCTCTACCACGCCTCCTTCGGCTTCACCGGCGGATGGCGCCGCATGGTCGTCGAAAAGCGCGGGCGCGGAATGCGTGCGCAGATGCTGATGATCGCGGTAGCGGCAGTCGCGATGATCCCGCTTCTCGCCGCCGGCAGCCTCGGCGGACAGGCGCTTGCACCCGCAACCGCGCCGGTCGGAATCTCCGTCCTCGTCGGCGCCGCGATCTTCGGGCTCGGGATGCAGCTTGGCGGCGGCTGCGGCTCGGGCACGCTCTTCACCGTCGGCGGCGGCTCCTCGCGGATGCTGGTTACGCTCACGTTCTTCATCATCGGCGCGGTCATCGGCACCGCGCACCTGCCCTGGTGGCTGGGCCTGCCCGCAATGCCGGCCGTCAGCCTTGGCAACACAATCGGCATCGGCTCGGCGATCCTCGCCACCCTCGCCGCCCTCGGCCTCGTCGCACTGGTCACTGCCCTGATCGAGCGCCGCGTCCACGGCAATCTCGAAGCCGAGCCCGCGCCCGCCCGCCCCGGCTGGACGTGGATCCTCTCCGGTCCCTGGCCGCTCGTCGGCGCCGGCGTGCTGCTCGCGCTCCTCAACGTCGCGACGCTGCTTCTGGCCGGCCATCCCTGGTCCGTCACCTTCGGCTTCGGCCTGTGGGGCGCAAAGGCGGCGCAGGTCGCCGGCATTCCGGTCGAAACATGGGAATTCTGGAACTGGCCCGGCCCGCAACGGGCGCTCAATTCCTCCGTCCTGGCCGACACCGTCTCGGTGATGAATTTCGGTATCATCCTAGGCGCCGGCCTTGCTGCCAGCCTTGCCGGCAAGTTCGCGCCCAAGGTCGCCGTGCCGTTCCTGTCCATGCTGGCGGCCGCCATCGGCGGCATCCTGATGGGCTATGGCGCGCGGCTCTCCTTCGGCTGCAACATCGGCGCGCTGTTTTCCGGCATTGCCTCGGGCAGCCTTCATGGCTGGCTCTGGTTCGCCGCCGCCTTCGCCGGCTCCTGGGTCGGCGTCTGGGCCCGCCCTCTCTTCGGCCTCGACGGATTCGCGAAGAAATGACCGCGCGCAACACCGTCCTCTTCGGCGCCGCCCTCGCCGCCGCCACCGCGGCGATCGCCGTCGATCATGTCAACCATCCGGTCGAGCGCGCGGCGGCGCCCGTCGCCGGACAGGCGCAAACCGGCACAGCGCCCTGCGCGGCGGCAGCCCCATGCGCGGCCGCCGCTCCTTGCACAGCCGGCGCGCCCCTGGCCGCCCCTCCACCCCCGCCTGCACAAGCACCCTGCGCGGCTGCCGCCCCTTGTGCAGCCGCCGCGCCGCAAGCCCTGCGCGCGCCGCCCCCTCCGCCCGCACAAGCGCCCGCCCCACCGCAACTGGCCGCGCCGCCTCCGCCGCCGGCACCCCTGCCGGACCCGAACGCGGAAGCGCCCGATCTCGTGGTCGAGTAGCCATGACCAACGCCAAGGCCCGCGCCCGCGCCCGCGCCCGCGACGAGATCGCCTTTTGCGAGGCGCTTCTCGCCAAGGGCGGGCAGAACGTCCTGACCGAAACCTTTCGTGACGCATCCGGCGTGACGGTCTGGGATCATTACCCGCAAGGCGACGTCTTCGACCCCGCCTCCGGCGCGCAATGGTTCTACCATTGCCACCCGGCCGAAGACGGCGCGGCCGAACACGGTCATTTCCACTGCTTCATGCGCCCCGACGGCACCAACGGCCCGATCCACCACCTCGCGGCCATCGGCGTCGACCCTTATGGCAAGCTCCTGCGCATCTTCACGGTCAACCAGTGGGTCGTCGGCGACGACTGGCTCGACGCCGAGCAAACCATCCCGCTGGCCCAACGCTTCGACATGCAGATGCCGCGCCCGTCCTATCTGGTGAACCGCTGGCTCACCGCGATCTTCGCCGCCTATGAGGACGAGATCGCGCGCCTCATTGCCGAGCGCGACCGCGTCCTCGCCGCCCACACGCCGCCGCAAGGCATCGCCGCGCGCGAGGACCGCGCGCTCGAGGTCACCTCGGAACTACTGCTCGCCAAGTTTCATTGACGGATCGTATTCGACGCCCGGCACGTCCTTGATCACTGCCTGTCCGCAGCGCATCGCCTGGGCTTGTGCGTCATAGGCATAGGTCGGCGAGCCATGGAGATGCCAGCCCCTGGCAAGCGCGTTCGACACCTTGTGGCAGAAGCTCGAATCGTCGGGTCCGGTCAGCAATCGATAAAGCCGCATTTTCTGTCCTTATGATCCAGCCTTGGCAAGCAGTCGCTCGGCCTGTTCCAGATGAAGCCGCTCGACCATTTTTCCATCGAGCGAGATGACGCCCTTGTCGCGATTTTCCGGCAGGGCAAACGCCGCTCGGATGGCTTGCGCCTCCGCAACCGCCTCCGGACTTGGCGAGAACGTCGCATTCGCCGGGTCAATCTGCGCGGGATGGATCAGCGTCTTGCCGTCGAAGCCCATATTGGCGCCCTCGCGGCATTCGGCCCCGAACGCGTCCAGATCGCGAAAATCGTTCGACACACCGTCGAGAACATCGAGCCCGCCCGCCCGCGCTGCGAGCACCATCTGCATCAGCCACGGCGTCAGATAGCGCCGGTCGGGCGTCGCCAGGACGCCGGTATCCTTGACGAGATCGTTGGTGCCGGCGACGAGGCAGGCGAGCCGCGCGGCATTGTCCCGGCCGAGTTCGGCGATGGCGCCGAGATTGAGCATGGCGCGCGGCGTCTCGATCATCGCCCACAGCCAGCATTCGGTGTCGCCCCGGTCGAGCAGCCGGTCGGCGTCGAGCACGTCGCGCGGACCGTCGACCTTCGGCAGCAGCACCGCATCGGGCGAAGCCTCGCGCGCGGCGCGCAGATCGTCCCGCCCCCATTCGCTCGACAGCGCATTGATCCGCAGCACGATCTCCTTCGTGCTCGCGCCCCGCTCGGTGATGAACCGGCAGGCCGCCTCCCGCGCCGCGATCTTCTGCGACGGCGCGACCGCATCCTCGAGGTCGATCACCACCGCGTCGCAGGCAAGCGTCGCGATCTTGGCGAGCGCCTTGGCGTTTGTGGCGGGAACGTAGAGCACCGAACGGCGCGGGCGGTTGGGTCGCATGGTCATGCCGCTTTGTGGCCCGGCAGGGCGGTTGCTGCAAGGGCTTGCCCGCGCGCGCCGAACCTGATTCCCTCTACCCAAACGGGATTCCATTCATGCACCGCGACATCGTCATCGTCGGAGGCGCCATCGTCGGCGCGTCCATCGCCTGGTTCCTGCGCGAGGAAGGCTATGCCGGCTCCATCGCGGTCATCGAGCGCGACCCGAATTTCACCCATGCAGCGACGACGCTCTCCTGCGCCTCGATCCGCCAGCAATTTTCCATCCCCGAGAACATCCGCCTGTCGCGCTTCACGCTCCGGTTCTTCCGCGAACTCCAGTCCCGTGTCAGCGCCTCGGCCGACATCGCCTTTCGCGAGAAAGGCTACCTCATCCTCGCCAGCGAGGAAGGAAGCGACATCCTCGCCGCCAACCACGTCGTGCAATTGGCCGAAGGCGCCGACATCGCACTGCTTTGCGCATCCGAACTCGAAGCTCGCTTCGCCTGGCTCTCGGCCGACGGCATCGCCGCGGGTGCCTATGGCCGCAGCGGCGAGGGCTGGTTCGACGCCCACGCACTGCTCGGCCTCTTGCGCGCTGCGCTCAAATCCCGCGACATCGATCTCGTCCGGGGCGAGGTCACAGCCATCGACCGCCGGAGCGACCGGATCACCGGCATCACGCTCGCCGACGGAACGACGATCGAAACCGGCCTCGTCATCAATGCCGCCGGCCCCAATGCCGGAAACCTCGCAGCGCTTGCCGGCCTCGCGCTTCCCGTCGAGCCGCGCAAGCGCTCTGTCTTCGTCTTCGAGGCGGCGGATCGCTTCGACGATATGCCGCTTCTGGTCGATCCGTCCGGCGTCTATGTCCGGCCCGAAGGCGCGGTCTACATCACCGGCGGCGCAGAGAACCCCGCGACGGACGGCCCGGCCGACCCTGCCGATTTCGAACCCGACTGGCCGCTTTTCGAGGACAAGATCTGGCCGGTCCTCGCCGCCCGCATTCCCGCCTTCGAGGTGCTGAGGTCCGGCCGCGCCTGGGCCGGGCACTACGACTACAACAGCCTCGACCAGAACGCCGTCATCGGCCCGCATCCGGACGTCGCGAACTTCCTCTTCGCCAACGGTTTTTCCGGCCATGGCCTGCAACAGGCGCCCGCCGTCGGCAAGGCGCTCGCCGAATGGATCGTCCACGGAGAATACCGCACCGTCGACTGCACCGCTTTCGGCTATGGCCGCATTGCCGAAAACCGCCCTTTCCGCGAACTGAACGTGATCTGAGAATCTTTGCGTTGACCGGTTCCATTGTGTAAGGAAGCGCAACAATCGCAACGAAAACGGACTTCGGAAGATGGAAAAGTTCACCAAGCTGACGGGCGTCGCCGCGCCCCTGCCCATCGTCAATGTCGATACCGACATGATCATTCCGAAGGACTATCTGAAGACGATCAAGCGCACCGGCCTGTCCAGGGGCCTGTTCGCCGAGATGCGCTTCAACGAGGACGGCTCGGAAAACCCGGATTTCGTGCTCAACAAGCCGGCCTACCGCAACGCGCAGATTCTCGTCGCCGGCGACAATTTCGGCTGCGGCTCGTCGCGTGAACATGCCCCGTGGGCATTGCTCGATTTCGGCATCCGCTGCGTCATTTCGACCAGCTTCGCCGACATTTTCTACAACAACTGCTTCAAGAACGGCATCCTGCCGATCACCGTCAGCCCCGAAGACCTGGACAAGCTGATGGACGACGCCTCGCGCGGCGCCAATGCGACCCTGACCGTCGATCTCGAAGCCTGCGAGATTCGCGGCCCCGATGGCGGCATGATCAGGTTCGACCTCGACGCCTTCAAGCGCCATTGCCTCTTGAACGGGCTCGACGATATCGGCCTGACCATGGAAAAGGAGCCTTCCATCGAGGGCTTCGAGAAAAGCTACGCCGAGACCCGTCCCTGGGCCTGATCCGCGCATGACACCTTTCGTTCCCAAGCGTTTGGAGCAGGTCGCCTTCGGCCTCTTCCTGACCTTCTTCATGACCTTCATCATCACCGGCATATCGACCGTTCTGGCGGTCGGCCCGGATGCGCCGGGTTTTGCCGGTCTGTGGTTCGTGGCCTGGATGTCGTCCTGGGCCGTCGCCTTTCCGGCCGTGCTCGTCGTCGCGCCTTTCGTCCGCCGCATCCTGCGCGTCATCGTCCGGCCTGCCTGAATCGCGAAAAGCGGCCCTCGAGGCGGATTTCCTTGTTCCGCCACGAAAAACGGCTAAACCGTCGCCAAAGCTCTTCCAATCCGAGGATCGCACGCGTGACGAACCAGACCCTGACCCGATTTCTCGTCGAGCAGCAGCGCCAGCAGGACGCGCTGCCCGGCCAACTCCGTCTTCTGATCGAGATCGTCGCGCGCGCCTGCAAGGCGATCAGTCACTCGGTCAACAAGGGCGCACTCGGCGGAATGCTCGGCGATCTTTCCAGCGAGAACGTGCAGGGCGAGGTGCAGAAGAAGCTCGACGTCATCGCCAACGAGATCCTGCTCGAAGCCAATGAATGGGGCGGCCATCTTGCTGCGATGGCGTCGGAGGAGATGGAATCGATCTATTCGATCCCGAACCGCTTCCCGCGCGGCGAATATCTCCTGCTCTTCGACCCGATCGACGGTTCGTCCAACATCGACGTGGACATCTCGGTCGGCACCATCTTCTCGGTTCTCAAGGCCCCGGCGGGCGCGGAAGGCCGCGAGATCGACGAGCACGACTTCCTGCAAAAGGGCGCGACGCAGGTCGCCGCCGGCTACGCGATCTATGGTCCGCAGACGCTGCTCGTGCTCACGGTCGGCACCGGCGTCTACGAATTCGCGCTCGATCGCGACATGGGTTCCTGGCGCATGACGCAGGGCGACATCAAGCTGCCGAAGGGCTATGCCGAGTTCGCCATCAACATGTCGAACTACCGCCACTGGGCGCCGCCCGTGCGCCGTTATGTCGACGAGTGCCTGGCCGGCAAGGACGGCGTTCGGACGAAGAACTTCAACATGCGCTGGACCGCCTCCATGGTCGCCGACGTCCACCGCATCCTGAAGCGCGGCGGCGTCTTCATGTATCCTTGGGACGCCCGCAAACCCGAAATGCCGGGCAAATTGCGCCTCATGTACGAGGCGAACCCGATGTCGTTCCTGATCGAGCAGGCTGGCGGCGCAGCCTATGACGGGCGCGCCCGCATCATGGATATCGAGGCGACGGCCCTGCACCAGCGCGTCGGCGTGGTGCTCGGCGATCCCGAAGAAGTCGCGCGCGTCGTCGACTATCACCGCGAAGCTGACGAAGTGCCCGCACCGGCACCGGCCGCGCCACGCGCCTGACCGGGAACCGATCGGCGCCGTTGGGCTTAAACCCCTGCCATGCCGATCGCCCGCCGCCTGCCACAAAGCTTCACCTTGCCTATCCGATCCCTTATCGCCCGCTTTCGGCGGTGGCGCCCGCTTGCGCGCATCCTCGCCATTCTGGGCGCTCTCGGCGCGGCCGGCCTTCTCGCCCTGACCTTCATCCCCGACCACATCCTTTTTCGCCAGAGGCTGGCCTTCTCCATTCTGGAGATGAGCAGCGAGCGCGAGATGGTCGCGCTCGACCAGCGCACCCATGACGGGCTGACGCTGCGCTCCTGGTATGTCGCACCGCAGCAGGGACGGCCGGTCATCGTTTATTTCGCCGGCCGCGACGGCGACATCCTGCGCAAGCCAGCCCATCTGGCCGAACGCGTCGAGAGCGGTTTCGGTCTCGTTCTCGTCGGCTATCGCGGCTATGGCGGCAATCCGGGCCTGCCGCGCGAGATCGACATGCACCGCGACATCCAGGGTCTCGTCGCGCACCTGCAATCCGACAATCTCGCCGGCAGCGGGCTGATCTTCTACGGTTATTCGATGGGCTCCGCCTTCGCCGTCAATGCCGCCGCGCAGGTCGATCCGCTGGCGGTGATCCTGGAGGCGCCGTTGTCGAACTTCCTGGCCGCGGTGCGTCAGCAGGCCGGCTACGTGCCGGGCTTCCTCGTGCGCACCCGGCTCGACAATCTGTCGCGCATTCCGCAGATTCGCGCACCGATCCTGCTCCTGGCCGGCGGCCGCGACGCTGTGACGCCGCCCTCCTTCGCCCATGCGCTGGCCGCCGCCAATCCGGCCTTTGCCTCCGTCGAGACCTTCCCCGAGGCCAATCACTTCAACATCGTGCGCCTGGGCGGGCGCGAGGCGATCGGCGCGTTTCTCCAGGCGATCGAGAATCGGACGATGGCATCCGGAATGGCATCCGTCCGGTCGATCTTCTGACGGAAAGGCTGGACGGATCGGCCGCCGCGCAATATCAGCGACGGCGACACAATCTGTCGCGGCGCACGCGTGCCGGGCAATCTTTCTCGATCGGAGGTTCTTCATGGCATCGCGCAAGCTTCTTCTTCTTCCCGGCGACGGGATCGGCCCCGAGGCGATGGCCGAGGTCCGCAAACTGATCGCGGTCATGAATGACGAGATGAACGCCGGCTTCGAGGTCGAGGAGGGGCTGGTAGGCGGCGGCGCCTATGACACGCATGGCGCCTCGATCTCCGAGACCGACATGGCCAAGGCGATGGCGGCAGACGCGGTGCTGTTCGGCGCGGTCGGCGGGCCGAAATGGGACGGCGTGCCCTACGAGGTGCGCCCCGAGGCGGGGCTTCTTCGCTTGCGCAAGGACATGCAGCTTTTCGCCAATCTGCGTCCCGCGATCTGCTATCCCGCGCTGGCGCAGTCCTCCTCGCTCAAGCCCGAAGTCGTCGAGGGCCTCGACATCCTCATCATCCGCGAACTGACCGGCGGCGTCTATTTCGGCGAGCCCAAGGAGATCATCGACCTCGGCAACGGCCAGAAGCGCGGCATCGACACCCAGGTCTACGACACGTTCGAGATCGAGCGCATCGCCGGCGTCGCCTTCGAACTCGCGCGCACGCGTCGCAACGAGGTCTGCTCGATGGAAAAGCGCAACGTCATGAAGTCGGGCGTCCTGTGGAACGAGGTCGTCACCGCCACCCACAAGGCGAAATATTCCGACGTAAAGCTCAGCCACATGCTTGCCGATGCCGGCGGGATGCAGCTCGTGCGCTGGCCCAAGCAATTCGACGTCATCGTCTGCGACAACCTCTTCGGTGACATGCTGTCGGACGTCGCCGCCATGCTGACCGGTTCGCTCGGAATGCTGCCCTCCGCCTCGCTCGGCGCGCCCGATGCCCTGACGGGCAAGCGCAAGGCGCTTTACGAGCCCGTTCACGGCTCGGCTCCCGACATCGCCGGCCAGGGCATCGCCAACCCCATCGCGATGATCGCCTCGTTCGCCATGTGCCTGCGCTATTCGTTCGAGATGGTGGCCGAGGCCGACAGGCTCGAGGCTGCGATCTCGGCGGTGCTGGACGACGGCATCCGCACGAAGGACATCGCGTCGGAAGGCACCAAGACCGTCTCGACCGCCAAGATGGGCGACGCCGTCGTGGCGAAATTCCGCGCCGCTTCGGCTTGATTCCAGCTCGCGCCCGTTTTGCGGACCAAACGCATCGCGCCTGGCGCGATCCGCGACAAAGCGATCCTTTCCGGCCGATTGACCCCTGATCGGCCGGAATGCTATTCCAACGGCAACTGTCGGCGCCCGCCACGCGTTTGATCGCGAAGCCGCCCGAGCGCCAACGCATGTCGCCCTAAAGCAGGAACCGGTTTCGGGGTGACGACATGCGCCATTCGCACCAGCCTCAAGGATGATCATGCAGACCGCAGCCCTTGCCGTGACGACCGACGACGCTCCACAGTTTCCGCTCCCGGCGAACACCCATGCCGAGCGCGTCGTCTCGGTGACGCATTACACCGACAGCCTGTTCTCCTTCCGCATCACGCGGCCGGCCGCCTTCCGCTTCCGCTCGGGCGAGTTCGTCATGATCGGTCTGCCGAATGCCGAGCGGCCCGTGTTTCGCGCCTATTCGATCGCCAGCCCGGCTTGGGACGAAGAGGTCGAGTTCTATTCGATCAAGGTCCCCGACGGGCCGCTGACCCAGCACCTCCAGAAGATCCGGCCCGGCGACACGGTGCTGATGAAGCACAAATCCACCGGAACGCTGGTGCTCGACGCGCTGACGCCCGCAAAACGACTCTGGATGGTCGCGACCGGCACCGGGTTCGCGCCATGGGCGAGCCTTGTGCGCGACCCGGAAACCTATGAGAAATTCGATGAGATCGTCGTCACCAACACCTGCCGCGACGTTGCCGACCTCGCCTATGGCGATCAGCTCGTCGCCGCGCTGGAAGCCGATCCGCTGATCGGCGAACTGACGGCCGGCCGCGTCAAATATGTCGCCACCACCACGCGCGAGGCTTCGCCGCAGATGGGCCGAATCACGACGCTGATCGAAAATGGCGAGCTCTTCCGGCTGGTCGGCTGCGCCCCCTTCGATCGGGCGACGGACCGGGTGATGATCTGCGGCTCGATGGCGATGCTCAAGGACGTCAAGGCGCTGGTCGAGGCGCATGGGCTGGAGGAAGGCTCCAACAGCAAGCCGGCCGATTTCGTCGTCGAGCGCGCCTTCGTCGGCTAAGCCGGCTCGACGTCGCTGACGGATCGCGCGGCCAGCGCGTCGGCGAGCTGTTCTGCAAGCGTGGTCAACGAAGCCGGGATGGCTTCCCTTTCGATGGAGGTCATGAGGAAGCCGAGTTCGCCGACGGCTTCCTGCTCCTGGTTGCGCTTGGGGGTGTCCAGCATACCGGGCACTCCTCTTTTAACAAATGTTAGTCGCCTTCAAACGCAGCTATAGGCGGAATGATCCCGCCGTCAAACCGCCGAAGCGCGCTTTTCACGCGAATGTCAGGACGATGGACGCAAAAGGCGCCCGGATGGGGCGCCTCTGCAACAGGTTTGCGGAAGTCGGACCCGCTCAGCCAAGCGGCGGCAGTTGCGCGAGCAGATCCTCCATATGGATCGGAAATTTGCGCACCCGATGGCCCGTCGCGGCAAATACCGCATTGGCGATCGCGGGTCCGGCGCCACAGATGCCGAGTTCGCCGATGCCCTTCGAGCCGAGCGGATTGGAGTTCTCGTCGAAGCCCTCGATCATGTGAACGTCGAGCCGCGGCACGTCGCGATTGACCGCGATGTGATACTCCGCAAGATCGCGGTTCATGAACGCGCCGTAGCGCTCGTCCATCAGGCTCTCCTCCATCAGTGCCGCCCCGATGCCGAAGATCATGCCGCCCATGAGCTGCGAGCGGGCGGTCTTTTCGTTGAGGATGCGGCCCGCGTCGAAGACGCCGGTCAGCCGCCGCAGCCGGACTTCGCCGGTCACCACATCGACGGCGACCTCGGCGAATTGCGCGCCGTAGGAATATTGCGCCATGGTCTCATATGCCTTGCCGGGCTTGGCCGCGCCCTTCGCCGAGACGCCGCCCGACCCGTCGCCCAGTTGCGCGATCGGCAGCGAGCGGTTGCCGAGCGCGATGTTGGTGCCGTCGATCCGCAGATCCTTCGAGTTCGCGCCCTTCCACGCGCCATCGGCCTTCGCCGCGCGCTTCAAAAAATTGTCCTTCAGCGCCTTCACGGCCTCGAACACGGCCGTCCCGGTCGACCCGGCCCCGAAGGAGCCGCCCGAGCCGCAGGTCTCGGGAAAATCGGTATCGCCGAGCTTCACCGTCACATGCTCCGGCGCGACGCCCATCGCCTCGGCGGCGATCTGCGTCAGGATCGTGTAGGTTCCGGTGCCGATATCGGTCATGTCGAGCCGCACGGTCAGATGACCGTCGGTCGAAAGCTCGATCTCGGCTTCGGCCTCCTGCATCAGGTTCGGCCGGATGGCCGCAGCCATGCCGTGCCCGATCAGCAAGTCGCCCTCGCGGCGCGGGGCCGGCCCCTTCCAGCCGAATTTCTCCGCTCCTTCCTGGAGGCATCTGCGCATCTTGCGGGTGGAGAAGGGCTTGCCCGAATGCGGATCCTTCTCGGGCTCGTTGCGCACCCGGAACTCGACCGGGTCGACCCCGCATTCATGCGCCAGTTCGTCGATCATGCTCTCGAAGGTCAACGTCCCGACCGCCTCGCCCGGCGCGCGCATCGAGTCCGCCTTGGGGATGTCGCCTTCGACAATCCGGTGCTTCGTCCGTAACGCCTTGGTGGCGTAGCTCGCGCGGGTCGGCGAGGCCGCTGCTTCGGCGAAGGGATAGTCGCGCGCCATGATCGACAGCACCTCATGGTCGATCGCGACGATCTTGCCGTTGGCGTCGGCGCCGAGCTTCAACCGCTGGCGATGACGCGGCCGATGCGGCCCGTTGGCGAACACGTTGCGGCGGTGTTGCGCGATCCGCACCGGCCTTCCCGTCAGCTTCGCGCCCTGTGCGGCGAGGATCGCCTCGTTGTGGACGCCGAGCTTCGAGCCGAACCCGCCGCCGACATAAGGCGAGACGATCCGCACGTCGTCCGGGTCGATGTCGAACGTGTTGGCGAAGGCTTTGCGCCCGTCGCCGAGGATCTGGATCGACATGTGCACGGTCAGCCTGTCGCCATCCCATTCGGCCAATGTCGCGTGCGGCTCCATCGCGGCGGCGTGCTGGCTGGGCGTATGGAACTCTGCCTCCACCCTATGGGCGGCCTTCTCGTATTCGGCTTCGAAATCACCCGCTTCGGTATCGACTTCGTCCGACCCGTCGAGGCCGTCCGGCTTGACCGCTTTGTCCTCATGCGTCTCGGGATTGAAGATGGCGTCCTCCGCCTCGATCTCGCAGCGGACGCGTGAGGCGGCGTGGCGCGCTTGCTCGAGCGTTTCGGCGACGACCAGCGCAACCGGATAGCCGGTATGGCGCACTTCGTCGGATCGCATCATCGCGTGCGACTGCGCAAACCGTCCGCCCTTGGCGCGCTCGCCGAAAGGGATCTGCTTGGGCGTGTTCTTATGCGTGACGACGGCTTTCACGCCTTCGCACGCTTCAGCCTCCTTCATGTCCAGCGACACGATCCGTCCCCTGGCGACCGCCGATTCGACGATGTATCCGATGAGATGGGGCCTGTCGCCACGCCAGTCGGCGGCATAGGTCGCTTGTCCCGAAACCTTGAGCGGTCCGTCGACACGGTCGAGCGGTTGGCCGATCAGACCCTTCGATCCGTTCTCGCTCATGCTGCCTTCTCCTTCGCGGCAGTCATTTCCGTCAGGCTGGCGACGATCAGCCGGCGCATCAGCGGTATCTTGAAATCATTGTCGCCTTGCCCCCTCGCTCCGGCGAGTTCTGCGTCGGCTGCCTTTTCGAAAAGCGCGCGCGACGGCGCCTTTCCTTCGAGCACCTCTTCGGCCCGGGCCGCCCGCCAGGGCTTGTGCGCGACGCCGCCGAGCCCGATCCTGATCTTCAGGAAATGGCCTTCCAGAAGATCGAAGGCGATGCCGATGGAGACGACCGCGAAGGCATAGGAGGAGCGGTCGCGCACCTTCCGGTACATCTGGAATTCCTGCGCCTTGTGCAGCACGACATGCGTGATCAGTTCACCCTGCACAAGCTGATGGTCGATATGTGGCGTGTCGCCGGGAAGGCGGTGCAGCGCATCCGCCGGGATCGTCCGCACGCCGCCCTGCGGCAGCACCGTCTCGACATCCGCGCCGAGCGCCACCATCGCCACCGCCATGTCAGACGGATGGACGGCGATGCAGGTCTCGCTCGCGCCCAGGATGGCGTGGAAGCGGTTGAGCCCGCCGATCGCGTCGCAGCCCGAGCCCGGCGCGCGCTTGTTGCAGGCGCGCTGCGTGTCGTAGAAATACTGGCAGCGCGTGCGCTGGAGGAAATTGCCGCCGGTCGTCGCCCGGTTGCGCAATTGCTGCGTCGCGCCTGACAGAAGCGCGGTCGAAAGCAGCGGATATTTCTCCCGCACCACCGGATCGGCCGCCAGCGCGCTGTTGGTCACTGCCGCGCCGATGCGAAGCCCGTCTTCGGTATTCTCGATTTCCTCATGCGGCAGCCGGGAGACATCGACCAGCGTCGTCGGCCGCTCGATCTCGTGCTTCATCAGGTCGACGAGATTGGTCCCGCCGCCGAGGAACTTGGCATTCTCCACGCCGCAGGCGGCGACCGCGGCCTTGTCGTCGGCAACGCGGGAATAGCTGAACGGCGTCATGCCCGCGCCTCCGCAACTTCCAATATGGCATCGACGATGTTGTTGTAGGCTCCGCAGCGGCACAGATTGCCCGACATGCGCTCGCGGATTTCCTCATCGACGAGTTCGACCTTTTGCCGTGTCACCACGGAGGGCTCGCCGCGCTTCAATTCGTCCAGCAGAGCCGTCGCGGAGCAGATCTGCCCCGGCGTGCAGTAACCGCACTGGAAGGCGTCGTGCTTGACGAAGGCGGCTTGCAATGGCGACAGCGTCCCGCCCTTCGCCATGCCCTCGATCGTCGTCACTTCGTCCCCCTCATGAGCGATAGCGAGCGACAGGCACGAATTGATCCGCCGCCCGTTGACGATCACCGTGCAGGCGCCGCACTGGCCATGATCGCAACCCTTCTTGGAGCCGGTCATGGCAAGGTTTTCGCGCAGGAGGTCGAGCAGGCTCACCCTCGGATCGATGGTCAGATCATGGGGCGTGCCGTTGACCGTCAGTCGTAACGGTTGCATCCGCTGCCTTTCGTGGTTCCGCGCAAGGCGCGGGGCGATGGGTGGCACAGGCATGGCGCGGACGGGACGTGAGGCTCGTCTGCCATTTCGTTGGCCGAGGCGGGAAATCGGGAAAATCGCCTCGTTCCCCGGTACCGTCGTGCCCGATTGACACGCGCCATGCCTGCTTCGACGGACTAACCGCAAAGCGGCGGTCAATGTTCCTGCCGAAAATTTCAGAACGACTGAACGACGAGTTCGAAAGTGATCAGCACGGCAACGTCACGGGCAAGGCGGCCATGGCTCACGGCCCCGTCGAGACCGACGATGGCGATGTCGAGTTCGCACCTTCCATCCTGGTATCGACCGTCGGTGACGAGGAGTTCGGTCGCGTAGGACGCGACCTCCGGGCCGTCCTCGAAACGCGCTCCGACCGTGCTGCCGACCCCGAAAATTCGCGCTCGTTCGACCGAATTTCGGGCGCAAACCGCCTCGATAGCGGCCAGAACGGGCTCGTTCGGGCGCAAAACGAGCGCAAAACCATCCGGTTCCGAGGTGGTTTCAGCCCGTTTTGGAGCGAATAATCGGAAATTGGTCTCGGAATTGTCCTCGACCTCGAACCGCGCACCGTCCATTTTGAGGCCGGTGACGATGCAATCCGAGGCGACGATGCTGTCGAGCGGCAGGAGGTGCCCCATCCGCCCCGCCCACTCCCCATGGCAGTGCAGGAACGGCTCTCCATCGCGGATTCCGACGATCGCACCGGCCCGCTCTATGGTCGCCGCTGCAAGCGTGTGGGTGCGCGAATACCAGGCGACATGACCGGCATCCGGCGCCGCGCCGGGAATGACGTAGTCGAGTGGCGCAAGCGGCACCCCTGACAGGTCGACATAGCCGGAAAACCCTTGTATTCCATGAGCTTGGGCAATCGCCTCATTGACCGTAAGCCCAGCTTTCAGGTGCAATTCGACCGGCTCGATCCGGCATGGAACGGCGACAGCGCGCTCCGCCGCGACGGATCCGGGCTGGCGCATCGTGCGCATTCAGACCGCCAGCCCCGCATTGACGAAACCGCCATCGACCGCCAGCACCTGCCCGTTAACATAGCTTGCCTCGCTGGAGAGCAGGAAAGCCACCGCCTGCGCGATCTCGCGCGGCGAGCCGTAGCGCCCCTGCGGCACGCGCTCGCTCCACTGGCGGCGCACGTCGTCGGTATGGATCGACCTTGCCAGCGGCGTATCGACGGGACCCGGCGCAACAGCGTTGACGCGGATGCCGTGCCGGCCGAGTTCGGTCGCCATGATCATCGTCATCAGGTTCACGGCCCCCTTGGACGAGCCATAGGCGACCCGGCCCTTGTTGCCGGTGAGGCCGGAGACCGAGCTGATGTTGACGATGGAGCCCGAAGTGCCGGTCGCGATCCATTGTCGGGCCGCGGCGCGCGCGACGATGAAGGAGCCGGTCAGATTGACGTCGACGATGCGGCGGAAATCGGCGACTTCCGTCTCGACGGCCGGCTTGTCCATGCCGATGCCGGCCGAATTGACGACGCCGCTCAGCGGACCGGCCCTGGCGAAGGCCATTTCGACGTCCGCTTCGTCCGCGACGTTTCCGGCAGCGCCCGAAGCTCTCGGGCCGAGTCCGGCGCAGGCCGCATCGACGGCCTCTTGGCTGAGATCGAAGAGAAAGACGGGTATGCCGCGCTCGACGAGGAGCGCGGCGGTGTCGAGGCCGATGCCCGACGCGCCGCCGGTGATGAAGACCGCGCCCGCCATCAACTTGCCTTCGCCGTGAGGGCGGCGAGGTCGCCGCGCTTTTCGAGTTCCTCGCGGATCAGCTTCTTGGCGATCTTCCCATAGGCCGATTTCGGCATCTCGTCCCAGAAGACGAAGAGCTTCGGCATCTTGTAACGCGCGATCTTCGGCTCGAGGAAGGCGCGCATGTCGATGGTCCTAGCATCCGCGCCGGGGCGAGCGACGCAGACGGCGACGCCGATCTCGCCCCACATCGGATCGGGAACGCCGAGGACGGCGGTTTCGGAAATCTCCGGATGGGTCAAAATCTTCTCCTCGATCTCGCGCGGATAGATATTAGAGCCGCCGGATATGTACATGTCCGAGGCCCGGCCGGTGAGGTAGACGAAGCCGTGCGCGTCCATGTGGCCGAGGTCGCCGGTGCGGAACCAGCCATTGCGGAACGATTTGGCATTGGCCTCCGGATTGTCCCAGTACCCGGCGAAGACGGCCGGACCGACGACGCAGATCTCGCCCGTCTCGCCCACCCCTACCGCCTCGCCCGCATCGTTCTGGATCTCGACCTGGATGCCGGTCCGTTCGAAGCCGCAGGAACCGATCCGGGCTATCGCGTCGTCGGCCGAATGATGCGCGGGCGGCAGGACGGTGATGTTGCCGGTGACCTCGCCGAGGCCGAAATACTGGACGATGACCGGCCCGAGCTTTTCCAGCGCCTTGACCTGGTCCGTCCGGTACATCGGAGCGCCGGCATAGATGACGTAGCGCAGCGAGGAATGGTCGAAGCGATCGACCGACGGGTCCTCGACCATCAGTTTCAGGATGGTCGGAACGGTGAAGGCGTTCGACACCTTCCATTTTTCGACCAGTTGCCAGACGGTCGGCACGTCGAGCTTGTCGGTCGGCAGGAGGACGGTCTTCACCCCATGCGCGACCTGCGCCAACTGGTGGACGCCGGCCCCATGCGACAGCGGCGCGACCACGATCGAGGCGTCCGCGCTGGTCGTCCCCGGCATCAGGTCGCAGAGATGATTGGTGACGACGAAGCCCATCTGGCCATGGGTGAGGACGGCGGCCTTGGGACGGCCGGTCGTGCCGGAAGTGAAGAAGAACCAGCACGGATCGTCGCGGTCGACGACGGCCATCGGGACGGTCCGGCCCGCGTGACGGGCGACGATGGAATCGTAGTCCTCGCCGAATTCGGCTTCGCCGATGGCGATGAAGAAGCGGGCATCCGGCGCCTGTTCGCGCACGGCTTTGGCGTGACCGGCGAATGGAGCGGCGCAGATCATGCCGACGGCACCACTGGCCTTGGCCAGAAAGGCCACCTCGTCCGGTGACTGGCGGTAATTGGTCGGGACCCACACCGCTCCGATGCGAAAGCAGGCGAACATGGATTCGAACATCTGGTTGTTGTTGGCCGACTGGACCAGAACGCGGTCGCCCTTCTGCACGCCGAACGCGGTCGCGAGCGCATGGGCGAAGGCTTCCACGCGCGCCTCGATCGCCGCCCAGGTCCAGGTCTCGTCGCGCCAGACGAAGCCGATCTCGTCCGGATGCCGCCGGGCGGACTGGGCGAGAAAGTTCGCAAGATTCATCGTGCGGGTGGAAACTGGTCTCATCAACGTGTCCTGAAGGCTCATGCGGATTTGCGGGACGTTTCGGGAACGGGTGTGAAATAGACCGACTGGCGCTGCGCGAGCTTCTGTTCGACACGGGTCGCCTCGGCAGCCAGAAGCGCGCCGATCTCGGCCTGACGCGGCGGCTGAAGGCGGGTATCGATGGCGGCAATGGAAAGCGCGCCCATGGCTCGGCCGAACGCATCCCGGATCGCAACGCCGACGCCCCAGGAATTGGCGACGATCAGGCCGGGATTCAGCGCATAGCCTTGCGCGCGCGTCGCCGCGATGTCGGCGCGGATGCGTTCGGGCGGATAGAGCGGATAGCTTTCCGCCAGAACCGGCGCATTAGCTGCAAGCACGACTTCGATCTCGTCGTCCGGCAGCGCGGCGAGGATCGCGAGCGAGCCGGCACCGCATCCCAAAGGATGCTCGAACCCCGCCTGGAGTGCATGGGTGCGCACCGGATAGGTGCCCTCCTCGCGATGCAGGCAGACGGAGACGAGATCGCGGCGGACCGAGACGAAGGCGGAATCCTGCGTCTGGCGCGACAGGCGCACCACACTGTCCATGGCGAACTGAAGGAGGCCGTAGCGCGGCGCGGCGAGCGAGCCGAGCACATAGGATTCGGCGCCGAGATAGTAACGCCGCGTCGTCTCGTCCTGCTCCACGAAGCCCGCGCGCATCAGCGCGAGCAGCAGGCGGCGGGCGGTCGGTTTGTTGAGGCCCGAACCCTCGACCAGCGTCGACAGCCCTGCCCCGCGCCCGGCGTGCCGGCCCACGAGGGCCAACAGGCCGAGTGCCCGATCCACGCTCTGGGCTCCGCTGAAATCCACCCAATACTCCTCCCGGCCCCGCCAATAGGGTCCACATCATGGATAGGCAGCGTAGTCAGCCCGATGCCGGCTGTAAAGACGCAACGAATTTCGCCTTGCAATCTGGCCCCGCATCCTTATCGTCACACCGTTCGCGGCAGGATGCTGCGGTCCATATCGTGGACCAGATAGTCGGCGGGAGAGAGAACCCGACGGTCCGGGCCAATTAACGGAGGAAAACCAATGAACTTCCTGAAGACCAGCGCGACCGCGCTCACCTCGATTTTGGCGGGTCTCGCCATGATGTCGGCCGCGTCGGCGGAGACGTTCCGCCTGTCGCACAATACCGGCGACACGACTACCTGGCATCGCGGCGCCGAAAAATTCAACGAACTCGTCAAGGCCGCGACCGGCGACGAGATGGATATCCGCATCTTCCCGAACGCGCAGCTTTCCGGCGGCGACCAGATGCGCCAGGCCGAGATGGTCGGCCGCGGCGCCATCGAATTCGTCATCACATCGGCGATCAACGTCACGCCGCTTGAGCCGCAGATGGCCGTGTTCTCGCTCCCCTATCTCTATTCGTCCTACGAGGATGTCGACGCCACCGTGGACGGGGCACCGGGCGATGCGATGAAGGAGATCATGCTCAAGCACAACATCGTGGTGCTGGCATGGGGCGAAAACGGCTTTCGCGAAGTGACCAACAGCCAGCGCCCGATCACCAAGCCCGAGGATCTTGCCGGGCTCAAGATGCGCGTCGCCGGTCCGATGTATATCGACGTCATGAACGCGCTCGGCGCCAACCCGCAGCAGATGCAGTGGACGGAGACCTTTACTGCGCTCCAGCAGGGCGTGGTCGACGGCCAGGAAAATCCGGTCGGCGCCGTGATCATTCCGCAGCGCGTCTATGAAGTGCAGAAATACCTGACCACCTGGAAATATTCCTACGACCCGGTCTTCCTCGGCGTCTCCAAGCAGCTTTGGGATTCATGGGACGCGGAGACGCAGGAAAAGATGCAGGCGGCGGCAACCGAGGCGATGGCCTATCAGAAGCAGATCACCCGCGAGGACACCGACAAGGGTCTCGACACGCTGCGCGAGAACGGCATGGAGATCTACGAGCCGACCGCCGAGGAATTGCAAGCCTTCCGCGACGCGACCCAGCCCGCCTTCGACACATGGGCCGACAGGGTCGGAACCGACCTGGTGCAGACCTTCCAGGACGCCATCGCGGCGAACTGAGTGCTGAGGCCCGGTGGGGCCGAGGGGGCGCCGCAAGGCGCTCCCTTGTCGGCCCCGCCCATTCGAAAGCAGGCGCATGAACTTCATCCTGCGTGATTTCGAGAAGATCGTCTGCGTGGCGATCTTCGCGGCCATGACGGCTCTCGGCTTCGTCAACGTGGTCGTGCGCTACCTGACGAGCTATTCGCTGGCCGCGTCCGAGGAACTTCTGACCAACGGCTTCCTGCTGCTCACCGTGTTCGGGGCGGCCATCGCGGCGCGAACGGGCGACCATCTTGCCGTCACGCTCCTCCATGACCTCGTCCCGCCGCCGGTCCGCAAGGCGATCCTGGCGCTTGCGACCTTTCTGTCCGCGTTTCTTCTCGCGCTTTCCGCCTGGTTCTGCTGGCAACTCGTCACCAACCAGATGGCGAGCGGCATCCGTTCCTATGCGTTGCAGATTCCGGCCTGGTATTACAGCGTCGCCCTGCCTTTCGGCTTCGCCCTGATCCTGATCCGCTATCTGCAATATGCGCGTGACGCCTTTGCCGGCCGCGCCGAAGCCGAGGCCGCCAATGGCTGAGATGATCGGCATCGAGATGGGCGCCGGCACGCAGATGGTGCTGGTCTTCTTCCTGCTCCTGTTCCTCAAGGTTCCGGTCGCCTTCGCGCTCGGCCTGTCCTCGATCTATGCGATGTGGGTCCTGGGCTTCGGCCTCGATCTCGTCGGCGACCTGATCGCCACCGGCATCGCCAAGTTTTCCCTGCTCGCCATCCCGTTCTTCATTCTCGCCGGCACGCTGATGGGCGCGCTCGGCATCGCCGAACGGATGATTCGCTTCTTCCGCGTCCTGATCGGCGGCCTGCCAGGCGGCATGGGCGTCGTCGGCACCGTCGTCTGCCTCTTCTGGGGCGCGGTTTCGGGCTCGGGTCCCGCCTCGGTCGCCGCCATCGGCCCCCTGATCATCAAGGGGATGCACGAGGACGGCTATTCGCGCGCCTTCGCCGCCGGCCTCGTCTGCACGGGCGCTGCGCTCTCCATCGTCATCCCGCCCTCGATCGGGCTCGTAATCTATGGCGTGATCGCCGAGACCTCGATCTCGCAGCTCTTCATCGCCGCGATCATTCCGGGCCTGTTCCTCGGCCTGCTGATGCTTGCCACCCTGCCTTTCGCCAAGCGCCATACCCCGGCAGCCGGAATTTCGGGCGGCAGCCCCAGCGTCGAGGCGCTGATGCCGATGCCCGACGCCGGCCTGCCCTATGGAACGCGTCTGTGGCGGTCCTTCATCGATTCCTTCTGGGGGCTGGTGACGCCTGTGGTGATCCTCGGCGGCATCTACTCGGGCGCCTTCACGCCGACGGAGGCGGCGATCGTCGCCACCGTCTATGCCGTGCTGGTGGGCGGATTTGCCTATCGCACCTTGACCATTCCCAAGCTCTACGAAGCCACCGTCGCGGCAAGCGCCTCGTCGGCCGTCGTCATGCTCGTCGTCGCCTATGCCAGCCTGTTCGGCTGGGTGGTGACCGTGGACGATCTCGTCGGGCAGTATTCGGGCGCGCTGCTCGGACTTTCCGACAATCAATGGGTGATCCTCGTCGTCATCATGCTGATCCTGCTGATCGCCGGCATGTTCATGGACGCGATCACCATCATGTTCATCGCGCTGCCGATCTTCCTGCCGGTCGCGCGCGAACTGGGCTGGGACCCGGTCTGGTTCGGCGTGCTGGTGATGGTGAATCTCGCCATCGGCCTGTTCACCCCGCCGGTTGGCATCAATCTCTACGTGGCCGCCAACATCACCAAGCTGCCGCTGGAACGCATCGCCTATGGTGCACTGCCGTTCCTCGCCACCTGCGCGCTCGGCCTCGCCATCATTGCGGCGTTTCCGCAGATGTCGCAATTCCTCGTCAATGTTCTGAGGTAAACGTGTTTTCAATGACTTGCGAGTCAGGCCACAATGTCGCAGGCACAAATGCATGGCTGCCATGCAAATTGTTGCATTGCACCATCAATGGCACAAGCCTATCTTCGGATCGTCAACGGCCAACCTCCTCCCTGGCCCGAGACAATGACTGCGGTGCACCTCCTCCCGCACCGCACGAAATCAGGCCCGTCGGACCTCCTCCCCCGACGGGCCTTCTTTTTTGCCGAAATTCCGCATCTGCCGCCCGTCGATACGGGGTGGTTCCGCGCGCCGTTCGCCTTTATGAACGGCGGCGACGCAAGATTGTGACCGTGCGGGACGCCGGAAACGGCCAAACGTTTCAACGTCCCGCGATGAGGAGAAGTTGATGCCCCCTTATCGTTCCAGAACCACCACCCATGGCCGCAACATGGCCGGCGCGCGCGGGCTGTGGCGCGCGACGGGCATGAAGGATTCCGATTTCGGCAAGCCGATCATCGCGGTGGTGAACTCGTTCACGCAGTTCGTGCCGGGGCATGTCCATTTGAAAGACCTCGGCCAACTCGTCGCGCGCGAGATCGAGGCTGCGGGCGGGGTCGCCAAGGAGTTCAACACGATCGCCGTCGATGACGGCATCGCGATGGGCCATGACGGAATGCTCTATTCGCTGCCGAGCCGCGAGATCATCGCCGATTCGGTGGAGTACATGGTCAACGCGCATTGCGCCGACGCCATGGTCTGCATCTCCAACTGCGACAAGATCACGCCGGGAATGCTGATGGCGTCGCTGCGGCTCAACATTCCCACCATCTTCGTCTCCGGCGGGCCGATGGAGGCCGGCAAGGTGACCCTTTCGGACGGCAGGACTCATGCGCTCGACCTCGTCGACGCGATGGTGGCGGCGGCCGACGACACCATGTCGGACGAGGACGTCGCCGTGATCGAGCGCTCGGCCTGCCCGACCTGCGGCTCCTGCTCGGGCATGTTCACCGCCAACTCGATGAACTGCCTGACCGAGGCGCTCGGCCTGTCGCTGCCCGGCAACGGCTCGACGCTCGCCACCCATGCCGACCGCAAGCGGCTGTTCCTCGAAGCCGGCCAGCGCATCGTCGGCCTCGCCAAGCGCTACTACGAGAAGGACGACACCACCGCCCTGCCGCGCAACATCGCCTCGAAGGGCGCGTTCGAGAACGCGATGGCGCTCGACATCGCCATGGGCGGCTCGACCAACACCGTGCTGCACATTCTCGCCGCCGCGATCGAAGGCGGGATCGACTTCACCATGGACGATATCGACCGGCTGTCGCGCAAGGTGCCGTGCCTGTCGAAGGTCGCGCCGGCGAAATCGGATGTCCACATGGAGGACGTTCACCGCGCCGGCGGCATCATGGCGATCCTGGGCGAACTCGACCGCGCGGGGCTCATCCATCGCGACCTGCCGACGGTCCATTCGGCGACCCTCGGCGAAGCGATTTCGAGCTGGGACATCGCGGTCACCGACAATCCGGCCGCGCTCGAACTCTTCTCCGCCGCGCCCGGCGGCGTGCCGACCCAGGTCGCGTTCAGCCAGAACGCGCGCTGGAAGGAACTCGACATCGACCGCGAGAAGGGCGTCATCCGCGACGCGCAGCATCCGTTCTCCAAGGATGGCGGACTGGCCGTCCTGAAAGGCAACATCGCGCTCGACGGCTGTATCGTGAAGACGGCGGGCGTCGACGATTCGATCCTGAAATTCGCCGGTCCCGCCCGCGTCTTCGAAAGCCAGGACGACACGGTCAACGCGATCCTGACGAACAAGATCAACCCCGGCGACGTGGTCGTGATCCGCTATGAGGGGCCGCGCGGCGGGCCGGGGATGCAGGAAATGCTCTACCCGACCAGCTATCTGAAGTCGAAGGGGCTCGGCAAAGCCTGCGCGCTCGTCACCGACGGGCGCTTTTCCGGCGGCACCTCGGGACTTTCCATCGGCCACGTCTCGCCTGAAGCGGCCGAGGGCGGCGCGATCGGGCTGGTGCGCGAGGGCGACCGGATCGAGATCGACATTCCGGGCCGCACCATCCACCTCGCCGTCGACGACGCCGAACTGGAAGCACGCCGCAAGGCGCAGATTGCGGCCGGCTGGAAACCCGCCGAAAAACGCAAGCGCAACGTCACGCCGGCACTCAAGGCCTATGCCGCCTTCGCGACGAGCGCGGCCAGGGGCGCGGTGCGACAGGTGCCGGAGATCGACTGAACCAGCGCATGGGCGGGCGACTTTCCTTTTGAAAGGAATTCCGCGAGCGGCTAGACGAAAACCGGAAGTCCGCGCGAAGCGTTCGCACGGGACGAGTTTCAGAAGAGGCGCGGCCCGCATGGCGGCGCCATCACCAGGGAGGATGAGAGCATGAACCTGACGAAAACCCGCCTGGCGGGACTGACCGCGCTCCTGGCCGGCACGCTTCTGGCCGGCGGCGCACTGGCGCAGACCGAAGTGAAGCTCGGCTACGCGCTCGCCGTCGATTCGCATTACGGCGTCGCCGCCAACAAGTGGCAGGAAGTCGTCGAGGCCGGCACGGATGGCCGCTACACCTTCACCCACTTCCCATCCTCCGGCCTCGGCGGCGAACGCGAGGTTCTGGAAGGTCTTCAGATCGGCACGGTCGAGGCGACGATCGTCTCCTCGGGCACGCTGTCGAACTTCGTGCCGGAAGCCGGCGTCTTCGACATCCCCTTCCTGTTCCGCAATCTCGAACATGCCCGCGCCGTCATGGATGGCGAGGTCGGCGACGAGCTTCTGACCAAGTTCGAGGATGCCGGCATGGTCGCGCTGGCCTGGGGCGAGCAGGGCTTCCGCCACATCACCAACAATCGCGGCGCGATCGACGGCCCGGACGACATGGCCGGGCTGAAGCTGCGCACGATGGAAAACCCGGTCCACATCACCGCCTTCGAGACGCTCGGCGCCGCCCCGACGCCGATGGCCTGGCCGGAAGTCATCGGCGCGTTGCAGCAGGGCACGATCGACGGCCAGGAAAACCCGCTCTCCGTCATCACTTCGGCCAAGCTTTCGGAAGTCCAGAAGCATCTGACGCTGTCAGGCCACGTCTATTCGCCGGCCATGCTTCTCGTCTCGCCGGACCTTTGGAACGCCATGTCGGACGAGGACAAGGCCGTCTTCACCGACGGCGCGACCCAGGCCGTCGCCGCCATGCGTGGCTTCGTCGACGAGGTCGAGGCGAGCGGCGTCGAGGAACTGCGCGCGGCCGGCATGGAGGTCGGCGAACTCACCGACGAGCAGAAGGCCGAGTTCCAGCAGGCTCTCGCCGCCGCCTATGACCAGTATTACGGCCAGTACGATCGGGCCTTGATCGAGCAGATCACCGCCGTCGAATAGACCTGCCGGACGACCGGGCCGGTTTCGGCCGGCCCGGTTCCGGCGCCAATGACGCCTTCGCGCCAGTCAGGGTCTTCACGCTCGTAGGGATGTGCCCATGCGGACCGCCGAAAGGATCTTCGTCGAAGCGAACAAATGGGCGCTGATCCTGATTCTCGCCGCCATGTCGGCAATCGTCTTCGCCAATGTGACGCTGCGCTACACGACGAATTTCTCCATCGTCTGGGCCGAGGAAGTCGCGCGCTATCTGATGGTGTGGATGACCTTTCTGGGCGCCGGACTTGCGTTGCGCACCGGCGGTCTCGTCGCGATCACCAATCTGCACGACGCGCTTTCGGCAACGCCGCAACGCGTCATGCGCCTCATCGTCGTGCTGGGGCTGCTCGCCTTCTTCGCCCTGATGATCTGGGTCGGCTATTCCTATGCGTTGCGGATGCGCTTCCAGATGACGCCGGCAACCCGCATCCCCTTTTCGGCCATCTATGCGGCGATGCCGATCGGATTTGCGCTGATGACCGTCCACCTGCTTCTCATCGCCCGCCGCCTGGTGCGTGATAACGCGTTCGATCGCATTGCAGGCATCGACGAAAATTCGGCGGCCGGCGGCTGACATGACCGCGATCCTCTTCGGCTCCTTCCTGATCCTTCTCGTGCTCGGCTTTCCGATCGCCTTCGTGCTGGCGATTTCCGCCTTTCTGGCCGTGGCCTTCGGGTCGAGCTATCCGATGCTGGTCGTCGTCAAGGAGATGTTTTCGGGCCTCGATTCCTTCCCGCTGATGGCGGTGCCGTTCTTCGTCCTGGCGGCCGAACTGATGACCGGCGGCGCGATGACGATGGTACTCCTGCGCTTCGCGGCCCAGTTCGTCGGCCACCTGCGCGGCGGGCTCGGCTATGCGAATGTAATGTCGTCGGCGATGTTCTCGGGCATTTCCGGCTCCGCGCTCGCCGATGCCGCCGGCCCCGGCGCGATGATGACCCGGATGATGGAGAAGAGCGGCTACGACAGGGCCTATGCCGGCGCGCTGACCGCATCGGCCGCCGTGATGGGACCGATCATCCCGCCCTCGATCATCATGATCATCTATGCGCTACAGGTGCGCGAAGTCTCGGTCGGCGGGCTTTTCGTCGCCGGCATCGTGCCGGGCCTCATCATTGCGCTCGCTCTGTGCGCGACCAATTTCGTCATCAGCCGCAGGCGTGGCTACAAGAGCGACGAACCGCGCCCGCCGGTGCACGACATGATCCGCACGACCATCCATGCGATCCCGGCCTTGCTTCTGATCGTCATCATCGTCGGCGGCATCCGCTTCGGCGTCTTCACGCCGACGGAAGCCTCGGTCGTCGCCGTCTTCTACGCGCTCGTCTGCGGCATGTTCGTCTACAGAACGCTGAAGATCCGCGCCTTGCCGGAGATCATCCTGCGCGCCGCGCTGGTCAGCGTCTCCGTTCTGCTCATTCTGGCCGCGGCGCGCGCTTTCGCCTGGGTGCTGATCATCCAGAGCGTTCCGCAGACGCTGGCTGCCGCGATCATCGCGATGGAACTGTCGCCGATCGTCTTCCTGCTCGCCGTCAACGTTCTCCTGCTCGTCTTCGGCCTGTTCATGGACCCGCTGCCGGGCGTGATGGTGCTGGTGCCGATCCTGGCGCCGATCGCGACCATGCTCGGCATCGACCCGACACATTTCGCCGTCGTCGTCATCCTGAATCTGACGATCGGGCTGATCACGCCACCTGTGGGAAGCCTGCTTTTTGTGGTTTCGTCGGCGGTCGATCTGAAGGTCAGTCGGCTGGTGCGCGAAATGCCGCCCTTCCTCATCACTCATCTGATCGTGCTTTTGCTGATCACCTTCGTTCCCGCCTTGTCGACCTGGGCGCCCCGCGCCAGCGGATTTTGACCCCGCGTCAACATTTCGCCATCTTGACGGGAACTTAATTTCACGGAAAGCATTGGACTGTCATAAAGCGTGAAAAACGCGAGGAGGCGTCATGACGACGAATGTCCAGTTTCCCGAACCGGTGATTCTGCGCGCCGGAGACCGGCTGCTCGAAATTCGCGACGCCATGCAGGCGGCCAAGACGCTGGCCGAATCCTGGCCGGCGACGCGCGGCAAATGGTATCACGCCGCCAATCGCGCCTGCCGCAGCGCCGTAAAGGGTGAAACCTCTCCGCAACTGGCGCGCAGCATGTTCGCGCAGGCCGTGGACGAATCGCGCCTCGGCGCCTGATCCCCGCCCCGACAGTTTGTCGCGGATGATTTTGCATGGCTTCCATGCAATTTTTTTGATTGCCGAAATAATTCGCCGATCCTAGATAGAGGAAGTCGACGGATCGACCTCCTCCCCGATCCCGAGACGTCGGCGACGCACCTCCTCCCGCGTCGCCTTGAAATCGGCCCGCCGGACCTCCTCCCCCGGCGGGCCTTTTTCGTGCCTGCGACCCGTCGCGGCTTACGCCCTCTTAAGGGTCTGCCGACATAATCCGGGAATGGCACGACGCAGGAAATCGAAGTCCGGGAAATGGATCGTCACCGGTGCGCTCACGGCAGCGCTGGCGGGCGGCGCCTATCTGTGGCTCGGCGACGACGCGGCCAGACGGCTGCATGACGCGGCGCAAAATCCGCCGGTGAAGATCGAAAGGCCGATTGAGAAGAAGGCCGTGCGGCCGCCGGCGAAGGTCCAGCGCGCAGCACTGCCGAAAGCATCGGTCAGACAGGGAGCGAAGCCGGTGGCGCCTGCGGCGATGCCGGTCGACCGACCGCGCAAGATCGCGGTTCCCAGGCCGTCCCTGGCCGTCAGAAACTAGTCGGCGTTTTCCTCGATCTTCTCCATATCGTCGTCCGACAGGCCGAAATGATGGCCGATCTCGTGGATCAGGACGTGGCTGACGATGTCGCCTAGCGTCTCCTCATTCTCCGACCAGTAATCGAGGATCGCGCGGCGATAGAGCGTGATTCGGTTGGGACCGTCGCCCGATTGCGGGTTCCAGCGCTCGGCGATGCCCTTGCCCTCGAAAAGGCCGAGCAGGTCGAACGGCGTTTCGAGCGCCAGGTCGTCCATGATCTCGTCGTCGGGAAATTCCGCGATGAGAATGACGATCTCGCCCGTCAGTTGCCTGAAGGTTTCCGGCAGATGTGCGTAGGTTTCCAGCGCCAGCAGTTCGAACTCTTCCAATGACGGCGAGAGCTGATCATGCCAGGCGCGCGTTTTATAGATACGGCCCATGAAGCGCCATATAGACCCTTTGCCGGCCGATTTCGACCCCTTCGGGCGAATCAGCGTCGTTCGTCGTCTTCCAGAGTCCGCGCCTCGGAAGGCAGCATGACCGCGATGCCGTCGCGGATCGGATAGGCGAGCCGCGCGTGGCGCGAGACGAGTTCCTGCCGCGCCTCGTCATAGAGGAGGCTGGCCTTCGTCAGCGGGCAGACCAGAAGTTCCAGAAGCTTCGGATCGGCAAGGCGGGATCTGGCGGGCGGATGTGTCGTCATTGAAGGCTTCCGCCCTCCGGATCGCCATCGCGCGCGAGCGCCATCTCGGTGATCGCAATCAACGTTTCCGCGCGGGTCTTGAGGTCGGGCGCCTCGAGCAGCGCCTGCTTTTCCGCCGCGCCATAGGGCGCCATCATCGACAGAGCGTTGACCAGCGAGCGGTTTTCGGCCCGTCGGATCGAATCCCAGTCGGCCTCGAGGTCGTTCGCCTGCAGATAGGCCTGGAAGGCGCGCAGCAGGGCCGGACGGTCGAGTTCGCTCGTGTCAGACCCCTCGTCGAGATCGGCCACGAAGGGCAGGATGCGGCATTGCCGGTAGGGGGATTTGACATGCGCCTCATGGTCGAGCCGGAACCGGCAGACGCCCTGGACGGAGATCAGATAGCGGCCGTCACCGGTCTCGGTGAACGATGTCAGCCGGCCAAGGCAGCCGACCTCGCACAGTTCCGGTTCGCCGTCCTCGCGCAGCGCACCGTCGAGCGCCGGCTGGATCATGCCGATGACGCGCCCCTTCGCCAGTATCGCATCGATCATCGCCAGATAGCGCGGCTCGAAGATGTTGAGCGGCATCCGCCCGCCAGGCAGGAGCAGAGCGCCCGAAAGCGGAAAGACCGGCACCAGATCCGGAATGTCCCTTGCGCTGCGATAGCGTGCGTTTCCCGCCTGCACGACCTGCTCCATCATTGCCCCGGACCGGATGCCGGCCCACGCCGATAATGTGGTGCAGCCGTCGTCAAGCTCAAGGGCGGCGACGGCGCCGTCTCAGGAGAACAGGACGGACGACAGCTTGCGCCGCGCGGAAAGCGTCGCCGGGTCGGTCATGCCCCACGCCTCGAAGAATTTGAGAAGCTGGGCGCGCGCGCCGTCCTCGCGCCATTCGCGATCCGCCTTGACGATGGCGAGAAGCCCGTCCGCCGCCGCATTGCGCTCGCCGCGGGCGTTCTGGATCAAGGCGAGATCGAAGCGCGCCGCGTGATCGTTCGGATCGGCGGCCAGCCGCTTTTCGAGCGCGGCCGGATCGCCGAGGCCGGCGACCTGCTCGTCGAGGTCGAGCCGCGCCTTCACTGCCACGATGTCGGCATGATCCGCCTTGTCGGCCGGAACCTGGTCGAGGACCGACAGCGCGTCGTCCTTCTGGCCGGCGTCGAGCAGCAGCGTCGCGAGCGCGGCGCTCGCCTGCGGATGGCCGGGCTCTTCGGCAAGGACGGCCGAATAGATGCCGACCGCGCCTTGCAGATCGCCCGCCGCGCGCGCGTCGGCAGCGGCGGCGAGCGCATCCTCGATGGCGGGTGCCGCGCCGCCGGGACCTGCGACCTTGTCGATGAATTCGACGATCTTGCTCTCCGGCACCGCGCCCATGAAGCCGTCGACCGGCTGGCCGTCCTTGAAGGCGATGACGGCGGGGATCGACTGGATGCCGAGCTGGCCGGCGATGGCCGGATGCTCGTCGATGTTCATCTTGACGAGCTTGACCCGCCCCTTGGCCGACGTGACGACCTTTTCCAGCGCCGGCTGCAACTGCTTGCACGGGCCGCACCACGGCGCCCAGAAATCGACCAGAACCGGCTGCTTGCGCGATTCCTGCACGACGTCGGCACCGAAGCTGGCCGTCGTCGTGTCCTTGATCAGCCCATCCGCCGGCGCGGCGGAGCCGCCGACGAGACCGGCGCCCCCTTCCATCGAGGCGGCGAAGGCGGGCTGGGCGGGATCGCGGTGCATGGGAACTGTCCTTTCGAGAAAAGCGGGCGCGGCGTGTCGTCAATGTGGCGAAACCGTCGAAACATTCAAGATCAGCGGCTCGTGTCCGGTGGCGCGCAGGAATTTGACCAGGTCATCGGCGCCGATGGAGGTCGTCGCCGTGTTGACCAGCGGATGGGCGTTTATCGTCTCATGCGCCATCAGCGCGGCATCGAGAACGAAGGTGACGGCGCCGTCCTCATCGTTGATCGCGCCGAAGGCGGTGACGGCGCCGGGAAGGACGCCGAGATGGTCCATCAGCTTTTCCAGCTTGCCGAAAGAGACGCGCGAGGCCGCGCCGATGATGTGGTGGACTTGTTTCAGGTCGACTTCCGCCTCCTCCTCGACCGTCAGCAGGAAGAAGCGATCCTTCTTGTCCTTGAGGAACAGGTTCTTGGTGTGTCCACCGGCGATCTGGCCGCGCAGCGACTGCGATTCCCCGACCGTGAAAAGAGGCGGATGCTCGACGGTCTTAACGGCAATGCCGAGTTCGGCGAGCATGGCGAAAAGGTCGTCCGGGGTTCTGGGCATTGGCGCGCTCGCAACGTGACTTCGTGATGCGTCGTCATAGTCGCCAAGGCTCCGTTGCGAAAGCAGGATTGACAAGATTTCCCTGTTGCAATCGCATTCGAGTTCGGCCATATAGGCGCGGTTCCCGGCAGACGCCGGTTGCGAGCGGGTGTAGCTCAGGGGTAGAGCACAACCTTGCCAAGGTTGGGGTCGAGCGTTCGAATCGCTTCACCCGCTCCAGTTTTCCGAACATCAAAAAGCCGCGGCTCGTCCGCGGCTTTTGTGTTTTCGACTGTCAGTCCACATATCGCCTGCGTCAGGCAACGCGATGCACCTGCCGTTGCAGTAAGCACCACGGCGCGTCTGGCATTGGCTCAACTCTCCTTGAGGCGGACGGTCTTGACGATGGCGTGGACCGACGCGCCGCTGGCAAGCGCCATGCGCGCGCCGGAATGACGCGTGATCCGGGCGGTGAGCAGGTCGCCGTTGCAGTCAAGATCGACCAGCAGGTCATGCGGGCGGGCGGGCCGCAACGCGACGATTCGACCGGGAAACACGTTGAGCGTGCTGATTCCCTCCGGCGGCTGGGTGGCGAGGAGGATATCGGACGCGCGCACGAAGATCGATACCTGGTCGCCGGGCCGGTGAGCGGATGGCGGCAGGTGCCAGATGCCGGCTGCCGAACGGAAGAGCGAGAGGCCGCTTCTCGCATCCAGGCGGTCGAATTCCAGCCGCAGGCGCGAACCGCCCTCGTCGCCCTCCGCGCCGGGCAGGAGGTCGAGTCCGGCGAGAATTTCGCGTGCCGGTCCGGCCGCACTGACGCGGCCCCGATCGAGCACGACGATGTCGGAGGCGAGCCGTGCGACCTCGGCGACCGAATGGCTGACATAGACGACCGGCACGCGGGCTTCGTCGCGCAGGCGCTCGATGAAGGGCAGGATTTCGGCTTTGCGCGCATCGTCCAGCGAGGCGAGCGGCTCGTCCATCAGGATCAGACGCGGACTTGCGATCAGCGCGCGGCCGATTGCGACGCGCTGCCTCTCTCCGCCGGAAAGCTTTGCCGGCTTGCGCTCAAGCAGGTGCC
The DNA here is from genome assembly GCF_029210365.1 of Mesorhizobium sp. YIM 152430. Classification (GTDB taxonomy): domain Bacteria; phylum Pseudomonadota; class Alphaproteobacteria; order Rhizobiales; family Rhizobiaceae; genus Aliihoeflea. The sequence goes on from NZ_JARGES010000043.1 coordinate 178,204, forward strand.
CGATGCCGAGAAGCTCGACCGTTTCGGAAAAATCGCCATAGCGCTGCGCACGGGGCACGAAGCGGCGCCCATAGACGAGGTTCTGGCGCACGGTAAGATGCGGAAACAGACGCGCATCCTGGAAGACGTAGCCGATGCGGCGTTTGTGCGGACGCAGGAATGTGCCGTTCTGCGTATCGACAAGCACGCGGCCATCGGTGGCAATGCGTCCCTCTCGGGGTCGCATCAGCCCGCCGATCATGTTGACAATCGACGTCTTGCCCGACCCGGACGGGCCGAAGAGCGCGGTCAGCCTCCCGGCGGAGCGAAAGGCGATGTCGAGCGCGAAATCGCCCATCTGGTGGCGCAGCGCGACGTCGAGGCTCATGCGCCCTCCATCCGGCGCGAAACGCGCCGGGCCAGGACTTCGCTGGCGATGAGCGCAGCCATGGCGACGGCAATGGCGATCAAAGTCAACCGCATCGCACCCGCGCCGCCGCCGGGCACCTGCGTGAAGGTGTAGATAGCGGATGGCAGGGTCTGCGTCTCGCCGGGGATGTTGGAGACGAAGGTGATAGTGGCGCCGAACTCGCCCATCGCCTTGGCGAAGGCGAGGATGGTGCCGGCGATGATGCCGGGCAGCGCGAGCGGCAGGGTGACGGTGGCGAAGACGACGGCCGGATGCGCGCCCAGCGTGCCGGCCGCCTGTTCGAGCTTCGGGTCGACCGCCTCGATGGAAAGCCGGATCGCCCGCACCATCAACGGGAATGCCATGATCGCACCGGCGAGCGCGGCCCCGGTCCAACGGAAGGAGAAGACGAGGCCGAACACGGTTTCGAAGAACTGGCCGAGCGGGCCGCGACGCCCGAAGGCGAGAAGCAGGAGGTAGCCGGTGACGACCGGCGGCAGAATCAGCGGCAGATGGACGATGCCGTTGAGAAGCGCCTTGCCGGGGAAAGACCAGCGCGCCAGCGCATGGGCGACGAGGATGCCGAAGGGCAGGCTGGCGACCGTCGCCCAGCTCGCGACCCAGATCGACAACCGCACGGCGGTCCATTCGTCATCGGAAAGGGACAGCCACTCCATGCGTGTCAGTCGCCCGCAAGGACGGTGAAGCCCTGTTCCGCGAAGATCGCGCGCGCGATGTCCCCTTGCAGATAATCGAGGAAGGCGGCGGCGTCGGGATTGGCGCTATCGGCCGTCAGTGCGGCCGGGTAGATGATCGGATCATGGCTGTCTTCGGGAAAAGTGCCGACCACGCGCACGCCGGGTTCCGCCGTCGCGTCCGTCCGGTAGACGATGCCGAACGGAGCTTCGCCGAGCGTAACGAACTGGAGCGCGGCGCGAACGTTTTCGGCCTGCGCGACCTTGCCGGCCACATCGTCCCACACTCCGAGCGATTCCAGCGCCGCCTTGCCGTAGCGGCCGGCGGGCACGGCGTCGACATTTGCCATCGCGAGCCGCCCGTCGCCGAGCGCAGCAGCGAGGTCGAAACCGGGCCCGATTGACAGATCCACGGTGGAATCCGCCGGCGCGACGAGGACGATGCGGTTGCCGAGAAATCGCCGCTCGCTCGCCGCGTCGACCAGGTCGCGTTCGGCGAGATAGGCCATCCAGTCGAGATCGGCAGGGATGAAAAGATCAGCCGGCGCACCTTCCTCGATCTGCCTGGCGAGCGCGGAACTGCCGGCGTAGGAAATGGTCGCCGCGTTGCCGCTTTCCTGCGACCACGCGGCGCCGATGTCGTCGAGCGCGGTCTTCAGGCTTGCGGCTGCGAAGACTGTCACCGGCTCCTGCCCGCGCGCGGGAAACGCAAGCAGGGACAGGCCGATCGTGACGGCAGCAAGGAACCGGCGCATCTGAAATCCTTCGCAATGGCGACAATTTCAGATGAACATGACGATTTCCGATGCGCAAGGCCGGATCGGGTGCGGTTTTTCATCCACGATGCGACTGACGCGATCAGCGGCCCGGCAGAACCTCGATCTCGGAGCGGCGCGCCTTCACGGCCGGCAAACCGAGCACGAATTCGGCAAGATCGCGGGGCAGCGACAGGTTCACCTGCTCGTCGATATCGCCCCTGGAATCGGCGAGATCGGCGATCATGCCGCCGGCGACCGTATTGTTGGTCTGCGGGCTGATCAGGATGAAGGCGCCGGTGTCGCGGCAGTCGGCGAAGCGGTCGAAGAGCGCGTCTTCCGAAAACCGCAGCCGGACGCGGCCGATGGCGTTGACCGGCAGCGCCGAAGACTTCACCCAGCGGCCCACGCCGAGGTCGTAGGTCTCGTCGATGGATACACGCACGCGCTTCATGCGGCCGGCGGCCTTGAGCCACAGCCGCGCGCCGTCCTTCAGGCCGTCCGTCTGCAACGTGACGACCGTGGCGGTGAAATCGCGGCCGGTCAGCGGCGTCGCATCGGCCGCCGTGAGCACGTCGCCGCGCGCGGCGTCGACCTTGCGGTTGAAGACCAGCGTGACGGCAGCGCCAGCCTCGGCGACCTTCACGTCGCCGTCGAAAGTGACGATGCGGGCAACGCAGACCGCCTGCCCAGAAGGCGCCACGACGACTTTATCGCCGATGGCGACCGAACCGGCCGCGACCGTGCCCTGATAGCCGCGAAAGCTTTCGCCGGGGCGCGAGACGCGCTGGATCGGCATCCGGAAGGAAAGATCGGACGCCTTCGCGGTCGGTGCAATTTCCAGCGCCTCGATCAGCGTCGGGCCGGAATACCAGCCGATGTTCTCGCGGGCCGGCGTGACGATGTTCTCGCCCTTGAGCGCGGAGAGCGGGATGGCGGTGATCGCCATGTCGCCGAGCTTGGCGGCATAGGCGCGGAATTCGAGCTCGATGTCGTCGAAGACGGCGCGGTCATAGCCGACGAGGTCGATCTTGTTGACAGCCAGCACCACCTGCCGGATGCCCATCAGATGGACGATTGCGGCGTGGCGGCGCGTCTGTTCGAGAAGGCCGGCGCGCGCGTCGACCAGAAGCACGGCGAGATCGGCCGTCGAGGCGCCGGTCGCCATATTGCGCGTATATTGTTCGTGGCCGGGCGTGTCGGCGACGATGAAGGCGCGCTTCCGGGTCTGGAAATAGCGGTAGGCGACGTCGATGGTGATGCCCTGCTCCTGCTCGGCTTTCAGTCCGTCGAGCAGCAGGCCGAAATCCGGCAGCGACAGGTCGTTCTGCTTCGAACCTTTGGCGATCAATGCGGCGCGGTGATCCTCGGCGACGGATTTCGTGTCCCAGAGCAGCCGGCCGATCAGGGTCGACTTGCCGTCGTCGACGCTGCCGCAGACGAGGAAGCGCAGCCGGCGGCCGGATTCGGCCTCAAGGGAGACGGGATCGGCGTCGCGCTCGAATTCGGCGTCGAGCGGCAGGATTTCGGCGTCGAGGCTCATGGTCAGAAATATCCTTCGAGCTTCTTCTTTTCCATCGAACCCGCCTCGTCGCGGTCGATGGCGCGGCCCTGGCGCTCGGAAACGGTCGCGGTGTTGATCTCGTCGATGATGTCGTCGATGGTTTCGGCTTCGGAAAAGATGCCGCCGGAAAGCGCGAAGCAGCCGAGCGTGCGGAAGCGAATCGAGCCTTCCTGGCGCATCTCGCCGGGCCACAGCTCCAGCCGTTCGTCCTCGGCGAGGATGATCATGCCGTCGCGCAGCACGAAGGGTCGGCGCCTGGCGAAATAGAGATCGACGATCGGGATGTCCTCGGCCTTGATGTAGTGCCAGACGTCGAGCTCGGTCCAGTTGGAGAGCGGGAAGACGCGCACGCTCTCGCCGCGCGCGATGCGGCCATTGTAGAGGTTCCACAATTCCGGCCGCTGGTTGCGCGCGTCCCAGCGATGGTCCGGCGAGCGGAAGGAGAAGATGCGTTCCTTGGAGCGCGAGGCGTCCTCGTCGCGCCGCGCGCCGCCGAAGGCCGCGTCGTAGCGGCCGGCATCGAGCGCCTGGCGCAGCGCCTCGGTCTTCATCACGTCGGTGAAATAGGAAGAGCCGTGCTTGAGCGGGCTCAGACCTTCGGCCGCGCCGCGTGGATTGGTGTGAACGTGAAGGTCGAGATCGAGGTCGCGCGCCGTCTGGTCGCGGAAGGCGATCATCTGCGAGAACTTCCAGCCGGTGTCGACATGGAGAAGCGGAAAGGGGATCGGCTCGGGCCAGAACGCCTTGCGCGCGACATGCAGCAGGACGGAGGAATCCTTGCCGACCGAATAAAGCATGACCGGCCGCTCGAATTCGGCCGCGACCTCGCGGAAAATGTGGATGGCTTCGTTCTCGAGGGCTTTCAGATGCGGCGAAAGACGGCTGGATCGGCTGTTGTCGTCGGTCGTCTGGAGGCGGGCTGCTGCTGCGGTCATGTTGCGGGCACTTGCACTTTCGAGGAGGAGATCGGGGTGATCGGCGAGGCGGCGTCCCTGACGTGGAGCCCGCATTCGCGGGTCTGGTCCTGCTCCCACCACCAGCGGCCGGCACGCTCGGGTTCGCCCGGCTTGATCGCGCGGGTGCAGGGCTCGCAGCCGATCGACGGATAGCCGCGCGCATGAAGCGGATTGAGCGGCACGTCATGGCGCTCCGCATAGGCTTTGATCGCGTCGAGCGTCAGATCGGCGAGCGGATTGACCTTAAGGAGGCCGCGCTGGGCATCCCATTCGGCGAGCGGCGTTTCCGCGCGCGCGCCGGACTGGCCGCGCCGGACGCCAGTGATCCAGAACGCGGCACGGTCGAGCGCCAGCGCCAGCGGGCGCAGCTTGCGGATGTCGCAGCAGGCATGGCGCGCCTCGACGCTGTCGTAAAAGCCGTTGAGGCCGTATCGCGCACCATAAGCTTCGACGTCGATCGGCGCCGGACGATAGCGTTCGACGGCAAGGGCAAAGCGCCGCTCGGTCTCGTCGATCAGCGCGCGCGTCTCGTCGAACAGCCGGCCGGTATCGAGGGTGACGATCTCGATCGCGCCGGCCGTTCCCGAACGGGCGATGGCCGCCGTGATGACCTGGTCCTCGATGCCGAGCGAAGTCGTGAAGACCTTGCGGCCGGCAAAACGCGCGACGCGCTGGAGGCGCGCTTCCAGATCGAGGGAAGCGAGTCCGGCGGCCAGTTCATCGGCGGAGGCGGGCAAGTTCGTCATGACCGCAAGGATGCGGGATGGTGCCGCGCCGCGACAGGAAACGGGCTCTCATTTTGCCGTGGATGCGAGCAAATTCGAACCCGATTTGCCGAAATGGCGAAAATCGTGGACTTAGGCCCGCAAAAAGACCGACTGGAACGTCGCGACGGGCGCCTTGCGATCGGCCAGGGCGTAGATCTCGTCGATCAGGCCGCGCGCAGCGCCGGAATCGAAATCGGCGAGACCCAAAAGCTCGATGGCCTTGACCGTGAGTTCTTCGCGGTCGAGCGGATTTTCCGGATCGCCCTTGCAGGCCGCCCGGCGTTCTTCCAGCCAGATGTCGCCAACCCGCGCCTTGACGCTTGCGCCCCAGGCCCTCGGATAGGCGGCCTCGATCGCCGGATCGACACCGAGCGACGTGATCGCGCGCAGGTCGCGGGCAGCGGCGCGGTGGTCGCCATCGAAGGACGATGTCGTGACGGCGCCGGCGCGGATCGCCTCGGCGACGCAGTGCTGGAGCGAGAATTTGGCGCCGTAAGGCTCGGTCGGGTCCGGCCGGTCGCATACGTCGAGCGCGGCGCGATAGGTTTCGACACGGATTTCGTCGGGCGTCGCGCCGTCGAGGCGCGAATTGAGCCCCAGCGCCGCGTCGATGGCCGGATGCGTATGGCGACAGCAGGGCCACGGCTTGATCGAGGTCTGCACGAGTTCCCACGGGCCGTCCGCATCGGCCAGCACGGCATGGGGTAAAGGGTCTGGGCAAAGAGCCGCGAAGAAGCCCTTCTCGCCTTCCAGGATCGTGTCGGCGCCGGTGAAGCCTTCGCGCGCCAGAAGCGCCGCGATGACGCCGGATTCGGCCGCGCGCGCGGTATGCAGATGCTTGCTCATCGCCCCGGCCGACAGGAACTCCCAGACGCCGCCCGACTGCGTGCCGGCATTGCCGAGCGCCCAGACGGCCTGATCCTCGGAAAGGTCGAGAAGATGCGCGGCCGCCATCGCCGCGCCGAACGTGCCGCAGGTCGCGGTGTTGTGCCAGACGCGGTAGTGCGCCTTGCCGACCGCATTGCCGACGCGGCAGCAGGCCTCGTAGCCGTGAAGCACCGAAATCAGGAAATCCCTGCCGCTCGCCTGCAGCGTCTCCGCCAGTGCGGCGGCGGCGGGCACGACGACGGTGCCCGGATGGGTGACGGACGTACGATGAAGGTCGTCGAGTTCGAGGATGTGCGCCAGGCCGCCGAAATAGAAGGCGCGCCGGCCGGAATCGGGCGTCGACCACGAGGACAGCGTCGCGATCGCCTTGGCAGGCGCGGTGTCGCGCGCGGCGAGGGCGCAGGCGAGCGTGTCCACGACGAAGCCGGCGGCGCGTTCGAGGTCGGCGTCGGCGACGGGCTTGGTGCGTATCAGCCGGACGAGATCGCGGGTCAGCGTCATGGGTCAGAATTCCGTGGTCGAGATCATGATGAGGCGATCGTCTTCGTCGCGGGCTTCCAGCGCAAGACCCGTCTCGCCCGCCACTTCGGCAAGACGGACTTCGGTGCCGCAGAAGACCGGCGACATCGCCCGGAACGAGAAGGCGGACGGACGGCTGCCGGCGATCTTCCGCGCGCGCTCGAAAAGCAGCATGGCGACCAGCGGGCCGTGGACGATCAATCCCGGATAATGCTCGACGCCGGTCACATAGGGCCGGTCATAGTGGATACGGTGTCCGTTATAGGTGAGCGCGGAAAAGCGGAAGAGCGTCACCTCGTCGGGGGCTACGGTTTCCTCGGAGAGGACCGGTTTGTCCGCGCGCGAGACGGGCGGCTTGGCAGCCGCCGGATCCTCCGCCTCGCGATAGACGATGTCATGTTCCTCGGTGGCAACGACATTCCCGCGCTGAGCGATCTCGTGCCGAACCGTGACGAAGGCGAGCGGGCCGGAACGACCCTGCTTTTCGGTGACCGACAGGATGGTCGATCGCTTCTCGGCTTCGGCCCCGAAGGCGAGATCGCCGGGAAAGGCGAAGCGTCCGCCGGCATACATGCGCCGCGGCAGCGCGATCGGCGGGAGAAATCCGCCTTTCGCCGCATGACCGTCGGGGCCCGTTTCATCGCGCGGCGTCGCTTCGAGAAAATAGAACCAGTGCCAGAGCGGCGGCAGCGTCGCATCGGCTTCGGCGAACGCGGCCGACCAGTCGCCGAGCATGGCGCAGGCGCGCCTCGCGGGCGAGCGCACGATGTCGTCGGTGACGCTGCGGGTCCGGCCGACCCAGTCGCTGGTATCCGTCATGATCGCCTTCAGAACGAGCGGGGAAGGCCGAGCACCTTTTCGGCCACGTTGGAGAGGATCAGATTGGTCGAGATCGGCGCGATCTGGTAGAGGCGCGTTTCGCGGAACTTGCGCTCGACATCGTATTCCTCGGCGAAGCCGAAGCCGCCATGAGTCTGAAGGCAGGTGTCGGCAGCGCGCCACGATGCTTCCGAGGCCAGCATCTTCGCCATGTTGGCTTCCGGCCCGCACGGCTCGCCGCGGTCGAACATCTCGGCCGCGTGGCGCACGGCCAGGCGGGCGGCGTGAAGCTCGACATGATTGCGCGCGATCGGAAACTGGATGCCCTGGTTCTGGCCGATCGGCCGACCGAACACCTTGCGCTCCTTGGCGTAGTTCGTCGCCCGCTCGATGAACCAGCGGCCGTCGCCGATGCATTCGGCGGCGATCAGGATGCGCTCGGCGTTCATGCCGTCGAGAATGTAGCGGAAGCCCTTATGCTCCTCGCCGATCAGTGCGTCGGCGGGAATTTCGAGATTGTCGAAGAAAATCTCCGTCGTCGCGTGGTTGATCATGGTCGCGATCGGCGTGATCCGCATCCTGTCCTTCGGCGCCGCCTTCATGTCGACGATGAAGACCGACAGCCCGTCCGTGCGCGAGGGCAGCGAGCCCTTGGGCGCGGTGCGGGCAAGGAGGATCATCAGGTCGGAATGCTCCGCCCGGCTGGTCCAGACCTTCTGGCCGTTGACGACATAGACGTCGCCGCGCTTTTCGGCCGTCGTCGCGATCGACAGCGTGTCGGTGCCCGCGCCCGGCTCGGTGACGCCGAACGCCTGCAAGCGCAATTCGCCGCTGGCGATCTTCGGCAGGTATTTCTGCTTCTGCGCCTCGCTGCCATGCCGCAGGAGCGTGCCCATCGTATACATCTGGGCATGGCACGCGGCGCCGTTCGCACCCGAGGCATGGACTTCGGCGAGGATCGCCGCCGCAGCCCGCAAGGGCAGGCCGCTGCCGCCATATTCCGCCGGAATCAGCGCGGCGAGCAGCCCGGCTTCCGCCATTGCCGTAACGAATTCGGTCGGGTATGCGCGGGCGCGATCCACCTTGCGCCAGTACGCGTCGGGAAAGCGCCGGCACAGCGCGCGCGTCGTCTCGCGAATGGGTTCGAGGTCGTCGTCGGAAATGGGCTGAGCGGAATCCATCGGTCTCACGCAATTGCGGCTCGAGCCTGCAAATTGTGCCCGAACGGGCTCTAAGGCAAAGATAATTTCCTTTTAGCTATGATAGGTTTTCATTATATCGTGCCCGCATGGACATGCGGCATCTGCGCTATTTCATCGCCATCGCCGAGGAAGGTTCGCTGTCAAAGGCGGCCGAACGGCTCAACGTCGCGCAGCCGGCGCTGAGCCAGCATATGCGCAACATCGAGGAGGACCTGAAGGTCACGCTCCTCTTCCGCTCCTCGCGCGGCGTGCAGTTGACGGAGGCCGGCAAGCGGCTTCTCGAACATGGCCGGCTGGTGGTCGAATCCTTCGAGCAATTGTTCGACATCGTCGGCGGGACCGAGGTCGAACTGTCCGGCGAGGTCCGCTTCGGCCTGCCGGGAACGGTGAGCCAGGTGCTCTCCGCGCGGCTGATCGACGAGGCTTCCCGGCGCTATCCGAAAATCAGGTTGAGAATTGCCGAGGCGATGAGCGGCTTCATCTTCGACTGGCTGCGCGAGGGCAAGGTCGACATCGCCGTGCTCTACCGCGCCCGCGAGACGCGCGGACTGGCGCTGACGCCGGTGCTTTCGGAGGAACTGCGCCTGTTCGCAGCGCCGGGCATGGGCGTCGGCGCGGCGCAGCCGGGCGTCGACGCCGTGCGCTATGCGGACGCCATCGACCTGCCGCTGATCGTGCCGAGCCCCGGCCACGGCCTGCGCGACCTGCTCGACGAAATGGCGCTCAGTCATTGCGAAACGCCGCTCAACGCCCGCACGGAAATCGATTCCTATGCGCCGATCAAGACGCTGGTCGAACAGGGGCTCGGCTATTCGATCCTGCCGGCGATGGCGATCAAGGCCGAGACGGAGGCCGGTCGGCTCGTATCCTGGCGTATCGGCGAACCCGATCTGCGCCGCCAGCTTCTGGTCGCGACGCCGGCCGACAGGCCGATGAGCAGCGCCACCAAGGCGATCGAGAACCTGACCATGGAGATGTTGTCGCGGCTCGTCGGCGAAGGCATCTGGGACGCAAGGCTCCTGCACGCGGCGAGGGACGCGCCCCGCTCATGACGCCTTGCGGCCGCGTTTCGGACTGAACTCGTCGCGAAGCTTCTCCGTATGGCTGCCGAGCGGCGGAACGGGGCCGGGCGCACGCACCTCGCCATCGAAGCTCGCCGCGCGCGAGAACATGCGGATGGCGCCGCCGGGAACGTCCAGATCGACGAAGCGCGCCTGGGGATGATCCTCGATATCGGCGACTTCCGACACCTTGCCATAGGCGATCGACGCCGCCTGCAAGCGTTCGACGACCTCGTAACCGGTCAGCCGGCCCAGCGCGTCCTGCACCGCGGCGTCGGTATCCGCCCGGCGCGCCACGCGGTCGTTGTTCGTCGCGAAGGACGCGTCGGCCGCCAGATCCGGCCGGGCAAGGACGTCGATGCAGAGTTTTTGCCATTCGACGTCGTTCTGGATCGAGATCAGGAAGGATTCTCCGTCGGCCGCGTCGAAGATTCCGTAGGGCGCGATGGACGGGTGGGCGAGGCCGAGCCGCTTCGGGGCCGAATTGCCGTAGCGATGCGCGATCCAGGGCACGTTCATCCAGTCCATCAGCGAATGAAAGAGCGACACCTCGATATGGGCGCCCTCGCCCGTCCGCTCGCGCGAAATCAGCGCTTCGAGAATGGCTTCGTAGGCGTGCATACCGGTGGCGATGTCGCAGACCGAGACGCCGACCCGGGCCGGACCGTGCTCGGTGCCGGTGATGGAGGAAAGGCCGCTTTCGGCCTGGACGAGGAGATCGTAGGCCTTGCGCGTCGCCATCGGACCGTCAGCGCCATAGCCGGAGATCGAGCAGGTGATGAGGCGCGGATTGGCGGCGCGCAGCACATCATGGCCGAGCCCCAGCCGGGCGGCGGCGCCGGGGGCGAGGTTCTGGATGAAGATGTCGGCGCCCGCGAGCATTTCGCGCACCATGGCGAGATCGTCTTCGGCGCGCAGATCGACGACGCAGCTTTCCTTGCCGCCGTTCAGCCAGACGAAATAGGATGACGAGCCTTCGGCGAAGCGGTCATATTTGCGCGCGAAATCGCCCTCGGCGCGCTCCAGCTTGATGACGCGTGCCCCCGCCTCCGCCAGACGCTCCGAGGCATAGGGGGCTGCGACCGCCTGTTCGAGCGCGACGACGAGAAGACCGTCGAGTGGCCTCATCCGATTGTACCTCCATTTGTTCGTGCGGATCGTGGTCGCCAAAGCCGGCCTGCGCCAATACTTATGCGCTATCTGACCTATAACATTCTGTTTTGGCGGCAGACGGCGGATCGCGAAACGAAACCGTTGTCGGACATTCGGACTTAGCCTAGCCTTCACGCGAAAGAGCCGGAAGGGAGGAACGGATGGCCTATCCGCAGACGCGCCATGAGGTGCATTACGGCAACCGCATGGTGCGGGCTTTCGTCGAGCGGCCGCCGACCATCGACGCCATGTTCCGCGCGGCAGTCGCGCAGGCGCCGCAGCGCGACGCGCTCGTGATGGACGGGGAACGCTTGAGCTATGCGGCACTTGATGCGCGGGTCGAGGCCATCGCAGCCCGCCTCATCGCGCGCGGATTGACGAAAGGCGAGCGGCTCGCCCTGCTTCTGGACAACGGCTTCGCTTTTCTCGAATGCGTGCTGGCCGCGGCGCGCGCGGGATTGATCGTGGTGCGATGAACACGCGCCAGCGGCGGCCGGAGATCGAATTCGTCCTCAACCAGTGCCGTGCCGCGGCGCTGGTCCATGGCGCCGAGCACGCCGCCAACCTGCCGACGGAGGATGCGGTGCCGGATCTGCGGGCGCGCTTCGTCGTCGGGGAGGGGCCAGGGATCGCCTACGAGGAACTGGCAAGGCCGGCCGAACCCGCTTCGTTCCCGCAGGTGGCCGAAGACGACGTCTTCTGCCTTCTCTACACATCGGGGACGACCGGACGGCCCAAGGGCGCGAAGCTGACACATTTTTCGACCATCCACTCGACGATCAACTACGTCTCCGCGCTGGCGCTGACGCCAACCGATGTCGGGCTGCTGGCCGTGCCGGCCTCGCATGTCACCGGCCTTGTGGCGGTTCTTTTGACCATGATCCGCGCTAGCGGCACGACCGTGATGCTGCCCGCCTTCAAGGCGCGGCATTTTCTCAAAGTGGCGGCGCGTGAGAGGGCGACCTTCACGATCATGGTGCCGGCCATCTACAATCTGTGCCTGCTCGATCCCGACTTTGGCCGTTTCGACCTGTCGAACTGGCGCATCGCCGGTTTCGGCGGCGCCCCGATGCCGCAGGCGACGATCGACCGCCTTGCTGTGACGGCGCCTTCGCTCAATCTCGTCAACTGCTACGGTTCGACGGAGACCACATCGCCGGCGACGATCCTGCCGGTCGGCGACATCGCCACGCATCCGAAATCGGTCGGACGGCCGGTCGCGGGCTGCGACATCCTCATTCTCGACGAGCATGGCCGCGAAGTCGCGCCGGGCGAAAGCGGCGAACTGATGATCGCCGGCGCGATGGTCGTGCCCGGCTACTGGGAGAATCCGCAAGCCGACGCCGCCGGTTTCATCGACGGCTACTGGGTCTCCGGCGATGTCGGGTCGGTGGATGCCGAAGGCTACGTCCACGTCTTCGACCGCAAGAAGGACATGATCAACCGGGCCGGCTTCAAGGTCTACTGCATCGAGGTCGAAAGCGTCCTGTCGCGCCATCCGGCGATCATCGAAAGCGCGGTCGTCGGCCGCCCCGATCCGGTTCTCGGCGAAAAGGTCCACGCCTTCATCGTCGCGCAGCCCGAGGGAGCGGATGCACAGGCGATCCGCGCCTACTGCGCCGAGCGCCTGTCCGACTACAAGGTGCCGGACGCGATCACCTTCCTCGATGCCCCCCTGCCGCGCAACCCGAACGGCAAGATTCTGAAAACTGCGCTGCGCCAGATGCTGCCGGCGGACGATGTCGCTGCGGCGCGTTGACAAGTCGCGAGGCCGGGTGTCAATGTTGGAATGTCGGACATTCCGATAATGCCTTTGGGAGGAGGCGACGACGCTTGCAGGCCGGGAAGATGACCGTCCGGGACGGTATCGGAGCGCATCCGGGCTTGGTCACATGAAGATGGGGCGCATCGCCCCGCGATCTGTCATCCAGGGAGGAACCATGACGAAACTCGCGAAATGGGCGGTGCTTGCCTCCGCCACGCTTTTGTCCAGTGCCGCGCTCGCCCAGACCAACCTCATGATCTCGGCCTCGCTGCCGCAGGTTCATTTCTGGGTCGGCCAGCACATGGACCCCTTCGCCGACGCCATCGAGGCCGAGACCAATGGCGAGATCGCCTTCACGCGCTTTTATGCAGGCGAACTGACCTCGGTCGGCCGCGAGCTCGACGCGCTGCAGGGCGGCACGGTCGCCGTCGCGGCGCCGCTGCTCGCGCCCTATCACGAGGGCACGTTTCCGCTCTCCGACGTGACACAGCTTCCCACCATCGGCACCAATTCGGAACTGATGACCCGCGCCTTCCTGAAACTGATGGACGACGGCACCGAACTGGCCGACGGCAAGACCTTCTACCAATACGAGATCGAGCCAAAGGAAATCCGCGCCTGGCCGGTGGCGACGACTGCGGCCTATGCGATTTCCTTTGCCGGCGAAAATCCAGATTCGGTTTCCGGGCTGAGCGGCAAGCCGATGCGTGCCGGATCGGCGCTGCACACCATCTTCCTCAACGAACTGGGCGTCACGCCGGTCACGATGCCCTCTTCCGCATCCTACGAAGCGTTGTCGCGCGGCACGGTCGAGGGCACGATCCTGTCGATCGGCGACTGGCGCTCCTATTCGCTTCAGGACGTCCTGACCCACACGATCACCGGCGTCGCCGTCGGCCACTGGGGCAGCTATCTGGCGATCAACAATGCGACCTGGGAGATGCTGACGCCCGAGCAGCAGGAGACCTGGGACCGCGTCGCGCGTGAGATCGCCATGCAGAACGCCGCCGGCATCGACGCGCAGGACATCGAGGTGCAGGAAGAGGCTGAAGGCGCAGGCTCGGTATTCACGCCGATAACCGAGATGTCGCAGGAAATGCAGGACCACATCGCCACGGCTTCGACCAACACCTGGCAGACCTGGGTGGAGCAGACGGAAGCCGCCGGCCACCCGGGCCGCGCGACCGCCAAGCGCTGGGCAGAACTCGTCGTCGAGGAAGGCGGAGAACTGCCGGAAGGCGTCGCCGAATTCCTCGAACTTTGAACGGGTGTGGGCGGCGCTCCGGCGCCGCCTCCTTCTTTCGACCAAGGGATGATGCCAAGTGTCGCACAGCCTCGCCTTGTGGTTCGTCGCCTTCTGGTTCGCAGTCTTCCTCCTTCTCGGGCAGAACGTCGCCACGGTGCTGTTCGGCGCCGGCCTCCTTGGCATGTATCTGTGGGTCGGTCCGCAGCTCTTCCAGGGAATTCTGGGGCAGGACATCTTCTTCACCGCCTCGTCCTATTCGCTGTCGATCATTCCGCTCTATCTCCTGATGGCGCAGCTTCTGATGCGTGGCGGACTGATCGTCGATCTTTTCCGCGTTGGCCATCGTCTTTCGGGCTATCGCCGCTTTCCGCTCGGGGTCGCGACGCTGGTGACGGGCGGCATGTTGGGAGCGGTGTCGGGTTCGGGCTCGGCCAGCGCGGCAGCGCTGGCGACCCTCGCCGGCCCTGAGCTCGAGCGCGTCGGCTATACGCGCCGCTTCGCGATCGGCCTTGCAGCCGTCGCCGGTTCGCTGTCGGCCGTCATTCCGCCAAGCCTGATCGTCATCATCTACGGATCGATCACCACAGTGCCGATCGGCCAGCTCTTCATCGGATTGCTGGGGCCGGGTATCCTGTGTCTTGCGGTCTATGTCATCTGCATCCGCATCTTCGGCGAAGTCACGCCGGGCGCGATCGAGGGCGTTGCGCCGACCGGCGCGGAACATGTGGGCGGATCGAGCTTCGCTGCGAGCGCTTTTCTTGTCTTCCTGATGCTGGTCGTCTTCGGTGGCATATATGGCGGCGTCATCACGGTCGGCGAAGCTGGCGCCATCGGCGCCTTCACGGCGCTCGTCGGGCTGACATTCATGCGGCGCATCGGTATCGGCGACCTTGCCCATGCGCTCGCCGATTCGGTCAAGATCACCGCCATGCTGATGATGCTGGTCATCGGCGCGCAGATCTTCGCCCGCTTCCTGTCGATCTCGCGCGTGCCGCGCGAACTTCTCGCTTTGGCCGAGCCGCTCCTGTCGAGTCCCGGCCTGATCGCCGGCCTGCTCTTGCTGCTGTTGTTCCTTGCCGGGATGATTCTTGAATCGGCGGCGGTCATCCTGCTGATCGTGCCGATCGTCCTGCCCATCCTGCAAGCCGCCGGCATCGACCTGCTCTGGTTCGGCGTGATGGCGAGTTTCATGATCGCGCTCGGTCTCCTGACGCCGCCCGTCGGCCTGTCTGCCTATGCGGCATCGGCCGCCGCGCGCTATCCGGTGGCGCAGGTATTCCGGCCGGCAACGCAGTTCGCCATTGTCGCGGCCATCATCGTGGGCGGAGCGATGATCTTCATGCCCGGTCTCGTGACCTGGCTCCCGAGCCATATCCGCTAGGAGCCTTCGATGAATTTCTATCGCGGTCTTGGAAAGTTCGAATGGGGCATGGCCTCAATCGGTGCGGGTCTATGCCTGTTCGTGATGATGATGATCACCGTGATCAGCGTCTTCGGCCGCTATGTGCTCCAGACCGACCTCGTGCCGGGCGCCTACAACATCATCGAGCGGGTGGTCTTCCCGCTGCTGATCTTCTGGGCGTTGCCGCTAGCCCATCGCGAGGGCGTGTTCCCCAGGCTCGAAATCGTCGCGGACACCTTGCCCTTCGCCGCCCGCAAGCTTCTTGCGCTCGTCGTCGTCACGGTCGAACTCGCGATCTTCCTTCTCCTGACCTGGTATGTCGCGAAATTTGCCTGGGCAGGCTATTTGAGCGCGCGCACCATGCAGATCGGCTCGAGTTACTATCCCCTCTGGCCGCTCCTCATGATGGTGCCGCTCGCCTTCGGACTGATGATCATCGAGATGATCGCGATGCTTCTGCGCGACGGCAGGGCACTGGCCCGCGGGCGCGAGGACGAAGCGCCGAACGAGCAAGCCCCTACGGCGTGACGCCCGGCTCGATGCGCTGGTCGATGCTGAGACCAGCGAGCTCCCAACCGCGTTTCAAATCCGCGACATGCTTGCGCATCCACAATTCGGCATGGGCGCCATCGCGCCTCTCGATGCCGGCGACGACCTCGCGATGGGCCTCGACCAGCCGGCGTGCCGCCTGCGGCAGCTGCATCTGGAACGTCTCGAAGGCGGGATAGAGCAGGAGCCCGACCGGCTCGCGCGACAGGAGAAGCACCTTGTTGGCGGCTGCCGCCGAAACCAGCGAGTGGAATTCGAGGTCCAGCTTGCCGGGCGAAATGCCGCGTTCGACGACGGCGGAAGTGGCGTCGAGATTGGCCTTGAGGGCTGCGATCTGCGCATCGCTCGCCGCGCTTGCCGCAAGCTGTGCGGCCAGCGGCTCGAGCACCATCGCGACCTCCCACAATTCCTCGAACGTCACCTCGTGCATGACGAGTGCGCGGGTCGTGCGGGGGGCGAGATCGGCCGAATGCGGCACCGTGACGAGAAGCCGCTTGCGTCCCTCGCGTCGCACGAGCCCCTCACTTTCGAGCTGGCGGATGCCCTCGCGCACCGTCGAACGGTTGACGCCGAACTTCGCCGCGAGCTCGATTTCGCTCGGCAGGGGCTCACCGGGCTTCAGCGCGCCCGAAAGAATGTGCTTTTGCAGTTCCGTCGATACGGCCTGGTAGGCCGGCGGCACTTTCAGTTTCTCGATTTCCAAAGCGTCCCGCTCCGCACTCGATCCGGATTCGATCTAGCATGAATCCGCGTGCGGCAGGCAAGTTTTTGTCCGACAATCGGTCAGTTTGGTGAGGAGGGCGGCCGTATCGGGCCGCCCTGCCGAAATCTATCGAATGGCCGTCGGGTTGATGATGGCCTGGACACCGCCCGTCATCTTCGAATGGCCGAGAACGAACATGAATTCGGACACGCCGTCAGCGACGAGTTCCTCGGTGTTCATGTTTTCCAGGATGTAGATGCCGTTCTTCGCGATCAATTCCTGATGGACCTCGAAGACGCCGGTGCCCTCCTCGAATGGAATGACCTCGAGCCCCCATGTATCGGCGCCGACCGCGATCACGTTCTTTTCGACGAGCCAGCGCGCGCCGTCGAGGCCGAGGCCGGGTTCGGAGGTGATGTAGCGCTCATTGTCGTTGCCGACGAGCGACAGCCAGCCGGTATAGAACAGCACCACGTCGCCTTCGCGGATCTCGACGCCCTGCTTTTCGGCCTGCGCCTGGATCTCGGCGCTGTTGAAGGCGGTGCCTTCGGCCAGCACCTCCTCGCCGAAATGGTCGGTCATGTCGAGAACGACGCCGCGCGTGACGATGTTCGGCACCTTCTCGATGCCCAGTTTCGTCAGGCCATCGGCCTGCACGAAGAGGCTGTTCTTGTGGCAATTGTAGTAGACGTTGTTGATGCCGATATGGCCGAGGCCGTCGATCTGCGAGCCGGTGCCGACATAGCCCATATAGATGTCGTCATTGTAGTTGGTATTGGTCGGCCCAAGCCCGGTGCCGCCCGTCTGGCCGGGCTGGTTGATGACCAGCGCCCAGGAGCGCGGACCGAAGGCGGGTGTGTCCTTGTTGACTTCGACGCCGAGCGAATAGACCTTGCCTTCGGTGACGAGTTCGGCGGCGGCCAATGCGAGTTCGGGCGACAGCAGATTGGCCGCGCCGATCTCGTCCTCCGGCCCCCATTTCGACTTGCACCATTCCGGCGCATCGGCAGCATTGGCCGGCCATTCCTCCGTATCGGCGTCCTGCGCAAGCGCGCCGGTCGAAATCAGCGCCGCGGATGCGAGCGCCAGAAGGGGCAGGCGGTATGAATGCGAAAACATGTTCGTCCTCCCTGACGAGATCATGGCGGGGAGGCGGTCGCCGGCCCCGCAAGGCTAGTCGATTGGCATTTTCGTCTTCGTTCCTGTCTGTGCCTGCCCTCCTTGCTTCTCGTCAGATCGTGCGTCCGCCATCCACTTCGAGGATGACGCCGGTGATGAATTCCGCCTCGTCCGATGCGAGATAGAGACACGCATTGGCGATGTCCTTCGGCTGCGACATGCGCCCGAGCGGAATGGTGGAGATGAATTTCGCCCGGTTTTCCGGCGTGTCCTCGACACCCATGAAGGCGGAGAGGAGACCGGTCGCTCCCATCACCGGGGCGACGCAATTGACCCGGATCTTGTCAGGTGCGAGTTCGACGGCCATCGAGCGCGACAGGAGGTTCACCGCGCCCTTCGTCGAATTGTACCAGGTCAGGCCCGGACGCGGCCGGATGCCGGCGGTGGACCCGATATTGATGACGACACCGCCGCCCTGCGCGCGCATGACCGGAACCGTCGCGGCCGTCATGTGATAGAGCGACTTGACGTTGATCGCGTAGACCTTGTCGAATTCGTCTTCCGTGACTTCCATGATCGGCTTGTTGCGGTGGGTCCAGCCGGCATTGTTGACGACGATGTCGAGCCGACCGCCCTGCGTGGCGGCTTCCACGGCACGCTTGATGTCGGCCGCCTTCGTCACGTCGCCGCCGACGGCGACCGCGCCATTGCCGCAGGCTTCGGCCTGCGCCTTCGCCCCGGCTTCGTTCAGATCCATGATGGTGACGCGGGCGCCCTCGCGCGCGAACGTCGCCGCGATCTCCGCCCCGAAGCCGGAGGCTCCGCCGGTTACCAGTGCCGTCTTTCCCTGCAAACGCATAATCAGTTCTTTCCTTCAAAATCGATGGTGGAGCGGCACGTCGCCGCCCGAAATGATGGCATCTAGTCGTGCTTGACGACGATGGTCTTGACCACGGATAGGTCCTTCAGCGCCTCGAAGCCCTTCTCACGGCCATGGCCGGACTTCTTCATGCCGCCGAACGGAAGCTCGATGCCGCCGCCCGCGCCATAGGCGTTGACATAGACCTGGCCGGCGCGGACCTTGCGGGCGACGCGGGTCGCGCGATTGGCGTTCTGGGTCCATACGCCTGCGACGAGGCCGTAGTCGGTGCCGTTGGCAAGCGCCACGCTATCCGCCTCGTCCTCGAACGGGATGACCGAGAGCACCGGCCCGAACACCTCGTCGAGCGCCAGCGCATTGTCGCGCGGCACCCGGCCGAACATCTTCGGCGCGACGTAGTAGCCGCCTTCGGGAACGCCATCGGCGATGCTGCCCTCTGCGATCACCTCGATGCCGTCATTGCCGGCATTGCCGCAAAAGCGCTCGACGCGGCGCTTCTGGCCGGGATTGATGACCGGACCGAGATCGAGGTCCATGTCGGGCGTGCCTGCGGTGAGCCTGGCAAAGCGCTCGGCGACCGCGCCGACGATGCGGTCATAGCCGGACTTCTCGACCAGCAGACGCGAGCCCGCCGAGCAGGTCTGGCCGGCATTCTGGACGATGGCGTTGACGAGCGAAGGCAGCGCCGCGTCGAGATCGACATCGGCGAAGACGATCTGAGGCGACTTGCCGCCCAGTTCCAGCGTGCAGCCGATATGGTTCTTCGCCGCCGCGATCTGTACCATTGTGCCGACTTCCGGGCTGCCGGTGAAGGACAGGAAATCGAAGCCGCGATGGGCGGTTAGCGCCGCGCCGGCCTCCTCGCCCAGCCCCGGCACGATGTTGATCGCGCCTTCCGGGAAGCCGACTTCGGCGGCGAGTTCGGCCAGGCGCAGCGGCGTCAGGCAGGCGTCTTCCGCCGGTTTCATCACGGTCGCATTGCCGACCGCGAGCGCCGGGCCGAGCGTGCGACCGAACATCTGCGCGGGATAGTTCCAGGGGATGATCTGCCCGGTGACGCCGTGCGGCACGCGCTCGGTCAGCGCCAGATAGCCATTGAGGAACGGAATCGTGTCGCCATGCACCTTGTCGGCGGCGCCGCCATAGAACTCGAAATAGCGGGCGCAGGCGACGATGTCGGCGCGGGCCTGCTTCAGCGGCTTGCCGCAGTCGAGCGCCTCGAGCGCGGTGAGTTCATCGGCATGGTCCTCGATGGCGCGCGACAGCTTCAGCAGAAGCCGCCCGCGCTCGACGGCGGTGAGCCGCCCCCATGCGCCGTCCTCGAAGGCACGGCGGGCGGCCTTGTAGGCGCGGTCGACATCGGCGGCGCTTGCCGCCGCGATGCGCGCGACGACGGCGCCGGTCGCCGGCGCATGGACGTCGATCGTCCGGCCGGTTTCGTTGGCGTGCCACTTGTTGTCGACGAAGATGCCCTTGGCTTCAATGATCTGGCCGGCGGCGGGTCTGGACTGGATGTTCATCAGTGAACGGCCTCCACGAGTTCGGACTGCTGGATCTCGCCGCGCTCGATCGTGACGATCCGCTCGGCGAAACTCTTGAGCAGGCCCGGATTGGATTCGGTGATGATCAGGGACAGGGATCTGTCCTGATCGCGCAAGGCCCGCAGGGCCTCCGCATAGCGACTGGCGAGAACCGGGGCTAGGCCCTGAAAGGGCTCGTCCAGTAGCACAAGCTTGGTGCCGAGCATCAGCGCACGGCCGAGCGCCACCATCTTGCCCTGTCCGCCCGAAACCGAGCCGGCCGGGCGGGGCCCCATCTCCTTCAACTCCGGCAGGATCGAATAGACGCGGTCGAGCCTGCGTTTCGTCTCGTCCGGCGACAGATTGGCGACGCGGGCGGGCAGGCGGATGTTCTCCTCCACCGTGAAGGCGGAGAAGAGGCGGCGATCCTCCGGCGCATAGCCGATGCCGAGCGCGGGGCGCTCATGCGGGGCGATCTTGTCGATCGCCCGACCGTCCAGCACGATCGCGCCGGTCGAGGGCACGAGACCCATCGTCGCGCGCAGCGTCGTCGTCTTGCCGGCGCCGTTGCGGCCGACGAACGCGACCGTCTCGCCATGGTCCACGGAAAGATTGACGCCGCGCAGGATCGGCGTCGAGGCGATCGAGACGTGAAGGTTCTTCAGGTCCAGCATGATCAGCTCCCGATCACGGTGCGGATGACTTCGGGATCGGTCAGCACTTCATCCGGCGGGCCTTCCTTCTGGATGCGTCCCGCACTCCAGACCGCCACGCGATTGGCGTAGCGCGAAACCATTTCCATGTCGTGCTCGACGAAGACGGAGGTGACTTTCTGCGCCCGCAAAGCACCGATCAGCGTGTCCATGATGGCGAATTTCTCCGACGAGGCGACGCCGGAGGTCGGCTCGTCCATCAGGAGAACGGCAGGCTTCAAGGCCAGGGCCAGCGCGATGTCGACGAGCTTGCGCTTGCCTTCGGGAAGCTCGGAGGCAACGCGATCCTTCACGTCCGAACAGCCGACCTGCTCAAGGATTGCCTCGGCGTCGCCGCGCTGGGAAATGTCGGCAAGGCGCGTGAACATGCCGAGCCGGCCCGCGCGCGAGGCGGAGGCGAGCAGCATGTTCTCCAGCACCGTCTGCTCGGCGAAGAGCTGCGGAATCTGGAAGGCGCGGGCGATGCCGAGCCGTGTGATCGCGCGCGGCGAGGAGCCGAGCAGTTCCCTGCCCTTGAAGGTGACGCGACCGGCCTGCGGCTTCAGGTAGCCGGTGCAGATGTTGAGAAAGGTGGTCTTGCCGGCGCCGTTCGGGCCGATGATGGCGAGATTGTCGCCCTCGAAGACGTCGAGCGCGACGCCGTCGGCCGCCACCACGCCGCCGAAGCGGATCTCGATGTCGCGCGCGGACAGGAGCGCATTCATCGCACCGCCTCCCTGGCCTGCCCGAGCGGGCTCGGCTTCTCCCTCGTCCTTCGGCCCCGCCAGCGATTGCCGACATTGACCAGCGAACCGACGATTCCGGCCGGCGCGAAGAGGATGATGCCGAGCAGCATCAGGCCGAGCGTGAGCTGCCACGTATCGCCGAGATAGGCGGCGGCGGTGACGCGGATGAACTCGAACGAGAACGAGCCGGCCAGCGCGCCGAGCACCTGTCCGGCCCCGCCGAGGATGGCGACGAAGACGAATTCGCCCGAGCGCGTCCAGTAGGCGTAGTCGGGCGTGGCGATGCCCTGGAAGACGCCGACCAGAGCGCCGCCGACGCCGGCAAGCGCGGCCGAGACGACATAGACGACGAGCAGCGTGCGGCGCGGCGAGATGCCGAGATACTCGACCCGCGTCTCGTTGCTCTTGATCGCCTTCATGGCATGACCGACCGGACTGTCCATCAGCCGCCAGGCGCCGAAGATGGCGAGCGCGAGCAGGGCGAGGGAAACGTAGTAGATGCCGAATTCGTAGTTCGCCCGCGACATCTCCTGACCGAACAGCGTGGGCCGCGCGATTCGCAGGCCGTCCGATCCGCCGGTGATGTGAATGAATTTCTCCAGAAGCGAGAACAGCACCATCGAGAAGGCGAGGTTGAGCATGGCGAAGAAGATGTAGCGGTAGCGGACCACGAAGATGCCGACGAAGAGCCCGGCGAGGACTGAAATGGCGAGTGCGGCGAGAAGCAGCAGCACGAGTTCGCCGCCGCCGCCCATCCAGCGGCCGACGAAGCCGGCCGTATAGGCGCCGATGGCGAAGAACATCGCGTGGCCGAACGAGACCTGGCCTGCCTGAAGGAGCAGGATGATGCCGATCACCGGCAGCGCCTTGGCGAAGACGATGGTCAGGAACGCGTCCCATTGCGGGAAGACCAGCGGATTGAGCGCGGCCAGAAGGACGATCGCAGGGAAGATCACCCGCATCAGCATCAGATCTTCCTCGCGGTCGACTTGCCAAACAGGCCTTCGGGGCGGATCAGGAGCACCAGCACCATGATGAGATAGGGCATCACGACCTCAAGCTCGGGCGCGAAGAAGACGGCCGTGGAGCGACCGAGCCCGATCATGAGAGCGGCGACGGCCGCACCCTCGATCTGACCGAGGCCGGCCGTTGCCGCGACGGCGAAGGAAAGCACGATCATCTCCGCGCCCATGCCCGGCAGAACCGACGTGGTTGGCGAGGCGAGCGCGCCGCCGAGCGAGGCGAGCGTGACGCCGATGACGAAGGTGAGGAAGAAGACGCGCCGCGCATTGATGCCGATCGCCGTCGCCGCCTCCCGATCTTCCGTCACCGCGACGATGACCGAACCGGCGAGCGTGTAGCGCAGGAACCAGCGCAGGCCGATCAGAACCGCGAGCGCCACAATCGGCAGGAACAGCGTCTGGTAGGCGGTGTAGGTGATTCCGGCGACATTGACGTTGCCGAGCTGGCGCAGCGGATCGGAATAGAAATAGGGCTGCACGCCCCAGACGAGGCGCTGCACGTTCTCCAGCATCATGAAGACGGCGAAGGTGACGAGAAGCTGGAGCGTTTCCTCATAGCCGTAGATGCGCTGAAGCAAGAACCGCTCCATCAGGCCACCGACCGTGATGCCGACCACGGCCGCCGCGACGATGAACATCGGGAAGGCGAGCCAGGGCGACAGGCCCATGCCGGCCATGGCGATGCCCAGGCTGGCGGCCGCGTAGGCGCCGAGCGCGTAGAACGAGCCATGCGCCACGTTGAGGATGCGCATGACGCCGAAGACGAGCGTCATGCCGACCGCGACGAGAAAGACCAGCGCCCCATAGGCGATGCCGTCGAGCGCGGCGAGAACGAGAATCTGAAAGGACATGAGCCGTTCGAGGCCTTTGCGCAATTGAACGGGATCGATGCGGCCGCCGCGCCTTCGCAGAACCGGAAGCGAAGGCGCGGCGGATGGGGAGGATCATTCCTCGTGCTTGTATTCGCTGGCCTCCGTTTCGATGAAGGACGCGTCGAGCGTGCCGATCCATTCGAGCGAGTTCTGGCCCGGAGGCGCCATGATGCCTTCCGCGTCGAAGATCATCATGTCGTCGATGATCGGGAAGTCATAGCCTTCGACGGTGCGCGAGACGCCCATCAACTGCGCTTCGAGCGCCTGGTTGTCCTCGCGAATGGTCAGCGGACGGCCATAGCCCTTGAATTCGAGCCCTTCCATCGCCGCGATGACCTGCGCGCGATCCGGGAAATCACCGCCATTCGCCTCGGCCGCCTTGTCATAGGCAGCCTGCAACGCGGCGAATGCCTGCGCCATGTGGAACACCGAATAGATCGGATAGGCGCCGGTGCGCTCCCTGAACTTCTCGACGAAGGCCTTCATGTCCTCGTCGTCCTTGGTTTCGGGATGCAGGAAGTAGTGATCGCCGCGCGCCCCGACGATCACGCCGTCCGGCAGAACGCCGCCGAGGCGCTGGATCGACGATTCGGCCAGCGGCAGAACGAAGGTCGAGTTGTTGAAGAGGCCGCGCTGGCTGGCCTGCTGAACGAAAGTGTCGAGATCGCCGCCCCAGGACGTCGACAGGATGACGTCGGGCTGGGTAGCGAGAAGACGCGAGATCTCGGCCGAGAAATCCGGTGCTCCGAGGCGCGGGAAGAGTTCGGCCACCACCTCGACCTCGGGTTTCAGCTTCTTCAGCGCCGCCGAGAACAGTTCCCAGCTATCGCGCCCCCAGGCATAGTCCTGGTTGACGACCGCGATGGTCTCGAAATCGGGCTTGGTCTTCAGGAGATAGAGAAGCGCCGCCATCATTTCCGGCGTCGCATTGGCCTGCGTTCGGAAATTGTAGGTCGATTCCATCTCCTCGAAGATGCGCTGCGTGCCGCAATCCCAAAGGATGTTCAGCACTTCGAGGTCTTCCATCAGCGGCGTCAGATTGATGCAGTTTCCCGACGAGATGGAAGCCATCATCACGTCGACGTTCTCGTCCTGGACGAGACGGCGCACCTCGGTCGTCAGCGCCTCCGCGCCCGCGCCTTCGTCGACGAAGAAAAGCTGCACCTGCACGCCCTGAATGCCGCCGGCTGCGTTGAGATCCTCGGCGATCATCTGCGCCGCAGCCTGGGCGGGAACGCCGAAGACCGACGCGGCGCCCGACGTGAACGTCGTGATGCCGATCTTGATATTTTCCTGTGCCAGCGCGGGCTGCGCGACGGCGAGCGCGAACGCGGTCGCCAGCGACGCTAAGATGGGTTTGCCTTTCACGAAATTCCTCCCTTTTTATCGACGCCGAAAAGCGCCATTCTTCCGGTAAGAATGGTCCCCGGTTTGAAACGGGAAGGCAAAGACAGATTTGCTTGAAGGGCTATAACGCGTTCTTATGGCGAACGCTGCGCGAACCCCATGCGCGGCTTATGGCTTCGATATCACTTTGCCACTCGGACCTGTCCGTCATCAAATGGCGGCCGCGTCGCTAATTGGGTCGGCAGTATATTTTAGCCGGCTATAGAGCGTGCGATGATTATCTTCTGGATGTCCGACGTGCCTTCGTAAATTTGACAGACGCGTGCGTCGCGATAGATGCGCTCAAGCGGGAAATCGGCCATGTAGCCATAACCGCCGAACGTCTGCAGCGCTCCCGAAATGACGCGCTCGGCCGCCTCGGAAGCAAACAGCTTGGCGATTGCTGCCTCGGTGAGGCACGGCTCGCCCGCATCCTTCATCCGCGCCGCGTTCAGCACGAGCTGGCGGCCGGCCTCGATCTGCGTGCGCATCTCCGCAAGGCGGAAGGCGACGGCCTGGTGCTCCATGAGCGTCTTGCCGAAGGAACGGCGCTCCTGGGCGTAGGCGACCGCGTGATCGAAGGCGGCCTGCGCCATGCCGACCGACTGTGCGGCGATACCGATGCGTCCCGTCTCAAGGCTCGAAAGGGCGATGCGGTAGCCCTGGCCTTCCGCGCCGATCCGGTTTTCCTCCGGGATTTCCAGGCTTTCAAACAGAAGCGAGCAGGTGTCGGAACAGCGCTGGCCGAGTTTTTCCTCGACTTTTGCGACGACATAGCCGGGCGCATCCGTGGGCGTCAGAAAGGCGGTGATGCCGCCTTTCGGTCCGGCGCCATCCATCCGGGCGAAGAGGATCGTCCAGCCCCCGATCTTGCCCGAAGTGATGAATTCCTTGGCGCCGTCGATGACGTAGCGATTGCCCTCTTTGCGGGCGCGGGACTTGAGCGAGCCAGCATCCGAGCCGGCCTCGGCCTCGGTGAGCGCAAAGGCGCCGATGAACGCGCCCGCCGCCGCAGGACGCAGCACGCGCTCTTTCTGGTCCGCATTGCCATAGCGCTGGAGAATCGCGTTGAACGGCGCATTGTGAACGCTCATGACCGTCGAGACGGCGCCATCGCCGGCGGCGATCTCCATCAATGCAAGGGCGTAGGAAACATAATCCGCGCCGACGCCGCCATCCGCCTCGGGCACCGTCATGCCCATGAAACCGAGATCGGCCAAGCCCTTGATGACCTCCGGCTCGATGGTCTTTTCACGATCGCGACGGGAAGCGCCCGGTGCAAGCACGTCGCGCGCAAAGGCGCGGGCCGTGTCGCGGATCATCGTCTGTTCGTCGGTGAAGATCATCGGTTGGCTCTCATCTGCCGGTGAAGTCGGGTTTGCGCTTTCCCAGGAAGGCGGTGACGCCCTCGCGAAAATCTGCCGTTTGCGTGCCTGCGAGGAAGGCGGCGCGCTCGGCCTCGAGATGCTCCGCGAGCGGGCGCTCCAACGCCGCGTCGGTGAGGCGCTTGAACTGGCCGAAGGCGCGCGTGGCGCCGCGGGCGACGCGTGTCGCGATGTCGTTGGTCGCCGCCTCCAGCTCGCCGACTGGAACGACGCGGTTGACGATGCCGGCCGCAAGCGCCTGCCGTGTATCGAGTGACTCGCCCAGAAACATCAGTTCGGCCGCTTTCGCGCGCCCGACCTTGCGCGGCAAAAACCACGTTCCACCGCAATCCGGCGCGGAACCCACCTTGTCATAGGCGACGACGAACCGCGCGCCTTCCTCCGCAATGACCAGATCGGAATTGAGAACGAGCGAAAGACCGGCGCCGGCAGCGACGCCCCTGACTGCGGCGATCACCGGAGCATCCAGCGCCCGCAGGCGCACTAGCGCTGGGTGAAGCGCGTCGAGAAGCGCGTCGACGACCTCGGACGACCGGCTGAAATCCGAGCCGAACGTAGCGACGTCACCGCCAGCCACGAAAGCCCGCCCTTCGCCGGACAGCACGATGGCGCGGACGCCGTCGTCCTGCGCCACCTCCTCCACTGCATCCCGAAACGCTTCGGCCAGCGGCACGTCGAGCGCGTTGAGGACCTCGGGACGGTTGAGAATGAGACGGGCGATTCCCGTTTGCGGGCTGCGCTCGATCTTCACAAGTTCGGTCATGTTTTCCTCATGCCCTGCCGCACCCGCACCATCGCGTGCCGAAAGACCTATTCAGGGGAATGCAGGCAGGGTCAAGCTACCTGCCGCGATCGTACGGACTCTTGACAGCGGGGAGGATTCTTGAGCCCTAGAGCCTGACGAAAGCGGGAGCGAATGGCACAGAAGAAGGCGCATGAGGTTGACGGATGGCTTGCGCGCCCGCAAGGCGCGTTTCCGATCGTCCTGATCTACGGGCCGGATCGCGGCCTGGTCTCGGAGCGGGCCACGCTCTATGCCCGCAAGGCCGGCTTTCAACTCGACGATCCATTCTCCGTGACGCGGCTCGATGCCGGCGAACTCGAGAACGACCCTGGCCGGCTTGTGGACGAAGCCAATACGGTCGCCATGTTCGCCGACCGGCGACTGATCTGGATCAAGGGCGCCGGTTCCCACAAGGCGCTCGGCGCTTCGCTGAAGGATTTGTGCGCCACTCCGCCCGCTTCGACCCTCATACTCGTCGAGGGCGGCGATCTGAAGAAAGGAGCGCCGGTTCGCGCCGCCGTGGAGCAGGGATCGGCCGGGATGGCGCTGCCCTGCTATGTCGACCAGGCGCGCGCGATCGACGGCGTCATCGACGAGGTTCTGGCGCGCGACGGATTGACGATCGCGCCTGAAGCGCGCCAGGCACTGAAGTCATCGCTCGGCGGCGACCGGCTCGCCACCCGCTCCGAAATCGACAAGCTGGCGCTCTATGCCAGGGGCGATAGCAGGATCGAGATCGCGCATGTGACCGGCATCGTCGGCGACGTGTCGGCCAAGTCGCTCGACGACGCGACGGATGCCATCCTTGCCGGCGACATCGCCGGTTTCGACCGCGCCTTTTCGGGATGGGTTAATGCCGGCAACGCGCCATTCCAGCTCGTCTCGGCGGTGATGCGTCAGTTCCAGCAACTCGAATTGCTGCGCACGGCAGTCGATGGCGGGTCAAGCGCGTCTGGGGCGGTGACGGCTGCGCGGCCACCCGTTTTTTTTAGCCGGCGAAGCAATGTCGAACGCGCCGTTCAAAGATGGACCCCGTCTGCAATCGCCCGAGGGCTCGAGCGATTGCAATCGACGGTTCTTGCGATGCGAACGCGCTCGCAACTGGAAGAACCGACTGCCCGTCAGGCAATGCTGGCACTGGCAATAGAAGCGCGCCGCCTGCGCTGATCAACACCCGCCGACGGCCGTTTCACGTGAATCCGACTTGGTCTCAGTTTCGCTGGAGACGATGGCAGATCGTATCGAGCTGTTCGAGGCTCGAGTAACGAATCCTGATGTCGCCGCCACGCTGGCCGTGCGTGATCGAGACCTTCAGTCCCAGCGCGTCGGACAGGGTCTTTTCGAGTGCGATCGTATCCGCGTCCTTCTCAGGCGCATGACGTTCGGCTGTGCCATGCGCCTGCTTGACCGGCTGCTGCGCGAGCGATTCAGCCTGTCGCACCGACAGACCTTCATCGACGATGCGCCGCGCAAGTCCGGCTGGGTCCAGTGCCGTGACGAGCGTGCGTGCATGACCCGCCGAGAGCGACCCGTCCGTAACCATCGATCGGACATGATCCGGAAGTTTCAGGAGGCGAAGCGTATTCGCCACATGGCTGCGGCTCTTGCCGATGACCTGGCCCAGATCGGCTTGGGTATACTGATGTTCATCGATAAGCTTTTGATATCCTAGCGCTTCTTCAACCGGATTGAGATCCGCGCGCTGGACGTTCTCGATGATTGCAAGTTCAAGGGCGACGCGGTCGGTCACGTCGCGGATAACGATCGGCACAGAAGTCAATCCGGCGCGTTGCGCCGCGCGCCATCGGCGTTCGCCGGCGATGATCTCGTATCGTCCATCCGGCATCGTTCGGACTACGACGGGCTGAACGATCCCATGCTCGCGAATCGACTGGGTCAGGTCCTCAAGATCGTCTTCGGCAAAACTGCGGCGGGGGTTGCGCGGGTTCGGTGAGACGAATTCGATCGGCGCCGTTCGATCCGCAACAAGGTTGCCCGAAGGCGACGGGGCTGCCGGCTTGTCGAGATCGCCGATGAGCGCGGCGAGGCCGCGACCGAGCCGCTTGCGGGACAGATCCTCATTCATCCAACTCTCCCTTTATGCGGCGCGCAGCACACGTTCACGACGGATCACTTCCGACGCAAGTTGCAGATAAGCCTGACTTCCGGAACATTTCAGATCATAAAGTATGGCCGGCTTGCCATAGGACGGGGCCTCGGAAACACGCACATTGCGCGGAATGACCGTATCGTAAACCTTGTCGCCCATATGGGTACGAACATCCTGCACGACCTGATTGGCCAGATTGTTCCGGCCGTCGAACATCGTCATCACGATACCCTGGATGGTCAGACGTGGATTGAGGTTGGCCCGGACCTGGTCGACCGTGTGCAGCAACTGGCTCAAACCCTCGAGAGCGAAAAACTCGCACTGGAGCGGCACGAGAACCGAATCCGCTGCGGCCATGGAATTGAGCGTCAGCAAATTGAGCGATGGCGGGCAATCGATCAGGATGTAGTCGAAAAATGTTGCCCCCCCATCGGAAGATTCAATCGCGCTTCGGAGCCGAACCGCGCGATCCGGCGCAGCCGAGATCTCCATCTCGACGCCAAGAAGATCAAGCGTCGACGGCACAACCGACAAACCCGGAACCGCAGTCTTCACAGCCGACTGTGCAATGGTCGCTTCACCTATCAACAAATCGTAGGACGATATCTCACGTTCCACCCGATCGATGCCCAATCCGGTGCTCGCATTGCCCTGGGGGTCGAGGTCGACGATGAGCACCCGCTCGCCGATCGCCGCTAGGGCGGTGGCCAGATTGATCGCGGTCGTCGTCTTGCCGACACCGCCCTTCTGATTTGCCACTGTGATGATCCGTGGCTGCGATCCCACCATGATCAGTGCTCCAGACGCTGAACGTTGGACAATTCCAGAACGCGACTCATCGCGTCAACCATGCTGGCATGTTCTACCAGATCAAATTGCCAATGGTCACGCGCTGCGTGAATTTCCTGTTGGAAATCGCGCCCTTTTGGAAAGAGCGCGCGGCCTCGTCCCGGCGCAAGCCACCTCTCCGTAAGTTCGAGGAGCCTTTTCAGCGGCGCCAGAGCCCGCGCCGAAACGAGAGAGGGGGTCAGGAATTCTGTGGCGGCTTCAATGCGTTCGGACCGTATGACCACGGTTAATCCGAGCTCGACGGCGACCGAGCGAAGAAATGCCGACTTCTTCTGATTGCTCTCGACGAGCGTAGCCGTCAGTCCGGAAGGCGCTCCGAGGATGGCAATCACAAGACCTGGCAGCCCGCCGCCACTGCCAATGTCCGTCCAGTCCGATGCCGTCCCACGAAGTCGCCACAACTGGGCCGAATCAAGAATATGACGTATCCAGAAGTCATCTTGCGCGCCGCTCGCCGCCAGATTGATCGAACGGTTCCAGCGCTGGAAGAGTTTTTCGAAAGCCAGAAGCTGTTCATAAGTTTCACGTGAAACGCCCCCCGCTACACGATTGAGAGAATCATACTGATTCATGCCGCAAGCGACGCATGTTTGCGCTGAACATGCGCCAGAAGGAGCGACAAAGCAGCCGGCGTCATTCCCTCGATCCGCCCAGCCTGGGCAATTGTCTGCGGACGGGCTTCGATCAATTTCGATCGCATTTCATTCGACAATCCGACGATCGCATCGATGTCCAGATCAACCGGGATCTCCAACCCTTCCTGCTTGCGCAATCGCTCGACATCGGCACCCTGACGCTGAAGATAGACCGCGTAGCTTGCGTCAATCTCGACAAGTTCGCGCGTTATCCGATCAAACTTGCGAAGTTCGGGCCAAACTCGATCGAGGTCTTCGAACCGAATGGACGAGTTTCCCATCAGCTCATAGGCACTGCGCACCTTGCCGTCAGCATTGACGGCAAGGCCCTGCTTGATCGCGGCCGCTGACGACAATGTCAGCTCCCGCAAACGCTGCTTGAGTCCGGCCAGTCGTTCCGTTCGCGCAGCAAACATCTTCGCGCGCTCGGCGCCGACAATTCCGAACTTCAACCCAAGCGGCGTCAAACGCTCATCGGCGTTATCGGCACGAATTGACAGCCGGTATTCCGCGCGCGAAGTGAATATCCGATAGGGTTCGGTAACGCCCCGCGTGGTGAGATCATCGATCATGACACCGATATAGGCGTCGGCGCGGGACAGCGAGACGGGCTCACTGCCGCCCGCACGGATCGCGGCATTGAGGCCTGCAAGGATGCCCTGAGCCCCCGCTTCCTCGTAGCCGGTCGTGCCATTTATCTGCCCGGCCAGCAACAGGCCGCGACATGACCGCATCTCCAGGGCAGATGACAGTTCGCGCGGATCGACATGATCATATTCGATGGCATATCCCGGTTGAACGATCTCTGCCTTATGCAAACCCTCCATCGAGCGGATGAAGTCGATCTGAACGTCCCAAGGCATCGATGTCGAAACGCCATTCGGATAGACAAGATCGCTGTCCAGCCCCTCGGGCTCCAGAAATATCTGATGGCCGTCCCGGTCACCGAACCGGACGATCTTGTCTTCAATCGATGGACAATAGCGGGGACCGACACCCTCAATCGCGCCGCCATACATGGCCGACCTGTGCAGGTTCTCGCGGATAATGCGGTGTGAACGCTCGTTCGTTCGTGTGATGGCACATTCGATCTGCGGTATGGAGATCGAAGATGTCATGGACGAAAATGGAACCGGCACTTCGTCGGCAGCCTGACGTTCGAGCGCATTCCATTCGATCGATTCGCGCTTGAGCCGTGGCGGTGTGCCTGTCTTCAAGCGACCGAGAGGAACGCCGAGGCGCGAAAAGGTCGACGCCAGGCCATTCGTTGCCTGTTCGCCCATGCGCCCGGCGACAATTTTGTCGGGGCCGATATGGATCAGCCCCCGAAGGAAAGTACCGGTCGTCAATACCGCAGCACCGCAGGAAATATAGCCAGCAGTCTTGAGGTGGACTCCGATGAGCTTCGCATCGTGGATATCGAGGTCCAGAACTTCATCCGCGACGAGATGAAGATTCTCCTGCGCAGCAACGAGTTCCTGGACGGCCTGTGCATAGAGTTTCCGGTCGGCTTGGGTGCGTGGGCCGCGAACGGCCGGGCCCTTGCTGCGATTCAACAGTCGGAACTGAATGCCGGCCTTGTCGGCTGCGCGGCCCATGATTCCGTCGAGCGCATCGATTTCCCGCACCAACTGGCCTTTCCCAAGCCCCCCGATCGCGGGATTGCAGGACATGATGCCGAGATTATCGGCGCTCAGCGTCACCAGCGCAGTGACTGCGCCCATACGTGCGGACGCGCAGGCAGCTTCAACACCGGCATGACCGCCCCCAACGACGACGACATCGAATTTGGAGTGCTGTTTCACGTGAGTCATTTCCCTATGCAGAAGCGAGAAAAGATGTCGCCAAGCAGATCTTCGACGTCGATCGCGCCTGTCAACCGTCCAAGCGAATCTGCGGCTACTCGAAGTTCCTCGGCCGCCAGTTCAAAAGCAGGTGACTGGCGCGCGCGCGCAAGAGACTCACGGCATCGTTCCAAGTGCGCGACATGACGTTGCCGTGACGGCACGGTATCGTGGATTCTGGTTCGAGAATCAAGGATCGCGGAGATTTTCTCCAGAAGGTCATCGACGCCGAAACCCGTCTTGGTCGAGATCGCTGGACTAGCCGGCAAATGCGGACGGATGTCCGCTTTGCTCTGCACGATCATCACTTGCTCGGCCACGATATCAGGCACCGGTTGCGCGCCGTCATCCAGAACGATAACGAGGTCGGCCCCGCGTGTCGCGTTCCGGGCGCGTTCGACGCCGATCTGCTCGACCGGATCGGAGGTGGCACGCAATCCGGCGGTGTCGGTAATGCGCAGGAGCTTACCGTCAAGATCGAGACGAACTTCGATCAGATCCCGTGTCGTCCCCGGAATCTCGGTGACGATCGCAACGTCTCGTTTCGCCAAGTAATTGAAAAGACTTGATTTTCCCGTATTCGGCGCGCCAGCTACAACGAGGTGGAAGCCCTCGTTCACCGTCTCGGCAATTCTATAGCCGTCTAAATGAATGCCTATCCGAGCCTCAAGCGCCGCGAGTTGTTCGCGCACGAGGCTGCCGAATTCGGGTGGGACATCGTCCTGGTCGGAAAAATCGAGATCAGCCTCGATCCGCGCCCAGATCGACAGAAGTTCGCCGCGCCAACCCTCATAAAGCCGCCGCTGGGCGCCATCGGCATTCGACAATGCCAGCCGACGCTGAGCGTCCGTTTCGGCGACGATCAGATCGGAAAGCGCTTCCGCCGCAGTCAGGTCGATGCGGCCATTGAGAAAGGCGCGCATGGTAAAGGCGCCGGCCTCGGCCGGTTCAAGCCCATCGAACATGGCGAGGCGACGAAAGAGCGCCGCTGTGACCGCGCGGCTGCCGTGAAGCTGGACTTCCAGCACGTCTTCCCCCGTAAAGCTCGCGGGCGCCGGAAAATGGATGCATAGCGCGTCGTCGATCGGCGCGCCGGTTTCGTCACGAACGGTGCAGAGCACGGCACGGCGTGGTTCGAGCAATGGCCGGCCGGTCAGTTCCGGAATGATGGCTGGAACGTGCGGGCCGGATATGCGCAGGACGGCGACGCCGGCGGGCAGCGTGCCGCTCGAAAGCGCATAGATCGTCGTCGTCGAACGCATCAATCACTCCAATGCGAAACGGCGGACATGAACTGCCCGCCGGATCGATATGCCTGCAATCGTGACCGCGATCCGGTCAGGTATTCATCGAATCGAAGAAGTCGCTGTTGGTCTTTGTCTGCTTCAGCTTGTCCATCAGGAACTCGATCGCGTCGGTTGTGCCCATCGGCGCGAGGATGCGGCGCAGGACGAAAATCTTCTGCAGATCCTGACGCTGAACGAGGAGGTCTTCCTTGCGCGTTCCGGATTTGAGGATATCCATGGCCGGGAAGATTCGCTTGTCGGCGACCTTGCGGTCGAGGACGATTTCCGAATTGCCCGTTCCCTTGAACTCTTCGAAAATGACTTCGTCCATACGACTGCCAGTGTCGATGAGTGCGGTTGCGATGATGGTCAGTGAGCCGCCTTCCTCGATATTGCGCGCCGCGCCGAAGAAGCGTTTGGGGCGTTGCAGCGCATTGGCATCGACACCGCCGGTCAGGACCTTGCCGGAGGACGGCACGACCGTGTTGTAGGCGCGGCCGAGGCGGGTGATCGAATCGAGCAGGATGACGACGTCGCGGCCATGCTCGACGAGGCGCTTGGCCTTCTCGATCACCATCTCGGCGACCTGGACGTGGCGCACGGCCGGCTCGTCGAAGGTCGACGACACGACCTCGCCCTTCACCGAGCGCTGCATGTCGGTGACTTCTTCCGGCCGCTCGTCGATCAGGAGGACGATCAGATAGGCTTCGGGGTGATTATGCGCGATCGAATGCGCGATGTTCTGCAAAAGGACGGTCTTGCCGGTGCGTGGCGGCGCGACGATGAGGCCGCGCTGGCCCTTGCCGAGCGGCGCGACGAGGTCGATGACACGGGCCGACATGTCCTTAGACGTCGGAACCTCGAGTTCCATCTTGAAACGCTCGTTGGGATAGAGCGGCGTGAGATTGTCGAAATGCAGCTTGTGACGGATCTTCTCGGGGTCTTCGAAATTGATCGTGTTGACCTTGAGAAGCGCGAAATAACGTTCGCCTTCCTTGGGGCTGCGGATCGGACCTTCGACCGTGTCGCCCGTCTTCAAGGAGAAGCGGCGAATCTGGGAGGGTGAAATGTAGATGTCGTCCGGGCCGGGCAGGTAATTGGCATTTGCCGAACGCAGGAAACCGAAGCCGTCCTGCAGGATTTCGACCACGCCCTCGCCGATGATCTCGACCTCTTGTGCAGCGAGCTTCTTGAGAATCGCGAACATGAGCTCCTGCTTGCGCAGAACGCTTGCGTTCTCGACTTCAAGTGATTCGGCGAATGCAATGAGGTCGGTCGGACCCTTGCTCTTGAGCTCTTGTAGTTTCATTTCCTGCATATGCGCACTCGGCTGGCGATGGGGAAGTCGATAAAGACGTAGGAAGGCGGCGGCGCGGAAATACCGTCATGAAAGAAGCGGGCCGCGCGGCGAAAGGAAGGATTGTCTCTTAGCGTCGCACTATTGAAAGCGCAAGCCGCGCCATTCGAGCCTCAGAACGGCTTTACCACGACCAGGATGACGATGACAATCATCAACAGCGTCGGCCCCTCGTTCATGAGACGCCAGTGCCGTGCCGACTTCTGGTTGCGGTCCTCGGCGAAGAGACGCACGGCCTTGGAAAAATAGCCGTGCAGTCCCGACATGGCGACGACGAGAACGATCTTCAAGTGCAGCCAGCCGCCTGAAAAGCCGAAGCCCTGCCAGGCGAGCCACAGGCCCATAACCCAGGCAACCGTCATCGCCGGATTGATGATGGCGCGCAATAGGCGTTGTTCCATCACCTTGAACGTCTCGGATTGCGGCGTTCCGGGGCCGATTTCGGCGTGATACACGAAGAGCCGCGGCAGGTAGAGCATCCCCGCCATCCAGGAGACGACGGCGATCACATGGATCGCCTTGGCCCACAGATACGCCTCGGCCGGAAAGAGAAAAAGCGCAGCCGCGGTCAGGGCGAGGAAGATGGCAAGCGCAATGCCCGCACGCCTGCCGGGGCCCGTGCTGTTCGCGTTCGTGCGGCTCACTGCCTCGCTCCCCGAACCTGCGCGATCATCGCCTCGACATGCGCGATCGGCGTTTGCGGCGTGATGCCGTGGCCGAGATTGAAGATCAGCGGCCCGTCGCCGAGATTGTCGAGAATGGCCTTCACACCGTCATGAAGCGCGTCACCGCCCACGACGAGCCGCAACGGGTCCAGATTGCCCTGCACGGCGCCTTCGGCCTGCAAGCGCTGCGCCTGGCTCCAGGGAACGCTCCAGTCGAGACCGAGTGCCGTGACGCCCGTCTTGGCACGATACCCGTCATAAAGCGCCCCTGCACCCTTCGGGAAACCGATGATCGGCACGTTTGGATGAACGGCGCGAACCTTGTTCACGATCTGCTTCATCGGCTGAATGCAGTAAGCCTCGAAAGACGTTTCGTCGAGCACGCCGGACCAGGAATCGAAAATCTGAACGCAATCCGCACCCGCTTCGATCTGGCGGATGAGATAGTCAGCCGAGCAATCTGCCAGAAGCGCCAGCAGCTTTCGCATTTCGGTGGAGTGCCGGTAGCCGAACATGCGCGCCGGCGCCTGGTCTGGGGTGCCATGTCCGGCGATCATGTAGGTCGCCACTGTCCAGGGCGCGCCGCAAAAGCCGATCAGCGTCGTTTCGGTCGGCAGTTCGGAGCGAAGGCGCCGTACCGTCTCAAAGACCGGCGCGAGATGATCGTGGATGCGAGACGCGTCGAGCCGCTCGACCTCGTCGGCCGCGATCGGCGTCATTAGCGGGCCGCGCCCCTCCTCGAAGCGCAGATCGCGTCCGAGCGCATGGGGTATGACGAGAATGTCGGAGAACAGGATCGATGCGTCGAAGCCGAACCGGCGGATCGGCTGAAGCGTCACTTCGACGGCGAGATCTGGATTGTAGCAAAGGTCGAGAAAACTCCCCGCCGCTTTGCGCGTTTCCCGATACTCGGGCAGGTAGCGTCCCGCCTGCCGCATCATCCAGATCGGAGGCGGAAAGACGCTTTCTCCCTGCAAGACCTTCAGCATCTTCCGTTCGATCGACATTCGCGGCCTTTCCGTCGAGCCCCTTAAGAAATTAAAGAAATTTTTAAGGAGTCTTATGGTTCTTAGAGTCTGTTGGAATCGGGGTTTCCCGCTTCTCCCCGAACGTGTGCGCGTCGGCCAGTGGTTATATCGCCGCAAGGCGAATTGCGAAACCTGTTGACGATCAACGGGGATCGTCGCGATTCGCGGTTTTGTATCAATGCCTTGAGCCCGCCCGATCCGGCCTAGCTTCGTCCTCGGCGCGTGCAGGACAAGGCCACGCCCCCCGCAATTTCCCACAGGCTCGATTCCGGCCCACAGTTTGGCGAATTGTGGAGAAACCGCCATCTGATACATTGGCCCGCGAACGGCCCTGCCGCTCTCCCGCTTTATGCACAGTCGCCCACAGGGCAGGCAGAATCCCGTGAACAAACCGCAGAATTTCTTCCATCTCCACCTCATCTCGGATGCGACCGGCGAAACGCTGCTCGCGGCGGGGCGGGCGGCGGCGGCCCAATACAAGAACGCGCGCGCGATCGAGCACATCTATCCGCTGATCCGAACCGACAAGCAGCTCGAAAACGTCTTCGTCGATATCGAGGAAGCGCCGGGAATCGTGCTCTATACGGTCGTCGATCAGGCGCTGGCTGCCGAGATTGACCGACGCTCCCAGGCGCTCGGCCTGCCCTGCGTCTCGGTTCTCGAGCCCGTTCTGATGGTCTTCCAGTCCTATCTCGGGACGCCGGCCGGCCGCCGCGTCGGCGCGCAGCATGTCCTCGACGCTGATTATTTCCGCCGCATCGACGCGCTCAACTTCACCATGGAGCATGATGACGGCCAGTTGCCGCCGGACATCGAGGAAGCCGACATCGTGTTGATCGGCATCTCGCGCACCTCGAAGACGCCGACCTCGATCTATCTCGCAAATCGCGGCATCAAGACGGCGAACGTGCCGATCGTCATCGGCGTGCCGATCCCGCCGCAGATCGTAACGGCCAAGAAGCCGCTGGTCGTCGGCCTGATCGCGACGGCGGAACGGATTTCGCAAGTCCGCCAGAACCGCGTGCTCGGCGGGACCGGCTTCAACCATGGCGACTATGTCGACCGGCTTTCGATTTCCGAAGAACTGGCCTATGCCCGTCAGATCTGCAACCGGCATGGCTGGCCAATGATCGACGTCACCCGGCGCTCGATCGAGGAAACCGCAGCCGCCATCGTCGCGTTGCGTAACAAGACCCATCGCGAGGAGGCGTTGTGACGAAAAAGATCATACTGGCTTCGGGAAGCCCGTTCCGCAGCAGGATGCTGGAAGACGCCGGCATCGCCTTTACCGTGGAAAGACCGTCGATCGACGAACGCGCCGTGGAAGAGGCGGTTGCCGATACCGGCCTCCGGCCTGACGATCTGGCACAGATCCTCGCCGAGGCGAAAGCCGTCGATGTCAGCCAGAACCATCCGGGCGCCTTCGTCATCGGCTGCGACCAGACACTGTCTTTGGGAGAGGAACTTCTGCACAAGCCGGCCGACATGGAGGAGGCGCGCCGGCGACTCCTGAAACTGTCCGGCAGGACGCATCAGTTGAACAGCGCCGTCGTCATCGCCCAGGACGGCGAAGCGATCTGGCGGCACGTTCAGGTCGCGTCCCTGACGATGCGCGACCTTGATCCGGGTTTCATCGGGCGGCATCTTTCGGCGGTGGGAGATGCAGCGCTGTCGTCGGTCGGCGCTTACCAGATCGAAGGAAAGGGCATCCAGCTCTTCGACCAAGTCGAGGGCGACCATTTCACCATCGTCGGCCTGCCGCTGCTGCCGCTTCTGGCAAAGCTGCGCGAACTGGGCGCAATCGATGGCTGACATGCGCGATGCCTTCGTCATCGGCCATCCGATCGCGCATTCCCGCTCGCCGATGATTCATCGCCACTGGCTGGCCGCCCACGGGATCGATGGCGACTACCGCGCCGTCGATGTCACACCGGCCGATCTGCCGGAATTTCTGGAAAGGTTGCGACGCGGGGCGTTCGTCGGGGGCAATGTCACCATTCCGCACAAGGAGGCGGTCTTCGATGCCGTTTCGCGCCGTGATGCGGCAGCAGGCGCGATCGGTGCAGTCAACACGCTCTGGACCGAGCATGGCGAACTCGTTGGCGGCAATACGGATGCTTACGGATTCGCGGCCAATCTCGACGCCGGCGCGCCGCAATGGCGCGAGGCGCAGACAGCCTTGGTGCTGGGAGCCGGCGGCGCGGCCCGCGCTGTGCTCCACGCGCTGCGCGAGGCGGGCATCGGCAAGGTGACGGTCGCCAACCGCTCGGCCGTGCGGGCGGGCGAACTGGCTCTTTCCTTTCCGGGCGTCAAGCCAGCCGGCCTCGACCAGACGCCGGCGCTCCTCGCCAGGGCCGACCTTCTGATCAACACGACGGCGCTCGGCATGAAGGGCCAGCCGCCGCTCGATCTCGATCTCGCGTCCCTGCCGGACCATGCCGTCGTGACCGACATCGTTTACGCGCCGCTGGTGACGCCGCTCCTGGAGCGCG
Organism: Mesorhizobium sp. YIM 152430; assembly: GCF_029210365.1. Taxonomy (GTDB): domain Bacteria; phylum Pseudomonadota; class Alphaproteobacteria; order Rhizobiales; family Rhizobiaceae; genus Aliihoeflea. The sequence goes on from NZ_JARGES010000043.1 coordinate 217,307, forward strand.
CCGCGGCACGGGGCCTTGCAACGGTCGATGGGCTCGGAATGTTGCTGCACCAGGCCGTGCCCGGCTTCGAGCGCTGGTTCGGTGTTCGCCCGCAGGTGATGCCGGACTTGCGTGCGCTGATCGTCGCCGATCTGGAGGCGACGCGATGAACCCCAAAATGCTGGTTGTCGGGTTGACCGGATCGATCGGAATGGGCAAGTCGACCACCGCGCGTTTCTTCCGCGAGGCGGGCGTGCCGGTCCATGATTCGGACGAGGCCGTTCATCGGCTTTATGCCGGCAAAGCCGCGCCGCTGATCGAGGCTGCGTTTCCGGGAACCGTCAAGAACGGCGTCGTCGACCGCGCTCTTCTCGGGCAGCGCATTCTGGGCGATGCCGAGGCGCTGAAGACGGTCGAGAAGATCGTTCATCCGCTGGTGCGTGCCGAGGCCGACGCGTTTGTGGAAGAACAGTGGGCGGCGGGCCGCAAGCTCGCCGTTCTCGACATTCCGCTTCTGTTCGAGACGGGCGGGGAGGGGCGCGTCGATCGCATCGTCGTGGTTTCCGCGCCGGCCGACATCCAGCGCGAGCGCGTGCTCGTCCGGCCGGGGATGTCGGTGGAGAAGTTCGAGGCCATCCTTGCCAAGCAGGTGCCGGACGCCGAGAAAAGGCGGCGCGCCGATTTCATCGTCGAAAGCGGCGAGGGATTGGAGGCGGCGCGCGCGGCGGTCGAGGCGATCGTGGCGAAACTGAAGGGCGAAGCGATATCCGATGCGTGAGATCATTTTCGATACCGAAACGACCGGCCTCGACCCGAACGAGGACAGGATCATCGAGTTCGGCGGCATCGAACTCGTCAACCGCTTTCCGACCGGGCGCAGCTTCCACGTCTATATCAATCCGCAAGGTCGTCAGGTTCATCCCGAGGCGCTCGCCGTCCACGGCATCACGGACGCCTCGCTCGCCGACAAGCCGACCTTCGACGGCATTCTCGCCGATCTCCTGGCCTTTCTCGACGGTGCGCATCTGATTGCGCACAATGCGAATTTCGACATCGGGTTTCTCAATGCCGAATTCGGGCGGCTCGGCGTCGACATGGTCGAGCCGTCGCGGGTGATCGACACGCTGGCGATCGCGCGGCGCAAGCATCCGATGGGGCCGAACTCGCTCGATGCGCTTTGCCGGCGTTACGGCATCGACAATTCGCGTCGGACCAAACATGGCGCGCTGCTGGATTCCGAATTGCTTGCGGAAGTCTATATCGAACTGATCGGCGGCCGGCAGGCGGCGCTCGTGCTCGACGTCCAGACCAACGTCGACGGCGACAGGACGGATGGGCGAACGGTGATCGAAATCCGGCCACGTCCACGGCCGCTTTCCCCCCGTCTCACCGAAAGGGAGATCGTCGCTCATGAAAAGCTTGTCGCAACGCTCGGCGACAATGCCATCTGGCGCGTGGTCGAACCGTCTTACGCTGCGGCCGCCAACGGCTCCTGAAACCGAAAAACCCGGCGCGAGGCCGGGTTTTTCAATGCTTGCCGCGTGAGGCGCTCAGGCGGTTCCGGTCGGCTGCGCGACCTTGGCGCGGGCCTGTTCCTCGGCCATGCGGCGCTGGAACATCTGAGCGAAATCGATCGGGTCGATCATCAGCGGCGGAAACCCGCCCTGGCGCGTGACATCGGCGATGATCTGGCGGGCGAATGGGAACAGCAGGCGCGGGCACTCGATGAAGAGCAGCGGCAGCATGTGTTCCTGCGGGAAGCCGTCGATGCGGAAGACGCCGCCATAGACGAGCTCGGCGTTGAAGACGACGGTCTTTTCGACTTCGGCCTTGGCGTTGATCGTCAGGACGACGTCGAACTCCTTATCGGCGATCGGGTTCGCATTGACGTTGACATTGATGTTGATGCCGGGCGGCTGCGTGCGTGTGCGAAGCGAGGCGGGCGCCCCCGGATTCTCGAAGGACAGGTCCTTCACATATTGCGAGATGACGTTGAAGGTCGCTCCCTGTTGCGCCTGGGCGCCGGGCTGCGCCGCGCCGCCGCCGTTCTGACCATTGGTGTTCTCAGGCGTTTCGGCCATGTCGTCGTTCCTCTCCTCGTCCAGATTGCGCGTCCGGACGGCTGTTGTTCAAGAAATCGGGCGTTCGCTAACACGCACGCCGGATCGTGACAAGTTTAACGGGGCGGCAGGCGCGGATCGGAGGGCGAGTGGGTCTGCGGCTCGCCGTCCTGCGACAGGTCGCGATAGTCGTCCGCGTCGAGATCGACCACCCCGTCGTGGGCGTGCCGCCTCGCCTGCCATGCCGCGTCCGTCTGCACTGTGGTCACGCGGATGCGCTCACGCAGGAAGCGCCAGCCGAGATCGCGAACGGGCGGCAGGAAAAGCAACAGGCCGACCGCATCGGTGACGAAGCCTGGAATGATCAGGAGGATGCCTGCAACGACGATCATCAAACCGTGTACGAGATCGCGGCCGGGTGAGCCGCCACGATGGAGTTCGGTGCGAATGCGCTGGATGGTGTTGAAACCCTGGACGCGGACGAGAATAATGCCCAGAAAGGCCGAGGCGAAGATCAGTCCGAGTGTCGCAAGGACGCCGATCTGACTGCCAATCGCGATGAAGGTAGCGATCTCGACCAGCGGCAGGGCGAGAATGATCAGGGGAATCAGCGGAAATCGCACGATGGGGGCCTCAAGAGCGGTTCGCCTTCATATAGGAAGGCCAGTGCGCATTTGAATGCGGAGGGCGGGCGATCTATATGCAAAAGACGACGGGCACGCTTGATTTCGTGCCGGAGAACTTCACCTAGAGCGCAAGACATGCGTGCAATGTGCGCGAAGAGCGATCTAAATTGTTGATCAGACATGGGAACCCCCCGGCAAACCGGTTAGGATCGATCCCGTGTTTCAGTGTAATGACGAACAGGGTCTTGGCGGACGACATGGAATTTTTCGATTTCGGAACCATCTTCTTCCTCGTCGCCGCCGCGGTGATCTTCTACCAGTTGCGCAGCGTGCTGGGACGCCGCACCGGAAATGAGCGACCGCCGCACGACCCTTATACGCGCCCCGATGCGGACAAGCAGGCGCCCGAGAACGTGGTCTCGCTGCCGCGTCGGCGCATGGGCGACGCTCCGCCTGCTCCCGATTTCGCTGCGATCGACGCCGTCGCGCCGGAAGGCACGCCCGTCAACAACGGTCTGCGCGCCATTCGCCAAGCCGACCCGAGCTTCGATCCCAAGCAGTTCGTCGACGGCGCCAAAATGGCTTACGAAATGATCGTCATGGCCTATGCGGACGGCGACCGGCGGACCTTGAAGAACCTCCTGTCGCGCGAAGTCCATGACGGTTTCGTCCAGGCCATCTCCGACCGCGAGACGCGCAACGAAAAGGTCCAGTCGTCCTTCGTCGGCATCGACAAGGCCGAAATCGTCGGTGCCGAGCAGAAGGGCTCGGAGGCGCACATCACGCTGCGCATCGTCAGCGAACTGATCTCGGCGACGCGCAACGCATCGGGCGAGGTGATCGACGGCGATCCCGAAACGGTGGTCGAGGTCAAGGACGTGTGGACTTTCGCCCGCGACACCCGCTCGCGCGATCCGAACTGGAAGCTGGTCGCGACCGAAGCGGAAGAATAGGTTCGGTCCGCTGGCATGGATGCGCCGGCTGCCCTCGATTTCCTCAGTTTCGACGCCATAGCGAACTGGTGGCAAGACGACCATCGCGCCGCCTTCGACGCGTTCCGCCTCTCCGCCTTTCGCCATCTGGAAAAGCCCTATCGGACGGGCGAATTCGGCATTACTGCCAGTGATCTGGAGCCTGCATTTGCCGTCGCGCGGGAAGGCATCGATGATGATGCGCGCGCGTTTTTCGAGCGACATTTCCGCCCGGCGCGTATCGTGGCCGACGGCTTCGTGACCGGCTTCTACGAGCCCGTGGTGGAGGCGAGTCCGAGGCATACCGAGCGATTTCGCTATCCGATTCTGTCACGGCCGGCCGATCTCGTCGATATCGATGAGGGAAATCGACTGGTGGGCTGGGACACCTGCATCGCCTTCGGCAGGCAGACGGCCGGGGGCACCGTGCCGTTTTTCGACCGCGGCGAGATCGAACGCGGCGCGCTCGACGGACGCGGGCTCGAGATCGCCTGGCTGGCCGACAAGGTCGATCTGTTTTTCGTCCACGTTCAGGGCGCAGCGCGGCTGGCCATGGCCGACGGAACGGAGCGCCGGGTGACCTATGCCGCGAAATCCGGCCATGCTTTCATCGGACCTGGCCGGATTTTGGCGAATCTCGGCGAAATTCCGCTGAAAGATGTCACGATGCAGTCGATTCGGGCGTGGTTTTCCGTCAATCCAGACCGGATTGACGAAATCCTGTGGCAGGATCGCTCGTTCATCTTCTTTCGCGATGCGCCGGTGGACGACCCGGCGCTTGGTCCGATCGCGGCCGCGAAGGTGCCGCTGACTGCCGGGCGATCGCTCGCCGTCGACCGTAGGCTGCACACATTCGCCACGCCGATCTTCGTGGAAGTACCGCAGATGGATTTCGCGCGGCTGATGGTCGCTCAGGATACGGGTTCGGCCATCGTCGGCCCGGCGCGGGGCGACATATTCTGCGGCTCGGGCGATGCGGCCGGAGAGAGCGCCGGAATCATCAAGCACCCGGCTTCCTTCACCATGCTGGTGCCGAACCCGGCAGCGGAGCGGATGGCATGACGCGCCGGACGAAGGGGATGACGAAGGAGGATCGGCTGCTCTGGTCCAGGGTTGCGCGGTCCGTGGCGCCGATGCGCGGCAAGTCCTTTCCCGACGAAATGGAAGAGGGATCGGTGGCTGAGGACGAAAAGGCGTCCGTTGCCCTGCCGCCGGTCATCGCCGAGGCGAAGCACCGGGCGGAGATCCTGCGCCGCGAACCGGTGCAGCGGCCCGTGATCGACCGGCCGACAAAGAAGAAGCTCGCCAAGGGTCGGCTGGCCATCGAGGGCAAGGTCGATCTGCACGGCATGACGTTGGCCAAAGCGCATGGCGTCCTGCTCGCCTTTCTGCACAATGCCTATGCGCAGGGGCGGCGGCATGTGCTGGTGGTGACGGGAAAGGGCTCGTCCATGGGCAGCGACGGGGTGATGCGCCGGCAGGTGCCGCAATGGTTCGCAACGCCGGCCTTTCGCGGCCTCGTCTCCGCGCATGAGGATGCGGCGCGCCACCATGGCGGGCAGGGTGCGATGTATGTGCGGCTGCGCCGGCGACCGGGAGATGCGGCATGACGCCCTTCGGCGAGAAGGTGCGCGCGATGCGCACCGAGCGCGGCATCGCGCAAAAGGAGATGGCGGCGGCGCTCGGCGTCAGCCCGGCCTATCTTTCGGCGCTCGAACACGGCCGGCGTGGCGTGCCGAACTGGGCGATGGTGCAGAAGATCATCGGCTTCTTCAACGTGATCTGGGACGAGGCCGAGGCTCTGGAGGAACTCGCGCAACGCTCGGATCCCCGCGTCACGGTCGACACGGCCGGACTGTCGCCCGAGGCCACCTTGCTTGCCAACAGGCTGGCGGCGCAGATTTCCATGCTGTCACCCGACGATATCGAGCGGATCGTCGCATTGCTCGACGAGATCGATCAGAAGAGCGCTTCGAGGTCTTCCAGCCGGTCGTTGACCAACCAGCCGTAATAGTTCTCTTCGGGCAGGCGCGGCGCCTCGCCGCGCGCGGCGCGCTCGGCATTCTCGCGCTTGAGGCGATAGGCGCGCTGTTCGGGGTTTCCGACATTGTAGAGCGTCGCGGTGATGCCCGGATTACCCGATATGTCGAAACCGGCGAGCCGCCTGTAGGCATCAATGGACGTCTTCAGTGTCGCCGCGACATAGGCAAGCGTCAGGTCCGGGTCCATGATGGTGCGGTAGACCGCCTGCGGGTCCGAGGCATCGAGCTTCGGCAGGCCCGAAACCTGATGGACGAGATCGCTCATTTGCAAGGCCGTGAGCGGGTTGAGCTGGCCGATGCCGAAGGTCTGGCCGGCATAGAAGGGCTGGAAGAAGACCGCGCCGAACCGGTTGTCGGGGTAGAATCTGTCATCGACGGACCGGCCGCGGAATTCGCGTTCCCAGATCATCTCGCGGCAGGACCACAGGTCGTAGCTGTCGGCGGCGACGGAATTGCATTCGGTAAATTCGGGCCGCCCGACAAAAGCGGCGATGTTTTCCCCGCCATGGGCGAACTGGAAGCTGGTCGACAGATAGGAGACCGCCTTGACGTAATAGGTCTGCAGCCGATCGTAGGCATCGACATTGTAGGTGTGCTCGCCGATGATGGCGCCCGCCATGTGAACGGGATCAAGATCGTATTGCGCGGAGACTTGGCGGATCTTCGCACGCAGCGATTCGTCCTGCTGGAAAAGCCGCAGAACGCGCTGATATTTCGCCTCATAGGTCGTCGAAAGCGCGCGCGTCCGGCTCGCCGAGCCGCCCGGAACGGTCGGCTGTTCGACATTGCGGTTGCCGGGCGGGATCTTGGTCACCGCAAATGCCTCGCCCACGCCAAGCGCGACCGACAGCGACAGGAAAAGTCCGGCTATTGCTTTCATGAGATTCGGGCCCTTGGCCAAAGCGGCGCGACCATAGTCAGCCGCCATCGGCCCGTCGAGCGTAGATTGCGCCAGCCGGGCGGTGATCGCTCACTTCGTCGCGAGGTGTTGCTGAAGGGTCTACAGAATGAAACGGGACAAATCTGTGTTCTTGGCGAGATCGCCGACATATTTGCGCACATATTCGGCGTCGATCGTGATCGATGAGCCGGATTGGTCGGGCGCATTGTAGGAAATGTCGTCGAGAACGCGCTCCATGACCGTTTGCAGACGCCGCGCGCCGATGTTCTCGACACTCGAATTCAGGTCGACGGCGATGCCGGCCAGTTCGTCGATGGCGTCGTCGGTGAAGTCGAGCGTCACGCCTTCCGTGTCCATCAGCGCGATGTACTGCTTGATCAGGCTCGCCTCGGTTTCGGTGAGGATGCGGCGGAAATCGTCCTTTTCGAGCGCCCGAAGCTCGACGCGGATCGGCAGCCGGCCCTGAAGCTCCGGCAACAGGTCGGACGGCTTGGTGACGTGGAACGCCCCCGACGCGATGAAGAGGATGTGGTCCGTCTTCACCGGCCCGTATTTGGTCGCGACCGTGGTGCCTTCGACAAGCGGCAGCAGATCGCGCTGGACGCCCTCGCGGGACGGCCCGGTGCGGCTGTCGTTGCCGGCCACCTTGTCGATCTCGTCGAGGAAGACGATGCCGTCATTCTGGGTGACGTCGAGCGCCCGCGCGATCACCTCGTCATTGTCGAGCAGCTTGTCGGACTCGTCGTTGATCAGATGCCCGTAGGATTCCTTGACCGTCGTCTTGCGCGTCTTGGTGCGCTGGCCGCCCATCGCCTTTTGAAGCATGTCGTTGATGTTGAGCATCTGCGCGCCCGGCATTCCGGGGATTTCGAAGCCGCCCATCGGGGTGCCGGTATCGGCAACCTCGACCTCGATCTCCTTGTCGTCGAGTTCGCCCGACCGCAGCTTCTTGCGAAAGGAATCGCGTGTCGCCGGGCTTGCCGTCTTGCCGACGAGTGCTTCGAGCACGCGTTCCTCGGCATTCAAATGGGCGCGCGCCTTGACGTTCTCGCGCATCTTGTCGCGCGTCAGGCCGATCGCGGTCTCGACCAGATCGCGGATGATCTGCTCGACGTCGCGGCCGACATAGCCGACCTCGGTGAACTTGGTCGCCTCGACCTTGATGAAGGGCGCGCCGGCGAGTTTGGCGAGGCGGCGCGAGATTTCGGTCTTGCCGACGCCGGTCGGCCCGATCATCAGGATATTCTTCGGCATCACCTCTTCGCGCATCTGGCCGTCGAGCTGCTGGCGGCGCCAGCGATTGCGCAAGGCAATGGCGACGGCGCGCTTGGCGTCCTTCTGGCCGATGATGTAGCGGTCGAGTTCCGAAACGATCTCGCGGGGGGAGAATGTGCTCATGAGTTTTCCATGTTCTGCGGTGCGTCCAGCGCCATCAGGTGGGCCGGGCCATATTGTGAATTGCGCGTGTCGATGTGGCGGAAGCCCGCCTTCTCGTATGCGCGGATCGCGCGGGCATTGCCGGGATCGGGGTCGATGATCAGGCGCGGCGCGCCTTCGGCAAAGAGTTGCGCCGCAAACTGTGCGATGATCGCGCTGCCATGGCCCTTGCCGACGAGATCGGCGGCACCGACCGATATGTCGAGGCCGAGCGTGCCCATGGGCTGATCGGCATAGGGATGGTCGTCTTCCAGATGCGGATCATAGGACTGGAGATAGGCGATCGGCGCCCCGTCGAGCTCGACGATCAGAGGCTCGGTCGAAATATCGTCCATCGCTGCCTCGATCTCGGCCACGCCCTTGTCGGGATCGCCCCACCATTCGCGCACATGCGCAGCCTGTAGCCAGTCGCGCAGCGTCGGCAGATCGTCCGCTTCCACGGCGCGGAAGGCGTAGCGCGGCCTATTCGGCATCCAGCACTTCCATGACGACGTTGGAATTCGTGTAGACGCAGATCTCGCCGGCAATCTTCATGGCGCGGCGTGCGATCTCCTCGGCATCCATATCGGTGTCGACCAGCGCCCGCGCGGCGGCGAGCGCATAATTGCCGCCGGACCCGATCGCCATGACGCCCTGCTCGGGTTCGAGCACGTCGCCATTTCCGGTCAGCGCCAGCGTCACGGATTTGTCGGCGACCAGCATCATCGCCTCAAGGCGGCGCAGATAACGGTCGGTGCGCCAGTCCTTGGCAAGTTCGACGCAGGCGCGCGTGAGCTGGTCTGGATATTGCTCGAGCTTGGCTTCGAGCCGTTCGAGCAGGGTGAAGGCGTCGGCGGTCGCGCCGGCAAAGCCGGAAATGACGTTGCCTTTGCCGATGCGGCGCACCTTGCGCGCATTGCCCTTCATGATCGTCTGCCCAAGGCTGACCTGCCCGTCGCCGGCGATCACCACCTTGTTGCCCTTGCGCACGGTGACGATGGTCGTCGCGTGCATGGAAGTCTCGTTGGACATATCATCTCCGATACTGTCTCCGGCAGACCCGGTGGCGTCTGCCGCCCGGCTCGTTATGTATGCTGCCGGGAAGGGTTTGCAATCCGCTCATCGAGGCTGGTATGAGGCGAACGCTATCCAAACGGCAAAGGCGCCACGACATGGCAGACGGCAAGAGCGCGCGCAGCGCGACGATCGAGCGCAAGACGAAGGAAACAGAGATCGCCGTCACGGTCGATCTCGACGGCACCGGACGGTCGCAGATTTCGACCGGCATCGGCTTCTTCGACCATATGCTCGACCAGTTGTCGCGCCATTCGCTGATCGACATGACGATAAAGGGCAAGGGCGATCTCCACATCGACGACCATCACACAGTCGAGGACACCGGCATTGCGGTCGGGCAGGCGATCGCGAAGGCTCTGGGCGAGCGTCGCGGCATCGCGCGCTACGCGTCGATCGACCTTGCCATGGACGAAACGCTGACCAAGGCGGCGATCGACGTTTCCGGCCGGCCGTTCCTGGTCTGGAACGTCGCGTTCTCGGCGCCGAAGATCGGCACGTTCGACACCGAACTGGTGCGCGAATTCTTCCAGGCTTTGGCGCAGAATGCCGGCATCACGCTGCATGTCCTCAACCATTACGGCGTCAACAACCACCATATTTCCGAGACCTGCTTCAAGGCGGTGGCGCGCGTGCTGCGCATGGCGGTCGAGCCGGATGCGCGGCAGGCGGGTAGGATTCCGTCGACCAAGGGCACGCTGAAAGGCTGAGACAATGACAAGCTTTGTCGTGATGGAGCCGCCGCTGCGCGACCCGGCTGAAAAGGCCGTGCTGGTGCGCGACGGGTTTCACTTTTTCGGCTTTCTCGTCCCGTTCGTCTGGTTCGCTTTTCACCGCATGTGGCGCGAGGCGATCATCGCCCTTGTCGCAGCCGTGGCGCTTTCGGTTGCCGGCGCCTATGCGGGTTTCGGCGGCGCGACGGGGTGGCTGTCACTGCTCGTCGGAATTTACGTCGGCCTCGAAGGCGCTGCGCTGCGCATCGCCTCGCTGAAACGCGCGGACTGGAACGAATGGGGTGTCGTCGAGGCGCAATCGGCTGCGGATGCCGAGATCCGCTACCTCGCCGACCGTGACGTGATCGCCGAGGCCAAGACGCCGCCGCGCGTCATCGCGCCGTGGTCGCGCAGCGCGCCTGCCGCGCGCCACAGCGGTCCGGCGCTCGGGCTGTTCGGCTATCCCGGGGCGAAGTGATGCGGGTCGCGATCATCGATTACGGATCGGGCAATCTGCGCTCGGCGACCAAGGCTTTCGAGCGCGCCGCGCGCGAGGGCGGCACGAATGCGCAGATCGAACTGACGGACGATGCGGAGCGTGTCGAATCGGCGGATCGGATCGTGCTGCCGGGCGTCGGCGCCTATGCCGACTGCCGCCGCGGGCTCGACGCCGTGCCAGGCATGGTCGAGGCGCTGATGGAGGCGGTCATCGCCAAGGGGCGGCCGTTTCTCGGCATTTGCGTCGGGATGCAGCTTCTCTCGACGCGAGGGCTGGAGAAGACGACCACGCATGGGCTTGGCTGGATAGCCGGTGACGTCAAGGAAATGGAACCGGCCGACCCGGCGCTGAAGATCCCGCAGATCGGCTGGAACACGATTCACGTGAAACAGGGCCACCCGCTCTTCGCCGGCATTGCGACAGGCGAAGGGGGATTGCACGCCTATTTCGTCCACTCCTACCAGCTTGCCGCCGAAAACCCGGCGCATGTGCTGGCGACGACCGACTATGGCGGGCCGGTCACCGCCGCCGTTGGCCGCGACAACATCGCCGGCACGCAGTTCCATCCCGAAAAGAGCCAGGCGCTGGGCCTGGCTTTGATCGCGAATTTCCTGAAGTGGAAGCCATGATCCTTTTTCCCGCCATCGACCTGAAGGACGGTCAGTGCGTGCGCCTGAAGCTGGGCGAGATGGACTCGGCGACCGTCTACAATCCCGACCCGGCGGCCCAGGCGAAGGCGTTCGAGGATCAGGGTTTCGAATGGCTGCATGTCGTGGATCTGAACGGCGCGTTCGAGGGCCAGTCGGTCAATGGCGCATCGGTCGAGGCGATTCTGAAGGCGACGAAGAATCCGGTGCAGCTTGGTGGCGGCATCCGCTCGCTGGTGAATATCGAAAGCTGGCTCGACAAGGGGTTGGCACGGGTCATTCTCGGCACGGTCGCGGTGCGCGAGCCCGAACTGGTCAAGGAAGCCTGCCGGCTCTTTCCCGGAAAGATCGCCGTCGGCATCGATGCCAAGGGCGGCAAGGTGGCGGTCGAGGGCTGGGCGGAAGCCTCGACGCTGGGCGTCGTGGAACTGGCGCAGAAATTCGAGGGCGCGGGCGTTTCGGCGATCATCTACACCGACATCGACCGCGACGGGGTGCTGACAGGCATCAACTGGGAATCGACCATCGCGCTTGCGGATGCCGTCTCGATCCCGGTTATCGCATCGGGCGGACTCGCTTCGCTGGCCGACATCGTGCGGATGACGATGCCGGACGCGCAGAAGCTCGAAGGCGCGATCTCCGGCCGCGCGCTTTATGATGGCCGCATCGACCCGGCCGAGGCGCTGGCGATCCTGAAAGGCGGGAAGGCGGTTGCACCGACACTGTTCGAGGAGCCGCGCGAATGACACTGAAAGCGCGCGTCATTCCGTGCCTCGACGTCAAGGACGGCCGCGTCGTCAAGGGCGTGAACTTCGTTGACCTGATCGACGCGGGCGACCCGGTCGAGGCAGCGAAAGCCTATGATGCGGCCGGGGCTGACGAACTCTGCTTCCTCGACATCACCGCCTCGTCCGACAATCGCGAGACGATCTTCGACATCGTGGCGCGCACGGCCGAACAGTGCTTCATGCCGCTGACGGTCGGCGGCGGCGTTCGGCAGGTTGCGGACATCCGCAAGCTGCTGCTCGCCGGTGCCGACAAGGTGTCGATCAACACCGCCGCCGTGAAGAACCCGGATTTCGTCGCCGAAGCCGCCGACAAGTTCGGCAACCAGTGCATCGTCGTCGCCATCGACGCCAAGAAGGTGTCGGCGGCGGGCGAAACGGATCACTGGGAAATCTTCACCCATGGCGGGCGGGAGAAGACCGGCATCGACGCGGTCGAATTCGCGCGGAAGATGGTCGATCTCGGCGCGGGCGAGTTGCTGCTCACGTCCATGGACCGCGACGGCACGAAGATCGGCTACGACCTAGCGCTCACCCGCAGCATCGCGGATGCGGTGCGTGCGCCAGTGATCGCGTCCGGCGGCGTCGGCAATCTCGACCATCTGGTCGAGGGCGTGCGCGATGGACACGCGACGGCGGTGCTTGCCGCCTCCATCTTCCACTTTGGTACCTATACGATTGCGCAGGCCAAGGCGCATATGGCACAAGCTGGATTGCCCATGCGGCTCGATCCTGCCGCATGAGCAATTCCAGGAAAAGTGCGTCGCGGTTCTCCGTCCGGAATTGCGGCGCGGCACGATCCGGAGGGTAGCATGGCGGAATTCACGCTCGCCGATCTGGAGCGCATCGTGTCCGAGCGCGGGCGCTCGGGGGAGGACGATTCCTGGACGGCGAAGCTGTTCGCCAAGGGACCGGAGCGGGCGGCCAAGAAGATGGGCGAGGAAGCCGTCGAGGCCGTCATTGCCGCGATCAAGCGCGATCGCGGCGAGCTCGTTTCCGAAACGGCCGACCTTCTCTATCATCTGACGGTGGTCCTGGCGCTCGCCGAAATCCCGATTTCGGATGTGATGGCCGAACTCGAACGACGCACCGGGCAGTCCGGCATCGCCGAAAAGGCGTCGCGTCCGCAATGAGCGCGCGCAAGCGACCACGCAAGGAAAAGGCGGGCGGCATGGACCAGCTCACGCCGGATCAGTTCTATTCGCCCTATCGCCGCTTCTCGGCCGAGGAATGGGCCGGCTTTCGCGCCGACACGCCGCTGACGCTGACGGAGGATGAAATCCGCCGGCTGCGCTCGATGGGCGATCCGATCGACCTCGAGGAAACGCGGCGCATCTATCTGTCGATGTCGCGGCTGCTGTCGGCCCATGTTGAGGCGAGCCAGCTTCTCTTTCGCCAGCGCCAGGTTTTCTTCCGGTCCGAAACGGCATCGAAGACGCCCTTCATCATCGGCATTGCGGGCTCGGTCGCGGTTGGCAAGTCGACCACGGCGCGCGTCCTGAAGGAATTGCTCCAGCGATGGCCGTCGAGCCCGAAAGTCGATCTGGTGACGACCGACGGTTTCCTGCTGCCCAATGCCGAACTGCGTCGCCAGAACCTGATGGAGCGCAAGGGCTTTCCCGAAAGCTACGATGTCGGCGCGCTCTTGCGCTTTCTGTCCGGCATCAAGTCGGGCGCCCGCAACATGCGCGCGCCGCTCTATTCGCACTTCACCTATGACGTTCTTCCGGGCGAGTTCGTCACCATCGACCAGCCGGACATACTGATCTTCGAGGGGATCAACGTCCTGCAAACGCGCGATTTGCCGAAGGACGGGAAGGTGGTGCCGTTCGTCTCGGATTTCTTCGATTTCTCGATCTATGTCGACGCCGAGGAAAGCCGGATCCGGCAATGGTATGTCGAGCGCTTCATGCGCCTGCGCGAGACGGCATTCCGCAACCCGGACGCGTTCTTCCATAAATACTCGCAGCTTTCGGACGATGCCGCGCTGGCGATCGCCGAAAACCTCTGGTCGAACATCAATATGAAGAACCTGATCGAAAACATCCTGCCGACCCGGCCGCGCGCGGACCTCATCCTGCGCAAGGGTGCCGACCATCTGGTCGAGGAAGTCGCGTTGAGGCGGCTGTAGCCTTCAGACCGTCACGCGCCTGAGAGTCAGATTGATCCGCCCGCCATTCTTCAAGAGCGTCGACGTGCCGGGATAGATGCGGTCGACGCCGTGGAAGGCCATTCGGCCTTGACCGCCAAGGATGACGACGTCGCCGGAACAAAGCCGCAGCGAACGGGTGGCGTCTGAACGCTCCGTTCCGCCGATGCGGAAGAGGCAATCGTCGCCGAGCGAAACCGAGACGACCGGCGCGCCGAATTCCTGTTCGTCCCGGTCCTGATGCAGGCCCATTTTTGCCGATGCGTCGTAGAAGTTGACGAGGCAGGCCTGCGGCGGCTTGCCGAACTGCGCCACGTCGTCCCACAGCTTCAATAGAGTTGACGGGATCGGCGGCCACGGAGCGCCACTCTCGGGGTGGGTCGGCTGGTAGCGATAGCCGCGATCCTTGTCGGTGACCCAGCCCAGATCGCCGCAATTCGTCATGCGCACGCTCATTTCCCTGCCGGTGCGCGGCATCCGCGGAACGTAGAGCGGAGCGGCTGCGACGACATCGCGGATTTCCGCGACGAGAGCCTCCTGCGCGGCGCGGTCGAAATATCCGGGCAGGTGACGGAAGCCGGAGGGCAGGACGAAACCGGCCATCAGTCGAAGCCGACCTTGCCGCGATTCTTCTTGATCGTGGCGCGGCCGGACTTGGCTTTCAGGCGGCGCTCGACGGAGCCTTTCGTCGGCTTGGTCTTGCGCCGCGGCTTGGGCGGCGGTTCGGCTGCCTTGGCGATCAGTTCCGCGAGGCGTTCGCGCGCATCGTCGCGATTTTGCTCCTGCGTGCGGAAGCGGCCGGCCTCGATGACGATGACGCCGTCCTTGGTGGCCCGCTGGCCGGCAAGCTTGATCGTGCGCTCGCGCACGCGTTCGGACAGGGAGGGCGAGTTCGCGGCGTCGAAGCGAAGCTGGACGGCGGTCGCGACCTTGTTGACGTTCTGGCCGCCCGGCCCCGACGAGCGGATGAACTGCTCTTCGAGCTCGCTTTCGGCGATCTCGATGTTCGGGACGATGGAAAGGCCGTCGCGTACCGTCATGACTTCCAGACGATGATCTCGTCAGCCGGCTTCTTAGTGATGTCGGGGACGAGCGCACCGTCTTCGGGATAGCCGGCGACGAGCAGGATCAACGCTTTTTCGTGCTCGGGCCGCCCGCAAATCTCGTTGAGGAAGCCCATTGGCGAGGGCGTGTGGGTGAGTGTCGCCAGGCCGGCATTGTGGAGGGCGGCGATGAGGAATCCGGTCGCGATGCCGACGGATTCCGGCACATAGTAATGCTTGACCCGCTTGCCCTCTGTCGTAAGGCCATAGCGCTGCGCGAAGATGGCGATCAGCCAGGGCGCGCTTTCGAGAAAGGGCTTGTTCGCGTCGGTGCCGAGCGGAGCCAGCGCGTCGAGCCATTCGTCGGACGCGCGGCCGGCATAGAAATCGCGCTCTTCCTTCTCCGCCGCTTCGCGAATCGCCTTCTTGGTCGCGGCGTCGCCGATGCAGACGAAGGTCCAGGGCTGCTGGTTGGCGCCGGACGGCGCGCCGCCGGCCGTCATGATGCAGGTTTGGATCAGTTCGCGCGGGACGGGCCTTGCAGAAAAATCGCGCACCGTGCGGCGCGTCTTCATCATCGCATGGAAGCCGGCAGCGCGGCGCAGCATCTCCGCTTCGTCGAGCGTTTTGAATTCCAGCGGTCGGTGTGGCGCGTGCTTCATTTCTTCTCCTCCGTCAGAGAAGATTTGCACCGGGCGCGGACAAAAGAAAAGGCCCGGACGCTGCCGGGCCTTGCCGATCCGTGGGCGCGCCTTATTCCGCCGCTTCCTGATAGCGGGGCGCGGCGTCCATGACGGTCGCGTCGACATGTTCCTCGAATTTGGTGAAATTGTCGGTGAACATGGTCGCGAGCCTTTCGGCCTGGCGGTCATAGGCGGCCTTGTCGGCCCAGGTGGAGCGCGGGTCGAGGATCGACGCATCGACGCCCTCGACCGCAACAGGCACCTCAAAGCCGAAATTCGCATCGGTGCGGAACTCGGCATCGCGCAGCGACCCGTCGAGCGCGGCGGCAAGCAGCGCGCGGGTCGCCTTGATCGGCATCCGCCTGCCGGTGCCGTAGGCGCCGCCGGTCCAGCCGGTATTGACCAGCCAGCAATCGACCTCGTGGCGGGCGATGAGATCCTTCAGGAGATTGCCGTATTCCGAAGGATGGCGCGGCATGAAGGGAGCGCCGAAACAGGTCGAGAAGGTCGCCTCCGGCTCGGTGACGCCCTTTTCCGTGCCGGCGACCTTGGCGGTGTAGCCGGACAGGAAGTGGTACATGGCCTGCGCAGGGGTCAGCTTCGCAATGGGCGGCATGACGCCGAACGCGTCGGCCGTCAGCATGATGATGTTCTTCGGATGCGGCGCGACGCCGGTTTCGCTGGCATTGGGGATGAAGTCGAGCGGGTAGGCGCAGCGCGTGTTCTCGGTCAGCGAGCCGTCGTCGAAATCGGGCACGCGGGCCGCGTCGAGGATGACGTTCTCCAGGACCGTGCCGAAGCGCCGGGTCGTGGCGAAGATTTCCGGCTCCGCCTCGGCCGACAGCTTGATCGTCTTGGCATAGCAGCCGCCTTCGAAGTTGAAGATGCCATCCTCGCCCCAGCCATGCTCATCGTCGCCGATCAGCGTGCGGGTCGGATCGGCCGAAAGAGTTGTCTTGCCGGTACCCGAGAGGCCGAAGAAGACGGCCGAATCGCCGTCGGGCCCGACATTGGCTGAGCAGTGCATCGGCATGACGGACTTTTCCGGCAGGAGATAGTTGAGCGCGGTGAAGACCGACTTCTTCATCTCGCCCGCATAGGACGTGCCGCCGATCAGCACGATCATGCGCGAGAAATCGACCGCGATGACGGTGTCGGTGCGCGAGCCGTGGCGTTCGGGATCGGCGCGGAACGATGGCAGGTCGATGATGGTCAGCTTCGGCACGAACCCGGCGAGATCGGCGGCGTCGGGACGGATCAGGAGATTGCGGATGAAGAGCGAATGCCAGGCATATTCGGTGACGACGCGGGTCGGCAGACGGTGCGAGGCGTCGGCGCCGCCGATCAGGTCCTGCACGAAGAGATCCCTGCCCTTGGCGTGGTCGAGAAAGTCGGCGTGAAGACAGTCGAAAGCCTCCCGCGACATCTTCTTGTTGTTGTCCCACCAGATGCGGGAATTCGTCATCTCGTCGGCGACGATGAACTTGTCCTTGGGCGAGCGTCCGGTGTGCTGGCCGGTGCGGGCGACGAGCGCACCATGGGCCGTCAGTTCCGCCTCGCCGCGCCGCAGCGATTCCTCGTAGAGTTCGGCAGGACCGAGATTGTAATGGACCTTGCCGAGGTCCGTCAGACCACTGGCGTCGATCCCGCAGGCGGGGTTGCGCTTACCGATTTCCGTCATCTGCTCCACCAAGAAAACCGCACCGAAGAAAAGGCGAGGCCCGGCATGGTAGCCGACCGAAAACGGCGGCTGGCAGCAGGGCTGAAAGGTGGAGAAACAGAAAAGCCTAGCGATATCAAATCATTAATCGATTTAAAATTGAGGGTCCGACGTTTAATCGGTTATATGTTCTTTAATGGTGGCGTGGCGTCGCCATATGCGGCGGAAGTTGCCCGGAGTCGTTTCGGGCGCGGGCTGTGACATGGCACGAAATCTGTGCCACATTTTGTACCAGATTTGTCCCGCAAGAGACGGCCCGCGTTTCTTTGGAAGAGCAAGGGACAGCCGCCTATGAAGGAGCCGCTTGAGATGGCAACGATCGCGCTTGTCGACGACGACCGCAACATTCTCACATCGGTCTCGATCGCACTCGAATCCGAGGGCTATCGCGTCGAGACCTATACCGATGGAGCGTCGGCGCTGGAGGGGCTTGGCGCGCGTCCGCCGAACCTTGCAATTCTCGACATCAAGATGCCGCGCATGGACGGAATGGAGCTTTTGCGCCGCCTGCGCCAGAAGACCGACTTGCCGGTGATCTTCCTGACCTCGAAGGACGACGAGATCGACGAACTCTTCGGCTTGAAGATGGGCGCCGACGATTTCATCCGGAAGCCGTTTTCGCAGCGCCTTCTCGTCGAACGCGTGCGTGCCGTGCTGCGCCGCGCCAGCGCCCGCGAGCCGGGCGCCAAGCAGACGACGCAGCAGGCCCGTTCGCTCGAGCGCGGACAGCTCGTCATGGACCAGGAGCGCCACACCTGCACCTGGAAGGGGGAGCCGGTGACGCTGACGGTGACCGAATTCCTGATTCTGCATTCGCTGGCGCAGCGCCCCGGCGTGGTCAAAAGCCGTGACGCGCTGATGGATTCGGCCTATGACGAACAGGTTTATGTCGACGACCGGACCATCGACAGCCACATCAAGCGGCTGCGCAAGAAGTTCAAGTCGGTCGACGACAGTTTCGACATGATCGAAACGCTTTACGGCGTCGGCTATCGTTTCCGCGAAGCCTGAGGCCAGGGCCCGGAGGGGCTTGATGGAAGTAGCCGGATGAGACATGGCGGCTGATACGGATCGACCCGTCAGGACGCTGCCACGCGCGGCGAGGCCGAGCGTGGTGCGCTGGACGCGCTCCTGGCGCGCCGTGCGCCGGCTGCTCGGCCAGTACATGTTCTCCAGCCTGACCAAGCGCATCCTGTTCCTCAATCTGGCCGCGCTCGGCGTGCTGGTCGTCGGCATCCTCTACATGAACCAGTTTCGCGACGGGCTGATCGATGCCCGCGTCGAAAGCCTGATGACGCAAAGCGAGATCATTGCCGGTGCGATCGCCGCCTCCGCCACGGTCGAGACGGATTCGATCACCATCGACCCCGAGAGGCTGCTTGAGCTTCAGGCGGGCGAAAGCCTGCCGCCGGACCAGCGCGCCCTCGACAGCCTCGAATTCCCGATCAACCCGGAAAAGGTCGCACCGGTCCTGCGGCGCCTGATCTCGCCGACCCACACGCGCGCGCGCATCTTCGATCGCGACATGAACCTCCTGCTCGATTCGCGGCATCTTTATTCGCGCGGCCAGATCCTGCGCTACGACCTGCCGCCGGTGGTGCCGGCCGAGCCCGGCTTTTTCGACCGGTTGCGGGTGATCTTTGCCGAGTTCTTCCGCCGCACGGACCTGCCGATCTATCGCGAGCAGCCCGGCGGCACCGGCACGGCCTTTCCCGAAGTCGTGGCGGCGGCCAACGGAACGGCGGGCTATCTCGTGCGGCTGTCGGAGCAGGGCGAGCAGATCGTCTCGGTCGCGGTTCCGATCCAGCGCTTCCGGGCGGTGCATGGCGTCCTGATGCTGTCGACGCAGGGCGGCGACATCGACCGCATCGTTGCGGCCGAGCGCCGCGCGATCCTGCGGCTCTTCGGTGTCGCGGCGCTGGTCACCGCGATCTTGTCCATGCTGCTCGCCTCGACCATCGCCAACCCGCTGCGCCGGCTTTCGGCCGCGGCGGTCCGCGTGCGCCGCGGCGGCAAGAACCGCGAGGAGATCCCCGATTTCTCCGACCGCCAGGACGAGATCGGCAATCTTTCGGTCGCGCTGCGGGACATGACGAACGCGCTTTACGCCCGCATCGAGGCGATCGAGAGCTTCGCCGCCGATGTCAGCCACGAGTTAAAGAACCCTCTGACCTCGCTGCGCAGCGCGGTTGAGACGCTGCCTCTGGCGCGGAATGATGAATCACGCGCGCGGCTGATGGAGGTGATTCAGCACGATGTCCGCCGACTCGACCGGCTGATCACGGACATTTCCGACGCCTCGCGCCTCGATGCCGAACTGGCGCGGGAGGACGCCGCGCGGGTCGATGTCGAAAAGCTCGCGCGCGACCTGACGCGCCTCCTGTCGGAGCAAAGCCGCGTCCATGCCAAGGTCATCGCCGTCGAATTCAAGGTCGAGAAGGCGCCGCATCAGGGCAAGGGTTTCCTGGTCAACGGGCATGATCTGCGGCTTGGGCAGGTCATCACCAACCTCGTCGAAAATGCCCGTTCCTTCGTCCCCGATGACGGGGGCCGGGTCGTCGTGACGCTCGCGCGCACGCAGCGCTGGGTGCTGATCACCGTCGAGGACAACGGACCGGGCATCCGCATCGAGAACATCGATCGGATATTCGAGCGATTCTATACGGACCGGCCCTCCGGCGAAGCCTTCGGCCAGAATTCCGGCCTCGGCCTTTCGATCAGCCGCCAGATCATCGAAGCCCATGGCGGGACGATCACGGCCGAGAACATCCCCGGCGGCAAGCCGGGCGATCTGCGCGGCGCGCGCTTCACCGTCAGGTTGCCGGCGGAGGACTGACCGCTTGAACCGGAACGTCCACGGCACGCTCGTCCTCTTGGGGGACCGGGGCTTGCTGATCACCGGTGCCTCGGGAAGCGGCAAGTCGAGCCTGGCCCTCGATCTGATCGCTCACGCCGAGGGGTTTGCCAGGTTGGTCAGCGACGATCAGGTGCTGCTTGAAAGTCGCTCCCGCGGCCGACTCGTCGGGCGCGTGCCGCCGGTCATTGGCGGCCGGATCGAGATTCGCGGCATCGGCATCGTCGCCCGCATCTTCGAAAAGCGCGCCATCATCGATCTGATCGTCGAACTCGTCGAACCCGACAGCATCGAACGGATGCCGGAGCCGATGGAGCGCGACGGCGTGCCTTTCGTCCGGGTCCCGTGGCGGGACTGTGCGCGGGCGCGGCAACATGTCGCCGCCGCACTCGACCGTGCGAAATCGGGACTTTAGGCCACAGTCAGGTCTCAAATGACAAGAAAACTGCGTGGCAACGGTGGATTCGGCCTTGTCAACAGCCGAAGTCGTGACAAGGATACCGGCCCTGTCGGAAGGGGAGAACAACCGGAACAAGACTGAGAAGCAAATCAGATCCGGTCGGCCGATACGGCATTCAGCACGACGCAAGCTTACGGAGCACCAATTGACCGAAACACGCACCGCGCGCTGGGGCCGGCGGAAACGTGCAGACAGGACCATCGACACCCGGACCTGTGTGGCATGATCGGCATCGTGCTCGTCACGCATGGCCGCCTGGCCGACGAGTTCCGTTCGGCGGTTCAGCATGTCGTCGGTCATCAGGACCAGCTCGAAACCGTATCGATCGAGGCCGAAGACGACATGGAACAGCGCCGCCTCGACATCGTCGATGCCGTGCGCCGTGCCGATAGCGGGGCCGGCGTCGTGGTCTTGACGGACATGTTCGGCGGGACGCCTTCCAATCTGGCGATTTCGGTGATGGAACCCGGCAAGGTCGAGGTGATCGCCGGCGTCAACCTGCCGATGCTGATCAAGTTGACCAGTGTGCGCAAGGCGGACGACATGGTGACGGCGCTCGAGGAGGCACAAAATGCCGGCCGCAAATACATCAATGTCGCAAGCCAGGTGTTGAACGCCAAATGAGCGAGACCGCCGACCGTCCGTCGATCGTCCGCGACCTGGCGATCGTCAACCAGCGCGGTCTTCACGCGCGCGCTTCGGCCAAGTTCGTTCAGACCGCCGGCGCTTTCGACGCCGTCATCGAGGTCGAGAAGGACGGCACGACCGTCGGCGGCACGTCGATCATGGGGCTGATGATGCTGGCCGCGAGCCCCGGCTGCTGCATCCGGGTCTCGGCCTCCGGTCCGCAGGCCGAGGACGCCATGCGCGCGATCGAGGAACTCGTCGCCAACCGCTTCGGCGAGGAAATCTGAAACAGCGCGGTTCACGACATAACGATGTCTTTATGTGCCATTGCCGATCGGGTGGTGGTCTGCTAGTTAGCGCGCCAGAATGGCCGCGCGCGGCCGATGACCCTTCATCCAAATTTCAGATCGGGAGCCGCCCATGGCCGCCAAGGATTATGTAGTCGCCGATATTTCGCTGGCCGATTGGGGCCGCAAGGAAATCGAGATCGCCGAAACCGAGATGCCGGGCCTGATGGCCTGCCGTGAGGAATTCGGCGCCGATCAGCCGCTGAAGGGCGCGCGGATCACCGGATCGCTGCACATGACGATCCAGACGGCGGTGCTGATCGAGACCCTGAAGGCGCTGGGCGCGGACGTTCGCTGGGCCTCGTGCAACATCTTCTCGACGCAGGACCATGCCGCGGCGGCGATCGCGGCGGGCGGCACGCCGGTATTCGCGATCAAGGGCGAGACGCTGGAGGACTACTGGACCTATACGGACCGCATCTTCCAGTGGCCGGACGGCGAGCCCAGCAACATGATCCTCGACGATGGCGGTGACGCGACCATGTACATCCTGCTCGGCGCGCGTGCCGAGGCGGGTGAGGACGTATTGTCGAAGCCGGGCTCGGAAGAAGAGGAAATCCTCTTCGCGCAGATCCAGAAGCGTCTCGCCGAGACGCCGGGCTTCTTTGCCCGCCAGCGCGACGCGATCAAGGGCGTGACGGAAGAGACGACGACCGGCGTCAACCGCCTCTACCAGCTCCAGAAGGCCGGTCTGCTGCCGTTTCCCGCGATCAACGTCAACGACAGCGTCACAAAGTCGAAATTCGACAACAAATATGGCTGCAAGGAATCGCTGGTCGACGGCATCCGCCGCGGCACCGACGTGATGATGGCCGGCAAGGTCGCCGTCGTCTGCGGCTATGGCGATGTCGGCAAGGGTTCGGCCGCCTCGCTCAAGGGTGCCGGCGCGCGCGTCAAGGTGACCGAAATCGATCCGATCTGCGCGCTTCAGGCGGCGATGGACGGGTTCGAGGTCGTCACGCTGGAGGACGCCGCGCCGACCGCCGACATCGTCATCACCACGACCGGTAACAAGGATGTCGTCACGCTCGACCACATGCGCCTTTTGAAGGACATGGCGATCGTCGGCAATATCGGCCATTTCGACAACGAGATTCAGGTCGCCGCCCTGCGCAACCTGAAATGGACCAACGTCAAGCCGCAGGTCGACATGATCTCCTTCCCCGACGGGAAGCGCATGATCCTTCTGTCGGAAGGACGCCTGCTCAATCTGGGCAACGCCACCGGCCATCCGAGCTTCGTCATGTCGGCCTCCTTCACCAACCAGGTGCTGGCGCAGATCGAGCTTTGGTCGAAGGGCGAGCGCTACCGGAACGAGGTCTATGTCCTGCCCAAGCATCTCGACGAGAAGGTCGCGCGGCTGCATCTCGACAAGCTCGGTGCAAAGCTGTCCGTCCTTTCGGACGAACAGGCAGCCTATATCGGCGTGACGCCGAAAGGTCCGTTCAAGCCGGAACATTACCGCTACTGACGCGAGTTGCGCGACACGCGGGCAACACCGGGGATTTTCTTCGGCGGCGTCACAGCCGCCGAAGTCGTTTCAAGGTGAGGCAAGCTTCACGCCGTCCGGGCGAGGCGATACATTGTCCTGATTCGTGGGGACGAGCCGGACGCTGAGGGGCAACCGGGGCAGGATGTGTCACTTCCCACTAGCGGTTGAGAGGTGGGACTTTGGGACGAGGCGAGGCGGAACCAGTGCGGACGAGCGCGCGCCGGCGCGCGGGCAGGTTCGGCGTCCGCGCCGCCATTGCCGCCCTGAGCGCGACGACGACGCTCGTTCCCGGTCCTGCCTTGGCGCAGGCGGGTCTTGAAGTAACGGACGTTGCACAGTTTTCGCTTTTGGCGGGGGTTGTCTCGGCAGCCTTCATTTCGGCCCTTCTCCTCATTCGCGAGCGCGGCCGCATCGACCGCGAGAACCGGCAGCTCAAATCCCGCCTCGCCGATCTCGGCACCGCCTTGCGGCGAGCCGAAGCGCTTCTCAACCTGCGCGACCAGCGCGTCGTCGTCTGGGAAGATCGCAATGCACGTCCCGAACTGATCGGCACGCTGCCGGCCGATGCGGGCGCGCCCGAAGATCGCGCGACGTTTCTCGCATTCGGACGCTGGCTTGTGCCGCAATCGGCCTCTGAACTGGAGCGCGCGCTCGGCCAGCTTCGCGACAAGGGAACGAATTTCGATCTCGTGATCGAGACGATTGGCGGTTCGGTGATGGAGGTTCATGGCCGCTCCAGCCTGTCGCATTGCGTCGTCCGGTTCAGCGCCCTGTCGCGCCGCCAGCGCGAAATGGCCGAACTTCAGCTCGATCATCAGCGCGTGCTGCGCGATCACGAAACGATCCTGGCGCTGATCGATGCCTTGCCCGCACCTTTCTGGCTCCGCGATGGACGCGGCAAGATCGAATGGGTGAACAAGGCCTATGCGCGGCTGGTCGACGGTGGCACCGTCGAGGCGGTGTTGCGGGACGAACGCGAGCTTCTCTCGGAAAATGCGCGCGAGGCCATGGCGCGGCATCATCTGGCCAAGCCCGTCTTCGAACAGACATTGTCGGTCGTGGTCGGTGGCGAACGGCATATGTATGCCGTGACCGATTTCGCCGCACCGGATGCGTCGGCGGGCCTGGCGCTCGACAAGACGGAAGTCGAGGCCATCCGCGAGGAATATCAGCGAACCATCATCAGTCACGCCGACACGCTCGACCAGCTTCAGACGGCGGTGGCGATTTTCGATGCCGACCAGAAGCTACTTTTCTTCAATCAGGCCTTTCAGAAATTGTGGGCGCTCGACCCGGCCTTTCTCGAAAGCGCCCCCGACCAGACCCTGTTGCTCGACCGGCTGCGCAGCGATGGCAAGCTGGCCGAACAGCCCGAATGGCGCCGCTGGAAGGAGACGATCCTGGCGGCCTATCGCGCCATCGATCCGCAGGAACATGTCTGGCATCTGCCCGATGGGCGCACGCTGCGCGTCGTCGGCAATCCGCAGCCCAAGGGCGGCGTGACCTGGGTCTTCGAGAACCTGACCGAACAGCTCAATCTGGAAAGCCGCTATCATACGGCCGTGCGCGTTCAGGGGGAGACGCTGGACAACCTGGCCGAGGGCGTGGCCGTGTTCGGCCCGGACGGAAAGGTTCGCCTCGCCAATCCGGCTTTTTCCCATTTGTGGAGATTGTCGGAAGGACTTGTCAGGACGGGCACCCACATCGCCGTTATCCGTGCGGCTTGCGAGGGCTATGCGGTGGCGAGCCCGTGGAGCGAACTCGTTTCGGTGGTGACCGGCTTCGACGAGGAGCGCCGCGACCGTCACGGACAGGTCGAGATGAACGACGGCACCGTGCTGCGCTATGCCGTCATCCACTTGCCCAACGGACAGGTGATGACGACATTCGTCGACGTGACGGACAGCGTCAATGTCGAGCGCGCATTGAAGGATCGCAACGAGGCGCTGGAACGCGCCGATCGGCTGAAGAACGATTTCGTCCAGCACGTTTCTTATGAACTGCGCTCGCCGCTGACCAACATCATCGGCTTCACCGAACTCCTGTCGCTGAACGGAACCGGGCCGCTGAACGAGCGCCAGCGCGAATATGTCGGCCATATCGGCTCGTCCTCGGCAGTGCTGCTGACCATCGTCAACGACATTCTCGACCTTGCGACCGTCGATGCGGGCATCATGCAGCTCGACATCGGCGAGATCGTCATCGACGAAGCGGTGCAATCTGCATCCGACCTCGTCGTGGAGCGGCTGCGCGAGCACAATATCAGGCTCGCCGTCGATCTTTCGCAGGCGCCCGCGACCATCCATGCCGACGGCCATCGGCTGCGCCAGATTCTCTACAATCTCCTGAACAATGCCGCCAACTACGCGCCGGAAGGATCGACCGTTCGCCTCGACGTGACGGCGATGCACGGCGACGTGGTGGAGTTCCGCGTCAGCGACGATGGGCCGGGCATGTCGCAAGAGGTCCTGGAGACGATCTTCCAGCGTTTCGAATCGCACCCGAATGGAGGCCGCAAGCGAGGGGCGGGTCTCGGCCTTTCCATCGTCAAGAGCTTCGTCGAACTGCATTCGGGAAAGGTAGAGATCAGGACGGGCAGGGATCAGGGAACGACGGTGATCTGCCGGCTGCCGGCGGTCGCCACGCAAAGCCGCGCGGCGGCGGAGTAGCCCTCGATGATCGATCGCCTGCTTGCAGACGAGGCCGACACGCGCGAGGCTGGCAACGACATTGCCGCAGCGCTGAAAAAGGGCGACGCGCTTGCGCTTCATGGGGATCTCGGCGCGGGGAAGACGACGTTGGCGCGGGCGATCATCCGCTCGCTCGCGGGCGATGCCGGTCTCGAAGTGCCGAGCCCGACCTTCACACTCGTCCAGACCTATCCCGGCCGGTTGCCGGTGGCGCATTTCGATCTCTACCGGATCGGCGACGCCGAAGAGATGCGCGAACTGGGGCTCGACGAGGCGCTGGCCGAGGGCGCGGCTCTTGTCGAATGGCCGGACCGGGCCGGCCTTTACCTTCCCGAAACAACGATTCACGTGAAACTTCTGGAGGAAGGCTCGGGCCGGAGAATGACGATGGACGGCCCGGAAGCGGTGATTGCACGGTTCCAACGCGCCTTCGACATCCGTCGATTTCTGGATGTTTCGGGACGTATGCGCGCCACGCGCGGCTATCTCGCAGGGGATGCGTCGGCGCGCAGCTACGAGACGATCGATTGCGCAGGCGGGCGTGAACTGCTGATGAACGCGCCGCGCCAGCCGGACGGACCGCCGATCCGCGACGGCAAGCCTTATAGCCAGATCGCCCATCTGGCCGAATCCGTTCTGCCCTTCGTGGCGGTCGACCGTGCGCTGCGCGCCAACGGATTCTGTGCGCCGGAAATCCGGGCTGCCGACCTCGATGCCGGGCTGCTGCTGATCGAGGATCTGGGCCGGGACGTCGTGCTGGCCGCGGACGGATCGCCGATCGCCGCGCGCTACCTGGCATCGGCCGAGATGCTGGCCGAAATGCATGGCCGGAAATGGTCGACCGACATCGCAATGGCAGACCGCTCGATCTATCATGTGCCGGCTTATGATCGTGAAGCGATGGCGATCGAGACCGAGTTGCTGATCGACTGGTATCTGCCTTTCGCGGCGGGACGGCCGGCAAGCGACACGGAGCGGCAGGCATTTCAGGCGGCCTGGCAGGCGCTTTTCGACCGGCTGGAGACGACGGAAAAAAGCCTCGTTCTGCGTGACTTCCATTCACCCAACATCATCTGGCGCGACGGTGAGACGGGAAGAGACCGCGTCGGCATCATCGATTTTCAGGACGCCCTGAGCGGGCCTTCGGCCTATGACGTAGCGTCGCTTTCGATGGATGCGCGCGTGACGATTTCCGAAGCGCTGGAAACCGACATTCGTAAAGCCTATGTCGAGGCGCGGGGAATGGGTTTCGACCGCACCGCATTTGACGAGGCCTATGCCATCATGGCTGCACAGCGCAATTCCAAGATCATCGGCATCTTCGTGCGGCTCGATATGCGTGACGGCAAGCCGCAATATCTCAAACACCTGCCGCGCATTCGCGATTATCTGGAGCGCGCGACGCGGCACGAGGCGATGGCCAATCTGCGAAGCCTTTACCGCTCGATGCGAGTTCTGCCGGAAGGAGAGAGATGAAGACGGCCGGGATGAAGGCGATGGTGCTGGCCGCCGGTCTCGGCACACGGATGCGGCCCATCACCGACACGATTCCCAAGCCGCTGGTCGCGGTCGGCGGGCGAACGCTGCTCGACCGCGCGCTCGATGCGCTCGAAGGGGCGGGGATCGAATCGGCCGTGGTCAACGTCCACCATCTTGGCGATCGGATCATAGCCCATTGCGCGGGGCGCACCCGGCCCGAAATCGTCATTTCCGACGAGCGCGACGGGCTTCTCGATTCAGCCGGGGGGATCGTCAACGCCTTGCCCATGCTGGGTTCGGCGCCTTTCATCCTGCTCAATGCCGACACGTTCTGGATGGATGCCGGGCGATCCAGCCTTGCGATGCTCGCCGACGCGTGGGACCCTTCTCGCATGGACATGCTGCTGATGCTCGTTCCGGTGACGCATACGACCGGCCATGGGACCAAGACGGATTTCCTGATCGACAAGGCGGGGCGCCTGACCCGCGCCAAGGGTGATCCGTCGGGCCTGGTCTATGCCGGCGCCGCGATCCTCGACCCCATCATCTTCGCCGGTGCAAAGACCGAGCCGCATTCGCTCAATCTCTATTTCGACCGTGCCATCGAAAGCGGGCGGCTGTTCGGCCATCTCATGGACGGCCACTGGATCACCGTCGGCACGCCCGAAGCCATTTCGGAAGCCGAGGCAGCCATCAGGACGCATCAGCCGGCGCTCGCATGACGATTTCGCCGAACGTCCTGAACATTCCGGCGGCGGCGCCCTTTCTGACGACCCTGATCGACGCCCTGCTCGACGGCCGGATCGTCGACGGCTTTCGCCATGACGGCGCGCCGCTCGGCATGGCAGACGTGACGATCTACGTGCCGACGCGGCGCGCGGCGCGCGAATTGCGCTCGAGTTTCGTCGATAAGCTGGGTGGCCGCTCGGCGATCCTGCCGGTGATCCGTCCGTTGGGAGAATTCGAGGACGACGGCTGGTTGTCCGCCGACGGCGCGCTGTTCGACCTGCCACCGCCGATCGAGCCCCTGGAGCGCATCGTTCGTCTGGCCCCGCTGGTGCAAGCCTGGAAACGTCGGCTGCCGGCTCATCTGGCGGCGCTTTATGGTGAGGAGCTTGCCATTCCAGCGTCGCTGGCCGACGCGGTGTGGCTGGCCCGCGATCTCTCTGCGCTGATCGACGAGATCGAGACGGAGGGCGGCGACTGGACGCGCCTGTCCGAACTCGTTCCGGCCGATCTGGCTGGTTGGTGGCAGATAACGCTCGAATTTTTACAGATCGTCACGAAAGCCTGGCCCGATCATCTTGCTGCCGTCGACCGGTCGAATCCGGCTGCCTATCGTGATGCGCAGATTCGCGCCGAAGCGAGGCGGCTGGCGACGCGCTCTACGCGTGGCCCGGTCATCGCCGCCGGGTCGACGGGCTCTATTCCCGCGACCGCGGAACTCCTACAAGCGATCAGCCGGCTCCCGCAGGGAGCGGTCGTGCTGCCGGGACTTGACCGCACGATCGACGTGAAGAGTTGGGAGGCGATTGGACGTGAAGACGCGCCGCCCTCGATTCACGGCCACCCGCAGACGGGACTGAAGAAGTTGCTTCAGTGGCTGGGCGTGGATCGTCGCGAAGTTGTGGACATAGGAACGGTCGCACCCGATCTCGCCGCGCGCATCGATCTTGTCGGGCAGGCGCTGCGTCCGGCTGAAACGACCGAGGCGTGGGCGCATGAACGCGACGTTCTGGACGCCGCGCTCGCTGCCGGTGCGCTGGAAGGCGTGACGCTGATCGAGGCGGCGAACGAGCGCGAGGAAGCGTTGGCGATCGCCGTGTCGCTGCGGCTTGCAATCGACACGCCGGACCATTCGGCGGCGCTGGTGACGACGGACCGCGAACTGGCGCGCCGCGTCGCCGGTGAATTGCGGCGCTTCGGCATCGTTGCCGACGATTCGGCGGGTACCTTGTTGTCGGCGTCGCCGCCAGCTGTCCTGATGCATCTCGCCGTGGAAGCGGCGTTGAGGCCGGGCGATCCGGTGGCGCTCTTGTCCCTACTCAAGCACCCGCTGCTCCATCTCGGCTTTCCGCGAAGTCTCGTACGCCGCGCGGCCGAAACCATCGACCTCGTGGCGCTGCGCGGCGGCACCGGTCGTCCTGATATCGCGAAGACGGGCGAGGATTTTGCGGCGCGCCTTGCCGCGCACGATTTGGCAATGCGGCGCGCCTTCTGGCTCGACCGCCTAGGCGCGGAGCGGCGCGCTGAAGCGGCTGAAATCGCGGTGCGCATTGCAGCCGCAGTCAAGCCTTTGGCAGAATTGCGAGAAGCTGACGAAATCGATCTGGCGCAGGCGCTTCGCGCGACGGTCGAAACGCTGGAGGCACTCGGGCGCGACGAGACGGGACGACTGGCTCCGATATATGGCGGCGAGGCGGGCAGCCGGCTGGCGGAATTCCTGCGTGGCCTTGCCGGTCTCGACGGTGCGCTGAGCTTCGCGCCCGGCGAATGGCCGGAGATTCTCACTGCCTTGGTTGCGGGCGAGACGGTGAAGCCGACGCCGGCCGGCGATCCGCGCGTTTCGATCTGGGGACCGCTCGAGGCGCGGCTTCAATGCGTCGACACGATGATCATCGGCGGGCTCAATGAGGGAAGCTGGCCGCGCAAGGCCGAGCCCGATCGGTTCATGTCGCGCATGATGAAGTCGGGGCTCGATCTCGAGCCGCCGGAGCGGCGGATCGGTCAGTCCGCGCATGATTTCACCATGGCGATGGCGAATCGCGAAGTGGTCCTGACGCGCTCGGCCCGAGCCGGCGAGGCGCCCGCCGTCGCTTCGCGCTGGCTGCAACGCCTCGTTACCTGCGCCGGGCCGGCGGGTGCGGCCCGGATGCGCAAGCGGGGGACGGAGCGGCTTGCCTGGGCGCGGCAACTGGACGAACGCGAGGAAGTCCCCTTCGCCAGACGGCCGGAGCCCAAACCGCCGGTCGACTGGCGGCCGAAACGCTTCTCCGTCACCGAGATCGAAACCCTGCGGCGCGACCCCTACGCGATCTATGCGCGCGAAATCCTCCGGCTCCACCCCGTCGAGCCATTGCTGCGCGATCCGGGCGCGGCCGAGCGCGGCACGCTCTTCCACGACATATTGCATGGCTTTTCGGTCGCCGCGATCGATCCGTTCTCACCCGATGCGACGGGTGAGTTGCTGCGAATCGGCCGCGAGGAATTCGACAAGGCGACGCTGCCTGCGGATGTGGACGCCGTCTGGTGGCCGCGCTTTCGGAAGATGGCAAGCCGCTTCGTCGACTGGGAGCGCTCGCGGCTGGGCGTCACGCGCCGGTTTGCCGAGGCCCGCGCGACACCGACGGAAATCGGCCTGACCGGCGTGACGTTGCGAGGCTTCGCCGACCGCATCGACCTGCGGGCCGCCGGCATGGCGGACATCATCGATTTCAAGACGGGATCGAACCCATCGAAGGCGCAAGCGCACACGTTGCTCGCCCCGCAGCTCGCGCTTGAAGCGGCACTGCTGACGCGAGGAGCTTTCGGCGATATCGGCGCGGCGATGCCGGCCGAACTGGCCTATGTCCGCCTGAAGCCCAATGGCAAGGTCGATCACGACCCGATTCACGAGTTGAAGGGCGTAAACAAGTCCATCAAGTCCGGACCGGAACTGGCGCAGGAAGCGTGGGAGCGGCTCGAGAAGCTTGTCGCGCACTATCAGCGGCTGGAAGCCGGCTATCGTTCGCGCGCGCTGCCCTTTAGGGAGGGTGACGTCAGCGGCAATTACGACCACCTCGCCCGCGTTCTCGAATGGTCCGCCGGCGGCGACGAGGGAGCAAGCGAGGAATGAAATTCCCCTTCGTCGTCCCCGAAACGACCATCAGCGACCAGGCCCGCGCATCCGATCCGAAAAACTCGGCCTGGGTCTCCGCAAATGCCGGGTCGGGCAAGACGCATGTTCTGTCGCAGCGCGTGATCCGGCTCCTGCTCGAAGGCACCGACCCGTCACGCATTCTTTGCCTGACCTATACGCGGGCGGCGGCGGCGAACATGTCGAACCGCGTCTTCGAGATACTGGGTTCCTGGACGGCACTCGACGACGGGGCGCTGGCAGGGAAAATCAGGGAACTCGACCGGCGCGAGCCGACGCGCGAGCGACTGGTCCGGGCCCGGCGGCTCTTCGCCGAGGCGCTCGAGACGCCTGGCGGACTCAAGATCCAGACCATTCACGCCTTCTGCGAGGCGATCCTGCACCAGTTTCCGCTGGAAGCGAATGTGGCCGGGCATTTTGAACTGCTCGACAACCAGATGGAAGCCGCTCTTGTCGCCGAAGCGCGCCGCTTGATGATCGCCGGCGCGTCCGGCGGCAACGAGCCGGAACTGGCGGAGGCCTTTGCCGACATCCTCGACATCGGCGGTGAAGCGGGGCTCGAAGGACTTTTGGGCGCCATCGTCCGCCGCCGCGAGGACCTGCGGTCCTTCGTCGATCAGGTCGGCCCGGCGCCGGAAAACCATGCGCCTCTTTTCGCCGCCTTCGGTTTCGCGGGGGGCGAGACGGCCGACGACATCCTGGCAGATGTCTGGCCGGACGGGTATTTCGGCCGGCCAATGGCCGCGCGCTTCTCAGAGCGTGCATTTGCCGCCGGCAAGGTCAAGGCGCAGCAATTCGCCGACGATCTCTTCGCGGCCTGTGATGCCGGCGATGCGGAAGCCTGTCTTCAAGCCCTGCGCAAGACCTTTCTGACGAAGAAGGGGCAGGTTTACGAGCCGCGCTCCACGAAGCAAATTCTCGCCAAGGGCGTGGCCGAGCATTTTGATGGTTTCGACGACGAGTTCGCGCGCATGGCGGCTGCGGTGCAGGCGGCGCTCGACCGGGCCGCATTGCTGGCGATGCTCAAGGCGTCGCGATCCGCGCTGATCGTCGCCGACTGGCTGATCGCGCGCTACGAGCGGCTGAAGAGCGCGCGCGGCTTTCTCGACTTCAACGACCTGATCCGGCGCACGGCGTCGCTGCTTGCGCGGCAGGGTGCCGGCGCCTGGGTCCACTACAAGCTCGACAAGGGAATCGACCACATCCTGCTCGACGAGGCGCAGGATACGAGTCCCGAGCAGTGGCGCGTCGTCAAGCGGCTCGCCGACGAGTTCTTTGCCGGCCAGGGTGCGCGAGACATCGAACGCACCGTTTTTGCGGTCGGCGACGAGAAGCAGTCGATCTATTCCTTCCAGGGCGCCGAGCCGGAGGCGTTCGCGGTTGCAGGACATGAATTCGCGAGACATGTCGAGGCGGCCGAGCGCAGCTTCGAGCGGGTGCGGCTCAGCCATTCCTTTCGCTCGACGCAGGACGTGCTGTCGGCAGTCGATCTTGTCTTCGCGCGGCCCGAAACGCGCAAAGGTCTGACGCGCGACATCGAGGACATCCGGCACAGTGCGATCCGCACCGATGCGCCGGGACAGGTCGAGGTTTGGCCGTCGCTAGCCCCGCAGGACGTCGAGGCGCCGGACGACTGGACGCAGGCGATCGACCATACTTCGGCACCGGCCGCCAGGCTTGCCGAACTGATCGCCAGGAGGGTAGCGGGCTGGCTGGCGAAGGGCGAACCGATCCCCGGTCGCAACCGGCGCATGATGGCGGGCGACGTGATGGTTCTGGTGCGCAAGCGCGGCAGTTTCGTCCATGCGCTGTCGCGTGAACTGAAGAACCGCCATGTGCCGGTGGCGGGTGCGGACAGGCTCGTCCTTGCCGATCACATCGCGGTGCAGGATCTGATGGCGATCGGGCGCTTCGCGCTCCAGCCGGACGATGATCTTTCGCTGGCCGCGCTTTTGAAAAGCCCGATATTCGGCGTCTGCGAAGAAAAGCTGATGGAGATCGCCCATCACCGCAGGGGATCGCTTCATGCCGCGATCCGAACAGCCAGCGAAACCGATGTCGAACTGAAGCTCGTCCGCGATCAATTGCAGACCTGGCGCGACGAGGTCGGCTTCATGCCGGCCTTCGAATTCTATGGGCGCGTGCTGGGACGTGATGCCGGCCGCGCACGCATTGTCGCACGGCTCGGACCGGAGGCCGGCGATGTGGTGGACGAGTTCCTGAGCTTTTGCCTTGCCGCCGAGCGCAGCGGCGCGGCCGGGCTCGAGGCGGTGCTGGCCCTGCTCGACGACGGCGGACCGGAGATCAAGCGCGAGATGGACCCGTCGCGGGGCGAGGTGCGGATCATGACCGCGCACGCTTCCAAGGGGCTGGAGGCGCCGGTGGTCTTCCTCGTCGACAGCGGTGCGGCGCCTTTTTCCGACAGCCATCTGCCGACCCTGATTCCCTTCGACCCGCCGCGCGGTCTGTGGCGGGGGCCGGGATTTCTGTGGCGCACCGGCGGCGAGACCAACAATGCGTTCGTGCGGCAGGTGGCGACGATGGTGCGCGAAAAGGCGGAAGAGGAATATCGCCGGCTGCTCTATGTCGGCATGACGCGCGCGGAGGATCGCCTGATCGTCTGCGGATTTCAGGGCAAGCGCGCGCCGGCGGACCTGACCTGGCATAAGATGGTGAGCGAAGCGCTCGGGGCCTCGGCGCATTCGCGCACCGAGCTGCATTCCGTGTCGGGCGACGAGATCATGGTCTATCGCGAAACGCCGCGCCGTCCGGTAGCGCTGGAGACGGATGGAACGGAAGCCCTGACCGGCGTTCCGGCATTGCCGGCCGCCCTGCGTGCGGCGCTGCCGCCGATGCCGATCCTTCCCCGACCACTAGCGCCGTCCGGTGTCGGCGCCGTGATCGAGCCGGCGAGCGAGCCGACAGCGACGCAAGCCTCGCCTATCTTCACGGCGGAGGCCGAACCATCGCGGGCACTCGAACGCGGCTCGGCGATCCATCGCCTGCTGCAATCCCTGCCGGATGTGGCGCAGGCCGAGCGCCAATCGTCGGCCAGACGCTATCTCGACCGGCTCGGCGATGGCTGGAGCGCAGACGAGCGTGAAATGATGTGGCGCCAGATCGAGACGATCCTCGACGATGCGGCCTTTGCCGGCGTCTTCGCTTCGGGGTCGCGCGCGGAAGTCTCGATCATGGGACGTGTGAGGATCGGCGGCGCTGAACGGGCGGTTTCCGGCAAGATCGACCGGCTGGTCGTAACCGATGCCGAAGTCCTGATCGTCGACTACAAGACCAACCGTCCGCCGCCGCGCCGCCTTGTCGATGTACCGCCCGGCTATGTGGCGCAGCTTGCGCTTTATCGTGAGTTGCTGCGGTCGCTCTATCCCGATCACGCAATTCGCGCCGCGCTGCTTTTCACCGAGGCGCCGATTCTGATCGATGTGCCGGAGGATGCGATGGACGCAATTCTTGCATCCCTTGCGGGTGAGGCAGTTTAGAGCCGGAAATCGCAATCGATGATGATGTCGCTCGCCAGCCCGTAAACGCGGGCGCGGGGACGTCTGGCCTGCGCCAGAAGCGAGATCGGACTGGTCGTCAGACCAGGCGGACCGGCTCCGATGATGAGAGGTGCGATCCCCACATGCAGCCGGTCGACCAGATCCGCATCCATGAAATGTCCGATCGTGATGCCGCCGCCCTCGATCATGATGCGCCGGAAACCGCGCTCGATCAGGCCGGCAATGATCGAGACCGCGTCCAGCCCTTCGGCGGACGAGGCGACCTTGAGCGTATCGACGCCGACCGGGCGATCGCGGTCGCCGGCCTGAACGACGAGGCAGCGCTCGCCTTCCAGCATTGCGGCCGAATCCTGAAGACGTCCGCGCGGATCGATGACCACGCGCACCGGATTGTCGCCCCTGACGAGGCGGACGGTCAGTCGCGGGTTGTCTTGGATCGCCGTGTTGGCGCCGACGATGACGCAATCGGCGAGCGCCCGGCAGCGATGCAGATGTTTGAGGCCCTCCATGCCCGACACGTCCGCGGCATCGCCGTCTATGGTCGCGACCCGGCCGTCGAGCGACTGACCGATCTGCGCGAAGACCAGCGGCTGGTCGTTTCGGCCGAGAAGCGGTGCGTAGAGTGCCCAGGCGGCGCGTTCGGCTGGCGTCCAGTCGGAATGCGCGCCGACCGTGCGGTCCTTGCGGGCCGCAAGCAGCCGATCCCAGACGCGATCGGTGACCGTGGCCGTCGCGACCGGCATGTCGGCATCGCCCGCTGCCCCGCTGGTCTCGACGCGCTCATGCTGGTTCATCGCTATCCATTTCCTCCCACATCGGCGTATCGAACGCATCCACGAAACGCTTGCGGAATTCGTCCATCCGCCATACGGGCGCATCGGGTCCGGGCACCGCGCCGCTTTCGAACGACCAACCTTCGATTGAATCCAATGTGGCGCTGTCGCCGATGAAGTGAACGGGGACGTCGCGATTTTGTTCGTTGCCGGAGACGAAGACCGCAGGCTGGTGGTCGCCGAGGACGACGATGAGCGGCGCCGGCCGCCCCTGCCGCTCGACGAAGGAGGCGACGGTCCGCAGCGAATAGTCGATCGACAGGCCAAATTGCGCACGCACGCGGTCGTGGTCGCGCCAGAGCGTCTCCGGGCTGTCGCCGGCCAGTGCCTGCGGGTTGAAGATCGTGCCGTCGCCGATCACGTCCCAGTCCACCAACTCCGGGATCGGCGTCCAGGGTGCGTGCGAAGAAATCAATGCGATCTCGGCGAAGACCGGCTTTCGATCCGGCTCGTCGAGCACCAGCCGCTCGAAGGCCGAAAGCGTGTACTGGTCGGGCATCGTGACCCAGTTGAAGGGCAAACCGCGATAGCCCAGATCGTCCTTCGCCAGAATCCGGTCATAGCCGAAATAGCTTCCCTCCGGCCACGCCATGGTGATGGCGGGCATCACCGCCACGCTATGCCAGCCGGCATCCGACGCAAGCGCCATCAGCGATCGGCGTGAACTGGCGAGCAAGGCGCGGTAGCGGCCCTGGCTGTCGATCCACAGGCCCGAAAGGATGCTGGCATGGGCAAGCCAGCTCTGCCCGCCGACCATGGGCGCGGTCATATAGGCCGAGCGAATCTCGAGGCCGGTCCTTTCGGCCGCCCGTTCCAATTCGCCGAGAGCCGATTTCGTCGATGTCGCATAAAGGGGGTTTTCGAGCGTCGACCTGCCATAGGATTCGATGAAGACAAGGAACACGTCGCGTCCTGCAAGACCCTGCATCAAGGGCCGGCCGGCAGGAACTGCGACGTCGTCCGACCGGGCTTCGACTTCGAGGCTGGCGATCTGGGCCTGAGCCGACCGGGCCGCCGAAACATGCGTCGCGAGAAGCTCGCTCGATGCGGTCGAGGCGCGGTCGGTCAGCACCAGCGCGCCGGCGAAGATGAGCAGGATCGCCACGGTTGGAACCGTGCGCCGTGCCGACAGGCGCGCGAGGACGCCGGTCGCCCACCAGATCGCAGCGACGGCGCCGGCAAGCGCCAGCACCCCGGCGGCGAGATAGAGGCTCGCCGCCAATGCTCCGCTCGTTCCCGTGGCCAACATCCAGCCCGCGTGCAGCAGCGGAAGGTCGTAGGCGAAGTTGAAGGGCCGGTTGAGCGAGGCATGGAGGCCGAGATCGGCGCATTTGACAAGCAGCGCGATGCCGAGCAGAGCTGTGAAAACGCCGCGCAGAGCCGACAGGGCCCGGTGATTGCGCGGAAGTACCGCGAGAAGGCCGGCGATCAGCGCGAGTTCGACCGGGAAACGCGCCATATGAGCGAGATTGGCGTCCTGCGGACGCGACGGCATCGCGAGGATGGCAAAGACGAGCGCGCAGGCGGCTGCGATCACCAGCAGGCGCGGCCGCTCAGACTGTCGCTTTGCGTGCATAGACGTCTCCTGAGCGGCCCTTGTCGATTGCGGCTGCGACATGAGTGCGGATGGCTGCTGCGCCGACCCATCGCGGCGACAGGAACCGCAGTTTTTCGCCGGTCATCAGGTTGAATTCGTAGGTGCCGAGCTTTTCGAGCCGAGCGATGCAGGCTTCAGCAACGTCGGCCATCGCCGGCAGGAATTCGAAGGCGAGTGCCCGAACCGGTCGCGAAAGCCCGGCAAGAACCTGATCCTCGAAACCTTCGACATCGATTTTGATGAAGGCCGGCTCGCCATGCGCGCAGATCAGTGCATCGAGCGTCGTCACCTCGATTTGCGTCGTTTCGTCCCAGACAACGGCATCGAAGCCTGAATCCCCCTTCACGGCGCTGTCGATATCGGCGCGCAGGGAGGAAACGGTCGGATGAAGGCTCGAAACCGACATCGACGAGCGACCGATACGCGGTCCGGCGGCGAGCGGAAGGACCGTGATGTCGGTCGGCAAGGTGCGTTTCAGGAAGCTGTAGAAAAGCGGCTGCGGCTCGAGCGTGACCACCTTCGCGCCGGTGCGGCGAAGCGCACGCGACCGGTTTCCGACATGCCCGCCAATGTCGAAGGCGACGTCTCCCGGTCCGGCGAACTGACGGTAGAACCGCCCTGTCCGGCCAATCCGGTGGGGGCGCGAATAATAGATGAGCAGTGAACGCGCGAGGCCCGCCGCGCTGCGCAGGCCGCTCATGCTTCCACCGGCTGGCGCAGGAGATGGCGGATATCGACGGCGAAGGACCAGGTGAGGAGAGCAAGGGCGGTGGCTGCGATCCAGACCGAATGCGGCGGCTGGATCTGCGGCAGGAGAAGCAGGCCGAGCGCGGCGATCTGCACGACGCAGACGGCCTTGCGGCGCATCGATTCCGGCAACGGCGCCTCCAGCTTCGGCGTCAGTCGGCCGGCGAAGAAGAAGGCGTAGCGCATCGCGCCGATCATGAGCACCCACGCTCCCGCCTTGTCGTGGGCGAAGGCGAGCGCGGACAGGACGAGGACGAAGAGCGCGTCGATTTCGAGATCGAAGCGTGCGCCGAAGGTCGAGGCGAGGCCGGTGCGCCGCGCCAGCCAGCCATCGACGCCGTCGAGCGCCAGGATGACGAAGGCGAGGCCGCCGATTAGTAGAGCCGCATCGCCGCTCGGTGCCGGCGCAAAAAGCGTGGCGGCGATCAAGGCGACCAGTCCGGCGCGCATCAGCGTCACCGCATTGGCCGCACCGAACGCCTTATGCGGATGGCTGGCGGCGATGCGCGTGATGATGCAGGCGGCGACGACGAGATAGAGCACGATGCTGGCCGCTCCCCAGCCCAGGCCGAGCGCATCGAAACCCATGGCGGCGAGCGCGGTGGCAGCGCCGATGCCCTGAACCCAAAGACCGGTTTGGGCCGCAAGACCGTGCGGCGCGCCAATTCCGGCAGTTCGGGTCGATGTGATCGTCATGTCGTGCTCCCGGCCTTCGAATATGGCGCGTGCTTTGCCGGCTGCAAGCCCTCCATTCGCTCTAGACCTTTGACTTTGCTCAACTCTGCGTCATTCTCTTCTCGTCTCACTGGGATGAAATACGACGATGGGCTACGATCGGATGTCACGCATCCTGCACTGGCTGACCGCACTGATCGTTCTGGCGATGATTCCGGTTGGCCTGGTGATGACGAATGTCGACGACCGGGCGATTCAGGATCCGCTTTTCATCTTCCACAAGAATGCCGGCGCGCTGTTGATCGTCCTGATCGCCCTGAGGCTTGCCTGGCGCGCGACCCATCGCGCGCCGCCCCTGCCCGACAGCCTGCCTGCGATCCAGAAATTCGCGGCGCGAGGAACGCATGTCATACTGTATCTGATGCTGATCGTGATGGCGGTGAGCGGCTATGTGCGGGTCAGGGCCGGCGGATTCCCCGTCGAGATGCTGGATGCGATCGGATTGCCCCATTTTGTTCCGCGTGACGATGCTCTAGCCGAGACGGCGAAATCCATCCATGCGCGCGCCAAGTTCGGCATCGGCCTGTTCCTTGTCCTGCATGTTGGCGCAGCCGCCTATCACGGTCTCGTTCGCCGCGATGGCGTCTTTTCGCGTATGTGGCCGCCTACGGCCTCGCCAACGCGAGTTCCTTGAGACGTGGTGCGCCTGCCGCGATGTCGGCGTCGGACGGATCGACGCCGGCGGCAAGCAGCTTTCGCGCGATCATGTGGTCGGCCGCGCGGTTGATCGAATCGACCGCCAGAAGCCGCGGCCCGGAAAAATGCCAGACCGAGAAAGCGTCGTCGTCGGGATTGCCCGAAACGACGAAGCGGTCGGCATCCAAGGAGAGACCGGCCGTCTGGAGCTTGATGTCGCCCTGGTCGGACCAGAACCACGGCACGTCGCGATAGGCGCCGGCCTTGCCGGTGATGGTGCGCGCGGCGTGCTTGGCCTGATCGCTGGCATTCTGCACCGATTCCAGCCGCACGGGACGGCCGGCGTGCCAGTGATGGAAACTCGCCGCGTCTCCGAGCGCGAGGATGCGGTGATCGGCGGTGCGCAACGCTTCGTCGACGACGATGCCGTTGGCGATTTCGAGACCTGCGTCCGCTGCGAGTTCCACATTCGGCACGACGCCGGTGCCGAGGATGACGAGATCGGCCGGAATGCGCGAGCCATCGGCGAGCCGGACGGCCGCGACATGCCCGTTCGATCCTTCCATGCTGGCGACGCCAATATCGACCTTCAGATCGATGCCGGCTGCCCGCGCGCGCGCGTCGGCATAGATCGAGATGGCGGGCGCGACGGAACGCCCGAGAACGCGCGGCGCCATTTCGAGAAGCGTCACCTGCTTGCCGAGGCCGGCCAGCGTGTGCGCGATCTCCATGCCGATGAAGCCGCCACCGACAATGACGACGGACTGCGCGGCTTCGGTCCTTTGCCGGATGCGGCCTGCATCGGCAAAATTGCGCAGCGCAAAGATGCCGTCCAGCGCCACGCCCTCGATTTGCGGCAGGCGCGGGCGCGCGCCGGTCGCAAGGACGATGTGGGAAAAGGGCAGCGACGAGCCGTCGTCGAGCGCCACGGTTCCGGCCTGCCGGTCGATGGATGCGACGCGGCGGCCGAAGACGAGATCGACGTCATTGTCGCGGTAGAAGCTTTCGGGCCGCAGCATCTGCGAGCCGCCATCCGGAGTCTTCAGGAAGGTCTTCGACAATGGCGGCTTGTGATAGGGAAGTTCGGTTTCGTCATTGACGAGCGAGATGCGGCCGGCAAAGCCCTCCTGCCGCAAGCTTGCGGCGGCCTGCGACCCGCCATGGCCGGCGCCGATGATGATGACCCGTTCTTCCACGCGCGCTCCGATCCCTTCTGCCGTTTCCGACTGCTATGTGCGACGGGGCGATGGCATGTGCAAGGCGTCAGGCCGCGGGGCGGGCAGGGCCAGCACGTCAAGATGGCCGACAGTGCAATGCAGTTGTGAGGCGGCCGCAAGGCGGCGCGCGCGCCAGGCATCGGCCGATTCGACGCCAGTTTCCCCCGCAGCCTTGGCGATGCCGGTCACCAGCGCGCGCTGCAATTCGGCATCGGCGGGTCCGAGCCGCCACGGACTTCGCGCCGTCGTCACGTTATAGCCGCGCTTTCGCATCGCATTGGCGAGATATCCGGCGCCGTCAGGGCCCAAAGCAGGGCCGAAGCTCTTTTCGCCGCGTTGGTGTGCATTGAACGCGTCGCGGATCGCGTCGTCGCCCGGATCGGACGGCACCCATTCGAGGATGCCGTCATAGCTGAGTGCGGCGTAGAGCCCGGTTTGCGACGTCACCAGCCGATCCGCGAGTGCGTCGATCCAGGAGGCGCTGGCCAGATCGAACAGGGCCGATGCGGTGACGAGCGTGGCGCTTTCGAACGGGATGTCGGCCGTGCGGGTGAGATCCAGTTCGACCGTCTCGATATCGGGACCGGACCGTCTTGCGGCTTCGGCGAGCAGAACCGGATCGTGGTCGACCAGCCGCCATCGGGCATGGGAACTGCCGATGGCACGCAGGGTCGAGCCGGTTCCCGAACCCAGATCGACGACGACAGGCGCGCTTGCCTGCTCCAGAAAACGGCGGACCTCGGCAAGCACCGACGCATCGCGTGCCGCAATGTCGGCTTTCTCGCGCAGATCGAGCCATTCGGAGGAAAAGCTCATCGGCCGATCTCCGTCAATGCGTGTGCCACGATGACTGCCGTATCCGACCACCTTGGCAGGCGCTCGGCTGCATGGCGCGCGGCTTCGGCGGCTTTGTCGTAGGCGTTCCGGTCGGTCAGGAGCCGTCGCAGAGCGTCCGCGAATGCCTGCGGATCGTCGGCCGGCACGAGTGCGCCGGCATCCGCCGGTACGACTTCCGGCACGGCGCCCACCGCGCAGCCGACGACCGGCAGACCGGCGGCGAGCGCTTCGGCATAGGCCATGCCATAGCCTTCATGGCGCGTTGCCAGGACGAAGATTCCGGCGCGTGCATATTCCGCGTCGAGCTCGTTCAGCGGCCCGGTGAAGGTGATGCGATCCGCAAGCCCGCGTTCCAGGATGCGTGTGTCGAGCCGGGCCTTCCATTCATTATCGCGCGATGGCCCGACGAAGCGAGCACTCCATTCAAGTGCGGCGACTTGCGCTAGGGCGTCGACGAGCACGTCATGGCCCTTGCGCCGAACGATGGAGGCGACGCAGAGAAGAAGGGTCGGGTTTCTTTTTTGTGTAAGTAATGACTTACGATTCGTTCCGGGCGGCGCGACATGCATGAGCGAGGCCGCGACCCCGAAATGCTCGACCAATCGGTGTCCCGTCGTTTCGCTTGTGCAAATGACGGCTGCCGCATGGCACAGTGCTTGACGCTCGTCGACCGCGAAGCGTGCCGCCTTCTCGACCGTAAGGCCGCCTTCGTCGGTAAGAGGGTGATGCACTAGCGCGGCGAGCCGCAATCGTTTCGCAGCCTTTGCCGCCAGATGCGGCAACCGCGCGAAGGCCAGTCCGTCCACCATAACGAGGGCACCGTCGGGCAGGCCGGCGAAGACCTCGTCGGCTGCGCGTCGCGTCTCCCGATCCGTATCCGGGTAGCTGCCGGGCAGCGAGACGATCTCGACGGTCCAGCCGAGGTCGCGCAGTCCATCGGCCAGTTTCCGGTCATACCCATAGCCGCCGGTAGGCGTGCCGATGTCGCCCGGCACGAGAAAATGAAGCTTTCTGATCACAACTCGCCTTCGTACCAGGCGCGCGCGACATGGCTCTCGTGAAGCTGGACGCGGATCTTGACCACCCGTCCATGGTCGCCGAGACCTTTCGTGCGCACCGTTGACGCAAGCTGGTCGTAGATGTGCTTGCACAGGAATTCGGTGGTGGTGATCTTGCCCTTGAAAGCCGCGATCTCATCGAGATTGCCGTAGCGCAGCGGGTCGAGCGCAGCCTTGAGCGCATCGGATGCGAGTCCGATATCGACGGTCAGGCCGTTTGCGTCGATGTCTTGGGTATAGAACGCGGCATCGACGACGAAGGTCGCGCCGTGCATGTTCTGGGCGGGGCCGAACACGGGCGAGGGCAGGCTGTGGGCGATCATGATGTGATCGCGGACTTCGACGGCGAACATTTACTCTCCTTGATAACGGATGCGGTGGCAAAGCGTCGCCGGAGCGGCGAGGATTTTCGCATAGTCACGGTCGACCGTGGCGAACGAGCTCGTCCCGGAGATCAGCGCATCCAGTGCCTCGTCGCTGGCAAGCAGATCGAGCGCCTTGGCAAGACGCCTTCGGAAATTCCAGCGCGGCGCATGGGTGGCGGGGATCGAGCCGACCTGCGAGGAGACGAGTTTCAACCGGCCGGCATGGAAATTGGCGCCCAGCGAGAGGTCGACGGGCTTATCGCCATACCAACTCGCCTCGACGATGCGCGCTTCGCGGCCGGAAGAGTCGAGCGCAGTCTGGAGGCCGGCGGCGCTGGCGCTTGCATGGATTGCGACGTCGCAATCTTTCGGCGTCTGGTCGGGCAGGGCAAAAGCGAGGCCAAGACGTTCGGCGATCATCCGCCGCGCGGCATTCACATCGACCAGCGTGACGTCCGTTCCGGGGATACGGCTGCACAGCCAGGCGGCGAGCGTGCCGACGACGCCCGCACCGATCACCGCGATCCGGTCGCCGGGAGCCGCGCGCGCGTCCCAGACGATGTTGAGCGCCGTTTCCATATTGGCGGCAAGGACTGCGCGGCCGGGTGGCAGGTCGGCCGGCAGCGTCGTCAGAGAGGAATCTGCGACGGCAAAACGATCCTGGTGTGGAAACAGCGAAAACGCGATTTCGCCTGCGCGCGGTCCCGAATCGATGCGACCGACATTGGCGTAGCCATATTTGACGGGAAACGGAAAATCCCCGGCCTGATGCGGGCAGCGCATTCGCTCGCGCTCGGTTTGCGGCACTGCGCCTGCGAAGACGAGCGATTCGGTGCCGCGGCTGATTCCGCTGAAAAGCGTCTCAACCTCGACCAGACCGTTGCCGGCGGGCAACGCTTCCTGCCGCAGCGCACATGTGTCGCGATCGGTAATCCATAGCGCCGTCGGCATTTCGTCCTCGCTCCGAGAGCGAAAAGCTAGATGCTTTCGGACACTTGGCAAGGCCGCAACCCCCACGAAAGGCGAATCGGCCAACAGTTATGCTCTATTGCAATGCAGCAGGCGACTGCTAGATTCATTGCAGGATGATGACAACAGCCCCGACCGGCCAGGCAAATTGCCGGCCGAGGCTCCGGGGGGCAATCGATGTACTACCAGTTCTATGAATTGAACCATGCCGCGCTGCAACCGGCGCGCGCTTTCGCCGATGCGGTCAAGCTTCTCTATTCGAACCCGCTCAATCCGATGGCGCATACGCCGATGGGCCGCACCATTGCGGCCGGCGCCGAGATGTTCGAGCGCACGACGCGGCGCTACGGCAAACCCTCCTTCGGCATTGCGGAAACCAGGATCGGCTTCGACAAGGTGGCGGTGCGCGAGCGTGTCGTCTGGAAGAAGCCGTTCGGCGACCTGATCCATTTCGAACGCGATGTGTCGAAGGAGCGCAAGGCCGATCCGAAACTGCTGATCGTCGCGCCCATGTCCGGGCACTACGCCACGCTCCTGCGCGGTACGGTCGAATCGATGATCCAGCACGCCGAGGTCTACATCACCGACTGGACCGACGCGCGCATGGTGCCGGTCGCGGCAGGGCGTTTCGACCTCGACGACTATGTCGACTACGTGATCGAGATGCTGCACCATCTGGGTCCCGACACCCATGTGATGGCGGTCTGCCAGCCTTCGGTTCCGGTGCTCGCCGCCGCTGCGGTCATGGAGGCGCGCGGCGATCGCTTCGCGCCGGCCTCGATGACGCTGATGGGGGGGCCGATCGACACCCGCCGCAACCCGACCGCCGTCAACAAGCTGGCGGAAGAAAAGGGCATCGAGTGGTTCCGCGACAATGTGATCATGCAGGTGCCGTGGCCCGAGCCCGGCTTCATGCGCAATGTCTATCCCGGCTTTCTGCAACTGTCGGGTTTCATGAGCATGAATCTCGACCGCCACATCATCGCGCACAAGGATTTTTACATGCACCTCGTCAAAGATGACGGGGATTCGGCCGAAAAGCATCGCGACTTCTACGACGAATATCTAGCAGTGATGGATCTGACGGCGGAGTTCTATCTGCAGACGGTCGACACCGTCTTCGTCCAGCACGCCCTGCCGAAGGGCACGATGCGCCATCGGGGCGAACCGGTCGATCCGAAAGCCGTAAGGAACGTCGCCCTGCTGACGATCGAAGGCGAGAACGACGACATTTCCGGCATCGGGCAGACGCAGGCCGCGCATGATCTGTGCGTCAACATTCCCGACGACATGCGCGCCCATTACATGCAGCCCAGGGTCGGCCACTATGGCGTCTTCAACG
Source organism: Mesorhizobium sp. YIM 152430 (assembly GCF_029210365.1). GTDB lineage: Bacteria > Pseudomonadota > Alphaproteobacteria > Rhizobiales > Rhizobiaceae > Aliihoeflea. Next base: position 262,274 of record NZ_JARGES010000043.1, read on the forward strand.
GCTCGCGCTTCCGCTCGGAAATCGTGCCGCGGATCGTCGACTTCATCGCCAGCAATCCCGGAGCGAGCAAGCGCGAGCGTCCCAGGCCACGGATCGTCGCCAACCAGGCCTAGCCGAAGACGAGCAGCGCGACGAGGCCGACCGTGCCGACGAAAAGCCGCCAGATGGCGAAGGGCGTATAGCCGCGCTTCGCCACGAAATCGAGCAGGAATCGCACGACGAAGACGCCGGCGATGAAGGCGGTGACGAAACCCACGGCGATGACCCAGAAATCGTCGATGGTGAGGATCTCACGGTTCTTGAACAGGTCGTAAGCGAAGGCGCCAACCATTGTCGGCATGGCAAGAAAGAACGAGAACTCAGCCGCCGAGCGCTTGTCGGCGCCCATCAGGAGCGCGCCGACGATGGTGGCGCCGGAGCGCGACGTGCCGGGTATCATCGCCAGACACTGGATGAAGCCGATCTTGAGGCAGACCGACAGCGGAAATTCGGCGACATGGGTGTATTTCGGTTCGATCGCGCGCCGATCGATCCACAACAGCACGAAGCCGCCGATGATCAGCATGACGCAGATCACCATCGGCGTCTCGAACAGCACCGTCTTGATGAAGTCATGCGCCAGCGCGCCGATGACCGCGGCAGGCAGGAAGGCAAGAAGAATGCCACCGACGAAATGTTGCGTCTCGCGGCTCTTCGGCAAAGTGATCGTGAGATGCCACAGCTTTGCGAAATAGACGCTGAGGATGGCCAGAATCGCGCCGAGCTGGATCAGCACCTCGAAACTGCGTCCGGTCGATTCGAAGCCGAGGAAATGGCCCGCAAGCAGGAGATGGCCGGTGGACGAAACCGGGATGAACTCCGTCAGCCCCTCCAGGATTCCGAGGAGAGCTGCAACGAGGAGGGATTGTTCTTCCATGGAAACTCCGGGGCGGGTCTGTCTCAAAGGTTCGCTTGTCAGGCGGACCGCGCTTGCCTATAGCTGCGCGCGCATCGTCGCTTTCGAACCCGAATCTGCGCCGAGGATTAGCCATCGGACCATCAAAAGGCCAGACTTTTCGGCCCGATGTCCCTGCGACATACCCACCGAGTACCCATGCTGACCCTTTTCCACCATCCGCTTTTCGCGTCCTGCCGTTTCATCCGCCTGGCCTTCGGCGAGTATGGCGAGGATCTGTCGCTGATCGAGGAAAAGCCCTGGGCGCGGCGCAAGGAGTTTTTGCAACTGAACCCGGCGGCGACGCTGCCGGTTCTGCTCGCCGAGGCCGACGAGCCGATCGTCGGCGCGTCGGTGATCGCCGAATATGTCGACGAAACACGCGGCGCGCTCAAGCGCGACAAGCGCCTGATGGCCGAAAACCCGATCACGCGCGCCGAAATCCGCCGGCTCGTCGACTGGTATCTGGTCAAGACCGATGGCGAGGTGACGAGGCATCTGGTGCGCGAGCGTGCCCTGAAGCCGCATATGCCGCCCGAGCATGGCGGCGGCTCGCCCAACTCGGCGGCGATACGGGCCGCCCGCGCCAATGTGCGCCAGCATCTGAAATACACCAACTGGCTTGCCGGCACGCGCAACTGGCTCGCCGGCCCGCGCCTGACCTATGCCGATCTCGCCGCCGCCGCCTCGATCTCGGTGCTCGATTACATGGGCGAGATCGATTGGACGGAACACGGCGCGGCCAAGGAATGGTATACGAGAATGAAGTCGCGCCCCTCCTTCCGGCCGCTCCTGGCCGACCGGTTCCGCGGCCTCACCCCGGCCTCCCACTATGCGGACCTCGATTTCTGACATGATCACCCCCCGAAACCCCGTTCCGGCGGCGCGTCTTCGGGAGTTCATCGACGCCGAGGCTAAAGCGCTCGGCTTCGACGCGGTCGCGGTGACGCGGCCCGACGCGATCGCCGAGGCAGGACCGCGGCTGGGCGCATTCGTCGCGGCAGGCCGTCACGGCACGATGGAATGGATGGCCGACACGCTTAAGCGCCGGGCTCATCCCAATGCGCTCTGGCCCGAGGCGCGCTCCGTCATCATGCTCGCCATGAACTATGGCCCGGATGAGAACCCGCTGGAACTGCTCGACCAGCGTGACCGGGCGGCGATCTCCGTCTATGCGCGCAATCGCGACTATCACGACGTCATCAAGGGCAAGCTGAAGACGCTGGCGCAGAAATTTGCCGCCCGAGCGGGGGCGGACGTCAAGGTTTTCGTCGACACCGCGCCGGTGATGGAAAAGCCGCTGGCCGCCGCCGCGGGACTTGGCTGGCAAGGCAAGCACACGAATCTGGTCAGCCGCGACTTCGGTTCCTGGCTGTTCCTCGGCTCGATCTTCACGACCGCCGAAATCGCGCCCGATGCGCCTGGAGTCGATCATTGCGGCTCGTGCCGCTCCTGCCTCGACATCTGCCCGACCAGGGCCTTTCCCGCGCCCTACCAGATCGATGCGCGGCGGTGCATTTCCTACCTCACCATCGAGCACAAGGGGCCGATCCCGCACGAATTCCGCGCCGCGATGGGCAACCGGATCTATGGCTGCGATGATTGCCTGGCCGTCTGTCCCTGGAACAAGTTCGCTCAAGCGACGCGCGAGGCGAAGCTTGCGGCCCGCGACGACCTGGCCGCGCCAGCGCTCGCGCATTTGCTCATGCTCGACGATCCGGCCTTTCGCGAGAAGTTCGCGGCATCGCCGATCAAGCGCATCGGGCGCGACCGCTTCATCCGCAATGTGCTGATCGCGGCCGGCAATTCGGGCGAGTCGGCATTGCTGCCGGTGGTCGAGAGCCTGCTCAACGATCCGTCGCCCTTGGTGCGCGGTGCGGCCATCTGGGCGTTGTCGCGGCTGGTCGAACGCGGTGATTTCGAGAAGAATCGGGCAAGGCTGGCACCGGGCGAACCGGACGAGGACGTCAAGGCCGAATGGGCGCACGCAATGGAACCGGCATGAAAAGAACCTTTTTCATTTTTGGAGCGGGCTATTCGGCGGGCGTGTTCGCGAGGAAGGCAATCGCTGCCGGGCATCGCGTGATCGGGACGACGCGCAGCGCCGCGAAATTTTCCGAGCTTGCTGCAATCGGAATCGAGCCCTTGGTCTTCGACGGCGGGATGCTTGGCGAAGACGGTGCAGGCGCGCTCGGCGAAATATCGCATCTCGTCGTATCGGCAGCACCGGACGAAGCGGGCGATCCGGTTCTGCGCACGGCAGGCGGAGCGATTCGTGCGCAGATGCCCAGCCTGCGCTGGATCGGCTATCTGTCGACGGTCGGCGTCTATGGCGACCATGACGGAGATTGGGTCGACGAGGCGAGCGATTGCTGGCCGGTCTCGAAGCGCTCGATCGCACGGCTTGAAGCCGAAGACGCATGGCGGGCGCTTGCAGCCCAAATCGGGACGTCGCTTGCGATCCTGCGCCTTTCCGGCATCTACGGTCCCGGCCGCAACGCCTTCGTCAATCTGGAGGACGGCAAGGCCCGGCGCATCGTCAAGCCGGGACAGGTGTTTAACCGCATTCATGTGGACGACATAGCGGGCGCGCTCACCCTTCTGGCGGAACGCGAGGCGGACGGGATTTTCAACGTCACCGATGACGAACCTGCGCCGCCACAGGACGTCGTCGCCCATGCGGCCGGCATCATGGGTGCCGATGCCCCACCGGAAGTCCCGTTCGATGCGGCGGAGATGACGCCGATGGCGCGTTCCTTCTATGGCGAGAACAAGCGCGTCTCGAACGCGAAACTGAAGGCGGCGGGCTATTCGTTCCGATTTCCGACCTATCGCCACGCTCTGGGCGCGATGTGGCGCGATCACACTTGGCGACGGGCGTCGCTTCGTTAGGATTTCGCTAACCGTGCCGGTCGCAGGCTTGGACTCACTGATTGCGGGGAGAATCACCGATGCGCGCGAGGAACTGGATCAAGGCCGCCTGTGTCGCCCTCGCGATGACGGCCGCGACGGGCGCCGATGCGCAGCTTGCCAAGGATCTTTTCGGCAATCAGCCGCTGCCGGCCGCCACCGAGGCCCGCGTCTATGGTTCCTATTCCAAGGGCTGCTTCGCCGGCGGCGTGGCCATCGCGCACGATGGTCCGAACTGGCAGGCGATGCGCCCATCGCGCAACCGCCGCTGGGGCCATCCCGACATGGTGCGGCTCGTCGAGCGCCTGTCGCGCGACGCGACCGCCGATGGTTGGCCGGGCCTTCTCGTCGGTGACATTTCGCAGCCGCGTGGCGGCCCGATGCTGTCGGGTCATGCCTCGCACCAGCTCGGCCTCGATGCCGACATCTGGTTCCAGCCGATGCCCGCGCGGCGGCTTTCGGCGTCAGAGCGCGAGACCCTCGAATTCGTTTCCATGTTGCGCGACGGCGAGCTGACGGTCGACGACCGCAAATGGACGCCGGCCCATGCCGGCATCCTGCGCCGCGCGGCGAGCTACCGCGAGGTCGAACGGATTCTCGTCCACCCCGGCATCAAGAAGAAATTGTGCGACACGGTGACGGGCGATCGTTCTTGGCTCGGCAAGGTTCGCCCCTTCTGGGGCCATGATTCGCATTTCCACATCCGTATCGGTTGCCCCGCCGGCTCGCCCGGCTGCCGGCCGCAGGAAGGAATCGGCCGCGGCGACGGCTGCGATTCCTCGCTCGCCTGGTGGTTCACGGACGAACCATGGCGACCGGCGACCGGGCCGCAGCAGCCGCGCGCGCGCGACGTGATGCGTTTGGCCGACCTGCCACGCGAATGCTCCGCCGTGCTACAGGCGCCCGCGCCGCAATCGGAAGCCATGGTGACGATCGGCGGTCCCGGCCGCACCATCGCCCCGACCGGAGCGCCGCCTGTCGCCGCAAATGCCTATGCACCGACGCCGGAGAGCGCCATACCGGTGCCGTTCCCGCGTCCGCAGCCTTGACTTGGCCGGCTGCGTGTGACCTTCAAACAGCTTGATCTGAAAAGCGACACGCGGCAGCCGCCCTGATGATTTCTGAAATCGACGCCGCCGGCGTCTTGCAGTTCCCCGTTCTCGTCGGAGATATTGGCGGCACCAATGCCCGCTTCGCCATTTTGCCGTCGCGCGAGGCGGCCGCGATCGAATTTCCGACCGTCGCGACGGCCGACTATCCCGACATCGATGTCGCCATCGAACGTGCGATCCTGACACGGACCGATATCAATCCGCGCTCCGCCGTCCTTGCAATCGCCGCCCCGGTGACTGGTGACGAGATCCGGTTGACCAATTGCCCCTGGACGGTGCGCCCGCGCGTGATGATCGCGCGGCTGGGCTTTGCGGAAGTCGTGATCCTGAACGATTTCGAGGCCCAGGCACTGGCCGTCGTCGCCATAGGACCGGATAATCTGGAAAAGATCGGCGGCGGTGCGGCAGACCCCGACGCGAGCCGCGTCGTGCTTGGCCCCGGCACGGGGCTCGGCGTCGCCGGACTTGTGCGCGCCGGCAATGTCTGGGTGCCGGTGCCCGGTGAGGGTGGTCATGTCGACATGGGCCCGCGGACGCCGCGCGATTTTGTCGTCTTCCCGCATGTCGAGCCGATCGAGGGCCGCATTTCGGGCGAGCAGATGCTGTGCGGTCGCGGCCTCGTGAATCTCTACCGTGCGGTTGCCGCCGCCGATGACGAGCCGGCGGAACTGGCCTCGCCGGCCGGCATCACGGCCGCCGCGCTGGCAAGGTCCGATCCGATGGCCGAAGAAGCGCTCGACATCTTCGTCACCTGCCTCGGCCGGCTTGCCGGCGATCTGGCGTTGATCTTCATGAGCCGCGGCGGCGTTTATCTCACCGGGGGGATCGCCCAGAAGATCGTGCCGGCGCTGAAACATCCCCGCTTTCGCGCCGCCTTCGAGGATAAGGCGCCGCATTCGGCACTGATGCGGGATCTGCCCGTTTTCGTGATGACACATCCGCTTGCGGCACTTGTCGGCCTCGGTGCGTTCGCGCGCACGCCCAAGGCGTTTCATATCCGCACCACCGGGCGGCATTGGCGCGCTTCGTGAGCAGCGTGCGGCCGATTGGCGATTGCATCGCCGGTTCCAAGGGGGCATAGGCAGGCGGCCCGGGCGCAAGCGGCGGGCGACAAGACGGGATTTCGACCACTTGGCAGAGGGCCAGACAGAGCAGCGCAAGGCCGAACCGGGCGAAATCGTCGCGGTGATGCGCCGGATTCTGGCCGAAAACGGCCGCGAATACCTGCCACAATACGCACTCGCCACGCTCTGTCTCGTTGCCGTCGCCGCGACCACCGCCTTCAGCGCATGGATCATGCGCGACATCATCGACGAGATCTTCTACCGCGAGAATTACGAGCTCGTGCCGTATATCTGCGGCGCGATCGTTGCGGCTTTCGCGATCCGCGGCATCGCCAGTTACGGCCAGGCGGTGATCCTCGCCCGGATCGGCAACAATCTGGTCGCACGCTACCAGCGCCGCCTGTTCGACCATCTGATGCGGCTCGGCCTCGACTTCTATTCGAGCGCCCGCTCCGGCCAGCTCGCCGCCCAGATCAGCCAGAACGTCACCGGCATTCGCGACATGCTGTCGATCACGCTGACGTCGATAGCACGCGATCTCGTTTCGCTGATCGGCCTCGTCGCGGTTATGGTCATGCAGGATCCGCTGCTCTCGGTGATCGGCCTCCTGATCGGCCCGCCGCTCGTCTATGCGGTCAACTACCTCATGCGCCGGCTTCGCCGCGTCACACGTGAATCCGTCGAGGTCAATTCGCATCTCTTCGGCGCCATGCAGGAGACGGTGCAGGGCATCGCCATCGTCAAGGCGTTCACGATGGAGGAACAGCTTTCGAAGAAGCTCTCGGAATTGGTGGCTTCGGCGGAAAACCGAGCCAACAAGATCGCGCGCGTTTCCGAGCGGCTGACGCCGATCACCGAGATGCTGGCGGGGCTCGCAATCGCCGGCGTCATCGGATATGCGGCCTATCGCGCCGCTTCGGCCGGCCAGTCTCCTGGCTCGGTCTTCGCCTTCATCACGGCACTCCTGCTCGCCTATGATCCCGCACGCCGTCTGGCCCGCGTGCAGGTCAATCTGGAGCGTTCTCTGGTCAATGCGCGCATGATCTACGAATTGCTCGACCAGGAGCCGCCGCAACGCGACGCGCCCGGCGCCAAGGAACTCGTCGTCGGCGCCGGCGGCATCGTCTTTCGCGGCGTTTGCTTCTCCTACGGTTCCGACAAGCGCGTTCTGGACGATGTGTCCTTCGAGGCCGAACCTGGCGGGGTCACCGCCATTGTCGGCTCGTCGGGCGCGGGAAAGTCCACGCTCGTCGCGCTCGTCCAACGATTCTACGACGTCGATTCGGGCCGCATCGAGATCGACGGACAGGACATCGCCGACGTCACCAAGTCTTCCCTGCGCGCGCGCATCGCCTATGTCTCGCAGCACCCCTATCTCTTCGAGGGCACGATCCGCGATAATATCCGCTATGGACGGCCCGATGCGAGCGATGAGGAAATCGAGACGGCCGCGCGGCTTGCCAATGCCGACGACTTCATCCGTGAAAGCGCTTTCGGATACGAGGCTCTGGTCGGCGAGAACGGCATCACGCTTTCGGGCGGCCAGCGCCAGCGCCTGTCGATCGCCCGCGCGATCGTGCGCAACGCGCCGATCCTGCTGCTCGACGAGGCGACGTCCGCGCTCGACAACGAATCCGAGGCGCGCGTCCAGGATGCGCTCGACACGGTGATGAAAGGGCGCACGACGATCGTCATCGCCCACAGGTTGTCGACGGTCGTCAATGCCGACAAGATCGTGGTCATGGAGGAAGGTCGGGTGGTCGAGCAGGGCACGCACCGCGCCTTGATTGCCGACCCGGCCGGCCTTTATGCACGCTTCCACCGGCTTCAGGGCGAGCGCAGCCTGGAAATCGTCGACGATCAATTGCTGAAGGAAAAGAGCGCATGAGCGATATGGGTCTCGTCGTCGTCGGCGCCGCCGGGCGCATGGGCCAGGCGATCACCCGCGCGGTTTCGGCCATCGAAGGTGTCCGGCTCGTCGGTGCGCTCGACCGCAAGGGCGCCCCCGCGATCGGGCGCGACGCGGGCGAACTGGCGGGATTGGGGCCGATCGGGATCGCAATCACCGACGACCCGCTGCCGCTTTTCGCCAATGCCGAAGGAGTGGTCGACTTCTCGGCGCCTGCCGCCAGCGTCGAATATGCCGGATACGCCGCGCAGGCGCGCATCGTCCATGTCATCGGCACGACGGGCTGTTCCATCGAGGACGAAGCGGCAATCGAGGCGGCCGCGCGCCACGCGACGATCGTCAAGTCCGGCAATATGAGCCTGGGCGTCAATCTCCTCGCCGCCATGGTCGAACAGGCGGCGCGCGCGCTTCCCGCTGCCGATTTCGACATCGAGATTCTCGAGATGCACCACCGTAACAAGGTCGACGCGCCGTCCGGGACCGCGCTTCTGCTCGGCGAGGCGGCGGCGCGGGGCCGCGACATCGCGCTGGCCGAAAGATCGGTTCGCGTGCGCGACGGCCATGCCGGCGCGCGCGAGGCGGGCACGATCGGCTTTGCGACGCTGCGCGGCGGCTCCGTCATCGGCGACCATTCGGTTCTTCTTGCCGGCACCGGCGAGCGCATCACCCTGTCGCATCAGGCAGAAGATCGCGCGATCTTCGCGCGTGGTGCCGTCCAGGCCGCTCTCTGGGCGAAGGACCGCAAACCCGGTCTTTATTCGATGCGCGACGTTCTCGGGCTGACTGGTTGACCATGGGTCAACGTCGCAGTGGGCGAATCTTGACGCGTGGTGCCGTTTATCCGTTGACACCCACTCCCCGCCCGCTTAGATCGGCGGCGCACCTAGCCCAGGTGGCGGAATTGGTAGACGCGCACGGTTCAGGTCCGTGTGCCGCGAGGCGTGGAGGTTCGAGTCCTCTCCTGGGCACCACTATCTTCGTGAGAGTGCGCTTCCCAAGCAATTCAACGGCTTTAGGCTCTTAAGGTCCACATTCCGGTACACCGGAGGTACACAATCGGGCTGCTGCGGGCGCTCGGCTTTGCCGAAAGAGAAGCTGTTGGCAGGGAAATTCAGTCTGGACTGGGCAGAAAGCCTCATCTGTTCGAGGGGTTGCAAACTGTCCTCGGGGCCTCCGGCAGACGCGCAACCGCCGGCCATCGCGACACCCGCCCAAGGCCCATTCGTCGATACGATGGATCGTTTCATCTTCCTCGCGATGCCGTCATCGCATGACGCCCGAGGCGGTTGAATTCATGCGGGCGAAGCCTTTGTAATGATTGAGGCTCAGCACACGTAGCACCATCGTCACAAAACTGTCATGAAACAGGTCATGATCATGGGCATCGCGTATGAATGAGTTCGTTTCCCATGACCGTATCCACGAGTTCGATTGCGTCTTCTAGAGCGCATGTTGCGTTCGCCGACATCAAGATCGCGGTCGGCATCGTGGCAGTTGTCGGAACCGTCTGTCTACTCGTGCTGGCCGCAGACCAGTGGTAGGGGATAGATCATTACGATCTCGTCCGCGATCCCAACGCCATCGCCAACAATCCCAACTATTTCGGCCTCGTCTCGAATCTCGGGATCGTCCTGTGGATGGCCGGCGCGGTCGGGTCGCTGCAAGCCCACGCGGCGGTGAAGCACCGGTCAGGCCGCAATTTCGGCAACCTCCTGCTTTTCGGGGGCACATTCTCCGCCGCTATGGGGCTCGACGATCTTTTCATGCTGCACGAATCGATCGCGACATTCGGCATCCCAGAAATCGTTGTCCTCGTACCGCACGCATTGCTACTGACGACGATGTGTTATCAGGCGTGGCTACTTCGATCTGCCACGCCCTGGCTATTGCTCGCATCCTGCGTCGGCGCCTTTGGCCTCTCAATGGCCATAGACGTCTATCCGGTCGATTTCGGCGGGCAGGTCTTCATCGAGGAGAGCTTCAAGCTTCTCGGCATCATGTTCCTGACTGCCTATCTCGTTATGACGAGCCAGAAGGCGCTGCGCGTCTAGTAGGCCGTTACAAGTGATTCGGTATTCGTCCGGCGGCGCGTTTGTGCGGCGCGGACGGTCAGTTGGCCCGCCGCGTAGTAGATCAGGAACGAGCCGATCGTATAGGGATAGAGGATGTCGACCTCGACGAAGGAGCGGATGAGAAGCAGAACCGCCAGTCCGAAGACGATGTAGGCGGCCTGATCTCGTCCGTGCGACAGAAGCCGCCCGAGATGGGCGAAGAGCACCCCGCCGACGAGAATGCAGATTAGCACGAAGCCGACCGCGCCAAGTTCCACCAGTGCCTCGATATAGGTGTTGTGGAAGTGGAAGCCGGTCCGGGTTGCGATGTAGAATTCGGCCCAAAGCCGCTCGGCCTCGGCGAAGCCCTGCACCCAGTAGCCTTGGTAACCGACGCCGAAAACAGGTGCCTGTGCGATGGATGCGAGGCCTTCCGACCAAAGATAGGTCCGCCCCGTCAGCGTCGCATCTTTGCCGAAGATTGCCAGCACAGCGTCGAGCGCGCCGGCATTGAGGGCGACGAAGATGCCGCCGGCGGCGAGGATCGCAAGGGTGATGAAGATCACCTTGCGTGCGGCAGGCGAGAACAGGAGCACCGCGCGCGCACCCACCATCGCGGTGAGCGTCAGCACGATGCCGATGAGCGATGTCGCCGATTGCGAAGCGACGAGCGCATAAGTCGAGATGCCGCCGATACCCATCGCGACAAATCGGGTGACGAAGGCTGCGTCGAGCAGGAAAGCAGCTACGAAGGCGAAATAGACGCCGAGAGATGCGTAGAACCCGAGCTGGTTCTTCGAGGAAAAGGCACCGACGAAACTGTATGTGCCGTCGAGCGGATCGAAATGATAGCCGCCGAAGGCAAAAGAATAGGCGAGCACCAGCGCCGCGCCGGCAAGAACGCCATAGCTCAGCGTCCGCGCGCCGATGACCCGCGCCGCGATCAGCGCGCAGACGATGTGCGTGGCATATTGCACGCTCGCGCGCGCGCTCGTGGCGGGGGCCAGCGACCAGAAGGTGGACAGGCAGGCGAGCACGCCGAACGCCAATATCCAGTGATAGCGCGCGTAGTTGCCGAGCACCCGGCGGTAATCGATGAGGACGAGCGGTAGCCACAACGCGTAATAGGCGAGCACGGCAGCCGGGCCGAAACGGGTCGAGTAGGCGAAGACGAAGACCGACAGCGCGACGGCGATCAGGCCGTAGGCGAAGTTGCGCTCCGGTGAGACGAAGGATGCCTTGGCGACCCGCATCTCGCCTTAGCTTGGCTGCTCGACTGCGGTAGCCGCGACCGGCTCGATCTTCACCTTGAGTACGTCACCCGGCAGAACCGGCGTATGCTCCTGAGCGGGCATTTCCTGCGGCTCGCCGTCGATCTCGCGCACGATGACGTAGCTGACGTCGGGCTCGGCGGCGCCGACCTCGGGCGCGATCGAAAGGGCTTCCTGCATCAAACTGTTGCTGGTCAGGATCTTCAAATTGGCCGCTTCGAGATTGGCTTCGGCCTGCTGGAGTTCCTGCGCGACTTCCGCGTCGCGGTCGTTGCGCAATGCGTTGGCATCCTGCGTCGCCTGGGCGATGTCCTGCTTGGCGCGCAGGGCGGCGGTTTCCATGTCGAGAACCCGGCCCTCAAGGTCGGCGACGGAGCGGCCGATGGACAGCACGCGCTCGTTGACGACGAGACCGCGGTCGGCAAGGTCGCCGATGCCGGCAAGCTGCTCGCGCGACAGTTCGATCTGCTCGTTCTGGCTCTTGATCTTCCGTTCGAGTGCGACGATCTCGCTTTCGAGCAGTTCCTTGAGATCGTCGATCGCGGCGAGTTGGCGCTCAAGCCGCTCAGCGCGCGCATCCCGGAAGGCGGTCTCGTCCTCGATCAGTTTCTGGCCCTGCCCGGTGCTGCGCAGTTCCTGGGGGAACTCGATGTCCGCGCTTCCGGTCGTTTCGGCTTCGAGACGCGCCTTTCGGGCGATCAGCCGCATCCGGTCGGCGCTGAGCACGTCGACGTCGCCGCTGGCATTGATGAAGTCGCGCTCGACCCGCTGTCCGGTTTCTGCCGAGCGGCGCATCCCGCCGGCGATGCTGACGGCCTTGAGAACGGTCAGATTCGGGTCGAACGGGTAGCGACCGGGCGTCGCGACGTCGCCGGTCAGGAAGAAGGGCCGATACTCGGCAAGCTCGACAGAGGCTTCCGGGCGATCCATGAGACCGAGCGTCTGCTGTAGCGCGTCGCCGATCTCGGTGGCGACGTCTGCCGTCGTGCGCCCGCTGGCCTCGACTTCGCCCACGATCGGGATGGAGATGACGCCCGCGGGGCCGACGACATATTCGCCGCTGATCGTCGACCAGTCGCGCACCGCATCCTCGGTCGTCTGCCATTCGACGATGCGGATGTTGAGCTTGTCCATCGTGCCGAGCGTGTAGACCTCGGCGGTCGCGAAGACCGAGCCTGCGAGGACGCAAAGCGCGCCGGCAAGGCCGCGGAAGATCGGGGAGCGTCTCATGATCAGTAGCTTCCGCGCGCCGCCACGACGACGGGTACGGTCCTGAGGATGATCTTCATGTCGAAGACGATCGACCAGTTCTCGACATAGTGCATGTCGTAGGCGACGCGCTGGGCATAGGACACGTCGTTGCGGCCGCTGATCTGCCACAGGCCGGTGAGTCCGGGGCGCGATTTAAGGTAGTAGCTCGCCGCCTTGCCGTAGAACTCCAGCTCCTTTTTCACGACGGGACGCGGTCCCACGATGCTCATGTCGCCGATGAGGATGTTGTAGATCTGCGGTAGCTCGTCGAGGCTGAGCTTTCGCAGGACGATCCCGACGCGCGTGACACGCGGATCGTCCTTCAGCTTGCGGGTCGCCAGCCATTCGTCGCGCGCCTCGGGATAGCGGGCGAAATGCGCGGCGAGGACTTCATCGCCATTGGGCACCATCGTGCGAAATTTCAGGCAGTCGAACACCCGTCCGTTCCGGCCGATTCGCCCATGGCGGTAGAGCACGCTGCCGCCATCCGACAGCTTGACCAGGATGCCGAGCATGAGGAAGAGCGGGCTGAACACGATAAGCGCGGCGAGCGCGCCGAAGACGTCGAAGCCCCTCTTCCACACACCGCCGATGGCAGGCGGCTCGTCGATGCCAAATCGGGGCTTGTCTTCCCTGCTGGCCGTGGATGAAGCGAGTTTCATACGGATCTCCAAAATGCACGAACACGCGAAAGGCTGTTTCGCATTGCACCATAAGTATGGGAGTGGAAATAAGCGTGATGTGTGCCCACAATCGGACAGTGGACAAATATTGCATCATAATTTGTAACGAGAGGACACCAGAAGGCATTTTTAAAGTAAAAATTCGCAACTAAGAATTGAAAACACCGAAAAACAAACAAAATAGTGATTTCTATCGTAAGAAATATTTAAACAAATATTTTTGATAACGATGTTATCTGGCAAAGATCGCAAACCAATATCGATTTTCCGCTGGGCGCCAATGCAAAAACATCTATCGCAATGCAGCGTAGATGACGTGCATCCGGCGCTTTTCATTGCATGGCCTCGACGAAATGACTATAGACGTTCAAGGTATGCGGGGGCGCGCAAGAGGCCCGGTGCAAAGTCAGGCTAGGGCCCTGCGCCGCGTTTCATGCCTGCTTGGATTCTTGGGGTCGTCGATGTCGTTCTCGTTGTTCCTGCGTGGATTCCTGGTGGCGATCGCAATTTTTGCGGTCGTTACATATTTCCTCACGCAATCCATCTGGACGACGGTGATCAACACGATCATCTGTGCGGCCTTGATACAGATCGGCTATGTGATCGGCATCCTTTGGATGGTCGCGCGCACGAAAGCCAGACCGGCCGATGACGCCCATGAGGAGCGGGCCGATACGTCCGGCCTCGATCCCGCCGCCTCCAAGAAGCCGGGTCGCATCGGCAATATCCCAGGATCGCGGCACCCCTAGCGTTCGTCTTCGACGGGAACGCCGCCGGCACCGTCTCGCCACAGTTCTGATCGATGTCTCGCCCTCGAATGAAACGAGAGGTCTGCATTTGAAGCCGTTGCGCCACAACGAGCCGGTCGCTGCCGATGTCTGCGTCATCATCGCGGCCATGGATGCGGCCGCCACCATCGGCCGCGCGGTCTCCTCTGCGCTGAACGAGCCGCGGGTGAAGGAGATCGTGATCGTCGATGACGGATCGCGCGACGATGCGACCGTTCGGGCGGCGCAGGCCGCCGATGATGGCACCGGTCGGGTCAGTGTCGTTCAGCTGGACGAAAATCGAGGCCCCGCTCACGCGCGCAATGTCGCGATAGCCCGTTCGAAAGCGCCGTTCCTTGCAATCCTCGATGCCGACGACTTCTTCGTCTCCGGCCGGTTCGACGCCATGATCGACGGAGAGGATTGGGATTTCGTCGCGGACAACATCGTCTTTGTCGATGAACGCCAGGCGGGACGCCTGCCCGAAATTCCCGCTTTCCACGCCGAACCGAGCTTCGTAAGCTTCAGGGAGTTCGTCGACGGAAACATCTCGCGCAAGGGTACCGAGCGGGGTGAGATCGGTTTTCTCAAACCGGTCATGCGCCGGTCCTTCCTCGACCGGCATGGCCTGCGCTACGATGAAAGCCTGCGGCTGGGCGAGGACTTCGACCTTTATGCGCGTGCGTTGGCGCTCGGCGCGCGCTACAAGGTGGTGCGCCATTGCGGATACGGTGCCGTCGTGCGTGCGGGTTCGCTCAGCGGTCGTCACCGTACGCTCGATCTGAAGCATCTGTATGAGGCTGATCGCGGCATCCTGGCTTCGATCCGCCTGGATGCGACCGACGAGCGGGCGTTGCGCCGCCATGAGCATCATATCCGAGGTCGGTATGAATTGCGCAACTTCCTGGACCGGAAGGCGCAAGCGGGGCCCTTGCGCGCCGGGCTAGAACTGCTCGCGCAACCATCGGCTCTCCCGGCGGTGGTCAGCGGCATCGCATCGGACAAATGGCAGGCCGTGCGCAGCCGCGAAATCCTGCGGGTCCATTCACAGGTCCAGCAACCGCGTTTCCTGCTCCAGGCCCGCAAGGTCTCTCAGAAATAGTCGCGGCGCACCTCGTCGAGGACGGAACGGAGTCGGTCCTTGCAGGCTTGAAGGAGGGCACCGTCGCTCAGTTGCGGTGTGGCGCGCGCGGCACGCCACAGCCCGAGTGCGGCCGGGCTGCCAAGAAGGCTCTTCGCCAGGGACCGAACGCCCTGTGCCTGGGCTGTCTGCCGTTCTTCGAGCAGGAGATCGCCGCCACGAACCGGGCTCCCATGCACCCTGCCGGAATAATCCATCCCCCAGAAGCGCGCGCCCTTGGTGATCGCCTCGGCGCGGGAGGAGAGCGCGATCCGGCGCGGCGCATAGGTGAGGTCGAGCGATTTCGCCCAGTCGTTCCACTTGAAGCTGTTGATGCTCGCCAATGTCGACACAGCCACCCACGGCACGCGGAATGCGTCGGCGAGGATTGCCGCGTGCATGGATTCGGCGATGACCAGATCGGCGCCAGCGATCTGCCTTATGACTTGCCTTGCCTCTCCGCACGGGTCGACATAGCCAATTCCGGCAAGGTCGCAAAGCTGCGGCCACAGCCCGCCAATGGTCGATTCCCAATGCGGCACGAACATCGTGGCACCCGTCTTCTCGATCGACCGGAACTCCGGCATCTCGGTCACCATCACGGCCGGGTCTATGATTCCGAGCGATGGATCGCGTCCGAACTTCTGCGCCGTCAGCGGGCCGCGCAACGCACGTATGTCCCAGTCGGGACCAGTCATGTCCGGCATCTCGCCATAGCCGAAACCGCTGCCGATCACGAGCTTCCGTCCAGCAGGCGGCAGCAGCGCTGCGTTGAGCACCGTGCCGACTCCGACGAGGAGGATGTCGTCGGCGACGTCGCGAAAGCCCGGCAGCAGAAAATCCCAAAGCCACAGATTGAGGTCGTCGCCGAAATTGCCGTGTGCGGATTCCCAGTAGAATGGGGTCATCGCTGGCCGGCCCTGGGCAGAAACTTGCCGGCGGCAAGTCGCATCGCGCTTGTCACGATGTGCGGGTCGCGCCAGGCCCAGCCGGCGAGCTGGCGAAGTTGCGGCGTCTTGCGCTCGCGCATCAACCGCGCCTGTCCCCACAATGCCTGCTGGCGCGCGGTCTGCTTGTAGGACGCGATCGACGCCCGATCCTTCGCGTCGTGCGAAAATCGCGTCTCGAGCCTGTCCAGCGCCACCCAGGTGTTGAACTGCTGTCTGAGGAAGAGCGGCGAGCCACTGTCGACACCGTGAAAGATGTTGACCCCTTCGCCGCGCGTCGCGCCGATGGCGTCGGAAAGGATGGTGCGTCGGGCGTTGCGCACGCACTCGTAGAAGAAGAGCACGTCCTCGGCTGCCAGCCGCAGGGTGGCCTCGAAGCGCGTGGAGCCGAAGAGCGGCGCGCCGATCACCATCGCGGAAAGGTGCATGAAGCTCCAGTTGCGCAGCATCACGCTGGCGATGTCGGGAATTTCGACGATAGGCGGGTCGTCGCTGAGGCGGGTTATTTCCGTCATGTTCGAAAGCGCGGAGACGCCGAAATGATAGTGGAAGGCCGCGCCGCCCGCGATCGACGCGAAATAACAGTCCGCCTCAAAACGTGACAGATGTTCGACGGCGATCTTGAGATGATCGGGGGTCCAATCGTCGTCGGAATCGAGAAACGCGACATAGTCGCTGTCCGTCGGAACGGCGTCGAGGCCGGCATTTCGGGCCGCGCCCGGGCCGGCATTCTTCTGGGTCACGACGCGGATGCGCCGGCGTTCTTCGACACTTAGCCCGGCGAGCTCGGGCTCGAGCGGACAGGGCGATTCGTCGTCGACGACGATGATGTCGAAATAGGCGTGCGACTGAGCGAACACCGAGGCCAGTGCCCGGCGCAATATGCCCGCATCGTGCTGGTAATAGGGGATGATCACGCTGCACTTCGTCATCTTTTCGTGCCTTTTCTGACGATGGAAGGTTCGCACGACGCACGCATATGCCGGCGTCTGGATGCCGATATCACCGGACCTGACTGACTGGTCCCGCGACCAGTACGAAAGAGAAATTGCCGATGGCGCCAGTGATCTCGTTTCGAACGGTGACCAACAATGTCGGTTGGAGCATCCTTTCGAAGACCAGCACTTTCGGGCTGAAATTTGTCACGGTTCCGATCCTCGCCCGGCTTCTGAGCCCCGAGGAATTCGGCATCGTCGCCGTCGCCCAGTTGGTCGTCCTGTTCCTGACCATGGTCGGCGGCGCCGGTCTGGCCGCTGCACTGGTGGTCGAGCGCACCCATGACGAAAAGACGGTGCATTCGGTCTTCTGTACCAATTTCGCGATGGCGATCGTCATGGCGCTGGCGCTTTTCGTCTTCGCCGAACCGCTGGCGACGATGATGGGTGCGCCGGGCGGCGGCGTCGTCGTCCAGGTCATGGCGCTGATCATCCCGATCCTGCTTTGCGGCGACGTCGCCTATGCGCTGCTTGCCCGCCGCATGGCGTTCGACAAGGATGCGTTCTGGAGCGTTCTCTCCGAATCTGCCGGTGCGCTTTGCGCCGTCGCGCTGGCGCTGACGGGATGGGGCTTGTGGGCGCTGGTCGCTCAACTTTTCCTGTCGGCGTTCCTGCGGCTCGGCGGGCTCTTTTACGCGACCGGTTACCGGCCGCGCTTCATGTTCTCGTTTGCGCGTGTTCGCGCCTTGTGGAGGTACAGCGCGAGCCTGATGGGGTCGGAGATTTTCAATTTCATCACGTTCCAGTCGCCGCTCGTGATCGTCTCTCGCTTTCTGGGCATTGCGGAGGCGGGGGCCTATTCGGCCGCGAATCGTTTCGCGAGCATTCCGAACCAGGTCGTTCTGGCTGCGCTGATGGGAGTGCTGTTTCCGACCTTTAGCCACATTGCCGACGACCGGGAAAGGCGCACGCGCGCGCTTTTCCTGTCGACACAGGTCTGCAGCCTCGTCCTCGCGCCGATGATGTTCGGCATCTGGGCGATCGCGGAGCCGGGCATGTATGTGATCTTCGGCCGGCAATGGGCCTGGGCCTGGCCAGTCCTGGGTCTGCTTGCGTTGTCGAAAGGCATATTGGCGCCGTGCAGCACCTACATCCCCTATCTGAAGGGCGTCGGCAAAAGCCACGTTCTCTGGTGGGTTGCGGTCGCCCGCGCCGTACTCGTCAGCGCGGCGGTGGCCTATGGCGCGATTTCGGGGGGGCTCGTCCAGGCCATGATCTGGCTGTGCATCTCGAATGCCGCAACGCTCGTCTTCTATTGCTGGACCGTGTTCCGAACCGACGAGATCCCTTTCCTGCGCAATTTTCTGGTCACCTGCCGGCCGATGGCAAGCGCCTTTGCCATGGCGGTCGCGGTGCGGTTTCTGGTCGACGAACTGCGCGAATCGGATTTCGGCCCCGTCGCCCAGATCGCGATCGGCGGCGCCGCCGGTTCCATGCTCTATGCGACCCTCATCCTCCTGACCGAGCGGGCGCTGTTGCGCGATCTGTTCGGCATGGTCGCGAAATTCCGCAATCGGGCGCAACCCGGGCCAGCATCCTGATTCACGTTACTGGGCGCATGTCGCAGGGCAGTATGCGAACGCTGGATTCGGGCAGACAATGCGCGTGGTCTGAAGAGCGCGATACTAACGCAGTCTCACAATTCGTTATCCCGGCTGGCGCCGCTTTTGGGCTCGCAGCCACATTCTCATCCGGTCGCACGGCTATTTGCATTGCAGCAAGCGCTTCATCGGGAGGTTTCCGCAGCGGCCCTTGGGAGAGGGCGGCGAACGAAGAGGTTATGGATCCATGGATAACGAACCCACCCGTCTGTGCACGATCGCCGCTTCGAGCACCATCGCCATCATCGCCGCGCTCGTGCCGGGCACGACCACCCATGCCGTCGAAGCTGGCGCTTCCTTCGTCGAGGAATTCGACGATCTCGCCTCGGAGCGCTGGTATGTCTCCGACGGCTGGTCGAACGGCGATCATCAGAACTGCACCTGGTCGAAGGATCAGGTTTCGGTGGAGGACGGCGTTCTGCGGCTTGGCTTCGCGACGGATGGCTACAAGGATCGCGACAATGTCTGCGGAGAGGTGCAGACGAACGAACGTTTCGGTTATGGCACCTACGAGGTGCGGATGAAGGCGGTCGAGGGGTCGGGACTCAACACCGGCTTCTTCACCTATATCGGCCCCGTCCACGACCAGCCGCATGACGAAATCGACTTCGAGGTGCTCGGCAAGAACCCGTCGAAGGTCCAGGTGAACCAGTATGTCGACGGCGAGAATGTCGGCGACGAAAAACTGGTCGAGGTGCCCGGCGGGGCGGCCAGCGACTTCAACGATTACGCCTTCGTCTGGGAGGAAGGCCGCATCGCCTGGTACGTCAATGGCGAACTCGTCCACGAAGCGACCGATCCGGACAAGCTGCCCAGCCACGCGTCCAAGATCTATCTGAGCCTGTGGGGCTCGGACACGCTGACATCCTGGATGGGCGCGTTCGAAGCACCGGGCGAGCCGATCGCTGCGCAGTTCGAGCGCGTGGCGTTCACGGCTCCCGGCGACGACTGCCAGTTCCCCGAATCCGTCGTCTGCGCGGACTGAACCCGACAATGCTTCATGTGCTCTATCTCGTTCATGACCTGACCGATCCCGCCGTCGGCCGCCGCGTGGCGATGCTTGAGGCGGGCGGGGCGCGTGTGGCCGTCGCCGGGTTCCGGCGCGACGACCGCGCGGCCCCGGCGCGGCTCGGCAGGTCCACCCCGATCGATCTCGGCATCACGCGCGATGGCAAATTCTTCCAGCGCATCGCAGCCGTCACCGCCGCTGCACTGGCGTTGCGCGCACGGCTGGACGGCGTCGATCAGCCCGACATCATAATTGCCCGGCATCTGGAAATGCTGGTCTTGGCAGACCGCGCAAAGGGACTCTTCCCCCTCCGCCCGGCCATCGTCTACGAAAGCCTCGACATCCATCGCCTGCTTTTGGCCGGCAATGCTGTGGGCCGTACCATGCGCGCCGCCGAGCGGCGATTCGCACGGAGCGCCCAACTTCTCTTGACGAGTTCGCCAGCCTTCCTGCGCGGCTATTTCGAACCCTACGGCCAGCTCGACGCTCCGGTCCTTCTGCTTGAGAACAAGGTTCTCGATCTGGACAATCCATCACCTGCAAAAGCACAGCGACTGCCGGTGCCCACGAAGGGCGAGCCCTGGAAGATCGGCTGGTTCGGCGCGCTGCGATGCGCGCGGTCGCTCGACGTGCTGATCGATCTGGCACGTCATCTCGCTGGCCGTGTCGAACTCGTTCTGCGCGGTCGGCCCGCCTATGACGCCATTCCCGATTTTGACGCGCGGGTCGAAGCCGCCCCTCATGTCGCATTCCATGGCCCCTATCGCAATCCGGACGATCTTGGGGCGATCTATGGCGAGGTTCACTTCAATTGGGCCATCGACTTCTTCGAGGAAGGCCTGAACTCCGAATGGCTCCTGCCGAACCGTCTCTATGAGGGCGGGCGCCACGGCACGATCCCCATCGCCCGCGCCGGGACCGAGACCGCCAGGTTCCTCACCGATCGCGCCATGGGCATCGTGCTCGACACATGTTCCGCCGACGAACTGGCGAGCGTCGTCTCGAACCTCGACGCGGCCCGGTTTGCAGATCTTCACGCACGGCTCGATGCCATCGACCCGGCGACATGGACTGCGACGCGCAGCGACTGCGAAGCCCTCGTCTCGCGCCTGTCGAGCCTTGGTCCGCAACCGGAATTGAGAGCTGCGGCATGACCTTGCAGGCATTGGAACAGCGCGTCATGACCGATGAGCTCGGCACCGAACTGCCACGTACGATGGTGGTCATTCCGTGCCTCAACGAGGCCGCCCATATCGCCGATCTCATCGCAGGACTGATGCCGTCGGCCGAGCGTCTCGACATGCCGATCCTGGTGGTGGATGGCGGCAGCAGTGACGGCACGGCGCGCCTCGTCGAGGACGTCGCCGCGTGCAATCCGCGCGTTCGACTGATCCGAAATCCACGCCGCATCCAGAGCGCCGCCGTCAACATGGCGGTCGCCGATCATGGCGAGCCCTACGGCTACTTCATCCGCATCGACGCCCATGGCGGCTATCCGGACGATTACTGCGATCGGCTCGTGGAAGAAGCGGTGCGTACCGGCGCCGATTCGGTCGTCGTCGCGATGAAGACGGCGGGCGACGTGCCCTTCCAGCAGGCGACGGCGCTCGCGCAGAACTCTCCGCTTGGCAATGGCGGCTCGAAGCACAGGGCGGGCGCGAGCGGGCGTTGGATCGACCATGGCCACCACGCCTTGATGTCGGTCGCCGCGTTCCGCGCCGTCGGCGGCTATGACGAGAGTTTCAGCCACAATGAAGACGCCGAACTCGACCATCGGCTGAACGTCGCCGGATTCCAGATCTGGATGACCGACCGCACCTTCATGACCTATTTCCCGCGCGCGACGCCGGGTGCGCTATTCAGGCAGTATTTCGCCTATGGGCGCGGGCGAGCCCGCAATGTCCTGAAGCATCGATCCGTGCCGAAGGTGCGCCAGATGATCCCGCTGCTGGTGGCGCCGGCGGTGGCTGGAGCCTTGCTGGCCGTGGTCAGCCTTGCGGCCATCGTGCCGGCCTTCGTCTGGATGGCGGCTTGCCTTGCCTATGGCGGCTGGCTCGCGCTGTTTCGCGGCGAGCGAAACGGATTGTTGGCAGGCGTCTCGGCCATGATCATGCACCTCGCCTGGTCGGCCGGCTTCTGGCTTCAACTCGTCTCGCCCGAAGGCAAACGATCGGGCGCGCGATGACCGAAGCACTGCACATCGACATTGCAGTCTGCACCTACAGGCGTCCGCAGCTTGCCGACACGCTGCGCTCTCTCGGTGCGCTTGCGATTCCAGATGGCGTGACGCTCCGGTTGATCGTCGCCGACAACGACACCAGGCCGAGCGCCGAGCGCATCGTCGACAAGATGGCTGGCCAGTTGCCGTACACCGTCGACTACGTTCACTGCCCGGCATCGAACATCTCGCTCGCCCGAAATGCCTGTCTCGACCACGCGCAAGCGGAATGGCTGGCCTTCATCGACGATGATTGCAGCGCTTCGTCGAACTGGCTGGCTGCACTTGTCGCAACAGCGCGCGAGACGGGGGCCGATGCGGTTCTGGGCCCGGTCGCGGCGATCTATGGCGACGCGGCCCCCGTCTGGATGCGGCGCGGCGACTTTCATTCGACCAACCCGGTTTTCGTGCGCGGCGCGCTTTTGACCGGCTACACCTGCAACGTTCTGATGAACGTCACGGCTCCGTCGCTCGAGGGCCGACGGTTCGACCTGGCGCTCGGCCGTACCGGAGGCGAAGACACCGAATTCTTCACCGGCATGGTGCGCGATGGCGGCCGCCTCGCATTTGCCGAGGCGGCGCTGGCGAGCGAACCCGTTCCCGCCGACCGCGCGCAGTTCGGCTGGTTGGCAAAGCGACGTTTCCGCACCGGCCAGACGCACGGACGGCTGCTTGCGAAGAACAGCGGCGGCACGATCGGCAAGGCCGTCGCGCTCGCCGCCGCCAAGACCGCATTCTGCGCGGGCGGTGCGGTTTTGACCGGGCTTCGGCCCGTCACGCGCAACCGCTACTTGCTGCGCTCGATCATGCATGGCGGCGTGGTCAGCGGTCTTCTCGGCCTGCGTGAAATCACCCTCTACGGCAACATCGAAGGGGGGCGCGACCATGCAGCCTGACGTCAGTTTCGTCGTCGCCGCCTACAACGCTCAGACGACGATCGCGCGCGCGGTCGAAAGCGCTCTTGCACAGGAGAAGATCTCGGTCGAGGTCATCGTCGTCGACGACGGGTCGGCGGATGCCACGCTCGAGCGCGTGCGCGCGATCGCCGACCAGCGGATCGTGCTCGTCGAAAAGCGCATCAATGGCGGACCCGGTGCAGCGCGCAATGCTGGATTCGCGCTCGCCAGAGGCCGCTACCTTGCCGTGCTCGACGCGGACGATACCGTGGTGCCGGACCGCAGCGCCCGCCTCCTTGCGCGTGCCGAAGAGGCAGGAGCGCAGATCGTCCTCGACGACCTGCTCGTCATCGACGAGCGCGGCGCGCAAGCTTCGTCTCGGCCGATGTTTGGCCGCGAGCGGCTCGACGCGCTGCCGCCCGTGACGCTCGCCTCCTTCATTGCCGGCAATCTGATGTTCGACGCAGAGTTTTCGCTCGGCTATCTCAAGCCGATCTTCGCGCGTGAGTTCATGCGCGTGCATGGCATCGTCTATGATGAAGGGCTGCGGATCGGCGAGGACTACCTGCTCGTCGCCGACGCGCTCGCTTGCGGCGCGCGCTGCGTCGTCGAGCCCGAGCCCGGCTATCAGTATCACCTCGTCGACGGCTCGGTCTCGCGCGTCTTGAAGCCGCAGCATGTCGCGGCGATTCTCGACGGCGACGAGCGCTTTCTGTCGCGCCACACGCTCGACAACGCGGCCATGGTCGCCCAGGCGCGTCGCACGCGCAGTCTTCGCGAGGCGGCCACGTTCCTCGACATCGTCGCCCATCTCAAGGCGCGCTCGGCGCATCGCGCGGTGCAGGCGGCTTTATCCGATCCGGCCGCGATCCGCCTGCTGAAGATGCCCATCATGGCCCGGCTGCGCCGCCTTGCCGGGCGACGTTCCGCCATGGCGGGGGATGGATAGGAGTTTCGAGGGCGACGAAAGGGCGGGGTGCTCAACATGATGGAATGGAAGACCAGATGAAAAAAGTCAGAAAAGCGGTGATCCCGGTTGCGGGCCTCGGCACGCGGTTCCTGCCCGCTACGAAGGCGATGCCGAAGGAGATGCTGACCATCGTCGACCGTCCCGTCGTGCAATACGCAGTCGACGAGGCGCGCGAGGCGGGGATCGAGCACATCGTGTTCGTCACCGGCCGCAACAAGCACGTCATCGAGGATCACTTCGATATCCAGCCCGAACTCATCGAAACGCTGACCCGGGCCGGCAAGAGCGCCGAACTGGCCGCGATCGAGGCTCTTCAACTCGATGCGGGTCGCGTCAGCTTCACGCGCCAGCAGGCCCCGCATGGTCTCGGCCACGCGGTCTGGTGCGCGCGCGACCTGATCGGCGACGAGCCCTTCGCCCTATTGCTGCCCGACATGGTCTCGTTCGGCGCTCGCGGCTGCCTTGCGACAGCGATGCAGCTTTACCGTGAGGCCGGCGGCAACGTGCTGTCGGTCGAGCAGTGCAATCCGCTCGAGACCGCCAAATACGGCATTGTCGGCAAGGGCGGTCCCGTCGCCGCCGGTTTCGCCATCACCGGGATGGTGGAAAAGCCCAAGCCGTCGCAGGCGCCATCGAACTACTACATCAACGGCCGCTACATCCTGCAGCCGGAAATCTTCGACCTTCTGGAAACGCAGGAGCGCGGCGCGGGCAACGAGATCCAGTTGACCGACGCCATGGCGCGCCTTGCGCGTGTCCAGCCCTTCCATGCGGCGCCCTTCGGCGGACGCATGTTCGACACCGGTTCCAAGGCGGGCTTCATCGAGGCCAATGTGGCGATGGCACTTACGCGCGACGACCTTCGCGATCTGGTTCTCGGGCCGATCGCGGAGCTTGTCGCCGCTCATGCCGGCGCTGCTTCCCGCATCAACCGCTCGGCCTGAGCCGGACCAGAAAGCGAGACGCGCCGCAGGCGCGACCCCGTCATGCACCACAGCAATACCCCCCTGGATACCCGCCGGCTGACGAGGCCGGCGGATTCCGACCAGTTCATCGATCTCGATCGCCTGCTGGCGATGACGCGCCGACGCCTGTCCCTCGTTGCGCTTTGTGCAGTGCTGGGACTGGTGCTGGGGGGCGTATTTCTGCTGGTGACGCCGCCGACCTTCACGGCCGCGACACGCATCCTGCTCGACGAGAACCTGACCAAGTTCACCGAGGAACGGGAAGCCCGGCCCGCGCCGAGCCAGGCCGACTCCATGGTCGCGAGCGAGGTCGAGATCCTGAAGTCGGCGCGGCTCGCCCGCGTCGTCGTAGAGACGCTCGACCTGCACGACAATCCAGCATTTCTCGATCCGCCGCAGTCTCCGCAGGGCTGGCTGCGCAGTCAGCTCCGCTCGCTCGCACGCCTGCTTTCAGGCAGTGCAAGTGCCGGCGAACCGACCGAAGAGGCGCGCATCGGGCGTGCTTCCGCGATCCTCCAACAGAACCTTGTTGCCGAACGCGTCGGACGCAGCTTCGTCATCGACGTGAAATACAGCGCCAAGGATCGCGAGATCGCTGGATCGGTCGCGCGTGCCTATGCCGAACAATATCTGTCGGACCAACTCGATGCGAATTTCGACGCGACGCAACTTGCCGTCACCTGGCTCCAGGGGCGCCTCGATCAATTGCGCAGCGACTGGCTGTCCGCCTCGATGGCGGCCGAACGATTTCGCGCGGAAAACGGTCTGACGGCTGCCCGCGGCGAACTCGTTTCGGAGCAGCAACTGTCCGACCTCAACAACCAGCTCGTTCTAGCACAGGCCGAGACGGCCAATGCGCGCGCGCGCTACGACCAGTACAAGGCGATCATCGACAGCGGCGAGGAGAGCGCAGTCGACAATGCGATCATTCCAACCGATCTGGCGCAAGGATCTGCCCTGACCGATCTGAAGACACGCTATCTGTCGATTACCGAGCGCGCGCAGGAGATCGAGGCACGGTTTGGCGAGGACCATCCGCAGGCCGCCGCTCTGCGCAATCAGGGGAGAGAGCTTCGTCGCCAGATTTTTAAGGAGCTGCGCCAGGTCACGGAAAGCTACCGAACCGAATACGAGGTGGCGCGCACCCGCGAGGCTTCGCTGCGCGAGAATGTCGGGACGATGAGCGGCGAAAGTTCGGCGACCGGCCAGTCGATGGTCAAGCTGCGCGAATTGGAGCAACAATCCTCCGCGCTTGGAAAGCTCTATGAAACGTTCCTCGCCCGCTACGAGGAGGCCTCGCAGCAGCAATCCTTTCCGATCGCCGAGGCCCGGGTGATTTCGCAGGCGAACAACCCGGTTTCGCCCTCGAGCCCGAGCAAGACGCTCGCACTCGGTCTTTTCGTGACGCTGGGCCTGATGGCGGGTGCCGGCATCGGCGGACTGCTGGAATTTCGCGAACGCTTCCTGCGGACCGGCGACGACGTCCGAGACGGGCTCGGCTTCGATTTTCTCGGCTACCTGCCGCTCTTGGGTTCGACCCGCTCGACGCGGACGCAGGCAAGCACGCCGACCGGCGAGCCGAGCGCGCTCGACCATACCGGGTCGAGCCTTCTGAGAGTCGCGGTCTTTTCCCCCGCCTCGCTTTTCGCCGACACGCTGCGCAGCGCCAAGCTGGCTAGCGACGTCCTCTTACCCAACAAGCCCTCGAAGGTCATCGGCTTCGTGTCCGTCCTGCCGCGCGAGGGCAAGACGACGGCGGCCGCGAACTTCGCCGGTCTGCTTGCGGCCAATGGCGCCCGCACGGTCCTGATCGACGGCGATCTGCGCAATCCGGGCTTGAGCCGCCGGCTCGGATCGCAGCCCAAGGCCGGACTGGTCGAAGCGCTCGTCGGACGCGTTGCCTGGCAGAATGCGCTTCTGGCTGACCAGAAGACAGGCCTGTCGATCCTCCCGGCGGTCGTCCGCGGAAGGCTGTCGCACACCAGCGAACTGCTTTCCGGCCAGGCGATGGGCACGATGCTCGAGGAGATGCGCAGTCATTTCGACTATATCGTCATCGATCTGCCGCCGCTCGGTCCCGTGATCGATGCCCGCGCCTTTGCGCCGCTCGCCGACGGTTTCCTGTTCGTCGCCGAATGGGGCGCGACCCCCCGCGCCCTTGTCCGGCGGACCCTGCAGGGCGAACCGCTGATCGCCGCCAGGACGATGGGCGTCATCTTGAACAAGACGGACATGAAGCGCTTGCCCAAATACGGATCGGCGGGTGGCGCGGAGCGCTACTTCCATCGCTATGCCGCCTATTATGGCGAGCAGAGCGGCTAGTGGTGGTTCGAAAGAAAGCGGCCGCGTTTCTGCCAGATGCGCAGCGCGGTCAGCCGCCCGGTCTTGAATGCGCCGGTGTCGAGGTTCATTCGACGGCCGGTTCGTTCGGCTGTGTCGATCGGCGTGTGGCCGTGGACGACGTAGCGCGGCAGGCGGTGCGAAGCCTCGTAAAACGCCTTGCGAATGAAGAGCAGGTCCTCGTCGCGCTGGTCCTCGAGCGCGACGCCGGGCCGGATGCCGGCATGGACGAACAGAAAATGACCGGTATCGACGAGGATCGGCATCGCGCGCAGCAAGCTTACGTGATGCGCGGGGATGGCCGCACGCACCTTGGCACCGATGCGTGCCGGATCGGAGCCCAGCGCCCGCAAATTGCCGGCTTCGATGTCATAGGAGGCAAGCGTTGGCAGTCCGCCGACCGTCAGCCAGTCGGCGAGCGTGATCCGGCCGTCGAGGAAGTCGAGCATGAACCGCTCATGGTTGCCCATCAGGCAGATGCGGTCGAAGCCCGGTGGTGGCGGCCGCGACAGATGCTCCAGCACGTCGCAGGAGCGCGGGCCACGATCCACATAGTCGCCGAGCATGATGATCAGCTTTTCATCGGCAATCCGCGATGCGTCGTCGGCGATCACCGCTTCGAGTGCCAGCAACTCGTCGAGGCAGCCATGCACGTCGCCGACGGCGTAGACGACGAGCCCGTCGATATCGAGACGAATCCGCTCCGGACCATGGGTCCGGTCCGCTTCGGAAGACCCGGAAGAGAACAGCCTTGGCAGCTTCCAGCCTGTCATGCCTTCACCTCACGCCCGAACACGTCCGCATCAGCGAGAGGCGCGGCAGGCCCATGCAAGACCGGAGAAGTCGATGTTGCAGACCCATCCTGCACCTTACGCCGTTCCACCTGTGTCGAACTCCATGTCGCAACGTGTCGCGATCGCGAGAACGCTGTGCATCGCTTTCATGACCTTCGTCCACGTGCAGCCCGGCATAGCCGAGAACGTCTACGATCGCGAGGCCGGGTTTTTCGACATCGTCTATTTCGTCCTCACGCGGCTGATCGGACTGAGTTCCGTTTCCCTGCTCGGCATCGTCTCGGGCTATTTCATCGTTTCCAGCCTCGTCAAGGCGGGCCCGGCGCGCGTCCTTGCCGCCAAGTTGCGCACCCTCGTCGTTCCGCTTGTTTCGTGGAATGCGTTGATGCTTGCGCTGCTTGTCGCCTATGGCGTGCTTTCGGACAATTGGCGCGACATGCTGCAGGCGACGCCGCTCGGCATCGCCAATGCCTTTCTCGCACTGACCGAATGGCCACTGGTCGTCCCGCTCTGGTTCCTGCGCGACCTGTTCGTCTGCTGCCTCGTCTCGCCGCTTCTGCTGCTCGGCCTGCGCCGTTCGGCGCCGGCAGTGTTCGTGGTGCTGGTAGCCTATACGCTGTTCGGGACAGACTGGTATCTCATGCAGCGGCCGCAATTGCTGTTGTTCTTCGCCATCGGCATGTGGCTGCGCCTGGCCGATATCGGCGAATGGCCGCTCGACCGCGTGTTGCGACCGTTCCTCGCCGGGCTTGCCATCATGGTGGCGATCTTTCTCGCATTGCGCATCGAGCGTGTGTCGATCGGTGAGATGAACGAGACGCTGCGCATCGTGCTGGATACGCTGCTGCGCGTGTCCATGGCCGCTGGATGCTGGCTTCTGACGGGCGTCCTGCGCCGCTCGCGCTTCGGCTCGCTGCTGATCCGGTTCGAGCCTTACGCGTTTTTCCTGTTCTGCAGCCACGCGATTGTCTTCGTCTTCGGCGGCATCCTTCTGCGTAGGGTTTTTGGCAATTATGGATCGGAGCTCTATCCGGTCTCGTTCTTCATTCAGCCGGTCATCGCCGTCGTCGCGGCGATCGTCGGCCTGCACCTCATAAGCCGCTTCGCGGCCCTGACGTTTTTTCTCAACGCCAGCAAAGGGCTTCCGGTCGCGACACCTCCGAGCTCGGCGGCCAACCGCAATTCACTGCCGCAGCAAACGCGGTGACCATGAAGATTCGTGTCTAGACAAGGAGCCAGGATGACGATTCTTGTAACGGGTGGTGCCGGTTATATCGGCAGCCACATGGTATGGAAGCTGGTCGAAGCCTGCGAGGATGTGGTCGTGGTCGACAATCTGTCGACCGGCTTCGACTGGGCGCTGCCCATCAACTGCAAGCTGGTCTTGGGCGACATTGCCGATGACGATCTGGTCGACCGGATCATGAGCGAACATTCGATCGACGCCATCATCCATTTCGCAGGTTCGATCGTCGTGCCCGACTCCGTTGCCGATCCGCTCGGCTATTATCTGAACAATACCATCAAGTCCCGCGCGCTGATCGCCTCGGCCGTCCGCAACGGCGTCGCGAACTTCATCTTCTCCTCGACGGCAGCCGTTTACGGTTCGACCGAACAATCCCTGTTGGCAGAGGATGCGCCGACCCTTCCTGGATCTCCCTATGGCACTTCGAAGCTGATGACCGAACTGATGTTGCGCGATGCGGCCGCGGTACACGAACTGCGCTACACGGCGCTTCGCTACTTCAACGTCGCCGGCGCCGATCCGGACAGACGGACCGGCCAGTCGAGCCGGGGCGCCACGCACCTGATCAAGGTCGCCGCCGAGGCCGCGTTGGGCAAGCGCAAGGGCATTGACATCTACGGCACCGATTATGCGACGCCGGACGGAACCTGCATTCGCGACTATATCCACGTTTCAGACCTCGTGAACGCGCACTATCTGGCGCTGCTGAGATTACGCGGCGGAGGCGGAAACCTCGTTGCAAATTGCGGCTATGGTCGTGGATACTCGGTTCGCGAGGTTATCCGCGCGGTCAGTGACGTTAGCGGCGTGGAGTTCGACGTGCGTTTGGCCAGCCGTCGTCCGGGCGACACGGCAAGGGTGGTCGCGAATTCGGACCGCGCGCGATCCGAATTCGGCTGGCAGCCCGAGCACGACGACCTGAAGCGCATCGTCGCCCACGCGCTCGCCTGGGAAGAAGCACTCGCACGGCGCAATTCCACCATTTCAACTGTATGAAACGCGCAGGAACGAATAGATGAATCTTTTCAACGCCTTTCGCAGCCGGTCTCCCTCCCGGGACGCCGACACGGACAGGCAACGCTTCGAGCGGCTGTCCACGACGTTGACCTCAGTCCGCGACGAGGTCGAGCGGGAACAGGAAGGGCTGCGCCGCCGGTACGACGAAAGCCGGCGCGATGCGGGCATGGCGCTCGAGGCCCTGGATGAAAGGCCATTGAGCGCGAAGTTGGCCGCTTCCGTCGACCAGCACAGCGACACCATTCTCAAATGCGAAAAGCGTTTGCAAACGCTCGAGGCGCAAAAACAGCACTTTGCGCGCATTGGTGACCTCCTGTCGGAATTGCCGGGTTCCCGACCATCGGATGCTCCGGCCCGCGTTCTTAGCTGAAGTGATTGCACAAAGCCTTCGACCTGCCGGCGAACACGTTTCCAATGCCGATCAGAACGGGTTGCCCTTGCCGGCTCTGGCGCAGCATATTCCCAACCCGCTCACATCCGTTGCATGGATCCTCTCGCCGAGGCGAGCGATATTCACACCGACGACCGCCGGCTGAGGCTCGAATTGGCGGCGATCTTCCCGAGTTTCTGACCGCCCGGGGCAAGATTTACATTACGTCAATCACCATCGGGTTATTACCGCCCGTGCATTCGCCGAAAGGTACGTTCATGCCCGATATCTGGCAGCCGCTTTTTGCAAATGTCGCGCTGATCGCCATTGCGCTGCTCGCCTGGGAACGCCTGTCGGATTTCTTCTCTTACCAAGACACATATTGGCGATCGCTGACATTCGGGGCCGTAATGGGCGCCGGTTCCATTGCCTCTATGGCGATGGCATCCGAAGCCGTGCCGGGCGTGATCTTCGACTTGCGAACTTCGCTCATTTCGGCGGCGGGGCTTTTTGGCGGAATGCCGGCCGCTCTGGTCAGCGCCGGCCTCGCCTTGGCTTACCGCACCTCGTTGGGGGGTGCCGGCCTCTTTGCTGGAATGATTTCCATAATTCTGGCCTATGCAGTGGGGCTCATTGCGCACAGCCATACGAGCCATCGATCTTTACGTTTTTCGGACGTCCTGATTGTTGCCTTCATCGTTCCCATGTGCACGCTTTTGAGTTTTCTGTTTTTGCCTCAGGGCGGAAGGCTGACAATGTTCAGCGAGACAGGGCTGCCGGTGTCGACTCTGTCCTTCGCGGCTACCTTGCTCATTTCGTCTGCCCTGTATCGGGATGGCCGCCAGCGTGAACTGACGCGCCGGAACCTCATTTACCGCTCCATGGTGGATGAATTGCCCGATTGCCTGAACGTCAAGGATCTCAACGGGCGTTTCCTGGCCGCCAATCCACCGACGGCAAGATTGATGCGCGCCGGCTCAGTTGCCGATTTGATCGGCAGGACCGACTTCGATTTCTATCCGGCATCGGTCGCCACGATCTTTAGGGACGATGAACAAAAAATCCTCGCCAATGGTGAGGCGCGCCGCTTCGACCAGCGCATTCATCTTGACGACGGTACCGACGGCTGGCTTTCAACGCTCAAGGCGCCGTTGCGAGACGAAACCGGCCGGATAATTGGTGTCATCACGCACAATCGAGACGTCACCGAAGAGAGGCGCAACCAGGAGATCAAGAACGAATTCATCTCCACCGTCAGCCATGAACTACGCACGCCGCTGACCTCCATTCGGGGATCGCTTGGTCTCGTCTCGGCCGGCATTGCGGGCGCGCTGCCGCCCAAGGCGGAAAATCTCGTGCGCATCGCCCACACCAACAGCGAGAGGTTGGTCAGGCTCATCAATGACATTCTCGACATGGAGAAAATCGAGTCGGGGAAGCTGATATTCGACATGCAGCGCCACGCGCTGCGTCCGATCGTTGAACAGGCCATCGAGGCGGCCAACAACTACATGCCCGATCGCCAGATACGCATCGTTCTCGTCGATGATGCGCCCGGCTCCGTCGTCGACGTCGATTCCGACCGGATGCACCAGGTCGTCACGAACCTTTTGTCGAATGCGATCAAGTTCTCGCCGCCGGCGGGCATCGTGCAATTGCGCCTTGCCCATCTCGACAACCACGTGGAAATCGCCGTCAGCGATCAGGGAGCAGGCATACCACCCGCCTTCCGCGACCGGATTTTCGGCAAGTTCGAACAGGCGGATTCGTCCAACACGCGGGAGAAGGGTGGCACCGGGCTCGGTTTGAGCATCACCCGAGCACTCGTCCAGAACATGTCGGGCGCGATAGGTTTCGAAACGACCGAGGGCGCCGGCACGACCTTCAAGGTCACCTTGCCGCTCGCTTCCGACGACACGCTCGCAAAGTCGGGATCGCTCCAGACGCGCGAGGCGACGCGCATCCTCATCTGCGAAGACGACGCGGAAACCGCATCGATCATCGCGAAGCTTCTTGCAAGGGACGGATACGGGGCGGACCACGCGCCCGACTTCTCGTCGGCGCAGTCGTTGCTGCGCGACCGGACTTATGCGGCGATTGCGCTCGACATTGACCTCGCCGGCGATTCGGGCGTGCGCCTGTTCAACGAGGTGCGCAATTCGCACCACAACGGCAATATTCCCATCATCGTACTGTCTGCGGCTCCCGATGAGGCGCGCAAGTCGCTGAATGGAGCCGCGGTTGGCATCATTGACTGGCTCGCCAAGCCTGTCGACCCCGAGCGTCTTCACGCTTCGGTCCAGAAGATCGTTGCCGTGCAATCTCGTCATCGCCCCCGCATCCTCCATGTCGAGGACGACCAAGACGTTCTGGAGGTAATGGCGGCCGGACTGGGCAACGACGTCGTCGTGACGTTCGCACACAATCTTGCCGAAGCTCGCGAGCATTTGGCGAAGCAAAGCTTTGAGTTGGTCATCCTCGACATCGGATTGCCGGACGGGTCCGGTCTCGATCTTCTCGGCGTCCTCGACGACGCGACACCCGTCATCATCTTTTCCGCGGCGGATCTAGACGGCGCCCTCGCAAATAAGGTCAAGTCCGTCATGACGAAGACAAAGAGGTCCGAGATCGACGTGGCGCGCTCCGTACGCGCGATACTTGCAGACCGAACCGAGCGGGGTTGAACAGAGAAATCGATGCCGAAAATCCTCTATGTCGACGACGAGGACGACATTCGCGAAATAGCGGAGATGGCGCTCGGACTCGATCCGAGCTTCGAAATCAGGTCCGCCGCGTCGGGCAGGGAAGGGCTGGAAGTTGCAAGATGCTTTTCGCCGGATCTGATCATGCTCGACGTCATGATGCCCGGAATGGACGGACCGTCTACATTTTCGGCGGCGCGGGCGGATCCCGATCTTGGCCACGTCCCGGTTGTCTTCATCACGGCCCGCACGCAGACGCATCAGGTCGCGGAACTGATGGCGCTCGGTGCGCGGGGCGTCATCCCCAAACCGTTCGATCCGATGACACTCGCCGCCCAGGTGTCCCGACTGCTGGATGATGAGGGCAATCGGTGAGATTCACGCCGCAATTGCCGAGGCTGTTCGCCCTGGCATTGCTGGCGACGTGCTCGGCTGAAACGGTTCAAGCGGGCGAGACGATGGACGAGTTGAGCGCTGTCGACCCACCGCCGATCTGGCAGGCCCCGATTTTTTCGCCCGGCCCGGCACCCGACACGATCGCGTTGCAGGGGACGCGTGGGGCGGCGGGCTTCGATCCTCAACTCGCTTATGTTCCCAAGACCGAGCGTCCGGAGGCAGGCGGTCGCGAGCCGTTGCCATTTCGCGCGGATATCCTGGCCGACGCGACGCCGCGCCCGTTCGGCCGCGGCGAACGGGTCGAGATCGTGGCGGGGGATCGAATGACGATCGCCTGCACAAAGGGGGATTTTCCCGCGGGCGCTGTCTTCTCGTTTGCCGGCCGCTTTCCGCAGGAGGCAGCGTTCGAGATCGTAGTCGACGGGCACCTCGAAACCGTCGGTCTGGCTTTGGTGCGCAAAGGTGGTGATGCCAGCCGTCCGGCCGATTTGATCGGCTCCTACGACCCATCGTCCAACCGCATTTTCGTGCCGGCCGGCGTGGCGACGGGCGATGCCGAACTCGTCCTTCTGTGCCCCACCGGCGGGACGCATGTCGAGATCGCCTCCTTGACGCTTGAACCGCGCCGGGTTGCGCGTGATGCGACCCATGGAGCGTGGATTTGGGATGCAGCAGGCTGGCTCGACTGTCCGGACGCGCTGCTCGAGAAGTTGCGTGCCGCCGGCCTCGATGAAATCTACCTCCAATTGCCGCTCGGCGATTCGACGACGTTCGATCCGTGGACGGACTTTCTGCGGCATTTCCGTGATGCAGGCGTGCGCATTGTCGCCGTCGAAGGCGACCCGGCAATGGTTCTGGACCATGGCCGTCGCAACGCGGTCCTGAGGGCGACGAGGCTGGCGGCGTTCCGGCGCGAGCATCCCGGTCTGATCGCAGGCGTGCAATACGACGTCGAGCCCTACCTTCTTGCCGCCCATGCCGCCGATCCCGAAACGAGCTGGCGCGCCTGGGCGGAGCTGATCGTCGAACTGCGAGGCATTTTCGATGCGCCGGTTTCCGTAGTCGTGCCGTTCTGGATGATGGGCGATCCAACGGCGAGAACGGCCCTGACGAAAGCTGTCGCTCATGTCGATGATTTGGTCGTCATGGCCTATCGTACTGACTTTGGCGCAATCGAGGACATCTCCGCGCCCTGGCTCGAATTTGCTGCATCGGAGTCGATCGGTGTCCGGATCGCGCTGGAAAACGGCCCGCTGCCGATCGAGCATCACCGCATCTATCGGCGGGCGCAAGCAGGCGAGGTCGCGCTGCTCGCCGGGCCGATATCGACGGTCGAGCTTCACCCGGGCCCTGTCCATGAAAGCCCGGGTCGCAAGGTCTACGCGTTCAGTCACGAGGTCGTGACCGATCCGCTGCGCACCACCTTCGACGGCGATCTCGCCGGCCTGGCGGCGGCGCGCACGCGCCTGACCGAAACCCTCTCGGCCTGGCCGTACTTTCGCGGGCTGGCTTTTCATGGGTTAATCGCGCTATCAGAATCAACGTCGCATGGCGGATGCGACGCGAGGGACAGATGAGCGATATGAAGACGATCCTGGTCTGCGACGATGACCCGTTGCTGATTGAACTGATGGAATTTCGGCTACGTGCAAAGGGTTTCGAGGTCGCTGTTGCCTGCGATGGGGCGGAAGCGCTGGAGAAGGCGGACGAGGTGCGCCCGGCGGCGATCGTACTCGATGCGATGATGCCGCGCGTGGATGGCTTCGAGGTCCTGAGCCGCCTCAAGGCGAATACCGCGCTTGCCGACATTCCGCTGATCATGCTGACGGCCCGCAAGTCGGAGACCGACATCGTCTCGGCGCTGGACAAGGGCGCCGACGACTATCTCGTCAAGCCCTTCATTCCGGATGAACTGATGGCGCGCCTCTCCCGGCTACTCGCCCGGCAAAAGCGCGGCTAGGCGACCATGCGTCGAATCTCCCGCATCGCTGCAGCCCTCTTTGCCGGTTCGCTGACTGTGTTGCCGGCCGCCGCGCAAACCGCGTCCGAACTCTACGAAGAAGGTGTCACCGCCCGTCAGGAGCAGCGATTTGACGTTGCCATTGTGTCGCTCGAGCGCGCGCTCGCGCTTGAGCCCGGCAATGCGGACGCGCTGGTGCAACTCGGCTTCGCTCGCCTGGGCGCGGGCGATACGGCCGGCGCGCGGACGGCCTTCGAGGACGCACTCGCCATCGCGCCGGC
This sequence comes from Mesorhizobium sp. YIM 152430, assembly GCF_029210365.1. GTDB lineage: Bacteria > Pseudomonadota > Alphaproteobacteria > Rhizobiales > Rhizobiaceae > Aliihoeflea. The sequence continues at coordinate 298,053 of NZ_JARGES010000043.1, forward strand.
CTATTCCGACGCCACCTTTGGCCTCGCGCAGATCGCGTTGCGTGAAGGCGATGCGGAACGCGCGCGCAGTCTGATCGAACCGCTTGTAGCGGCAAATCCCGACAATGCCGAGTTCCGCGATCTTCAGACATCGGCCGCCGCCGCCAGCGCATCCGATGCGCGCCGATGGCGTCTCGACATCGGAACGGAAGCGAGCGCACTTTCCGGCGGCCGCTCCTCCTGGACCGACAGCGCGGCGGGCCTGTCCTATCGGGCGACCGACCGCACGAGCGTCGGCGGCCGTGTTCGCCACGCACGTCGTTCCGGCGCTGACGACTGGCAGGTCGAGGGACGCATCGATCATCGCCTGACCGATCGGATCGCCGTCCACGGACTTGCTGCTGCGACGCCCGATGCCGACTTCCTCGCCCGATCGTCTTTCGGCATTGGAGGGACTTGGCGCCTTTTCGACGGAACGTCCGTGACTGGCCCGGCCATTTTCGGCATCGATTCCCGCTACGACACCTTCGCGCTCGCCAATGTCTGGACCTTTGCGCCGAGCGTCCAGGTGTTCACAGCCGACGAGCGGTTCGGCTTCACCGCGCGCTGGATTCACGCCGAGGACGACCGCGGCACCGTGGCGGACGGCTTTCTGCTCCGCGCCGACTGGACCGCGACGGAGCGGCTGCGCCTCTTCGCGGGCTATGCCGACGCACCCGAGATTTCCGACGGTCAACTTGACGAGACCGAGACCGTTTTCGGCGGTCTGGCTTTCGACGTCACCGACCGGCTGACGCTCACCGGCAGCTATGCGCATGAGCGCCGCGAGACCTTCGATCGCGACACGTTCGGCATCGGGCTCTCGTTGAGGTTCTGATCGTGCTCGTTCTGATCTGGACCCTGTCATTGATCCTGAGCGCGATTTCGATCCTCGTCATGGTGATCCTCGTTCTGAGGCGCGTCGTCGCCGCGCGCCGGGAAGAGCGCGACGCGGAAAGCCGTCGACGCATCATGACCGCGATGATCTGCCTTGCCCACGACAAGGACGTCGACGCGTTCCTGGCGGTTGCGGCGCAGGCATCGACAAGCGTCACCGCGGATGCGAGTTCGGAATTTCTCGGGCTCGTCCGCGGCGAGGAACGCGAAGCGGTGCTCCAGGCCCTGCTGCGCGCAGGCCAGCCGGACTTTCTCGAACGCGAATTGAAGCGCGGCGACGAAGTGCGTCGGCTTCATGCGGTCGAACTGATCGCGGCCTACGCGCCCGATGTCGCGATCGGTCCGCTGCGCGGACGACTGGAGGGGGACCGCTCGCGCGAGGTTCGCATCGCGGCCGCCATCGAACTCGCCAAGATCGGCACCGTGCCGCCGCTTGGCGAACTTCTCGACCGGATCGGCTACCGCGGACAGCGCTCGCGGCGCCTGGCCGAACTGTTCGGGCTGCTGCCGGAGCAAAGCGCGGCCGAACTGCGCGACCTGACGCGGCAGCGCGATGCGCCCGGTTTCCTGCGCGCTTCGGCTCTCGAGGCGCTCTGGCGGCGCGATGGGCTCGTCGAGCCGTCGATCTTTGTCGAGGCGGCCGAAGACAGCGTGCCGGAAGTTGCCGCCGCGTCCTTGCGCGCGCTCGGCCGGATCGGGCAGCGTACCTCTCTGCCGCTGCTCCTGTCGAAGCTGTACCACCCGGATTGGGAAGTGCGCATGGAGGCGGTCGAGGCCGTCGGGCGGCTCGGCGACCCGGATGCCGCGAAGGCTGTGACCGATCTTCTCGACGACGAGCAATGGACCGTTCGCTACAAGGCCGCGCAATCCCTGCTGCGGCTCGGCCCGGTGGGCGAGGCAACCTTGCGCACGGTCGCGCTGGAAGGCACCGCGCGCAAGCAGCGCACGGCCTCGCTCGTCCTGTCGGAGGGGATGCCGGCATGATCGAGCCGTGGAGCCCCGCGATCGTCTGGGCCGCGACAATCATCGCATGGGCGGTCATCGCTCTCGGGCTGGCCCAGACCACCGTCTACCTCGCTCAACTCCTGTTGGCGGCCTACGCCTTGTCCAAGAGGCCCCCGGTCGCGCGCTCGGCATTGCTTTGGCGCCGCTACGGCGAAGTCGCGCCTCCGATCGCGCTGATCGTTCCGGCCTATAACGAGGAAGTCAACATCGTCGAGAGCGTGCATTCGATGCTCGCGCTGGAATATCCGAACTTCGAGGTGATCGTCGTCAATGACGGATCGAAGGACGCCACGCTGGAGCGTCTCGTCGAAGCCTTCGGCCTGCGGCGCGTCAACCGCCCCTACGAGGAAGCGCTCGCGCACCAGCCCATCCGCGGCATTTATTCGTCACCGATGACGGAGCGGCTATTCGTCGTCGACAAGTCCAATGGCGGCAAGGCCGATGCACAGAATGCCGGCATCAACATATGCCGCGCGCCGATCTTCTGCGTCATCGACGGCGACTCGATCCTGGAGCCCGATGCGCTGATGCGCGCTGCCCAGCCCTTCATCGACGACCCGGTCCGCGTCATCGCCGTCGGCGGCACGATCCGCGTCGCCAACGGGTCGACTATCGAGAACGGCCGGGTCACGCAGATTCACCTGCCGCGGCGTCTGCTGCCTCTCTTCCAGGTCGTTGAATATCTCCGCGCTTTCCTGATGGCACGGCTCGCCTGGAGCCGGATCAACACGCTGATGCTGGTCTCCGGCGCCTTCGGCGTGTTCCGGCGTGCCGAGGTGGTCGCGGTCGGAGGTTTCACCAAGGGCTCGCTCGGCGAGGATTTGGACCTCATCATCAAGCTGCACAGACTGATGATCGATGCCGGACGCGACTATCGGATCGAGTTCATTCCCGAACCGGTATGTTGGACCGAAGCGCCCGAATCTCTTGCCGTCCTCTCGCGTCAGCGCTCACGCTGGCAGCGCGGAGCGTTGGAGGGCTTCTTCCGGTATCGCTCGATGTTGTTTCGCCCGCGCTATGGCCGCATCGGCTTCCTCGGCATGGGTCATATCCTGATCGTCGACGTTCTGGGGCCGATCGCCGAGGTGCTGGGCTATGTCCTGATGCCGCTCTTCTGGTTGCTCGGCATCTTGTCGTGGCACTATTTTCTCGCCTTCACCGCGCTCGTCTTCACCTATGGCATCGTCATCAGCGTCTGTTCGCTGATCCTGGAGGAAGCCGAACTCCAGCGCTTCCCTCGTGCTCGCGATCTTGCAATCCTGACCATTGCGGCGATTGTCGAGAATTTCGGCTATCGCCAGCTCAACAATATCTGGCGCATCAAGGGGTATTGGCAGTTCCTGCGCCAGGATAACAATTGGGGCGAGATGACCCGCACAGGCATTGCCAGGAAGGACGGCTAAGCGGTTCACTGACCGTTCTTTGGGTAGGTCCTTACTTTCGCAACCTGTATCAATCCCACCGGTGCGCCGGTGATTTTTTTACAACGAAGAGCATTGCGTATACGAACGTCTCACGGCGCTGCTTGAATCGCCGTTAGATTGGAGCCGCGGCGTTTCAGCTTGTCGACCGGGCGTCGAGGCCCGTCGTTGCGGCGGCAAAGCGCCGGAGGCGCAATGCATTTGCCAGAACGAACACGCTCGAGAGAGCCATCGCGCCTGCCGCGAGGACCGGCGACAGGAGAATCCCGAATTCGGGGTACAAAATGCCGGCCGCGACCGGGATCAGCGCCGCATTGTAGGCGAAGGCCCAGAACAGGTTCTGCCGAATGTTGTCGATCGTCGCCTTCGACAGGGCGATGGCGTTCGCAATGCCTTGCAGGCTTCCGGACATCAGGACGACGTCGGCAGCCTCGATCGCGATATCGGTTCCCGTTCCGATGGCCAGCCCCACATCCGCTTCGGCGAGCGCCGGCGCATCATTGATGCCGTCGCCCACGAAAGCCACCGCGCCATGCTCGCGCTTCAGGCGACGAATCGCATCGACCTTGCCGCCCGGAAGCACTTCCGCGACGACGTCGTCGATGCCGAGACGACCGGCGATGGCCTGTGCCGTCCGCGAGTCGTCGCCGGTAACCATAGCAACCTTGATGCCGAGACGATGGAGCGTGGCGATCACAGGTGGCGTCGCGGCCTTGACCGGATCAGCGACCGCGATGACGGCCGCCGCTTTTCCACCGATCGCAGCATAGAGCGGTGTCCTTCCATCGGCGGCAAGCCGATCCGCCATGGTGCGAAAGCCCGTCACGTCGACGCCGATAGCCGCCATGAACCGCTCGGCGCCGACCTCGACGCGCAGTCCGTCTATGGTGGTGGCGCGAACACCAAGGCCGGTCACGGATTCGAAGGATGCGATCTGGGGTAGAGCGATGCGCTCCGCCTGCGCCGCATCGACGATCGCTCCGGCGATCGGATGTTCCGACTTCGACTCGGCCGCAGCGACCAGACCCAGAACCGTGGAGCGATCGAACCCGTCGGCAGTTTCGAAATCGGTGAGCGAGGGCTTGCCTTCCGTCAACGTTCCCGTCTTGTCGAAGGCGACGACCTTGGCGTTCTTAAGCGATTGCAGGGCCTCGCCCCTGCGAAAGAGCACGCCCATTTCCGCGCCGCGACCGGTGCCGACCATGATCGATGTCGGCGTGGCAAGACCCATGGCGCAGGGACATGCGATGATGAGGACGGCGACGGCGTTGACGAGGGCAAATGTCAGCGCAGGCGACGGACCGAAGACCAGCCAGATGACGAAGGTCAGCACCGCGATGGCCATCACCGCGGGGACGAACCACAGCGTGATCTTGTCGACCAAAGCCTGGATCGGCAGTTTCGAACCCTGCGCCTCCTCGACCATGCGGATGATCTGTGCAAGCATGGTCTGGCTGCCGACGGCGGTCGCCCGGAACGAGAATGCGCCCTTCTGGTTTACGGTGCCGCCGACGACGATGCTGCCCAGGGATTTTGCCACCGGAACGGGTTCGCCGGTGATCATGGATTCGTCGACATAGCTTTCTCCCTCGATGAGTTCGCCATCGACCGGAATGCGCTCGCCGGGACGAACGTCGATGACGTCTCCCGCTGCGACCTCCGCGATCGACAGTTCAACGGCCCCGCCCCCGCGGCGCACACGCGCGGTCCTCGGCTGCATTCCTACTAGCCGCTTGATCGCCTCCGACGTCCGACCCTTTGCCCGCGCTTCGAGATACCTTCCCAGGAGGATGAGGGTGACGATGACCGCGGCCGCCTCATAGTAGACGTTGACGGTGCCCTCGGGCAGTAAGCCCGGCGCAAAGGTGGCGACGAGCGAGTAACCATAGGCCGCAGCCGTGCCCACGGCGACGAGCGAGTTCATGTCGGGCGCTGCACGGAACAGGGCGGGAAAACCCTTCCGATAGAAACGGAGACCCGGCACGAACAGGGTGAATGTCGTCAGCGCGCACTGGATATACCAGTTCCAGTTCATGCCGATCGAACGTTCGATAAGCCCATGGATCCAAGGCAGCAGATGCACGCCCATTTCGAGTATGAAAACCGGCAGTGTGAGTGCCGCTGCAAGCACGAAATCACGCCGCAATTCGCGGCGCTCCTCGTCCTTTCGCTTGCCGGCGCTCTCGAACAACGCTTCGGCATTCTCGCTATGACGGACCTCGTAGCCCGCTGCCGCGACGGCGGCCACCAGATCGGCCATATCCGCCGAACCGGCGATCGTTGCCCGTTCCGTCGCGAGATTGACGCTCGCATTCACGACGCCGGGAACCTGCCGCAATGCCTTTTCGACGGCGCCGACGCAGGACGCACAGCTCATGCCCTGCACGGTGAGCGAGGTCGTCGATGAAGTTTGACTTTTGCGGAACGGAGCGTTCACGGCCGCTTCTCCTTCAATGCTTTCAAGCAGGAAAGGAAGATGGCGCTTCCAGCCACTGGAAGGTCAAGCGCTCGATTGGCATGTTTTGCCTTCCGTCCGGCGCGAATGCCGGGCGGCGCGCCGGTTCAATAGACGGCGCGCCCGCCGGATATGTCGAAGACCGCCGCGGTCGTAAAGGAGCAATCCTCGGAAGCGATCCAGGTGATCATCGCCGCGACCTCGGCCGGCTCGACGAAACGGTTGAGCGGAATCTTGGCGAGCATGTAGTCGATATGTTCCTGCGTCATCTGGTCGAATATGGCGGTGCGGGCCGCTGCGGGCGTCACGCAGTTCACCAGGATTCCCGACCCGGCGAGTTCCTTGCCGAGCGACTTGGTCAACGCGATCAGGCCGGCTTTCGAGGCAGAGTAGTGCGAGGCGTTGGGATTGCCCTCCTTGCCGGCGATCGACGCCACATTGACGATTCGGCCATAGCCCGAAGTCATCATCAGCGGCGCGAGGGCATGACACATGAGATAGGGGGCGACGAGATTGACCTCGATCGTGCGCCGCCAGATATCGGGTGCGAGTTCCCATGTCTTCGCGTTGCCGCCGGTGATGCCCGCATTGTTGACCAGGATATCGACCGGCCTGGCCTCGAAGCTCCTGCGCGCGGCTTCAGCGACCGCGACATCATCGGTCAGTTCGACCACCGCGCCGCTTGCTTGTCCGCCAAGCGTGCGGACCGCTTCGCCTATGGCCGCCGCATCGACGTCCCACAATTCGACGGCCGCCCCACTGGCGATCATCCGCTCGGCCGTGGCAAAGCCGATTCCGCGCGCGCCCCCCGTGACGATGGCCTTGCGGCCCTGAAGATCGATGCGGTTCATGCGCATTTGCCCCCTTGCTTGCGATCGATGCCATTCAGTTCGGCGACGATGTCGGCAAGCATCGGCACATAGTCGTCGCCCCGTCCGATCCCTTCGGCGGTCGCGAAGCTGTTCTTCACGCTCGACGCCATGTGCGAGGCAATGCCGCTCTCGCTGGCAAGGCCGGTCAGATAGCGCATGTCCTTGTGCGCGTTGCGCAAGGTGAACTTGTGCGCGTCGCGGTTCCGGTCGACCGCGTATTGCATGAAGGTCTGGAAGAAGCCGCAATCCATCCGGCCGCCATCGATGACGGCACGAAACGTTGCGGCGTCGACGCCGTTCCTGGCCCCGATCGCAAGCACTTCGGCATAAAGCGCGGCATAGCCCAGCGCGACGAAGTTGTTGAGAAGCTTGACCGTGTGGCCGGCGCCGACATCGCCCACCCGCACGATGCGAGCTGCCCAGCATCCGAGCAGCGGTTCGAGCCGCGCGAAATCCGCCTCGCTGGCGCCCACCATCGTATCGAGTTTGCCTTCCCAAGCCTCCTTCGGCGTGCGCGCAAGCGGTGCGTCGACAAAGGCGATGCCGGCCGCCTTGCATCTGGCGGCGAGATCGCGCGTCGAGACGGGATTGCTGGTCGAACAATCGATGATCGTATGGACCGCACCCTTGGGCGACAGGATTTCTCCGACCACCGCTTCGACCTGCGGACTGCCGGGAAGGCACAGGAAGACGATGTCGCACCCGGCGGCGAGATTGGCCACCGTTTCCGCCTCGCTTGCACCGCGCTTGCGAAGATCCTCGACGGGCGCGCGGTTGCGATGGCCCATGACGGTCATCGGATAGCCGGCCTCGACGATGTTCTTCGCCATGCCATGACCCATCAGGCCGACACCGATGAAGCCGATCTGTTCGCGTGCGCTGGTCATGTTGCGTTTCCTCCGGTCTCATGTTTTCGGGCACGTTCGTCGGCGATATGCGCCTGTACGATCGCCGCGAAATCCGGATCGGCCTTGAAGCCCGCATTCGCCGCACGCTCGGCCGAAAAATCACGCGGCCAGCCGGCGACGATCCTGCTTATCGCCGCATCCGGCTCGCGCCTGATCAGCGCCACCGTTTCGTCGCCGGCGATCCGGCGCAGTGTGTCGACCATCTCGCCGACCGTGACCGACAGGCCGGGCATCGTCAGTGAACGCCGGTCGCCAAGATCGGCCGTGTCGAGCGTGGCCGCATGAAGGAGAAAACCGACCGCCGCCGCCGGGCTCGCCACCCAATGACGTACGTCGTCGCCGACCGGCAAGACCGCCTCGACGCCGGCGAGCGGCTCGCGGATGATGCCGGAGAAGAAGCCCGAGGCTGCCTTGTTCGGCTTGCCGGGACGAACCACGATCGTCGGCAGCCGGATGCCGATGCCGTCGACGAAGCCCTTGCGGCTGTAGTCCGAAATGAGAAGTTCGCAGATTGCCTTCTGCGCCCCGTAGCTCGTCAGCGGCGCGTGCAGGAAAGTGTCGCGGATCGGTTCCTCGAACGGCGCCCCGAAGACGGCGATCGAGGAGGTGAAGACGAGGCGCGGCCGATAATCGTCGCCCGCAAGCCGGATCGCTTCCAGGAGGTTCTGCATCCCGACGAGATTGATCCGATACCCCTTCTCGAAATCGGTCTCCGCCTCGCCGGAGACGACCGACGCCAGATGAAAGATGACGTCCGGCCTGGCCTCGACGAGGTTCGTGATCGTATCCGCATCGGCAATGTCGCCGGCGCTCGTCGAAACGAGCGGCGAGGCGAATCCGCCTTCGACGACGTCGAAGCAATGGATCGCGGAGATCGGACGCCCGGAAAGCGTCCCGTCGGCAACAAGTGCATCGATCAGCCGGCGGCCGATCATGCCCGCGCCGCCAAGAACCAGTATGCGCATCGGCATCTCCCTCCCCTCCTGAACTTTCAGTGGTTGTCGCGCGGAACGAGCGGCATCTTGCCGTCGACACCACCCTGGGCGAGCCGGCGGTAGGCGACGGCCGGTTCCAGCACCATGCCCGTTTCGAGCTGAGAGACGAGGCCGCGCTGAATCTCCTGCCAGGGCGTCTGGTGCGCTGGAATCTCATATCCGCCCCGGCGTTCGAGCTCGGTGCGGCGGCCTTGCAGTTCGCCGTCTTCGACCAGCATGTCAGCCGTGCCGTTCTTCAGGTCGATGCGGACGCGGTCGCCGGTCCTGAGCAGCGCCAGCCCGCCATTGAGCGCCGCCTCCGGCGAGGCGTTGAGGATCGAGGGTGAACCGGAGGTTCCCGACTGGCGGCCGTCGCCGATGCAGGGCAAGGAGTGGATGCCGCGCTTGATGAGGTAATCCGGGGCGCGCATGTTCACCACTTCGGCCGCACCCGGATAGCCGATCGGCCCCGCACCCCGCATGAAAAGGATGCAATGCTCGTCGATCCCGAGCGCCGGATCGTCGATGCGGTGATGGTAGTCCTCCGGCCCGTCGAACACGATCGCCCGCCCCTCGAATGCCATGGGTCGAGCAGGGTCGGACAGATAGCGGTCGCGGAATTCCTGCGAGATCACCGACATCTTCATGATGGCGCTGTCGAACAGGTTTCCGCGCAACACCCGGAAGCCGGCATTGGTCTTCAGCGGCCGGTCGAAGGGCCGGATGACGCGATCGTCCTCGATCGCGGCGGCGCGGCAGTTCTCGCCGATCGTGCGCCCGTTGACGGTGATCGCGTCCGCGGCGATCAAGCCGTTGGCCATCAGTTGCGCGACCACGGCCGGCACGCCGCCTGCGTGATAGTAGTCCTCACCCAGATATTCTCCTGCCGGCTGGAGATTGACCAGAAGCGGCACGTCCTCGCCATAGGTCTGCCAGTCGTCGATCGTCAGTTCCACCCCGACATGGCGCGCCAATGCGTTCAAATGGATCGGAGCGTTGGTGGAGCCGCCGATGGCCGAATTGACGCGTATGGCATTGACGAAGGCGTCGCGCGTCAGGATGTCGGACGGCTTCAAGTCCTCTCCGACCATTGCGACGATCCGCTTGCCGGTCAGGTAGGCCATTTCCTGGCGGTCCCGGTAGGGAGCCGGGATCGCGGCCGAACCGGGAAGCTGCATACCCAGCGCCTCGGCCAGGCTGTTCATGGTGGTCGCCGTCCCCATCGTGTTGCAATAGCCGGTGGAGGGAGCCGAACTGGCCACCAGCTTGATGAAGCCGGCATAGTCGATCTCGCCGGCGGCCATCATCTCGCGCGCCTTCCAGACTATGGTGCCCGATCCGGTTCGTTCGCCGCGGAACCAGCCATTGAGCATCGGTCCGACCGAAAGAGCGATGGCCGGGATGTTGACCGTCGCCGCCCCCATCAGCATGGCGGGGGTCGTCTTGTCGCAGCCGATGTTCAACACCACGCCGTCGAGCGGGTAGCCGTAGAGCACCTCGACCAGGCCGAGATAGGCGAGATTGCGGTCGAGCGCGGCTGTCGGGCGCTTGCCGGTTTCCTGGATCGGATGGACGGGAAACTCGATCGCGATGCCGCCCGCCTCGCGAATACCCTCGCGCACCCGCTTGGCGAGTTCGAGGTGATGACGATTGCACGGCGACAGGTCGGAGCCGGTCTGTGCGATGCCGATGATCGGCTTTCCCGACTGCAATTCCTCCTGCGACAGGCCGTAATTGAGATAGCGTTCGAGATAGAGCGCCGTCATGTCCGGGTTCAGCGGATTGTCGAACCAGGCGCGCGACCGCAGCTTTCGACCTTCACCCATCGTCATGATTGAACCCTCCCGATTGCCGCCCGTGCGAGTCATTTCCAGTAATTTGGCAGCGCTGCCATTCCTATCGTGCGTTGGCTGCCGACACAACACCCTTGCGCCTTCATGTGGATGCTTCCTGCCTTTTGCGGAACGTCGAATACAGGACGGACGCCCAGATCAGGGCGAGCGCGACAGCGAGCACGGCGGCGATCGGGCGGTTGACGAAGGTCAGGAGCGAGCCGTCGGACTTGATCATCGTCGTGATGAAATTGTGCTCGAGGATCGGCCCGATCACGATACCGAGTATGCAGGGGGCGATCGGAATGTCGTTTTCTTCCATGAAGAAGCCGAGAAGGCCGAACACGAGCATGACGACGATGCCGTAGGCTGCATTGTTGGAGGCGAAAGCGCCGACGATGCAGAAGACGAGAATGATCGGCATCAGGATCGAACGCGGCGTGCGCAGCAGACCTCGCGCCAGCTTGATCACCATCCATCCCAAGGGAATCATCAGCAGATTGGCGAGAATGAAGATCAGGAAGACCGCATAGATCGTCTGCGGATTGAACAGGAACAGTGTCGGCCCCGGATTGAGACCCTTCACATAGAGAACCCCGATGACGATCGCCGTGATCGTGTCGCCGGGGATGCCGAAGACGAGCGCGGGAACCCATGCGCTCGACAGCGCGGCGTTGTTGGAGGATGTCGCCTCGACGAGACCCTCCACATGTCCCCTCCCGTATTTTTCCGGCGTTCGGGAAAAGCGCCGGCTGATCGCATAGCTCACATAGGCCGCCACATCGGCGCCCGCACCCGGCAGGATGCCGATCGCCGTGCCGGTCACGTTTCCCCTGATCTGCTGGCGCCAGTAGTGGGCCAGCATCCCGCCCCAATCGCGGAAGATGTTGCCGACCTTGACCTGGACATTGTCCCAGGACGGTGCCCCGGCCGCCATGGTTCGCATGACCTCGGAAACGGCGAACAATCCGATCATGGCCGGAATGAAGTCGATGCCCGCCATCAGATCGGTCGAGCCGAAAGTAAAGCGCGGGACGCCCGACGCATTGTTGAGGCCCACCGTCGCGACTAGAAGACCGATCAGCAGGCTGACCATGCCCTTGACCGGCGAGGCCGACCCGATGAAGGTCGCGCAGGTGAGGCCGAGCATCGCCATCCAGAAATATTCCTGCGACGAGAAGCTCAGCGCGAACTCCGCCAGCGCCGGTGCAGCGAAAATCAGGACAAGCGTGCCGAAAAGCCCGCCGAGCGCCGAGAAGAGAACGCAGGCGCCCAGCGCCCTTTCCGCCTCCCCCTTACGCGTCATCGCATAGGCTTCGCTGGTATAGGCTGCCGAGGCAGGCGTACCGGGCATTCGCAGCAACGTTCCGGGAATGTCACCGGCGAAGATCGCCATTGCCGCGCAGGTCACCATCGCGCCGACGGCGGGAATCGGATCCATGAAGAAGGTCAGCGGCACCAGAAGAGCCGTCGCCATCGTGGCGGTCAGGCCCGGAACCGCTCCGACGAGCAGACCGAACAGGGCCGCTGCCGTGACGGTCGTCAGAACCTGCCAGGTGAAAACGAGCCCGAATGCCTGGAACATCGCGTCCATTCCGCCCTCCTCCTACCAGGGCAGCCGTGGCATCACGCCGAACGGCAATGGAACCAGCAGCAGGCTGCGGAAGACATAGTCGGTGGCCATCGTCGCCGCGACGGCGAAGAAAATCGCCTTGCCCCATGAGACCGACAGCAATCGAAACAGGACGAGGAGCATCGCGAAGGAAATCGGCACGAAACCGACACGACGGGCAAGGAAGATATAGGCGATGATGCAAAGGATCGTGACGAGAACGGCAAGCAATGCGCCCGGCTGACGGGTCCATTCGGTTCGCGCGACCAGCGGCAGCCGTCCCGCCTGCCATCCCTTGACGAACAGAATGAGCGCGCAGCAGACCATCGCCAGCCCTATCAGCGTCGGAAAGGCCGCCGCGCCATATTGCTGTCCGGGTACAGCCGGCAAGGTGCGCGCATAGATAGCTATGGCGGCTCCGAGAAAAAGGAGCACGATGCCGAGCATCGTGTCGCTGAACCGCATCAGGACCTCCGCCCTACCGCTTGCAGACTTGATCGATCGCCTGCCGGCCGTCCGGCCGACAGGCTCCGCCGTCCGGGCTTATTGCGCGAGCCCGACCGCCTCCATCGTTTCGCCGAGCGAAGCGTCGGCCTGTTCCATGAACGCCCCGAACTCTTCGCCTCTGGCCCAGCGCACGCCATAGCCCTGCGCGGCCATGAAGTTCTGGTAGTCCTCGCTGTTGTAGACGGCTTCGAGTGCATCCATCAGGCGCGTGGCGACGTCATCGGGCAAACCCTGCGGACCGACGATGCCGCGCCATGCGCCGATCTGCCAGTCGGAGCCGATCGCTTCAGACAGGGTCGGCACATCAGGAAAAAGTTCGGCGCGTTCCGGGCCCATCAGGCCGAGCGACTTGACGCGGCCGGCTTCGATCAGCCCGCGCGCCTCGACGAGCGAGACGGGAACGAGGTTGACGCCGCCGGCCATCAGATCCTGCAAGCCGGATGCCGCGCCATCGCTCGGCACCCAAGGCACATTCACCGGATCGATGCCGCGATCGTTCAGCAGGCCGGCGATCGCCAGATGCCAGATGCCGCCCTGGCCGGTTCCCGATGCGCGGAACGTTCCGGCGGGCGAACCGGCAATCGCGTCCAGAAGATCTTCCAGCGTGTCGTATTCGGAATCGGCAAGCACCTGGACCCCGGCGGCATCCTCATTCATCAGGGCGAGCGGCATGTAGTTCGCGTAGGTCAGTTCCGTCAGGCCCTGCCAGTGCATCATGCCGATCTCGACGGTCGCGATGCCGATCGTGTAGCCGTCCGGCTCCGCCTCGGCGATGGCGGAATGGCCGACAACGCCGGAACCGCCGGTCCGGTTCACCACGCTGACCGGCTGACCGAGTTCCCGTTCGAGGCCGGCGCCGATGATGCGCGCGGTGGCATCGGTGCCTCCGCCCGCGCCCCATGGCACGATCAGGGTCAATGGCCTGTCGGGATATTGCGCCGCGGCATACGGTATGCTCCCTGCGGTAACCGTGAGCGCGGCGCCCAGTGCCAGAACGGTTCTTGCAATCATCTTCGTTTCCTCCCTTGGCAATGAATCGGATGGGACCGATGCCTCCCGCATCGGTCAGGTGGTGGCTCCCCTGACAAGTTCGAACGGAACGTCGACGATTTTCGCGCCTCCCTGTTCCATCACCATGCGCGCGCCGATCTCGCCGATTTCGGTGCGCGGCGTGCGAAGGGTCGTCAGTGGCTGGGGTGCGAAGCGGCCGATGTCGAGGCCGTTGAAGCCCATGATGGCGAGTTGCGACGGCACGGCGATGTTGTTAGCGATACAATGAAAAAGACCGCCGACCGCGAAATCGTCATTCGAAAAATAGACTGCGTCGAGATCGGGATTTCGCGCCAACATCCGCTCGAGGGCGGCGCGCCCTGCTTCAGTCGACGAAGTGCGTCCCATGAGCTCCGTTTCCACAACGCTCGCACCGGCTTCGGCGACGACCGCGCTAAAGCCCTCGAAACGCTTTCGCGCTCGTGGGTCGAAGGAGAATTCAGGTCCGACATAGCCGATGCGCCGATAGCCGCGCTCGACGAGGTGACGGGCGCTCACCGCGCCCGCCTCGCGCTGCGAGAACCCGACGACGATATCGATCCCCTCGTCATCGGTATCGAGCAGTTCGGCAATGCGCACGCCGCTGTTCTTCAGCATGGCGCGCGTGCGCGGCGTATGCTCCAGCCCGGCCACCAGAAAGGCGGCGGGGCGCCACGCCAGCATCGATTGGATGACCTTCTGCTCCTGTTCTAGATCGTAATCGGTGACTGCGATAACCGTCTGGAAGCCGATCGGATTGAGCGTCAGCGCCGCTCCGCTCAACAGGTCCGGGAAGACGATGTTGTGCAGCGACGGGATGACGATCCCGACAAGGTTGGACCCTGAGGAAGCCAGCGTTCCGGCGATCCGGTTGGGCACATAGCCCAGTTCCTCGACCGCCTTCATCACGCGGTCGCGGGTGGCCTGCGAGAAGGAGCCGTGGTTGCGCAGGACACGCGAGATCGTGCTCATTCCAAGGCCAACGGCCGCGCTGACTTCGCGCAGCGTGACCTCGTTCCGGTGCTTGTGATCGTCGTCCTGATCCATGGTGCCGATACCCTAGCGGCAACGTCGAGCGACGGCTACCACATATTTGGCAGCGCTGCCAAATATTACTTGCCAGCAATTTGACGATGCGTTACCCGTTTGCTCCAGGTTGCCCGCCGACCCGTTTGCGAACGGTCAGGTTGTACCGGGGAGGAGTGCTGTGACGTCGACGGTGCGGAACATGCCGCATGGCTGATCATGCCCAAAAAAAGGTTTCCGTCGCACTGGTGACGGGAGGCGGTACCGGGGTTGGCCTCGCAATCACGACCGCGCTGGCAAAGTCGGGATGGCAGGTGGTCATCACCGGGCGCCGCGGTCCGGTCCTTCAAGACGCCGTGGCCCGGCTTGGGCGCGACGGCATGGCGGTGACGGCCCTCGTGGCCGACCTCGCCGATCCCCAGGCGGTGCAGCGCCTCTTCGACGAGATCGTGGTTCGCCATGGCAGGTTCGATCTTCTGGTCAACAATGCCGGCATCAACGCGCCGCCCGTGCCGCTGGAAGAGGTCGATTTTGCGGACTGGAATGCTGTCGTCGGGTCAAATCTGACCTCGGCATTTCTTTGCACCCAGCAGGCGGTGCGCCTGTTCAAATCGCAGTCTCCCAAGGGTGGCCGGATCATCAATAACGGGTCTGTGTCGGCGACCACCCCGCGACCCAATTCGGCGCCATACGCCGCGACCAAACATGCGATCACCGGGCTCACCAAGGCGACGTCGCTGGAAGGTCGCACTCACAACATCGCCTGCGGCCAGATCGATATCGGCAATGCGGCGAGCGAGATGACCGACACGATTTCAAAGGGCGTGTTGCAGGCCGACGGGCGGATCGCCGCCGAGGCGACGATCGACCCGCGCGATGTCGCCGACGCGGTCGTCTACATGGCCGGTTTACCGCTCGGAACCAACGTCCTGACGATAACCGTCATGGCAAACACGATGCCGTTCGTCGGGCGCGGATAGCGCGCTCGCATTTCAGCCGGCGCACGGGAAACCAGGGAGAACATCCAATGGCGTCAGTCGAAATCGACGACGTACGCAAATCCTTCGGAAATCACCCGGTCATAAAGGGTGTCAGCGTCGATATCGAGGACGGCGAGTTCGTCATCCTGGTCGGTCCATCCGGCTGCGGCAAATCCACCCTGCTGCGTATGCTCGCCGGTCTCGAGCACATCACTTCGGGCGAAATCCGCATCGGCAACCGGGTCGTCAACGACCTGCCGCCCAAGGAACGCGACATTGCGATGGTGTTCCAGAACTATGCGCTCTACCCGCACATGACTGTCGCCGACAACATGTCGTTCTCGCTCATGCTTGCCGGCGTGCCGAAAGCGCAGATCGAGGAACGTGTGAAGCCGGCAGCTGAAATCCTCGGACTTTCCAGTCTGCTGCACCGCTACCCACGGCAGCTTTCGGGCGGCCAGCGCCAGCGCGTGGCCATGGGCCGGGCCATCGTGCGCGATCCGCAGGTTTTCCTCTTCGACGAACCGCTTTCCAATCTCGACGCCAAGCTTCGCGTGTCCATGCGCACCGAGATCAAGAACCTCCACCAGAGACTGACCACGACCACGGTCTACGTCACCCACGACCAGATCGAGGCGATGACGATGGCCGACAAGATCGTCGTCATGCATGACGGTATCGTCGAGCAGATCGGGGCGCCGCTCGATCTTTACGACAACCCCGCCAATCTCTTCGTCGCCGGCTTCATCGGCTCGCCCGCGATGAACTTCCTCAACGGGCGCATAGACGATGCCGATCCGACCCGCTTCGTCTCCGACGACGGCGTCGCATTGCCGGCCCCGCAGGACATCCGGTCGGCTCGCGGAAAGGCACTTGTCTACGGCATCCGGCCGGAAGCCTTTTCGTTGGGGGGGCCGGTCGAACTCAATGTCCAGGTGATCGAGCCGACCGGCTCGGAAAGCCAGATCGTCGGGCTGATCGGGCAAACGCAGGTGACCTGCGTCTTCCGCGAGCGGGTGGCGCTTGCGCCAGGCGAAACGCTGAACGTGGCGATCGATCCGCACACCGTGCATGTGTTCGACGCGGGCAGCGGGATGCGACTTACCGACTGAGGCAGAGGAGCGGGCGAGGAGGGCGGGAGGCCCAAGGCGTCCCAAACACGAAGGAGGAGATGACATGACGTTCAATCGCAGACAGATCATGACAGGTGCCGCCGGACTTATCGGAACGGCCGCGCTCGGCGGCATAACCATGCCGCGGCGCGCTTTTGCCCAAAATGCCATGCCCACCTACACGCCGGAATCCGGCGCGACGCTGAGGCTGCTGCGCTGGGTTCCCTTCGTCAAGGCCGAGGAAGATGCGTGGAACGCCAACACGCGCGCTTTCACCGAGGCTACCGGCGTCGAGGTGCGGATCGACCAGGAAAGCTGGGAGGACGTGCGGCCCAAGGCGGCGGTCGCCGCCAATATCGGCTCAGGCCCCGATCTGGTGATGGGCTGGTTCGATGACGTCCATCAATATCCCGACAAGCTGGTCGACGTGACCGAACTCGGCACCGCGCTGGGTGAGGCGCATGGCGGCTGGTATCCCGGCCTCGAAGGCTATGCGCGCCGCGACGACGGCTTCATCGCCCTGCCGCTCTGCGCCATCGGCAACGCGATCTGCTATCGCGCGAGCCATGTGGAAGCGGCCGGCTTCTCGGAGTTTCCGAACGACACGGATGGCTTCCTGGAACTATGCAAGGCATTGCAGGCCAACGGCACGCCGGCTGGCTTTCCGCATGGCAAGGCCGTCGGCGACGGCAACAACTACGCGCACTGGCTGCTGTGGAGCCACGGTGGACGCATGGTCGACGAAAGCGGTACGGTGGCCATCAACAGCCCGGAAACGCTTGCCGCCATCGAATATGCGCAGGCTCTCTACGCGACATTCATCCCCGGCACCGAAAGCTGGCTCGACATCAACAACAACCGCGCCTTCCTCGCCGGCCAGTGCTCGCTCGTCGCCAATGGCGTCTCGCTCTACTATGCGGCCCGCAACGATGCGGCCATGCAGGAGATCGCCGACGACATCCGCACCACGACCCTGCCGATCGGACCGGTCGGTGAGTCGGTCGAATTGCACCAGACGTCGACGCTGGCGATCTTCAATCACACGCCCTACCCCGAAGCCGCCAAAGCCTATCTCGCCTTCATGTACGAAGCCGACAACATGAACGCGTGGATCGAGGGCGCCAGCGCCTATTGCTGCCAGCCCCTGCGCGCATTCGAATCGAACCCGGTCTGGACGTCCTCACCGATCCACGAGCCATATTCGAAGGCTTCGGCGAGCCTGCGGCCGAATGGCTGGCCCGGCCCGCTCGGCTATGCGTCGGCGGCAGTCATGGCCGACTATGTCCTCGTCGACATGTTCGCCGAGGCCGTCACCGGGCAACGCACACCCGAAGACGCCATTGCAAACGCCGAACGGCGCATCAACCGGTACTACCGCGTCTGACGCGGCGAGCGCCGGGCTTTTTCGAGCCCGGCGCTTTCGCCTGAGCCCATGTCTACCCGGTGAGGAGTTCACGCCAATGTCCACGACCCTGGAAGGCGACGACGTCACGTCCTCCCGGCCTCGCACATCGATGCTGGCGCGCCTTAGCGAAAGCCGCAACGGGCTCGGCCTTTTGTTCATGCTTCCTGCGGCAGCCTTCCTGCTGTGTTTCCTGACCTATCCGCTGGGCCTTGGCGTCTGGCTCGGCTTCACCGATACGTCGATCGGCCGTCCGGGAATCTTCATCGGCCTCGAGAACTATGTGTGGCTTTGGAACGACAACGTGTTCTGGCTCTCGGTCTTCAACACGCTGCTCTACACCTTCGTCGCTTCCGTGCTGAAATTCGCGCTCGGCCTGTGGCTTGCGCTCGTCCTCAACCAGCATCTGCCGTTCAAGAATTTCTTCCGCGCGATCATCCTCCTGCCCTGGGTTGTGCCAACCGTGCTTTCTGCGCTGGCCTTCTGGTGGATCTTCGATTCGCAATTTTCCATCATCTCCTTCGTGCTGATGGAATGGGGTCTGGTCGAACGCCCGATCAACTTCCTGGGCGACCCGAATCTCGCCCGCGCTTCAGTGATCGCCGCCAATGTGTGGCGCGGTATTCCGTTCGTCGCGATCTGCCTCCTGGCTGGCCTGCAAACGATCCCGCAATCGCTGCATGAGGCGGCAGCGCTCGACGGCGCACGTTCCTGGCAGCGGTTCCGCTATGTCACGTTGCCGCTGCTGACGCCGATCATCGCCGTGGTGATGACGTTCTCGGTGCTGTTCACCTTCACCGACTTCCAGTTGATCTACGTCCTGACGCGCGGCGGACCGGTGAATGCGACGCATCTGATGGCGACGCTCTCCTTCCAGCGCGCCATTCCCGGCGGGCAACTCGGGGAAGGCGCCGCGATCGCGGTCGCGATGATCCCGTTCCTGCTCGGCGCGATCCTGTTCAGCTTCTTCGGCCTGCAACGCCGCAAATGGCAGCAGGGCGCAGCCGATTGAGGACATGTCCATGACCGACAACGCAATCGCCGCCAAACCCGCCGAAGACGACATCGTCGGCATGGGGCAGTACGACACGCTGATGCGCCGCATCGTCGTCGTCTACCTGCCGCTCCTCGTCTTCGTCTTCGTCCTGCTGTTCCCGTTCTACTGGATGGCCGTGACGGCCGTGAAGCCCAATCACCAGCTCACGAATTATCGTGACTACAGCCCGTTCTGGGTCGTCGGGCCGACGCTCGATCACATCAAGTATCTCCTGTTCCAGACCTCCTATCCAGGATGGCTGTGGAACACGATGATCGTCTCCGTCTTCTCGACGATCCTGTCGCTCGCCGCCTCGGTCTTCGCCGCCTATGCGATCGAGCGGGTGCGGTTCACGGGCGCGCGGGTGACGGGGCTGATGATCTTTCTCGCCTATCTCGTGCCGCCCTCAATCCTGTTCATTCCACTCGCCTTCATGGTGTTCCAGTTCGGCATCTACGACACGCGTCTTGCACTCATCCTCACCTACCCGACCTTCCTGATCCCGTTCTGCACCTGGCTACTAATGGGCTACTTCCGCTCGATCCCCTTCGAACTGGAGGAAAGCGCCCTCGTCGACGGGGCGAGCCGCTGGCAGATCCTGACCAAGATCGTCCTGCCGCTCGCCATTCCCGGCCTGATCTCGGCCGGTATTTTCGCCTTCACGTTGTCGTGGAACGAATTCATCTATGCGCTGACCTTCATCTCCTCGTCGGAGAACAAGACCGTGCCCGTCGGCGTCCTGACCGAGCTCGTGCGCGGCGACGTCTATGAATGGGGGGCGTTGATGTCCGGCGCGCTGATCGGCTCGCTGCCGGTCGTCATCCTCTATTCGTTCTTCGTCGACTACTACGTGTCGTCGATGACGGGCGCGGTGAAGGAGTAGGCTTTCTCCAGGAGAAGCGGCGAAAAGGCCGACGCATACGTGTGCCGGCCTTTTCATTTTTCAGATAGTCTTGCGCGGGTCAGTCTGCGGCAGTCCGCTGGTTCTGCTCGCCCAGTCCCTCGATGCCCAGACGCATCGTCTGGCCGGCCTTCAGATAGACGGGCGGCTTCTGACCCATGCCGACGCCGGGCGGCGTGCCGGTGGCGATGACATCGCCCGGATGTAGCGTCATGAATTGCGACAGATAGGAAACGAGATGGGCGACGCCGTAGACCATCGTTTTGGTCGAGCCGTCCTGATAGCGGTGTCCGTCGACTTCCAGCCACATGCCGAGATTCTGCGGGTCCGCTATCTCGTCCGCCGTCACCAGCCACGGCCCGATCGGCCCGAACGTGTCGCAGCACTTGCCCTTGTCCCAGGTGCCGTGGCGCTCGAGCTGGTATTCGCGTTCCGACACGTCGTTGACGACGCAATAACCAGCAACATGCGACAGCGCCTCGGCTCCCGACACGTATTTCGCGGTCTTTCCGATGACGATGCCGAGCTCGACCTCCCAATCCGTTTTCACGGAGCCGCGGGGAATGCGAACCTCATCATTCGGCCCGACTATAGCCGAACGCGGCTTCATGAACATGATCGGTTCCGGTGGAACCTTGGCGCCGCTTTCGGCGGCATGGTCGGCATAGTTGAGGCCGATGCAGATGAACTTGCCAACATCGCCCACGCAGGGGCCGATGCGCGGATTGCCGTCAACCTGCGGCAGGCTCGCCGGATCAATCCTGGCGAGGCTCGCAAGCCCGGACGGCGTCAGCGCCTCACCTGAAATGTCGGCGACCTTGCCCGAGAGATCGCGGATGCGTCCCCCGGCATCGAGTAGCCCCGGCTTCTCCTGCCCCGGCTCGCCATAGCGCAGCAATTTCATGCGTCATTCCCTTCCTGTTGATCAGATCGCCCAGCCGCCGTCGATCAGGTGAATCGCGCCGGTCGTATAGCTTGCCGCCGACAGATAGACGACAAGATCGGCGATCTCCTCGGCCGTCCCTATGCGTCCGATCGGCTGACGTGCGATGAACGCTGATCGCGCCGCCTCGTAGTCGCCCTGCGCCCTCAGCCTTTCGTGCAACGACGGGCTGTCCACTGTTCCCGGGCAGATCGCATTGCAGCGGATGCCCTGCGCCACATAATCGGCGGCGACTGATTTCGTCAGGCCGATCACCGCTGCCTTGGAGGCGCTGTAAAGGCAGCGATTGGGCACGCCCTTCACGCTCGAAGCGACCGACGCCATGTTGATGATGCAGCCGTCGCGACGCTCCAGCATACCCGGCAGCACGGCCTTGATCATGCGGATCTGCGCCTTGACGTTCAGCGCGAAGGCGAAGTCGAACTCATCGTCCGTGCAGTCGAGCACGGTGCCGGCATGAACGATGCCGGCGCAGTTGAACAGGATATCAATCCGTCCGAGTTCACCGACCAGTGACGAAATCGCCGTCGGATCGAGGACATCGAGCGGCCGTGCCGTAATGCCTCGCACGCCTTGAAATGCCGTGAGACCTTCAGAATTGATGTCGGTCGCAACGACCGTCGCGCCCGCTCGCGCCAATGCAATCGCGCTCGCATGACCGATCCCCTGCGCGGCGGCGGTCACGAGCGCGGTTCGGCCCGTCAGATCGATCATCATTCCTCCCTCCTCATGATCTTCCCTCCTAACACCACGCGCAAAGGATGAGAACCGCAAAATGGCAGCGCTGCCAGACCCAGTTGTCCCGAAGCCCTTACTCCATGCTTGCACCAATGGGCAAAAGCGCATCTGGCCCTAAAGCCACACCGGTCTCGCCCTTGAGGCATGTCGAGCGAGATGCGACAACGGTCCCGTTCCGGATATCGAGGTTCGCAATGCTCAAGACCCCTTATTTGCTCTTTCTGGGCGACGCGCCCGATCCGCTTGCGGCCAAGGTCGCCAACGGCATCAAGGACTGGCGGCCCGATCTGTCCGTCGGCCAGTTCCGCATGGAAGGCTGCAAGGCCGATCTCGGCTTGAAGGACATGGCGATATCCGAGGCGAAGGCTGCGGGCGCGAAGACGCTGGTGATCGGCGCAGCCAATCGCGGCGGCGTCATCTCGCAAAGTTGGATCGCGGTGATGAAGGAAGCGATCGAGGCCGGCATGGACGTTGCGTCCGGCCTGCACGATCTTCTCTCCGAAGTGCCCGAACTCGTCGAAGCCGCCGAGCGCTACGGCACAAGACTGATCGACGTGCGCATCCCGACCGTCGATTATCCGATCGCAAACGGCGTCAAGCGCAGCGGCAAGCGGTGCCTCGCCGTCGGCACGGATTGCTCAGTCGGCAAGATGTACACTGCGCTGGCCATGGAAAAGGTGATGCGCGCGCGCGGCATGAAAGCAACGTTCCGCGCCACCGGCCAGACCGGCATCCTGATCACCGGCGAGGGCGTGCCGCTCGACGCGGTGATCGCCGATTTCATGGCCGGCTCGATCGAATGGCTGACGCCCGACAACGATGCCGACCACTGGGACCTGATCGAGGGACAGGGCAGCCTTTTCCACGCCTCCTATTCGGGCGTGACGCTGGCGCTGATCCATGGCGGCCAGCCCGACGCGCTGGTGCTCTGCCACGAGCCGACGCGCAACCACATGCGCGGTCTTCCGGGCTACAAGCTGCCCACGCTCGAGGCGCTGCGCGATCTGGCGCTGACCATGGCGCGAATGGTCAATCCCGATTGCAAGGTCGTGGGAATTTCGATCAACACGGCGGCGATGCCCGAATCCGAGGCGCGCGCCTATCTCGCAGAAGTCGAGGCGAAGATGGACCTGCCGACCGTCGACCCGTTCCGCAACTGCGCGGAACGGCTGGTCGACGCATTGGAGGCGTGACTACGCCTCGTAACCTTCCATGATGGTCATTTCGGCATCCGCCACTTCTTGGCGGATCGCCTTGGCCGCCTGGTATTCGGCCGAATTGTAGCAGTCGAGCGCGTCCTGCATCGAAGCGAATTCGATCACGACATTGCGCGCCCGCCCCTTGCCTTCCATGGCATGATGGGTGCCGCCGCGGGCCAGGAACTTCGCGCCATAGCGCTCGAAGGCCGGCTTGGCGGTCGACACGTAATCCTTGTAGCGCTCGGGATCGCGGACATCGACATGTGCGATCCAGTAACCCTTGGCCATGTTCATCTCCCTTGGATGGTTTGCATTTCGTCGAGAATGGCGCTTGCGGCCGCCCGGCGGTCCGGCGCGGCAATGATCGGGCGTGCGACGACCAAGTGACTGGCGCCAGCGCGCAAGGCGTCTGCGGGCGTCACCACGCGCTTCTGGTCGCCATGGTCGGCTCCGGCCGGGCGAATGCCGGGCGTGACGACCGCCATGTCGGAGCCGACGATGCCGCGCACGCGCGCCGCTTCCGCCGCCGAGCACACGATGCCGCCCATGCCTGCGGCGCGTGCCTGCTCGGCCCGGTTTGCGACCAGCGTCGCGGGGTCGTCGCGATAGCCGGCATCCGCCAGGTCGGCCGCGTCCATCGAGGTCAGGACCGTGACGCCGAGAAGGCAAAGGTCGCTGCCGCGCGCCGCCTCGACAGCCGCGTGCATCGTCTTCGGATAGGCGTGCACAGTCAGCATCGAAACGCCCATCTTCGCGACGTTCTCGACGGCCTTCGCGACCGTGTTGTCGATGTCGAGGAGTTTCATGTCGAGGAAGACATGCTTGCCCTCGGCGGCAAGGTCGCGGGCAAACTCCAGCCCGCCGGCGAAAACGAGCTGGTAGCCGATCTTGTAGAAGGTCGCGAGCCCGTCGAGGTCGTTCACAACCCGTTCGGCATCGGCGATCGTCGGAACGTCGAGACCGACGATCAGGCGGTTGTCCGCTTTCATTATCTCATTCTCGGCGAGAGCAGGCGCGTGCGCTCGATCAGCGTTCGGCAGACATTTTCCATGGCCTTGCGGGTGCGCTCGTCCTTGAAGCGGCCGTTCTCGTCGAAAGCCTCGCCCGCCCGCGCAACCGAGCATTGCGGCGTGACGATCTCGACGCCGCAATTCATCAGAACGGCGCGCAGATGGTAAAGCCCCCGAATGCCGGCGAAATTTCCGTCCGACGACGAGCAGAGGCCGGCGACCTTGCCGGCATAGGGTTTGAACGGCTTGCCATTGTCGGCATGGACGCGGCTGACCCAGTCGATCGCATTCTTCAGCAAGGGCGGGATGGAGGAATTATATTCGGGGCTCGCAATCAGGAGCCCGTCATGCGCCGCGATCTGGCGCGCGAGCCGAAGCGCATTTTCCGGAACGCCGTGTTCGCGCTCGAGATCCTGATCGACGATCGGCATCGGATAGTCCGCAAGCGAGATGCGGGTCACATCGGCGCCTTGCGCCCCGAGCTCGGATTGCGCCACATCGGCCGTCTGGCCGCTATACGCTCCGGTCCGGGTCGATCCGGCGAAGACCAGAATTCTGGGTGCTGCCTGCATACCGCCTCTCATCGCTTCCAAGGCGATTAAAGCGCCTGCCGGTGCTTGTCAAAGGTCAGGCGAGCTGGCGTCGATAGAGCCAGAGCTGGCTCGGCGGCAGGTTGCGAAACACGAAATCGTGGTGCTCGACCGTGTAGTTGCCGCGGCCGGGCGGGACGGGAGATTTCGGGCCGTAGCTGATCTGGACGACCGGCCGCCCATGAGGGATGCGCGCCAGAAGATCCTCGACATAGGCGACGCGCCGATCGACGGGAAAATTGAGCAGTGGAACTGCGGAGACGATCGAATCGAAAACGAGGTCTCTCTTGTCGCCGAGCGTCGCATCGAGATCGAAGGCGTCGCCCTCGATAATGTGAACCTGCGGGAACTCGACCTGAAGATGTTCGACGAAGTCGGCGGAATACTCGATCGAATAAAGCTTCTCCGGCGCGACGCCGCGCTCCAGGATCGCCTTGGTGATGACGCCAGTGCCGGGTCCGAGTTCCAAGACGGGCAGACCCGACGAAGTGTTAATGACGGAGGCCATGCTGCGCGCGGTGACAGAACTCGTCGGCAGCATCGCGCCGACGGCACGTGGCTGATCGATCCAGCCCTTGAAGAATTTCAGTTCCTCGTCGAACCGACGCGTCAGCTTCTGCAATCCGCTCTTCATTTCGCCTTCGTCCCTCCTGAGATGATGGCGGAGACTACAGGCCAAGTGCGACGGAACAAGGACAAACATGTCGCTCGCACGCAATCGTGTGGCGCAATCGGGGTTCTCAGTTCCCGAAGGATTCGAAGAAGTCCTTCATGCGCGAGAAAAAGCCTGAGGATTGCGGGCTGTTCTCCGTGGAGGACAGTTCCTCGAATTCCTCCAGCAGTTCGCGCTGGCGCTTGGAGAGGCTTTGCGGCGTCTCGACCGCCACCTGAATGTAGAGATCGCCGACCTGATTCTGGCGCAGGATCGGCATTCCCTTGCCCTTCATGCGGAACTGGCGGCCGTGCTGGGTGCCCTCGGGCACCTTCACGCGCGTCTGCGTGCCGTCGAGCGTCGCGACCTCGAAAGCGCCGCCGAGCGCGGCCGTCGTCATCGAGATCGGCACCTTGCAGTAAAGATCCGCGCCGTCGCGCTGGAAGAATTCGTGCGGCTTCAGCGACAGGAAGATATAGAGATCCCCGGACGGCCCGCCGCGCAGACCCGCTTCTCCCTCGCCCGCGAGGCGAATGCGCGTGCCATCCTCGATGCCCGCCGGAATGTTGACAGACAGGGCGCGCTCCTCGGTGACGCGGCCCTGGCCGGCGCATTTGCGGCACGGGTCCTGGATCGTCTGGCCACGGCCCTGGCATTGCGGGCACGTCCGTTCGACGGAAAAGAACCCGCCCGTCTGCGCCCGCACGCGCCCCGCGCCGCCGCACATCGAACAGGTGACGGGCTGCGTGCCGGGCCGGGCGCCGGAGCCCGCGCATTCGTCGCAGGCCATCGAGGACGGCACCCTTATCTGGGCTGTCTTTCCGGCGAAGGCCTCTTCGAGCGTGACTTCCATATTGTAGCGCAGATCGGCGCCGCGATTGTTGGCGCCGCCGCGTCGGCGGCCGCCCATCATTTCGCCGAAGATGTCCTCGAAGATGTCTGCGAAACCGCCTGCCTGCCCGAAGCCCGCTCCACCGCCGCCGCCGAATCCGCCCTGCTCGAAGGCGGCGTGGCCGAACCGATCGTAGGCCGCCCGCTTCTGCGGGTCCTTCAGCGCTTCATAGGCTTCGTTGATGTCCTTGAACTTCTTCTCCGCCTCGTGGTCGCCTGGATTGCGATCGGGGTGGTACTGCATGGCCAACTTGCGAAAGGCGACCTTCAATTCCTTCTCGTCAGCGCTCTTCTGCACTCCGAGGGTCTCGTAATAGTCGGCCTTCATGGTCATCCCTGGTTCAGTCTCAAGATTGGGCGAAGGACGGCGCGATCGCCTCGAGCCGAAGCGCGGCGCCTTAGCTGCCCGATTTAGGAAGCCTGCGGCCGATATGCCATAGGCAGGACCATCCGCCATGCGTATTTCGGCAACAGCCGGCATCTAAACGAAGAAACCCGGCGCACGGCCGGGTTCCCGATTCGTCGGCCGATCAGGTCAGGCCGACTTCTTCTTGTCGTCATTGTCGTCGATTTCCTCGAAATCGGCGTCGACCACGTCCTCGCCGCTCTTCTGCGCATCGGCCTTGGCGTCGGCTTCGGCCGCTTCCGCCTGGCTGGCTTCATACATGGCCTGGCCGAGCTTCATCGAGACTTCGGCCAGATGATTGGTCTTGGCGGTTATCGCCTCTGCGTCGTCGCCTTCGGTCGCGCTGCGCAGGTCCGCGATTGCGTCCTCGATCGCCTTCCTGTCCTCGGCCGAAACCTTGTCGCCATAATCCTTCAGCGACTTTTCGGACGAGTGAAGCAGGCTTTCGGCCTGGTTCTTCGCCTCGACGGCGGCACGGCGCTTCTTGTCCGTATCCGCATTGGCTTCGGCGTCCTTCACCATCTTCTCGATGTCGGCGTCCGAAAGGCCGCCCGACGCCTGGATGCGGATCTGGTGCTCCTTGCCGGTGCCCTTGTCCTTGGCCGAGACGTTGACAATGCCGTTGGCGTCGATGTCGAAGGCAACCTCGATCTGCGGCACGCCGCGCGGTGCGGGTGGAATGCCGACGAGATCGAACTGGCCGAGCGCCTTGTTGTCGGCGGCCATTTCGCGCTCGCCCTGGAAGACGCGGATCGTCACGGCCGACTGGTTGTCCTCGGCCGTCGAGAACGTCTGCGCCTTCTTGGTCGGGATCGTCGTGTTGCGTTCGATCAGGCGCGTGAACACGCCGCCCAGCGTCTCGATGCCGAGCGACAGCGGGGTCACGTCGAGCAGCAGCACGTCCTTGACGTCGCCCTGCAGAACGCCGGCCTGGATCGCCGCGCCCATGGCGACGACCTCGTCCGGATTGACGCCCTTGTGCGGCTCCTTGCCGAAGAACTGCTTCACGACCTCGTGGACCTTGGGCATGCGCGTCATGCCGCCGACGAGGACGACTTCGTCGATCTCGCCCGCATTGAGGCCGGCATCCTTCAGCGCGGCCTTGCACGGGCCCACGGTGCGCTGCACGAGATCGTCGACGAGGCTCTCGAACTTGGCGCGCGTCAGCTTCATCGTCAGGTGCTTCGGGCCGGTCTGGTCGGCCGTGATGAAGGGCAGGTTGATCTCGGTCTGCGCGGACGAGGACAGCTCGATCTTGGCCTTTTCGGCGGCTTCCTTCAGGCGTTGGAGCGCGAGTTTGTCGCCCTTGAGGTCGATGCCTTGTTCCTTCTTGAACTCCGCCGCAAGGTATTCGACGAGGCGCATGTCGAAATCCTCGCCGCCGAGGAAGGTGTCGCCATTGGTCGACTTCACCTCGAAGACGCCGTCGCCGATCTCGAGGATCGAGATATCGAACGTGCCGCCGCCAAGATCGTAGACGGCAATCGTCTTGCCGTCCTTTTTGTCGAGGCCGTAGGCCAGGGCGGCCGCCGTCGGCTCGTTGATGATGCGCAGCACCTCCAGACCGGCAATCTTGCCGGCATCCTTGGTCGCCTGACGCTGGGCGTCGTTGAAATAGGCCGGAACGGTGATGACGGCCTTCTCGACCTTCTCGCCGAGATAGGATTCGGCCGTCTCCTTCATCTTCTGAAGGATCATCGCGGAAATCTGCGAGGGGGAGTAGTCGGTGTCGCGCGCCTTGACCCAGGCATCGCCATTGGCGGCCTTGACGATCTTGTACGGCACCATGTCCTTGTCCTTCTGGGTCGTCGGATCCTGGAAGGTGCGGCCGATGAGGCGCTTGATGGCGAACATGGTGTTTTCGGGATTGGTGACCGCCTGGCGCTTGGCCGGCTGGCCGACGAGACGTTCGCCGTCATCGGTGAAGGCTACCATCGACGGCGTGGTGCGCGCGCCCTCGGCATTCTCGATCACCTTGGCGTCCTTGCCGTCCATGACGGCGACGCAGGAATTGGTCGTTCCAAGGTCGATACCGATTACTTTAGCCATTTTCTTTCTTCTCTCCGCGTAAGCAGGCCGTCTGGACCCAATGCGAGGCGTTCCGGACGACGGCCCCTGTTCAGTGAAAACGCCGGTGCCATGGCATGTTCCCATACCCGGCTCGGCTGTGCGGCGTATATAAGAAGGGGGCATTTTTGGCGCAAGTGACGGCAGGCGGCGATTTTCGGTTCCGTGCCGTCATCCTCAGACATCGGCCCAGCCGCCGCCTTTGCCGGCTGCGAAAATCGCGTCGATCACCTTTTGATTGCGGATCGAATCCTCGAGCGTGAAGACAGGCACGGCCTCGCCTTGCGCGGCGCAGGCGAAAGCCTCCACTTCAAGCCGGTATTGCCGCGTGCCGGGAAACCGGAAAACGCGCGATTCGGTGCGGCGCTGGTCGTGAAGCTCGATCCGGTGGTGATCGAAATCGCCGGCATTAAAGGGCGCCTGCACTTGGATGAAGCCGTCCTCGCCGTGGAAGACCATTTCCTGGCGCAGCGCCATCTGCGTGGAGCAATAGAAGGAGAGGTCGAACGTGCCGAAATCGGCGGTGACGTTCGCATAGATGTCGGTGCCGAAGTCCGGGTCGCGTTCCACCGTGGCGCGAACGCGAAACGGTTCCTGCCCTGTCGCTATTCGCGTCGTGACGACCGGGTAGACGCCGATATCCGGCAGCGCGCCGCCTCCAAGCTGCGGCTTGTTGCGCATGTTGTCGGGGTCCCGGTTGAAATAGGAGAACGCACCTTGCACATGGCGCAGACGGCCGATCGCGCCCGATGCAACGAGTTCGCGGACCTTCGCCCATTGCGGGTGATAGAACACCATGAAGGCTTCCGAGACGATGACCATGTTGCGGTCGCGGGCTTCGATCACAGACGCGATTTCGGGCGCCCTCAGCGCCAGCGGCTTTTCGACCAGCACATGCTTGCCGGCATCGGCCGCCCTGATCGCCCACTCGACATGATCGGATGTCGGCAGCGGAATATAGACGCCATCGATTTCGTCCGACGCCAGAAGCGCCTCATAGGAGCCGAAAGCGCGCCGCGCGGCGAAGCGATCCACCAAGCTGCGCGCTCGCGCCTCGTCCCGGCTTGCGATGGCGACGAGCACGCCGTTCCCGGATTCCAGGATTGCCGGAATGACATGATCTCGCGCGATCTTGGCTGTCGAGAGAACACCCCAGCGAAACATCCGCATCTCCTTCGTTGCGGTCTTTTGGGAATAGACCCGCCCGCGCATCGTTACCCGTTCGTTAACGGAGTGGGTCCTCATGCGAAACCGAAAAACGATCGCGCTTGCCGCACTTGCCGCAACGCTCATCCATTTCAGTCCGGCGTTTGCCGGTCCGGCCTATCATGCGCGCGCCGCCGTGGCCGCGCTCGATCTTCCCAAGGTCAAGCGCCAGCCGGCGGCCGATCGGCGCTGTCTCGCTCAGGCGCTTTATCATGAAGCGCGCGGCGAAAGCGTGACGGGTCAGATTGCGGTGGCGCAAGTGATCATCAACCGCGTCAAGAGTCGCGCCTATCCAAATTCCGTTTGCGGCGTGGTCTACCAGAACAGGCACCGGCGCAACGCCTGCCAGTTCTCCTTCGCCTGCGACGGCGTGTCCGAGCGCGCACGCGAAAAAGCGGCCTATGCCAGATCCGAGCAACTGGCCTCGGAGATCCTGTGCGGCTCGGATTGCAAGACGGCGCGCAAACTCGTGCGTCTGACGAGACTGACCGGTATCGTTGCTCGTGCCACCCACTATCACGCGACCAGCGTCATGCCGTCATGGGGGCGCAAGAAGAAGCGCCTGACCAGGATCGGCCGGCACATCTTTTATACGAGCACGCGCGTCACGAAGACGATGTAGTCAGGTGCGCAATACGCCGCCCGTCGACTTTTCGACATTGGCGACGATCCTGGCGGCAAGCGCTTCGAAATCCTCGTCGGTCAATGTCCGGTCGGTGGGCTGGATCGCGACTTCGATGGCGACGGATTTCTTGCCCGAACCGAGCGAAGCGCCCTCGAAGACGTCAAAGACGCGCGCATCCGTGATCAGCTTCTTGTCGGCGCCCGAAGCTGCCTTGACGATGGCGGCCGCCTCGACCCTCCTGTCGACCACGAAGGCGAAATCGCGCTTCACCGCCTGGAAGGGCGAAAGGTCGAGGCGCGGCTTTGTCCGCGTGGGCTTCGCCTTCGGCTCGGGGATCGCATCGAGATAGATCTCGAAGCCGGCGAGCGGTCCGCTCGCGTCGAGCGCCTCCAGAATCCGCGGATGGAACTCGCCGAACGTGCCGAGCACGATCTTCGGTCCGAGCTTGATCGTGCCGGAGCGGCCGGGGTGATACCAGCCCGGTCCGCCAGCCTCGACCTGTAGTTTTTCGACCGGCGCGCCGGCGGCTTCGAGTGCTGCAAATGCATCGGCCTTGGCGTCATAGACGCCGACGGCGCCGGCATTTCCGGCCCAGTGGCGGCCGTGACCTTCAAGCCTGGCGGTGCCGCGCCGGACGCCCGCTGCAACGCGCCGCTGCTGGTCGGCGTCGTCACCCTCATAGATGCCGGAAACCTCGAACAGAGCGACATCACCCATGCCGCGATCGGCATTGCGCTGCGCAGCAGCGATCAGGCCCGGCAGAAGCGAGGGCCGCATGTCCGACATGTCCGCCGCGATCGGATTGGCAAGCTTCAACGCCGGTTGACCGCCGCCGAAGAGCCTTGCGTGCGCCTCGGGAATGAACGACCAGGTGACGGCCTCCATCATGCCGCGCACGGCAAGCGCGCGCCTGGCGGAGCGGGTGCGGATCTGGATCGGCGTCAGCATCTTGCTGTTGACCTTGCCGAAGGTGGGCAGCGGCGCCGGCGCGATCCGGTCGACGCCATGAATGCGCATCACTTCCTCGACGATATCGGCCTTCCCGTCGACATCCGGCCGCCAGGACGGCACCGCGACCTCGATCGTCTCGCCCTTGTCCTGCGGCGCGAAGCCGAGCCGGTCAAGGATTGAGATGGACTCGGCCTTGGTCACGTCCAATCCGGTCAGTCGCCTGACCTCGGAGACGGGCATCGAAACCTGCTTGGCCTCATGCCCCGCATAACCGACGACCTCTGTCTCGCATGGCGTGCCACCGCAGATGTCGAGAACGAGTTGGGTGGCCAACTCCATGCCCGGAACCATGAATTCGGGATCGACTCCGCGCTCGAAACGATAACGCGCATCGGTGATGATGCCGAGTTCGCGGCCGGTGCGCGCGATGTTCAGCGGCGACCAGAGCGCGGATTCGATCAGGACGTCGGTCGTCGCCTCGTCGCAACCCGAATGCTCGCCGCCCATCACGCCGGCGATGGACTCGACGCCGTTCTCGTCCGCGATGACGCACATGGCGGAGGTCAGTTCATACTCGCGCCCGTCGAGCGCCAGCACCTTCTCGCCGTCCATTGCCGCGCGCACGACAAGGTCGCCGGCGACCTTGGCCGCGTCGAAGACGTGGAGCGGCCGGCCGCGGTCGAAGGTTACATAATTGGTGATGTCGACCAGCGCATTGATCGGGCGAAGACCGATCGCGATCAGTCGCTGCTGCATCCATTTCGGCGACGGACCGTTCTTCACGCCCCGAATGAGGCGCAGCGCGAAGCCGGGGCAAAGCTGCGGATCGGCGATCGACACTTTCACCGGCGTCTCGCCCTGACCGGCGACCGGAGCGACGGCCTGAGTCTTCAGCGTCCCGAGCCCAGATGCCGCGAGATCGCGCGCGATGCCGTAGACGCTGGTCGCATCCGGCCGGTTCGGCGTCAGATTGATCTCGATCACCGGATCGTCGAGCCTGGCATAGGTCGCGAAGGGTGTTCCGACCGGCGCATCGGCCGGCAAGTCGATGATGCCGTCATGCTCGTCGGAAAGCTGCAATTCGCGCTCCGAGCACATCATGCCGTGACTCTCGACGCCGCGAATCTTGCCGACGGAAAGCGTCACGTCGATGCCGGGCACATAGGAACCGGGCGCCGCGAATGCGCCGACGAGACCCTCGCGGGCATTCGGCGCGCCGCAGACGACCTGGATCGGCTTGCCGTCGCCCGTGTCGACCATCAAGACGCGCAACTTGTCGGCGTCGGGATGCTGGACGGCGCTGACCACCTTCGCGATCACGAAGGGCTTCAGCGCAGTCTTGTCATCGACGGCCTCGACCTCGAGGCCGATCATGGTCAGCCGATCGCAAATCTCGACCAGCGAGGCGTCGGTTTCGAGATGGTCCTTGAGCCAGGAAAGCGTGAATTTCATCGGTCTCGTCCAGTCTGGTCGTCAGCGTTCGATCGAAAACCCGTCGAAGCGCGGAAGGTCGTCGTCAATCTGAAAAAACGGCAGCCGCCGTTTCTCGAAGGCGTGCATGGTCGGCGCATAGCGCTCCGGTTCGTCCATGAAGCCGAGCGAAAGATAGGTCTCGCCCGGCAGCTTGTCGTCGCGATAGCCGATCTGACTGCCGCAATGGTCGCAAAAGCGCCGCTCCACACCGCCGGCCCGCCACGTCTTCGGCTCGCCATGCCAGGTCAGGTCATCGTCGCGAAAGCCCACGAACGCCATCACCGGCGCACCGGTCTGCTTGCGGCAGTCGCGACAGTGGCAATAGGAGCGCCAGAAGGGTTCGGCGCTCGCCTCGGCGGAGATGAGGCCGCAGCGGCAGGAGCCGGAATGAAGCGTCATCCTTTCAGGCGACCTTCTGCGGGGCACGGGCGCCCGGCGCCTTCTTGCCGAGAAACATGCTCTTGACGGAGATGCCTTCGTCGACGGCAGTCCACCAGATGCCCTCATGCATCAATTCGATATCGTTGAGCTGCGCATGATCGAGCTCGGCGAGGAACGGGTACCACCAAAGCGGCGTCGCAATGGAGCGACCGTCGGCCAACGTGACATGCACGTCCTCATTCGTGCACCACGCCCTGACAGGACGCATCTCGTCGGTCTCAAACGCCAAAGAAGTCATTCCAAGCACCCATCCAGTCATCGCGACGCTCGGCAACGACGGTGAGCAGTCGCGCCACTTCGCGTTCATTGTATCCCTTGTTGGTGGTGATCTCCAAGCTTTGCAGCCAGACCTTCAGGGATTTGCCGTCCTTAACAATGTGAACATGCAGCGGCTCGTCGATATCGAGGGCGTAGAAGCGGAACTTGTAGCCGTGCCAGATGAGCAGTGTCGGCATTCCCTAGCTCGACAACCCCCCGAACAAAGTCGGCATATCCAGCGGCCTGAAACCGTAATGCGCCAGCCAGCGCATGTCGGCGTCGAAGAAGGCGCGCAGGTCCGGCATTCCGTATTTCAGCATGGCGATGCGGTCGATGCCCATGCCCCAGGCAAAGCCCTGATATTCGTCCGGATCGAGCCCGCCGGCCCGCAGCACGTTCGGATGGACCATGCCGCAGCCGAGAATTTCCATCCAGTCGTTTCCCTCGCCGAAGCGCACCTCACCCGGCCGCGAGCGGTCGCACTGGATATCGACTTCCATCGACGGTTCGGTGAACGGGAAGAAGGACGGGCGAAACCGCATCTTCACGGACGGCACCTCGAAGAACGTCTTACAAAACTCCTCCAGCACCCATTTCATGTTGGCGACGTTGGCGGTCCTGTCGACGACCAGTCCCTCGACCTGATGGAACATCGGCGAGTGCGTCGCGTCGGAATCCTGCCGATAGGTCTTGCCGGGTATGACGATGCGGATCGGCGGCTTCTGCGCCTCCATCGTGCGGATCTGCACCGGCGAGGTATGCGTGCGCAAAAGCTTTCGCTCTCCTGCCTCGTTCGGCGGCAGGAAGAACGTGTCGTGCATCTCGCGCGCCGGGTGGCCTTCGGGGAAGTTCAGCGCGGTGAAATTGTAATAGTCCGTCTCGATGTCCGGGCCTTCGGCGATTGCGAAGCCCATGTCGCCGAAGATCGCCGTGATCTCGTCGATCACCTGGCTGATCGGATGGATGCGGCCGCGCTCGGCCGGCGCCTGGCGGACGGAGAGCGTGACGTCGAGCTTTTCGGCGGCGAGGCGGGCATCGATCGCCGCATCGCGCAATTCGTGTCTGCGCGCGGCGATCGCTTCGGTGACGCGCAGTTTCAGCCCGTTGATCGCCGGCCCCATCGTCTGGCGCTCGTCCGCGCTCATCGCACCCAGGGTCTTCAGCTTCTCCGAGATCGAGCCCTTCTTGCCCAGCGCAGCCACGCGCACGGCCTCGATCGACTGCTCGTCCGAGGCCGACGCGATGTCGTCCATCAGGCTCGTTTCCAGGGATTGCAGATCGCTCATTTTGAATTCCAGCTCGAAAGGGGGCGCAGACGGGCCGCACAATGAAAAACCCGCGCAGGCTTTGCCAGCGCGGGTTCCCGATATCAGGTCGAACGAGTTCGGGAAAGACGCTGGCGCTTAGGCGACAACGCTTTCAAACTGGTTCGGGGTCGTGTCCTTGAGGTAGTCGAGCGAGGCTTTCGACTTGACGACGAGCGCAGCGAATGCCTGCGGCTCGTGGATCGCCATGTCGGAAAGAACCTTGCGGTCGATCTCGATGCCGGCCTTGTTCAGGCCGTCGATGAAACGGCCATAGGTCAGGCCGTGCTCGCGGACGGCAGCGTTGATGCGCTGAATCCAGAGCGCACGGAAATTGCGCTTGCGGTTCTTGCGATCGCGATAGGCATATTGCAGCGACTTCTCGACTGCCTGCTTGGCGATGCGGATGGTGTTCTTGCGGCGGCCGTAGAAACCCTTGGCGGCCTTCAGAACCTTCTTGTGCTTGGCGTGGGACGTTACGCCCCTCTTGACGCGTGCCATGTCATGATCTCCTTAAATTCTTCGGTCCGAGGGCCTTAAAGGCCGCCGCCATTGGGCAGATAGTTGCGGATCACCTTCTTGGCGTCGGGCTCCGCGAGAACCATCATGCCGCGCGCGTCGCGGATGAACTTGTTGGAACGCTTGATCATGCCATGGCGCTTGCCTGCGGCAGCCGCCTTGACCTTGCCAGTGCCGGTTATCTTGAACCGCTTCTTGGCCGAAGACTTCGTCTTCATCTTGGGCATTTTGCTTCTCCGGTTATTTGGCTCACGGCAGGGTCGCTTTCGCTCCCCGCCTCCGCACGGGGCGGCCGATCACGGCCGACGCGCAGTCGCGCTTGCCTCGCTATCGCTCGGTTTTGCGCTTGTTCTTGAGCTTGTTTGAGCATTTCGAGCCGACACGGCATGCCCTGCCGGACGGCTCACGAACGCGCGGTCTATAACCGCATGGCGAAAAAAGCGCAACGGAGATTCGTACCGTCTCCGTCGCACCTGAAAGATCGGTCAGCGCGGCGCCAGCACCATCATCATCTGGCGGCCTTCGAGCTTTGGCTCGGCCTCGACCTTGGCGATCTCGGCGACTTCCTCCCGCACCCGGTTCAAAAGCTTCATGCCAAGTTCCATATGCGCCATTTCGCGGCCGCGGAAGCGAAGCGTCAGCTTGACCTTGTCCCCTTCGTCGAAGAACCGGCGAACGGCCTTCATCTTCACCTCATAATCATGAGTGTCGATGTTGGGACGCATCTTGATCTCCTTGATCTCGATGGTCTTCTGCTTCTTGCGCGCTTCGGCCGCCTTTTTCTGATTGGCGTATTTCATCTTGCCGAGATCGGTGATCTTGCAGACGGGCGGGGTCTGGTTCGGCGAGATTTCCACGAGATCCATGCCTGCATCCTCGGCGAGGATCAGGGCTTCATTGATCGACACGACGCCACGATTCTGGCCTTCGGCATCGATGAGCTGCACCTGCGGTACACGGATGTCACGGTTGGAGCGCGGGCCTTCCTTGGTCGGCGTCGCGGCTTTGAACGGTCTGCGAATGGTCGTAGTCTCCTCAAATCATTGACGTTCGGGGTCTGCAATCGGCAGTCACGGACGAACTTGCGCTTCTGTCGCCGCGCCACGGGGCGTGTCAATAGCACAGACGGCGCGAAAAATCACGGGGGTCGCGAAAAAGTGGCGAGGTCGCCGTCCCATGCTATCAGATGGCGCGAAACGGCCTGGAATCAAGGAGACGACCATGGAGCGCCCCGCGCCCGCCACGCTGCAAGTCGACGGAATCGACATCGTCTATCGTCGCCGTCCCGGCCGCGCGCCGGGGATCGTCTGGCTCGGCGGATATCGCTCCGACATGCTCGGCACCAAGGCTGAGGCGCTGGACGCATGGGCCGCAGAGACGGGCCGCGCGAGCCTGCGCCACGACTATTCCGGCCATGGCGAATCCGGCGGCCAATTCATCGACGGGACGATCTCCAAGTGGCTGGCCGAGAGCCTGGCCATCTTCCGCAGCCAGACCAAGGGTCCGCAGGTCCTCGTCGGCTCGTCGATGGGCGCATGGATCGCGCTGCGCATGGTGCAGGAGTTGCAGAAGTCGGGCGACGGCGACCGGGTCGGCGCGCTCCTCCTGCTCGCGCCCGCGCCCGACTTCACGGTCGAGTTGATGGAGCCGCAACTTTCGACCGCGCAGCGACGCGACCTCGAGACGAACGGCCACATGGAGGAGCACTCCGAATACTCGCCCGAGCCCAACATCTACACGCGCGCGCTGTTCGAGGACGGCCGCGCCAACCGGGTGATGACCGGCATCATCGATACGCACTGCCCGGTCACGATCATCCAGGGCCTCGCCGATCCCGACGTTCCGCATACCCATGCATTGAAGCTTGTCGAGCATCTGCCAGCCGACGACGTCACGCTGTCGCTCGTCAGGGGTGGCGATCACCGCCTGTCGCGGCCTCAGGACATCGATCTGATCGTCAAGGCCGCAAAAGGCTTGTGCGAGCGGATTTCCGCCTGATGCGGCTTTCGGTCGTCGTCTCCTCCTTCGTCGCCGCGGTCGTCGGCTTCGGCGGGACGCTGGCGCTCGTCATCGCGGCCGCCGTTGCGGTCGGCGCGACGCGGGAGCAGACCGCCAGCCTCGTGACCGCCGTCTGTCTCGCCAAGGCGGCCGAAACGCTGATCTTGTCCTGGTGGACGCGAATGCCGGTCATCACCGCATGGTCGACGCCCGGTGCGGCGCTCGTCGGTGCGAGTGCGGGCTTCACCATGAACGAGGCGGTCGGCGCGTTCATCGGCGCTGCTCTTCTGCTGGTCCTTACCGGCTTCTTTCGCCCGCTCACCCGACTGGTCTCGATGATCCCGTCTTCCGTCGCTTCGGGTATGCTGGCCGGCATCGTCGTCGCCTTCGTCATGGGAGCGGCGCGCGCCGCCAGCATGGACCCGGTTCTGGCTCTGCCGCTGCTTCTGGCCTTCTTCGTCATCCGGCTCTTCCATCCTGCTCTTTCCGTGCTCGCGGTGCTGTTGGGCGGCGGCGTGCTTGCCGTCGTGCTCGGCCGCGTCAGCGGGCTGCCGGCATTCGAGATGTCGACGCTCGTCTGGACACGACCTGATTTTTCGTTCGCGGCGTTCATCGGCCTCGCATTGCCGCTTTATTTCGTCACCATGGCCTCGCAGAATCTTGCCGGCATCGCCGTCCTGCGCGCGGCCGGCTACAATCCGTCAGCCGGAATCCTGATCGGAACGACCGGATTCTTTTCGCTCCTGTCCGCCCCATTCAATGCGCTGACGACGAACCTCGCGGCGATTTCGGCTACCATCTGCACCGACCCCGAAGCGCATCCTGACCCGACCAAGCGCTGGCTGACCGGGCCGTTCTACGCGCTCTGGTACGTTCTTTTCGCGATCTTCGGCGCTTCGCTGGTCGCGCTTTTCGACTTACTTCCGCAAAGCCTGGTCCTGCTGGTCGCCGGAATCGGGCTTCTCGCCCCGCTGACCAATGCGCTGGCTCTCGCCATGGCCGATCCCGCCGAGCGCGTGCCGGCCGTGATCGCCTTCGCAGTCACCGCCTCGGGTCTGACGATCGGCGGCATCGGCGCCGCCTTCTGGGGGCTGACCGCGGGGTTGCTCGTTCTCGTGCTCGACCGTCTGGCGGCCCGTCGGAAACGGAGTTGATTGCGCGGCGTGTCCGATTTTTCTTGAAGTCGGTTTCCCCCGTTCCCATCTCGCAATGAAGCAGCCGGATGGGCTGCGAGCCACCGAAAGGAACGGGTGACGATGACGAAAGCACTGATCCGTCCTGCATGGACGCCTGCCACCATCGCCTTGATGGTCATCGGCTTCATGGTGTTCTGGCCGCTCGGCCTCGCCATGCTCGCCTACATCATCTGGGGCGACCGCCTCGACGCCTTCAAGAGCGACGTCAATCGCGCGACGGACGGATTCTTTTCGTCCTGCCGCAAGGCTTCTTATCGTGCGGGTGCGCCACGCACCGGCAATGTCGCCTTCGACGACTGGCGCACCAAGGAACTCAATCGCCTCGATGAAGAGCGCCGCAAGCTCGACGAGATGCGCGACGAGTTTGACGAGTATGCCCGCGAATTGCGTCGCGCCAAGGACCAGGAAGAGTTCGATCGCTTCATGGCCAACCGTTCGCGCAACACGCCGCAAAAGCCCCAGGACGGCGAAGTCTTCAATCCGGCCTGAGTCGCCGCGATTGGGATGAGATGAAGACGGCGTCGCGCAAGCGGCGCCGTTTATCATTTTGCTCCGTCGATCTTCACCGAATCGCCTAGATTGCCGCCATGGTTCTCGGCCTCTTCAAACCGCGCCCGCGACAGCCCGCTGTTCCCATCGAGCGAATGCACGCCGTCGCCGCGCGCACGCTTCCCCTGCGCATCGTCGAGAACACGCGCGCCAAGCGGCTGACATTACGCA
Organism: Mesorhizobium sp. YIM 152430; assembly: GCF_029210365.1. Taxonomy (GTDB): domain Bacteria; phylum Pseudomonadota; class Alphaproteobacteria; order Rhizobiales; family Rhizobiaceae; genus Aliihoeflea. Next base: position 337,227 of record NZ_JARGES010000043.1, read on the forward strand.
TCGAAGCGGGCGGGAAGGGGCTGCGGGTCACCGTGCCGCCGGGCATCGATCCGCGCGAGGTTGACCATTTCCTCGCTCGGCATCGAGGCTGGCTCGAAACGCGACTGGCGAAACTGCCGGAGGAGGCGGCCCTGCGTCCCGGCGTCAAGCTGCCCGTGCGTGGCGTCCCGCATCTGATCGCACACCAGCCGGGGCGCGGCACGGTGACGGTCGGCGCGATCGAGGGCGAGCCGGCGCTCATCGTCCATGGCGACCGCGCGCATTTGCAACGGCGCCTCGCAGACTTCCTCAAGCGCGAGGCCAGGCGCGACATCGAAATCCTCGTCGCCAAACACACCGACGCTGTCGGCCGCCGCGCGAAAACCGTTCGCTATCGCGATACGACGAGCCGCTGGGGCTCATGCACGTCCGACGGCACGCTCTCCTTTTCCTGGCGCATCATGATGGCGCCGAAGACAGTGATCGACTACCTCGTCGCGCATGAAGTGGCGCATCTGAAGGAGATGAACCACGGCCCGAAATTCTGGGCGCTCTGCCGCGAGCTTTGCCCGCGAACCGACGAGGCCCGCGCCTGGCTCAAGAAGAACGGCGGCGCGCTCCAGGCGATCCGGTTCGAATAGCAACCGCTCCTCGACTTCGCCGCGATTCCATGGCACTTGCCCGGCCATGACCCTCGACATCAAGATCTGCGGCTTGAAGACGGATGCTGCCATCGACGCGGCGCTGGCCGGCGGTGCGTCGCATGTCGGCTTCATCTTCTTCCAGAAGAGCCCGCGCCATGTGAGCCTCGGCGAAGCCGCGCGGCTTCGAACTCGGGCGAAAGGCAAGGCGATGGCCGTCGCGGTGACGGTCGACGCCGACGATGCCATGCTCGACGCGATCGTTTCCGCAATGTCGCCCGACATGCTCCAACTTCACGGCAAGGAGACACCCGCGCGGGTGGCCGAGGTCAAGGCGCGCTTCGGCCTGCCGGTCATGAAGGCGTTTTCGGTCAGGGATGCCGCCGATCTCGACGCGGTCGCGCCCTATCGCGGCATTGCCGACCGCTTCCTCTTCGACGCCAAGCCGCCAAAGGGCTCCGACCTGCCTGGCGGCAATGGCGTTTCATTCGACTGGCGGCTTCTCGCCGCCCTTGACCCCAGCCTCGATTACATGCTTTCCGGGGGTCTCAACGCCGGCAACATCGCCGATGCGCTGCGGCAGGCGAGCCCGCCCGGCATCGACATATCGTCCGGTGTCGAAAGCGCTCCGGGGGTCAAGGACCCGGCGTTGATCGCGAAATTCTTCGAGGCGGTGCAGACCGCCCAAGCCGGCCTGCCGGCTCCAAGGGAGTTGACGTCATGAACAGTCCTGTTGCGCCCAATTCCTTTCGCACCGGACCCGACACCGAAGGCATGTTCGGCATATTCGGCGGCCGTTTCGTCGCCGAGACGCTGATGCCGCTGATCCTCGACCTGGAAGAGCACTGGAAGGCCGCGCGCACCGACCCGGATTTCAAGGCCGAGCTCGACCACCTGAACACGCATTACACCGGCCGGCCTTCGCCGCTCTATTTCGCAGAGCGCCTGACAGAGCATCTCGGCGGCGCGAAGATCTACTTCAAGCGCGACGAGCTGAACCACACCGGATCGCACAAGATCAACAATTGCCTCGGCCAGATCCTTCTGGCGCGGCGCATGGGCAAGACCCGCATCATCGCCGAGACGGGCGCCGGCCAGCACGGCGTCGCGACGGCCACCGTCTGCGCCCGATTCGGCCTGCCCTGCGTCGTCTATATGGGCGCGACCGATGTCGAGCGTCAGGCGCCCAACGTCTTCCGCATGAAGCTGCTCGGCGCCGAGGTGATCCCGGTCTCGTCCGGTCACGGCACGCTCAAGGATGCGATGAACGAAGCCCTTAGAGATTGGGTGACCAATGTCGAGGACACCTATTATCTGATCGGTACCGCCGCCGGGCCGCATCCCTATCCGGAGCTTGTCAGGGAATTCCAGTCCGTCATCGGCAAGGAATTGCGCGAGCAGATGATGGCGGCCGAAGGGCGTCTGCCCGATCTTCTGGTCGCAGCCGTCGGCGGCGGCTCGAACGCCATCGGCCTGTTCCATCCTTTCCTCGACGATGCGTCGGTGAAGATCGTCGGCGTCGAGGCCGGCGGCAAGGGACTCGACGGCGAGGAGCATTGCGCCTCGCTGACCGCCGGCGCGCCCGGCGTGCTGCATGGCAACCGAACCTATCTGCTACAGAACGAGGACGGCCAGATCAAGGACGGACACTCGATCTCGGCCGGTCTCGACTATCCGGGCATCGGGCCGGAACACTCTTGGCTGAAAGAGACCAACCGCGTCGAATATGTGCCGATCATGGACGACGAGGCGCTGGAGGCGTTCCAGCTCCTGACTCGGCTCGAAGGCATCATCCCCGCGCTCGAACCCGCCCACGCGCTGGCCGAAGTCGTCAAGCGCGCGCCGAAGATGGCACGAGACCAGATCATCGTCATGAATCTGTGCGGCCGCGGCGACAAGGACATCTTCACCGTCGGCAAGATTTTGGGCATGGGGCTTTAATCATATGACCACCCGCATCGACCGCCGAATGGCGGATTTGAAGGCCGAAGGCCGTCCCGCTCTCGTCACCTATTTCATGGGCGGCGACCCGGACTACGACACCTCGCTGTCGATCATGAGGGCGCTGCCGAAGGCCGGCTCCGACATCATCGAACTCGGGATGCCTTTTTCCGATCCGATGGCCGATGGTCCGGCGATCCAGGCTGCCGGTTTGCGGGCGCTCAAGGCCGGTCAGACCTTGAAGAAGACGCTGCGGATGGCAGCGGAATTCCGCAGGCAAGACGACGCGACGCCGATCGTCCTGATGGGTTATTACAACCCCATCTACATCTACGGCGTCGAGAAGTTCCTGGCCGACGCCAAGGCGTCCGGCATCGACGGGCTGATCGTCGTCGACCTGCCGCCCGAGATGGACGGCGAATTGTGCATCCCGGCGCTGAAGGCCGGCATCAACTTCATTCGTCTGGCGACGCCGACGACCGACGACAAGCGCCTGCCCAAGGTGCTCGAGAACACGTCCGGCTTCGTCTATTACGTTTCGATGCTGGGCATTACCGGCTCGGCGCTGCCTGACACGACCAAGGTTGCCGGCGCGGTGGCACGCATCAAGGGCCACACCGATCTGCCGATCTGCGTCGGCTTCGGCGTCAAGACGGCCGAACAGGCGCGCGCGATCGGCGCGTCGGCGGACGGCGTCGTGGTCGGCACGGCGATCGTCAACGCGGTCGCCAACGTGCTCGGTCCGAAAGGCGAGAAGACCGCCGATCCGGCGGAAGCCGTCGCGACCCTCGTGTCCGGCCTCGCACAGGGCGTTCGTTCAGCGCGTCTTGCACAGGCCGTCTGACACCCCATTTTCCAGATAGAACGGAAGGCTCCGCGATGAACTGGATCAACAATTACGTCCGTCCCAAGATCAACTCGATGCTTGGCCGGCGCGACATGCCCGAAAATCTCTGGATCAAGGATCCTGAGACGGGCGAGATGGTGTTCCACAAGGATCTGGAGAGCAACCAGTATGTGATCCCGTCGAGCGGGCATCACATGAAGATCTCCGCCAAGGAACGGCTGCGCTATTTCTTCGACGAGGGCCAGTACGAGACGATCGAGAACCCGAAAGCCGCGATCGATCCGCTGAAGTTCCGCGACGAAAAGCGTTACACGGACCGCCTGCGCGACGCCAAGACGAAGACCGGCATGGAAGACGCCATCGTCAACGCCACCGGCACCATCGACGGCCTGCCGATCGTCGCAACCGTGCAGGATTTCGCCTTCATGGGCGGCTCGCTCGGCATGGCTGCGGGCGATGCGATCATCCGCGGCTTCGAGACGGCGGTCGAGCAGCAGCGCCCGCTGGTGCTCTTTGCAGCTTCCGGCGGCGCGCGGATGCAGGAAGGCATCCTGTCGCTGATGCAACTTGCCCGCACGACGGTCGCGGTCGACCGGCTCAAGGAAGCCGGCCTGCCCTATATCGTCGTCCTCACCAATCCGACGACCGGCGGCGTGACCGCCTCCTATGCGATGCTGGGCGACGTCCACATCGCCGAGCCGGGCGCGCTGATCGGCTTCGCCGGCCCGCGCGTCATCGAGCAGACGATCCGCGAGAAGCTGCCGGAGGGCTTCCAGCGCGCCGAGTACCTGATGGATCACGGCATGGTCGACATGGTCGTCTCGCGGCTGGAACTGAAGGCAACGATCGCCGGCCTGCTCAAAATTTTGACTCATGCGCCCGCCGCCGACATGCCGGCGCTCGCCGATATGGAGCCGCCGCCGGCCGAGCCCGTCGACAGCCGTGCGCCCGCCTGATCCTCCGGTCCGGACACCTGCCATGACCCTTTTGACCGCCGGGCAGCAGATCGAGCGGCTGATGTCGCTTCATCCGAAGGGCTTCGACCTGTCGCTGGAGCGCATCCGGCGGCTGCTTGAACGACTGGACAACCCGCAGGACCGTCTGCCACCTGTGATCCACATCGCCGGCACCAATGGCAAGGGTTCGGCAGCGGCTTTCTCGCGCGCGCTGATCGAGGCAGCGGGACGGCTCGTCCATGTCCATACGTCGCCGCATCTGGTGCGTTGGCACGAGCGATATCGCCTGGGCGAGGCGGGCGGCGGCCAGTTCGTCGACGACGCCGTGTTCGCAGATGCCATCGCCCGCGTGGCCGACGCCAATCGGGGCGAGACGATCACGGTCTTCGAAATCCTCACCGCGGTGGGCTTCGTTCTTTTTTCCGAGCACCCGGCCGACGCGGCCGTGCTCGAAGTCGGCCTCGGCGGCCGCTTTGATGCGACCAATGTGATCGCGCGACCGGCCGTCTCGGTCATCATGCCGATCTCGCTCGACCACGAAGCCTATCTCGGCGATCGGGTGGAACTGATCGCGGTCGAGAAAGCCGGTATCATCAAGCGCGGCGCGCCTGTCGTCATCGGCGCACAGGAGCATGACGCCGCGCGCGACGTCCTCGTCGACACCGCCGAACGGCTCAGTTGCCCCGTTCTGGTCTATGGCCAGGATTTCATCGCCTATGAGGAAAACGGCCGGATGATCTACCAGGACGAGGGCGGTCTTCTCGACCTGACGCCGCCACGCCTCGCCGGCCGCCACCAGTTCGCCAATGCCGCAACCGCCATCGCGGCCGTCAAGGCCGCCGGTTTCGACGGATCGCTGCGCGTCGCCGACCGCGCGATGAAGAAGGTCGAATGGGCGGGGCGGATGCAGAAGCTGACCGACGGACACCTCGTCGAGCTTGCTCCTGCCGGGGCTGAAATCTGGCTCGACGGCGGGCACAATCCCGGCGCCGGGACGGTGATCGCCGAAGCCATGGCGGAGCAGGAGGAAAAACGGCCGCGGCCGCTCTTCCTGATCGCCGGCATGATCAACACCAAGGACCAGTCGGGTTATTTTGGCGCGTTCCACGGCATGGCGCGGCACGTCTTCACCGTACCGGTGGCGCATTCGGATGCGGGCGTCCCGAACGACGAACTCGCCGCCCGCGCCATGGAGGCGGGGCTGTCGGCCGAGCCGGTATCGTCGGTGGAAAGCGCGCTCAGGCTTCTGGGCGAGACCTGGAACGGGCTTGAAATCCCGCCGCGCATCCTGATCTGCGGCTCGCTTTATCTGGCGGGCGAAGTTCTGGAGAGAAACGGCACCCCCCCGCGCTGAGACGAAAAAGCCCGGCACATTGGCCGGGCTCGGACTTCTGACAGGATCGATCAGACGTTGCCGCTGATCCAGGACGACAGCGCAGTCTTGGGCGCCGCGCCGACCTTCATGTCGGCCACTTCGCCGCCCTTGAAGATCATCAGCGTCGGAATCGAGCGCACGCCGAACTGGGCGGCGAGTTCCGGGTTCTCGTCGATATTGACCTTGGCAATCTTGACCTTCCCGCCCATCTCGCTTGCGATCTCGTCGAGCGCCGGCGCGATCATCTTGCACGGGCCACACCATTCCGCCCAGAAATCCACGACCACGGGCTCTGCGGCCTGAAGGACGTCTGCCTGAAAATTGTTCTTGTCGATCTTGACCGTGGTCATTTGGGTCTCCTTGGAACCATCGTTGGAGCAGATGTGGTGCGGCAGGTAGCCGGCTTCAAGCCGACTGCGCGCACGGAATCGCCCAACAAACGTCACAGCACAATTCCGCCGCCCGTTCAAACCGAACCGGCCCGCTTGATCCGATCGCGACAGTTGATTCATCCCAATTGACGCTTCCGGCCAAAGCGGGATTTCAAGAAGGTGCCTGATACCTCGAGCCCATGCGGACTGGCTCGCACTGGCCTTCGCCAAACCGCGCCTCGCGCAAGATCCGGACGAAGGCAGATGCGTCAATCGCTTGTCAGTCCGGGTAAGGTCGCCCCTTGGACGCCGGGCCGCTATTCCTTCTTTTCGATGGCGGCATAGAGAACGTTGCGATTTTCACCGAAAAACACCTGCACGTCGACGGTGTTGCGATCCACGCTGGCATTGACGATGTTCCACATGTCGGCCTCGGTGCGCAAAAGCAGCACCCAGTCCATGAACGTCTCCCTGTATCCGGCGTCAGGATTGCCCTCCGCATAATTTGCAAAGAGGAAGGTGCCCTTCGGCTTCAACATCCGCAGGCATGTCCGCGTGAGCTTGATGGCAACGTTATCAGCCAGATAGTCGTAGAGGCCCGAAGCATAGATGAAATCAAACTCGCCAAGCTTGGCGCTTCTGGTGAGCATGGTTCGCACCGATCCGTCCACGGCCTGGACCGCGGTGCCGGCGAAGTCGCGCGAGATCAGTCCGACGCTCTGCGGATCCTGGTCGAGGGCAACCCACCGCTTGAGGCGGCCATCCCGCAAGGCGAGCGAATTGTTGGCCTCGCGCAGATGACCGGCGGCGATCGCCAAAATCTCCGTTTCAGAGCCCTTCTTGTCCGCGATCTCGTCGACATAGCGTGTCAAGAGGTCGCGCCGCTCACGGGCTGCCAGGCAGGACGGCACGTTCTGGGTATGGCTGTAAAGCGCCTTCCCGAGTTCCGACGCGTTCACGACGTCCTGGGCAACGTGCGGGTCACAATAGATGTAGTCCAGGAGCTGGGCGTCACCGGAATAGCCTCGCGGCTTTTCGAACGACCAGCGCGTGAGGGGGTCTTCGAGAAAATAGGCCATGATCGGGTGATCGTGAACCACCGGTATCAGCGCGTGCCAGATGTCGGGATGAACCTTGGATCGCATTTCATTGAGCCGCGACATGAGCCGGGAGATGATCGCCGCCGGGTCACGTGCTTGTTCAATCTGCTGATGTGTCATGGTCAAGATGAGCCCGAGTTCGGCGCGGGCGATTTCGAACGCATCGCCGGAATACTCAGACCTTCTTCGGCGGAGATTGGCGGTGATCGATTCGGCGGTAATCAGACTTTCGCCATCCAAGACAGTTTTCACCCCGACACTCCCCATTTCGATTTAAATCGATATTACGTAAAATACCTCTCTTGCCAAGGGCCGCTTGCAATTGAGCGATTTCGCTAGGGCTCTGTAAAGCATGGCGACGTTTCGACCCTGACGCGACGAATTTTAGACCGCGGTTAAAGAAAATTAGTTGACGCCACGCTATCGTGGCAGTCGGCGCGGCGTGTCGCGTTTGAATGATCTGGTGCTGCAGGAGCAGTTATGGAAACGGTCTGCTAGTTGGCGAGCCCTCCGGGAAGGAACTTAAAAATGGCGCTTGAAGGCGTGCCCTCGTCATGGGCAAACATGAAAGTTCTGGACCAGTCCGGAGCGCGCATCGAGCGAAGCATCGCCGAACTGCGCCATCTGTTCCGCCAAGACGCCCAGGCCACCCGACGGAGGGATGCAAGGCCGGGGCTTTGGATCGCCGTCGTGATCTACTGGCTTTTCTCCTTCACGGATCTGCTGCTGGTCCCTGACGTCGCATTTCAGACGATCCAGGCTCGCCTTGCCGTCGGGGTCGCCGCACTTGCAGTTCTCGAAATCCAGCTTCGCCTGCAAGCCGAAACGAAATGGATAGACGTCACATGCGCGGCCGCCATCGTGTTCGGCTATCTTGGATGGTTGTGGCCGACGATGACCAGTGCGCATACCGAGAGCGCATCATATTATATGGTCTTCGGCACGATCTTCATGATGAGTGCAAACCTATTTTTCACTTTCGATATTAAATTCTCGATTGTAACGTCAACTTTTATATTGTCCGTACTTTTTATTGTAAATTATTATTTCCCTTCGCCCGATACGTACAAACTTGTGTTTGCAAATTTCTACGTTTCCTGCTTTGCGTTCACATCATACGTGAACTGGAAGCTCAACAAGGAACGCTACAACGTCTTTCTGAATGCGCTTGAGGCCGCGACGCAGCACAAGGAAGCTACCGAACGCGGGCACGCATTGCTGAGACTGTCGAGAACCGATCCGCTGACCGGCCTCGAGAATCGGCGAGCGATTGACGAAAAGCTGCGGCAATACTGGAACGATTGGCACAATTCAGGCCATCGTTTCGCAGCGATGCTCATTGATGTGGATTTCTTCAAGGGCTTCAACGATTTCTACGGGCATCAGGACGGCGATCGATGCCTGGTCATCGTCGCCAGCGCCCTTGCCGATCTGGTCAAGCAGCACAATGGCTCGATCGGACGCTACGGTGGAGAGGAGTTCATCGTCCTGTCGCGCTTGCCAGACGACGAGCAGACCATGGCTCTGGCAGACGCTATCCGTGCCACGGTAGAAGGTCTTGCACTCCCCCACGACCAACGAAAAGACGGAACCCCGGTCGTGACCGTAAGCGTCGGCGTCGGGGTCACGCGGGAACACAGCGGCGCCAAGCTGGAGAGGATCATCCACGAGGCCGATCGCGCATTGTATCTGGCAAAGGCAAGCGGTCGAAATTGCGTCTGGCTGTTCGACCCGTGCGATCCTCAAAGCAGCGACGAGCGCGAGAATATTGCGGCGCTGCTCAAGATCGCGATTTCACAGAGCCTTGTTTCCCTGGTCTACCAGCCCATCCAGAACATCGCCTCCGGTCGGATCGAAGCCGCCGAAGCCTTGATGCGCCTCAAAATGCTGGACGGCACGCCGATCCCGCCGAATGTGTTCATTCCTGTCGCCGAACAGACAGGTGCAATCTTGAAGCTTGGTCGCTGGGCAATAAAGACGGTCTGCACCGAGTTGCTGGCGCATGATCATCTCGCCGTCGTCAGCGTCAACGTCTCGCCTATCCAGCTCAAGGCGCCTGGCTTTGCTGCTTCCGTTGCCGCCATTTTGGCCGAGACGGGTGTTTCCGGCAGTCGATTGGCATTCGAGATCACAGAAGGCCTGGAGATGGAGATCCATTCGGACGTGCTCCGCTGCATCGCCGATCTGAGGCGATTGGGCATCCGGATATGGCTCGACGACTTTGGAACGGGGTTTGCGGGGCTTTCATGGCTTCGTCTGATCGAATTCGATCTGGTGAAGATCGATCGCTCGTTCCTTCACGACTGCGGTTCTCCGAAAGGCAAAATGATGCTGCAAGACATCATATCGCTGATCAGGAACCGTGGGCACAGCATATTGATCGAAGGAGTTGAGACGAACGAACAAAAGACATTCGCTCGTGAACTTGGCATAGACATGGTCCAAGGTTTCGATATCGGCCGCCCGGTTCCTGCCGCCGAATTCCTGTCGCGATGGACGGCCTGCGAGCGCATCTTCCCAATCGCCAAGAGAGCTTGATGCCGGCAAACCGTTGACGGAACCCGCCTTCTGACCGTGTCATGGCAATACCGCACCGCTTCGGACGCTCGGCAACGAAAAAGCCTTCAAATCCGGGTTCTTTGCGGCTGAGCAGCACCTGTCGATGCGATTGGCGGTGGTTTGCCCTTGGATAGCTGTCCTTGTTGATCGTCAGCACGCCGGACGCTACGGTTGAAGCCTTCCTGCTGGCATCGTTGCGTCGGTCGTTGGAGAACCTCTTGGAAACGATCGAAATCCTATCGAGGCTGCGCAAGAAATTTATCGAGCGGTGCGCCGAGCAGCGGGGCCAGATTGCTTTGGCCGCGACGGCCTGGCAGGTTGATGGGGATATTGCGGCGCGAACCGAACTGCTGCGCCTTGTGCACGGGCTCGCCGGCGCCGGCGGCACATTCGGTTTCGATCGGCTGAGCCGTATTGCCGCCGATGCGGAAGCTGCGCTGGAAACGCCGGGCGCATGTTCTCCAGCCTCTGCGATTGCCGATCTTCTGGCGGAGATCGACTCCATCGCCGCCGACCGCGAATGACGGGTTAGAGTCTTTCACGATTTGTCGGAAGCGTATCCGGCGTTTGCGAAGTCGTTTTCGCACTCGCCGGGTCTGATTGTCGCAAAGAGGTGGCCGATGTGTCGCCAGGTCTCCTCAATTGTGCGCTTCTGGGCCTGTCGCCTCCAGTGCTTGACCTTCGCGAAGGCTTGTTCGATGGGGTCGAGGTCGGGCGAGTAGGCCGGCAGGGACCAGATCCTGGGCTTCGACCAGACGCGGTCATATAGCTGTTGGCGGGTGAAGCGGTGTTCCATGCCATCAACGCGTGGTCTGACGGCTCCAGTTGCAAGGGAGTGCGATCGGCGGCCATCTCAGAGCCCCCAAAAGATGACTCAACGAACTCGTAACACTCTGTAATCGCTTGCCGAATTTTCATAATCTGATTCCGGGCGTCTACATTATCTCCATCAATATGCCTCAAATCGGGCCCGCCGGCGGTTTCGGAAGTGCAAACAAAAAAGCCCGGCTAGGCCGGGCTTCCCATTGTATCGCAGAATTCTCTAGATGAGGTGTCGCACCTGTTTTCGCTCGTAGAATCGGGCATGGAGCAGATCCTTCCGGAATGCCTGCTTCACGCCCAGCTTGTCGAGCTTCCCCTTCAGAGCCACGTGGTGGATGCCAGTGTCCTTTGATAAGGTGGCGAGGCTCACGTAGCGGTCGGCGAATCTCTCGACGCTTGCCGGCTTGAGGGCAATCCGACGCCTGCCCTGCACGGGGTTCCGACAAACGAAAGTTTCGATCAGTCCCTCGTCCACGAGCGCTCGAACCACCTTGCTCGATGTTCTGATCATGCCCTCGGCCTGGGTTATCGTCATGCCTTGGAAACGCCTAGTGACGACGGTTCGAACTTCGGCAGGATCGACCAGAACCGACTGGAACCCGCGTTTGTCGGGATCGATGCGGGCATTTTGCAGCTGGTTGTCCAGAAGCATCCTCACGATGTCAGGAGCCCCACATCCCGCAGTCCGGGTCGCGTCGGCGATGCTTTGGAATTGCTGATCCGCCGCGGTAAGCATCCGGCCGTTGCAAATCAATCCGCGCAGAAACGCGTCCAGGCGGCTCTTCGGGAACGTGTGTTGTGTCAGCCGGCCATCTCCGGTTTCCACCAGAGGCTTTACGAACTCCTTGCCAAACCAGCGGCAGTCGACGTTCAGGTTCATGTACCGCGCCGCGGCTTGCCAAGGCATCGCATCCCGCGCAAGCTCCAAGAAGTCCTGCGCGCGTGCAGCTTCAAAGAACACCCGATCGTTATGCAAGGCGGACGACGAGGCATCTACGAACCCTGCTTTCTCCAGCAATCTACGCAAGCGCGTCGGGTGTGTTCGGATTTGCCTGGCCGCCGAACGCACCGAGTGGATCAAACGTCTCTCTACGGGTTTGCCGATGCAGGTGTTGCCGGGCCCCAACGGCATCGTCGCAACGGACTGGTCGAAAACCAGATCACGAAGGATGTCGTACCCGGCGTCCGATGACTTGCACAGATAACGGTGGAGTGCCGGCCACGCTTCCGACGGCTTTACCGGCGGCACGGAAAGCCGACGCTGCACTTTTCCCAGCAACGCTTTGACGCCTTCATCGCCCAGACATGAGGCGTTGTATCCGTGCCGCGCCGCGCGCTCGACTTCCCCGGTATCCAAAGCCGAAACGTGCGTACCGGGGTACAAGTCGCACGCGCCCACCATCTCGCAGACGCGTCCCGCCGCGTCGATCCGGAAAAAATCGAGCCAGTGGCCTGTCCTGCCGCTGCCCCACAGACGGGAGTCGACATACGATTCGAAACCCTTTGCCCCGGCCTCGACGATGGGGCTTTTGGCAAGGCAACTCAGTCTCCGCTGGATGGAACCCGCGAAGTCGAGGCCGGAGCCTTCCGGAAACAGGAGTAGACCCACATCATGCCGGGGACAGGACCGATACGCGGTAAAGACCCAAGAAACCCGACGGTAGGGACGTAGCGCTTCCGGTGCGGTCCCGCGATCCCGATCCTCCGCCAAGCAAGAGGGACAGACGCGGAGCGCGTCGAAATCGAGACCTTGTACGGCCACGACCTCTCCGTTGATGCGGTAGCGGTTTCTCTCGACCCTCACGAACAACCGGCGCTCGAGTTCGGCGGGGTCTGCCCAAGTCACGTACGCGAGCCGTTCGACGGCCGCTTTCTCACCAACACCAAGATCGTTTGGGTCGACCCCGATGTCGTGGCAGAAAGTACCCGGAGGACGCCTGTTGAACCAGGCGACCCGAGAGACGAAGCTCATCGTCGTCTCGTCGTCATTGAGCGCCACGGTAAGGGACTTGGGCAGACGTTGGGTCACTTGCGCCGCTCCAGTCGTGGTTTCTTCTGAACCAACGTGCTCGGGGACGAGGAGAGCGCATGCTGGAGCGCAGTGCCGACGCGGATGTCGCGCCAATCTCTCGACGTGAACACGTTCATGTCGTCGGCGCAGCCCGTCCGGAGCTTGTAGACCCGAGCGAAATGCCGGATCTCCAACGCGCGGCTTCCTTCGCGGAGCGCTGCCAACGCCGCGTCCTGAACGAACTCGATGGCGGTGCCGTATTGCCGTTCGGCGGCGTGGATCACTCGTGCCGCGAAGGTGCCGGCATCGCCGCCGACGTCAAGTCCGGCCTTTTGTTCGACCAGTCGCTTCAAACGCACGCCGAACCATTCCGCGTCGGCCTCGACGTCCAGCGAATCGAAACGCACCACCAGGCAACGCCTTTTGGTCTGGGTGTCCTCTTCTAGGAAAGCCGCGATCTCCGGAGTGCCGGACAGGATCAGCGAGATGGGCCATTCGGGCCGTTGCACAAGGCCCTTCATCGTGTTCCGAATCTTTTGCGCTTCCTTTGTGGTGGCGTTCGTGATGACGTGCTGCAGCTCGTCGATGTGAAGGTAGCGAACCTGCCTGAGCTGAAGTCGTTCACGGACAAGGTTCCACACGACGTGTTCCTTGAGATCCCTCTTGAGGGGATACCCCAGCTTTCCGAGCAGATCGATGCCGAGTTGCTTCAACGTGCAGGGTGACGGTGCCTTGGTGGATACCAGCGGGCTGTCAGCGTCGAGAACGTCCCAGTCCTTCAGTTCGGCCTGCGCCGCGAACACGCGCTCCAGGGCGCGTGTCTTTCCCGCACCGGACAGACCGACCAGCACGAGCATCTTGCCTTCCGCGAGCCGCCCCACGCGAACCCCGTCCGACTTGCGGCCGTGGTCGGCGTTATCGATCAATTCGTCTAACGCGTCGGCAAGGACGAGGTCACGCTCGCTTCCCAAATAGGCCTTGAACAAGGCAGTCGCCACGGGTTGGAAGTCGCGCGGGCTTCCTGCTTCAATCGTCGTTTCCATCCTTAGTCCTCCATAAAGAAATCGTCTGCGTCGACGGCCTTTTCCGCACGCGACTTTGTTTCTACTTCCTTGGACACGCCGCCGTCCGTTTCGGCGAGAACATCGTCGTCGATGCCGTAGACTTCATCGAACATGTCTTCGTCGGTTTCGGACGCAGCGCTGCTGGCGAACTTCGAGCCCACCGCAGCCAACGCGCGGATTTTGTCGCTTCCGTAAACAAGCGGCTTGAGCGCGGCACGCTTTTCGGCTCCGTCGGCAAACGCGCGGAACTCGGCCCGCGCCTGATCGGCGATCGGCTCCGCCGCCTTCGCTTCGGCGGCGAACCTCTCGCGGTCGGCATTTCGACGGTTCAACCAGCCGTCGAGGCTGACGCCGTCGAGATCCCGTCGCTTGGCGGGTACGGTCATCCATGCGTCATCGACCAGGACGAAAACCCGGCCGATGTCCGTCTGGTCGACGCTTACGACGACGTCGAGCGCGCCGCGCCGCTTGTGAAGTACATGGAGATCTTCGTGGGCGTACATGATGCCGAAGACCTCGACCCCCTCGCGCCGAAGCGCACGTTCCACCTTGGTTCCGAAAATCGGTCCGACGGTGTCGTCGTCCACGAGGGACACGCCGTAGCGACGCACCAACCGCTTCCAACATGCGTAGGGGGTTTCCCCGATCAATCCCTCATGCGGCGTATGGTGGTAGACGTCGACGACATAGCGCACCAACAGCCGGTAGAGCTCCTCCGGATCGACTACGGCATGCGCCTCCGCGTCGTAGTCGCCCTTATCGACGACATCCTTGAAAGTCCGTCCGTGGAACGTCGACACGAACTGCGTGTGGATCGTCGAGAAGACCCTCTCGATGCGGCCACGCATCTGGGGCAGGCCGGCCGGCGGGAACATCGCTTCCGCCCGTAAGTCACAGATGGCGGCGCGGGTGTCCTCCGCGATGTACGCTGGCCCCGTATCCATGACGACCGTGTCCCACAAGCCCGTCATCGGCCAGTCCGAAAGGCAATCGGCCGCTGCGGCGATATCCCGCTTGTCCAGCAAAGCCATCCGCATCGTCGCCAGCGCGTCCTCGGCCGTCGGGGATTTCTTGATAAGGTGGACGGCCAGAACGCATCGGGTTGCGGAGTCGATCATCAGCGACACCCAGACTCGGGACCGCTTCACTTTCGCCTTTTGCTGCGGTGTCAGTTTCGCCCATAAGTCGGACCGCATGAGGACAGTGTGAAGCTGCACGTTCCACTCGTCCATCTCCACGCGCTCCAGCGGCCGCGTGACGGCGACGCCAAGCCTGACCGGGTCGAACTTGTCGCGCGCCGCAGCCAGTCCGTTGCGGCTGGCCGCGACTTGGAAGGCATTGAGCTTCTTGACTTCATTCCTGAGCGCGGTCTTGCCCGGCACCCCGACGTATTCCTCTCCACGGTCGGCCCGCTTGGCGTTCAATGCGTCGATCTCGGAGCGAAGCACGTCATGGAGCATCTTGTAGGTCGGCCTCTTCCCGTCGCCGTAGCCGGCGGCAACGCGGGCGAGCACGGCCCTGACTTCGGGATCGAAACGCTCCGTACGATTGCCGCTGCGTCCCCAGCGGTCTCGCAACACGATCGGGTCCAGGTTGGCGGCCTCGTATTTGCGGAGCCATCGCAGCGCGGTCGAAGGCGCGGGGGGAAGACGCATGGCCACTTTGCTGCCGCAGCGCCCCTTGGCGGATCGTCGTCCCAGGTCCGCTGCGGTGATGAAAGGCGCGATCCGCTCGATAGCTTCCTTCGCGGAGCTTTCCGACCGGCCGCATTCTTCCCGGGCTTCCATTTGCCGAAACCGGTCGCACCAGTCCTGCTTCCAGAAGATTTTTTCCCGTTCAGCGTGGGAAAGGCCGGAGAGACCGGCCTTGTCCGGCCCCCGGCCATCGACCTTGACAGGCGCGAAAAAGTCGGGACACCGCTTGATCGCCCGACGGTCCCACAGGCCGCTAAGCTGTTCGTGGCTGAACTCTTCGCACAGGTCCGGCGTCGCTACGCGGCGCAAGACGTGGCGGTCGGGATCGGACGAGAAGGAAGTGTATTCCACGCCGTCGATCACGATTTTATCGTGGATCCCGAAATGCATCCGCATGACGTTAGAGTGATGATGTGACATGTCCGCCCTCCTTACTTGGCTTGCAGGTTGCTGTTGCAGATCCGGGAGTCGTGGTTGAAAGTCCCGCCGTCCACGCATCGGATGAGACCCAGTCCGAAGAGACGGACCGCGGCGTAAAACCCCTCCGGGCTGTCCAGGCCGGCAGCCCGTAGGATGTGCGACAGGGGCGCGACGCCGTGGAGCCTCGCCAGGAAGCTTCGCAGCACCGTGACCTCCCGGGCATCCGCGACGCGGTTGGCATGCAGGATCAAGCGCGCGTTCACGGCCCGATCGCGTGTAATGTGCCGATCGGTACGCAGCAGGACGTTTGATTTGACGGAGCCTGACCTACGAATGCTGTCCAGGGTGCCGCGGATCCCGCTCTTTTCTACATCCGCTTCATACTTCACGGAGATGGCGTGCTCGGTACCGTCGCGGAGGGTCGCCACGAAATCGAAAAAGTGATTCCTTTCGACGTCGTCGGAGGCTTTGAAAGCGACGGGACCTACTTGTTCGCAGAGCCGCGCGACGCGCGGGTCGGCCAGGAGGATGAACGCGGCGTTGCGCTCGAGTGAGCTTTCGTAATGCATCTCGCGGTCGTCTCGAGGATTGATGATCGTTCCGCGGAACGATCCCCTCGACCGCATCGCCACGGGCCGACCGGCAAGCGAAGCCAGGGGTCGGCCACGACGGGCGGTCCGTCGCTCCTCCTCGACCGGCGCGCGGAAGAAGTTATGGCCATCCGCGGATGCGGGATGGCTTGCGACCGCTGCCGGATCGCCGTGACTTTCCGGCACATAGCTTGGTTCTGTTTCTCGGTTGCCAGTATCTCCCGTTGAGAGCTGGCTCCCGCCGTTGCCGACCTCTAAGGCATGCGGCGGCATCGGCTTCGTGCGCCCGGCCGTACGGGTCGGCTGCGAGCTGGTTTCGTCATCGGAAAAGTCGTCTTTGGTTCCCATTTGAGTGAACTCCGTCGTTCCCCGGCGCTACGGCCGTGGTGAGAGGTATTGATGTCCCGCAGTTCGGCCGGCGCGACCGCACGAGCGGACACGGGACGAACTCGCGTTTGGGAATTGAGGTGGGAGCGGTAGACGAGCGGCCGTCTCGCCAAGACGACAAGCAGCGCTGTCCTCTAGCTACGGGACCGATGCCGTCCGGAAACGCGCACCGAAACGTGCTAGGCGATCATGACGCGACTATGTCTTGGAGATTGCCGAAGACAGGCGATCGGCGAATCTACGCGCTTGCTGAGCCTATCGGCTCGGACATATCAGCTTTGATACGGTCATGCTGCGCAACCTTGCAAGGACAAGGACAAGCATGCTTCGTACATGTCCGACGATCGGCTGTCAAGCGGGGCTGTCCAAAGACGCCTCCGTCCCGAGCGTTGATTTCCAGTGGCCCGATGATCCTTCCAGCGGGTTTAACCGTCCGCTCGACCGGCGATCCCGGCCGCGGACTATGCTCGTGCGCTCTCCGCCGCGGCAGCCGCGATGGGGATAAGTCTGGTCGAGCCTTGACGCGCATCCGGTGACCGGCTCTATTGCATCAAGGTTCGGTTGCTAGGCGGACGACGGGAATCGAACCCATATTCCGGGGTGGCTAACCGCGGTTTACACCAGTAAACGTCCGTACCGGGAGTGGCGTCGGTTGCACCCGATTCCACTCCCACTTTTTATCCGGCTCTAGTCGGTTTCAAGTCTCGTCCTCCCTTGTTCGGTGATGCTCAAGTCGTGGCCGCTGCGGGCGATCAGCCCGCTCGACTGTAGACGCGTTTTCGCCTTGTCTGCGGCCGATCTGGTCCAGCCTCTTCCCATGACCAGGTCCGTGATATCGCCCGAGGGCAAAGGACCGTCGGACTCGGCCAACGCCAAGAGAATGATCCGCCAAGCGGGTTCCTGTCCCGCGCCCTGCCGCTCGCTTGAGGCGACGGCGGCCCTTGACGGTTCCTCGATGCCGTTCCCTCCGGCGGCTGGGAGATGCTTTGGGCGCGGGGCGACCGGAAGAATCGGAGCGAAAGCCTCTTCCTCGAGCGCGGCCCGTGCCAAACGCGCGTTAAGGGCATCGCGATCGGCGAGATAACGGGACAGCGCGGCCAACCTCTTGTCGGCCGCCTCGGCATCGATTTCGCGAAGCTCCCTTGCCAACCCCTCGGACAACGCCGCGGCACGGCGTCGGATTTCAAGGATTTTGTCGTCGGGTCTGGACATGATTGCTCCGTGTCTTGACCATTCGTAAACCGGCGGATTCACGTTGTCGATGCCCGGCGAATCGGCTCGAATCTTGTCCACAGCTTCTGGACGATGGACGTCATGTCGTGCCCGGCAAAGCGGACCGTTACAAGATTGTCCGATCGAGGGAAGCTGCGGAAGGCGGGATACTACCGTGTCCGGTCATTTTGATCGATCATGTCCGGTCTCCGGACGTCCTCGCGCGCATGGGCTTTGCGCCGTTTGATCTTTGCGGCGGGCTCGGACGCTCTAGGTGCTTCATGTCCTCTGGCGGCTTCGTTCGACAGCGCCGGCATCGACCACCCCCTTTTCAAGGCGGCGACGGACCTTGAAGCCCCGGCGGCGGCACTTGGTCGGCATCGGGATCACGCCCTTGCCTTTGGTCGAGCCACCGCATTGCCGGGGTGACCGTCGTGCCGTGCAAGATGATCGAGAACGACACGACCACGCCGACGATCGCCCAAAGGCGGTCGCCTTCTTGAATCGACAGGTGGTTGAGACCGTAGGCAAGATAGTAAAACGATCCCACACCGCGTATCCCAAAGAAGGCGAGTGGAAGCCGCTCGCTCCATGTCGCGTTCGATCCCGCCAATCCGAAGAGGCCAGTTGCGGGTCGGATGACTAGGAGGATTGCGACCGCCGCGAGAATGTCCATGGTCCGCAAGGGTGCCAGGAGCCCACTGACCAATGCCCCACCGAAAAGGACCAGCAGGATCATCATCAGCAGCCGCTCTACTTGCTCTGTCACGTCATGCATCTGACGATGGAATTCATGCTCGCGGTGCGCGTGGCGGAGAGTGAGCGCGGTGACGAAGACGGCAAGAAACCCGTAGCACTTGACCAATTCTGTCAGGCCGTAGGACACGAATGTGGCGGCCAAGGCGATCAGGCCGTCGCCCGTCTTAGCCAGCTTCGTGTCGGCGGGCACGTGGAAGGTGAGCCAGCCGAACGCGCGGCCGACCAGCCAGCCGCCGGCAATCCCGGCACCGATCTCCCAAATCACGCTGTGAAAGACCCAGTCGGTCACCCAGGGATCTCCGGTGGCCGCCGACAGTCCGAGCGCGATCGCGAGGTTCACGAAGGGGAACGCAAACCCGTCGTTCAAGCCGGCCTCGGACGTCAGACCGAAACGGACCTCGTCCTCTTCACCCGACTTCGGGGGCCCGACCTGCACGTCCGCGGCAAGGACCGGATCGGTCGGAGCGAGGCTTGCTGCGAGAAGCAGGGCTATCGCCCACGGGAGCCCGAGTGCCCATACGCCCAAGAGCACTATTCCGAAAATGCTGAGCGGCATGGTGATCGCAAGCAAGCGCCACGTCACGGTCCACCGTACCCAGCTGAAGGGACGGTCAAGCTTCAGGCCCGCTCCCATGAGCGCGACGATGACGACCAGTTCGGTAAAGCGCTCGGCAAATTCCGGGTATGCCAATGGCAAAGGTTCGTCAGAAATCCGCGGCACCGAGAACAAGGCGGCTCCTAGGGCAACGCATACGATAGGCAGCGATAGCGGCGCGCGTTTGAGGGCCAAAGGCAGCCACGCTACAAGCGCGATCAAGAACCCAAGCCCGGTGAGCACCAGGATGTACGGATCGGCTGACCATTCGTTGAATGCGGGCATGACTTTCAACCGTCAAGAACGCGCTTTTGACCCAGCGGCTCGGCCCAAGCTTGAAAGAGCCCTCGCCGTCCATCACTGTCGGGCTATACCTTGCCGATATCGTTTCGGAGCGGACTGATCGGTGTCGGACAAACCCGACAGACCGTTCCATCCGGCTACATCCTCAAATGTGATGACGCTGCCGAACCGCGACAGGTGGGGCTTGTATTTGGCCAGCTTCGTCCGGCTGCAAAGGAATAAGGTGGCCGCGTTGGAATGGCGGATCACCGACTTGGGCGGTGAAGTCGTCCAACAGGCCGCCCGACTCGCATAGCTGCCCGCCTGGTTCTTGTGAGCAGGGAACCTGTCCCTTGGCTGCTTGACCTCGACGTGCAGGGCGAACCGTAAGCCGGCCTGCGCTTCGAAGACTGCGAGCAGGTCGGTCTCCTGCCCGCTGCATCCTTCGCACCGGCATGCTTCCGTGTAGTGGGAACGCCACCAGGTGGTCGAGAAGCGGCTGCGTTTCGCCTTCATCTCTTCGTCGAGTAGGCGCGCGCCGTCCGCGAATTGTTTGAATTTCGTTTGCCGCAACACCCAGGCGCGGAACGCCGCATTGCGCGCTATGGCCTCCGCAAACGGCTCGGCGTGGGCGTGTTCGATCGAGCCGTATAGCATGACGTTTCCTCGAGGCTCAACGGCGCGCGGCGCGCCATCCCGCGTCGCGCGCCTCGGCTTCCGAGCAGAACCACCGCTCCCCCTTGGCCGTGTTGATCTGCGTCTTCTCGTAATGTTGTTGTCCCGGAACGTGATAGATGCGTTCGCCGTGGGAGGCGACGTTACCCTTGATCTCGCATCCGCCCGAGGGCGACGCAGCCCCCACGAGCGGAGCCGTCCGGGTAGGCGGCTTCGCCCGTCGTCGGTCGGCGCGCCATTCCCAAGGGGGCTTCACGGATCCTGTCCAAATCCCGATCCGCTCACCGCGCGCTGTCTGCTGTTCCGATGCGTACTCACCGCCGCTGTAACGCGGCCAGTCCATGGCCCAGCCGCTTCTGACCATCGCGGCCTGCACGCTGTTCCCGTCGGCCAGATAGCAATTCCCGACATAGCGGCCGTATTGGTCCCGGTCCACGTAATCGCAGCTGGTCGGTGACGAAGCCGCCAACATCTCGGCCAACGCCTCGGCGGCTTGAGCGCCGCACCGATAGGACACGCCGTGTGCGTCGTTACAGGTCTGGGACGATTCCGGAGCGTCGATCCCGTCGAGCCGGATACGCTCTCCCCGGATCTCGATGGTGTCGCCATCGATTACCGAAGCGCGGCCCGAAAGGGTTTGACTGCTGAAAGACGAACTCGCGACGATCTTTGTCGATCGAGCAGGCACGATCGAGGGTATCAGGTCAGGAACGGAATTCCGTAGCAGGTCGGGACCATGGTAGCCCACCGAAGCCGCGGCGAGGAGAGCCATTGCGACCAGAACGGGTCGACCTGGCTTTCGCTTCTTGCGCTTGAAGCCGAGAATTTTGACAATGCGTGTCTTGCTCACGATGCCTCCTTGGCGGCGTCGAGAGAGTAAATCGGCAAATAGTTGCAGACTGGTTCAAGCTCATCGAAGTTCCAGTCCCATAACGAAAATGTGGGACACCTGCGCGCGGACGCCTTCGCTCCTGCGACACCTAACGCTTTGGAGTTTTCTACCCATCCTCTTCAGGCATCTCGTCTCCGGCGTCGGGCGGGAGGTCTGGCGCTGAATCCAACAACTCGAGCGCGGCCCTCGGATCGCCACGACTGGCTCATTCTCGCAGGCGAACGATCTGGGTGGCCTTTTCCATCACTTCGTCGAAGTCCACTCCTTGCCCGACCTCAAGTCCGGCGATGCCCTGGGCCTCCTGGAGAAGATGCGCCCCTTCACCATCCAGCCAGCTCGCCAGGATCCTTGAAGGTGGGGGATACCTCGAACTTAAGCCTAGGAGATGATGACGGGCTAGTCGATAAGCCGTCTTATCTGTCAATGAGGATGCTGCCGAGCGACTTATCGGGCGAGCTTTGCGAGATCCATTTCGGTCCTCTGGTAAAAATGAATCCTTGTCGCTACGTCGTCCAGGCTGGTGTGGGCAGGCACCATGTCGATCGTCTGGAGCAGGGTAAACTGGTAGCCTTCGGTGCCTGCCGCAGGATTGATGATGTCGCCGACTAGCCGAAGCCCCCACAAGCCTTCGCCGACCTCGAGCGGCTCGAATAGCTCCTCGATGGTTCCTGCCGGCCGATAGAACACGCTGGGGAGGGACCCGGGACTCGGATCGAACACGCACCAGACGAAGTTCCGGCCGTCTTCGGTCATGGAGATGGGCATGTAAGCCAGCCAAGTGGCATTGGTGCCGGAAACGACTCTCCTGACGCCGAAAGACAAGCCTTGCTCGCCATTGTCGAGAAGAGCGCTGCCTTCGTCGAACTCCATCGCGACCCGGTGCGCTGAACCGTATCCGGACAAGGCACTGCGTCGCTGTCGATGATACCACCGGTTCACACAGGCACTCGTCACCATGGTCCGGGTGAAGGTGCCGATCATGCCGACCCTGAGGTGATCCGGGTCGGGATACTCGATCCACAGCGCGCGCACTGCGTCGACCGTGTCCGTCATGAAAGCGGAATCGCGGTCAGGCTCGAGCAGCCGCGGCAATTCCAAGGGGTCTATGTAGAGATGGCCGGCCAGCCTTATGAGCAGCGATATTCCGTCAACAGCGTCCCGATAAGCGTCCTGTACGTTCGCAGCCGTATATGTCGATGACGAAACATCCAGGTAGGGGGCATGGAAGCCGACCAGCGCACCCCGTTCTAGCTGGCGGTCCGGTGCCTGTCTCGGGATGTCATCCTCCGCTGACAACAATGGATCCCTGAGTTCTGCGGAGCCGCCCATGAACGCGATGGCGCAAGCGGAGAAACAAGCGTCGCCTGTCCTGACAACCGTCTTGATCCCTCTCTGGCGCAGCTCCAAAGCCAGTGACAGCCCGGTCAGATAGTCGCCGCCGGGACCTTCGAGTTCGAGCAAGACCCTGGCTCCGCCACCATCGCGGTCGACCGCCTTCGCAAGCCTCTCGACATCGCCTGTCGTGATCTCGCCTTCGAGGCGGAAGACATGGGCCGTCTCGAAACTATCCTGCTGTTGCCCGAGATAGGTTACCGTCGCGGCCGCGCCTGGCAACGTCATCGACCAGGTTATAACGGCTGCACAAAGGAACTTCTTCAGCATTCAGTCGGCCACGCCCGGACACAGGACCTGGAAACTGCTGAGAGCCACGTGATAGCCGGAGGCACTGGACCCGTCGAGCAACTCGCCGGTCTCGATATTCCTGACCCTGTAGTCAGCCATGGAATTCGGATCTTCCTCAGCTCCCAGTAGAACGAAGCGACCGCCGCCCAGCGACGTCCACGTGCCTTCGTCGCAATTGCCCCATAACCGATCTCCCACCTGGACCTCGGCCATCGTCCTTCGGACACAGGCCATTGAATTGTCGTTCAGGTATTGGGTGCAGAACTGTTTCGCGTTTGCCGGTCTGTGCTCCACGTGGACCACGGCCCGAGAGGTCCCGATGCCTTCCTTCGACACGACGGTAACCGTCATTCCGGCACGCGAACCGTAGTACAGTTCATCATCAGCGGCCGAAGCGGCCGTAGAGATGGCGGTGGCAGCAAAAATCGCTACTAGCAGTTTCATAAGTGATTACCCCGTCAGTACTGGAAGGATTTCGAGGAGGCGTCCCGTGCCGCCGCCTCTTCCATGTCGAGGCAGCCGCTAAGCGTAAGATACGATCCGCCGCCGAATTCGGCGATCGTTCTGCACTCTGCTTTCATCTCATGCGGCACGCTTGGCCAACGCCGCTTGAGGCCATCGTAGCTGGACTGCTCCAAGTCCAAACAGCCGACATAGGTCATGTTCGAGAAAGTGCCGCCGAACGAAGCGATCTTCTTGCACTCCGTTTCCACGTCATAACGAGGAAGACTCTCGCCGAAGGCGGCAGGTGTGAGGGCTAGAAGCCCCGCTGTCGCTATGAATGCGAATCTGCTCATGGATACTCCCAAAATCCGAGGCACAAAGTGCACTAGGCGGCATTGGGATGGAAGGAGGGAGGGATTTTGCTGGGTAACGATCCCCACAGAAATGGTGCCGACCCGATAGCTGGCATTATCGGGCGCATTCCGCCTAAGATGTCAAAGCCGCCTGTGCGGCGTCGAATTTGGCGCGAGCATGTGCATCTGCTGCCCTTCAATTCGGAGCCGCCTGTCCGGCGGCGAACCGAAGCGGACCGCTATACGCGATGCCTATGGGCTGCAACGCGCCGGTGGCCGCATACAGGCGGCCGTCGAGCAGGCTGTCGACCGCGCCGTGGCCCACAGGGGCATCGTCCGCCACGGCAAGTTCCTGTCGATCGCGGACTCGCAACCGCAGGTCCGTGACCGCAGCGGCGTGTCGTCACCGGGATTGCGGAAGCCTGAGAATTTGCCCCCGTCAGAGCTGGAGGTCGGGATCGAGCGCGTCGCAACGGAGAACCTCGGCGCTGCGGAGGGCGAAATAGTGTCCACGTTGGCACGGCATCTCGGTTCAAATCGACGAGCGCCCAGTTGCGCGCTGTCATCACCAAAGTCGTTCACGACATGGTCGATCGTGCTCGCCTCGTGCGTTCCAACGGGCTTATCGTTCACCCATGAAAGGGATACCACCGTGCGTCTATACCGCCGCCCTCGCCGAACGCTTCGCGCCCCGTCTCGAGTTGCGCCGGTCCACGTCGGCATCGGCAGCAAGTAAGACCGCCGAGACATCCTCCCCAGACACAGTCCCTTCCAGAAGCAGTTTTTCGGAAAGGGATTCAATGGCGCTGCGCCGCTCAAGCACAAGGCGGCATGCCCTTTCGAAGCAGGAAGCAAGCAGCTCGGAAACCCATCTGTGGGCAGAGGGATCGAATGCCAGTCCGGCCGTGCTCGCCGTGGTTTCTTCCATGAAGGTGAGCCGATCGCCCAAGCCCCACGACCGGTAAGCGGCCGTCGCCAAGGCGGTGGCGCGGTGGAGGTCGGAACCCGCCTTCCCGCCGATTCCGGCCGAATGGTGTCCGAACATCATCCTCTCGGCCGCCGCGCCCGCCATTAACGTGGTGGCTTCGTGCTCGATCCTGGTCAGAGTTCTACATTCGGTTCGAACGATCTCAAATTCGACAGCGCCATCCACCTGCGCCTCCACATCCGCTTCGAACCACTCCGGAATTCGAACCTGGCGGATGGTGCCGTAGCCTGTTTGGAGGCCGACGACGGCGTGGCCGGCCTCGTGCACCGCGATACGCCAGCGGTACTCTCTGGGCATGGCGATCCTTTCGGGGAGTGAGGCCTCCAGATCGGCAATAGTGGGGGATCGCGACTGTCGCCGTGCCCTTCTGATGCCCTCGCGCGCCAGACGCTCCAGGTCCGCGCCGGAGCGGTTCGGCAACCGCGCGGCGATGGACTCCAGATCGGGACGGTCGATCTGGTCTCCGAAAAGTCGATGCAGGATTTCGGCGCGGGCTTTCCGGTCCGGAAGCGAGACCCGCACGTGCCGGTCTAGACGGCCCGATCTGGTGATCGCGGCGTCGAGTCTATCCGGATGATTGGCCGCACCGACGACGATCACGCCCTCGCGGCTGTCCACCCCGTCCAAGCATTCGAGCAGTCCCGCGACGACCTCCGTGCAATATTGCTCGTTGTGGCCGTTGAATTTCGCTCGATCGCCAAATGCGTCAATCTCATCGATGAAAAGAATCGACGGCGCTTTCTCCTTTGCCGTGGCGAAGGCTTCGCGCATGGATTTGAGGAGGGCGTTCAAATAACCGGCGGCCTGCCACCGCGCCAAGGACCCGGAAATGAGTTCAACCCCGCAAGTGTTGGCCAGAGCTTTGGCGAACATGGTCTTCCCGCAGCCGGGGGGCCCGGACAGGAGAATCCCGCGGTCGACGTCCGACCATGAGATGCGGCCTTGCTTCCAGTCGGCCAGGTCCCGTGCCAATTCCCGACCCCACTCTTCGGCTTCGCCCATGCCCACCAAATCGTCCAGCAGCGGCCCGCTTGTTGCCTTCAAAGTACCTTCTTTACCCTCGGCCAGGCCTTCGCCCGCCTCGGTGACGCGCGAGACGATCTCCGCCGCTGATCGGCCGTTGCGCGCGGCAGCGTCTAGAATGGGGAACGGAATCTTCAGCAGGAGCTCGGCGTCCTCCGAGGAGATCGGTCCGCGCGACCCCATCCTCCATGCGCTGATGACGTCGCGAGAGGTGGCGGGCTCGACATCGACGACCGCGTCTGCTGCGAGGGCGACAGCGAAAGGAACAATGTTGTCACCATTGCACAGGACCACCACCTTCAGGGCGTGGCCAAGCCAATCCGCGATATCCTTCGGCCAGCCGTCGTCCTTCTTGGATCCGATAAGGACCACGAAGGGATCGATTCGGCGTCGGGAAGTCTGGGGAACGTTGATGTAAGCTTTGGCTGCGGCCTGATAGTGACTGACGCTCGCATCCGGAGGTAGTTTGAGGACGACGAGCCCGGAAGGAAGTTGATTGAACCGGTGCTGATGCCGTAACGCGCGAGTTACCGCGCAATAAGCAATAGCTGTCGGCAGCGAGGCAGCCAGCCTCGCGATGGCATTTCTAGGCTTTTTCATGGAAACGGTCCTTGCGTGGGCATTGCGCCCGACAGGAAAATGAGCAAGGCAAATCGCGCCTGCAGCTCGTCAGCTGCGTATTATCAGGCGGTGATAGGTGGCGGTGCGCGAAAGGCCCATGGGACCGGTCTCCTTAGATAGGGAACAAATAGAGAACAAGAACTGACGTGTCAATCCCCAATCGTTTGATGCGGACGCCTCGATAGGTGAGGCGCGGCCCGTTTGCCTCGGGCGGATTGTACGGTATGGCGAGACGGGTTGGTCTGGCCCGCTTGGTCGACTACGGAAGAGGGTTCCCCAAGTTGTGGTCGAGCTCGGTGCCGAAGTAGGTGTCAAGAGGATGGCGTCAGCATCCATTCCCGCAAAGGGTTCACGATCCAATCTCCGAGGCCGGGATGAAACAGGCCAGGCAATGGAAACAACTGGTGAATCGACAAAAAATCCTTAGAATTGAGCGTCGCGATAGGGATGCTTTCGACGATGGATTGTGATGCTATCATGAGATCGAGTCCCATCTTCGGTGCCTTCATCCGAGGGTCCGAAATCCATAGGTGCTTCAGAGCTCTGCATCCTGTCATGCGCCCGTATAGTCTAGCAGCGGCGGTGCATAGAAGCGGTGTATGCACGTCTGAGGCCAGCAATGTCTCCAACCACTCGTCGAGTTGCGCCGCTCTGATTGGGTTGTCTGGGCGGAGCAATTCGATGCCCCGTGACACTTCGACGATCGAGGCTGTCGGCAGTGCGAGCGAGAAGTCCTGCGGTGCGGTTAGCCAATCCACGATCCGTAGGTCCGGCCGCTTTTTGGCCAGTTCGCTCACTACGCTGGTATCGAGCAGAAACCTTTGCGCGTCCACACTTCAGGTATCCGGTCTTGCCCCCAAAGCGATGCTAGGCGAGGAGGTTTGACGCATGGTTAACGAATCGTCGGACGGTTACTCCGCCAAGCTCCACCGTATCGGCGACGATCGATGGACGTGCGATACCGACATCCGGCAAATCGAAGATCTACTCGAGGCCGCACGGGAACGGGAGCAATTCGTCGCGTTGAACGGGAGGGTTTACGGCGTGAGGCTCGTCGAGCGTGAGCAAAGGGAGTCTGCACGGACGGTACTCAGCCGAGGCGGGCCGCTGGAAGGTTGACCCGTCTGGATCGTGATGGGCTTGCTCCGGCTCGCAGCGTGCAGGGAAACAAAGTCTGAGAGTGCGCTGCCCATCGGCGAAAGCCAAGTGAATTTAACGACGGTGCCAAGGGATGCCTATATCCCAAGGACGCCAGCAGCCAGGGCACGCTGAATTCCTTTTATGTCAGTGTGTTTGCTCAAGGTTCGTTCAATCGGCTTGGGCTCTCCGGATACCCAAAGTTTCAATTCCGCGTCCAGATCGAACGTTCCGGCCGTCTCTAGCGAAAAGCGGGTTATCGAGCGGTACGGGATCGAGAGGTAATCGATCTTCCTCCCTGTGATGCCTTGGATGTCGACCAGGATGAATCGGCGGTCGGTAAACACGAAGAAGTCACGGATAATTTTGAACGCAAGCTGAGCCTGCTCACCCGGAAGCAATATCCCATCCAGCTTGGCGATGATCTTCCCAATCTCGGCTTCGCTCCCATGGCCAAGCAGTCCGTCGAATAAACCCATTTCGTCGCCTGTCTCCCTACAACCATTGAATATTAGCCCTGACGACGGTCGCCCCATGCCGACAGCCTAAAGCGGCGAAAAACACAACTCGGAGTTAGTGGCAATGTACCGTCCCCGAGCTGTTGTCCATGTGGCAGCATTGGCCTGGTGGCGAACTTTTGCGACAGCCTCCCCCATGAGCGTACGACTGAGTGGCGGCGAAATACGCCACCAGCAAGATGATTGAGGTTCTCACCTGGCTTCTCCCCTCCCTATAACCCAACGCAAGGTTGCACGCGGGAAGCCTCCTCGCAATCTCCAATTCCGCGCGCCCACTTGCCAAAAAATAGTCGCTACGTCGCAATTTTCCGCAGGTGAAGCTTTGAACATTCATATTTAGTCGGATGGTCAAGCAGGGCCGAAGTGGGAGGTCAGAATTACGTCACCATGCCGAAATTAGCCCGACTGGGCCGACTCCGAACGAGACGGAAATCGATTGCCGCGTGAACGGCGAGCACACCTTCTGCACGGCGTCGGCAATGGGGTGGATTACGGACCGTCCGCTAATTGCTGCAACGACATTGAAGCAGACACTGATGGCTCTCCAAGCATCCGCATTGCCCCTCCTTGTTTATCGATGCGATGCGAGACGAGCGACGAAATGACGTACTGTCGATCGACATACTGATTGTCACCCCGATCATGACCGATGGGGTGCAGCCTTCACGTCGGACTTGCTCAATCCGTTACGCTCGGCGGCTTGCCCGGCACGTGTCGCCGCCATGGAAGCCTCCCTTCAATTTCCACTTCAAGAGAAAAACTGAGGAACGTGCGGATGAGGACAATAAAACCGAGGACCGCCAGATTTTCTATTGTGGGCTCGACAACGACGGTCCCGATGAGATCCGCTGCCACGAGAAGTTCGACGGCCAAGAGAAGGCTTCTCGCCAGACCGACCCGGTAGCGATGAAACGCTGCCTCGAACCCTTTCTCTTTTCGCAAATCAATGACGAAGAAGACCGATGCGGCAAGAGCGCCGATCACAAGTGTCGCGACTGCCACCACCTCGATAAGAAGCGCGACGAGTCGGAGCCAATTATCGATCCCTGCGCGTTCGATCACATCCATCAAGCGGCCCCTCATTGTGTGTTTCGGCAACTGGCCGCTAATCGGAACGATCCACCCCAGTTGCAGTTGGATAGCGTGAGGAGAGCGTGCAATGTCTTTTAGAACCCCAATCGGATCCATTCTCATGTGGTCCGAGGAGGACCATGCCGATCGCAATGGGACATCGGCCAACGAGATCGTTCATCTTGTTCTCGTCTTTGCGCTATTCATTGTCGCACTGGGCGTTTTAGTCTTGGCCATAGTCTAACCGGCATCGCATCGACCTGCTATTTGAGGTCCGCGATCAACCGCTTCATTTCGCCGATCTCTTCGCGTTGTGCGCGAATGATCTCGTCCGCAAGTTCCCGCACACGCGGATCTGAGATTTTGGCGCGTTCACTGGTCAATATCGCGATGGAATGGTGCGGAATCATTGCCCGCATGTAAGCGACATCCTGAACGGATTCTTGGCTTCGTACGAGATAGAGCGAGCCCGTGAACACGAGGGAGCTCGCTACCAGGATGGCCGCATTGGCCGCGCGGCTGCGATACATAGTCCACATGAACAGAAGCATTACCACCGACATAGTTGATCCCATGACCAGAGCCATGTAGGCGCGGGTTT
Source organism: Mesorhizobium sp. YIM 152430 (assembly GCF_029210365.1). Taxonomy (GTDB): domain Bacteria; phylum Pseudomonadota; class Alphaproteobacteria; order Rhizobiales; family Rhizobiaceae; genus Aliihoeflea. The sequence goes on from NZ_JARGES010000043.1 coordinate 366,838, forward strand.
CGCTGAAGAACACGTGGTCAGCGCTATAGGTGTTTAGATACATTAGACCGAACATCACGGCTGTCGATGTCAGGATCATCACCGTGAATCTGAGGTAAGCAGTCATTGCTTCTCCTTTTGGTTGGAGATCGTTGCGAGGCGGATCGGCTCTTCACGCGCCGATGCGGGAACAATCTATGCGCCTCGCGCGATTGGAGGACGCTCAAGGAGCCATCCGTTTCGAGGATGACCGTTATCGTCTCATCAACCTCTGGATGGCCAGCTTGGCGGACAGCAGCCTGCACCTCGTCGAAGGTGAGACGCTCTCGCAGCAATGCGTCATCGACGACATTGCCCTGCGTAAGCAGGACGGTGGGCTCCGCTTTGACCATCTGCTTCCACGTGTCAGACCGAGCAGAGACCCACGTGATTGCAAACTGAAGAGCGATCAGAAGCGCTAGAGCCGCAACCCCTTCGGCCAGAGGAACTGATCGGTTTAGCAACACGGTGGCAAGGGTCGATCCCAAGGCGATGGTCACAATGAGATCGAACGCATTCATCTTCGACAGCGTTCGCTTTCCGGAGATACGCAACATCAGCACGAGGGCTGCATAGGCCAAAGTTCCGACGACAAAGACGCGGCCAAGGCTGATCCAGGTATCGAAGAAAATCTGCTGTTCCATAGGCTTCTCTTTGTGGGTTTACCCGATCCGAACACTCCGAACCAGGATCCGTTCCGCTGACTGCCCGGGTGTCATCACTATACAAATCTCTTTGGAACAATCTGGGATCGACCCTGTTGGCTTCGTATCACCGCACCACAAGCGTGCCGAGCCAACCTCTGAACAAGGATGGAACAATGTTTATCAAACTCGCCTCGACCACTGCGATCGCGACCGCGATGCTCGCACTGACCGCAACAGGTGCGGGAGCACAGCAGAACCCGCAGACCAATGATCAAACACAGATGGCTGAAGCTTGCCTGCTCGAGATGAACGAGTTCGCTGAACGCATGTACGAAGACGAGTTTTGGTTGTCAGGCTGGGGAACCGGCTCATATGGGGCTCCACCAGCGCCGCAATCGACCCAGAGCCCAGCAACCACTGCACCGGCAACTGGGGACACCACGTCACGGGCGACGAGCGCAAAAGATATTGAAGCTTCCGCAATGGATCCTCGCGGTGAAGTGGTCGGCATCGACGCGCCGCGTTACCAGATCCGTGCGCTCTACGGCGCGGGTCGCGTTCTCGCATACCGCGGTGACAACGAAGGCTGCGAGTATATCGTTGCCAAGATGAACAAAGTTTACGACAGCTACTCCCAGCAACTCGAGGAGGCAGGTGTGGATCCTGCATCCGTAACGACCTGGCGTCAGGAGCGACTTGCGCTCGCTGAGCCGCTCGCGGCCGACGCAACAACCCGCTATCGGATCGACAACATCACCGGCACCGACGTCCGAAATATGGAGGACGAGAACCTCGGCAGCGTCAGTGACGTAATCATTGATCCGGAAAGTGGGAAAGCTGCTTACGTCATCGTGGCTCGCGGCGGATTCCTCGGAATGGGTGAAGACCACTATGCCATCCCGTGGGACGAGGTGCGTGCCGCACCGGGGTTGGAAGTAGTTGTCGTTGACCGCACCGCGGCCGAACTGGACGAAGCACCAGCAATCGATCCAGACCGTTTCCGCAACCCTGGAACGATGATGGATGAACGCCGCACGACCGACGAGTTTTGGACTCAGCGAGGTTGATCCTTCTGCCGATGACGTTTTGAGGGGCGGCAACTGCTGGCCCATCAAGGCGATTTCCTCGCATCCATAGCCGACCAATGAGGAGACGTGAGATGACGAACAAGGCCGACAGCAAGATCCGGAACATGAGCACGGGCGGGCATCTTGGAGGCACCAATCTTGGCCAGGGGAAGGACGCCAAGACGACCTCGACCGTCGAAAAAGGGGGCGACAAAGCGCGTCCCAATGAAGGGCGCGAGCAGCCCCTGGATTTTATTGACAAGAGCTCCGACTAGCGGAGGCAACTATGTCGCGCATCCGCCACCTATGGCGATACCACGACCCCGGCGGGACCGAGCGCCGCAAGGAGATTTATGCGGCGTACGAACTTGATGAAGCTCGGCATGACGCCAGAAGAATACCGATCAAAGTGGAACTTGCCGAATGATTACCCAATGGTGTCTCCCCCGCCTATGCCAAGGCGCGCTCCGACATGGCTAAGTCCATGGGGCTCGGGCGCGAGCCGGGGACGTCCAAGAAAGGCACAGGCGCAAGAAGGCCGCTTAGCAGGGCCCGCAGCACGCCTACCCTTTCATTTGATAGATAACCTGGAAAGCCGGAATTAACCTGTCGCCGCCATGAATGATCCTCGACGACGGGGGTTATCATGGCAGCTTTTTCTATCCGTACAGGCCGGTTTGCACGACTGATCGCCGTTCCGGCAATGCTTGGGGTTTGTGCCCTCGCTGCGCTGGTTGGCGGGCTCCTGGTCTGGGCTGGGCAGGAGGCGGACGAGGTTGCAGTCGACCGACAGGTTGCATTGGCAACACTCGTTGTCAGCAATTTGCGGGAGACCATCGCCCATAATCAGGAAAGCGTCACTGTATGGGACGATGCGGTCACGGCGGTGGGAGAACCATCAAGTGCCGAATGGATCGATTATAATCTCGGCAGCTGGATGCACACCTATTTCGGCCACGACGGGGCCTATGTCCTCGACCCAGCCAACACTCCCATATATCAGTTCTCTACTCACAGCGATGACCGGCCCTACCGCGATGTCGAAGAGGTCGCGAAGCCTTTGGTCGATGCGCTGCGCCAACGGTCGGCCAGTGGCGACGAAAGCGGCATTTCGGATCGGATTCTGAGCCTTGGCGAAGCAGATATCGGCATCGTCGCGGGACGTCCTACCCTCGTCAGCGTAAAACCGGTCGTCTCCGACACCGGCGATATCGAGCAAACTCCCGGCACGGAATACCTGCATGTTGCAGTTCGATTTCTCGATAGCGATTTCGTGGCAGCTTTGTCGCGGGACTATCAGTTCGACGATCTACGGTTCAGCTGGACTCCGGCATTGGAGAGCGGCCAAGCCAACCTTCCTTTAACCACGGCTTCCGGTGCCACCGTCGGATACTTCGCATGGCAGCCCTATCGCCCAGGAGCTGCGGTGGTCAGCCGAATTGCGCCTGTAGCCGCTGCGGCGCTTGCAATGATGCTCGGTCTGGTCGGCGGTCTCCTCTTCCTTCTGGATCGGCGTTCACACCGCTTGGCTGAACGTGACGCCAAGATGAAGCATTTGGCCCTCCATGACCCGCTCACCGAACTTCCAAACCGTGCCTTGTTCCACGACCGCCTTGACGCAGCTCTCCGGGGCCAGTCCGACAGCGAACTGGTCGCTGTGTTGTATCTCGATCTCGATCACTTCAAACAGGTCAACGACACGCTCGGCCATCCGGCAGGGGACGCCGTCATCATTGAATTCGGGAAGCGCCTCTCCGGTCTTATTCGCTCCACCGACACATTGTCGCGCCTAGGGGGGGACGAGTTCACGGTTGTTATTCCTGCCTTACGCAGTGTGGAAGATGTCGAATTGCTCTCTGATCGGATCATCGACACCATTCGGCAACCATTCGACATCGATGGTCATCAGGTGTTCATCGGAGTGACAATCGGAATCGCCATTGCGCCACGCGACGGGGACACGCGAACGGAGCTCTGCCGCAAAGCCGACATCGCGCTCTATCACGCAAAGAGTTCCGGGCGCAGCCGCTACGCGATGTTTGGCGCAGAGATGGGTGCGATCTTGCAGGCACGGCGCGATATCGAGCGCGATCTGCGCGCCGCTCTGGCCGGAAAAGACCAACTCGAAGTTCACTACCAGCCGCTGTTCAACGCAGCCACGCAGAAGATCATCGGCGTCGAAGCGCTGTTGCGGTGGCGGCATCCTTACGATGGCTGGATATCGCCCGACGTGTTCATTCCCATCGCGGAGGAAACAGGCCAGATCGAAGCAGTCGGGGATTTCGTCTTGCGGGAAGCCTGCAACGCCGCAAAGCTCTGGCCGTCGCTAGCAATCGCTGTGAACGTGTCGGCCATCGAGCTGCGCAACCCCGCCTTCGCCACCAAGGTCGCCGCCTTGCTGCTGGAAACCGAAATCGATCCACGTCGTATCGAACTGGAACTAACCGAAAGCGCTCTTACTGACCCGAACGGGGTTGGCGATCAAAACGTCAAAGCGCTCCGAGCACTGGGTGTGCGCATTGCACTTGATGATTTTGGCACGGGCTTCTCCTCGCTTGGCCGCCTCCAGCAGCTCGAGGTGGACCGTATCAAGATCGACCGCAGCTTCGTCAGCGGCTTCGGGCGGCTGAACGGCGACGAGGCCATCGTGCAGGCGATTGTGGAGCTGGCGAAGGCCCGCGGGCTCAAAACCACGGCCGAAGGCGTGGAGACGGTGGAACAAGGCACCCATCTCCAATCAATCGGTTGCGACGACCTACAGGGCTTTCTCTACTCCCGACCGGTGCCGCCTATTGAGGTCACTGCTTTGCTCGCGCGTGGCAGCTTTATAGCAAAACAAGCCTGAGGCGCTCTGGTGGGGTTCAGCTCGGCTTGCCTCGCACTGCGGTGGTCCGACGGCGCGAAGGTGGTTGATCGCCCGTCATGTTCTAGAACCAGTCCCACTCTTACCCAGTTGTGAGACAATCACGCAGTCCGGCCTCAACGCTGCCGCGAAGATGTTCCGCGACATCACATACAAAGCCTGCCGTGCTTTCCATGTGGCAGGCATCCCGGTTCTGGATGGCGTGAAGAAGCTCGCGCCGCGTCTGGCATCCAAGGCCAAAGTGAAGGAGGCCGACATTCTCCTGCTTTCAATAACGCCGGTTTGTGAGAGGAAAGGCCTGACATTGTGACGAGCGGCCGTAAGCAGAAGTTTAAGCGCGGTCAAATTTGAAAATGCTGGGGGCTGAAATTGAAAGCCTGATGTCCGGCCAGAGCTCGCGCGGCCGTCAAGTACGGCGCAGTTGATTCTGAATAGCAAGAAGCGGTCGTCCGAAGGGCGATCGCTAGGACCGCTTCCGAGCCAAAGGCTCTGGCCGCTGCGTTGAGAGGCAAGCGGCGCGAACCGAGCCCGCTATCGCCTAAGTTGTTCCGCAGTGGAATGTCGGCTAGCGCGCTGCTTGTGCTGGGGGGCGGTTACTTCGCGCCAGCCGTCGGCGGATTAGAATCCGCAGGGTGATTATGCACCTATGTTCTATGGCTTCATAGGCTGTCGCGCGATGAAGCGGTCAGTGTTGATGCTCGGGTAGTGCTTTGAGTTCGTCTTTCGTCCAGGTCGTCACGGCATGCACTGCGTGCGCCTCGTCCCGCATGAAATCCAGCCGGCTGATTGGGATTGCCACGGGCTTTGCGCCGATGCCGAGTAAACCACCGACGTCAACAACCACTTGCGCATCCGAGCCAACGCCGTGAAGGTGCGACACTTGGCCGATCTTTTCGTCACCAGGCCCATAGATCGTCGCGCCCTCAAGGTTGTTCTCTGTAAGTTCGTCAACCTGCAAACGTACGTGATTGGAATGATCCATTTTTGCTTCTCCTTTGGGTGGAAGGAGAACAGGCGCGGACTCGGATCGTTCCAAAATTGCGCAAGCTAAAGATGCGGGCAACATTCTCGCACCCGAACGGTCGAGACGGTACGCGTCACAAGGTCTGTCTTCTTCCAGGATAAAATTGAAATCTGTGCGCACGACGAAGAGCACAAGGTAGATTAGAGGCGGTCCTGGCAATACGTCTTAATGGCGGCTTTGGGTCGTAGCCGAATGTCCTTGGCCAGAACCGGGCCGTCCGATGACGGCTTCGCGATGCGAGACGAGCGACGGAATGACCTACTGTCGATCGACATACTGATTGCCACCCGATGATAACCGATGGGGTGCAGCCTTCACGTCGGACTTGCTCAATCCGCTATGCTCGGCGGCTTGCCCGGTACGTGTCGACGCCATGGAAGCCTCCAACTGCGATATACAAAATCCAGGCTTCGGATATTGCCGCTCGGCGATCCCAGCTGCTTTCAAGCTTCACAAGTTGAATCGGCATCTAACGGTTGGTGGCAGCGAAGCCAACGAAGCGAATTGTTGCGTTACTTAATCATTCACGATCAATGCCCTTGAACGTATGCTTGAAGGTCGCGTCGCCACTCTTCTTGCCCGAAAGCACTCGGGGATCGGCGCTCACTACCCCGTCATTGGAACCGCCGTGCTGCGGCTTTGCATAGGCTCCCTTGGCGTCGCCTTCCGGCGAACCTTCCATGGTGTCGGCTTGATCGGATTGATGTGTTCGCTCATCCGTATCGTCCGGATGACGGGACAGCCCGGCTCCACCAGGATTCTCGGGCATGCCTGCGTTCTGGTCAGTGGCTCCCGGCCGGAGATCGCTCTTCGGCACGCGTGCACCCGTTTCTCGCTTGTTGTCGGTCATTGGACACTCCATTTCGATGACGCAACATCGTCTGGACCCGATGTGTTCCCCACAAAAGCCCAGCGCAAAGAGAGACACATTGATCTGGCAAAGAAGCCCCGCCATTTTCCGCGTATGACGTTCATCAGCATCTCAATGCTAATCACCTCGACGCTCACATTCGTCGGCGCTGCGAGTGCTGCCAAGGCGTGGGCCGTTTCGAAAAACAGCGTTCTTTGGCTATTCACGACGCTCTGAGCCTGTCAGCGGTGATCCAACTGATCGCGGTCAATATCGTTGCGGTCGCGCTTTACGACGAGCGTGTCTCGGGCGTGCAATCGGTAGGAGTCATACTGGGCGTCATGGCGGTCGCTCTGATCACATTAGGCGCTTCCGATAGCTGAGGCGAGTTGGCATCGTCACGATCGGACATGGCCGTGAACGGCATAGCGATGACCCACCCAGCACTTCCGGTATTTCATTACAGGCTTGCGACGTGATTGCCCGTTTGCATTCACTCAGGCCAGACGAACTCGAACCGGCACCGACTTGGCCGCCGGCGTCTTGCTTTCTTCCGCATGCTGGTAGAGCGGGATGAGCGGGTTTGTCTCGGGATAATAGGCAGCGATGCAACCGCGTGGCACATCGAACTCGATGATGCGTAATCCAGCAACGCTGCGGATCATGCCGTCATCACTCGCCGTTTCCAGACCCACCAGATCGTCGGCCTTTACGCCCAGCCTTGCCATGTCTTGGCCGTTCATCATCACGATCATGCGCGAGCCCTGGATGCCGCGAAGCCGGTCGTCGTAGCCGTAGATCGTCGTGTTGAACTGGTCGTTCGAGCGGATCGTCATGAGACGCAGTACGTCCGGCTGCGAGCCATCGTCGAAGGTCGCATGCAGCGCTTTGGGCAGGAGGAAGTTTGCCTTGCCGGTTTCGGTTTCCCATTTGCGATCGCGTGCGCCGATCGGGCGCGGAAAACCTCCGGGCGTGTCGAGGCGGGCGTTGAAGTCGTGGAAATCGTCCGGGTATGTCTGTGCGATCGCATCGCGCACGAGACCGTAGTCGCCAACCCAATCGTCCCAAGGCACTTTAGGATTGGGCGCGAGTGTAGCCTTTGCGATACCCGCCACAATGGCGGGTTCGGAAAGAAGGTGTTCGCTGGCCGGTGTCGCCACTCCGCGCGACGCATGGATGCATGTCGTCGAATCCTCCACCGTGACGATCTGCGGCCCGCTCGCTTGTTCGTCGATTTCTGTGCGCACGAGGCAAGGCAAGATGTAGCTGGTCTTGCCTGCAACGAGGTGACTGCGGTTGAGCTTGGTCGCGATCTGAACGGACAGTTCGAGGTCACGCCATGACTCTTCCATGCGCATGGTATCTGGGATCGCGCGCACGAAATTTCCGCCGAGGCTGATGAACGCCTTCACCGTGCCGTCAAGGACGCCCTCGCACGCCTCGACGGTGTTGAGGCCGTCCTTCGTCGGCGGCGAGAAGCCGAACTGCGCTTCGAGCTTGTCGAGGGGAACGAGTGCGGTCTTGTCGGAGATGCCGACCGTCCGCTGACCTTGCACGTTCGAATGGCCACGCACAGGGCACATACCCGCGCCCTGCCTGCCGATATTGCCTCGCATCAGCATCAAATTGACTAGCATCTGGACGTTGTCGACGCCGAGCCTGTGCTGGGTCAGGCCCATCCCGTAGATGGCGATCACGGCCTTCGAACGGGCATAGACGTCCGCCGCCTGTTCCATCGCAGCGCGCGCCAGTCCGGCCTCGCGTTCCAGGTCGTCCCAGGACTGCGCCCGCACATACGCCGCGAACGGCGCGAAGCCATGCGTGTGCTGCGCAATGAAATCGACATCAAGCACGCGATCTGTGCCGGCCGCCTTTGCCTGGTGGTCGAGCTCGAGCAATGTCTTGGCAATACCCACCATCGCCGCTATGTCGCCGCCGGTGCGGACCTGATGGTATTGGGTTGCGATCTCTGTCCCCCTGTTCGTCAACATTTCCCCTGCGTGCTGCGGATTGACGAACTCCTCCCAGCCGCGCTCGCGCAACGGATTGAAGACGATGATCTCGGCGGCGCGCTTGCGGGCCTGCTGCAGTGGGTGAAGCATGCGCGGCGCGTTGGTGCCTACATTCTGACCGAAGGACAGGATGCAGTCGGTATGCTCGAAATCCTCGAGCAGCACGGTGCCAACGGGCGTCCCGATGCTCTGCGGCAATGCGACCGAGGTCGTCTCATGGCACATGTTGGAACTGTCGGGCAGGTTGTTGTTGCCGTACATGCGGGCCAAGAGCGCATACATGTAGGAGGTTTCGAGAGAGGCCCGGCCGGAAGCGTAGAAGACGACACTTTCCGGATCGAAACCCTTGAGACGCGACCCGATGTCGGCGAACGCTTCCGCCCACTCGACCGGCACATAGGTGTCGCTGGCAGATTCGTAGCGCATTGGATGCGTCAGGCGGCCCTCGTTTTCGAGGTCGTAGTCCGACCAGCCGAGCAATTCCGTGACGGTATGCTGTGCGAAAAATTCCGGTGTCGTACGCTTCGAGGTCAGGTCCCAGAAGGTCGCCTTCGCGCCGTTCTCGCAGAATTCGGCGGCGTGAGGCTTTGCGGGCTTTGCCCAGGCGCAACTTGTGCAGGCATAGCCGCCGAGTTTGTTGTGATGGCGCAGGAGATCGGGAGCCGTGCCAATGGCGTGCTGCCGGGTGGAGTGCTTGACCAAGGACTTGACCGACCCCCATCCGCCTGTCGGTGCGTCATAGGGCTTGTAGGTTACTTCGTCGGTCATATCGGTCTCCTGTCCGCTTGGGGCTAGAACCGGCGATGATCGTTGACGTTCCATGCGCGTACGGTCGTCTTGCGCAGCCGTGTGGTCAACGTGTGAGCATGCACGCTTCGACCAACAGTATGTTCAGAGCGCCCGTTGGTCTCTGTATGTCGTCCTCGTTCTATGCCGGAACATCGATCCTCCAGCGCGGTTCGGCGGTCATCGACACACCAGCATGTGAAGGGGACGACCATGACACGAAGCAAGGACACCAAGTCAGCGACAGCGATCATTCACGACCAAGATCTGGTGCGGGGCAGCGGCGGCGAACTGCACCAGGTCGCTGATGGCGACACGCCGCTCCTGACGACCGCGCAAGGCGGCCCTGTCGCCGACGACCAGAACACGCTGAAATATGGCGAGCGCGGCCCTTCGCTGATCGAGGACTTTCATTTTCGCGAAAAGATCTTCCACTTCGACCATGAGCGCATTCCCGAGCGCGTTGTTCACGCGCGCGGCTATGGCGCGCATGGCTATTTCGAGACCTACGAGTCGCTGGCGAAATACACGCGCGCCGACATCTTCCAGCGCGCCGGCGAGAAGACGCCCGCCTTCGTGCGGTTCTCGACCGTCGCCGGCTCCAAAGGTTCGTTCGACCTCGCGCGCGACGTGCGTGGATTTGCGGTCAAGCTTTATACACAGGAAGGCAACTGGGACATCGTCGGTAACAATATTCCGGTCTTTTTCATCCAGGATGCGATCAAGTTTCCCGACATCATCCATTCGGTGAAGCCAGAGCCCGATCGCGCCTTTCCGCAGGCCCAGTCAGCCCACGACAATTTTTGGGATTTCATCTCACTAACGCCCGAGAGCATGCACATGATCATGTGGATCATGTCCGACCGTGCGATCCCGCGCTCCTTCCGCTTCATGGAGGGCTTCGGGGTCCATACGTTCCGCTTCTTGAACGCCGAAGACGAGTCGACTTTCGTCAAATTTATCTGGAAGCCAAAGCTCGGCCTGCAATCTGTGGTCTGGAACGAGGCGGTGAAGATCAACGGCGCTGACCCGGATTTTCACCGCCGAGACCTGTGGGACGCGATCCAGGCCGGCGACTATCCCGAATGGGAACTATGCGTGCAGCTCTTCGACCAGGAGTTCGCCGACAGTTTCGACTTCGACGTGCTGGACCCGACCAAGCTCATTCCGGAGGAAATCTTGGAGCCGATCCCCGTGGGCCGGCTGGTGCTCGACCGGATGCCGGACAATTTCTTTGCCGAGACCGAACAGGTCGCATTCATGACACAGAACGTGCCGCCCGGCGTCGATTTCTCCAACGATCCGCTGCTGCAGGGCCGCAATTTCTCCTATCTCGATACCCAGATCAAAAGACTCGGCTCGACCAATTTCACGCATATCCCGATCAACGCGCCCAAATGCCCGTTCCATCATTTCCAGCAGGATGGACATTTGGCGATGCGCAATCCGGTTGGCCGGGTGAACTACCAGCCAAATTCTTGGGGCGAAGGTCCGCGCGAGCACCCGGCACGCGGCCATCGCTCCTACCGCGACGAGGTGGAGGGGCCGAAGGTGCGGCTGCGCGCGGAAAGCTTCGCCGATCACTACAGCCAGGCACGGCAATTCTTCAACAGCCAGATCGAGGTCGAGCAGAACCACATCGCCATGGCTTTGACCTTCGAGCTTTCTAAGGTTGAGACGCCCGTCATCCGCGAGCGCGTCGTCTCGCACCTTCTCAACATCGACGAGACGTTGGCGACCAAGGTCGCCGACAAGCTTGGCATGAAGAAGCTGCCGAAACCGGCAGATGCGGCGATCGCCCCGCGCGACGACCTCGAGCCTTCGGATAGGCTGTCGATCGTTAAGAACGGACCGGAGAGCTTCAAGGGCCGCAAGGTCGGCGTGCTCGTCACCGACGGTTGCGATGCCAAGCTGCTCCGAACCTTGAGCGACGCGCTGAAGACCGAGGGCGCGAACATGGAGATCGTCGCGCCGAAGGTCGGCGGCGTCGAGGCCTCGGACGGCTCGCTCATCGAAGGAAAGCAGATGATCGACGGCGGACCGTCGGTCCTCTACGACGCCGTCGCGCTCATCGTCAGCGCGGAAGGCGCAGAGCGCCTGACGAAGGAAGCCGCAGCGCGCGACTTCGTCGCCGACGCCTTTACGCATTGCAAGTTCATCGCCCATGTCGAAGACGCTAGGCCGCTTCTCGACAAGGCCGGCGTCGAACCGGATGAGGGCGTGATCGCGATCTCTGCCGCCGCCGACGTCAAGGGCTTCGTGGAGACGTGCCGCAAGCTCCGCCTTTGGGCGCGGGAGACCAAGGTCAAGCTCTGATGGCTGCGGGAATCCGCTTCGGCCCGATCGGCGAGAATTGGGTTCATCTCTGCATAGACATGCAGCAACTGTTCGCGCCTGGCGGCCCTTGGCAGGTGGCGTGGTTCGAGCCCGTCCTGCCCCTGCTCGTCGCATTGGTGGAACGGGCTCCCGAACGCACCGTTTTCACGCGCTTCGCTCCTGTCATGGACGCCGAAAGCGTGGCTGGAGCCTGGCAACGATACTATCGTGCTTGGCCTCAGATCACGCGTCAGAAGCTTCCGGATCGCTTTCTCGAACTCGCCCCGTCCCTGGGTCGCTTCGTCCCGCCGGCGCGGGTCGTCGACAAGCAGGTGTATTCGCCTTGGACCGAGGGGCGGCTGGATCGTCTGCTCGTCGACGGCAAGGTCGATGCGCTGGTGGTGACAGGCGGGGAGACCGAAATGTGCGTGCTCGCCACTGTCCTCGGCGCTGTCGATCGCGGCTTTCGCGTCGTCCTTGTGCGCGACGGCATCTGCAGTTCGCGAGATTCGACCCACGACGCCGTCATGCGACTTTACGAGGAACGTTTCGGACAACAGATCGAGGTTGCCGATCTGGCTGGGATAATGGACGCGCTTTAGGAACCGGTATGCACCTCATCGAGATTTTCCTGCCAACCAAATTGCCTTCCGGACGGCCGGTCAGCGACGCCTTGTGGACCGAGGTCCGCGACGAACTGGTGGCGGCCTTCGGCGGCTTGAACGCTCGGGACGACAAACCTGCCAAGGGCATCTGGCAGGACGAGCATGACGAAATCCTCATCATAGAAGTCATGTGCGAGGAACTGGACGTGGCGTGGTGGCAAGGGTTCAGGCAACGGATGGAGCGCGCGTTCGAACAGGATGAAATCCTGATCCGGGCCGTCGCGGTCGAAAGGCTGTGAACAGCCGCGGATACGGCCAGGCAGATGCATCGCCGGGAGTTGATCGGATACTCGATCGATCCCCGTTTGAGGGTTTCAAAGTGGACCCGCGGCGAGGATCGTCGGATCGCTCTCCGATGTCATCTTTGTTCTTGTCGAAGTCGTCGGCGTGTTCTTTCGGGTCGAGCAGTGTTTTCTCGACTTCGGTTGCCCAACGAGAGGCCGGCTTCGCGATGCGTGAGCTTTCACTTCTTCTGTGTCGGCTTCCGCTCGATCCCCGACATGCTGTTGCGATCGGGATCGGAGTTGTTTTCACCCGCGGCGTCGCGATCGCTGTTGGGATCGTCTTCGGCCGGGAGGTAGCCGCTCGGGCGGTTTTCGGGTGGACCTTCCCATCGAGGCCGTTCGTCGGTGGTTCCCGCAGCGGGCTTTCGCGTAGTGTCTGTCATCATGATCTCCATTTGCCTGGAAGATGAGGGCCATCGGCTGGTTGCCGATGGCCCTGCTCCTCACGCGGCTTTCGCCATCTCATTAGCCTGGCTGTCGGCCAGCTTCGTCAGGTCGCCGTCCGTCTTCGATTCTTCCTGAAGCGTCTGGTCGAGAAGCTTTGCAGCGTCGTTCATGCCAAGGACGGTCGCCCAGCGTTTCAGCGTGCCGTAACGGGTGATCTCGTAGTGCTCGACTGCCTGCGCCGCCGAGATCAGCCCGGCATCGAGCGCCGGCGTACCCTTGAACTCGTCCATGATCTCTTCGCCTTCGGCGATGATGCCTTCGATAGCATCGCACGTCTTGCCACGCGCCGGCTTGCCGAGGATCTCGAACACCTGCTGCAGGCGCTCGATCTGCATCTCTGTCTCTTCGCGGTGCTTGGCAAACGCAGCCTTCAGATCGGGGGACTGCGCAGCCCGCTCCATCTTCGGAAGTGCCTTCGAGATCTTGCGCTCGGCGTAATAGATATCCTTGAGCGTATCGAGGAACAGGTCGTCGAGTGTCTTTTCCTTGGCCATTTGAATCTCCTTGTTCACAGGGGTGTGATGCCTGTCGAAGCTCGCATCGCCGCAAATGTTCCGTCGCAGACAAATCCGAGTTCCGTCGAACATTCTCGCCCTACGGATGGTTGGGGCATCTCCAGACAAGGAGATCGAAATGGCCACGAAGAAAGAAGTTGCACGACAGCGCAAGGTCCAAAAGGAGGTGGACGGCCGCGACGCCAGAAAGAGCCGCGGCGGGTCAAAGCCCCCGATGCAGGCCGGTGCGCGGGCGTACCCCGTGCCGCCCTTTCCCAAACAGCACCAGCCGAAGCCCGGGGACGAGCGGCAGCTTGATCCTGCGCCGATGTACGACGCGCCCTTCTATCGGGGCTCGGGCAAGCTGGATAGCAAGGTCGCAATCGTGACCGGCGGCGATTCCGGGATCGGCCGGGCCGTGGCGATCCTGTTCGCACGAGAGGGAGCCGACGTCGCGATCGTCTACCTGTCCGAACATGCAGACGCCAAGGAGACGAAGAAGGGCGTCGAGGCGGAGGGTCGAAAATGCATCCTGCTGCCTGCCGACGTGTCGGACATGTCCGCCTGCACCAAGGCGGTCGCCGCGACGGTAAAGGAGTTCGGACGACTGGATGTCCTTGTCAACAATGCCGCGTTCCAGGTCCATGAACATGATTTCGAGAACTTGACCGCCGAGCATTTCGATCTCACGATCAAGACCAATCTCTACGGCTATTTTTACATGGCAAAGGCGGCTGTTCCGCATATGGAGCCTGGCTCGGCCATTTTGAACACCGGCTCGGTGACAGGCATTTCGGGAAGCGGTGGGTTGGTCGACTACTCGACCACGAAGGGCGGCATTCACGCGTTCACGCGGGCGCTGTCCTCCAATCTGGCACCTAAGGGAATCCGGGTGAACTGCGTCGCGCCGGGTCCGGTCTGGTCGCCGCTAAATCCCTCCGATAAGGAGGCTGGCGACGTCGCCGAATTCGGCGCGGACACCACCATGAAGCGCCCGGCGCAGCCGGAGGAGATCGCGCCGGCCTACGTCTTCCTCGCCTCGCCCCAGTGCTCGAGCTACATCACCGGGGAAATTCTCCCTATTGTCGGAGGCTACTGAGCAGCAAAAGGTCGGGCGACCGGGCGACTTGCCCCGGCCGCCCCGCTCGTTCAATTCCGCTTGTCGCGGGCAGACAAATGGTCGGTGGCTTTGTCTGCGGTATCACGAGCCTGATGAAGACTGGCGTCGGTGGCGCTTTTGAGCTCGCCCCCAGCCGACTTGGCGACGTCAGCGACCTTGTCCGCCAAGGGCTTTGACCCCGGCATCAGACCTTGTTGGTCAGCCTCGGCCTTGGCCGCAGAGTAGACATCGCTTGCCACGTGTTTGGCCTTGTCTATCCCTTCGTCGATCGCACTCTCAGCGGTCTCGCGCGCCTTTCGGCTCACATCGCCCAGATATTCCTGTTCAGTCCGCGTGGCCGGAAGCATCGCGCCGATCGCAGCACCCACGGCGACGCCTAGCGCGCCAAGAACGAGGGGCTCTCGTTCCAACGCGTCCATAAATGTCGACCTCAGACGGTTGCCGGCGTCAGCACCTGCCTGGGATGCGCTCGACATGTAGTCGCCTGCTGCGTCACGCAGGTCGTGCGCCGTGGCAGCCACGGAGTCCTTGGTAGAAGACGCGGTATGCCCCATCGAAGCGGCAACGGATGCTCCCGTATCCCGCAAGGCGTCCGCTCCCTTTGCCATCGCCGAACGGTCCGAACCTTGCGTTCCGGACCGAAGCGACGTCGAAGCGTCCACGGCGGCGGCTGGCCGATATTGCGGGGTCGTTGGCATCGCAGGTGCACGGGACGCGGATGACGTCCGCGTCGCAGGACCGGACCCCATCATCAGCCATGCCAATCCGCCGCCGACCATGGCCAAAGCCAGCGGGTTGTCGCGGACCTGGGTCTTGAGATTGGCAAGAAGCTGATTGGCATCGCCGTCCTTGAAGTAATCGACGACCTCGTCCATCAACTGGCCCGGCGACATCTTGTCCTTCAAGTGCTCGGCCGTGTCGGCGATCTCGGCACGGACGCGCTCTGCCTCGCGCTCCAACTCGGAGGGCGATCGGTCGGAAGCTGCATGGTCGGTCATCGTGTTTGCTCCTGTGCGAGTGCGGCATCCTTGCGCAATTGATCGGTCGTTCGCGTCGGGGCCAGTTCGGAGGGCGACATGTTCGTCGTGCCCCGCCGCACGAGGATGACGCCGATCACCGCGACGACGACGCCGACCAGCAGTGACGCCCACGCCGGGTGGAGCCCGAGATTGGAGAGGGCCACGATCAGCGCCTGAAGAAGCACGATGAGAGCTGCAAGAAGAAGCAACGCTCCCCCCGCGACTTCCATCGCGCCATTGCCAACCTTATGGGCGCTTTCGGTCAGTTCGCTGCGGAGCAACTTGCCTTCCGTCTGGACGAGAGAGGAAAGCTGCTGGACGAGATCCGAAAGAAGGCTGGGGATCGACCTGGAATCCTTGTCCGGTGTCATCGGCCGACCTCCTGGCCCGTGATCGGGCCGGTTCCACCAGCGGACGTCGCCGTTGATCGTTGCCTCTCATCCGAGCCAGCCGCAGCGGTGGTTGCGACGGACGCGAAGCGGCCGAGAGCAAGTCCTGCCAAAACGGAGCCTGCGAGGAATCCGACCGGGTTTTCACGGCCAAACCTGCGCACCGTCTCGATCATCTCGCCCGTGGACTGACCGTGCAGCGACCGCGTCAGACCCTCGAGGCCCGAAGCGGCGTTGGAGACCATTTCCGCGGCAGGCCCGCTCTGGTTCCTGCCGAGTTCGTCGCTCGCCGCCCGAAGCGCGTCGGCAATGACGTCGAGGTGGGACGCGGCCGCTTCCTTCACCTTCTCCGCCTGCTCTCCAGCCATTTCCTGTGCCTGCGCGCCGACCTGCTTGGCCTCCTGTCGAACGGCTTCGGAAGCTTCGGAGAGATTCGATTGTGCCTCCGCCTGCTCGACCTGAAGCCTGTCGCTCAACCCCGATCCTCCATAAGAAGCGGGTTGCGGCTGCAACCCTGCGCCGCCTGGTTTGTCGTTCTCGTTCATTTTCAATGTTCCTCGAATGGCTCGGTGGCGGATTGCCGGACCGGATATTCACGCTTGGAATGGATCCGACAGCCATTTCGGGCATCCGACCCTTTCAGGGTTCGAACCTCGCTTCTGCGCCAATGTTCCTGGATAGGTAACGGGGAACTTCGAGACCATCGCCGTGTTGCCAATCACGATACATACAAAAGCAATCTCCATGGTTCATGGCTCGCCAAATCTTCCCGGCATCGACGTCTCGAGCTACAGCCTGACGCTCGAGGACGGAGGCGGCTTCATCGGTGACCGTGCGAGCGGCCGCGCATTTTTTGGCATCCTTGATGAACTGCGCAGTCCCCTGTGCCGCGCAGGAACGGACCCGTTTGGTGGCAAGGACACCGACGACCTCTCGCACAAGGACATCGACAAGGCTTGGCGCAAGGGAGACGCATTCGCCGCGGGACTGGTGCACACCTCGATCGAGGAATTCGCACGGCGGCTGGCAGGGGTGGTGCGCGCTTACCGGAGCGCCGACGAGAACTGGGCCAAAGTCACACGGATCGTGGTCGGCGGCGGTTTGCGCGACAGTCGTATCGGCGAGATCGCCATCGGGCGTACGACGGCGATCCTCAGGTTGGAAAGCGTGGCGGTCGACCTCGTTCCCATCAAGCGAGATCCTGACGAAGCGGCCCTTGTAGGCGGACTGCGGCTGATTCCGGGAGAGCGCCTGCGCGGCTGTTCGCAGTTGCTGGCAGTCGATATCGGAGGTTCAAGCATTCGCGCGGGGTTGGTCAACTTCTCGGCGAAACACCCCCACAAGCTCGCCAGGGCTGCTGTCGTCGCACACGCCCAATGGAAATACGGTGATGAGAAAACTAAGCCGAGCCGGGACGAGGCGATCGGTAAGCTCGCTCAGATGATTGACGGCTTGCGGAAGAAGGCTGGCGACGATCTCGCCGATGTTATGACCGTCGCGTGTCCCGGCCGTATCACGCCCGACGGTGACATTCGAGACGGGGCACAAAACCTGCCTGGGAACTGGGAGGCAAAGGACTTCAACCTGCCTGCAACGCTTGCCGCCGCTTTGGATGATGAGTTCGAGATCGTTCTGCACAACGATGCCGTCGTCCAAGGTCTCAGTGAAGCGGACCGGATGAAGGACGTGCGGCACTGGGCGGTGGTGACGATCGGCACGGGTCTCGGCAACGCTGCTTACCGCAACACCGCGAGTTGAGTGGCGAAGCGACGCCGCGTGTCGCTTCGCCACGGTGTTCAGGCCAGTTTGCTGGCTTCGCGTTCCAAAGTCGCACGGTCATTGCCGTGCTTCTTGATCAACTCGCGTACTTGCTCCGGAGAGATCCGATTGGCCTGCGCAAAATACTGGACCTCGTGGTCTTGATCGGCTGCCACGCGGGACCGGTCCTGATAGCCTTTCTTGTTCGGGTCGTCGGACATGATCGATGCTTGATTGTTGCATTGCCCGCCGAATCCCCGGACGGGCTGGATGTTCCGATGCGCTAAGGCGTCATGACCACCTTGATGCAGCCATCCTTCTTGTCGCGGAAATCCTTGTAAAGTTCAGGACCCTGCTCAAGCGTGGCGCGATGGGTGATGACGAAGGACGGGTCGATCTCTCCCTCCACCACTTTGTCGAGCAACGGCTGGAGATATCGGTGCGTGTGCGTCTGGCCCATTTTGAAGGTCAGTGCCTTGTTCATGGCAGCGCCGAAGGGGATGTGATCGAGCATGCCAATATAGACGCCCGGAACGGAGATCGTGCCGCCTTTGCGGCAAGAGAAGATCGCCTCGCGCAATACGTGCGGTCGGTCGGTGCCGATGTGGAGCGCCGCCTTCGCCTTGTCGAGCATGGCGTCGGCGCTCGCGCCAGCATCCGATTCCGTTCCCACGCAGTCGATGCACCGATCCGGGCCGCGCCCGTCGGTCATGTCCATCAGGGCGTCGTAGATTTTGACGGCTCCGAAATCGAGGGTTTCCGCACGGCCATAGGTCCGCGCCATTTCGAGCCGCTCGGGGACGGTATCGATCGCAATGACCCTGCCCGCTCCAAGCATCCAGGCGCTCTGGATGGCGAACTGGCCAACAGGGCCACAGCCCCATATCGCGACCGTGTCGCCATCTTCGATCCCGGCGTTTTCCGCTGCCATGTATCCGGTTGGGAAGATGTCGGACAGGAACAGGACCTGATCGTCGTCGATCCCGTCCGGAACCTTGATCGGACCAACGTCCGCGTAGGGCACACGAAGGTACTCGGCCTGCCCGCCCGCATAACCGCCAAGCATGTGCGAATAACCGAACAGCCCGGACGGTGAGTGGCCCATCGCCTCAATCGCCTTCTCAGCGTTACGATTGGAACGGTCGCACAGCGAAAACAGCTCCTTCTTGCAGAAGAAGCAGTTTCCGCAGGCGATGTTGAACGGGACGACCACGCGGTCGCCGACGTTGAGTTTGGTGACGGCTCTCCCAACTTCGATGACCTCGCCCATGGTCTCGTGCCCCAGCACGTCACCGGATTCCATCGTCGGCATGTAGCCGTTCATCAGATGCAAATCCGAGCCGCAGATCGCACACGACGTCACCTTGATGATGATGTCCCGGTCGTCTTCGATGCGTGGGTCTTCGACTGTATCGCAGCGGATGTCGCCTTTGCCGTGCCAGCAGAGCGCCTTCATTTTTCCGATCCCTTCGCTTGCTTTTTCTACTGGGCGAACAACAGGTGCAGGGTAATGTTCCGCATCGGCTGTGGCGCAACCATTTGGGTTTGCGAGCAAACCGTCGGAGCCATACGAAAGGGGACGGCGGAGGGGAAACGTCATGACCAAGCCTGGGAGCATCGACGCCAGTCTTGACGAGGCTGATCTACGGGTGCGGCTCGCCTTACAGGCTGCACGGATCGGCATTTGGGAATGGGACATCGCCACCGGTGCGATGGACTATTCTGCAAGGGCGCGCGAAATCTGCGGCTTCCCGCCGGGCAGCGAAATTTCCATCGACGACGTTCGCAGGGTGACCCACCCCGACGATCTGCCGAGAACGTCCGAAATGGCGCGGCGCGCGCTTGACCCCGTCATCCGCGAGAAGCCTGTCTTCGAGTACCGCATCCTCAAAGCCGGTTCAGGTGCGCAGCGTTGGGTGCGCGCACATGGCGAGGCCATCTTCGGCATGAACGATGCCGGACTGCCAGCGGCGCTGCGCTACGTCGGCATGATCTGGGACATCACCGACCGCAAGGGCCTCGAATATTCGCTGGAAGAGGCCCAACTGGCGCAGCGGCTGGCGATCGATGCGGCGCATATGGCCGTGTGGGAGCTCGACATCCGGCGCGACGCGCTCGCGACAAGTCCGGAACTCAATAGGCTGTTCGGTTTCGCAGAGGACGAAATCCCCTCGGTGGATCAGTTCCGGCAATGCTATCTGCCCGGCGAAAGGGACAAGGTTCGTCAGGCGGCGATGTCGGCGCTCGAACTCGGCCAAAGCCAGTTCGAGGTCGAGTTTCGTATCCAGCGCCGCGACAAGGCTGCCCGCTGGCTGTTACTACGCGCGCAAGTCTCGAAGGATACCGACGGCAATTATGACCGGGTCGTCGGCGTCGTGATGGATATCGACGACCGAAAGCAGTCCGAGGAACAGCGCGAAATCCTCCTGCGCGAACTGAACCATCGGGTGAAGAACTCGCTCTCGGTCGTACTTGCGATCGCGTCCCAGACGTTCCGAAACGTATTGCCGATGAACGACGCGCTGGACGTATTTCGCGGCCGCGTGCAGGCGCTCGCCGCCGCTAACGACGCGATCATTCAGAGCGATTGGACCGGGTTCAGCATCGGCGGGCTCGTTGAGCAAATCACCGCGCCCTACCGCCAGCAGGACTCGGATCCGTTCGTCCTTAGCGGGGACGACATCGCCTTGCGCCCTGCGATGAACGTTCCGCTTGCCCTCGTCCTGCACGAGCTCTGTACGAACGCGGCGAAGTACGGCGCGCTTTCTGTGCCGGGCGGCACGGTTGCCATCCGTTGGGCAGAAAACGATGACCTTCTCAATCTGACTTGGCGGGAAGTCGACGGCCCTCCCGCTGCCGAAGGTGGTGCGGGCTTTGGAACGAAGCTGTTGCGCGACCTCCTGACACGCGAATTCGAGGCATTTTCGCTGGAGATCAAGCCCGCGGGTGCAGTCTGCGAGATGACTATCCGTATGTGAAAGTATCGAAACGGCTTCACCATCGGCGTTGGGCGCGGCTAACCAATGGACGACAGGTTTCGGGTAATCCGCAGCTCAGCCTGAATGACCGATTTGGGGTCGTAAGCAGATGAGGTGGATGGCTCCCGCTCCCGGCATCTGAGTGCCAAAGTGGGTTTGCTGTCAGGCAACCCGAGCAAAGGAGCCATCCGCCATGCAGATTACCACCGTGGGCCTTGATCTGGCCAAGCGTGTTTTTCAAGTTCATGCCGTTGACGCGTCTGGAGACGTCGTTGTGCGCAAAGCACTGCGGCGATCGCAGGTTGTGCCATTCTTCACCAAGTTGCCGCCCTGCCTGATCGGCATGGAGGCTTGCGGCACATCCCATCATTGGGCGCGCGAGCTGACACAGCTGGGCCATGAGGTCCGCATGATGCCGCCGGCCTACGTGAAGCCCTATGTGAAGCGCGGCAAGAACGATGCGGTGGACGCGGAGGCGATCTGCGAAGCCGTGACCCGCCCGACCATGCGGTTCGTGGCAATGAAGTCCGCCGAGCAGCAGGCGGCACTATCGATCCACCGCACTCGCAATCTCCTGGTCAAGCAGCGCACGCAACTGGTCAACATGATCCGAGGTCTGTTGGCCGAGTTCGGCATCGACATACCTGAAGGCCTAGAGCGGCGCTTGGGTTGGCACGCCCGATTGCATCAAAGGAAGCGACACCAGACGTACCATCGATGGCAATGCAAATTCTCGGTCTGCTGTGCGGACAGGTTCTCGACACCCATGTCCGTTTGCAGGCGATAGACCGAGCGATCCTTGCCCTGCAGAGAACCGACGAAGTGGCACGGCGTCTGTCGACCATCCCTGGGATCGGCCCGGTCGGTGCAACAGCACTGGCGGCATCGGTTGCTGATCCCGGACAGTTCCGTTCGGGTCGAGAGTTCGCCGCTTGGCTCGGGCTCACGCCGTCGCAAAACTCGAGCGGTGGCAAGGACCGGCTCGGCCGTATCACTAAGATGGGTGACCGATATCTGAGAAAGCTGCTGGTGGTCGGCGCGACATCGTTGATCCGCGGAGCTAAATACAAGCCGGAGACTGCGGACCCCAGGCTGGTCGCACTCCTCGCCAGGAAACCGGTGCGCGTGGCGAGCGTCGCCATGGCGAACAAAATGGCCCGCGTCGTCTGGGCAGTCATGGTTCGCGGCGAGGTCTACCAGCCTCGGTATGTCCCCCACTTGGCAGTGTGACATCGCCAAGAGATGAGACCCTGAAGCAGGTAACAGTTCGAGCCGACCGATCGGCTCCATGAAGTTGTGAGAGCGAAGCGATGTGATGGCGAAACCGGTCAGGCCGGGAACAGGGACAACCCACGGACTGTCTGAGGCATCATAGCCTGCAAAGCAGATTGGGACCTTGTTAGCCGACCCCATCAGGGCCAGCAGTCTCCAATGGCTGCATCAACAGGCCGGACAGAAGACTGCACCCGACCAACGCGCTAGAACGTCGAATTACCTCTTGCAATGCGGGAGCCATCCACAGAAGACTGTCAGCAAATCTAGTAGCCAACATTGACGCCAGTTATCTGCAACCGAGAATCCGGAAATCGAATTCTTTGCAAGTGGCTGCCAGTTCATCGCTACCGTACTACGTCTGCAATCTTGTAGTAGGAGAGCGTCGCAGCGACATAGAGCCGACGCAAGGCATGAAATGGGATTGGCGAAATGTCGGTCACAGGGAGCGGCAGCTTCTGCGGATCGCCGCTGACGATGTAGTCGCGGACCCACTCACCCATCTTGCTTTGCAGCGCCACGCCTCGTCCTTGGCATCCAAGTACGAATAGCAACCCATCTTCCGGCGTGTGCAGGTGCGGCAGGAAATCCGGGGTAATCGCGACCCGTCCACCCCACCTGAATTCGATCGGCTGGTCGGCAAGCATGGGGTAGGATCGCGCCAGCATTCGCTCAACATGGCGAAACTCGGCGGCCGTGGTCGGCTCGGCAAAGGTGCCACGTCCACCCATGATGAACCGTCCATCGCGGTCCCGGCGGAAGTATGCGAGCAGCCGGCGCGTGTCAGAGGCGACGACATTGTCCTTCAAGATCAACCGATCGAGGTTGGGCGACAGGGGCTTAGTCGCGACCTGAAAGCTGTTCGCTGCGATCGCTGTCTGCTCGAGCTTCGGCCATAAACTCTTGGAATATGCGTTGGTGCAGACGATGACATTGGCAGCGGTAACGGCAGGGCCGCGATCGGTCTTGATACTCCAGTTGGCACCGTCGCGATTAAGCGATGTGGCGCGGGTATGGGTGGCGATTGCCGCACCTTCCTGCAAGGCGGCGCGCGCGAGACCACGCGTGTAAGATAATGGCTGGACACCTCCACCTCGTCGGTCGATCCAACCTCCGTGGTAGACGTCAGTCCCGAGAAGCTCGGCCATCTGATCGCGGTCGAGTTCGGTGACGTCCGCTCCCAGGGCCAGCCATTGCCTGCACCGGTTGCGAGCGGCCGCCTCTGCGACTTTCGAATGGGCAGGCTGAGCCCAGCCGCTTCGCGTGTCATCGCACTCGATCTTATAGCGATCGATCAATTCAAAAACCTTTGCGGCGGTCGATCCGAAATTTGCGGCGGCACGTTTTCCAGCATCCTGACCGAACATCTTGATGAGATCGTCGGGATCATACTTGATGCCGGGTATGACTTGACCGCCGCTTCGCCCTGACGCGCCCCAGCCGATGTCGCCGGCCTCGACAACCTGCACCGTGCGTCCGACCGTGGCGAAATGAAGTGCCGTGGACAAACCCGCGTAGCCTGCGCCGACAATCGCGACATCGACAGCGATGTCTCGGTCGAGAGGCGACGTCTGGGGTGCCGGCGCGGCGGTCGCCGCCCATAGGGATTGGGGAAGTTCTAGCTTCGACATGAAAGGGCCAGTCTATTTGTTGAGTACGCGGCGCAAAAAGTCCCGTGTACGGTCCTCCTGCGGATCGGTGAGGACACGTTCGGCCGGTCCCTCTTCAACGATCAGGCCGCCGTCCATGAACAGGACGCGGTCGCCGACCTCACGCGCAAATGCCATCTCATGCGTGACGACGAGCATCGTCATACCGTCGTTGGCGAGATCGCGCATGGCCCCCAGAACTTCACCTACAAGTTCGGGGTCGAGTGCCGACGTAGGCTCATCGAAAAGGATCGCTTTCGGCCGCATTGCCAAAGCGCGTGCGATTGCCACGCGCTGCTGCTGCCCGCCGGATAGGGATGTTGGGTAGGTCTCTGCCTTGGCACCAAGGCCCATACGATCAAGGAGCTCTCGACCGTGCTCTTCGGCTTCTCGTCGCGCCTCCCCTTTGACGTAGATTGGACCCTCCGTGACGTTCTCAAGCGCTGTTCTATGAGGGAAAAGATTGAAACGTTGGAACACCATCGTGACCGAGGTCCGCAGGGCACGAATTGACGGGTCCTTTCGATCAACGAGCTTACCGTCGATTGTGATCTGGCCCTCTTCGTAGCTTTCAAGCCCATTGATACAGCGCAGGAGCGTAGATTTTCCCGAGCCGGAAGCGCCGATGAGGCATACCACCTCACCTTGCCGGATCTCGCCGTCGATCCCCTTGAGAACCTCGAGATTGCCGAATTTCTTGTGGACGTTGTCGAGCTGGATCATCGTGCTCCGAACCTCCGCTCCAGATAGGATGCCAGGATGACGAGAGGCACCGAGAGGGCCAGGTAGAGCAACGCCACGAGCGTGTAGACGGTCATGTTGTCGAACGTGGATGAGGCAACGAGCTTGCCGCGCATCGTCAGCTCCGCAACCGTGATCACCGAAGCTTGCGACGTGTCCTTCAGGAGCATGATCATAGTATTGCCGTAAGGCGGCAGGACGGTTCGGATTGCTTGGGGCAGGATGACGCGCCGCATCATCAATGACCACTTCATGCCGATCGACTGCGCAGCCTCGATCTGCCCTTTGTCGATAGCCTCCAGACCAGCTCGAAAATTCTCGGCCATATAGCACGAATAAGCCAGGCCGAGCCCGAGCGCGCCCGCTTGGAACGCGCTCAGGTCGATGCCAAATTCCGGCAGGACAAAATAGATGTAGAACAGCTGAACAAGGATCGGGATGCCTCGCACCGTGTTGACGATTGCCTTGGACACAAACACCAGCGGCGCGATGCCTGAATAGCGCATCAACGCCCATACCAACCCCAGCAGTGTTGATATGACGAGCGCCGCGAGCGTCAGCGCTATGGTGATCCCCACGCCCTGAAGCAGCAGAGGAAGATATCTTCCCGAATTTTCCAGAAACTGCATCATGTTGTCCTGCCTTCAGGGCGCGTTATTGCAAGCCCCATTTGGCAGCGAGCTCATCGACGGTGCCACGCTCTTTCAGCGTGGCCAGCGCAGCATTCAAGCGCTCCAGCAGCTCCGCTGAATCCTTGCGCACGCCCAGGCCGACAGAACCGACATACTGACTTTCGTAGTCGGCCAGCTCAATGTTGGAATACCGTCCTTCGGACAACTGATAGGCAATGATCGGGCGGTCGCCCATCCCAGCTGCGATGCGACCACGGTCCACCTCGGCTAGAATGTCAGCAAGGGAATCGTAGACCCGCACTTCGGAGAACACGTCCGAGCCCTGAAGGTTCTCTAGGTACACCGTGCCCTGCTGGACGCCGATGACCTGGCCCTGCAGTTCCGAGAAATCGGCAGAGATCGAGGTGGCTCCATCGGCTGGAACGACGATGCCCTCGCCATACGGCATGACCGGATCGGAGAAGTCGATTACTTCCTTGCGGGCATCTGTTGCCAGCATGGCAGCAGATATGATGTCGATGCGGTTTGATGTCAGGGCAGGAATGAGGGAGGCGAAGTCCATCGGCTGAACGTTCACGTCGAAGCCGGCTTCTTCGCCGACAGCCGTGATGAGGTCCACCATCATACCTTGGATCTCATTGGTTTCCACGTCGAGGAAAGTGAACGGCACCCCTGTCGGCGTAGAGCCGATATTCAGTGTTTCAGCCGAGGCTCCGGCCGTCAGGCCGGCAATGAGCGTTGTTGCGAGAATGGCATTCCGGATCATATCTAGTTCCTTTCCCATTGATGTTATTGCTGCGAATGCAGGTAGCCACCGGACGAAATCGTCCGGACGGTCTGGATGAGAAGCGGAGCAAGTTCCGCCTCCATTCTCTCCATGCTCCATCGACTGGTCGGGCCGGAGATGTTGACGCAACCGAGCGTCTGCCCGTCCGCGCTGATGATCGGTGCGGCGATGTTCAGATCACCGACGTAGAATTCCTCGGAAGCCTTCGCGAACCCCTGGTCTCGAGCCTCATCGACCAGTTCCATGATGGCATCGACGTCAGTGATCGTCTTAGCGGTGAATGCTCGGCGCGCTGCATGTTCAACGAGCAGACGCGCGTCGTCGCGCGGTTGGGTCGACAGATAGGCCCTGCCTGATGCAGCGCAGTACATTGGAATGCGCGTACCGATTGGCATGTGAATGAAGAAACGCCGGTTGGCCGTGAAGCGCGCCATGTAGACCATATCTGTGCCATCCGGCTGGGACAGGTTCACGGACTCGCCGCACTCGTGGTTGAGTTCGTTTAGGTGTGGATTGGCCCGTTCGAGCAGCGGATCCGATGCGAGGTAGTAGGTTCCGAACTCAAGGGCGCGCGGGGTCAGGCTCCAGCGCTTGCTGGAGTCCCGGCGCAGGAACCCCAAAACTTCAAATGTATGCGTGAACCTCTGAGCGGCACTTTTTGTGATGCCCGCCCGGTCGGACAGTTCCGTAAGACTGAGCGAGAACGTGCCCCGAAATGCACGCAGAACTTCGAACCCGCGTTCTACGGACTCTACGAACAACCGATTGTCTCGTTCGATCATTTATCGCTCTGCAATACAATGTGTTGCTTAGCGATATCGTTGATCGAACGTCGTGGCATGTCAAGCGTAAGCGTCGCTGCGTTAACTGGCCAATGCAACTGTCGATGGTTCGAGTATCGACGCGGCTCACTGCAAACTCGAACAGAAGCAGGTGGACGGTAATCGCCCTCTCAATGGCCGAGTTCGCATGCGCACAGCTGCCTGGGGTCGAAAGAAGCAACCATTGCTATTCCAAGCTTGCGGAAATCAGTTTCCAGATCTCCTCGTCCGGCCGCCACGGCGAGTTCGTCCTGTCCATCCTCGACCTCCGAAGCGTTATGTCGAAGCCGGTCGAAGAGCTGCGCGAGCGGGCCGCATTGAAGGGTGTCTTCTACTGGCATGCGAGGTCAGCCTCATATTCCGCCAAGTCTCGCTATGCGATACGGACAGACCTATTGCCTTCGAGAACTTCTTTTTCGACCTTGAGTTTCTACGTTTTCTGCCTGATGTTCCGTCTCGCTGAACGAGACAGGTGCCATGAAGTCATGAGCGGCTCGAACACGGTCCATAGCCTCGAAAGAGGACTAGCCATACTCCGCATCGTCGCGGGATCCGGCCCGGCGGGATTCCGACTGACGGACATCGTAGAGCTGGCGGGGATGCACAAAGCTTCGGTCGCCCGCATTTTGGATACCCTGGTCAACGGACAAGCGATCCGAAAGGGTGCCGACAAGCGGTATTACGTCGATGATGCTTTCAGGGCGGTCTTCGGGATGCCCAAAAGTACGATCATGATCCGCGACGCCGTTCGCCCGGCCATATCTCGCGTGGTCGAAGATCTCGGCGATGCTGCTTTCCTGTCGGTCCGGTCAGGTTTCGACTCGCTTTGTGTCGAGCGTCACGTCGGCTGGTATGCGATGCAGGCATTGTCTTTGAATGTCGGCAGCCGCCGCCCTCTTGGAATAGGTGCCGGAGCCATGTCGCTTCTCGCGCATCTCGACGAAGACGAGCAAGAGGCCATCTTCGCGGACCTTCCGCGCCGATTGTCGGCATTTCCGCACATCACCGTCGATGAAGTACGTCGGGAGGCGGCCGCGACCCGCGTCAAGGATTACGCGCACCTGCCGAATTTCGTCGTTCCGGGCATGACCGGAATGGGCGTCGCGATCAGGGATCGGGACGGCATCGTAGTCGGCGCGATAAGCGTCGCGGCCGTTGGAGAACGATTGAATGGACAACGCCATGAACATGCTTTGCGCACGCTGCGCGAAGCGCGCCAGGTCGCGGAGGAGCGGTTGGCGAGCGGTTCAAGTGAAATCCATTCATTCGCAGAAAGGATCGCGTCTTAACCGTCGCTGAAGCGACTTGGAACTCAACAAGGAGGAAATGTAATGAAGTATGGATGTAGCCTCGCCGGATTGGCGTTTTCGGTTGCCTTGATTGCAGGTGGCGCGGCGAACGCGCAGAACCTGACGCTCGCCGCGGGACCTTCCGGCGGCACTTGGTATCCACTCGGCACGGCCGTCGCCGACATAATCCAACGTGAAATTCCCGGGACAAGGGTCAGCGTCGTCAACGGAGTGACGGTCGCCAACATCCTCGGCACGAATGCGGGGCAGTACGATCTGGCGCTTTCCCTTTCGACTTCGAACGCCGACGCGCTCAACGCTATCGGAGAAAACTTCCCGCAGCCCCAGTCCAACATCACCGGGGTCGTTTCGTTCTACCCGTCTCCATACCAGATGGCCGTTCGTCCAGGCAGCGGCATCGAGAGTGTGGCGGACTTCGCGGGCAAGATCGTGAACCCGGGCGTGGTGGGCGGAGCCACCGACGTCATGACGCAGAAGCTGCTCGAGTTGAACGGCCTGTCTTACGACGACCTGTCGCGCGTCGAGAGGCTTTCCTATGCCGACGCCTCGATGCAGATGAAGGACGGCCATATCGACGTCTTCACGGGCATCATTTCGGTGCCTTCCTCCGCGATCGCGGAAGTGGCTTTGGGCGGAGGGATAAATCTGGTGCCCATAGACCAAACCACCGTCGACGAGCTTCGGAAGGAGAACGACGGGTACAGCGCCATCACTATTCCGGCCGGCACCTATCCGGGCCAGGACGAAGACACGCTCGCCGTGGGCATGAACAATGTTCTGATCGCCAATGCGGAACTGCCTGCCGATCTGGTGGAGAAGATCACCAAGGCGCTCGTCGAAAACGCTGGCCAACTTCAGCAGGTTAATGCCGCCCTCCAGAATTTCGGGCCCGAAACCGCCGGAAGCGGCATCGGCGCGCCGCTTCATCCCGGTGCGGAGGCCGCACTCGCGGCGGTTGGCACCGGCGGGTCGGGCGGGACGACCCAGGCAGACGGGGAAGCTGGCGCTTCCGACGACTGATTGTTCCCGCAATCGGCCGGAAGCGCGGAGCTTCCGGCCATCGGTCTGGTGACGAAATGCGAAATTTGACCGTGGCGTTTACGGCCGCCGCCATCGCCCTTGCTGCCTTCCATCTTTGGACGGCCTTGTTCGGCGTGATGGAGAGCTTCACGCAGCGAAGCGTCCATCTGCTGCTGGTCTGCCTTGCGCTCCCGATGCTCGCCTTGCTGGGGCCTCAGGAAAGCCGATCAAGAAGGTTCTTGCTGCTGGCGGGATCCTTGATGGTAGTGGTTCCGCTTCTGTTCAATATCTGGACTGGCGACTATTGGGCCAATCACATGGCCTATGTCGTCCCTTTGGAGGCGGTCCCTATCATTCTGGCATGCATTGGCATCGCCGGTTTGGTGGTCCTTTCCGAACGCACGCTGGGTCCGGCTTTCGCCGTGATTGTTTGCGTCTTCATCCTCTATGCCTGGCTGGGCCAGTACATCCCGGGCCGCTTCGGCCATCGCGGGTTTTCACTGTCTTGGGCCGTCGACCACTTCTGGTACACAAAGGAGGGCGTCTTCGGCATCCCCTTGGGTGTCTCGGCGACCTACATCTATCTATTCGTCCTCTTCGGAGCCCTGCTGGACCGCTGTGGCGGGGGCAAGTTCATGATCGACCTCGCGATCGCCGCGACGGGGCGCTTTCGAGGCGGCCCGGCCAAGGCGGCGATCGTCGGATCCGCTGTGATGGGAACCATATCCGGATCGGCGGTCGCCAACGTCGTCACGACGGGCGCGATCACCATACCGCTCATGAAGCGAAACGGGTACAAGCCGCATTTCGCCGGGGCGGTGGAAGCGGCAGCCTCTTCCGGAGGCCAGCTCGTGCCGCCCGTCATGGGTGCCACCGCATTCGTGATCGCCGAGTTCGTCGGCCGTCCGTATTCCGAAATCGCCCTGTCGGCGGTGTTCCCCGCGCTCCTGTTCTATGTCGGGATCTTCATGGCGGTTCATTTCGAGGCGCTCCGCACGGGGCTCGCGGGAAACCTGAAAGTACCGAGCATGGTCGCCATGCTTCGCGAAGGGGCTCTGTTCCTTTTGCCGATCGGCGTCATCGCCTGGTCTGTATTCCAATATTCTCCGATGCGGGCCGCACTTTATGGCATCGGTTCGGTTATCGCCGTTGCGGTGTTCTACAGGCTCCTGCGCGGCGACTTGTTCAAATTGCCGAAGCTCGTGGCGGACGGCGTGGTCGAAGCCGCAAAGGCTATAGGTCCGGTCGCCATAGCGTGCGCAGCATCCGGACTGATCGTCGGCGTGTTGAGCCTCACCGGCCTCGGCATCACGATCAACTCCGCGATCCTCTCCGTTGCCGGATCCTCAATGATCGCTGCCCTCGTCCTGACGATGATCTCGTCGCTGATCCTGGGTATGGGGTTGCCGACCGTGGCGGCCTATCTAGTCCAGGTCGGAGTCACCATTCCCGCGCTGGTCAATCTCGGAGTGGACCCTGTCGGCGCTCATCTGTTCGTGTTCTATTTCGCGATCCTCGGCAACGTAACGCCGCCCGTCGCCGTGGCCGCTTACGCTGCTGCGGCAGTCGCAAATTCCAATCCGGACAAGACGGGTTGGCAGGCGTTGGCGATTTGCCTTCCTGCGTTCATCGTCCCGTTCATGTTCGTCCTCGAGCCTGCCTTGATCATGCAGGGAAGCGGCGTGAGCGAGGCGATCTGGCCCTTGGCGACCGCGATCGTCGGTGTTGCCGGCCTCGCCGCGGCTATCGTCGGGAACGGCTTCGTGCCGCTTAACTTCGTCCTCCGGATCGTGGTCGGCGTCGGAGCCTGCGCCATGCTCTACCCGGGGGTCGCCAGCGATATCGCCGGTGTCCTCGTGATGGGCGGTGCGCTTTTGACGGGAAGGGCGCTCGCGCTGAGGCACGCCACGGCAACTTCGGAGGGATCATGACACGGAGCAAAGGCGGCACTGCCTACATCGGAGGAGTCGGCCTGACGCCCTTCGGGCGGTTGGAGGGCCTGGACACGCTCGACCTGATGTCGTGGGCCGCCAACGAGTGCCTCTCGAACGCGGGATTGATCCGTGCCGAGGTCGACGGCCTCGTCACGGGCTATTCCACGACCATGCCGCACTTGATGCTGGCGACGCTGTTCGCGGAGCACTTCGGAATCGAGCCGAGCTACTGCAACGGTCTGGCGCTGGGAGGCGCGACAGGCTGTGCAGCGATCATGCTCGGCAAGATGCTGGTCGAGAGCGGCCAGTGCGGCAACGTCCTAGTGGTGGCGGGCGAGAACCGACTGTCGAGCAAAGGCGGACGGAACAGCGCCATCCAGACCCTGGCGCAAGTGGGACACGCCGACTTCGAGGTACCATACGGCTGCACCATTCCCGGCTACTACGGTCTTCTCGCTTCCGAATACGCAGACAGGCACGGTGTCCGGGAGGTGGACTTGGCGGAGGTAGCGGTCCACATGCGTGGCAACGCGGCCGGGCGGTCGGGAGCGCATCTTCGAACACCAGTATCGATCGAAGACGTGATGGCCTCGAAGCCGATCGCGACACCTCTCAAGCTGCTGGACTGCTGTCCCATATCGGACGGTGCCGCCGCCGTCCTGCTGACATCTCGACCCGCGCAGATCAGGATCACAGGCGCGGGCCAGGCACACCGGCACCAACATGTCAGTTCCATTGGATCCATCGACGAGACCGGGGCGGCGTTGTCGGCTGGCCGAGCGTTGGCGCAGGCGGGGCGGACCGTCGACGACATCGACGTTCTCGGCATCTACGACAGCTTCACGATCACGCTGACGATGTTGCTCGAAGAGATTGGGTTCAGCGCCCGGGGCCGCACGGGCATAGACCTACGGGAAGGGCGGTACGACGTTTCCCGAGGGGGCAAGCCTATGAACGGCCACGGGGGTCTTCTCTCCTACGGACACTCGGGCGTGGCGGGCGGCATGGCGCATTTCGTGGAGGTAGTCGGCAGCCTGCGCGGCGACCGGAATGCAGATGCCGGCAAAAGCGGCTTCGTGCACGCAGACGGGGGCGTGTTGTCCTCGCATGTCAGCATCGTCCTGGAAGCGGAGTGAGAGCGATGGACTTACCGACACCCAGAGCCAAATCCATCTCCGAGGGCAGCGCCGTGCGCGCCTACCGCTGCACCGATTGTGGCTTCGAGCATCTTTATGCTCGCGGTTTTTGCCCTCGATGCGGCAAGACCGATCTGCAGCCATTCAGCCTTTCTGGCGAAGGCCGTGTAGCGTCGGTGACTGTCCTCCATAGAGCGCCGACGCCGGAGTACGAATCCAAGGTGCCTTACGCGGTCGCCCTGGTCGATCTGGACGAAGGGTTCCGCGTGATGGGCCATGGGCCCCTCGACGTGGTTCCCGGAGCTCGGGTGTCGGCTGTTTTCGAGGGTTCATCTGACGCTCCACTCAATTTCCAACCGCTTGCCAAGGCTGACCAATGACGCTCGACATGTTCCTCGACCCGAATTCAGTCGCCGTCATCGGCGCGTCCGATAGCGAGGACAAGATCGGTGGCAGACCCATCGCTTTCATGAAACGCTTCGGCTTCAAGGGGAAGATCTATCCGGTTAATCCCAGTCGGACCGTCATTCAGGGACTGCCCGCATTCGCAGGACTCGAGGACCTGCCGGAAAGCCCGGACGTCGCCATCATCGCGGTGGCGGGCCAAGCGGCGGTAGACGCAGTCGGACAGTGCGCCGCGGCGGGCGTCAAAGGCGCGATCATCATCGCCAGCGGCTTTTCCGAGTTGGGTGCGGAAGGGCGCTTGATCGAGGAGAGTATGCGCCGGACCGCCAACGATGCGGGGATGCGCCTCATCGGCCCCAACAGCCAAGGTCTCGCGAATTTCGCAACGGGCGCGATCCTGTCATTTTCGACCATGTTCATCGAGGCCGAGCCGGCCGATGGTCCGGTCGCGTGCCTATCGCAAAGCGGGGCGATGAGCGTCGTTCCTTACGGCCTGCTCCGGGCGCGCGGCATCGGGGTGCGCCACGTGCATGCGACCGGGAACGACTGCGACGTCAGCGTTTCGGAACTGGCGGCGACCGTCGCGGCCGATCCGGACGTCAAACTGATCCTGATATACCTCGAGAAACTCGTCGATCCGGAACATCTTGCCAAAGCCGCGGCCGTTGCCAGGGGGCGGGGAGTTCCGATCATTGCATTGAAGTCGGGCGTATCCGAGGAAGGGAAGCGCGCCGCGGCGTCGCACACCGGGGCGATAGCGAGCGAAGACCGGGTGGTCGACGCGTTCTTCAGGAAGCATGGCATATGGCGCGCCAGGAATACGACTGAACTCGTCCGGGCGGCCGAGCTCTATCTGAAAGGGTGGCGGGGCAGCGGCAGGCGACTTGCCATTATCAGCAACAGCGGGGCGACCTGTGTCCTGTCCGCCGACGCTGCCGAGCGGGAGGGCCTGCAGGTGGCACGGCTGGGTTCCGAAAACGAAGAGAGGATCGGCAAGATATTGCCGGCTTTCGCTTCGTCGCGGAACCCGATCGACATCACCGCCGCTCTCCTCAGCAATGGGGGGCTGTTCGGAGAAGTCTTGCCCGTCGTGGGGAGCGATCCGAACATCGACATGCTTCTCATTGGGATACCCGTCAGCGGACGGGGATATGATTTTCCCCGCTATGCCCGCGATACTGCTAAATTCATGAAGGAAGCGAGCTTCCCTGTCGTCGTAGCAGCACCACAACAGTCGGTCCGGGCCGCCTTTGCGGCCGAGGGTGTTCCCGTATTCGAAACCGAGGACCAAGCGATAGCGGCCCTGGCGCAATTCGCGATGCATCGTGAAATGATCGAGCATACGCAAGGGCATGTTCTCGACCAAACGGGTGTGGTTTCGACCTCCGGTTCGGCGGGCGATTGCAAGACGCTGGACGAAATGCGATCGCTGCGGATCGTCGCCGATGCCGGCTTGGATTGCGCCCGCCATTTGGTATGCGCTTCAGTCGAGGACGCAGTAGCGGTTCAGCGGGAGTGGGCACTTCCCGTGGTGGTGAAGGCGGTATCGGAGGAAGTTCCCCACAAGTCCGACCATGGCCTCGTCCATCTGAACGTCGGTGGCCAAGACCAGGTCCGCTCGGCCTACGTCGATATCGCCGACAAAATGGCGGCCATGGGGAAGCGCTTCGACGGCGTCCTCGTTTCAGAGATGCTCAAAGGCGATCGAGAGCTCGTCATTGGCGCTAACAGAGATCCCCACTTCGGGCCGGTTGTAGTAATCGGCGACGGCGGCATCGCAGTTGAAGCCATTCCTGACAATGTCCTCCTACTAGCTCCATTTTCCAGGCGTGAGTTCAGTGACGCGCTTGCGACGCTTCGGATCGCGCCGTTGTTCGAGGGAGTGCGCGGCAGGAGCGGACTCGCTATCGACACCCTGTTCGAGGCGGCTACAAATCTCGCCGATCTGCTTCGGGACGAAGCTGACATCTGTTCGGTTGATGTCAACCCGATCCTAGTTTCAGCCGACGCAGCGATCGCGGTCGACGCGCTGGTCGTTCGAGGGACGGCGGGTAAGTAAGTGCGACGATAATGCTTGTTGTAAGTCTTCTGCCTCCGCATGTGACCCGCCCACGGTCTGTTCCCAGCTGGCGGATTTTGATCCTGTAAGCATGCGAAGTCACCTCCTCGCCCATGATGGGTCGTCAGCAGCCGGCGAGCAGACGACAACACGATTCTAGGAAAAAATGCGGATAGTCGCGGTGGAGAATGGCTACCGGACGATGCATGTTCTGTGTAAGCCTGTGCACAGATAATCGAGGGACGCCGCGCCGCATGTACAGCATCGACCGCACCGCGAACAGGATCAAGCCGTTGGAGAAAAAGACCTTCGCCGAGCTCCAATTCCGCGAACGCGACCATCTTCAGGAGTGGATCGCCAACCATCCATCCGTCCTCGGCGAGGAACTCCTGATCATCGCCAAAGAGTTTGCAGGTTTCGAGGAAACAAACGAGCGGCTGGATCTCCTCGCGCTTGATACGTCTGGCGCGCTCGTTCTCATCGAGAATAAGCTGGACGACGCGGGCAAGGACGTCACCTGGCAGGCGTTAAAGTATGCCTCATACTGTTCCGGATTCACGAAAGACAGCGTCCGCGACATTTACGCCAAGTATCGCCAGATGGACGTTGCCGCCGCCGAGGAATCGATCGCGGATTTTCTCGGAGCCGAGAGTTTCGGGGAGGCAACGGTCAACGCGGGTTTGACACAGCGGGTCATCCTGGTCGCGGCGCACTTCCGCAAAGAAGTGACTTCGACGGTGATGTGGCTTCGCGGCTTCAACCTGCGCGTTCAGTGCATGTCGGCTGCGATCCACGTCGATGAAGGGGGAAGCCTCTACTTCTCGGTGGAGCAGCTGATCCCGCCGAAGGCGGCCGAAGAGTACATGGTCAACTTGGCACGCAAGCAGCAGTCCGAGGCCGCAGCGGCCGATGTCGATGCTGCTCGCTATACAGTTCGTCGCAACTTCTGGAGCAAGCTGCTTCCCGAGATGGGTAAGGCCACCACCATCTTCCAGAATATCAGCCCGCAGAAGAGCAGCTGGGTGATGGCGTCGTCGGGCATCTCAGGCCTCAGCTGGATGCTTTATGCGCTCGGGACAGAGACGCGGGTCGACTTCTACATCGACTCGAAGGACGCCATGCGAAACGACCTCACCTTCGTGAAGCTGGAAACTAAAAAGGAGGAAATCGAACAGGCTTTCGGAGAGCCGCTTCACTGGGAGCCGCTTCCGAATTACCGAGCATGCCGCATCAGGCACGCCATGCCTGCGAACGTGTTCGATGAGGATCAGTGGCCCAACATGATTTCTTCCCTCACCGAGCGAATGGTTCGGCTGGAAAGCGCAATCAAGCCCCATCTTAAAGAAATCTAAGACCCCAGCGCCTCCGTCTGGTCCCCTGTCGCTAGAAACCGCCTGTCCGCCGTGAGGACCACCATTGCCCGCTTTCCGCTGGAATAAGTAATCACATAGTATGCGCCTACGTCATCTGGCCCCGATTTTACGCGTGTCGAAAAGTTTCTCGCTGCGCCTGGATTCGACATTCCTCCATGACTTCGGTCGAGCCAAACTGGCTCACTAC
The DNA here is from genome assembly GCF_029210365.1 of Mesorhizobium sp. YIM 152430. Classification (GTDB taxonomy): domain Bacteria; phylum Pseudomonadota; class Alphaproteobacteria; order Rhizobiales; family Rhizobiaceae; genus Aliihoeflea. The sequence continues at coordinate 402,901 of NZ_JARGES010000043.1, forward strand.
TTGCGTTGAATAGCCCCGAGTTTCATGGAGACCCTCGGGTTACAATTCCTGCTGCCGTTCGAATTCGACAGGTGACAGCATCCGTTCCTGACGTGCTTGCGCTTCGCATTTTAGAACATCTCGATGTAGTCGAACACGTCCTGCCTTGCCTCTTCGTGTGTTCGGTAGGTCCTTCGCCTGATTCGCTCGCGCTTGAGGAGATTGAAGAAGCTCTCCGCCACAGCGTTGTCGTGGCAGTTTCCGCGCCGGCTCATCGAATGCTCCAGATTGTGGTGCTTCAGGAACGCCGCCCATTCCATGCTGGGGAACTGCGAGCCCTGATCCGAGTGGACCAGGACCTTGCTCTTCGGCTTTCGACGCCACACCGCCATCACGTGATCGCCAACGGAAAACTTGCTTATCTCGGCCTCCCTTGTGTTCCAAATGCCTTCGTGGCCGCTTTGTTTCGGCTGAAACCGCATCGAACTCGAACAGAGTGGGCAAGAGATTGGTTGGGAGATGTTGTTGTCGTCTAGGCGCAACTTCGTGGCACGATCTACGATGATTGCCCCGCCCAAATTCAAGCTGTTACAACGGCGGCTTTCAGGAAGTTGCAAAGGAGTTGGGAATGGCAGGCATGGGGTCGAAAGCGGTCGTACTCGGTCGGTCAGCGGAAATCCCGTGTCTTCACCTTAATCGCGTCGATGTGCAAATCTGGGATGTAGATGTCACGCGTCCGCAGGCCTTTCGGCGGCAGCCCGCGCGGGTCGGGCGCGGATGAGCCGTGGTGGAGTTCATCGCCGCGGCCGTGGGGCAGGGGAAAGGGAGTGTCGCGTTCGCCGACGCTCCGGAGTTCGTCTGAAAGATCCTCGATCTTGTGTGCGACCAGGTGGACGACTTCGCCTTCGCGTTGAATGCGCCCTTGGACGGCAATCATTCCAGCGGATAAAACGATGCGGCGATGGGCCTCGAACACCTTCGGCCAGACGACAAGGTTGGCCACTCCGGTCTCGTCTTCGAGCGTAATGAACATGACTCCCTTCGCCGATCCGGGCCGCTGGCGCACGAGCACGATCCCGGCGGCCTGCAGCCACCGCCGGTCCTTGGCGTTCATCGCGTCGCTGCAAGTGACCATCCGGCGGTTCCGCAACTCCTGCCGCAGGAATGAAACAGGGTGGCTGCGAAGCGAAAGCCCGACATGGCCGTAGTCTTCGACGACTTCGCCGCCCGCGGCCATCTGCCTGAGTTTAACAAACGGCTCGACGGCTTCCGGAACGGTCTCTCCTGCCTTAGCTGAGGCTGCGGCGAACAGCGGAAGCTCCTTGTCGCCAAGCCCCTTGATCGCCCACAGCGCGTCGCGACGCGACAGGCCGAACGCAGGGAAGAATCCGTCGGCCTCCGCGATCCGGGCTAGGGCGGCGACTGGGACGCCAGCCCGCCTCCAAAGATCCTCTGCCGATACGAAAGGCCGATCCGCGCGTGACGCGACGATCGAGGCCGCATGCGCGTTGGCGAGGCCTTTCACTATCCGCAGGCCAAGCCGGACAGCGAAGCGCCCGTTGTCACGGGTTTCCTCGAGGGTGCAATCCCACCGCGACGCGTTCACGCAGACCGGACGGATTTCGACACCGTGTTCCTGTGCGTCTCGCACGATCTGGGCCGGGGCGTAAAATCCCATCGGCTGGCTATTGAGGAGGGCCGCGCAAAAGACGTCCGGATGCCAGCATTTGAGCCAAGAGGAGGCGTAGGCGATCAACGCAAAGCTGGCTGCGTGGCTTTCCGGGAAACCGTAGCTGCCGAAGCCTTCGAGCTGCGAGAATGTCCTTTCCGCGAAGGACCGCTCGTAGCCACGGGCGACCATCCCCTCGATTAACTTGGTTTTGAAGGCGCTCACCCCGCCCGTAAACTTGAACGTCGCCATGGATTTGCGCAGCATGTCGGCCTCGCCCGGCGTGAAGCCGGCGCACTCGATCGCGACGCGCATCGCCTGTTCTTGAAAGAGGGGCACGCCAAGTGTTTTTCCGAGAACTTTTTCGAGTTGCGGCGTTGGGTAGTGGACCGGCTCCAGTCCCTCGCGCCGCCGAAGATAAGGATGGACCATGTCACCTTGGATAGGCCCAGGTCTCACGATCGCCACCTGCACGACAAGGTCGTAAAAGGTCCGCGGCTTCAGGCGCGGCAACATGGACATCTGCGCGCGGGATTCGATCTGGAATGTGCCCAGGGTGTCCGCCTTGCGGATCATCGCATAGGTGCGCGGATCCTCGGCCGGGATGCTTGCAAGGTCGTGGATGACGCCCTTGTACTCGGCCAGCAGGTCGAGCCCCTTCTTCATGCAGGTCAGCATGCCGAGCGCCAAGACATCGACCTTCATGAACTTCAACGCGTCGATGTCGTCCTTGTCCCATTCCACGACCTGTCGATTATCCATGGAGGCGGGTTCGATCGGGACGAGATCGTCGAGCCGGTCGTGCGTTAGCACAAAGCCGCCGGGATGCTGTGACAGATGTCGGGGCGCGCCCATGAGCTGGCGGGCGAGGTCTAGGGTGAGCCGAAGGCGTCGGTCGGCGAGATTGAGGTTCAGGTCTTTGACATGCATGTCTTCGACCCCTTCCTCCGACCAGGCCCAGATCTGGCTCGAAAGCGTCTGGATCAGGTCCTCGGGAAGGCCGAGGGCCTTGCCGACGTCGCGCAACGCACCTTTCGTTCGATATCGGACAACTGTCGAGCACAGCGCCGCCCGGTCCCGGCCGTAAGTCTCGTAGATCCACTGGATGACGAGTTCCCGGCGCTCGTGCTCGAAGTCGACGTCGATATCCGGCGGCTCTCGCCGCTCCTCCGACACGAAACGTTCGAACAGAAGATCGTTGCGGGACGGATCGATGGAGGTGATGCCGAGGACGTAGCAGACGGCCGAATTCGCGGCGGAACCTCTCCCCTGGCACAGGATGTCCTGCGAGCGCGCGTAGCGCACGATATTGTTGACCGTCAGAAAATAGGGGGCGTAGTCGAGCTTGCGGATGAGTTCGAGTTCATGGCGCAGGGACACTTTCACCTCCTCGGGCACGCCTTCCTGAAAGCGGGCGGCTGCGCCTTTCCAGGTCAGCCTTTCCAGCGTCTGCTGCGGCGTCAAAATCGGATCGTCCCGCTCCTCAGGGTACTGGTATGCGAGTTCGGACAGGCCGAAGGTGCACCGCCGGGCGATCTCGAGCGTCCGCGCAAGCGCCTCCGGGTACCGGTCGAAGAGGCGATGCATCTCAGCCGCCGGCTTGAGGTAACGGTCCGCATGGCGCTCGCGCCGGAAGCCGAGCCCGTCGACCGTGACGTTGTGGCGGACCGCGGTGACGACGTCCTGCAGCATCCGGCGTCCGGGCTCGTGATAAAGGACGTCGTTGGTCACGATCGTGGGCACACGCATGGCGAATGCGAGGCTCGACAGGTCGTGGAGGCGGAGCTGGTCGTTGGGCCGGCGGCGCAAGGTGAGCGCCAGATAGGCCCGGTCGCCGAACGCGTCACGCAGGCGGCGAAGCCGCAGTCCGCAGTCGTCGTTGGCCAGGTCCGGAACGAGGACGGCGACCAGCCCCTCGCCATAGGCAACGAGATCATTCCAGTGGAGCAGGCATTTGCCCTTCCCGGCGCGCTTCTTGCCGAGAGACAGGAGACGGCAGAGCCGCGAATAAGCGGGCCTGTCGATCGGGTAGACGAGAACGGACATGCCGCAGGCAAGATCGAGCCTGCATCCGACGACGAGCCGGACCTTGGTGGTCTTCGCAGCCTCGAAGGCTCGCACGATCCCGGAAAGCGAGTTGCGGTCGACGACGCCGACGGCTTCGATCCCCATGAGGGCGGCCGTGGCGAACAGTTCCTCCGCCGAGGACGCGCCGCGAAGAAAAGAGAAATGCGTCGTGACCTGGAGTTCGGCGTAACGGGGCTCGCTCATCCGAAGATTCCGTGCATAAACCACCGGTGCGAGCCGGTTTCGGCGTTCTCGCCGTCGCCGGCGCGGTAGACCCAGAAGCGCTCTCCCGCGTCGTCCTCAACGCGGAAATAGTCGCGCACCGCGACGAGCTCGGCGTCGGCCCGCCACCATTCGCCAAACACGCGTTCGGGCCCGTCGGCACGTTTGATCCGCCGCCGTATCCCGCGCCACGAAAACCATGCAGGCGGATGGTCGGGCAGCAGCGCCATCGTTTCGATCACCTCAGGACGGAGCAGCAATCGGGAAGGACGGGGCCAGTGGTCCGGCCATGCGCTTCCCGTGTCGGCGGCGAGCGGCGAGATGCGTTGGACGGACCGTTCTGGAACATCGCTTGCGACCGCCGCGAACCGGTAGACGCCGCGTTCGCCGATGCGATTGGAAAGGACGTCGATTAGGTTGGAGATGTCAGTTGGTGCAGTCTCGATCAGCGTCGTTGCCGATTGGCGGGCGTGCAACGGTTCGGCGACCGTGGCGGCTATGGTCATTAGTTCAATACCGAAACCCGGTGCGATGGTCTCGATCTTGTCGCATAGAAGCCGGGTCAGCCGTTTGACGTCGCGGACCGGCGTCGCCGTCCCGACGCGTACCGCCTCGACGCCGCTGTCGACGCGGTGACAGACGAGATCGAGACGGCGCGCGCCGAGACCCCGTCGATCGAGTTCCATGCAAAGCGCGACGACGAGCTTGCCGACATAGCGCGCGATGGTCTCCGCCGCGCCGATAGGCTCCGCAAAGGAACGCCGGACCTCGACGATGTCATCCGGCCGCAACGGTTCGATCGGTTCGACAGCCTGGCCGAGCGCGTGGTCGATCCGACGACCCAGCTCCGTGCCGAAACGTCGTACAAGCGGAGCGCGGGGTTGCGCCAAAACATCGCCGACGGTGCGGAACCCCAGCTTGACGAGGCCGTGTGCTGTCGCATCGTCGATCCGTAGCGCCCATAGGGGCAGCGGTTCGAGGATCTGAGGTCCATGCGCCGAGTTTGCGACGACTATGGTTTCCCTGCGAAATCGCGCCAGGGCATGCGCGGCTCCCCACGTATCCGCGATGGCGACCTTGGCCGCAATGCCGGACATTGCAAGCCTGCCCACGATCGCGTCAAGCATGGCTGCCTCGCCGCCGTGAAGGTGGTCGGAACCGGTGGATTCGACGACAATGCCGTCCGGCGGATCCACCGCGACGACCGGGCTGAACCGTTGCAACAGCCAAAGCGCGAGACGCTTGAGGCTTTGGGCATCGGCGGCAGGATCGGCGTTCTCGACGACGAGACCGGGGACGAGGACCCGCGCTTTCGTCAGCGGCATCCCGACCCGGATACCCGCCGCGCAAGCAGCGTCCGTCGCCGCGGTCACGACTTGGCGGTTCCGCTCGCTTCCGGCGACGACGAACGGGCGGTCAGACGCTGGCATAACGTCGCCACCCGTCCGCCGCAGCCGATCGATCGGCCACTTCGGCAGGTAGACCGAGATGACCCGAGCCATCACATGCCTCCACTTCGATATCGAGACTTTCGCCCGCGCGGGCGCGGATCAGTTCGACCAGCCATCGGGCGCGGTCTACGCCGGGAACGGGCAGGGGGCGGGACGGAAGAGCGGAGATCCGCCAGCGCGTCATTGCCGCCGTCGGCTGGCCGAAGTCCGCCGCCTCGGCCTGCCGCCGCCATCGGCGCAAGGCGATGCCGACCGAGCCTGTGCCCTCCGCCGCCAATTGCAGGCGACGCGACGCCGTCATGGACAATCGGGACACCTCGGCGACGACAGCGCCAAGACCGCCGTGCCGCAACGCTTCTTCCATACAGCCAAGCAATGCCTTTTCGTCGCCTGTTTCGGCATAAATGACGCGGTCGGCCGCGAGACCGGCTTGGGCAAGAGCAGGGGCGAACAGGTCCTGCCTTGCCACGCACCACAGCACCAGTCCTTGGGTTCTGGCGGCGATACCAGCCGCGAAAAGCGCCGCCGCGGCACCGTCAACCGCGCCGCTTCCTCTACCCGCCACCTCATGCAGCGCTCCTCGCGCGAGACCGCCGCCGGGAAGCTTGCGGTCGATCTCGGGAACGCAAAACGGCAGGACCTCCCGTGCCTTCGCATGTCCACCTTCGAGGTGGACGATGCTGGAACGGAGGGCTTCTATGGCCGGGTTCAGGTTCGATGACATGTGCACAGCGGTTGGCAGGCCGTCAGCTTGATAAGGTGGTTTGTTCCCGTTTTGTTCCTTATGCGCTAGAGAGTCAATCGCGAGTTCGCGCTTCATGATACGACGCCGGGTTAACGTCGGTGGACGAAGCCGGGAATCGGCGCGGTCGGCTCTGATGGAAACGCCGGAGGAAAACCCAGTGGACAGTCACGACGACGGGCGGAAGATCATCCATGTCGACATGGACGCTTTCTATGCTTCCGTCGAACAGCGGGACAACCCTTCGCTGCGCGGCAAGCCGGTCGCTGTGGGCGGTTCGGCCGCCAGGGGTGTCGTGGCGGCCGCGAGCTACGAGGCGCGCGTCTTCGGCGTTCGCTCGGCCATGGCGTCGGTCACGGCCAAACGCCGATGTCCCGACCTCGTCTTCGTTAAGCCACGCTTCGACGTCTACCGCGAAATCTCAAATCAGATCCGGTCGATATTCGCCGAGTACACGGACTTGGTCGAGCCGCTCTCCCTCGACGAGGCTTACCTCGACGTGACCGTGAATAAGAAGGGCATTGAGCTGGCAAGTACGGTGGCGCTGGAAATCCGCAACCGCATCCGCGCGGAAACGGGCCTCAACGCGTCCGCCGGCATCTCCTACAACAAGTTCCTGGCAAAGATGGCGAGCGATCTGAACAAGCCGAACGGCCAGGCGGTGATACCGCCTTCCATGGGGCCGGCGTTCGTCGCGGACCTCGCGGTCAAAAAATTCCACGGTGTCGGACCCGCTACCGCCGAGCGCATGGAGCGTCTTGGCATCAGGACAGGCCGTGACCTTTGCGACAAATCGATCGCGTATCTCGAGGAGATGTTCGGCAAGTCCGGACGCTGGTACCATCGGATTTCGCGTGGCATCGATTTCCGACCTGTCGAGCCCAACCGCGTACGCAAATCGATCGGAGCGGAAGACACGTTCGACGAAGACATCCACGAGTTGGAAAAGGCCGACGCCGAACTCGCCAAACTCGCTTCGAAGATCTGGAAGGGATGCGAGGGCAAAGGCATCACGGGGCGGACGGTCACGCTCAAGGTTAAGTATTCCGACTTCCGCCAGATCACCCGCAGCCGCACCGTCAACCGAAGGATCGAGGGCGCGTTGGAGCTGCAGCTCCACGCAGCAGACTTGTTGCGGGCGGTCCACCCATTCGAACGCGGCATCCGCCTGCTTGGCATCAGCCTGTCCGGCCTGTCGGTAGCCGAAGCGGGACCCGCGGAGGACCGACAGTTGTCGCTCTGGTAGCGGCCTGCGCAAAAATCCGTTTCGGTTTGCACTTGGACATGGCGTCGCTAGTAGCTGCAAACGGTCGGTCGGCGCACCGCTTCTCTGTGCCACGAGCTGAGCCTGCAAAGCGGCCGCGTCAAAGGACGATCCTCAATATATCGTCGAAAGCGAAAAGTCCGGCAAGTCGGCGGCGCATCGGCCGAGTAAACTCAAGAAGCGTTGAAGCAAGCCGCCTCCACGACCCCGTGCCTCGGCCAGAACCAAGGTTACCCGCCAAAGCAGCTCTTGTTCTTCACTTGAACCGGAATAGTGCCCAACCCCCCGTTCTCGGAGCCGTTGACAATTCCGGACATGACATAGGGGTTCCAACGGTAGCCGCAATGTGCGGTGTCCGGGCGCTCCAACAGGCCAAAATATGTCGGTCCGTTGGATACGAGCACGTTCGTCACCTGAACCCGCTCGGGGATGTTGGCTCCGGGCAACAGGCGATAGCTCAAGAGATCGTTGGGATCGGTATAGGCCACGAAATGCAGAGTACCGCTTGGCTCCGCGTCCAAGGCGCGGACGCTCTCCGGCGAGCGCGCTTCCGCAAGAACGTCCAGAAGCGACAGTCCCGGATCGTTGCCTTCGTCCAAGGTCCTCGTCCCGATTGGCGGAAGCCTGCCTCCAGCATCCAGGAGCGGGATCTGATTGGCCGCATAGAAGACGGTCTGCACATCCGCGAGGCGCTCGACCACCGCCGAATCACGTTTTTCCCAGATGGAAAGCAGCCCGTCCGATAGCATCTTGCTTCCTAGGCTCTCCGCGACGAAGACAACTTTGGACCGTGGCCGTTCGGGATCGATGCGGCACCGCCGGTCACCAGAGATCGCTCCTCCGAGCGCATCGCACAGCTCCGAGCGCACCCAGGTCCGGATGCTATCGCCCGCCGCACCCAAATAGATGACGGCGTCCGATAGGCAGTCGTTGATCAATCCCTGCTTGATCTGGGCGTTCAGGCTCGCCTTCACCGGGCTGCCGTCTGGCCTCAGATCATCGAGCTTCACTGCCACCTTTTCCGCATCGTTTAAGGGCGACCAAACGAGGTAGCGCAGTTCGAGACCGTGACTTTTCCCCGAAGGTCCGGCTACCCGGTGTTCATATACCGCTCGGAATGCGCCGCTCGGGTCCGCGACGTCGTAGGGTTCGACAGTCGGCAAGCCTGCGGCAGCTGCGAATGTTGACTGGCGATCGGTCACCCAGGTGTTGCCATGGCTACACATGCCGTGCAGCCACACAACCCGGGTATCGCCCTGGGCAGCGTAGTCCATAACACCCGGGAAATAGGCCGGTCCGGCATATCCTAACGGCGTTAGGCTTGGAGAAGAGTAGGGCGTCGCGCAGCCAGCGACGAACAGCAATAAAGCCATTGCACCGCGGTGGGCATATGCAAGCACGTTCTGAAACGCTGACACGGCATCCCTTCGCCTCTCGGCGATCCTGTCCCAGCAGCGGGATGTTTGCAATGGGCGGCATGCTGGTAGCGTGGCCGACGTTCGCCCTTAGCCGCTCGACAGACGTTAGACCGACGCCTTCGGCACGGTTTCAGGCAGTGCAACGACGGGCGGAAGGCCGCGGCCGCATTATTCGGGGGGCCCTACTTGTTGATGCTCGGACATTCGACGGACTTGTCGGTCATTTCCAAAGCCCCACCAGCAAGAGTTCCAGCCTCCGACAGCGAAAACCAAGGGTGCGCGGCACCTCGCGAAGAGCGATTTCCACGTGCGCCGATCAATAGGCGAAGGGACCGGATCATTCTCGGGATGCGTATGCCATTCGCCCACGTAAGTGTCGGTACCGCTGCTGGCGCGCCAAGCCTTCATCGCCGCGGCTTGGTGTCCCGGATCGCGTCGGTCGAAGATTGTGGCGCGGCACCTGTCGCCAGGTAACGGCGATGTGCACCCGAAAACCTCGATATGGTCACCCCTATAGCACCCTAACAAGACTCCGCCTGCTTCCCGAGCGCTTGGACCTCGTTCGACATGTGTACTGATCACTCTATTACATCGGGCCAAACGAGCACGTAACGTTGGTCGTCGGTCGTCAGGATCAGCGGGCGACGGTGCACGCCGGACAATCTTTACTAGGTGTCGGACTTTGGTCCTTGATCTCAAAAGCTTGCCTAGGATTGAACGTCCGCGAACGAAGCCGATCACGCTGATTTCCGTTCGCCCAATCCAACACGAGGTCGCAGACCAGTGCAGCAGCCGATATCGATCGGGACACCGGAAACGTTACGAACCCGGTATCGCTACAGGCTTGGACAGCACCGATCTCGACGGACACTCCGGGTTTCAGGGTTGGGAAGCGCGAACGACCGGCCAGAGTAGGTTTTAGGCATTTGAGGCATGCGTTCGCTTCGGAACCGTCGACCATCAAACATTGTGCGATCGCTCCGTTTCCTGCGAGCCATCCGTAGAAATGCGTCGGACCTTTAGGCCTCCGGTCGATGGCGCGCTGGTTCAGCGCGATGGAAAATGCTTCCTCGCCTGTGACGTCGATGACGGCATCATAACGAGATACGTCGAACCCCTCGACGTTAGCCCCCGGAAGCATCCCGTTCAGGAACTCGGCACACGCTTCCGCCTTATTCCGGTGAAGGTGCGGCACGCCAAGTAGATGTCGGCCGAGATTGGCTGTTTTCAACTTGTCATTGTCGATCAGATGAAACTCGCCGCCCCCTACCCCGGCACCGCACATCGCCATTTGATGGGCCAAGAAGCTGCCGATTGTCCCGCATCCGATCATCAAGAGCTTCTTGCCGGAAAGATTCCGAGTCCGCCCGAGGTTGCGGCTATACACGTAATCCAGGTCAGCCGCGTCTGTCGAAATCCTTTCGACCCGAACGGTCGATGCCATGGTTCGCAACACCTTCGGGATTGAGCGGCGACGACTGTTGAGGAACTCTCTTGTCTGAAGCTGTTTGGGTAGTCCAAACCTAACCGCGAACATGCCGTTCGTGGCCTTGATCGCCAAAGCCACAGTCGGCGATCCGTCGATTATGGCCTCATCGAGCCGGGTCACGAGGCGCGGATTCAACCATTCAAGCCAAGCGATCACTTGATCGAGCGTAGCGGGAGGCCAAGCCCGGTTGGGGTCGACCGAAACCGCACGATCGATGCTGACGATCAGCGCGCGTTCGATCTCAGATTTGGCTTGTGACGAGGGGTCAAGGTCAGTCCACCAGGATCTTCCGGCGGTCAACACCGGAGTGCGCTTGTCTTCGGTGTTGAGGCGGACAAAGCTTATGCTGCCGGCCCCTGTGAAAGACGGCGGTACATCTGAAAGCATGAAGGTCTCGGTCCAGTAGCCTTCGAATTCCGCGACAAAGTCATCATCAAGCTTCCCCGCGATGGCTTGACGGATCACCTTTTCCGCCTTGTACAAGCACTGCAAGGCGGTTCCGGTCGGATCGTACCGGTCGAGGACGATGGAACCGCGCTGATAGTAGCAGACCACCCCGGTCGGGCCGAAGATGTGCGGGAGCGCCCGTTCGGGAACCGCGTCCCGATCCGTCAGGCGAATGACGGGCAATTGAACGAAGTCGAGGTCGACCAGAGATATCTCGACGGGGATGCCGGGACCGTTGTTCTTCAGCAGCCCGCGGTAGAGGTGGCCGACGCGGGAGGAAATTCTTTCGAATCCGTGTTGGTTCAGACCGTCGTGAAGAGCCGCGATACGCCCGTTAGCCACTTACCGACCGTCCGACTTCCGGAGCGGGCACAGCTTTCTTGGACTGCGCCGTGATCTTGCCCGCCAGGGTGGCGGGGATCGAAACCAAATCCGGACGGTTCGGCACCCTCAGGCCAAACGCCGCGCGCATCTGCGCGACTGCCTCTGCCTCGTTGTCGCATCGCTTGACGATCTCTTCCAATTGCGAAGCAAGTTTCTCCATCTTTCGCGCCACCATCTCTCTATGGTGTCCCGCTATCCTGTTCAAATCCTCCGACTTGCAGGCCGGATTGGGAACCGCGGTTCTTAGATACCCTGAGAGACGCTCGGCGACAGCGAGTAAGCGTTCGTCCTCCCGCTCGGGGAGGTAAAGTCCACGAATCTCTTCGTAAGCTTGCCAGATGCAGGCCATGAGCAGAATCGACGTCACGCGATACTGGTCGAGTTCGAAATGATCCCGCCAGCCTTTGATGAACCGGGCATCACGGCGAAGGCGCTCGCCGTACAGGCGCACGGCGTCGGTGAACCATCTATGGATGAGGCGAGGATCAGATTCGACCCAATCTTCGTCGCGATGGGCGAGCAAGACGGCATCGGACGGCAGGTCGCTCCAGTCATCAAGGGATTTCTTGATCGCCGTGCGAGTAGATAGGGCATCGTGAACTTCGAGGAGCTGGAACTGGGCGTCCGGGATCGCATAAAGAGGGACGTCGATGTGAGCGTCGCTCGAGATCACAAGTCGCGAACAGGTCGGTTTTTCGACATGGTCCCAGCCCATCTCCTCGGCCATGTCCTTAAGTGCGGTATCCACAAACTCGAAGAACATCGTGGCAGCCTGCGACGGCCGCGTACCTTGCACGAACGACAGAGGCAAATAACAGCCGTCGTCGAGATCCATCTGTTGATGGGGAGGCCAAGCTGGGTCATTCAGCGTTTTGTAGGCGAAGCTGCCCTGTGTGAAAAATCGGGGGCGCACCATGCGACCGAACGCCTGTTCGCTGCCCGCCGCGAATGCCTTCCGGAGATGGTCCCGTATAGTTTTCTTGGCTTCGCGCAGGAATCGATCCCGGGGAGTGAGGTTGACCAGATACGTCTCAGGGTCGACCGTGGTGTAGAGGAGCTTTGAAACGTTGGCCATCACCGGTCCTTTCATGGCCGCAATTCCGATGTCGGCCGGACCTATGGTATAGCCGATTCTAGCTAGGGAACAAACATCGAACGTGTCGAGAAAAAACTCCAAAGCATAGGGAGAGGCGATGCCATTCCAAATTTTGAGCCTTTCAGGCGGCGGGTACCTCGGCCTCTATACGGCGGCGGTGTTGGCGGAGATCGAAGCGCTCTACCAAAAACCGATCATCGATAGCTTCGACATGATCGTCGGCACGTCTGTGGGAGGCATTACAGCTCTGGGGCTCTCTGCAGGTACGCCCGCTTCCGAGATTCTGGACAGCTTCTATGTTGATGGGCCTGACATCTTCGGTTCAAGTCGCCCTCCCCGGGGAGGGATAAGCGGGTTTCTCAATGTGGTGCGAGGAATTCGGAAGGCCCGTTACGATCCGAATCCGCTGCGCGGCGTCATTGAACGGATAGTTGGTGCGGAAACGGTGATGGCCAACCTTCGACGGCCGACGTTAGTTCCGGCCGTGAACCTGACAAAGGGTGGCCCGCGCGTATTCAAGACGGGACATCACCCGGATTTCAAGTTCGATTGGAGACTCAACGTAGTGGACGTAGCACTGGCTACCTCGGCCGCGCCGACGTACTTCCCGCTGCATCGAATCGGCAGCGAACTGTTCGCCGACGGCGGAATGTTTGCCAACTCGCCGGACATGATAGGAATCCATGAGGCGGAGCACTTTCTCGACATTGACCGTGAGGATATTCACCTCTTGAGCATCGGAACGACGACAACCAAGTTTGCTTTCTCGTCCTCGGTAAGCCAGCAGATCGGCGCTTATGGATGGATGAAAGACGAACGGTTGCCGACGGTGATGATCGGGTGCCAACAGGCGCTCGCCGACCACATGGTGCAACACATTCTCAAAGAGAGATATCTTCGCATCGATCGCGAGCAATCGCCGGACCAGAAAGTCGAACTGGCGCTCGATTGTGCGAGCGAGAACGCAAAGCGCGATCTGTCGGCAATGGCGGCCCAGTCAGCGATGGAGATGTCCAACGACAGGCGGCTTGAAGACATGCTCTCGCATTCCGCTCCACCGTTCTCGTTCATTAATGCCGGCGGATGAACTCGGCTAGCCATCGTCGCGCATTTGCCTACTTACTTCGCTCCGGCATCGGGAGCCGGCTCCTCCGTTGAAACGGCATCGACCGTCCGCCCGTTCTCCTCGCCGCTCCCGTCGGCATGCTCGATCGTGATCTCGACCGGCCCGGCTTCCATCTCGCCGAAGGGCGAGGCGAACGCGATCTCGGCGGCGTCGCGACCGACGCCAATGCGCACAAGTCCGTCTAGGTTCCCGCCGGGCAAATTGAATAGAATTCTGATTGTTCGGCAAGCTTGTGACGCGGAGCGCGCCTCCTTTTGAGCGGAGCGCCCATGCACGTAGGCGCGTTTGAGGCATGGGTCGCTCAGCCGGATCGACCGGGATCTCCGGGGAAAAATGGCCGACTTGGTGGGCATCAGGAAAGTCTGTGCGACCTGTTAAGATCCCTCTCCGGAGTCACGATCGGATTCGGAACCCGAACGCTACCTTCGGTGGCCTCCTTTCGGCGCTCCCAGATCATGCTGCGCGGCGAGACTTCGGACCTCGCCGTTTTCCGGAGTTGCTCTAAGCCGAACGAGGATGTCCGTGATCGGACGGCGGTGGCACAACATTGCATGACCGCGAACCTGCCGCGCCGATTTGTCAGATCCACGGCAGATGGACCTCGCGATGACACCGCACCTCAGGAAGATCGGGAAGCGCTGCGAGGCATGGGCTAGCGAGTGCCTCGTTTCGCCTTGCACCGCAACCGCCGCCGATCAGCGCATCGAGACGCGCCAGCATGAGGCAGTTCCCTTGCGAACGAAACGGAAACGGGCTTCAGTCCGCAGCCATGGACCTACTCATTTCCGACTCGCGGCCGGCTCCCGACGAGCACGGCTATCTCGCGGGACTCAACGCCGAGCAGCGGCAAGCCGTCGAGCATGGAAACGGCGACGTCGCCGGTCCGCTTCTCGTCATCGCCGGAGCAGGTTCGGGCAAGACGAGCGCACTCGCGCATCGCGTGGCTCACCTGATCGTCAAGGGTGCCGATCCACGCCGCATCCTTCTGATGACGTTCTCGCGCCGCGCAGCGGGCGAAATGCGGAGCCGGGTCGAACGCATCTCCGCCAAGGTCATGGGGGAGAAGGCGGCTATTTTAACCGAGGGCCTGATTTGGGCGGGCACGTTCCACGCGGTAGGCGCTAGGTTGCTGCGCGACTACGCGCTGGAGATTGGCCCCGATCCTGCCTTCACGATCCATGACCGCGAGGACTCGGCGGACCTTATGAACCTGGTCCGCCACGAACGCGGCTTGTCCAACACGGAAAGCCGGTTCCCGGCCAAGGGAACGTGCGTTGCCATCTACTCGCGCGTCGTCAACGCGCAGGCTGAACTCGAACCCATACTCGCCAGGAACTTCCCCTGGTGCGTCGGATGGGCGGACGAACTGAAGCAGCTCTTTGGCGCGTATGTCGAGGCGAAGCAGGCGCAGAACGTCCTCGACTACGACGACCTGCTGTTGTGGTGGGCGCAGATGTGCTCCGAACCGGCGATCGCCGGACATCTGTCCGGACGGTTCGATCACATACTGGTCGACTAATATCAGGACACGAACCGGTTGCAGGCCGCGGTCCTTACGGCCCTTAAGCCCGACGGCCGCAGGCTTACCGTCGTTGGCGACGACGCGCAGTCCATCTACGCTTTCCGCGCAGCCGAGGTGCGCAACATCCTCGATTTCCCAAACATTTTTTCCGAACCCGGCCACGTCGTCACGCTCGACCGGAATTACCGCTCGACGGCGGGCATCCTCGACGCGGCGAACGCGGTGATTGCCGAGGCGGCCGAACGGTTCACGAAGAACCTCTGGACCGACAGGGGGGCGGCGAGAAGCCCAGGCTCGTGACGGTACGCGACGAAGGCGAGCAGGCGAACTATGTATGCGAGATTATACTGGCCGAACGCGAGGCCGGGACAGTCCTGAAAGAGCAGGCGGTCCTCTTCCGCTCGTCCCATCATTCCGGCCCGCTGGAAGTCGAACTGACCCGCCGCAATATCCCCTTCGTCAAATTCGGCGGTTTGAAGTTCCTGGATGCGGCGCATGTGAAGGACGTGCTCGCAGTCTTGCGGTTTGCCGAGAACCCCAAAGACCCGGTCGCCGCGTTCCGGGTGATGCAACTGCTGCCGGGCATCGGTCCGTCGGCTGCCGCCGGGGCGATGGAAGCGATGGAGCGCGCCCTGGATCCCGTACTTGGCCTGCAGCTATTCCAGCCACCGTCTCGCGCCGGCGAGGACTGGCCGGGGTTCGTCGACCTTTTCGCCGGGCTACGGTCCCGCTCCAACTGGCCCGCCGATCACGAGCACGTCAGGTTGTGGTACGAACCGCATCTGGAGCGCATCCACCAAGACGCGCAGGTCCGGCGCAACGATCTATTGCAGCTCGAGCAGATCGCTTCCGGACATCCGACGCGGAAGCGTTTCCTGACGGACCTGACGCTGGATCCTCCGAGCGCGACGAGCGATGAGTCCGGGCCGCCGCTGCTCGATGAAGACTATCTGGTCCTATCGACCATCCATTCCGCAAAAGGGCAGGAGTGGAAGAACGTCTTCGTCCTCAACGGCATCGACGGCTGCATTTCGTCGGATCTCGGTGTCGGCGAGCGGGACGAACTCTAAGAGGAACGTCGTCTCCTTTACGTCGCCATGACGCGCGCAAAGGATGCGCTTCATCTAATCACTCCGCAACGATTCTCCGTGCATGGGCAGGCGGTACGCGGCGACCGCCACGTCTACGCCTCGCGGACGCGCTTCATTCCCGATCATACGCTCGATCTGTTCCAGCAGACATCCTGGCCGCCGCCAACCGCTTCGAACGGCGCGCGCGTCGCGCAGCCGGCCGTGCGTGTCGATCTTAAGATTAAGATGCGCGGGATGTGGGGCTGAACGAATTGCAGCTTAGAACGCCCCACGTTCCACCTCAGATGACGCTCGACGAAGGTCAATGGAGCATGGTCACACGAAAACAAACCCAACTATGCCGACGATCAAGAGAATCGCGGAGGCCGCGAAGATCAGCCGCGTCCACCAGGGCATGTGTGGCGTCCACTCTTCCCTGTCATATCCACTCATTGGTGCCTTTCTCCCTCCACCTGCGAACGCTATGCGGTCAGGTCAGATCAGGCAACCCGGAACTCGGGCAGCAGCCTCCGCACCATCATTGATCATGTCGTCTTCGAACCAAAATGCCTCCTAACCGGTTGCGGTTATTCAGCGGCGTCGACGTGGGAGCCGAAATCCTGCAGACGGATGAATAGACGAGGCAGATGGAGTTTGAGCGGGCGGGTGGATAAGGCAGCTCCCGATCCGAAGTGGTAGGCTGCCCTCTCGTCCAGCCGCCAAGATCAAAATCCCGCAACCACGACGGTACGTGATAGGCTCACTACGCCAGCGGCGTCGTGGCTGCCGCAATTCGAACGGCATGAGGTACTTGCCAATTGGCGAGCATAAAGCTGTATATGCAAAAAGGAGCAATACAATGCAGCTTCAGAGCGTATCGTCAACGCCGGCCAGTGCGGGCAAGCCCTTGATCACAGACGCCGAAGCCGGCGCTTTGGCACGGGCAACAGTAAACCTAGCCAAGGTCTGGGAACTGGCCGACGCGGAAGCGTGCGCCCTTCTAGGCGGCATGTCCGCACGCACTTGGGCGCGTTGGAAGGACGGCTCCCACGGTCGAACCGACCGGGATCTTCGTGCAAGGATGGCCGACTTGATGGGCATCCATGAAGGTTTGCGCTACCTGTTCAAAGATCCGTCCCGCGGCTACGAGTGGATTCGCAAGCCGAACGCTGCGTTCGGCGGCCTTTCGGCGCTCCAGATCATGCTGCGCGGGGATATCTCAGACCTCGCGGCGATCCGAGATTGGCTCGAAGCTGAAGGGGGATCACCGCCAGTTGCATGAGTGTAGGCCTGAACGCCTGAAACGGAGAGCGCCTCTGACCTAAACCCGCAATCCGTGGGCACGCTGGATGAGGTGGCAAGCTACGAATTCTCCGATTGCATCGAGTTCCTTTGGCTGGAGGACGGAGACCGGTCAAGGAAGCGCCTGTCGGGCTTCAACCCCGCGGAGTTGTTGGCGACATTGGCCGCAGAGGGGGGCCGGATGAACCAAACGCGTTATCGCGAATGAAGTTCGCCGCTTTCAACCTCGACGGCGTCAACAAGCGGTTCGCCAATCTCCCCGCTTGGCTCGCAACCGCAAAGCCAACGTCATCTGCCGTCAATGCTCTCCATGTGCGGACGTCTCTGGACATGCGACCGAGGCACTCTTGAATATCGCCTTTTCCAGAGCCTACGGCCTAAGTACGAAGCCTAACAAATCCCGAGTTGCAATTCTGGAGGGCCAATAGCGCCGGTGCATTTCACACGAGCTAACACCCGCTCCAGCTACTCGGACAGCCCCATGAGCCATTTTGATGAGGTGTTTGAGTGCACACTATGGAGTTAAATGCCAAACTGTGGGGTGCACGACAGGCCATAGCGCATAACCGAGGTTGAAGGCGGTATTGGCGCGCCGGAGAGGATGAAACTGGGAACGGTTATGTGATTGTTTTCAAAGCATAAAGTCAACCGAGAGTCCTCTCGATCGGCAATGCCAAAGCCTGAAAGTGATGGACGCTGCGATAGACAAAAGCAGCGCCGATAGGAAACAGCGATCATTCCACTGCGGGCGGCGGCTCCAGATTGACCAGGAGCGTTTTCGCTTCTCTGCCGAAGAAGCGCTTGATTTCGGCATTATGGTAGTTTGCAAGCCAAGCGTACTTTGCCCGTACGCCACGGTCATCAGTTGCCTCGTATGCCTTTGAAACAGCCTGCCCATGATGCCTGGCCCAGTCGCGACAGGTTTTCCGCCAGGCCTCGGTGCGCATGCGATCCCGGCCCTCCTCATCCATCGCCTGATAGCGTTTCCGGTCATCGCCGACGATGACAGGCTCAACTGCCTCCAAACAAAGGCGCAGATAGTTTATGAACCATTGAGTCTTTCCGTTTGGCAGTTTGTGGTACTGCTTCAGGGTCTTGGGAAAGGGATCGAAATCTTCGCTGTAAAAGCCCCGATGAGGATGAGCTGAAAGGTACTTTCGAAGTTCTGGGGAAACGGCGATCATGGGAACGCATGCATCATGTTCCAGCCTGTACGCCTTCACCATGGCCGGGCTGATGAGAGAGTCTCTACGGCGATACCAGAATCCGAGATCAACGCCGCCGCGCAGGAAAATTCCGCGGAGCACGCACGCCCCTTGGGCCAGCGCAAAGCTGTTGAGTTCGCTCATCAATACATCGAACGTTCCTTCGAAAGCGGTCAACTGGGAACGCAGAGGAACGGAGAGGAACGGAGAGCACGATACAATCAGAAAACGCGAGAACGCTCTTGCCGACGACCTTATGCGACTGTCTTATGAATTCGTCGGAGGATTTATGTTCAAACTGGTTCTGAACGAATACAACGTCATCGTCCAGCGCTCGCAGTTCCTTCTCTGTTGTGATATTCTCTACACGGGCCGAGAAGCCCAACAGATCAATGAAAGCAAACAGACCGTTCCTCAGATTTCTGCGTGAAATGTTTTTTACCATGACGTCACTCCGGGCCTTACGGTCGGACCCATCCCTCCGCCAGCTTTTCGATCACCGTGTCGAACCAGTGCTCATACCAGTACCAGGTGTTGGCGACCTTGGTGCCAAACCCCTTACCGGGATTGCGTGCATCGAGCTGCCGCGCGAGCAATGTGTGATCGTGCATGTTGAACGCCGGATAGCCGGCCGCCGTGACCTTCGTCACGATCTCGGATGGCCGGAACTTCGGCCGTTCCACTTCTTTCAGCAGTACCCGCTCGACCGCCTCCGCCTCCGGCGAGCCCGGCTTGATAAATTCAACGGCGAGGTCCGCTTTCGACGCCTTGCCTGACACCTTCGGCACGAAGGCCACCCGATAGCGGAACTTCGGGTCTTTCTGCTCGTCCTCAGTAAGTCCGTTATGGAAGTCATCCATTGCGGCGGCGATGTGTGCCGGAAGGTCTGCGCCGACGAGCCCGGCTCTCTGCGCCCCGTCGAACGTCACGAATTGCAGGGCGATCGGTAATCGCTTTTCGAGGGCGAACTCCTTGCCAAACAGTGTCTTTATAGCGTCGTTGAAATTGATGCAGCACGCCTGGAGTTTCGCGCTCAGGGCATCGTCGATCCTGTTGGTCGAGCGATGCTCGATCTCGTGGCGAATCTCGCTGAGGAATTTGAGGTTGTTGATGACGCCCTTTTCTAAAGGGCATTTGCCGTGCGCAAGGCACTGGCCCAGCTCCCAGTATTTTTCGGCGCCGGTCGGTGTTTTTTGGACAGTGCCGCCCTTCTTGTAACGGTAGTCGATGCCTTCCCGCTTGTAGTACGCATGCAGGAGATAGGTCCACGCGATGATGCTGGTGACGATGAACAACTCCGCCCTGAAATACAGCCCGGCGCTGTTGAACGTGTGGACGGCGGCGATCATGGCTTCACGGGCCTTTACGAGAAGCTCATCTCCTTGATGGTGCAGGCCTGTGACGGGATCGATGTTGGGCCATGCTTCAAGAAAGGCGTCCAGTTCGGCGTCGGTGGCTGCCTTAACAGCCTTGTGCTTCGCCCCATCGCGTATCTCGGAAATACGGGCATGATTGATAGAGCGGGTCGGCCGCGAGAAGTATGCCTGAATATCTTGCGGCACGTATTTCTTCGCCAGCATCGCTTTGACGATGGCGACTTCCCATTTTTCCAGCGTGTTTCCCGGCCGTCGTGCCATTGATTGCCCCCGCTCAGTCTTCCGCCACACCCTTCCATGGATCGCCCGGCAAACGGCGGATGAGAGCGGCATTGACCGCTTCTGCTGCTGTTTCGAGGTTCCAGGAATAGCGGGGAGCCAGAAGCGGACCGATATCCGCCGTGAACAACGGATCAGACAATTTCTGGTGCATGTTCTGTTCGAAGAGAGCGCGGGTCACGTTGTGACCACCGTGATCCATATAGGCCGTGAAGGCGTCGACGATGCGGTCAGGGTCGATGCCGTCGTATTCGAGCGCGACAGCGAGGTCGAACAGGTCACGCCCCTTCTTTCGCTGATAGAGCGCGCGCAACTTCGTGCCGAGAAGCTCGTCGAGCGCGTAGGTCGGGATTTCGCATGTGCCTTCATACCAGCGCGACGACACGCCAAACGGCTGGCCCATGAAACCATGAACGGCAAAATGCTCGCGCGAGTTGATTTCAACTTTGAGCCGCATGTTGATCGGCGGTGCATCTTCGGAGCCGAACCGATAAACGAAGGTGACGCGGCCCTCCGTCTGTTTCCAGCGGGGCGCGCCAAGCCACGGATCGAGCACCGACCGCAGGGCGTCCATCACGGGGCCGGCGGGCTCCGCGCGCATCTGCACAAGGTCGATATCCTCAGAATAGCGGGCGGCGGGTTTGAGATAGAGCTTGTAAAGCGCCGTCCCGCCACGAAACGCGAGAGCGTTTTTCAGCACCGGATTGGAGAAAATCTCGACCAGCGCGCGGCTGATCACGAGGTCTTGCTCGACCTGGATGTCCTGAACCCACGGCGCCTGCGCGCGCCACTCGGTAATATAGTCGCGCGGAATCACAGCTCGGACTCCACGGCAACATTGACGGCAAGCCGCCAGTCGTCATCCCGAACGGCATTTTTGTGCGGGGCGGCCGGCAGCAGAACGGCTATGCTGCGCGCATGGTTGCGCACATAGGCTTTGAGCGGCCCCGTCCGGTCGTCCGCACCTGCCTGATCCATCAGGTAGCCGAGCCGCTGCGCCCAGGGTACGGGAGCTGTTTCGGCGGCGGCAACCAGCTTTTCGGGGTCGATGTTTTCGGCGAGTTCGCCCAGGATTGTCGCGACCTGATCGAGACCTCCGACATGGTCGTGATAGCCGACAAGGTCGATTGCCGTGGCCTCGGGCGTTGAGACAAGGACAGTGCCGCGCGGCGTGTTGAAACTCTGCGTGGGCACGAACGCGATGTTCTTGCGGACGACGAACCCCACGCGCACCGCGCCGCAAACGATGGGGCGGCGCGCCTTTGCCACCATGACCTGAAATTCCTGAGGCCGGTGATGAGCTGCACCGTGAAACTGGGCGGCTGACAGCAGACCCGCATAGTATAGTTGGCCCAGCCGTTTCATCAGGGCCGGAATGAACTGCTCGGCGGGAAGGCTGCCGAGAGAGTGGTATTCCGGGGGCACGATGACGTAAAATCCTCGTGCCGGCGACGCGATCAGACCCTGCTTACTCAGACGATGGAGGGCTAGCTTTGTCGCGGCGGCCGAGACGCCGAGCGCACCTTGAGCTTCTGAAGAGCTGAAATGGTAGCGCCCCGCGCTGGCAAGGCGGGTGATGTAGTCCCGGGCATGAATCCGCGATTCCGATTTCATGCGCATAAAGTATCATTATTCGATACCTTCCGCAAACGTTCTTGGAGCTTGCCTCATTTGCCGTAACAGCGGTTTGACCCGGTCCCGATGCGCCGTTCTGGCACTTCCGAACAAATTTGACATTGTCAGTATTTTTATCGCATACTCCTGACATAGGAGAATCGCGATGAGTGATGGTCCCCACCGCAGTCTGAATATGCGCCCACATTGGAAGCTGTCTGCCCAACGGGCAGCCAACCTTGCCCACACCGCCGAAGAGGTGTGCGAGGCTATGACCTTTGCGCTGAAGAAGGACATTCTCGAAGCGCCGATCGCCGCCGTCCGGGAGATCATGAACAGCGACACGCTGTTCACCGACATGCGTCTCGACCAGTTGGAGGCGCTGCGGGCCCGTTCTCCACGCTCCGCCGCTACCAACACCTTGATTGACTGCGCCGTCGAGGCCGCCGCAACCGGTATCAAGGGAGAAGCCGGGACGGCCGCCGCTGTGGCCGCCGCGCTCGAAGAGATCGCGCGGCCAGCCATGCGGGGCATCGACGAACACTACCAGCGGGAAGCGGGCGCCCGGGCGAGCCGTTCGGTACGCGCCCGGCTGGACGAAGCCCACAACAAGCTGGATTGCGCCGGCATCGCCCGCGAATTGCTCTCCCCCGCCCGGCCGCCGTCCCGGCGTTCGATCCGGACCCCGCGCCGGACCGGGCTTGGCGAGGGGCCGCGCCTATGACCCTCGCCGCTTACAAGGCAAGAGTGCCGGTGCGCGCGATTGACGTGGTCCCTTCGGGACGCGCGCGGCGCGGCCGCTTGCCCTTCGACATGGGTAAGAATTTCAAGTTCTCGACGGCCGCACTCGAATCCTACGCGTTCGCACGGTGGGAACCGGTCATCTACGACGCGATGGTCGTTGCTGCGTCTGTGGAGTATGCGGACCGGACCTTCGCCCGCCCGAAACTGGGCTGGCGTCGCGCCTTCACCGTGCGCATACCGGTGCTGGAGCCCGCGCGCTGGCTGGACCACGCCGTGCATGACGCCCTGCGGGACGCGGCCTGTTTCCTGACGGGCGATGACTGGGACTTCGAGTTCATCCAGAGTGCGGGCGAAACGCCCCGTCCGCCGCAGGACTGCCTCCAGTTCAACATTGCGACCGATTCCGTCATTGCGTTCAGCGACGGCATGGATTCCCGTGCCGTTGCCGGGCTGACTGCGCGAAGCGTGGGCCGCAAACTGGTACGTGTGCGTGTCGGTTCCAAGGCCGGCGGACGCCCGGTTCCCGGTGAGCCTCTGCCCTTCGCCGCCGTCCCCTACAACGTAAAGGCGGCGGGCGAAACCAGTGCCCGCAGCCGCGGATTCAAGTTCGCACTCATCAGCGGCGTGGCAGCCTACCTCGCCGACGCTTCTGAAATCGTTCTGCCCGAAAGCGGCCAGGGCATTTTCGGCCCGGCGCTCGTAACCTCCTCCGCACAAGCCTATCCAGACTTCCGCAGCCATCCGCTTTTCACGATTCGGATGGAGAGATTTCTTGCCGCTCTCCTCAAAAGGCCTGTCCGATTCGTCTTTCCGCGCATCTGGTCCACCAAAGGCGAGACGCTCAAGGCGTATGTGGCCCTTCCGGGGAGCGACGACTGGCGCGACACGAGGTCGTGCTGGCAGAACGCGCGCCACTGCTCCCTGAATGGAAAGCTCATGCAATGCGGCGTCTGCGCCGCCTGCATGCTCCGCCGGATGAGCATTCACGCGGCGGGCCTGAAAGACGATGACAGCGTTTATGCGTGCCGCGACCTTTGCGCAGACAATCTCCAGGGTGCAATGCAGCATGGATTTCGGACCCGTGGCCGCGCCTTGCGCGAATATGCCATCGCGGGCACGCAGCATCTCGATCACATGGCCGACCTTGCCTTTCCGGTCAGTCGGCCATTGCTAAGACGCCACGCCCTATTCGTGGGCAAGGCGCTCGACATGACGACGGCCGAAGTGGAAGCCCGGCTGGTGGCTATGCTCGAACGGCATGCGGCTGAGTGGAATGATTTCTTGCAGGATAAGGGAGCGCGTTCGTTCCTCAGACAGTGGACGCGGGCATGACCATGACTGAACCGGGAGAGCGTCTATCGGACGTAGAGATCGGCGAGCGCCTGCGCATAGCGCGCGAAGGACGAAAGGTCACGCAGGCCGCGGCGGCAGTGCTGATCGGAGCGGCGCGAACCACGATCGTTGCCATTGAACAGGGTAAGCGGCGAATCCAGATGGAGGAACTACAGAAGCTGGCCGCGGCCTATGGCACGTCGGCCAACGCCATCTTACGCCGCGCTGCCGTCCACCTTGATTTGGTCCCGCGTTTTAGACGGTTGCATGAAGACGGGGACGACGCGGTCGAACAGGCAACCCGGCTGCTCAACGATCTGGTGCAGGCTGAAGTCGAGCTGGAAGACGCGCTCGGAGTCGTGCGCGAGCGACGCTATCCTCCCGAACGCCCGATCCTGCCCGGCGAACTTTATACCCAGGCCGAACAGCACGCGCAGGAACTGCGCGACTGGCTCGGCCTCGGTCCAGGTCCGGTGTTGGACATCGTTTCCATCCTCGATCTCCAGCTCGGCGTACGCGTGTATGTGCGGCGGCTTCCCGGCAAGATCGCGGGCCTGTTCGCCTATGATGAGAGCGCGGGCGCCTGCATCCTTCTTAATGGCAGCCATCCGCACGAGCGCCTGACGCAAAGCGGCGTCCACGAGGCGGCGCACTTCATATCAACGCGCCGGCAACCGGAAGTGCTTACTGAGGATGAGCGCTTCGCATCGCGCGAAGAACGCTACGCCAACATTTTCCAGCGCTGTTTTTTGACGCCAGGCCGAGAAGTGCGCCAGCGCTTCGCCGAGATCACGGCGGGCCAGTCGCACCTGAACCGCAGCCACGTCATTCTGCTCGCCCATGCCTTCGGGGTTTCGCGTGAAGCTATGGTACGACGTCTCGAAGAATTGGGCCTTGCGCCAAAGGGAGCGTGGGACTGGTTCGTTTCAAACGGAGGGATCAGCGACAAGGACGTGGCCCAGGTACTGGGTGGAGAGCCAGACCGTCCCTCCTACAAAGGTCTGTCGCGCGGCCTCGTACCTCCGCGCCTAGCCCTCCTTGCGCGGGAGGCGTGGAAGAGAGAGCTCTATAGCGAAGGACAGCTTGCTCGAATGCTCCAGCTCGACCTTCACGGCATCAGAGAAGTTTTAGACGGCGCAGAGCGCGAGGAGAGCGAAGCTGATGAGCTTGTCCGCATTCCTCGCTGATCCCGACGCGGCATTAATAGCCGATGCGAGCGTGGTCATTGGCCTCAACGCGAGCGGTCAGGCGCGCCGCGTCATCGAGCTGATCGCGCGCCGGGTTATCGTGCCGGACAACGCCGGCAACGAACTGGCCATCGGCGCGCGATTTGGCCATGACGACGGCGCGCAGCTCGACGCGCTGGTTGAAGCCGGACTCGTCGAACGCCAGCCTCTGGAGGGAGTAGCGGCAACAACGTACACGGCACTGATCGACAACACCTACGGCGAAACGCTCGATGACGGCGAAGCCGCGACGATCGCCCTTGCGGTCCAGCACGGCGCGGTGGCCGTTCTCGATGAAAGGAAAGCGCGGCGCATGTGCGGGCAGTATTTCCCGCATATTGTGCAAGGTTGCACGGCGCAGTGGCTTTTGGGTGTCGCTACGCTGGGCAGGGCCGCCCACGCCGAAGCCATGCTCAATGCGCTGCGCAAGGGCCGGATGCGCGTGCCGCCTGAGTTTCTGGAGGCGGTCGTGGCCGTAATCGGGGTGGAAGCGGCGGCCGCATGCCCCAGCCTGCCCCGGCTCGCCCGGCAGGCAGCCGCGCGATCCGCCTCTTTTTAGGAGGGTCATGGCAGAATGATGAAATCGCTGCTCAGGCGAGCGACCTTCCGGGAAATGCCCGGAGGTATGCCGGGTCCGATGACGGCTTCGCCTGCCGCTTCACGTTTCACCACCGCGTGGTTGAGATCAAGGAGAAATGCGAGCGGGTCTTCGGATTTTGTCATGCCGAACGCCTTTCGAACGGCATTATCAAGCTTTGCCAAGCTGTCTTTCATTGCAGATGCGCCCGGCAAGTCGAAGGTCCGATAGAGTTCACGCAACGTTAATTCATGATCAGCCTGCTGTTTGGCTCGGCATTCGCGTAGCGCCTTGGCAGCCTGCGCAACGGCTTTGACCTGCGCTGCTGTCGGCTTCTGCGGCCAAGGAAAGGAATCGAACACCGTGTTCGAAGTATAGCGGGGGTCACTCTTGAGTGTGGAGCAGCGGGCGACGAACCATTGCCAATGGATGCTCGATTGCAGGATTCCAAAAGAATAATCGTCATCGAGAGGAAAAGCGGTCAAAGAGTCGTTTGGCCGGATGCGTGGATCAATGAACGCAAAAATCGGACGTTTCGTTACGCGGCCGCACACGATGTACCTATCCATGGTCTCGATATGCGAGAGCAACTCGCCGCGGCGCCTGAACAGTCGCCACCAGTATTTCAGCGCGTTCTCGTGATCCTTGGCCGTCTTGGCGTCTTTGTTGTCGGCAAGCGCCTCATCGTTGCGCGCCTTCTCCTTTGCCGCTGATTTTATGCGATCGGCAAGCACGCGTGATTCCAGCATTTTTGCGGTATGGCCGTATTTCTTCTGAACTTCGATGAGTTCCAGTTCTTCGAAATCGATCACGTACCGCGATGGTAAGCCGTCGAGAGTCCCAATCAGATCGTCGGTGATCAGGAACGGGTGAATGTAGCTCTCGACTCCGGCGTCGCGTTTTGCAAGGTCGGCTGCCTCTACGGCATTCAGCAGAAATCCTTCATGGCCGTGCGTCTGACCCTGGTAGCAAGCTGTTGATGACGAATTTGCCTTGATCGGTTTGGCGATACTGACGTCGAGATCGAAGGATAGCGACGGACCAATCTTGTCGAGAGACTTGATCTCCCATGGGGAGTCGAGACTGTCACCGACCTGCCGGAATATCGCTTTCTTCCCCTTCTGCGATCCCTTCAGCCAATTGGCTATGGACACGTGGACGACGGCATCACCGGACCAGACTTGGGTTGAGACGGCTTCGGTAATTGTGCCGCCGTTGTTGACGATGTAGTCCAGTCCCCCAACCCGGGAGTAGTTCTGCCGGATGGTATTGGTCCCCACGAGGCCTGCGCGCTGACCGGGCTTCAGGTGGTCGTGCGCTTTCCTGAACCAATAGACACAGTAGTCGGCGCGGCCGGGAACGCCGGGGTACGCGCGGCGCACCCGGTTTACGTAGGCCCGACCCAGCTCGTCGATAATCTTATTCTTTGACTGATAGGGCGGGTTCCCGATGATGGCGTCCACCTCGGGCCAGTCGCGGAAGAGCGCGTCGTCGCACACGACGTTGGCGTCGAGATTGTCGAGCGGCAGAGCATCGTCGCCGTGAAGCGACAACTCAATCTGGTCGCGCTCCATGACCTCGATCGCCTCGTCCAGCGCCAGTTTCTTTGCCAGCATCAAGGTGACCTTGGCGAGTTCGACGCCGAACGAATCGCGGTCGAGCCCATAGAATTGACGAGGGCTGATGAGCGAGACCGTTTTCGCGTGTTCCTCGAAGCTCTTGTCGCTCACGATGTCCCTGAGCTTGGTCATCAGAGCGATCTCGATGCGCACAAGCTCGCGATAAGCGACGTACAAAAAATTGCCGCTGCCGCAGGCAGGATCAAACACCCGAAATTTCATGAGCTCACCACGAAGGGCGAGAAGGTCTTTCATATTACTGGCGGCTTCGATCCTTTCCTGCCACGGCCTTGTGATCGTGGGGATGACGATACGCATAATGTCGGCTTCGGACGTGAAGTGCGCGCCGTAGGCGTGGCGCTCCTTGGCATCCATGCTTTGTTGAAAGATGGTCCCGAAAATTGCGGGATTGACCTTCGACCAGTTTTTTCGCGCCGCCCCCTCATCGCCTTCTTCATCGCTGGCAATAAGCAGAAGCTCTTCGGCGGTGAGATCGACAGGCTCGACGGTCTGGAACACACCGCCGTTGAAGTACGGCACGTCCTTGAAGCGGCCACCGGTGGCTGGCTTTGCCGTGTTCATCTGCGTGAACAGGCCACCGAACAAGTCGTAGGGGCTCTGACCTTTGTTCAGGCAATCGTCGGCAAGGCGAAGAACCGTCCCTGCTGGCAACAGACCGATATCTTCGCCGAACATTGCGACAACCAGTTGCAGCACGAAGCGCTGCGCCTTCGCGCGCTCGATGCCCCGTGCAACAAGGCTGTTGAACACCCCGGCGACTTTGTCGGCCGCTTCGCGGGACACCTCCTCCAGGTCGTTCTTGAAGATCGGAGGCGGATCGTCCGGGAACAGAAAGTTGAGCGCCGTGTAGCGCAAGGCGAGATCGGCCACAGTGACGATGTCGACGGGCTCATCAATCTGTTTGTCGAAATCGTATATCCAGAATTCATCGAAATTGCAGAGTACGACATAACGCGGCCGGTTTGGGACCGCGTGAATCCAATACTCGAACGCCTGCTTATAGTGCGCATAGAGATTCTCGCCGCGCTTTTTCATCTCGATTAGCACGCGAGGCTTCCATACGAGGTCTGCGAAACTTCGACCGCCGCTGGAATTTTTCTTGATCCGGTACTCGAGCTCCGCGCCGGCTTCCTTGTAGCCTTTATGCCCAAAGCCCTGAAATAGGCGGTCGCAAAACACCTGCGCCTCGCCTTTTTCGTCCCCTTTAAGCAGAGCTACGTATTTCTGGAACTCTTCCAGCCTGTCGGTCACCGAACTCAAATTGCCCCCCAGTATTCCGCGTCTATTTCAGCTCACATGCAAAGCCTGTTGATTACGTTAATTCGCCATGCAGACGATACGAATCCCCACTTCAAAGCTACTCCAAGGCGCGTGACAGACATAGCGAAACCATCGCACCCAGAGACGCATCCGTCTGTGCGGGGATGCTGCATAAGATATTCTGACGCCTCGACGATCTCCGGTGTTACCGTTCCCGCTCAAAATCCCCATCCCGCCCCTTCTTGCGGGCATCCCGCTCCCCGGGCCGCTCCGACCGCGATATCCGCACACCACGCGTGTCTTCTCCGCCGCGACCGACATCATCGCGGTCGCGCGCCGCGCGCAAGAACTTCTCGGATAGCGGCAGCTCGGTCCAGTGTGGCTGGACGAAGGTGCGGGCCGGAGCCTGAGCCTGAACCTCAACCGGCTCCTGCCGGCGCTCGACGTGCGGGCGACGCGTTCGCGTGCGCCTGAGCTGAGGCCCGCCGCTCTCCCCGCGACCTTCCTGCCGGCCATCGCCCTTGCCATCAGCCGCACGGTCGAAGGTGGCCTTGAGCTTCGGCTTTATCTGCGGTGCCGCCGCCTGCTCCAGCGCCCGCTTCACATAACGGTTTTTGGCCTTATGCGGCACAGCCCGCCGCCCGCGCGGCTTCAGTTCAAGCCCCAGCTCCGGCCCGTGCTCGCGACCGGCGCGCTCCTTTATGCGCTCCTCCTTGCGCTGCGCGGTCTCGAAGCTACGCAGTTCGCGCTTTTCGATCTGGTCGAGAGCGCGCACGGCCCGCGCCTGGTCGAGGGCTTGCAGGTCATGACGATGCTTGAGGTCACGCGCCGCGCGCTCTTGCCGTTCGGCCAATGCGGCCTTCTCGGCCACGAAGGCCGCATGTCGCTGCGCATCACGATGCTTGTGGAGCTTGCCGATCACATAGCTGACGCCGGTGACGCGCCCAAGGAAGGCGGCAAGCCCCGTCGGCCGGTGCGCCGCCCGGGCTTCTTTCACCTGCCGGACCTCAGCAAGGTAGCGCGCCTTCAAGGCCCGTCGCTCGCCTAGCTGACGCTCCACCAGCGCCGCGCGCTCGTGCCGATGCCGCTCCAGCATCTTCACCTGCGCAGTCTCGACCTCTGCCCGCCGCTCGGCCTGCTTGGCTTTCAGCGCTTCGAGCTTGCGCCCGTCGCGCTGGCTGCGCGCGAACGCCTCGCGTGCCTTGCGGTGCTCTGCGGCCAGCGCCTTCGCCTCCTCCACGGTGGGGAGCGAGTCTGGCGGGAAGTCCTTTTCCAGAAAGGCGCGGATGTCCTTCGTGCGGACCGACTTGTCATCGATCAGCTTGGGCAGCGCGTTCATGTCACCATAGCGGTCGACCAGCACATAGGGCCGCTTGCCGGTCGCGAGGACATAACCCATCTCCTCCAGCGCTCGCACAAAAGCGCGCGGGCTGTCACTGCGCTTCCACGCTTCCGTGACCGCGGCCATGCGCTGCTCTTTGGTGATCCCGGAGGAACGCTCCTGCTGGGTTTCATAGAGCGACTTACGCTTGCGATCATCGCCGCCGCGCTCATAGCCGTCCGGCAGCTTGAGACCGTGGTCGCGCGCGAACTCCCGCGTGACCATCATCAGCTTCTCACGGTCGAAGGCGAGATGGACGGCCTTCCCGGCGCGGTCGTCGATACGCGACCAGACGACATGGCAGTGCTCGCGCCCGTTCTTGATGTGAAAGACGACGGCGCGCGGCTGATCATCGAGACCCATCGCCTTCTCCACGCGGGCGATGTAGTCGAGATATTGCTCGCGGCTGAGCTGCCCCTGACCTAGATCGGGATTGACCGACAGGCTGTAGAGGTAATTCCGGCATTTGGTCAGGGACTGCGCGATCGCCTCCCATTCGGCGAACGCGCCATGCAGGTCGGATGCGACCGCGCCGCGGACATCGGCCAGCTCGATATACTCATTGTCATGGGCATTGAGGAGATGGGTGGCGAGGTCCTGCCCGCCGGCACGCTGGCTCGCTTTGGGGATCATGGCTTGCGTCCCAAAGCAGCCAGACACGCGGCGCGGATTTCATGCAGGTCGCGGACCGCCTCTTCGAGAAGCACGGGATCGACAGCATCCCGATCGCCGAGCGCGCGCAGGCGATCATGCAGCCGCGCGGTTTCGCAAAGAAGCCGCGCGAGCTCCTGCTGCTCGACGGGCGCACGGCGCACCTGGCGGGGCGGATCTTCGGCGAAGATGGATCGGGTGATGAAGGCGCCGACGGAGAGGCCGGATTTGTCTACACGCACCCGAAACTCCTCCCGGAGTGCTGCGGGCGGGCGGTAGGAAATCGGGGCATCGCGAGTCTTCCTCTCCGTCATGGCACATACATAAATGCGCCGTCTCATCATCCGCCGCGCGCAAACCGCGCGCCATCCAACCGCCGCCATCCGCCCCGCTCAAGCGAGGGTCCAGGGAGCGCCATCCCCTGCGTCGATGGGTTTCCAAAGGGAGAGCGACATCTCCCTTACGCTGCCGTCACCGGCACAGCGCGCCATAGCCCGCAAGGGCGACGGCGGGTCGTGGTTCAGGACGCGAGAGTCCTGACCGTGGTTGCAAGGGGCGCGGATAGCCCTTTGCCTGATGGGTCCAGGGAGAGCAGAATCTCCCGGTCGTGACGCAACGGCGAAACGTTGCCTCAGCCGGGGTGGGCTCAATGCCCGCCAGCTCCTGCGACCGGCTGAATGCATCCGTTGGACCGAATCCGCCCCATGCGGATTCGCAAGCCTTACGGATGCCACCGGGGGGTCCGCGGGGGATGTGAAATCCCCCCGGCAAGGTTGGCGTGGTAGTACCACGCACACCTTGTACAAAGCCCTATCCGACTTACCCCGGCTATACTTAAATTATACCAGAGGTCGGGGCCGAGTAGGAAATATGCGCCAGTCGCTATCGCGAACTGTCATGCACATTACACTATGGCGATGAAACGGGCACGAGGTTTTGGCGAGGAAAGAGGAGCGGTAACAGAGCCAAATTGGGCTCCATCACACAACGCACCGCAGGCTCGATTGGAATGTACATTCCAAAATGAAGGAGCCCCGGTGCCGGAGATGGTTCGCCATGAACATGCACCTCGCCCCCGTCGATCTCCAGGTGAAGCCGACCCGTGAGACCTATGACCGGCTCCAGCAGGCTTACGATCATTTCAACAAGGCGCTGTTCGGCAATGAGTTGCCGAACGCGCTCATTACATTGCAGCGCCGCAAAGGAAGCTTTGGCTTCTTTGCGGCTGAGCGGTTCCGCAATCAGGATGGCCGGCAGGCCGACGAGATTGCCCTGAACCCCGCGAAGTTCGAAGGCCGCCCGGTGATCGATATCCTCGCCACCCTCGTCCATGAAATGGTGCATCTGTGGCAGCATCATTGCGGGCATCCCGGGCGCGGGCGCTATCACAACCGCGAATGGGCCGCGAAGATGACGGCGGTCGGACTTGCGCCCACCGCCAGCGGCGCGGAAGGCGGCAAGGAGACCGGCGAGAGCGTCGGTCACCTGATTATCGCCGGCGGCCCGTTCGAGGCCGCTGCGAACCGGCTGATCGCGCGCAACTTCACCATCGACTGGAAGGAAGTACAAATCGACCCGGTCGCGGGGATCACGGGCGAAGGCGAAGCCGAGCCCGAATCCCGAAGCGGCAAGCGCGTGCGCTATGCCTGCCCGGAATGCGATCTCAAGGCCTGGGCGAAGCATGATGCCCACCTGCTCTGCGGCGACCACAAGGTGCCGTTGGTTCCGGCCGAATAGGCCGATCAAAAGTTACGGCGCGCCCCGCACGGGGCGCGCCGTTTTCCTTTTCAGCCGCCAGATCAGAACAGGCTCATCTGCCGCGAAGCATGTTCGCTGTCCTTCCAGGATTGCGTCTTCGCCGACTGATCGAGCCATGAGAGGGCGAAGGCCACCGGCCCGCCCATCTCCTCGACCAGTTGGGCCTTGAGGAAGCAGGAGCGGTAGCCGGTCTCGGTCACCGGCAACGGTGAGCGGGCCGGTTCGATCACTTCCAACTCCAGATGGGCCGTATTGAACGGGCCATCGGAGCCCAGCCATCGGGGCTCGTAGCGGACCTCGATGGTGCGGCCCTGCCATGTGATGGTGTGGGTTTGACGGGAGCGCGTCATGGCGCGCTCCCGATCTCAACGTTGAAGATGCCGACCGCCATGTGTTCGCAACGCGCGAAGTCGATACCGGCTTGTCTGGCGTAGTGGCGCAGGTCCACCAGCATGTCGATCACGGCGCTCTCGTCGTAGTACGGGGCAACTCCGCGCGCCCATGCGGCGCGCGCCATGGCGAGCTTGGCGGCGTGGATTTGTGCGGAACAGTTCATGTCTATCTCCTCCTCTTCCGGGGTGAAGGGGGGGGGCGCTTACGCGCCCGCCTCCTGGTTGTTTTCGGAAGGGACCCGGAGGATGACGCGGCCGCCATTCACCGGGAGGAGATCGAGCTGGAGGGTGTAGCCTTCACCGTCCTTGTGATCCCAGGCGGCGCCGATGCGGGTCCAGAAGGACTTCTCGCCTTTCTCGTCGACGTGCCAGGCGATGAAGGCCGGGGCCTTGGTCTCGCGGGCGGGTTTTTCGTTGCGGTTCTGATAGCGTGCCATTGTTAAGCTCCTTTCGCTTGGGTTGTCCTCGACACGCCTCACCGCGGAGCGGGCGAACAAGCGGCGGGTTCATGGCTGGGGCGTGGGAGGGGGATCGCCCGCCTTGCAGGGCGCGCAGCAACCGAAAGGCGGGGACACCCGCGCTCCACCCCGCAAGGGGCCGCAGGGCCTTGAACCCGCCGCGCGCCCGATCAGGTTGGCGATCTTCAGTCGAGGGCAGCACAAGCGGAAGGACGAAGCGCACCCGGCACGCGGTAACCGCAGCAATAAACACGCCGGACCATGATGCCCCTGACAGCTGCCGGCATGGCGGGAAGACGAACCGGCAATGGACCCTGCGCCGCCCTGGCGATGCACGGCGAAGGCGCTAGTCCTCTGCTATCGTCCCTCGGCGCATGGCCGTGTCACAACCGGTATCTCAAAACAACGACGCGGGCCGCAGTCCAGACCCTCAAGACGAGAAGCGGTATGGCGGCATGAACATCGATGCCCATGACCTCCCCGCCAAAGAACAGCAACGGCGCTACATCCAATTACCGCGCGAAATCGTGCCCTGATACTGCTATAGTCTACATCATCGCAGATGCGGCGCGAGCAGGAGGAAGTCATGGTGTGGGCTGTGTTGCGTGCCGCCCTATTGTCCGCGGCACTGTCATTGAGCGCCGGCTTTGCCGCCGCGCAGCAGATCGACGGATTGCACGGGCCGGCGGCCGAGACGCTTGCCGCAGAACTGCGCGATACGGACTTCCTCGATCCGATGCAGGTCAATCTCTTCTACGGTGATCTGACCGGGCGCGGCACGAACGACGCCGTCGCGCTGATCTATCACCCGACAGGCGGGAACAGCGAATATCTCGATGAGTGGCTGCTCTGGGATAAGGGTGGCCGCTATGAGGTGGTGAAGGAGTCGCCGCTTCAGGAACTTCTCGGCGATGGTGCGCGCGATGTCCGCTTCGCGCCAGGCCGGTTTGAAGTGACGATGACGGTTATGAACCCCGGCGACCCGCGCTGCTGCCCGACCGGCGAGCGGCGCTTTGTGATCATGCTGGACGGCAGCGCCGCCGCGTCTGCGCCCGCCGCAGACAGCGGCGCATGGACCGCCACACAAACAAGCGACCCGACAGGCGTCACCGTCGAAGCCATATCGACCGACGGGCGCGCCCGCATCAGGGGCGCTTGCGCCACCCAATTCCTCGAACCCGGCTTCTGGCTGACCTTCATTCACGACGGCGACGCGCTGGAGCGCACGCACCAGAAAGCGGAACTCCTGCTGCTCGAGATCACAAACCGCCATGGCGCGCAGTATTTCACCGCCAGCACGCTCTATGAAGGTCCCGGCAATTCATGGGTGGCCGACCGGCCGCTGCCGGAGGACTTCCTCAACGCCTTCGCCGCCGGCAATGAATTGGCGGTCAGTGGCGGCGGCGTCGACGGCGGCACCATCGCCCGTTTCGGCCTACGCGGTACGGCCCATGCGGTCACGATGATGCGCGAAGTCTGCGGCCCGGCGGCAATCGCCGCCGCGCAGCCGCCAGTCGCGCTGCCCTTCGCCGATGGCCGCTATCTCAGCGACGCGTCGCTGTGCGGCCTGAACCACGGCGAGATCGTCGACCGGATCGGCGACGACATCCATTATGTCCTGTATGACATCAATGACGGCTCAGTGAACGGCGCGGACTTTTTCTGCAAAGTGCGGGACGTGAACCGGGCCGGCGATCTTGTCCGCCTGAACACCGAATGTGAAGCCGAAGGAACCGCGAACGCATCGACGATGGAGATGACCTACATCTCGGAAACAGCATTCCGGCAGGGCGAGCGAATATTTTCGCGCTGCGAGTAGGATGGGCACCATGGCGAAAATCGAGATCGAAATCGACGACGAGATGCTGGCGCATGTTCCTGAGACTGGTCGTTCGCTGAAGGAGCTGGTGAGAAAAGGGCTAGAATTTGCTCTGTGGGAGCATGAGTCTCAATCCCTCCTTAAAAAATGGATGGACGAGCAGGAGGAGGAGCGGCTCAAAAGAGCACAGGAACATGCGCAGTGGATTGCGGCCCAGCACCCGCAAGTTGCGGCGTCCTTCAAGGACTTGTCCGACACATATCGGCTCGATATGGATCGGCAGAGGGAGGCGGCGGTGACACTGACCGAGGAACAGGCCGCAACCTTTGCGTGGCTTCATTTGGTCTCGCGCGCGCTGGCTGCGCGCCAGCCGATAGAAGGCCTGCGCATCAATCTCGACGATCCCGCGCATTATCATGCAGCTGAAGATTACATCCGCAGCGCGCTGTATCTGCATTTTAAGAAAGAGCGAGCGATGCTTGAATTCGGCGAACATCAGCTTCTTTCTCCCGAGGCCGAAGATGCCGATGAAATGCCGGACCGGCGTGCCGGTCCGGCACATGATGGTCATCACCACCACGAGGAGTAGAAGACGCTCAGCCCCTCGGCGAGCGCCTCGCGCGCCTTGGCAACAAAGCGCAGATCGTCTTCAATCTCGCTGCCGTCCGATGCGCCGAAGAAGAAGCCCTCGGTATGTGGCAGTGCGCGCTGCCGGATGGCGGCTTCGAGCCGGTCGAGGTCTTCAGCCGTGAGCTGGAGGTTGACGCAGTTGAAGCATTCGGCCGTGCCGCCCTTGGCGCGGTAGAGCTGCTCCATCCAGCCGTGAAGGTTGGGATGCTTGCGCCAGTAATGCAGTTCCCCGCCTTCCTCGGCTTTAAAGTCGACCGGCGTGGCCGGCGGTTCGTGCAGGATGGCGGCGTACATATCGAGTCCCATGATGATTTCCTTTCGTTCGTTGTTGCTGTCCCGAAGGACGCGGAACGAAAGGCCGGGCGGCATCAGCCGAAGCGGTCACGGGCCAACACGGGCCTGCGCCAAGGGGCTTCGGCCCGCAGGCGGCAGGCTGGCGCGGTCAGGCCCTTGACCGCAAGGCGCCGTCCGGCAGGTCCGCAAAGTCCGAAGACTCACCTACGAACGAAGATCATTGGGAACTACTGTAGGCCCCCCGTGCGCACCCCGGGGAGTCTGTATAGAGGAGAGATAGTTGGAAAAAATCAGATAGAGAGGCTAAAATCTGTTCCCGGTATGGTAGCAAAAGGCATAAAACGTATAATGTCTCTGTCTTTAATCTTATCGCCCTCAACAGCCTAATCAGTCATCCACAATGCAAATTAATCGGAGTTGATTGTTACATGCCGTATTGCCAACACTCCATCTCCACTGATTTATATTATTACTTCCGCCGCTTCTGCCACTGATTCCTGTATCATTTGATGTCCAAGAAGTACAACTCGTGCTGGCCTGATAAGGACTGTTCGCCCAGCTAGAAGCGCTACTCTCGGCCCGATTAGTCCAATATGAGACGCCGCCACTTAACCTAAGTCGGTCGTTCCAGGATTGCGTACCACTTGTTGCCGGTATACTACCAGCACTCATAGGAAGGAACGCGCCACCGGCTCCTGTATCTCCTGAACGTGCGAACTGATAAATGGTGTCGGGCAAGTGATCGTTGCAGGTTGTCGCGTCACATAACCAAGCGCGTACTGTAGTCGCGTCCAACGTGACGTTTTCCTTTCCCCGCCAATCATTGGCCGTTAGGTCGCTTAGGCACGCAGCATTGGCACCCGCCAACCCGCCGAGATTCCCGTCAAATGTAGCAGATGTTAGAACGAAGTAGTTTCTAATGTTATTTCCGTCTATGACATCACCTGAGCATGTAGCAGGGTTACATTGCGAGACGCCTGCTTCTGCTATTCTCAGCCGCACCCAAGTATCCTCTTCGCAGCCCTGGAAATATCCATGGTCGACGTTGTAAATGATCGTTCCCGGCGGTCTAGTCGTTGGCGCAAGAAGGGTCGTGCCATTGGCAATGAGCTCGCAATCGGCTAACGCCGGCGAAGTCAATATTATCAGAAACAACGGTAATATAAAAACGATCCTAAACACGGCTCCTCCAGCATTTAATTGTACAGCGTGATCGTTAAAATAAAATATAAATTTCATTTTCGGCAAGTAGTTGTATTATTTCAGTTTAATTTAATCGATGTACGCCACCCGATACAAGGCGCGGAATCGGCGAGGTTTTGGCACTCCCGGGCGGGCTATCTTGAGCCTGTCATTCAGGAGCAAGATTATGAGAATGCTGCCTTCCGAGCTATTGCGCGACGTCCCGCGCGGTGTAGCCAGCCGCTTCCTCTCCGAACAATCCGTGCCGCAGGCGCGGTGGCAGGACCCGGAGAAGCTGGCGGTGCATTCGGCCGTGGCTTATGACCCGCGCAATGCGGGCGGCAAGCTGCTGGTCGGCGCGATCGGGGAGAAGCTGATCGGCATTGCCGATAACCGCCATGTGCTCACCGTCGCCGGATCGCGGGCGGGCAAGTCGGTGACGCTGGTCGCGAACCTGATGTTCTATCGCGGCAGTGTGTTGGCGCTCGATCCCAAGGGCGAGCTTGCCAACCTGACCGCCGCGCGGCGGGCGGAGCTGGACCAGGATGTCTATGTCCTCGACCCGTTCAATGCCTGTGCCGATCATGTCGCGCCGTATCGCAAGCGTTACAATCCGCTTTCGGTGCTGGATGTCGCCAGCGAGTCCATCATCGAGGATGCGGGGCTGATCGCCGACGCGCTGGTGGTGGCCTCGGGCCGCGACCCGCATTGGGATGAGAGCGCGCGCAGCTTTATCGAAGGGTTGATCCTGCATGTCGCGACCGCGCCATACTATGACGGGCGCCGCACGCTGGTGACGGTGCGGGAGCTGCTGCGTGATTGTCTTGTGCCGGTCCCCGGCGAGGATCGCGGCTTCATGCTGGAGCTGGAGATGCTCGCGCATGCCGATGAACTCGGCAAGGATGCCGAGACCGAAGACCTCGCCAACGCCATCGCCAGCGCCGCGCGCGAGTTCTACGAGAAGCCGGGCAATGAGCGCGCCAGCGTGCTCTCGACCGCGCGGCGGCACACGAAGTTTCTGGATTATAAGGCGATGCGCCGGGTGCTGTCCGGCCATGACATCGACCTGGCTGATTTGAAGCGGTCTCGGAACGGCGCGAGCCTGTTTCTGTGCCTGCCCGCCAGCCGCATGGGCCTGTGCAATCGCTGGCTGCGGCTGTTCGTCAATCAGCTGCTCGACGCGATGGAGCGCGAGCCGGCAAAGCCCGCAGCGCCGGTGCTGGTCTGCCTTGATGAGTTCCCGGTGCTGGGCCACATGAAGCAGCTCGAAGACGCCGCCGGGCAGATCGCCTCGTTCGATGTGAAGCTATGGGTGTTCTTGCAGGACTGGGGCCAGGGCAAGGCGCTCTACGGTGAGCGCTGGGAGACCTTCGCCGGTAATGCCGGTATCCTCCAGTTCTTCGGCAACAACGATTTGATGACGATGGAGTATGTCAGCAAGCGCCTCGGCAAGACCCGCGTGCGCGTGGCGCGCGAAGGCGAGGTCAATGCCGAGCAGAGTGCGGCGGGGCTGTCGGGGCAGTCATCGTCGGTGGAGCTGCACGATCTGCTGAGCCCGGAGGAAGTCAGCCGCCAGTTCGCGCGCGCGGACCGGCTCAAGCGCCAGCTGGTGATCTGGGCGGGCTATCACCCGATGATCCTGCAAAGGGTCGAGTATTTCGACAGCAGCGCGCCGTATCACGGCGTCTTTGCCGGAAAGTATCACGCGGGTTAGCGCCGCCGTTGTTGCGGCGCGGCGCGCAGCCCCTGCTCGTCTCCGGTCGTCGGCTCGGCCTGCGGGTGCTGCGCGTGCAGCTTGTCGTAAAGCAGCCGCCCGGCGGCCGGATTGTCGGCGACCTCGACCGCCAGCCGCGCCGCGGTGCGGCCCTGCCGGTCGCGCAGGCTGTAATCGCACGCGCCCGTTGCCAGGAGAAGCTTCAGCACGCCGCGCGCATTGCGCGCGGCGGCGTAGTGCAGCGCGGTGAAGCCGGTCTGGGGCTCGACATGATTGATGGCGGTAAAGCCCGAGTCCAGCATGCGCCGGATCGTATCCGTATCGCCCGCCTTTGCGGCGGCGATGAAGGCTTGCGGCAGTTGGGGGCTGGCGGTGGAACTGGTTGTCGCCATCACCGCTCCTCCTGCCGTGTGAAGTGCCAGCCATGCCGCGCGACCCACGCCGCCAGCACAGCCTGCGCCGGTGCCGGCTCCTGTACCTTGTTATCCATCGTAACAGTCGGCGCGGCGCCGAGCCCGTCATGCTCGATCACATAGAGACCGTGTCCATCGGCACGGGCGAGGGTGCGCAGGCTGCTCTGCCCGGTCTCGCGGCTGCGTACCAGCAGCGCCGCCTGATCCGGCGCGGACGGGACAAGCCAGCCATCATGGAAGATCGTCGCGCGGCTCGCCACGCGCAGGAAGCGGTTCAGCGCCACGGGATCATGCGCGGGCGCCGTACCGGCGGTCAGGTGCACGGTCTCCTCCGCCGTCCAGCCCTGGCCGTCATGGCGGGCGATGCGCAGCAGCCGCACTTCCTGCCGCCCGGTCGTGCCGGTACTGAGCGCGACATAGGCGCCGCAGACGGGGTCAAACGCTTTGTCGTCCTGCCCGTCCCGCCCGAAAAAGGCGGACAGGCCGAGCAGCGCCTGCACCGGGGCGTCGCTCTCCTCAAGATCAGCATCGGTGAGGTAGCGTTTTTCACGAAGGAAGGCGGCGAGGGCTTCGGCGCGCTCTTCGGTCAGCACCTGCTTGCCGGCGGCAAAGCGGCGCAGCGCCTCGCCGAGCGCCTTGAAGCTGGTTTCGCGTTCATAGAAGGCGTGAGGGACGCTGTCGGCATCGACGATGTCGCGCGCAATGGCTTCCCATTGCCGCTTGCGTCCGCCCTGCCGCGTGGCGCTGCGATAGAGCAGCAGCCGGTCGCGCAGGCGGCGTATCACACCATCATCAAATGCCATGCTTCCTCCGCCCTCCACCCCCCCCTACACCGCAGGGGTACGCGGAATGCGCGCGGTTTGGTGGCTCTAAACGCCGCCATCTTCTTTGCGAGGCCCCGCAAGATCAAGGGCCGCGCAATTGAGGACGATCATGACAGAGACCAGGTCACCCTTTGCAGGCCTGCCGGAGACGATCCAGTATGATGACGAGGAACGCGGCCCGGTGATCGAGGTCAGGACCTCGACCATCGGCCCGGTCGCGAAGCAGCTGGAAGAAGTCGGCACGGGCGTGATCGCCTTCCTCGGGCTGGTCTTCGCCTGCCACCAGATATTCTTCGTCTACAGCCCCAAAATGGACAATGTGGTGCTGTGGGGCACGATCGCGTCGCTGATCAGCCTGTTTTACATCGGGATGCTGAATTATCTCCTGCACCGGGAAACGCTGATCCGCTTCACGGTCGACCGGATTGAAGTCTGCCGGAGCGGGAAGTGGGTGTATTACGACCGCCGCCAGCAGCACCGCTTCTCGCTGTTCCGCCATGACCGGGCCGATTGGGAAAAGCTCAAGGAGGAGCACAAGCGGGCGGAGGCGGCGCTGAAGCGCAAGGCTTACAAGCCGCGCTATTTCTTCAGCGATTCTTATTTCGTGAGCCTCGATCATTACGGCCAGCGCAACGACCTGATGTGCGTGTTCCGGCATCCGGATGCGATGCAAATCCTCACCCGCCTCCAGGCCTGTGATGAGATCATGGACAGCTACGCCCGCGCCGGCAACAAGGCCGTGCTCGACCCCGCCGCCGACTGGGCGCCGCAGCCCGGCGACCTGCCAGCGGAATAAACGAAAAAGGCTCCGCGCCCGGCATCGCCGGGCGCGGAATTTTTGGAAGCTCAAGCCGCCTGCGCTTCCGCCTCCACTTCTTCTTGGGGCTGCAATCCCGCAAGATAATCAGCGGCGCGCTGCGCATGGGCGGCGGCTGCAAAAATCGCCTTGCGGTCATCCTTCAGGACCTTCAGCCAAGACGCGATATAGCTGGCATGGTCGGGCCGGGTTTCCGGGGTAAGCTCCAGATCGGCGGACAGGAACGCCGCGCCCAGCTCGGCGACCAGCTCCTCCATGGCATAGCCTTCATCACCCCAGCGCTTGCGGCCAAAGTCACGATCAAGCCGGGATTTGTGCTTCGTCCAGTGGGTCAGCTCATGCGCCAGCGTGGCGTAATAGCATTCCGCGTCGCGGAACGTCTCGAACGGCGGCATCTGCACGCGGTCCTCGGTCACGCTATAGAAGGCCTGATTGCCACCGTGCCGGACATCCGCGCCGCTCGCGGCAAAGAACGTTTCGGCCTTCTCGATCCGCGCCACCGGATCAAGCATTGCCTCCTGCATGGCGTAGAAATGCGCGGGCAGTCCTTCGACCTGTTCGGCATTGAAGACGGTATAGCCTTTCATGAAGGGGATTTCGCGCGCGGACTCTTCGCCGGTCTCGGCATCGGCTTCGGTGCGGGTGATGGTGTTGGCATAGACGACAAGGCTGCCCTTCTCGCCCTTGCGCACCTGCCCGCCCAGCTCCTGCGCCTGCTTGTAGGTCAGCCACAACGGCGCGGCAAAGCCCTGCGCCATGGCGGACGACCACAGCATGATGACATTGATGCCGCGATAGGCGATGCCGTTGGCCCGTAGCGGCCTTGTGATCCGTCCGGCGGCGTGCTCTGCATTCCAGGGTTTAAGCCACGGCCTGACGCCTTTCTCCAGTTCGGCTACGATGCAGTCGGTTACACGTTGATAAATATCGGGTTTCATTGCCTTTCTCCTTGGTTAGCGGGTTGCGCATGCAACCAACTAGCCACGCGGCAATGAGCGGGGGTGCGGCCGTCAGGACCGCCGCCGGGGAAAGGGGGATCACCCGGCCTGCACAAGCCCCGCCTTCGGGGCGCGGAAGGCCGGGGAACGCCCCGGCGGCGTCCGGAGCAAAGCGAAGGAGTTCGTCTTGACGGCCCGGGGGCGGCACGCCCCTTTCTTTTTTAATGGCTGCGCGCAAGGCGCGCGGCGGGCGGCACGCCCCTCTTTCTTAGACGCTGCGCGCAACGCGCGCGGGGGCCGCAGGCCCCTTCTTCAATGAGAGACAGAGCGCGCCAACAGCGCTCAATTATCAGCGCGAGGGATAGTCACCGTGCCCTGATTTTGTCTGTCGTCGGTCGCAAAAGTGACTGATCATCTCCGATCAGTAGATATGTTGTATTTGCGAAAGAGATCGCCCAGCGCCTCGGCCACGAGGTCTTGAACTGTCGTGCGCTCGCGTGCTGCAAGCTGCTTCAGCGTGTGCGAATAGAATTCGTCCACATAGGCTGAAACCACCTTCTTGCCCTCACGACTGGCCTGAATTTTTCTACTACTTCCCAAATATGCGTTAAGCGCGGTCGGCCTATAACCCTGACTTCCTAAATATTTATAAACAATATCCCGCGTAGGATCAGCCTCATAAATTTCAGTGCTTCCGTACATTCTTCCATTAAGAATCTCGACGGCTCTGAATGGTTCACAAAAGCGGTGTATTTGCTTTTCAACTTCTAGATATTTCATCCCGACCTGGAAAATGAATGAACTTTCTACTTCGACGCCGTTGCAGTCGTTACTTATAGATTGGTATCGACAGCGCACGTCATCGTAGCTGCTACCAATCTTGACGA
Source organism: Mesorhizobium sp. YIM 152430 (assembly GCF_029210365.1). Classification (GTDB taxonomy): domain Bacteria; phylum Pseudomonadota; class Alphaproteobacteria; order Rhizobiales; family Rhizobiaceae; genus Aliihoeflea. The sequence continues at coordinate 445,560 of NZ_JARGES010000043.1, forward strand.
GTCCGTTTTCTCCATCGTCCGGCAAGGAAAATATGTAAATATACCCTTCGTTCATGTAATTATTATACTAAGCGAAATTCAAAGATGTATATACCTAAATGCCGCGCGAGGGATAGTCACCGGATGGCGGAAACGGCCCCACCGATTCCGGGCGCGCAGCGCCTATAGCCCGGTCCGGCCTGCCGGACGCGCCTGACCGATAAAACCATGCCTGGATTACGCCTGCGCCCGAACGCGCAAAGTCTGCTCGATTTCCTGATGAATATCGAACTGAACCTCAGCTTCGACCTGAAGCGTCACGGCAATGGCGTACAGGATATCCTCATCCTGATTCAGCCCGCCGCCGGAGGCGTCACGACACTGCACCCGGATCGGGATATCGGCGTCCTCGCCGAATTCGGGTATGGTCTGGATTCTGTTCTTCAGGCGCTTTGACCAGACGGACCCGCGCTTGATGATGTTCGCATCCAGCCCGTCGGGGGTCATGTCGAAACCCCATCTGCCGTCATCTTCATCATCGGCTTCGTTGACCGCGACGGCTTCCAACGCAGCAAGCCGGTATTGAGCGCGCGAAGGATTGACCGGCGAAAACCACGCCAGGGTCACGCGCATGGAGCGCGGCAGCTTCTCTCCCGACAGGGATGGCGGCACGGGCATCCTGAAAACCTGCGCGCCGTCCTTGCGGATTGTTCCCAGGCCGACCATCGTCACGCCGGACTCAGGCGATTCCCGCATCAACCCGCCATCCAGATAGCCATGCCCGAAATGACGGCAGACTTCCTCCTTCGCGCGCAGATGCTGTTTGCTGCCAAGCCGGCCTTTCTCTTCGTCGTAGAGATCGAGTGCGTCCTGCGGCCATCTCGCGGCATTGACCGCGAGCGCTCGGGTCAGAAGTGCATTCTGGCGACGGGACAGTTCCAGTCCCTCATAGGGACCGTCTTCTCCCGTGAGCGCCGCGGCGGCGCGCAATAAGGAACGGGTGACGAGCGCAGCCGCAGGGCTCGTACCGCGAGATTTTTGGGTGGCGTCCTGCCCTGGCGGCGACGCTGCGACAAGACCAGTGCGACTGGACTGCATGGCTCGCAAGCTGACATCTGTCCCTTGGGGCATGGCGCGCACTTCCAGGCAGCCGCCTGCCTCGACGAGATCGGGTTTGATAGACCGGCGGGAGCCCAATCCAAGGGCGCTGGTCATCTGCGGCACAAATTCGCCGTCCTCCTCCAGTTTGAGGATGCCGGCCTGCTGCGGCGGCGTGTGGTTGGCGTAATCAAGTGACAATGCGCCCACGGTCAGGCCGTTCAACGATTCCGCCGGCGCGAGAAGCGTACGGTTGAAAATGCCATCGCGCATTGCCCCGCGAACCGTAGCGCGGCGGTCGATGATCGCGGCGTTCTCAAAGTCCATCGTGGTCGTTCCGGGAAGGGCGAGATGGCCGACATTGCCAGCCGAAATCACAAAGAGCAGCCCTTCCTTCGCCGCCCACCAGTCCATCAGCCGCGCAAGCGCGCTGATGCGCCCGGAGAAGTGACTGTCGCGGACGCCGATGGAGAAATTGACGACAAACACCTCCGGTGCCACGGGCTCGTCGGTGCCAATCAGCCGCATCAGAGTGGTGTGCACCACATCGACAAAGAGGCGGTTTCCCGCGGTTTCAGCGCCGTTCTCCAGGTCGATCAGGACAGGTACGCTGATAAGCCGCGTATCCGTGAGGGGCGTGCCGTCGGCCTGTAGATCGCCGCGCAGGATCAGCGAAGCCATCGCGGTAGCGTGGTATCGCCGGGCTACCGGCGAAAGCCTGACCAGGTCGTGCATATCTTCGATGACGACACCGCCATCGAGGGACCGATGGGCCGCGACGGGTGTCCCGTCGAGAAGCGCCGCACGGATTGGCGCGTCGGGATCGAACGCACCGTCAACGGCACGATCTTCGCCTGCGGCATCCGGACCATCCGGTATGGCCTGACCGATCGTCTGCGGCAGGATGAACTGGACACCTTCAAGCGTGGCAAGACCGTCAATATCGGCGGGATTAGCCAGCATCTCGCGCACAGCAAGGCAAGGAAGCTCTACGAGAAGCGCTTCATAGATAAAGCCGTCTTCGGCAATGGAGCTGCGATCCAGGATCGAGCCGTCCCGCGCGGCCACACGTTGCTCCAGCTCGCCGCGCCAGTTCGCACGTTTTTCGGCGTTCGCCGTCGGCCAGATTTCAAACTCGATGGAGATCGGATCTTCGCCTGCCCGGAAAGCGAGTCGATCTTCAATGACTGCGCGCGCCGTGTCGCCAAGCCGGTCCTGCGGCCCCCACGGGCGCAATTCAAGGAGCAGGTCGAAGACCCCCCACCACGGTGCGGCGCCGTGTGGCGCGTTTTCTCCCCGCTGATGCGCTCTCCACAGCGAAAGCATCTGCTGGAATGACTCTATGGTAGGAATGGTCGCGTACAACGTGCGCGCCAAGCTCGCTGCGTCTCCGGCCGGCTGGAAACCCTCCGGATAGTCCTCCAGGGTTTCCAGTTCCTCTTCGGAGAAGACTTCAAGACCGGCCTCACGCGCTACCTTGGCAAAATTGGCAACACTGCCGGCTGTGACAAAAACGAGCGCACGCTCAGGCGCTATGCCAGCGGGGTCCTGGCGAAGCGCGACCAGCGGATCGTCGCTGGCAAACGCCGCGCTCAACCTGTCGAAAGTTGCCTGAAAACGCTGGCCCTGCCGTGCCCGCCCGGGTCCCGACGGTCTCGGCGGGACACCGGAACTCCCCGTGGGACGAATAGCATTGACCGGATCAGGAAACCGGAGGATCGGTCTTTCCACCATCTATGCCCCCTGTCTCCCGTATGCCGGACCGTGAACGAAAGGCTTTAACGCGATCATCCAATATAGATCGGAGCTCACGGGCGCCCTGCGCTAAAGCTATTCTCCGCCTTACATCAAGAAAAAATGCCTCAGCCTCTGAAAAACTGACAGGATTGACCGACTCGCACAAGCGTTTGGCGGTATAACCCGGTTGACCGCCCAGCGTATCGAGTTGGTCATCAAAATATTTGATCATTTCCTTGGCCGACGGAGCATCGAGGTTCAGCCGCAGCTCAAACCGACGCCAGGTGGCGCGGTCCAGCAGTTCCGGGTGATTGGTCGCGCCAATCAGCACGCAATAAGGGGGCAGGTCATCAATCTGAAGCAGGAGCGTCGTGATGACCCGCTTGATTTCGCCGGTCTCGTGAATATCGCCCCGCTCCTTGCCGATGGCGTCAAATTCATCAAAGAACAGGACGCAAGGCTCCGTGCGGGCGAAATCGAACAGCCGGCGCAGACGCTGCGCCGTCTCGCCAAGGTAGCTTGTGACGACCGCGTCATAGCGCACAGTGAAGAGCGGTAGCGCTAACTCGTACGCTATCGCTTCGGCAAGCGAGGTTTTCCCGTTGCCGGGAGGGCCGGCCAGCAGCAACCGATGGCGAGGCTCAAGGCCGTGCACCCGCAGGACATCGGCCCGGCGCTGCTCTTCGATCAACTCGTCACAAGCCTTGCGAATACCTTCGTCGAGATACAGAGCCGACAGGGGACGCCGGGGCTCAGTGCGCTGAATGCCGCCCGATCCGTCGCGGACTCGGATGCCCGGCGCACTTGCCTGACCGTTCCGCTGACTTGGCTGCTGCGTATCAAGGACGCGCGTTATCCGCTCTGCGACGCCGGAATGCTTCTTCGACCGCTCGTCCGCAGCGATAGCCTCGGCGACAGCGCGCGCGTCGGCAACGTCACCGCGGACGCTGGCCTTGACGAGATTAATGATGAGGTCACTGCGCGCCATCTAAATCCGTGCCCTTCAAAACGGCACCAGAAGATTCGCACCGTATTCTTTAATTCTGGCACGGATCAGGGCCTCACGTCACCCGGAAAACGTAATTCCAGCCCGGCTGCGCGCGGCATGCACAGGATCAAAAGCCGCACAGGGTCCGCTGCGGCGCACAACGGCGGAGGCTGCGGCAGCGCCAACTCCAGATCACGCGAAAACCTCATGGCCTTGCCACAAACTCGCCACAAGCCGAAAAAGACAGAGCCGGACAATTGAGGATTTCTGCGGATTACAGCGGATCGCTGTTGTGGCGCGATTTGTGGCAAGAAACCAGAAACACGGCCCTTAAAATCCCACTAAGCCATTGATTTAATTATGGCGCGCCCGGCAGGACTCGAACCTGCAACCGTCTGCTTAGAAGGGCGATCAAAAAGATGATATTTCAGTCAATTACTACTCTGCTGCCACAGATTCGCCACAGCTATTTTGATCCAACCGAGCAAGTAAACCTATTTTGTCGCGGCTTCTTACTTCTGCACGCTCGATCAGGTGGCCGTATATATTCAATGTGGTCGTGACGTTGGTATGCCCCATCAACTGCTGAATCCGTTTCAGGTTTAATCGCGATTCTATCAGCATCGACGCATAGAAGTGGCGCAGGTCGTAAGGCGAGTATTTCGGGCGCTCAATTTTGCGACCGTCAACCTCCACCTCTTCGACCAACCCTGCCTCGAAACAAGCGGCCGCGAAGGCCTGCGCCCTCCAGTTGGACACCGCTTGCCAGCGACCGGTCGAAGTGGGGAACACAAGATCGTATTTGTTTGTGGGAGCGTGGTTATCTGCGTAGTGGAGCACCATGTCCGCGGTGTCGGGACTCAGATCGATCCAGCGCCAACCGGCCGGGGTCTTTGTGACGGATATTTTGTCGCCGTTGCGCTCGATCGCCCGATCAACCTTCACCTCGGTGCGGCTGACATTGAAACGTGGGAGAGCCAGGTACTCTCCCGGTCTCATTCCGGTATCAGCTGCCAGATAGATCATCGGGCGGTTCCGACGCCACGCCCGGGCGACTTGACGATTTCGATGATTGGCAAGCCGGTCGGCAGCAGCGAGCAACGCCTGAACCTCCTCGAAGCTAGGAGGACAGACCGGCTGCTCGTACCTGGAGGCGGTACTGACCGTAATTCCAGACGCGGGATTGCTGCCGATATGTCCACGCAAGGCCATCTCTTTCATGACGGTCTGGAAGTAGGTAAGCGTTTTGCGGGCCAGATAACGGGATGGACAATTCCCCAGCAGCCACGAGCGGAACTCTACAATATCAGGAGCCTGAAGCTCGCGAAGCGGCTTTTCCCAGACGTATCCCTTCATGTAGTCGGCGAAATAGCGATAGGATTTAAGGGTAAAAGTAGTCACTGGCTCGTTACCGTCCGTCCCCTCTTTCTCACAGATATCCAGCCAACGGTCGATCGCCTGAGGCACGGTCTTGACGGAGCCATCGATAACGCCGTCGGAGTAGCGCGTCGCGCCGCTTTCCACGAAAGCGCGCGCCTCCTTCAGAGTATCAAACGTAGCGTAGGAATACCCGCTTGAAGTACCGGGACGCGCATAGCGCACTTGGTATGTAACCCCTTTTGAACCTTCTCTTTTTCTTATATCTGCCATAAGATTATTCTACTTTTATATGCTACGCTTCAGTAAACATGATGTAGATTCATCAAGTCAATCCTTATTAATGAAGTTATTTTCAGCTTCTATTTGCAGCTGCCGATAGATATCCACTAGCGTGCCCTTCTCGATTTTCAACGTTCCTTCAATAGGATCGACGAAAAACGGCAGCTTGCGCCGCCCCAAAACATCCTTGTCGGCGGCGCGTTTCATCTGCCGGCTCGATAGCTCAACGCCCATCTCCGCCAGCACCTGCCGAGCCTGCTCCAGCCCGATATATTGCGGTGGCAGCTTCATCCTTTGCTCCGCTACGGCACGAAATCATCAGCGGCGGACTTGTACGGCCCGCGCTTGGTGATCTTGTCGATGGCCTTGCCAAGGGGCGTTCGCGGCACAACGACCTCGCCGAACTCATCTGTCGGCGTGAAATACAAAGACACGCCACGGGCATGATGTATCGCGTACTCGTCCTCGAATTCTGAAATCGTTTCCCACAAAGCCTGACGCATCTCTTTAAAGGTCATGCCGTCATAAAATTTCATCAACATCAAACAACCTGCGAATAGTCTCTCCAATACTTAAATTATACCGCGGAGGCTGCGCCGTTTTCAAATTTGCGAATCCAGCAAACCCGCAGAAAACCGGCCTTCACACCCGTTTTGCGATCAGACCGGTTGCATTGTGCAAACCCTGCGCGCCAACACCGACGGGCAGTCCGTCCACGCCGCCTCTGCGATCCCTCTTTGCCTTTCCTTGTCTTCTCGTCCGACCACAGCGCCTTCCCGGGCGATGATCTGTGTGCGGGGCCGAAAGGCCCTGATGGTCGGGGCCTCCGAAGACAAGGAGACGACGATGTCCCGCATCATCACCATGAACGACCTGCACGGCCGGTCGCTGGCTGAACTGCACGTCCTGCATCATGAGCTGCAACAGGCCTTGGCCGGAACGGCTCCCGGCACCGACGCGCAGCGTCAGGCGCTGGCAAGCCTTGAAGCCATCCGCCGGATGATCCGGCTGCGGCAACAGGCTCTCAGCCCGCGCTTCTGACGCATCGCCGGTCCCGCGCCAGCGGGGCCGGTTTTCTCACGAGATTCCACGCGGTTTCCACGCGGCACGCCGCCTCCGCGAAGGCGCACCTTTCTCGCAAAGGCACGAAAGGAGCGCCCCATGATTACCAACTCTCTCACGCGCCACGGCGCGGATAACACCTAAGGCAGCGGGACCGCGCCGATGCGCCGCCACCCGCATCAGAACGGCACGACTGGCCGGTCCCCGCAGCCTGCGCTGGAGGTTAAAAGCGACCTCCAGCGCAACCACCCGATCACCGAGGAAGAACTCGCCGTCATTGAAGCCTTCCTGCTCCCTGAACTGCTCGCCATTCTTGATGACTCGAAAGAGCCGCAAAGACCGGCAAAGCTGAAGCGCAAGGAAGCTCTCGCGGAACCACGCCGATGAACCAGCATGTCCTGCCCACCACAGAACCGCAGCTGCGCGTCGCGCTCTACCTGCGCGTCTCCACGACAAGGCAGGCCGAGCACGACCTATCGATCCCGGACCAGCGCCGCCAGGCGCAGTCCTACTGCGAGGGCAAAGGCTGGGAGATCGCCGCAGAATTCGTCGAACCCGGCGCGAGCGGCACCGACGACCGCCGCCCCGAACTCCAGCGTCTGCTCGACATGGCGACCGCCGGCGGCGCGCCGTTCGATGTGGTGCTGGTCCATTCCTTCAGCCGCTTCGCCCGCGACCATTTCGCGCTGGAATATCATGTGCGCCGCCTGCGCAAGCACGGCATCCGCCTCGTCAGCATCACGCAGGACCTCGGCGATGACCCGATGAGCGTGATGGTCCGGCAGGTCTTCGCACTCTTCGACGAATACCAGTCCAAGGAGAACGGCAAGCATACCGCCCGCGCGATGAAGGAGAACGCCCGGCAGGGCTTCTGGAACGGCGCGCGCCCGCCCTTCGGGTACACGACCGTTGCCGCCGAGCAGCGCGGCGCGAAGACCAAGAAGCGCCTCGCCATCGACCCGGTCGAAGCCGAGACAGTCAGGCTCATATTCAGGCTCTTCACCCACGGCGACGGCACCAGCGGCCCGATGGGCGTGAAGGCCGTCGCGTCATGGCTGAACGATAACGGCTACCGCACGCGCCTCGGCGCGCGCTGGGGCATCGGCCCGCTGCACAAGATGATCTCCAACACGGTCTATAAGGGCGAGTACCGCTTCAACCAGACCAGCTGGAAAACCAAAGAACCGCGCCCCGAAAGCGAGCACATCACAGTGCCGGTCGATCCCATCATCGACGAGCCTACATACGACCGTGTGCAGGCCAACCTGAAGGCCCGCAACCCTAAACGCACCCCGCCGCGCACTGTGACAGGCCCGATCCTGCTCACAGGCCTTGCCACCTGCGCCTCCTGCAACGGCGGCATGACGCTAAGAACCGGCAAGTCCGGCAGATACCGCTACTACGCCTGCGCCGCCTGCGCGCAAAAAGGCAAGGCCGCCTGCAAAGGCCGCGCGATCCCGATGGACAAGCTCGACACGCTGGTGACAGACCGCCTCAACGCGGACCTGCTCCAGCCGGACCGCATCCACGACCTCATCAGTAAGCTTCTTGAACGCCAGGCCGCCCGCAAGGCCGACCACGCCGACCGCGTGCGCAAGCTCACCGCCAAGCGCGACGACGCGCAGACGCGCCTCAACCGCCTGTACGAAGCCATCGAGAACGGAGTAGCAGACCCCACCGACGAGACCCTGAAAACGCGTATCCAGACGCTCAAAGCCGATAAGGAAATCGCGCAGGAATCCCTCGACCGCGCGCTCAAGGAACTACAGCCAAACGCCCGCATCACTGCCGACAGGATCGCGGCCTTCACTGACACGATGCGCAACAACATCGCGAACGGCCCGATCCCGTTCCGCCGCGCCTACCTGCGCGCCATGATCGACAATGTCGAAGTGGACGACACGGAAATCCGCATCCACGGCCGCAAAACCGTGCTCGAACAGCTTGTTATGAGAAACGGGGCAATTCCGGACGCAGTGCCCAGTTTTGTTCGTAAATGGCGCACCCGACAGGATTCGAACCTGTGACCTTCGCCTTCGGAGGGCGACACTCTATCCAGCTGAGCTACGGGTGCTTGCCAGCGCGCGCGTCGCGCCGGTAGCCGCGTTGGTCATAGCCGAACCGGCGATGGGCTTCAACAGGTGAATGGCCGGTCTTCGCGGCTGATGCGAGAACGGGATCGATCCGGTCGGCGCGTCGAATCGCCGCGAGTTGCTCGCTCTGTGTCACGTTTTCGTCACCGCGCCTTCGGATTGCAGACGCATTGGACTGACACAAGCGCGGCGTCATCAACAAGCCAGAGCGACCATGAACCGACCGTTTGCAGCGGCGATCCTCATCGCCATCGCCGCCTTCAGCGCCCCTGCGCGCGCCAACGCAGCCCCGCTGCCCGAAAAACCCGAGATAGCCGCGGATGCGCCTGCCAGTCGCAGCTACAACAAGGAGATCGAATGTCTGACGGCAGCGATCTACTTCGAAGCGCGCGGCGAACCCGTCCGGGGCCAGAACATGGTGGCCCAGGTGGTCCTGAACCGCGTCGAGAGCCGTTTCTATCCCGACAGCGTCTGCGATGTCGTCTACCAGAATGCGCATCGGAGGAATGCCTGCCAATTTTCCTTTGCCTGCGACGATCTTCCGGATGAATTTTCCGAGCCTGCCGCACACGCCATGGCGCGCAAGATCGCCGTCTTCGCCTTCAATTGCGACGAGGACTGCAAGGCATCGCGCGGCGAGATCGCCCAGTCGACCCACTACCATGCCGACTATGTCGCCCCCTTCTGGTCGAAGAAACTGCAGAAGACCGGGAAGGTCGGCAGCCACATCTTCTACTACACGGCATCTATGTAGCGGTCCTGACACGGGAAGATGACTGGCCTTTCGCGCTGCCATCGGCCACGGTCGGCGCATAGGACGGAGGCGGACATCGTGGCGGGACGAATTGTGCTGGTCGGCGGCGGCCATACCCATGTCCATCTCGTGGAAGCGTTCGGCAAGGCGCCATTGGTCGGCTGGCGCGTTCTTCTGGTCTCGCCGGAACCGAAGACGGCCTATTCGGGCATGGTTCCCGGCGTCATCGCAGGTCATTACCGGCGCGAGGCCCTTGAAATCGATCTGGAGCGATTGTGCGCGGCGTATGGAATCGACTTTCGCCTGGCGCGGGCGGTCGGGATCGATCGAACCGGCAAGCGGCTGCACCTCGAAGGCGGCGGCGAAATCTGCTATGATCTCCTCTCGCTCGACGTCGGCAGCGCATCGGCGACGAATGGCATCGCCGGCGCCGTCGAGCATGGCCTGCCGGTCAAGCCGGTCGGCGATCTCCTCGACAGGTTGGAGACGCACATATCATCCAAGGGTCGGGATGGACCGGAGCGGATCACGGTCGTCGGCGGTGGGCCGGCCGGCATCGAGATCGTACTCGCCCTGCGCCAGCGCCTCGCCAGCGCGTCGCTTGCGCTGGTCTCGGCCGGCCCTCTTCTCGAAGCGCATCCGCCGGGGGTTCGCCGCCATATCCGGCATGTCCTTGCGCGCCGCGCTGTCGATGTCGAGGAAAGCCAAGCCGTCGCTGCGATCGGGCAGACGGAAATCGAACTTGCCGATGGTCGCCGCCTCGAATCCGATCTGACCCTTCTGGCGACGGGAGCCGCAGCGCCCGCTTGGCTGGCGCAAACCGGTCTGCGGCTTGCGAATGGCTTCATTGCTGTTCAGCCGACCCTCCAAACGATGAGCGACCCGGACATTTTCGCTGCCGGCGATTGCGCGACGATCGTCGGTTCCGAGCGGCCGAAGGCGGGCGTCTTCGCGGTCCGCGCCGGGCCGCCGCTGGCCGCCAATCTGCGCGCCCACGCGCAAGGCAGGCCGCTGCGGCCCTGGTCGCCGCAGGAAACCTATCTGACGCTCATGGCGACCGGCGGGCGACATGCAGTCGCCTCGCGCGGCGCATTCTTCGTTGCCGGCCATTGGGTCTGGCGTCTGAAGGACTGGATCGACCGAAGCTGGCTGCGCCGCTATACGTGCTGATCCGATGTCGAACATCCGTGCCGCTTGACGCCGCGTCTTGTTCGCGTCACAAGTGGTATGACCACTGTAAGGCCACTGGGAGGAACAAGGTGCTTTCGGAGGGAGCTGAGGAACTGCTCGGCACGGAAAAGGTGTTCGCCTATTTTCGCGAACAACTTCTATCCGGCGCGCTCAATGCCGGCGACCGCCTCCTTGGCGAGCGCGAACTGGCGCTGCGCCTTGGTGTGTCACGTCCGGTTCTGCGCGAAACGCTACGCTCGCTCGCCATGCTCGGATTCCTCGACATCCGTCACGGCAAGGGCGCCTATGTGCGTCACGCCGACGTCTCCGTACTCACGGATTTCTTCACCTTCTGCCTTGCCCAGCAGCCCGACATTCTCGACGACGTGATGGAAGCGCGCGTTGCTATCGAGTGCCAGGCGATCCGGCTTGCCTGCCAGCGCGCCAGCGCCAGCGACATCGAGCGGATCGGCGCCCTGCTTCGAACTCTCGGCGAGACGCTGCACGATCCTGTCGCCGGCGCCGAGGCGGATTTCGCGTTCCACATGGCGTTGGTCGAGGCCGGCCGCAGCCCGGCGCTGATCATGCTCTACCAGTCGATCTCGGAGCTTCTGCGTCGAAGCCATGTCCAGCGGCGGCGCCAGACGGCGTTCGTGCCCGACATCCGTGATTCCCTGTTCGAGGCGCATCGGGAGGTGTTTCTTTCGATCGTCGAGCGCGACGGCGACGCTGCCGACCGACGTCTTCGCGATCACTTCGCCATCGGCGATGAGCTCCGCCGCAAGAGCTACATCGCCGCGTACACGCAGACTGCGGCGATCAGTCGTGACAAAATCACCTAGGGAGGAAGTCCAATGTTTCATTCGCGTATCCTGAAATTGTTAGCTGCGACCACCATTGCGGTCGGTGTTGCCGCTGCCGCCCACGCGGCCGAGTTGCGTTATGCCCATGTTGGCGCTGACGGTGACATCCAGACGATCTTCGCGACAGAGGCGGCCGCCGGCATCGCCGAGGCGACGGCCGACGCCGTGACCGTTCAGGTCTATCCGGCCAGCCAGCTCGGCGGCGTCGCCGAAATGGTAGACGGCGTTCGCATGGGGTCGATTTCGATGGGACACCACGATTTCGCGTCGCTCGCGCGCATCGTGCCCGAAGTGGCCGCCTTCAATGCGCCCTTCATCTATCGCGACGGCGCTCATGCGCTCGCTGCGACCGACCCTCAAAATTCGCCTGCCCTTCAGGCGATCAACGAGAAGCTCGTGGCCGAAGGCGGCGTGCGCATCATCGGCCGCATCTATCGCGGCGCCCGGCACATCTCGTCCAACTTCGAGGTGAAGTCTCCCGCCGACCTCGAAGGCAAGCCGTTCCGCGCCGTTCCGCTCGATCTGTGGGTATCGATGGTCAAGGGCTTCGGCGCGACACCGACGCCGGTCGAGGTGGCCGAGCTGCCGACCGCGCTGATGACGGGACTGGTCGTGGGGCAGGAAAACCCATTGACCATGATCACCGCGAACAAGCTCTATGAAGTGCAGTCGCATATCGCCCTTACCGGCCACATGCAGGCCGTTCTGGCCGTGTTCGTGAACGAGGAAGTCTGGCAGGGGCTGGAAGAAGGGCAGCGTCAGGCCATTACCGAAGTTCTCGAGCGCGAGGCGCAGGAATCGCTCGTCATGGCGACCGAATCCGAGGTTGAGCTCATCGAAGAGGTCAAGAGCCACGGGATGACTGTCGTGACGGAGGCCGAAGGCCTCGATCTCGACGCCTTCCGCGCACAGGTGCTGGAGCAGATCCGCGCCGATTTCCCGTCCTACGAGACGTATATCGAGCAGATCGCTGCCGTCGAATAAGGCAAGCACAGTGCTTTGCCGGTGGCGACTCCAATCGCCGCCGGCCCTTCGGGAGGTTCGGAAATGGTCATCGTCAAGCGCGCACTGGGCGCGTTCTGCGTGCTTGTGCTGGTGGCGTTGGTCGCCGTACCGTTCACGCAGGTCATCATGCGCGACGTCTTCGGCGCCGCGATCGTCGGCGCGGAGGAGTTCACGCGCTTCCTTTTGATCGTGCTCGTCTTTACCGCCTTCCCGCTTGTCGTGCTCGACCACGAGAACATCGTCATGGCGGAATTTCTCAATGCGATGCCCACCGGCCTGCGCAGGGCGCTGACCTTCGCCATCACGGCGGCAGCGGTCATCGCAGCTTGTTTCGTCGCCTATGTCGCCTGGCAAACCATCTTCCGCAATCTCAACAATGCGACGCCGACGCTCAAGATTCCGTTCTGGCTGTTCCTGGGCGCGACCTTCTTCGGCTTCGCGGCCGCGACGCTCAGTCACCTGATCGACCTGCGCCATCCGCCGCGCGAAGAAACCAAGGTGCTCTGACATGGGTCTTGCAGTCATCGGTGCCTTTCTCGTGCTGTTCATTGCCGGCTTTCCGGTCGTCTATGCGATCCTCATCCCCTCCATCGTCTACGTGCTGATCGAGGGCTTGCCCTACGGATTGCTCGTTCAGCGCATCACCTACGCGCTCGATTCCTTTCCGCTGGTGGCCGTTCCGATCTTCATCTTTGTCGGCAACCTGATGAATTCGGCCGGCATCACCGATCGCATCTTCCGGTTCGCCGACACTGCGGTCGGTCGTTTTCCGGGCGGCCTTGCCCAGGTCAACATCTTTTCGAGCCTTATCTTTTCGGGCATGTCGGGCGCGGCGCTTGCCGATGTCGGCGGGCTTGGCCGTATCGAGATCGCAGCGATGAAGAAAAAGGGGTTCACCGCGCCCTTTTCGGCGGCTGTTACCGGCGCCTCGGCCGTCGTCGGGCCGATCTTCCCGCCTTCGATCCCGCTGATCGTCTACGGCTCGGTGACGAGCGTCTCAATCGTCCAGCTCCTTCTGGCGGGCATCGTTCCCGCGCTCGTCTGCGTCGTGCTGCTTATGCTGACGACGGTCTTCCTGTCCTACCGATACAATCTGCCGCGCTCCGAGCGCTGGCCGACGCTGCGCGAGCTTGGGGGCGATCTGCTGCCCGCGCTCCCCGCGCTGCTGGCACCGGTGCTGATGATCGCGGGAATGCTGCTCGGCCTCTTCACGCCCACCGAAGCCGCAGCCGTAACCGTCGTCTATGTGCTGGCGATCAGCGCGATCTTCTACCGCGATCTGACATTCGAGCATTTGTGGCAGGCGCTGATTTTGACGGTGAAGAGCACCAGCGCGATCCTGATCATCGTCGCGGTTGCTGCCATGTTCGGCTGGATTCTCGCCGTCGAGCAGATTCCGCAGGATTTCGCCCGCTGGATTCTCAAGTTCTCGACCGATCCGATCGTGCTTCTGATCGTCGCCAACCTGATTTTCTTCATTGCCGGCATGTTTCTCGATTCGACGACCGCGACGCTGCTTGTTGTTCCGGTCATCGCGCCACCGATGATCCTGGCGGGCATCGATCCGGTTCACCTGGGCATCATTGCCATCTTCAACCTGATGTTCGGTCTTTTGACCCCGCCGATGGGGTTGTCGCTGTTCCTGTTGTCGAGCATCGCGAAAGTGTCGCTGCGCCAGTTGCTGCGCGCCCTCGTTCCGTTCTACGTGCCGCTTCTTGCGACACTTGCCATCATCACCTTCTGGGAAGGCCTCGTCCTGTGGCTTCCCTCCATGCTACGCTAAACTTGGAGTGCACATGCGCATCGTAATCGGCTCGGACCACGCCGGCTTCCCGTTGAAGTCGACTATCGTGGAATACGTCAAATCGCTTGGCCATGAAGTCGAGGATGTCGGCTCCTTCGATCCGAACCCGGTCGATTTTCCCGACATCGCCCGCAAGGTCACCGACAGGATCAATGCCGGCGAGGCCGCGCGCGGCCTGATGGTCTGCGGAACCGGCGTCGGCGCGTCCATCGCGGCCAACAAGGTCAAGGGCATCCGCGCCGCAGTCTGCCACGACGTTCATTCCGCGCATCAGTCGGTCGAGCATGACGACGTGAACGTGATGTGCATCGGCGCGCAGATCGTCGGTCCTTGGCTCGCCAAGGATCTGGTCGAATCCTATTTGAAGGCTGAATTCTCGACCGACGAGGATTTCCGCCGCCGCGTCGCCAAGCTCGCCGAGATGGACGCCGACCGCTGATCCGGCGATCGAGCGTCATCCATGGGTGACGCTCCGTTGCGGCGGCGCGAATTGGGGCCGCGCCGCCGCAACGTGCTTTTCAATCGGCGAAGGTTCAATTCATCGGTGCGAGCAGCGCCTGCTGCGGCACCGGGCGCGGCGCCGAGGTCGCGGTCACTGTGCCGGCCATCGGCATATATTGCTCGACGAGCTGTTCCATGTGCGAATTGCGGCTTTTCGCCGTCTCGCCGCCCATCACGACCGCGACGAGCTTGCGGCCGCCGCGATCGACCGAAGTGGCCAGATTGAAGCCCGACGCGCGGATATAGCCGGTCTTCAGCCCGTCGACGCCGGCCACGCGGCCGAGCAGGTCGTTGTGGCCGCGAATGGTCTTGCCGGCATAGCTGAATTCGCGATTGGCGAAATAGTGGTAGTGGTGCGGGAAGCGCTTGTTGAGCGCGATGGACAGCAGCGCCATGTCACGCGCCGTCGTCTGCTGGCCTGCATCCGGCAGGCCGGACGCGTTGCGGAACGTGGTGGAATTCATGCCCATCTGGCGTGCGCGCTGCGTCATCAACGCGGCGAAATTCTCTTCCGTCCCGCCAAGGAATTCGGCCGTCGCCACCGCCACGTCGTTGGCCGAGCGGATGATCAGCGCCCGGATCGCCGTGTCCACGTCGATCGCCTCGCCCTGCCGGAAGCCGATCTTGGTCGGCACCTGACCGCGCGCATTGTCGGAAACGGGGATCATCGTCTGTTTGCCGATGCGCCCGGAATCCAGGGCTTCGAACAGCATGAACACCGTCATCATCTTGGTCAGCGAGGCCGGATAGCGAAGCTGATCGGCGTGGACGGAATAAAGCGAGCGCCCCGAACTGACGTCGACGACGATCGCGGCGTATTTTTCGGACGGGATCGGCGGCGGCGGCTCGGGCAGAACCGAGGTCGAGCAGGCGGAGACAAGCACCGCTAGTGCGAGGAGCGCCGCCAAAGGCGACAAGAACGCACGCCTCAACATCCCGCCCATTCGAAAAGCTCCCGCAAACCATGTCCCCGCCCCATCGTTCTGCACGAGGCATGGTTAAGCGGCAATGAAGAATGACGTTACTTCGCCACCCCGCCCCAGATCGCCTCGGCGGTCTCGACGACGAGGTCGAGCTTGCGGCGCTGGTCGTCGAGCGAGATCGAATTGCCTTCCTCGGTCGAGGCGAAGCCGCATTGCGGGGCGATGCCGAGCTGCTCGAGATCGACATGTTTCGACGCCTCGTCGAACTTTCGCTTCAGATCGTCGAGCCTTTCCATCTCGCCCGTCTTGGTTGTAATGAAGCCGGGCAGCACACGCTTTTTGCCCTTCGGCAGGAGGCGCAAGGGCTCAAGCCCGCCGGCCCGCTCGGTGTCGTATTCCATGAAGTAGATGTCGACGCCGGTCTGGTTGAAGACCGCGTCCGCCGCCGGATCATAGGCGCCTTCGGCCGCGTGGGTAGAGCGGAAATTGCCGCGGCACATATGCATCCCGATCAGCATGTCGTCCGGCCGGTCCTTGATCGCGTCATGCATCATCCTGGCATATTGCTCGATCAGCCAGTCCGGATCGGTCCCTTGCTCCTTTTGTGTCGCGCGATGCTTGGGGTCGCACAGATAGGCGAAGAAGATGTCGTCCATCTGCAAATAGCGGCAACCGGCATCGTAGAATGCCTTCACGGCCTTGGCATAGGTCTTCGAGAGGTCGGCGAAGAGCGCTTCCGGATCGTCGCGATAGTCCTTTGGGTGGATGTCGTCTTTGGCGGTACGGAAATGACAGCAACTCGGGCCGGGGATCGAAATCTTCGGCATCACCCTCGTCTTCGAGGCGACATAGCGGAAATGGTCGAGCATCGGATGGTCGTCTGGAAAGTCGAGCTTGCCGGTGATCGTTGGAAAGACCGGACGCAGCTTGACGCCGGCGAAGTCGACGCCTTTTTCGGGCGCGCGCTCTTCCATGTCGAAGCCTTCGAGCCCGCCCATGAAGTCGTAGTGCCAGAAGGAACGTCGGATCTCGCCGTCCGTCACGACCGGCAGTCCGGCTTCTTCCTGCATCCGGATCGCGTCGTCGATCGCTGCATTCTCGATTTCCTCGAGTTCCTCCGCGGCGATCGCCTTGTCCTCGTAGAATCGTTTGCGCGCATCCTTGACCGATTGTGGCCGAAGCAGGCTGCCGACATGGTCGGCGCGATAGGGCGGGGTGGCGATCGGCGTCATGGCGGTCCTCCGGATTGCTCGTCTGGGCGTGTCGTGGCTACCATGCGAAGGTGATGACGGCCAGCCTTTCAAGGGTGCTTCCAAGGCAGAAAGTTCTATCGTATAACAATCTCGGGACATGCAGGGAGGAACCCATGTTTAACTTGAAAACCTTGACTGCCGGCGCTGTTGCGTTTGCAGCCTTCACCAGCGTTGCCGCCGCGCAGGAAACGACGCTCCGCCTTCACCAGATGCTGCCGCCGCAGGCGACCATTCCCGCCGAGGCGCTGAGACCCTGGGCCGCCAAGGTCATGGAAGAGTCCGGCGGCCGTCTGAAGATCGAGCAATATGACGCGATGCAACTCGGCGGCACGCCGCCGCAGCTCGTCGATCAGGTCACCGACGGCGTCGTCGACATGATCTGGACCGTCATCGGCTATACGCCCGGCCGCTATCCGTCGACCGAGGCTTTCGAGCTTCCCTTCATGGTGACAACGGGCGAGGCGACGTCGAAAGCCTTCCATGAATATTGCGAAAAATACTGCATGGACGAGTTTGCGGGCGTGAAGGTCATCGCCTTCCACACGCATGGTCCGGGACTGATCCACTCGAAGAACCCGGTCGACACGCTGGAATCCATGCAGGGCGTCAAGATCCGCGGCGGCTCGCGCGTCATCAACCAGATGCTCGAAGCGCTGGGATCGACGCCGATCGGAATGCCGGTGCCGGCCGTCTCCGAAGCCCTGTCGAAGGGCGTGATCGACGCCACGACGATCCCATGGGAAGTCACGCCATCGCTGCGTGTTCCCGAACTGGTCAAGAACCATACCGGCTTCACCGGCGACGAGGGTCTTTATACGCAGACCTTCGTATTCGCCATGAATCAGGCGTCCTACGACGCGCTGCCCGATGAGATGAAGGCGGTCATCGATGCCAATTCAGGCATCGAGACCGCCGCCATGTTCGGCCGGGTCATGGATTCGGGCGACGAGGCCGGTCTGAAGATCGCGCAGGATCTCGGCAACAACATCATCACCCTCGACGAAGCCGAGACCCAGCGCTGGAAGGACACCGCCGCGCCTTTGATCGACGCCTGGATCGAGGAGATGAACGGCAGGGGCATGGACGCCAATGCCATGGTTGACGATGCCCGCGCGATGATCGCCAAGCATCTCGGCTCCTGATCGGCGGACGATTGCGAAAAGCCGGCTGCGAGCGATCGCAGCCGGCTTTTTAGTTGCGGAAGTTCGAGCCTTCCTCGTCGAGGATCGCCTTCAATTCCTCGAGGTGTCGCTTGGCGGACGCAACCGGATAAGTGTCCATCTGGGTCGCGACACGCTCGGCGATCTCGTCGGACAGGTGCCGGATCGGCTGTCCGGTCCACAGCGCCTTGATGTAGGTCTCGCAGGCGCGCTCGAAATAATAGAGCCGGTCGAACGTGTCGCCCACCGTCTCGCCGATGATCATCACGCCGTGATTGCCCATCACCATCACCTTGGCCTTCGGGTCGGAAAAGAGCCTCGAACAGCGCTCGCCCTCTTCCTCGAAAGCGAGCCCGCCATAATGCGCGTCGACCACCTGCCGTCCGTGAAACATCGCCGAGTTCTGGTCGATCGCGGGCAGCCGCGAATCCGCCAGAGAGGCAAGAACCGTGGCGTGAACCGAGTGGACATGCATGACACAGCGTGCATGAGGCACGTTGCGATGGATCGCCCCATGCAGCCCCCAGGCAGTCGGGTCGGGCGCATCGGGGCGCTTCATCGTGTCGGGATCGTTGGCATCGATCAGCAGAAGGTCGCTCGCCTTGATCCGCGAAAAATGCATCAGGTTGGGGTTGATGAGGATCTGCGTTCCGCCGTCGTCGACGGCGAGCGAGAAGTGGTTGGCGACGGCTTCGTGCATGTTGAGCCGCGCCGTCCAGCGAAAGGCGGCTGCGAGGTCGCAGCGCTCCTCGTAGAAGGGCAGGTTCGGACGGCGTGTATCGGCAAGCTGGGTGACGCTCATCGGGCGCTCTCCTGATCTTTGATGCGCCAGCATGTCGCTTGGCGACCCGCTGCGCAACCGTCAGGACGCCTGTCTCAACTGGTCCAATCCGCCATGTTCGACGAGGAAATCGACGATTTCGGCAACGCCCATGCCGCGCGAAAGATCGGTGAACGCGAATTGCTTGCCCACCCGCGCCTTGGCCGCATCGCGCGCCATCTGGTCGAGATCGACGTTCACGTAGGGCGCCAGGTCGGCCTTGTTGATGACGAGAAAATCAGACCGCGTGATGCCCGGCCCGCCCTTGCGCGGAATGTCGCCGCCCTGGCACACCGAGATGACGTAGAGCGTCAGGTCGGCAAGGTCGGGCGAGAAAGTCGCGGCCAGATTGTCGCCGCCCGATTCGATGAAGACGATGTCGAGGCCGGGAATACGCTTGGTCAGTTCGTCGATCGCCTGTAAATTGATCGAGGCGTCCTCGCGAATGGCGGTGTGCGGGCAGCCGCCCGTCTCCACGCCGACGATGCGGTCCTCCGAAAGCGCCTGCGCGCGCACCAGCGCCATCGCGTCTTCCCTGGTGTAGATGTCGTTGGTGACGACGGCGAGCGAGTAGCGTTCGCGCATCGCCTTGCACAGATTTTCGGTGAGCGTCGTCTTGCCCGAACCCACCGGCCCGCCGATCCCGACGCGCAGCGGGCCATTGGAAGAAGTCATGTGCGGAACAGCCTCGAATATTGGGTTTCGTGGTTCATGGCGGCGATTTCGGCGATAAAGGCCGACCCGCCGAGATCGTCGAGCGACGAATTCGCGGCGCGCGCAGTGATGTCGATTATCGTCGCTTCCATCTCGCGCAGGACGGCGACGCCGCGTTCCTGGCCGAGAAGCGAGAGCCTGATGCCGGCTTGGATCTGGTTGGAGACGAAGGCCTGGCAGTAGGTTGCAATCGTCCCTTCAAACGGCAATCCGTTGAATCCGGCCGACGCACCGAAGACGACCGGGTAGGGACAATTTGTCGGCAACGCGAGGCCTGCGGTCCATCCGGCCACCGCCTTTGCAAATGCCTGGCCCTGCGCCATCGTTTCCAGATGCCGCTCGGCCGAGCCCGCCAGCGCCTCGCCAAGTTCGGCCAACTCGCCGATGTCACCACCGTCACGCCCGCGCCGCCACGCTTCGGCCACGATCACCGCGTCGTTCCATCCGGTGCCGTGCCGCATCAGCCCGTCGAGCCATGCGCCGAGATCACCGACCCTCCCGTCCGCCGCCGCGCGTTCCAATCCATGGCTGTAGCTGAACGTACCGACGGGAAAGGCCGGCGACAGCCAAGCCATCAGCCGCAGCGTGGAGGAGGGATCAGCCATGCTGGTGATCGTGCCCGTGCGCCTTGCCGGAATAGGCGCCGCGCACCGGCTCGAACCCGGTCCGTACATGGGCGACGGTCGCCCCCAGCCCTTGCAGCATCGCTTCGATCACATGGTCGCGCAGGATGAGGATACGATCATCTTCGATCTGCGCTGCGAGATGACGATTGCCGATATGCCAGGCGAGTTCGACGAGATGTAGCCGGTTGCGCGGGCGGATCTCGAAAAGGTCTTCCGCGGCTGCCGCGATCTCGGCCAGCGACCCGGTGTCGAGCAACAGACAGTCGCCGGCACGAAGCGCAACCGCCTTCGGCAGGTCGGCGAGCACCCGCGCGCCCGTGTCAAGGATCAGGAGCTTGCGCCGCAAATGCCGCTCGTCATGGGCGAGCGCGATGGAGCCGACGACGGGACGGTCGCCGCGCGAGGCCACCTCGACCACCGCGTTCGCGCGAAACATCATGCAGCCATCGCCTCCTTTTCGCGGGCTTGGGCGCGGGCTAGTGCCGGCCGCGCCAGCACCCGGTCGAAATAGGCGTTCACGCGCGACGAACCGATCTCGAATTTCGCCCCGCGCGCCCATTGCCCGCAATGGCCCAGAACGACGTCGGCGCAGGTGAAGCGGTCGCCCATTGCGAAATCGCGCTCGCCGAGACGCTTGTCGAAATTACCGATCTCGGACGCGAATTCCGCCGTGGTCCAAGGCCCCACTTCGGCCCGCTGGTCGTCCGGCAGCCGCAATCTGTGCTTCAGCTTGTTCCAGAGCGGCGCTTCCAACTCGGCCTGTGCAAAGAAGAGCCAGGATGCGATCTCGGCCCGTTCGGCCGGCGTCGTGCCGCCCATGTGCTGGTCGGCGTGCTTGTCGGCGAGGTAGAAGACGATCGCAGCCGAATCCGTGACGACGACGTCGCCATCGGCCAGCGCCGGCATCTTGCCGCTCGGGTTGTAGCGCTGCATCGTCTCGGTGTGCATCTTCGCCTTGACGATCTCGTAGGGCTGGCCGAGTTCCTCCAGCATCCAGGTGACGCGCGTCAGGCGCGAGCCTGGCGATCCGACTGTCTGATACATCAATGGTTCTCCACTTTCTCGGCGTGGACGATCTCGATTTTGCGCTCGATCAGATGCGGCGCGCTCGCCTCCCGCCAGGCGGTGACATGCGCACTCTTCGCATGGGCGGACAACGCCTCGCGCGTCTCCCATTTCTCGACGAAGACCAGACGGTCGGGATTCGCGATGTCGGCGTGAAGATCATAGGCGATGCAGCCATCCTCCCTCAGCGTCGCCTCGCGGCAGATGCGCGCCGGCTCGCGCAGATGGTCGAGCGTGCCGGGCCTGATGATGAGCGTGGCGAAGACGTAGATCATGGAACCTCCCGTTTGATGCCGGGCACGCTAGAACAGAAAATAGCGCTGCGCCATCGGCAGGACGGTCGCCGGCTCGCAAGTCAGGAGTTCGCCATTGGCGCGAACTTCGTAGGTTTCCGGGTTCACCTCGAGATGGGGCGTGGCATCGTTGAGGATCATCGAGCGCTTGCCGATCCCGCCGCGCGTGTTCTCCACCGCGACCATTTCCTTCTCGACGCCCAGCCGCTCCCGAAGGCCACTGTCGAGCGCCATCTTCGAAACGAACGTCACCGATGAATTGGTGATCGCCTTGCCGAACGCCCCGAACATCGGCCGGTAGTGGACCGGCTGCGGCGTCGGGATCGAGGCGTTCGGGTCGCCCATCGGTGCGCACGCAATCGTTCCGCCGACGAGCACCATGTCCGGCTTCACGCCGAAGAAGGCCGGGTTCCAGAGCACGAGATCGGCCCTTTTGCCGATTTCGATCGAGCCGATCTCCTTCGACAGCCCATGCGCGATGGCCGGGTTGATCGTGTATTTGGCGATGTAGCGGCGGACGCGGAAATTGTCGTTGTCGCCGGTTTCTTGCCTCAGCCGCCCGCGCTGGCGCTTCATCTTGTCGGCCGTCTGCCAGGTGCGGATCGGCACCTCGCCGACGCGGCCCATGGCCTGTGAGTCCGAAGAGATGATCGAGAACGCGCCCATGTCGTGCAATATGTCCTCGGCCGCAATGGTCTCTTTCCTGATGCGGCTTTCGGCGAAGGCGACATCCTCGGGGATCGACGGCGACAGATGATGGCACACCATCAGCATGTCGAGATGCTCGGCGATCGTGTTGACGGTGTAGGGCCGGGTCGGATTGGTGGAGGACGGGATGAAATTGTCGAACCCGCACACCTTGATGATGTCCGGCGCATGGCCGCCGCCCGCGCCTTCCGTGTGGAAGGCGTGGATCGTCCGCCCCCCGATCGCGTCGATGGTGTTTTCGACGAACCCGCTTTCGTTCAGCGTATCCGTGTGGATCATCACCTGAATGTCGTGATCGTCGGCGACGGTCAGGCAGCAGTCGATCGCCGCCGGCGTCGTGCCCCAGTCCTCGTGCAGCTTGAGCGCGCAGGCACCGCCCAGAACCATTTCCTCCAGCGCCTTGGGCTGCGAGGCATTACCCTTGCCCGACAGGCCGATATTCATTGCAAACGCGTCGAAGGACTGGATCATGCGCGCCATGTGCCACGGTCCGGGCGTGCAGGTCGTGGCGAGCGTGCCATGTGCCGGGCCGGTTCCTCCCCCCAGCATGGTGGTGATGCCGGCGGCCAGCGCCTCTTCGATCTGCTGCGGACAGATGAAGTGGATATGCGCGTCGAAGCCGCCGACGGTCAGGATCTTGCCTTCGCCTGCAATCGCCTCGGTGCCGGGTCCGACGATGATCGTCACGCCATCCTGCGTGTCGGGGTTGCCGGCCTTGCCGATCGAATGGATCCGCCCGTCCTTGAGCCCGATATCGGCCTTGTAGATGCCCGTATGGTCGACGATCAGCGCATTGGTGACGACCGTATCGACCGCGCCTTCGCTGCGCGCCGCCTGGCTCTGGCCCATGCCGTCGCGGATCACCTTGCCGCCGCCGAACTTCACTTCCTCGCCATAGGTGGTCAGGTCGCGCTCGACCTCGATGAAGAGTTCGGTATCGGCCAGCCGCACACGGTCGCCGGTCGTCGGACCGAACATGCGGGCATAGGCGGCGCGTGAAATGCGGTTAGGCATGAAAGGCTCCTGCGGTGTCAGTGATGCCAAGGACTTGGAGGCGCGGTGACACGGCTCCGTCACATTGCGCACCTTCCGGCCACGAAATGACCAGCGAATGACCCCGATCGGTCCGCAACCGCACCGGCGCCGATGCATTTCTACCCCAGTCGCCACCGAGCGACGATCGTGAGCACGAAGGGACAGATCTCAAATCGAACCGAAGAGGAAATTCACGATGAAACGGATTATTGGACTGACGACCGCTGCCCTGATGGGCGCTTCGATGATGGTAGCCCCCGCGCTTGCCCAGACGAGCGTTGGCGGCGGCGCAACGGGTGGTGTCAACGCCGAGACCGGCGTGACCGGCGGCGTCAATGCCGGCGACACGGTTGACGACGCTGCGGGTGCCGCAACCGACACGATGGGCGAGACGGACGCCGGCACGACCGCCGCGATCGGCGCCGATGCGACCTTTGACGGCGCTCTCTCGGCGATCGAAGGCAATGCGACCAGCACGGCGGCCATCGACACGATGACCGAAATCGGCAGTGTCGAAGTCATCAGGATCGGCGAACTCGAAGACGCGGACATGACCGCGCTGGAGACGGCCACCACGGAACGTGCTGCGGAGATCACCGAGCTCCAGGCCGCGCTTGAGGCCAACACGGCCGTTTCGGCGGCTCTCGAAGCCGAGGACGTTGCCGCCAACGAGGTCGTCGCGGCCCAGATGGGTGCCGATGGCGAACTGGTCGTCTATGTCGAGTAACGCCCATTTCGTGTAGCGACAAAGCGGCGCGGGCTTGGACCCGCGCCGTTTTTTTGTGTTAGGGAGACCGCGCTTCGCAGTTGCGGTAGAAGCGGGCACAAGCCAAACTCGCATGAAGACAAGATTTCGACCCTGATCCGAAGCTAGACCGAAGGACCGATCAAGATGGCCCAGACCCTGTTCCGTAACAACCGTCCCCTGGCTCTCATTCTGGCCGGAGCGATCGGTTTGGCGGCCTCTGCTGCTTGCGCGCAGGGGCTCGACAGCGAAGGTGCGATCGACACGATCGTCGGCAGCGACGTCAAGACCGGCGAGAAAAGCGCCGTCGACGAAGGTGGGCGCGTGATCGCCGCCATCGAGGCGACCATGGACAATGCCCAGCTCGTGCGCCGCGCCTTCAATATCGACGAGGTCGAGATCGTCTTCCTGCCCGAGGTTGGAGAGGGCGACAGCGGGATTACCGAAAAGCGCGAGGAATTCGCCGATCAGATCGTCGAATTGCAGCAGTCGATCGAGGGCAGCGCAATCTTCTACCATGCGGTCGATTCCCGCCAGATCATGGTGCGCGACATCGTCGCCGTGGAATTCGGCAACGAGAACCGCACGGTGACGATTTTCGTTGCCGGCGCGGCACCGGCCGGCGCAGCGCCGGCGGCGACCGCTGACGAAGACGAGGTTGCTCCCGAGCAGACCGATGCCGAACCGGCAGATTGACGCTTCCGCATCCGCCTAAAGCCTGCCCATGATCTTCTGCTGGAAGCCGAAGATGCGCCGGGTTCCGCCGATTGGAACGAGCGTGACGTCCCGCTCCTGTCCGGGCTCGAATCGAACCGCCGTTCCAGCCGCGATATCGAGTCGCATCCCCCGCGCCGCTTCGCGATCGAACACAAGCCCCTCATTGACTTCGTGGAAATGATAATGACTGCCGACCTGGATCGGCCGGTCGCCCGTATTGGCGATCTTGATGGTGACGGCCGGTTTGCCTGCATTGAGTTCGATCTCGCCGGCGGCGGTGATGATCTCTCCGGGGATCATGCGCATCTCCTAGCCGGCAACGAAGACGAGGATGACGGTGAATGCAGTGACGGCGCCGAGCGCGCGCACGGGCAGATCGCGACAGTCGAGACGTGCAAGGGCGGCGGCAAGACCGATACCGGCCGCGTGGAGGGCAATCGTCGCGATCAGGAAGCCGGAACCATGGGCAAGCGCGTTCGCGCCGTCCATCTCGGTACCGTGCGCGTGACCGTGGAAGACGGCGAAGAGACCGACCAGCAGCGCGGCCGGCACGGCAGGTAGCCGGATCGCGACCGCGACCATCAGGCCGAGAACCACCACCGAGCCGAGGATCATCGGTTCGACATAGGGCAGGGCGGCACCCGACAGCGCGATCACGAACCCCACCGCCATGAAGGTCGCGAAACCCGCCGGCACGGCCACGATGGCGCGGCCGCCGAGCGAAGCGGCCCACAGCCCCACCGCGACCATCGCGAGGATGTGGTCGAGCCCGGTGACCGGGTGCAGCAGGCCGGACATAAAGTCGTGATCGGTGCCGGTTGCATGGCCGGGATGGGCAAGCGCCGCTGTCGCCGCGGCGATCAGAGAAAAGACAGCGAAGAATATGCGTGTCGGCATCGGCCGTCATCCTTGTTTGTTGGGCTTGTCAGCGGATCGGCTCATGGACGGTCACGAGTTTGGTCCCGTCCGGAAAGGTCGCTTCGACCTGAACGTCGTGGATCATCTCGGCAATGCCGTCCATCACCTGATCGCGTGTGATCACATGGGCGCCCGCTTCCATCAGATCGGCGACGGACCGTCCGTCCCGTGCGCCCTCGACGACGAAATCCGTGATCAGCGCGATGGCCTCGGGATGATTGAGCCTGACGCCGCGCTCGAGCCGCTTGCGGGCGACGATCGCGGCCATGGCGATCAACAGCTTGTCCTTTTCGCGAGGCGTCAGGTTCATGGCTTCACTTTCAGCTTGTCCAAATCTTGGGCAGTCCTGCCCGTCCGTTGAGCAGGCGGATGAGGGAGACCAGCCGCGCCCTGAGGGCGTAGCCGTCCTCGGCGACCAGCCTCGCAAGAAGCTTGCCAGTCGTGCCGACGCGCCAGTGGCTGGCGCCGCCTGCATCGCCGATGATCGCGCGCGCCGGATCGAGCATGTCGCCCGCGCGATCTGCGATCATCAGGACCGTCGCGACGGCCTGCCCGCCGGCAGCGATCGCCGGGCGGGCGAGTTGCGCCGCGATATCGGTGCCGATGCGAAAATCCTCGGCATGGACGAGCCTGCCGTCGACGCACACCCGCCAGCGATCGTGGAACGTTGCGGCGCTGACATGTTCGCCCATCGCCTGTCGTCCGAAGATGGTGGCTTCCAGAAGCAGTGCGCGCGCGCCGGGTTCAAGATCGATGTCGAGCTTTCGAACAAGCGCCGATCGGTCGAACAGGATCGTCTCCTGCGGCAGCCAAGCGAGCCGCGCATCCATGCCCGCCTTGAGCGACACCGAAACACCGGCGTGCCCGTTTCCGGCCCGGTAGATCTTCTCGCAGGCTTGCGTCGTCAAAGCGAGATGGGTTCCGGCTGCCGCCTCGATCGACCAGGCGACGCGGTCGCCGCCCGTCAGCCCCCCGGCCGTATTGATCAGGATCGCCTCGAGCGCGTCGCTTTCGGGAGCGGGAAAGCGAATTTTCGCCGCTCCCTCCTGATAGAGCCGGTCGAGCCCCGTTCGGTCGCCGGACAGCTTGACCGAGAGGCGTCCTGTCGCGCGCACGCGCTGCAGGACGGGACGATCGGCGGGCATCATGTTCAAGTCAGGTGCTCTCGGCAGGGGCGGTTGCCGATGCTGTGCAACCTGCGTGCCAGATCACGCTGATGGTTCTACTGCGCCGTCATGCCCCGCATCCGTTCCGAGCGGCGACGCAACAATTCGATCGTCGTCAGGAGCGCGATCGAGAACAGCACCAGCACGGTCGCGACGGCGAGGATCGTCGGGCTGATCTGCTCGCGGATGCCCGACCACATCTCGCGCGGAATCGTCCTTTGTTCGACACCGGCCAGGAACAGAACGATGACGATCTCGTCGAAGGAGGTGATGAAGGCGAAGAGCGCGCCCGAAATCACGCCCGGCAGGATCAGCGGCATGGTGATCTTGCGAAATGCGGTCGTCGGCGACGCGCCGAGGCTCGCGGCCGCGCGCGTCAGCGAGTGGTCGAACCCGACCAGCGTCGCCGTCACGGTGATGATGACAAAAGGCGTGCCGAGCGCCGCGTGGGCCATGATCACGCCCGGCAGCGTCCCGGCAAGACCGATGCTCGAATAGAAGAAGAACATGCCGGCGGCCGAGATGATCAGCGGCACGATCATCGGTGAGATCAGGAGCCCCATGATCAGCCCGCGGAACGGCATTTCCTTGCGCGACAGACCGAGCGCGGCGAGCGTTCCGAGCACCGTCGCGATCAAGGTCGCGAAGACGCCGATGATGACCGAGTTGCGGATCGAGTTCATCCACGCCGCGGAGTTCCAGAAATCGCGATACCAGCGCAGCGAATAGCCGTCCGGGTCAAGCGTCAGCATCTCCCGCGTATAGGTGAAATAGGGCTGCACGTTGAACGACAGCGGGATGATCACCAGGATCGGTGCGATCAGGGAGAAGAAGACGAGCCCGCAGAAGATGCGGAAGGCATAGTACCAGATGCGTTCGAGCGGTCCGGCATAGGTGGGAAGCGCCATCGTCCTGTCCTCAGCCCAGCTTCACGTTGTCGATGCCGACGATTCGGTTGTAGATCCAGTAGAGGATCAGGACGCCGGTGAGCAGGATCGTGCCGAGCGCGGCGGCAAGCCCCCAGTTGAGCGAATTCTGCATGTGGAAGGCGATCAGGTTGGAGATCATCTGGCCGCTCTGGCCGCCCACCAGCGCCGGGGTGATGTAATAGCCGATCGAAATGATGAAGACGAGGATGGCGCCCGCGCCGATCCCCGGCACCGTCAGCGGCACATAGACCTTCCAGAAGGCCGTCCAGTTATTGGCGCCGAGCGACCGCGCCGCGCGCATATAGGAGGGCGAGATGCCCTTCATCACGCTGTAGAGCGGCAGAACCATGAACGGCAGCAGGACATGCGTCATCGCGATGATCGTGCCGATCGCATTATGGATCATCGGCAGCCGGCCGCTGTTCGAGATGATGCCCGACCAGACCAGCAGCTCATTGACCACGCCCTGCTGCTGCAAGAGCACGATCCAGGCCGTGGTGCGCACCAGAAGCGACGTCCAGAAGGGCAGGAGGACGAAGATCATCAGAAGGTTGGACGTGCGCATCGGCAGCGAGGCCAACAGAAAGGCGATCGGATAGCCAAGCAGGAGCGTCGTGCAGGTGATCGCGACGGACAGCGCCAGCGTGCGCAGGAAAAGCTGGACGTAGACGCGCTGCGTCGTCGGCTGGCGTTCCAGTTCGCCGTCGGAATTGTATCGCATGTCGATCGCGGAAACGTAATGCGCGGTCGTATAGGGCCGTGCTTCGCGTTTCAGGATGTGCCAGATCTGCATGTCGCCCCAGCGGCCATTATTGTCGATCACGGCCTCGCGGAACGGTGCCTCCATGTCGTCGGCCCGCCTGGCAAGCCCGGCCACCAGGCTGCGCGCACCGGAAAGCTCGTAGTTCAGGCGGATGGCGAGTTGGCCGACCGTGCGGTTTTCCTGCGCGATGGCGAGGTCGGCGACGAGCGCGGCATAGGTCTCCTCGGACGGCAGATCCTCGCCATTCCAGTCGGCCAGCGCGTCGGCCGTCTGCGGAAGAGTCGCGACGATCACCGGATTGTCGACGCTGCGCCACATCATCTGGCCGATCGGAATGATGAAGGTGATGACGATGAAGGCGAGGAGCGGTGCGACGAGCAGGAAGGCGGTGATCTTGCGCCGCCGCTCGGCGCGCTTCAAAGACGTTTTCAGCGGGACGCCGTCGGCCGTCACCATGTCCCGCGGCGCGGGATCGGTGGGAGAGGCGGCCGGAGCGAGCGCTGCCTGTGCCATAGATTCGATACTCCTCGCGGAATGCGTGTCCGCGGTCATGCCGGAAGATGGGGGAACGGGCGCCGAGGCGCCCGTTCCCGTGGAAGCTCCTACTGGAGCATCCAGCTAGCGTAGCGCTCGCGCAGTTCGTCGCCGTAATCGGTCCAGAAATCGTTGTTGAGGATGATCGGCGTCGTATAGTTGTCGGGGTGGGTCGGCATGTGCGTGGACATGTCGATGCCGAGATCGGCATGTTCACCGACAAGGTCTGCGGACGAGGCGCGGGCCGGGCCGTAGGAGATGTATTTGGCCTGATCGGCAAGGCGCTGCGTGTCGGTCGCCCAGGTGAGATATTCCTTCACGGCTTCGAGATTTCTGGTGCCGGTCGGAACCACCCAGCCGTCCCATTCGACGAGTTGCCCGTCCCAGATGATACCGAATGGCTGGCCTTCGACTTCCGCTGCCGCAAAGATACGGCCGTTGTAGCCCGTTGCGAACGCGGCCTCCTTGTCGGCCAGGAGCTGCGGCGCCTGGGCGCCTTCGGTCCAGAAGATCAGTTCCGATTTGATCGTGTCGAGCTTGGCGAAGGCACGGTCGACGCCTTCGGGCGTCTCCAGCGTCTCGTAGATCTCGTCGATCGGCACGCCGTCGGCGTAAAGCGCCCATTCGAGATTGCCGGCCGGCCGATCCTGGATGGCGCGCTTGCCGGGGAATTCTTCGATATTGAAGAAATCGGCGATCGAGGCCGGCGCCTTGCCATCTTCGAACATCTCGGTGTTGTAGGACATCACGGTCGAATAGACGATCTGCGGGATGAAGCAGTCGCCCAGCGAGCCGGGCAGGAAGTCCTCCGATGCCGCCGTGCCGTCGGGCGCCGGCGCCAGCCATTCATCGTGATCGATGGGCATGATGATGCCTTCGTCGCAGGCAAGCTGCGCATCGGACGGCAGCATGTCGACCAGATCCCAGGTTACGTTGTTCGCCTGGGCCTGAGCGCGCAGCGAGGCCAGCGCATTGGCCGATCCGTCGTCGTTGATGATGCGGACATTGGGATTTTCGGCCATCCAGGGGTCGTGATAGGCGCGCTGCTGGCTTTCGGAATAGGCGCCGCCCCACGACACGACGGTCAGCGATATCTGGTCCTGCGCGTAGGCGCCGAGCGCGAGCAGGCTGACTGCCGCTCCCGCACCAATCACCTTGAGACGTGAAAGATTCATGACGTTCTCCTCTGGTTTCGCCGATGGTTCCTGCATCGGCTTCGTGCTCTTGTCCCCGCCACCCTTCGGCGGCGGCTTTGTCAGGCGTCGAGCGCCCGGCAATCTTCCGCTGCCCATCCCACGCGGACTGTCTCGCCCGTGGCGAGCCGGTCGTTGCGCGCCGCATTGGGCACCTTGATGATGAAATTTGGATTGCCGCATACGCTGACGCGGGTGCGGATATGGTCCCCGAGATAGATCAGTTCCTCGACCCGCGCCTCGAAGCTGTTGGCCAGGCTTTCGGGCGGCGCGATGCGGACCCGTTCGGGCCGCAGCGACAGCGTCGTGTTCTCGCCCGTGCCCGAGACGTTGACGGGCAGCGCCTGGACCAGCGAGCCGTCCGTCAGCCGCACGGCGCAACTCTTGCCGTTCATCGCCTCGACCTTGCCGGCAAGCTTGTTGTTCTCGCCGATGAACGAGGCGACAAAGGCGTTGTCCGGCCGTTCATAGAGATCGGCGGGCGCGGCGAGCTGCTGGATCACGCCGTCCTCGAAGACAGCGATGCGGTTCGACATGGTCAGAGCTTCGGACTGGTCGTGCGTCACATAGACGACGGTCACGCCCAGATCGTCGTGAATGTGCTTGATCTCGTACTGCATCTGCTCCCGCAAATTCTTGTCGAGCGCGCCGAGCGGCTCGTCCATCAGCACCAGAGCCGGCTCGAAGACGAGCGCTCGGGCGACCGCCACCCGCTGCTGCTGGCCGCCGGAAAGCTGTGCGGGCATCCGGTTGCCAAGCGCGCCGAGCTTGACCATGTCGAGCGCGCGCTTCACGCGGGCCTCGATCTCCGCCTTCGGCTTGGAGCGCACCTTGAGCGGAAAGGCGAGATTCTCGGCCACCGTCATGTGCGGGAAGAGCGCATAGTTCTGGAACACCATGCCGATTTCACGCTTGTGCGGCGGCACGTTGTCGATCCGCTCGCCCTTGAGTCGAATCTCGCCATGGGTCGCATTCTCGAACCCCGCCAGCATCATGAGGCAGGTCGTCTTGCCGGAACCCGATGGCCCGAGCATCGTCAGGAACTCGCCCTGTGCGATGTCGAGATTCAGATTCTTGACGACCAGAACCTCGCCGTCATAGCTCTTCTGGACGTTCTGAAAGCGGACGAATCCGGGCTCGTCCGCGTCATTGCTGACGCTTACCATGCAGTCGATCGTTCCCCTGTGGTCCTGGGCATCGTGGCCGGACTGTCTTTGCTTTGGCCTCTAGGATCACCATATCCTGGCAAATTGCAACAGTGGCCGACCTTGCTTGGTCCAGTTTGCCTGTTTGCGTCGTGGGCTTGTCTTCTGGCGCTGCGATGCAAGGCGCCACACTCGTCTTTGAGTCTATCGCCGCACCGGGTCATCGCGCTATCTGGAACCTCTGCGATCCGAATTGAAGGAGACGAGCATGATCGAGAAGACCGATTTCTACATCGACGGGCGCTGGGTGGCGCCAGCCAGGCCGAACACCTTGGAGGTGATCAACCCGGCCGACGAACAGCCCTTCGCCGTCATCTCGCTCGGCTCTGCGGCTGACGTCGACAAGGCCGTTGAAGCCGCGCGCCGTGCTTTCCCCGCCTGGAGCGCGTCCACGAAGGAGGAGCGTGTCGCCGCGCTTGAGCGACTGCTCGAAGCCTACAAGGCGCGGGTCGCCGATATGGCGAAGGCGATTTCGGACGAAATGGGCGCGCCGATGAAGCTGGCCATGGAAAGCCAGGCCGCCGTCGGCATCAGCCACATCAAGACCTTCATCCGCACCTTGAAGAATTTCGAGTTCGAGCACGCGCTCGACGAGCGCAACCCGCAGGAGCGCATCGTCCACGAGCCGATCGGCGTCTGCGGCCTGATCACGCCCTGGAACTGGCCGATGAACCAGGTCACGCTGAAAGTCGTGCCGGCAATCGCGGCCGGCTGCACGGTGATTCTGAAGCCGTCAGAGATCGCGCCGCTCTCCTCGATCGTCTTTGCGGAGATCATGGACGCGGCGGGCTTTCCGGCCGGCGTCTTCAACATGGTCAATGGCGACGGGCCGACGGTCGGCGAGGCGATGTCGCGGCATCCTGGCATCGACATGATGTCGTTCACCGGATCGACCCGCGCGGGCATCGCCGTCACCAAGGCGGCGGCCGATACGGTCAAGCGCGTGACGTTGGAACTGGGCGGCAAGTCCCCGAACATCGTCTTCGCCGACAGCGATCTGGAAGCGGCCATCGTGCGCGGCCTCGATCACTGTTTCGAGAACACCGGCCAGTCCTGCAACGCCCCGACGCGTATGCTGGTCGAGCGTTCGGTTTACGACCGCGCGGTCGAACTTGCCGGCGCACACGCGAAGACGGTCAAGGTCGGCAATCCGGCCGATGACGGCGATCACATCGGACCGCTCGTCTCGCAGGCGCAGTTCGACAAGGTGCAGGGTCTGATCGACATCGCGGTCAAGGAAGGCGCCAGGGTCGTCGCCGGCGGCGCGGGCCGGCCCGAAGGCTTCAACCGCGGCTACTATGTCCGCCCGACGATCTTCGCCGATGTCACCAACGAGATGACGATCGCGCGCGAGGAAGTGTTCGGCCCGGTCCTGGCGATGATCTCCTTCGAGGGTGAGGACGAGGCTGTCGCCATCGCCAACGACACGCCCTATGGCCTGTCGAGCTATGTGCAGACCGGCGATGATGAGCGCGCGCGTCGCGTCGCGCGCCGGTTGCGCGCCGGCATGGTGCAGGTGAACGGCGCCAGCCGGGCGCCGGGCTCGCCCTTCGGCGGCTACAAGCAGTCGGGCCTCGGACGCGAGGGCGGCAAGTTCGGCCTCGAGGATTTTCTTGAAGTCAAGGCGGTCGCCGGCTGGCCGCGATAGGCTGGGCCATTTCAAGGCCGGCGGTGCGCGGTTGCCGCCGAATCAGATGCCGCGCCCGTAATCGGCGCGGCATCGCATCTTTGCCACCCATCCCGATATAGGGAGCGCGCCTTGCCCCCTCGGCGCACGTTTGAACCCGTATTCCGTCCAGATCGTGTCTCGGCGCGAAACGCGCAATCTTGTCATATGGTTAATTGCGCAAATGCCGCCTGCACGCCCGGTTTGCGGGCAAAAATGTGTGTGCGGATTGTCACAGCCGCAAAGCGATGGATGTGGTCGGCGCGCCGCTCGATTGACAGTACTGATCACCCGAACTTAACCTTTTGTTAACGACGCTGAAAAAGTGCGAAATCGGGGTTAGGGCGAATGGGTGGATCTTCGAGATCACTGCGATTTCTTGCGGTCGCGATTCTGGCAGGCGCCCTGGCGCAGTCCGTGCCGGCATCCGCAATGCCCGGTTCAGGTGCGGCAATGCAGGTTTCCGGCCTCACATCGCAGCCAATCGGTCATTACGACCTTTGTCAGCGCAGCCCCGGCGAATGTTCCATCCGCCCGATCGATCGCGGCCCGCTTCCCATCGACAACGCAATCTGGCGCAAGATCGACCGGATCAACCGGTCGGTGAACGAAACGGTCTCGCCCCGCAGCGACCTCGAAATCTATGGCCGCGACGAATGGTGGGCCTATCCGGTCAATGGCGTCGGCGACTGCGAGGACTACGCGCTCGAAAAGCGCAAGCGGCTGGCCGAGGCCGGTATTTCGCTGTCGAACCTGCTCCTGACGGTGGTGCGCAAGCCCGACGGCGAGGGTCATGCCGTCCTGACGCTGCGCACCGATCGTGGCGACTTCATCCTCGACAATCTGAACAACGACCTGCGCCCCTGGTACTCGACCGGCTACAAGTTCCTGAAGCGTCAGGCCTCCAACCATACCGGCCACTGGGTCACGCTTCGCGAAGACCGCAATATGCTGGTCGGCGCGCTGCAATAGGCAAGGATTTTCGCCGAGGCGTCTCACCGCGCGGCAACGTCTCGGCGTCCGACAGGCAAGGCACCCGGAAAGCGCGTTCCACCTTGTCGTCGTGTGTCTCCGCCGCAAGCGGCTTTCCCACCGCCGCGCTCTATCCCGATGCCTGACGCCGCGCCGAGCACCGCAAGCGCGGAAAACGGGCGTTTGCAGGCCGCTCAGACCTGACGATCAACACACCAAACGCCTCTCGCTCTACGCCGCTGCTGCCAGCCTTTCACCTGCCATCCGATAGGAGATCGCTTCGGCAAGGTGAATGCGCGCAACCGGTTCGGCGCCGTCGAGATCGGCAAGCGTGCGTGCGACCTTGAGAACGCGGTGATAGGCACGCGCGGACAGGTTCAGTTTCTCGCTCGCATCGCGCAACAGGGCCGCGCCGGCGGCATCGGGCACCGCGACCGTCTCGATCAGGCCGGCACTGCAATGCGCATTGGTCGTCGCTGCCGCCAACCCGAGTGCTGCATAGCGCTCCGCCTGCAATCGACGTGCCGCGGCAACGCGTTCGCGCACGACGATGCTCTTTTCGGCGCGGCCCGGCGCGATCAGGTCGGCAGCGCTGACGGCAGGGACTTCGATGCGCAGGTCGATGCGATCGAGGAGTGGTCCCGAGATGCGAGCCTGATAATCGGACTGGCAGCGCGGCCCGCGCGCGCAGCGATGGCCCGGCTCGCCCGCCATCCCGCAACGGCACGGGTTCATCGCCGCGACGAGTTGGATGCGCGCCGGATAGGAGACGCGGTGATTGGCGCGCGCGATCACGCTTTCGCCGTTCTCGATCGGTTGGCGCAGCGAATCGAGCACAACCGGCTGGAATTCGGGAAACTCGTCGAGGAAGAGAACGCCATTATGCGCGAGCGAAACCTCGCCCGGTCGCGCCCGCAATCCGCCGCCGACCATCGCCGCCATCGAGGCTGAGTGATGCGGGCTGCGAAAGGGTCGTCGATCCGAAAGCTTGCCGCCGGCGAGTTCCCCGGCGATCGAGGCGATCATCGAGACTTCCAGCAGTTCCTTCGGCGCCAGCGGAGGCAGGATCGAGGGCAGGCGCTGCGCCAGCATCGACTTGCCCGAGCCTGGCGGCCCGATCATCAGGAGATTGTGCCCGCCCGCCGCCGCGACTTCGAGCGCGCGCTTGGCACTTTCCTGACCTTTGATATCGGCGAGATCGGGCAGGTTTCCGGTCTGCGGCTCGATCATTGCTTCGGGCCGGCAGAGCACCTGCGTGCCGCGGAAATGGTTGGCCATGGCGATCAGACTGCGCGGCGCGAGGATATCGATCTCGGCGCCCGCCCACGCAGCTTCCGAGCCGCAGACGGACGGGCAGATCAGCCCGCGCCCCATCGCGTTGGCGCCAATCGCCGCCGGCAGCACGCCCGCCACCGGCGCGATCGTGCCGTCCAGCGCGAGTTCCCCCAGAACCACATAGCTGTCGAGGGCATCCGAGGGGATCGCCCCCAGCGCCGCCATCAGGCCGAGCGCGATCGGCAGGTCGTAGTGACTGCCTTCCTTGGGCAGGTCCGCCGGCGCCAGGTTGATGGTCACCTTCTTGGCGGGCATCGACAGGCCCGAGGCGTGCAGCGCGGCCTGAACCCGTTCGCGGCTTTCCGCAACGGCCTTGTCGCCGAGCCCGACGATGTTCATGCCGATCTTGCCCGGCGCGACCATCACCTGGACGTCGACAGGCACCGTTTCGATGCCTTGGAACGCGATCGTGCGGACGCGTGAAACCATGTCTTGCTCTCCTTGCGGAAAGACAAGCATGAATTGCGGATCAAATCAAGAACATCGAGCGAACAAAAAGGAGCATAAGTTGTGGTCGGGTTGTATCTGGTTGTGTCGGTGGAACATCAGCTCCGCTTGGCCTCCACCGCATCCCAGAACAGCGCGGCGATATCGGCCCCGCCGAACTTCTTCACCTCGCGCACGCCGGTCGGCGAGGTGACGTTGATCTCGGTCATGTAGTCGCCGATCACGTCGATGCCGACGAGGATGAAGCCGCGTTCCCTGAGCGACGGTCCGATCCGCGCGCAGATCTCGCGCTCGCGCGGCGTGAGGTCCGTCTTTTCGGCCCGGCCGCCGACATGCATGTT
Organism: Mesorhizobium sp. YIM 152430; assembly: GCF_029210365.1. Taxonomy (GTDB): domain Bacteria; phylum Pseudomonadota; class Alphaproteobacteria; order Rhizobiales; family Rhizobiaceae; genus Aliihoeflea. Next base: position 481,801 of record NZ_JARGES010000043.1, read on the forward strand.
GGAGCGCGAATCGTGCTCCGCCGGGACGCGGTTGATCGCGCCGACCGGTTCGCCGTCGATCAGGATGATGCGCTTGTCGCCCTTGCGCACGTCCTTGAGATAGCGCTGGACGATATAGGGTTCGCGGAACATCTGGCCGAACATTTCCAGGAGCGAAGCGAGGTTCCGGTCCGCTTCGAGCATGTGGAAGATGCCCGCGCCGCCATTGCCGTAGAGCGGCTTGACGATGATGTCGCCGGCCTCGCGGCGGAAATCGGCGACTTCCATCGGGTCCTTGGTGATCAGCGTTTCGGGCATCAGATCGGTAAATTCGGTGACGAAGATCTTTTCGGGCGAATTGCGCACCCAGGCCGGGTCGTTGACGACCAGTGTCTTCGGATGGATGCGCTCGAGCAGATGCGTCGTCGTGATGTAGTTCATGTCGAAGGGTGGGTCCTGGCGCAAAAGCACCACATCCATTTCGCCGAGATTCACGCGTTGCGGTTCGCCGAGCGTGAAATGAGCGCCCTTGACGTCGTCCACCCGCATCGTCTCGACGCGCGCCGTCACCTCGCCATTGCGCATCGACAGCCGGTCTGGCGTGTAGTGGAAGAGTTCGTGCCCGCGCCGCTGCGCCTCGAGCGCCAGTGCGAATGTGGTGTCGCCCGCGATCGAAACGGTCGCGACATGGTCCATCTGGAAGGCGATCTTCAAGCTCATGAAAGGCTCCGGTCGGGGGCTCTGCGGGCGGGCTGGCCCTTGATCTAGTCTCTTCGCGTCGCCTTGCCAATCGGTTGCTCAACCATGTCGCCCGCCAAAGCGCGCCCACGATACGTTTCCGAAAGCTTTTTCGTGCCAGCTTCCCGCGCAACAAGAAAAGGCGGTGGGGGAAATCAGCGGCCGTGTCGGGGGACAGAACGGAGACCATGCGGCCAGGCGATGCGGCCGGTCATATGACGGATCGGTTGACCGGTCTCGGCACCCGTGCGCGGCTGAAGGACAAGATCGCCCGCCTGATCGTCGAGCGCGAGGCGGACCCGGCGCCCTTCGCCGTCGCGATCGTCGATCTCGACGGCTTCAAGCCGATCAACGATCTTTATGGCCGCACCGCCGGCGACGGCATTTTGAAGCAGGCGGCCCTGCGCCTGCGCGCCGCGCTCGACGGCGCCTCGACCGTCACGCGCATCGGCGCGGACGAGTTCGCGATCCTTGCGCCGATGGTCTTCAGCGCATCCGCCGCGCGGCAGCTCGCGACGATGCTGATCGAGGTTCTCTCCGCGCCCTATGACATAGGCGCGCGTTCGGTGCGGCTGACGGCATCGGTCGGCACCTCGATCTATGACGACATGGCCGAGACGACCGAAGGCCTGATCGGCAAGGCCGAGACGGCGCTCTACGAAGCGCGGCGCGTCGGACGCAATCGTGTCGTCGTCTATTCGCCGGAACTGGTCGAGGCGGTGCATTCCGTCACCCGCATCGAACAGGCGCTGCGCCGCGCCGTCTCCAATGGCGAGGTCGAGCCGCATTTCCAGCCGATCGTCGCGCTCGACGGTGGCCATCTGCTTGGATTCGAGGCGCTGGCGCGCTGGAACGACCACGATCTCGGTCCGGTGTCCCCGGGTCTCTTCATCCCGCTCGCCGAAGAGCGCGGCATCATGCCGGACCTGTCGCGTCTCCTGCTCGGCAAGGCGGCGGACGCGGCGCGCAACTGGCCACGGCATTTGTTTCTCGCATTCAACCTGTCGCCGGAGCAGCTCGTCGACCACTCGACCGCGCGCGAGGTGCTGGAGATTTCCGCGCGCTCCGGGCTCGACCCGCGCCGGCTGGAGGTCGAGATCACCGAGACCGGCCTGATGTCGCAGCCCGAGACGGCGGCGACCATCATCGGCGAGTTCAAGCGTGCGGGCGTCCGGATCGCGCTCGACGATTTCGGCACCGGGCAGTCCTCGCTTGGGCGGTTGCGCGATTTCCCCTTCGACAAGCTCAAGATCGACCGCAGCTTCATCGCATCCATCCTCAACGACCGCCCGTCGGAGCATATCGTCAAGGCGATCCTCGCCATGTGCGCGGGGCTCGGCATAGGGGCGGTTGCGGAAGGCATCGAGGAAAGGGCGCAGGCGAAACGTCTTGCCGAACTGGGTTGCCGCATGGGGCAGGGTTTCCTTTACGGGCGCGCCGAGTCTGCGATCGCGACGACGGATCTCATCCAGTCGCGCGAAAGCCGCAGGCTTGCCGAGTTGAAGCGGAGCTAGCTGAGCGCTTCAGCCTATATTCTCCAGGCAGATTTTCGTGTGGCCGGCATTGATGAAGCCGAGCTTGCTCGCCGCGCCGCGCGACAGATCGAGGACGCGCCCCTTGGTGAACGGCCCGCGATCATTGACGCGCACGACGACTTCCTTGCCGTTGCGCTGGTTGATCACCTTGATCTTGGTGCCGAAGGGCAGGCTGCGATGGGCCGCCGTCATGCCGTCGGGGTTCATCCGCTCGCCCGAGGCCGTCTTGGAGGTCAGCGCATACCACGAAGCGCTGCCGCACTGGGCATTGGCGCTGCCGGCCGAAAGACCAAGAGCGATCATGCCAGCCAGTGCGATGCCGGAGAAGCGGAGGAAGCGAGCCGTCATTGTCGGTGGTCCATACCCGTTAAAGACATTATGGCGGGTAGGAGGCGAATGGGGCGCCGATGGGGTCGCACAACCCACGCGCGAACACTTTTGGAGTCTCGGCGAAACATTGGCGGCCGGAGCGCGGCGGAAATGCAGCTTTCGGCTGTCGTGTCAGTCGCGTGTCAGGGCAGGCGTCCCGCCGGAGCCGATGTCCCAGTAAAGTCCCGCCATCATCTCCAGCCCTTCACGCAGCAGATGCGGCGCCAGATGTTCGTCCGGCGCGTGCTGCGAGCAGCCGGCATAGGAATGCGGGACCCAGATCGTGCGCAGGCCGAGAATGTCGGCAAAGGCGTCATTGGGCAGCGATCCGCCGAGATTGGGCAGGACCGCCGGGCGCTGCCCGGTCGTGCGCTCGATGGACCGCGCCGCGAAGCCGACCCACGGGTCGGCCGGGTCGAGCCGCGTCGCCCGAAACATCTCCTCATCCGCCGCCGAGACATCCACGAAACCGAAGCCGGTATTTTCGAGATGGCGCCTGACCGCAGGCACGACGCCGTCGGGGTCGACGCCGACGACGAAGCGCAGTTGCAGTCGCGCGAAGGCGTGGCCGGGAATGGCATTGACCGGCGCGCGGGGCTCGCCCGCCTCGAAGGCCAGCACTTCGAGCGCGCACCAGCCGAACACTTTTTCCGCCGCCGACAATCCCGGCTCGCCCCAGTCCGGGTCGATGCGCGGGCCGTCCCTTGTATCGACGACCGGGCAATCGGCCAGAGCTTCGCGCACGCTGGCGGGCAGGTCCGCAGGCTTCAGTTCCGGCACGAGAATCCGGCCTTCCGGCCCGACCAGCGCGGCAATGGCGTGGGCGAGCTGGACGGCAGGGTTGGACAGAAGCCCGCCCCAGTTGCCCGAATGATGCGCGCCGTCGCGCGCCTTGATCTTGAGGTCGAAGGAGATACCGCCGCGCGAGCCGAGGAAGAGCGTCGGCCGGCCTGCGGAAAGGCGCGGCCCGTCCGACGCGATCAGGAGATCGGCGCGCAGCGCATCCCTTTCCGCCGCGCACAATTCCCGCAGGCCGGGCGAGCCGATTTCCTCCCCCATCTCGATCAGATATTTGGCGTTGAAGCCGAGCCTGCCGCGCGCTTCGAACACGGCGCGCAGCGCGGCGACGTTGACCGTGTGCTGGCCCTTGTTGTCGGCGACGCCACGTCCGTACCAGCGGCCGTCGCGCTCGATCAGCACCCAGGGCGAAAGCCCGTCCTGCCAGCGTTCGCCCTGGCCGCGCGTCACGTCGCCATGGCCGTAGCCGAGCACGGTCGGCAGGCTCCCGTCCTCGATCCGTTCTGCGATCAGGAATGGTCCCTGTGCCCGCTCATGCCGTGCGATCCGGCAGGAAAAGCCGAGCGTTTCGAGCTCCGGGCGGATTTCCTCGGCAATGTAGCGGTCGAGATCGCCGCCCGATGCCGGTTCCTGGCTTTCCGTGCGGATGGCGACGCGGCGCGCGAGAACGTCGCGAAAATCCCCGCTGTCGAAATGCACGCGCGCGCGTTTGATGGCGTCTTCGCGGCTCATGAGAATTATCCCCGTCCGACGAATGGCATGTTCGTCGCCATCACGTTGAGGAACAGGATGTTCGCCTCCGGCGGCAGCGTGGCCATGTGGACCACCGCGTCGGCGACGTGCCGCACGTCCATGCGCGGTTCTGACATGCGCCGTCCGTCGGCTTGCAGCACGCCGGCGGTCATGCGCTGCGTCATGTCGGTCGCCGCATTGCCGACGTCGAACTGGCCGCAGGCGATGCCGAATTCGCGCCCGTCGAGCGCCGTCGCCTTGGTCAGGCCGGTGATGGCGTGCTTCGTTGCCGTATAGGGCGCCGAATGCGGGCGCGGCGTCGTCGCAGACAGCGATCCGTTGTTGAGGATGCGCCCGCCGCGCGGGTCCTGCCGCTTCATGATGCGGAACGCCGCCTGCGTGCAAAGGAACGCGCCCGTCAGGTTTGCGCCCAGAATCGCGTTCCACTGGTCGAGGCTGAGTTCCTCGATCGGCACCGCCGGCGTGTTGGTGCCTGCATTGTTGACGAGAAGGTCGAGCTGGCCGAAGCACGTTTCCACGGTCTCGAAAAGCCGCGCCACGGCAGCCGCGTCGCCAATATCGGTCGGCACCGCCAGGACGCGGGCTGGATCGTCGCTCATCTCGCGCGCGGCCGCTTCCAGAATGTCCGCCCTGCGTCCGGCCAGCGCCACGCGAAAACCCTTATCGACCAGCCCGGCGGCAATCGCCTTGCCGATGCCCGTTCCCGCTCCGGTCACGATGGCGGTTCGGTCAGTTCCGTTCATGATGCCTCCCGATCTCGTGGCTGGCGATTTGGTCCTGCATCGTGCAATCTGTCAACTTTCTTGATAACTATGCCGAAAGCGAAGTGGAGGCGCATGTGGTGGGAATGCAGGAAAACCGGTTCAAGGCGGCGCTGAAGGCGGGTCGACCGCAGATCGGGCTCTGGTGCAGCCTGACGAGCAATGTCGCGATCGAGCCGCTGGCGGGCGCCGGCTTCGACTGGTTGCTGATCGACACAGAACACGCGCCGAACGAACTGCCGTCCGTCCATGCGCAGCTTCAGGCAGTGTCGCATTCGACGGCGAGCCCGGTCGTCCGGCCCGCCTGGAACGATCCCGTCGCCATCAAGCGCTTCCTCGACATCGGCGCGCAGACCCTGCTCGTCCCCTTCGTCCAGAACGCCGAGGAGGCGCGTCAGGCGGTCGCCGCCATGCGCTATCCGCCGCACGGTATTCGTGGTGTGTCCGTCAGCAACCGCGCCAACGGCTTCGGCCGGTTTGCGGATTATTTCGCCCGCGCCAATGACGAGGTCTGCCTGCTCGTCCAGATCGAGACGCGGGTTGCGCTCGGCAATATCGAGGAGATTGCCGCAGTGGACGGTGTCGACGGCATTTTCATCGGACCCTCGGACCTCGCGGCCGACCTCGGCCATCTCGGCAATTCGGGCCACGAGACCGTCAGGTCTGCGATCTCGGAGGCGATCGGGCGCATTCGTGCGACCGGCAAGGCCGCCGGCATCCTCGCACCCGTGGAGGCCGATGCGAAACGCTGGCTCGACGAGGGTTGCCTGTTCGTGGCCGTCGGCAGCGATCTGGGCCTTCTCGCGCGCGGAAGCGACGCACTTCGCGCCCGCTTCGCCTGATCCGCCACCCATTCGAATTCGGAGACACCAGATGATCGATCTTTATACCTGGACGACGCCCAACGGGCGCAAGGTCTCGATCGCGCTCGAGGAAATGGCCCTGCCATATGAGGTTCATTCCATCGATATCGGGAAGGATGAGCAATTCGCGCCGGATTTCCTGAAGATTTCGCCGAACAACAAGATCCCCGCCATTTTCGACCGCGAGACGGGTCAGTCGGTTTTCGAATCCGGCGCCATCCTGATCTACCTCGCCGAGAAGACCGGCCGCTTCCTGCCGACCGACGCCAGGGCGCGTATGAAGGTGCTCGAATGGCTGATGTGGCAGATGGGCGGGTTCGGTCCGATGCTCGGCCAGGCACATCAATATCTGAAATTCAATCGCGGCAAGGCACCCTTCGCCGAAGAGCGCTTCACCAAGGAAGTCTGCCGCCTCTATGGCGTGCTCGACGGTCAGCTTGGTCGCGAAGCGTATGTCGCCGGCACCGACTATACGATCGCCGACATGGCGATCTGGCCATGGGCGTCGCGTCATGAGTGGCAGGACATTGATCTGAACGACTTTGCCAATGTCAAACGCTGGTATGTCGAACTCGCCGCCCGCGAGGCGGTGCAGAAGGGCTATCATGTGCCGAAATTCACGCAGGACATCCCGATCCCGGCATGAGAATAATCCATGAAGATTGAAATCACGCCGGCCCGCCGCGAGAAGCTCGCTGACAATCTCTACGGCCAGCTACTCGAGCAGATCATGCTTGGCCGGCTGAAGGAGGGCGAGCGCCTGCCGTCCGAATCGGAGATCTGCCGCGCCTTCAAGGTGTCGCGGCCTGTCGTGCGCGAGGCGCTGATGCGGCTTCAGGCCGATGGTCTCGTCTATGCGCGGCGCGGCTCCGGCTCCTTCGTCAAGCAGCGCCCGCCGGCCCGGCTGACCGAGTTCGCCGCCGTATCGGACGTCGCCAGATTGCTGCGTGGCTACGAGGCGCGGATGGCGCTGGAGCCGCAGATCGCCGCTCTGGCGGCCGAGCGCGCCACGGAAGCGCATCTCGAGCAGATCGCGGCCGCTTTGGCCGCGCTCGAGGCCAGCGCCAACGATCGCGACGAGGACTTCGCCTTCCATCGGGCCATTGCCGCGGCGACCGGCAACGAGATTTTCCCGGCCCTTCTGGAATCGATGCGCGACCTGATGCTGGGCGGGATCGATGTCGCCGTCAGCCTGAGCCGTGTCGGATCGCAGGCGCGACGCGAACGCGTGCTGGCCGAGCATCGCCAGATCTACGACGCCATCGCCTCGCGTGACCGTTCGGGCGCGGGCGTGCTCATGCACTATCATCTCATTCAGGCCCGCAGCCGGACCACCGACTACCAGCGTCATCCCTGACGCGGACCGGCCTCGACGAAGTCGAGCGGACCGGAAAGCAGAGTGTTTTCCTGGGCGACGAGATAGCCGGCCTCGCGGCTCATCTTGCGATAGGCGATCCAGTCTGGATCCTTCTCCATTTTCGCGCGCCGTGTCTCCCGGTCGGCTGCGTTGTCGAACGCCCACAGATGCACATAGGAGTTGAGCTTGCCCGTCTCCGTAACCGCATAGACGAGCGGCGTTCCCAGATGTCTTTTCTGCACGGGATAGCCGTGTCGGCCGTAAAGCTCGAGATGGGTCTTCATCGTGCCGGCGCGGCACGTATAGGTGCGAAGATCATAGATCATGCGCGTCCCTGTTCGACGGGGTTTTTCGATGCGTGCGCGGGAATGTCCAGAACGTCGCCGGGCGCGACCGGCGAATGGTCGGGTGCCTCGACATGCCCGATGCTCTGCTCTTGCGTGCGCGGGACACGTTCCGGCGCCGGCCATTTCAGGTTGATGGCGATGCCGATGGCCGCCAGGGCGAGGCCGATCACGTCGGTCACGAACGCCGTATTGATCAGCGACAGGGCGGCCGCGAAGAACAGCAGGCGCGTGATCCAGCTTGCCGGCTTGATGAAGTATCCGGTCAGCGCGCCGGCCAGAAGCGTCACGCCGATCGAAGCGGAAATCGCGGCGCGAACGATGTCCGGCCAGTCGCCGATCATCAGCAGAGCGGGCCCGAAGACGAACATGAACGGAATGATATAGCCGGTGAGGCCAAGCTTCACCGCATTCCAGCTCGTATCCCATATGCCGCCGCGGCTGAGGCCCGCCGCCGCGTAGACCGCAATCGCGACGGGCGGCGTGATCGCCGACAGGATGGCGAAGTAGAAGACGAACATGTGCGCCGCCTCCATCGGTACGCCGAGGCGCACCAGCGCAGGGACCAGAAGCGCCACCTGCACGATATAGGCGGGCGTCGTCGGCATTCCCATGCCGAGGATGATCCCCGCGACCATGGTGAGCAGCAGCGCCGGCAGCAGCATGTTCTGGGCTGCGGCGCGCACGATGCCGGTGAAGGTCAGGCCAAGCCCGGTCTGGGCGATGACGCCGATGACGATGCCGGCCGCCGCACAGGCGAGCGCCACGATCACGGCGTTGATCGCGCCGGATTCGAGCCCGTCCATGAGCTTCTTGAGCGAAAATTCCGCGCGGGTCGTCTTGCGCATCAATACGACCGGGACGATCGACATGATGCCCATCAAGGCCGAGAATTGCGCCGACCGTCCGATCATCAGCGCACCGATGATGAAGATCAGGGGCAGAAACAGATGGCCGCGTTCGCTCAGCACCGTCCAGACGCGGGGCAGGTCGGCCTTGGGCAAACCTTTCAAGCCCTGCTTCTTGGCCTCGAAATGGACGGCGAGGAAGACTGCCAGATAATAGAGGAAGGCGGGCAGCAGCGCGTAGGTCGCGACCGTCAGGTAGCTGACGCCCATGAATTCGGCCATCACGAAGGCGGCCGCGCCCATGATCGGCGGCATGATCTGCCCGCCCGTCGAGGCCACGGCCTCGACGGCGCCGGAAAATGCCTTCGGATAGCCGATGCGCTTCATCAGCGGGATGGTGAAGGTGCCGGTGGTCATGACATTGGCGACGGCCGATCCCGAAACCGAACCGAACAGGCCCGAGGTCACCACGGCGACCTTGGCCGGCCCGCCGGCCGTGTGGCCGGTCAGCGCAAGCGCGAAATCGGTGAAGAGCTTGCCGATGCCCATGCGTTCGGCGAGCGCGCCGAAGATGACGAAGAGCACGACATAGGTCGCCGAGACCTGCGCCGGAATGCCGAACAGCGCGTCTGTCGTCATATACTGATATTCGAGGAGCCGCAGGATTCGCGTGTTGGTGAAGAAGATCTGATAGCCGAGGAACAGCAGCGCCGTGATCGGCAGGATCGGTCCCATGGCCCGTCTGGCGGCCTCCAGAACCACCAGGATCATCAGGATCGCCATCGCCTGGTCGGTGGTCGAGACCGGGCCGACATAGGCCATCCGCGTGTTGAAATATTGCTGGTAGAAGATCGGATAGGCGCAGGCGACCATGGCGCTGATCACGAACAGCCAGTCGAGCGGGCCCGGCGCCTTTCCCGCGTTGCGGCTGAACAGCGGCAGGGACAGATAGGCAAGGACCAGTGCGAACCCGAAATGGGTCGCGCGCAGGGTGAACGCGTTGGGCGGCCCCGCATAGGCGACGTAAAGATGAAACAGGCTCATCGACACCGCCACGAATGTCACGAGCTTCTTCATCAGCGATTCGTAGCGCATCGTGGCACCTCCTCGGTGTCGTCCTGCCTCATGCGGATGTGCAGTCAGGAGCGGGCGGACATCCGGTCGTGTCCGCCCGCATGGCAGCCTACCGCGCGATGCCATTCGCCTCGTAGAAGGCGGTCGCGCCGGGATGCATCGGCACGCCGATGTCCTGAGCCATCTCCTCCAGCGTCAGATCGCCCATCACCGATGCGATGGCGGCAAGGTCCTGCTTGTTTTCCCACATCTGGGTCAAAAGGCCCTCGACAATCTCGGCTTCGAGGTCGCAGCGCGCGACGATGTGCGTGGCATAGCCGACCGCATTCACGTCCTCGTCCTGGCCGGGATAGGTGCCGGCCGGGATCGTCAGGCTGGTATAGCCGGGGTTGATCTCGGCGCGCATCTTCTCAACGAAGGCTTCGTCGAGCGGGATCAGGGTGAGGTCTGCGCTGTTGGCCAGGTCCATCACCGCGGAGGACGGGATGGTGGTGCCGAGCGCCAGGATGTCGGAATTGTTGTCCTGAACCAGCGACACGCCGTCGGAATAGGAAACGAAGTCGACCGACGAAAGATCGTCGTAGGAAAGGCCCGCCGTCTGGAGCACCGCGCGCACCACCTGCTCGGCGGTGTTGCCGACGGGCTGGGTGTTGAGGCGCTTGCCGGCGAAATCCTCAACCGTATTTATCCCGCGCGCCTGCGGCACGACCATCTGGAAATATTGCGGATAAAGGGTCGCCACGTTGCAGACATTGTCGGCTTCGCCTTGGAAGGGTTCGCGACCCTCGATCGCGTCGACCGTTGAGATCGAATTGCCGAAGCCGAGATCGGCATCTCCGTTCTGGACGCCCTGGACATTGGCGATGCCGCCGCCGGGCAGGACCTGGATTGAGGCGATTCCGGCGTCACTGGCCATGGCCTGCATGGCGCCGCCCAGCGGATACCACGCGCCGCCCTGCGGGCCCGTCATCAGGTTCAGTTGCTGCGCCTGCGCCGGTGCGGCGACGGCCGCCACGGCAAGTAAGGTGAGTGCAGTCATGATCTGGGTCTTCATCGTCGGTCTTCCTCCCTGTTGGACCTGTCGAACGTTTTTCTTGCCGTCGCGGCGCCTCAGCCCGGCACCGCCTCCTCCGCCATGCGGAAAACAAGGCCCGCACGGTCGCAGATATCGCGCAATTGCCGCTCGAGTTTGTGCGGCAACGCAATGCCTAGTGCGCGGCGCTCGTCCTCGCAGCGATATTCCGGGTCTCCCGCGACCATCACCGGCACGGACCTGTTCCGGGCGGGCGTCGCGCGCAGCGCGTCCACCATTCGCGACATCTCGGCCGCGAACTCCTCACGCGAGCCGCGAATAAGCGCCGGATCGATCGCCATGACGAAGTGGCCGACATCGTGATACCCTGCCAGCGCTTCGCGCAGCGGTGTCATCGCCGCGCCTGAAAGCGTGCTCGACAGGATTTCGACCATCGTGGCGAGTCCGTAGCGCTTGTGCCCGCCGAGCGGCACGAGAAGCGTGTCGCGCAAGGCTTTGGCGGGATCGAGCAGAGGCGCCCCCTGCCGGTCGAGCGCCCAGCCCGCCGGGATCGGCCTATCCGCACGCTCGGCCAGTTTCAGCTTGCCGATTGCCGCGGTCGAAGTCGCCATGTCGAGCAGGAAAGGCCGCTGTCCGGCGCAAGGCGCGGCGAAGGCGATCGGGTTGGTGCCGAGCCGCGGTTCGAGCCCGCCGGTCGGCACGATGGCGGAGCGCCAGACCGACGAGGTCGACAGTCCGATCAGCCCGCGTTCGGCCAGCCGCCGCGCATAGATCCCGGCCGCGCCGTAGTGATTGGAGTTTCGGATCGCCACCGCGGCAATGCCGAATTTTTCCGCTCGGTCTCCCGCCATCTCGGCGGCCATTGCCGACGGGACCTGTCCGAAACCGCCATCGGCGTCGATCAGCGCGACTGCGGCATGATCGTGGACGATTCGGATATCGGGGCGCGGATTGGCCCCGCCTTCCTGCAACTGGCGTTCGTAAAGCGCGAGCATGGCAATCCCGTGGGAGTCGATCCCCATGAGATCGGCCTCGGTCAGGATACCGGCGGTCGTTGCGGCATGATCCGCGCTCAGGCCCCAGGCCGACAGGATGTCGGCCGCCTGGCGGCGCCAGATCGCCGCGGGGACGTTTGACCCCGTCTGCGTCACGCTGCTCCTCCCGTATGCGGTCCCCGGATCGGCTTTCGTCGGGGGTCTCGCTCGGGCCGGAAGCGCACCATGAAGGCCGACCAGTTGTCAAGGCACTTTACAGCCTGCCGGGTTTCATCAGCCTCGCCGACATGGTCTCCGTCACAGTCGTCGCGGTTCATGAGGTCCTCCATCTCGTTTGAGTCCGAAGAGGTCAGAGCGCGAAATAATCCGGCCGGACGCGGCTGAGTTCCGTGGCGATCCTGATCGACTGCGAGAGGTGGAAGGCCATCGCGTCGTCGGCGCGCTCGGGCGATGCGGCTTCTATGGCCTCGATGATGGCACGATGTTCGTCGACGATGCGCTTCGTCTTGTCGCCCATCGGCAGGTGCAGCGCACGCAGCCTGTCTATATGGACGCTCTCGCGCCGGATGACGCGATGGAGCCGCATCAAATTCGCCGCCTCGAACAGCGTTCGGTGAAAGGTCAGGTCCAGGCTCGCAAAGCCGTCGAGGTCGCCGGACGTCTCGCACGCGACCTGAAGCGTCACGATATGGTCGAGTTTGCGCATCAATTCGCCGTCCGGCTTTTCGGCGAGCAGGCGCGCCACGCTCCGCTCGATGGAACTGCGAAGGAAGTGCGCCTCACGCGCCTGTGCCAGGTCGATGCGGCTGACCAGCGTGCGCGATTGCGGGTGGATGTCGACCAGACCTTCCTCCTGCAAACGCAGAAGGGTGTCGCGCACGGGAGTCGAACTGACGCGATAGGTGGCCTGAAGGTCGCCGCGGACGAGCTGGCTGCCCGGCGGAAGATCGAGCGCGAGGATGCGCGCCCTGAGGTCGGCATAAATGGTTGTCGCATCCTGCGCGGCGGATGCTGCCGTCGCTCGCATCGATTGGGCTCTCCAGCGAATGGAATGCTGATACATTAGTGCAGCACTGATGCCTTGGGTCAAGTCCCGCCGGTCTCGGCCGCCGTCTCCATCCGCCTCGGCCGCGTCTGCAACGCGTCCGGCTCGAGCAGGAGTTGCTGTTCCATGAAGATCACCGCCCCGGCAATGTGCCGGCGCAGTGTCGCTTCCCCGGCGGCCCCGTCCTGGGCGATGATCGCGTCGAGGATCGCCTTGTGATCCTGGACGAGGAGCGGAACTTTGCCGCCCTGCGGCGCCTGTAGGAAGCGGACGCGGTCGAGTTGGGCCTTGCGCGAGTGGATCACGGACCAGATTTCGCGCAGGCCCCCAAGCTCGAAGAGCGATTGGTGGAAAGCGTCGTCGAGCGGCATGAAGGTCGCGAATTCCGTATCGGCCATCAGCACCTGCTGTTCGATCAGGATGGCCCGCGGGCGCGACAGGTCCAGGCCCGGCGTGGCGCAAAGCTGGCGGATCAGCGGGATTTCGAGGTTGCTGCGTAAGAAATGCGCTTGCCGGACCGCACGTACGTCGATCCCGGCAACGAAGGTCGCGTGCTGGGGAGCGATCTCGACGAGACCGTGATCGGCCAGTCGCAGGATCGCCTCGCGAAGAGGCGTGCGGCTGACCGCGAAGCGGTCGCACAATTCCTTCTCGACCAGGGTTTCGCCCGGCTTGAGTTCGAGCGTGACAATCATGCGGCGAAGCTCGTCGTAGATCTCGTCGGCAAGCGAACGGCGGCGCAGTGGCTGGATCATGTCGAACCCCCTGGCTCACGCTATAGCGCTCACGGGAAGATGTTCCAATCCGGGACACTGTGGATTCAGCGGTTGCACACCGCTTTGAGATATACTAGCGCAATAGCTATGGCCCCTCTGAGCCGGGTCGGTCGTTTCGGGAGGCGGTTAATGAAGATCGGCAAGAAACCTGCGGACCTTCGCAGCGCGCGCTGGTTCGCGCCCGACGATCTGCGCAGCTTCGGCCATCGCTCTCGCATGATGCAGATGGGCTATTCCAATGAGGAAATGGCCGGACGGCCGATCGTCGGCATCATCAACACCTGGTCGGATCTCAATCCCTGCCACGCCCATTTCCGCCAGCGCGCCGAGGACGTGAAGCGCGGCGTCCTTCAGGCGGGCGGCTTTCCCGTCGAACTGCCGGCGCTGTCCTTGTCGGAAAGCAACGTCAAGCCGACCACCATGCTCTACCGCAACCTGCTCGCCATGGATGTCGAGGAACTGATCCGCTCGCACCCGCTCGACGGCGTGGTGCTGATGGGGGGCTGCGACAAGACCACCCCGGCGCTGCTTCTCGGCGCAACGAGCGCGAACCTTCCGGCGATCTTCGTGCCCGCGGGCCCCATGCTGCGCGGCAACTGGAAGGGCCGCGTCCTGGGTTCGGGCTCGGACGCCTGGAAATACTGGGACGAGCGTCGCGCCGGCAACATCACCGACGCCGACTGGCAGGGGCTCGAAGGGGGCATCGCGCGCTCCTACGGCACCTGCATGACCATGGGCACCGCCTCGACCATGACCGGCATCGTCGAGGCGATCGGCATGACGCTGCCCGGTGCCTCGTCCGTTCCGGCCGCCGATTCCAACCATATCCGCATGGCGTCCGCTTCCGGCCGGCGTGCCGTCGAGATGGTGTGGGAGGATCTGAAGCCCTCCGACATCCAGACCCGGAAAGCCTTCGAGAATGGCATCACGGTGGCCATGGCGATGGGCTGTTCCACCAACGCGATCATCCATTTGATCGCGATGGCGCGCCGCGCCGGTGCGGATATCGGACTCGACGATTTCGACCGCGCGAGCCGCATCGTGCCGGTGATCGCCAACATTCGCCCGAGCGGCGACAAATATCTGATGGAGGATTTCTTCTACGCCGGAGGCATGGAGGCCATGATGGCGTCGCTCGGCGAGCATCTCCACGTCGATTGCATTACCGTTACCGGCTGCACGCTGCGAGAGAACATCGCCGGCGCGCAAGTCCACGATGCGGATGTCATCCGCCCGCTCGACAACCCGATCTACGGCGAGGGCGCGCTTGCGGTCCTGAAGGGCAATCTTGCGCCGGAAGGCTGCGTCATCAAGCCCAGTGCCTGCGATCCGCGCTTCCAGCAGCACACGGGCCCCGCGCTGGTCTTCGACGATTATCCGTCGATGAAGGCGGTGATCGACCGGGACGATCTCGACGTCACCGCCGATCACGTCCTCATCCTGCGCAATGCCGGCCCGCTCGGCGGGCCGGGAATGCCCGAATGGGGCATGTTGCCGATCCCGAAGAAGCTGGTGCGCCAGGGCGTCCGCGACATGGTGCGGATTTCCGACGCGCGCATGAGCGGCACCAGCTATGGCGCCTGCATCCTCCACGTTGCGCCCGAATCCTACGTTGGCGGACCTTTGGCGCTGGTCAGGACGGGCGATCTCATCAGCCTCGACATTCCCGCCCGCTCGATTCGGCTGGAGGTGAGCGACGAGGAAATGGCCGCGCGCAAGGCGGCATGGACGCCGCCTGCGCCGCGCTACGAGCGCGGCTATGGCTGGATGTTCTCGAAGCACATCCGTCAGGCCCATGAAGGCTGCGATTTCGATTTCCTGGAAACCGAATTCGGCCGTCCGGTGGACGAGCCGGCGATCTACTGAGGAGCTTCCCATGCCTCTTTCGGCTGAAACGCGCGACAAGCTCAAGACCGTCTCCACCGCGACGCTCTGCACCGCGCTCTACAGGCGCGGCCTGCGCAACCAGTTCATCCAGGACGTGCATCCGCTCGATCCGACGAAGCCGACCATGGTCGGCGAAGCCTTCACGCTGCGCTACATGCCCGCGCGCGAGGATCTGAACAGGCTCGAGGTCTTCCGCGACCGCGCCCATCCGCAGCGCAAGGCGATCGAGGATTGCCCGGAAGGCGCGGTGATGGTGATCGACAGCCGCAAGGATCCGCGGGCGGCGTCCGCCGGCGGAATTCTCGTCACGCGGCTGATGGTTCGCGGCGTCGCCGGGGTGGTGACCGATGGGGGTTTTCGCGATTCGGCCGAGATTGCCGGCCTCGCCATCCCCGCCTATCACAACCGCCCTTCCGCCCCGACGAACCTGACGCTGCATCAGGCGATCGACATCGATGTGCCGATCGGCTGCGGCGACACGCCGGTTTTCCCCGGCGACGTGATGGTCGGCGACGGCGATGGCGTCGTCGTGATCCCCGCGCACCTGGCCGACGAACTCGCGGCGGAGGCGGTCGAGATGACGGCCTTCGAGGATTTCGTCACCGACGAAGTGCGCAACGGCCGCTCGATCCTCGGCCTTTATCCGGCAACGGAGGAAAAGACTCTGACCGATTTCGCCGCCTGGCGGAAGGTCAACGGCCGTTAGGCTTCCAGGCGACGGGCTCGGTGTCGCGCGCCAGCACGTAGAAACCGTCCGCCGCAACACGCGTCCAATCGCCCTCGGCGCCATCCGGCCAGATGACCCGTATTTCGGCCTCGTCCCGATCACCGAGGCCGAAATGCCACCAACCCGTCTGGCCGCTGACATGGCCGCCTCCCGAGGTCGCCTCCCGCCGCATCGTCACATCGCCCCGCCTGACCTCGATCCAGGCGCCGACCGCGTCACGGTTCGGTCCGTCCTGTTCGAGCTTCATCTGCACCCAGCGCCCGGCATCCTCGCTCGTATTGCGCCAGATCTGCGCCCTGTCGTGCCGGTTGACGACGACGAGATCGACCAGCCCGTCGAGGTTGAAATCGACCAGCGCCGCGCCCCGGCCGGTCAACATGCTGGCCACGCCGGCCGTGTCGCCCGCTTCGCCGAACGTGCCGTCCGGCTTCTGGATGAGCAGGTTGTTCGGGTCCTTCCGCGCGAAGTCCGGCATCTCCCAGACATTGCCCTTGGCGATGAAGAGATCGGCGAGACCGTCATTGTTGACGTCTTCGAACTGCGCGTGCCAGGCGGTGCTCGGCTGGATCTCACCGCCCGTATAGGGCCGGTGCGCCGTCACGCCTTTGGCAAAGGCGATGTCGTCATAGCGGGGCAGCATCTCTCCCGCTTCGGGTGGAACCAGCCTTTGCAGCTTGTTGTCGGCCATGCTGGTCAGGAAATAGTCGGGATAGCCGTCGAAGCCGAGATCGTAGGAGGCGATCCCCATCCCCCAGATGCGCAGGCGTTGCCAGCCTTCCTCGGGCGTATAGAGCGCCGGCGCTTCGCCCGCGCGCACATGCCAGAGCTGTTCCTGCCCGCCCTTGTAATATTCGCGGTCGTTCGAGACCCGCAAGGCAGGCGTGCCGGACCGGTTCCAGTCGGTGAAGAGCATGGAAAGCGCGCAATGGCTTGGCGTCAACGGCAGGGGTGCATCAAAACGGCGCTCGCCTGCCGCCGGCCGGTGAAGCCAGTTTTCGGTGCAGGAGCCCCAGGGAAACATCTGCTCGTTCCGGTCGACATAATTGCCGATGGCGAGCGTCGGAAAGATTGCGTCCCTCTCCCAGGTCGCGGCGAAGGCGGTCGACCACGCATCGCCGCCCTCGAAGCCCCAGTCCTCGTTGGCGCGTTCGAACCGGCAGTCGCCAAGCCCGCGCAGCACGACGTTCTCGCCGACGCGCAGGAGAACGAGATCGGTGACGCCGTCGCCGTCGATGTCGAGTGGATAGGCGCCCGCAACCTCGTCGAATTCCGCGCCGCTTCTCGCCTTTTCGAACCGCAGTTCGCCTCCCGCCTCGCTCGCATTCCGATAGAATCTTGCCGGCGCCGAGCCTCCGGCCAGAAACACGTCGGGAAAGCCGTCGCCACTACAGTCGAAGACGGCCACGCCGCCGCCGACCATGAATTCCCATTCGCCCTCGAACACGCTGTCGATGCCCGACGCGTCGGTTTCCTCGACGAAGCTCGGGATCGCCTGCGCATGGGCGCTCGCGACGCCGGTGAAAAGCGCGATCGAAAGGACGAAGACCATACGCATTGCCTACTGCACCGTTTTCAGCGCGGTCGCATGGGCGCCGATGCAGCGACCCTGGTCAAGCCCGCGTTCGATCGCGGCCCGAAAATGGATGCCGCCGTAAAGCCGCGACATCGCCGCTTCTTCGGCTGCTGCCCAAAAATCGGAAAAGCGGCGCGGATCGAACCCCTCGTCGACATGCGTTGCGTCCTCGAAGGCGAAGTCCTCGCCGAAATGCGCCGTCAGCACCGCCGCCGCCGCTCCGGACTGGGTGGAGTGGCCGCTCGGATATTCGGGGAAGGGCGGGGTGATCAGGATCGGCTGCCAGTTCGGATCGATGACCCGGCGGATATAGGTGACGGGCCGTATCAGGTCGAATTCGTACTTGGCGTGCCAGCATCCGATGAAGGCATCCGCCATCGCGACGCCCAGCCGCGCAAGAAGATCCGCGCGTTCGCCCGCATCCGCCTTCCTGTCCTGAAGAATGTCCATGGCGATGGATATCCAATGGCCGGGCGGCGTCGGCGAGAGCATCGGGTCGTCCGACCAGAACCGCGCGATCGTGGCCTGTTCCGGCGTTAGCGTCTTGGCGGTCTCGTAGACCTCGAGCGCCTCGGCGTGGAAGTCGGACCCGGCCTTCTCGCTATAGGCAGGTGGCGCGGGCAGTGGGCATGACGCGCCGGTCGGCATGGCGAAACTGCGGTTCTCGCCCCATCGGGGCAGAAGCGGCGCCTGCTGCTGCGCGACGAGACTGGTCGGCGCCCAGGCCCCCGGTCGGCTGTTCAGCGCATGGTCGAACGGAAAGCCCATATTCTCGACGACCGCGCCGCCATCGTCCTGGGACCAGTCGAGCACATGTGCGCCGATCGCCTCGCCGAATTCGACGCTGCGCGCGGCGATGGCGTCGGGCACCCCCGCGGCGCTCACCTGCGAAAGCTGTGCTTCCATCGCCTTCATGGCGCGCTGCCCCGTCGGACCGGTATTGCCGAAGAAATTGCGCACGGCGAATGCCATCGCCGCCTGCATGATTATCGCCTCGTCATAGGCCGCACCGGTTTCGCGCACTGGGCCAGGCTCGAACCCGTTCAACTGCCCGGAAAGCGAGACGAGGTCCGCGCCGCCCGCCGCGGCCTCATAGGCGATGACGCCCAGATAGGCGAAGGCCCGGCTGGCGACAGGTGGCGAATAGGTCGGCGTGTGACGCACCAGTTCGAGCACCATCCTATACCAGTTGTGCAGGATCTGGTCCGCGGCTGGCCGCTCCTGCGCAACCGCGACCGTCGCGGGTGCTCCGATCAGGATCAAGACGGCCAGAAATTGACGGAATCGGTTCACGCGGGCCTCGTTGGCGATGCGGGACAAGTCGTGAACAGTAAGCATGGAGGCTCGATCACCCGCAAGGCATGTCTACGGAGAGATGAAAGCGAAGAGGCAGGTTTCACGGCGATATCAGGCCGCGACTGCGGCCCGGGCTTTCGCCCGCCCTATCGGACGCGTGAGCAAAGCGAACTGCCGTTAGATAGAAGAAATGGTGGAGCCAAGCGGGATCGAACCGCTGACCTCCTGCATGCCATGCAGGCGCTCTCCCAGCTGAGCTATGGCCCCAGACCGACGGTATCTGCCGGTGCGAGGCGGCTTCTAGCGCCGCCCCGGATCGATTGCAAGCCCAAAAGCGCGAGAACGAAGGCTTCGGGCAAACGACGTGGCGTCAGGCGTCGTCGTCGTCGTCACCGACGCCGATGATGTCGTCGAGGCCGTCCTCGTCCTCGTCATCGTCGTCGGCGAGGAAGGTGTCGTCATCATCGTCGAGATCGACATCGTCCTCATCGTCGTCGGCATCGGAAACGTCGGAGCCGCCCTTGATTTCCTCGTCGGCTTCCTCGAGCGAAACCGTGTCGACGTCGCCCTCCTCGACCTCGTCGACTTCCTTCTCTTCGATCTCTTCCTCATCCTCGGCCGGCGAGCCGCTCTCGAAATAGGAGCGTGGATAGGACTGGCCGGTATAGGGAGAAACGACCGGATCCTTATTCAGATCATAGAATTTCCGGCCCGTCTCGGGGCAGATGCGCTTGGTGCCAAGTTCGGGTTTAGCCACGGTGAGCCTCATCGTGTCTTCGGGCTTCGGCGCCGCCAGATGCTCCCGATCTTCGGGACGGGCAAAAACGGTCGCGTTCGGATGAAAAGTGCGGTCCCCATAAACACTGAATGACCGGCTGTCAAAGCCTATGTCAACCAGCAATCGACGCGCCGGGTCGCGCAGGGATGACCAGCGCGAAAGCGCGTGTTAGGAAGCCGCCATCCCGTCTGTCCGGCGTCCGCGCCACGTCTGTCCGCAAGAGCCTCGCATGTCTGTACGAACCCAGCCGAAACCAGCGACCGCCCGCGCCGCTCATCCGCTTGCCGGAACGGTGCGTGTCCCGGGCGACAAATCGATCTCTCACCGCTCCTTGATGTTCGGCGGCCTGGCAGCCGGCCAGACGCGCATCACCGGTCTTCTGGAAGGCGAGGACGTGCTGCGCACAGGCGAGGCGATGAAGGCGATGGGTGCCGCAATCGCGAAAACCGGAAGCGAGTGGATCGTCAGTGGCACCGGCAATGGCGCACTGCTGGAAGCAGAGGCCCCGCTCGATTTCGGCAATGCCGGAACCGGTTCGCGTCTGACCATGGGCCTTGTCGGGACCTACGACATGGAAACGACCTTCATCGGCGACGAGAGCCTGTCGAAGCGGCCGATGAAGCGCGTGCTCGACCCGTTGCGCGAATTCGGCACGCAGATCGTGTCTTCGGCAGAAGGCGATCGTATGCCGCTCACCTTGCGCGGCCCGAAACGCGCCGCCCCGATCACCTATCGCGTGCCCATGGCGTCGGCGCAGGTCAAGTCCGCCGTGCTTCTCGCCGGTCTCAACACGCCGGGCATCACCACGGTCATCGAGCCAGTGATGACGCGCGACCATACGGAGAAGATGCTGAAGGGATTCGGCGCCGAACTCGACGTCGAGACCGATGCGCAGGGCGTCCGGCACATCCGCCTCGTCGGCGAGAGCAAGCTGACGGGACGCACCATCGCCGTTCCTGGCGATCCGTCCTCCGCCGCCTTTCCGCTCGTCGCCGCGCTGATCGTTCCCGGCTCTGACGTGACGATCGAGAACGTCCTGATGAACCCGACGCGAACCGGCCTGATCGAAACGCTCCTCGAAATGGGCGCCTCGATCGAGCTTCTGAACCGCCGCGATGCCGGCGGCGAGGATGTCGCGGACCTGCGCGTGCGCCATTCCGAGCTCAAGGGCGTGACCGTCCCGCCAGCCCGCGCGCCGTTCATGATCGACGAGTATCCCGTCCTCGCCGTTGCCGCGTCCCTTGCCGAGGGCGAGACCGTGATGGAGGGCGTCGACGAACTCCGCGTGAAGGAAAGCGACCGGCTGACGGCGACCGCCGACGGGCTCAAGGTCAATGGCGTTTCTTGCGTCGAGGGGCACGATTTCCTGCGCGTCACCGGCCGTCCCAGCGGCAAGGGTCTTGGCGGCGGCATCGTCCGGACCCATCTCGACCACCGCATCGCCATGTCCTTCCTCGTCATGGGCCTTGCCGCCGAAAAGCCCGTCACCGTCGACGACCGCGCGATGATCGCGACGAGCTTCCCCGAATTCATGAGCCTGATGGCGTCGCTAGGCGCGGAAATCGAATGACCGGCCTGACCGATCTGCTCGTCATCGCGATCGACGGCCCCGCCGCGTCCGGCAAGGGCACGCTCGCGCGTCGCCTTGCCGACCATTACGGCCTGCCGCACCTGGACACCGGCCTGACCTATCGCGCCGTCGCCCGCGCTCTGTTGCTGGAGGATTTGTCCCTCGACGACGAAAACTTGGCCGAGCAGGTTGCTGCGGCGCTCGACTTGTCGGCGCTCGACCGCCATCAGCTTTCCGAATACGGCGTCGGCGAGGCGGCCTCGCGCGTCGCGGTCATGCCGGCCGTGCGCCGTGCGCTCGTCGCCAAGCAGCGCGATTTCGCTTCGACCCCACCCGGCGCCGTGCTCGACGGGCGCGACATCGGCACGGTCGTCTGCCCGGATGCCGACGTGAAGCTCTATGTCACCGCCTCTCCGGAAGCCCGCGCGTTGCGCCGCCACCAGGACGCACCGGACGTCTCCTATGACGACGTTCTGGCCGACATCGCCCGCCGCGACGCCCGCGACATGGGCCGCACCGATTCGCCCTTGAAGCCCGCCGACGACGCGCACTTGCTCGACACGACGCAAATGGATATAGAAGCGGCCTTCCAGGCGGCGAAATCCCTGATCGACGATCGGCTCGCTTCCCGGACGAAGTCCTGAAGACCGGACGGCCTGCCTCGCAACCGCAAGGGTCGCGATCGCGGGCATTCGGTTTTTGATACGAACCGGCCGCGTCGCATCCTGCGCCGAAATTTCGACCATTGAAGGTCGATGCGACGAAAGGTCATGTCAACACCAACCCCGGCGCCGCTCGAGGTCATGCCCGAGCTTCCAGGAGCTTAAATGTCAAACGCAAACCCCACCCGTGACGATTTCGCCAGCCTTCTCGAGGAGTCGTTCTCCGAGAGCCATTCGGCCGAAGGTTCCGTCGTCAAGGGTCTCGTCACGGCCATCGAAAAGGACATGGCCATCATCGACGTCGGCCTGAAGGTCGAAGGTCGCGTCCCGCTGAAGGAATTCGGCGCCAAGGCCAAGGACGGGCAACTCAAGGTCGGCGACGAAGTCGAAGTCTATGTCGAGCGCATCGAGAATGCGCTGGGCGAAGCCATGCTGTCGCGCGACAAGGCGCGCCGCGAGGAAAGCTGGGTCAAGCTCGAAGCCAAGTTCGAGGCCGGCGAGCGCGTCGAAGGCATCATCTTCAATCAGGTCAAGGGCGGTTTCACGGTCGATCTCGACGGTGCCGTGGCCTTCCTGCCGCGTTCGCAGGTGGACATCCGCCCGATCCGCGACGTCACGCCGCTGATGCACAACCCGCAGCCCTTTGAAATCCTCAAGATGGACAAGCGCCGCGGCAACATCGTCGTCTCGCGCCGCACCGTGCTTGAAGAGAGCCGCGCCGAGCAGCGTTCGGAGATCGTCCAGAACCTCGAAGAGGGTCAGGTCGTCGAAGGCGTCGTCAAGAACATCACCGACTATGGTGCGTTCGTCGACCTCGGCGGCATCGACGGCCTGCTGCACGTCACCGACATGGCCTGGCGCCGCGTCAACCACCCGACGGAAATCCTGTCGATCGGCCAGACCGTCAAGGTCCAGATCATCCGCATCAATCAGGAAACCCACCGCATCTCGCTCGGCATGAAGCAGCTCGAGGCAGATCCGTGGGAAGGCATCGGCACGCGCTATCCGATCGGCAAGCGCGTCACCGGCAAGGTCACGAACATCACCGACTACGGAGCGTTCGTCGAGCTGGAACCGGGCATCGAAGGCCTCATCCACGTCTCCGAGATGTCCTGGACCAAGAAGAACGTCCACCCCGGCAAGATCCTGTCGACGACTCAGGAAGTCGACGTGGTCGTGCTCGAAGTCGACCCGCAGAAGCGCCGCATTTCGCTCGGTCTCAAGCAGACGCTCGAGAATCCTTGGGAAGTGTTCGCCCGCACCTATCCGTCCGGTTCGCTGGTCGAGGGCGAGGTCAAGAACAAGACCGAATTCGGCCTGTTCATCGGTCTCGAAGGCGATGTCGACGGCATGGTTCACCTCTCCGATCTCGACTGGACGCGTCCGGGCGAGCAGGTCATCGAGGAGTACAACCGCGGCGACATGGTGCAGGCGCAGGTTCTCGACGTCGACATCGAGAAGGAGCGCATCTCGCTCGGCATAAAGCAGCTTGGCAAGGATGCGATCGGCGATGCCGCCGCTTCCGGCGAACTGCGCAAGGGCGCGATCGTCACCTGTGAGGTCACCGCCATCAAGGACGGTGGCATCGAGGTCAACCTCGTCGACCACGACATCGAGAGCTTCGTGAAGCGCTCGGACCTATCGCGCGACCGCGACGAGCAGCGCCCCGAGCGCTTCTCGGTCGGCCAGAAGGTCGATGCGCGCGTCACGCAGTTCGACAAGAAGACCCGTCGCCTCTCCGTCTCCATCAAGGCGCTCGAAATCGCCGAGGAGAAGGAAGCGGTCGCCCAGTACGGTTCGACCGATTCGGGCGCTTCGCTCGGCGACATTCTCGGCGCCGCGCTGAAGAAGCAGAACACCGACAACTAGGCCGCTTGGTTTCGTTGAACGGATGAAAAACCCCGCCGGAGCGATCCGGCGGGGTTTTTCATGAATGAGAAGAGTCGCCGAGAAGGTGCCGGTAATCCGTCGCGCCATGGATCACGCGAACCACGCGAACATGCACAGGATCGACTTCGTAGAGGATGAGGTAGTTGCCGTGGACCCTGCGACGAATACCGCGTTTTTCATAACGGGGAACAAGCTGGAAGCGTTCAGTCAGCGTTGCCAACCCGAGACAAGCCGATCGCAGTTCGGCAACGAAGGTGAGCGACCGAACCGGGTTAGAACGCGCAATCCATAGGCCGATCTGGCGGATATCCGCTCTGGCCGCTGCCGAGATGACGACCTTCACGAGCGGGACACGGCCAGTGCCCGGATTTCGGCCTCCAGTTCGTCGAACACGTCTTCCGCGTCGTGAACGCGGCCGGCGTCGATATCCGCCAGCCCCTCCGCGACCATCGCATCGAGCACGGCAAGCTTTGCCTCCCGCTCTTCCAGCAGGCGCAGCCCGTCACGCAAGACTTCGCTTTTCGAATTGTAGCGTCCAGAACTCACCAGCTTTGCGACGAATTGCTCGAGATGCGTTCCAAGTTCGGCGCTGACGGCCATGGCGATCTTCCTTTCGATAACTGTTATGGAATATGCGCCGAGCCGCCCCCTTGTGCAAGCCACGGGAAACGGAACCGCTTTCACCCTTCCACGTTAGCTGAGCAGGACGGCAGCAAATCCGTCACCAAGGTGCAGAACGAGGAAGGAATTTGGCCATGAATTGGAATCAGATCGAAGGCAATTGGGAGCAGTTCAAGGGCAAGGCCCAGCAGCAATGGGGCAAGCTCACCAATGACGATCTCGATGTGATCAAGGGCAATCGCAAGGAACTGGCAGGAAAGATCCAGGCTCATTACGGCAAGAGCCAGGAAGAAGCCGAACGCGAGATCGACGACTGGTCGGCCCGCCACTGATCGCCCAGGCATCTTATCGAAAAGGGCTGCCGATTTTCGGACCATCGATGCCAGTAATACGACGACTGGACCGCTCGCGACTGAGCGGACCTGGTCCGGCAGAAGGCTCCGCTTTCGGGCGGGGCCTTTTTCACGTCTGGCCCACAGTTGCGCGGTTGGCAGGTCGAGCCTGCCGCGGTTAGTTTTGCCGAACCGCAAGCCGAGGATCGTTCATGAAAACCGTCTTCTCCCCACGTCATGCCGGCCATTCCGGCAATCTCGAATTGATCGACGGCGCAATCGTGCCGGCTTTCGAGATGCCGTCGCGCGCCGAATTCATCAGGGCGCGGATCGAAGAGGTCGGCCTGGGTTCGATATCCGAGCCGGATGCGCAAGATCTGGAGACGGCAAAGAAGGTTCACAGTCCGGCCTTCATCGATTTTCTGCCGCAGGTCTATCCCGAATGGGAAAAGACCGGCCGCGCCGGCACCGCGATCCCCTTCACATGGCCGACGCGCGGCCTGCGCGGCGATGTCGAGCCGAAGAAGATCGATGCGCGCCTTGGCTTCTATTCCTTCGACGGCGGCGCGACCTTCGTCAAAGGCACCTGGGATGCGGTCAAGTCTTCGCACGACACGGCGCTGACGGCGGCTGGTTTGGTTCAGGCGGGCGAGCGCGCCGCCTTCGCGCTCTGCCGTCCGCCCGGCCATCATGCCGGGTCGAACTTCATGGGCGGCTACTGCTTCATCAACAACGCCGCCGTCGCCGCTCAACGGTTTCTCGACAATGGCGCCAGCCGCGTCGCCATCCTCGACGTCGATTACCACCACGGCAATGGCACGCAGGAAATCTTCTATGCCCGCGCCGACGTGCAGGTCATCAACCTCCATGCCGATCCGCTGGTCGAATATCCCTTCTTCCTCGGCCATGCCGACGAGACGGGCGCGGGTGCTGGCGCAGGTTTCAACCACAATTTCCCGATGCCCTTCGGCACGACCTACGATGAGTGGGCCGAGGCGCTGGAAGAAGCTTGTCGCCGGCTCGCGGCCTATGCGCCGGATGTCGTCATCGTGTCCCTCGGCGTCGACACGTTCGAGAAGGACCCGATCTCGAAATTCAGGCTGACGACGGGCGACTATCCGAAGATCGGCCGCCGCCTCGCGGCTCTCGGCCTGCCGACGCTCTTTGTGATGGAAGGCGGCTACGCCGTCGCAGAAATCGCCGTCAACGCGGTCGGCGTTCTGCAGGGTTTCGAGGACGGCTAAGCTGCCGGCCGCGTCCAGCTCGGGAACGGATCGGGCAACCCCTTCCACAGGTCTGGCATGAAGATCGGCGCGTCGACGAGGCAGGCATCGAGTTCCGCCTTGATGCGCACCTCGTTCATCGGATGGGTGCCGATGAACACGATCTCCTGCCGCCGGTCGCCCCAGACGGGGTCGAGATAGTTCGCCATGGCGGCGTGCCAGTCGGGATCGTTCGGCCAGCGCGCCTTGGGCACCGCCGCCCACCACCAGCCCCGCTTTTGCGTGCGCACCAGCGCGCCGGCCTGGCTGATCTCGCCTACGAAATCGGGCCGCGTCGCCAGCCAGAAGAATCCTTTGGCGCGGATCACGCCCGGCCATTCACGATTGACGAATTCCTTCAGTTTCGCCGGCTGGAACGGCCGCCGTGCGCGATAAACGAAGGAGCGCACGCCATATTCCTCGGTCTCGGGCACATGGTCGGCAAAGCCGTTCAGTTCCTTGAACCACAGCGGATGCGTCTCGGCCTTGGCGAAGTCGAAGCGGCCGGTGTCGAGAACATCGCCGAGGCCGACGCGCGCGAAATCCGTTTCGATCACATGGGCATCGGGGTTCAGCGCGCGGATGATGCTGCGTGCCATGTCCAGTTCACCCGCTCTGGCGCTGCCGATCTTGTTGAGGACGATCGTGTCGGCGAATTCGATCTGCTCGACGAGCAGGTCGACCAGCGTGCGATCGTCGCCCGCGCCGGCCGTCTCGCCACGGTCGCGCAGGAAATCGGAGGACGAATAATCCTTCAGGAGATTGGCTGCGTCGACCACGGTCACCATCGTGTCGAGCCGCGCGATGTCTGAGAGGCTTTCCCCTGCCTCGTCGCGGAACTCGAAAGTCGCGGCCACGGGCAGCGGTTCTGAAACCCCGGTCGATTCGATCAGAAGATTGTCGAATCGGCCCTCGGCTGCAAGCCGCCGCACTTCGGCCAGGAGATCGTCGCGCAAGGTGCAGCAGATGCAGCCATTGGTCATCTCGACCAGCTTTTCGTCCGTGCGCGACAGATTTGCGCCGCCGTCGCGCACCAGGGCGGCATCGATGTTCACCTCGCTCATGTCGTTGACGATGACGGCGACGCGCCGACCCTCGCGATTGTTGAGGACGTGATTCAGAAGCGTCGTCTTGCCGGCGCCGAGAAAGCCGGAAAGCACGGTGACGGGCAGGCGGTGATCGTGGGCCAAGGCGGGCTCCATGTTATAGTGTAACATCGAAGGGCAAAGAGAAGGGGGCGGGCCAGCGGTCCGCCCCCACTCGTAGAGACGGACAGGCTCAGCTTTCGCTGAGACAGGTCGTCAGGGAGGTCGTGAGATTGCCGATCAGCTCGAAATAGAGTTCCGCTCCTTCTTCCAGATCGGCACCCAGCGGATCGAGCACGCCGGCTTTCGCCTCGGTTCCTTCGGTGATGACGGAGACCAGCCGCGGCTCGAACTGCGGTTCGGAGAAGACGCAGGCCGCGCCGAGTTCGCGCACCCGCTCCTGGATGTCCGTGAGGCGCTGCGCGCCGGGCATGACTTCCGGGCTCACGGTGATCGATCCGGCAGCCTCGATCCCAAATCGATTTTCGTAGTACTGGTAGGCGTCGTGAAAGACGATGAAACCGCGATTGTCGACATTGTCTATTGCCGCCTGCGTCTCGGTCAGAAGAACGTCCAGCCGTTCCGTCGTCGCGGCCGCATTGGCGGCGTAGGTCTGCGCGTTATCCGGATCGGCCGCACTCAGGGCCGCCTCGATCTCGCGCACCATGACCTTGGCGTTTTCCGGGTCGAGCCAGAAATGCATGTCGTAGGCGCCATGTGCATGGCCGGCCTCGGCCTCATGTGCGTGGTCGTGCGCGCCGCCGGCATCGGCCTCGTCTTCATGGGCGTGCTCATGCGAATGAGCAGCCTCGGCCGCCTCGGCCTCGTCGTCTTCATGCTCATGAGCGTGGTCGCTTTCGGCGGCCGCCTCTTCGTGCTCGTGGGCATGATCATGTGCGTCGTCGGCGTCGTGCGATGCCGATTCATGAGCAGGATCGTGTTCGCCTTCGGCTTCCGCCTCATGGTCGTGCTCGTGGCTCTCGAACGGACCGCCCTCGCGATAGGCAAGCCGCGTCAATCCGTCCGCCTCGCCGAGTTCGACGACTGTCGCATTGCCGGCCAGCGTGTCGAGCGGGCCGTCGAGGAACATTTCCAGATCGTGACCGACCCAGAAGATCAACGAGGCGCTTTCCAGCATCTGCGCTTCGGAGGGACGCATCGAATAGGTGTGCGGCGAACCCGCGCCGGAGACGAGCAGCGACGGCGCGCCGACATCGCCCATCACGGCGGCCACCAGCGAATGGACGGGCTTGATCGAGGCGACCACGCCGTCGAGCGCCACCGCCGGTGCCGCCGAAACGATCGTCAAGGCGGTCCCGGCAAAAAGGGCTGTGCGAAATCTCTTCATGCGGGATGCTCCTCATGGCTGTTATGGTATTACATTCGTTGCGTAACGCTATAACGTCGGATATAGCGGGCTGGCAACCCGTTCCGGACGAAAAACGCTAAAGACACGCGAATGCTGAAGACGATCGACAAGACGGGCGATCCCCTGGTGCGGATGACCGGCGCAGGCGTCCATCGCGCGGGCCGCTGGCTGGTGCGTGGCGTGGACATGGAAATTCGCCCCGGCGAGATCGTCACGCTCATCGGCCCGAACGGCTCGGGCAAGAGCACCACGGCCAAGACCGCGATCGGCATCCTGAAGCCGCAGGAAGGCGCGGTCGCGCGCAAGCCCGGCCTCAAGGTCGGCTATGTGCCGCAGCGGCTTGCCATCGACTGGACGCTGCCCCTGACGGTCGAGCGCCTGATGAAGCTCACCGGCACGCCTTCCGCGATGCAGGTCGCCGAAGCGCTGGAGGCGACCGGCGTCGCCCATCTTGCCAAAGCCGAGGTGCAGACGCTCTCCGGCGGCGAGTTCCAGCGCACGCTTCTCGCCCGCGCCATGGTGCGCAATCCCGACCTTCTGGTGCT
Organism: Mesorhizobium sp. YIM 152430; assembly: GCF_029210365.1. Classification (GTDB taxonomy): domain Bacteria; phylum Pseudomonadota; class Alphaproteobacteria; order Rhizobiales; family Rhizobiaceae; genus Aliihoeflea. The sequence goes on from NZ_JARGES010000043.1 coordinate 510,666, forward strand.
CGACGAGCCCGTTCAGGGCGTCGACTTTTCCGGCGAGGTCGCGCTTTACGAACTCATCCGCCGCATTCGCGACCGCACGGGATGCGGCATCCTCCTGATTTCGCACGACCTGCATGTCGTCATGGCCGATACCGATACGGTCATCTGTCTCAACGGTCATGTCTGCTGTCGCGGCACGCCGCAAAATGTCGTGGCGAGCCCGGAATATCTGAAGCTCTTCGGCGCGCGCGCGGCAGAGACGCTGGCGATCTATCGCCACCGCCACGACCACACCCATCTGGCGGACGGCCGCGTTCTCCATGGCGACGGCACGGTTACCGATCATTGCCATCCGGGCGATGGCCATCATGATCATGCGCACGACCATTCCCATGAACGGTCCCATGGACATCGCGATGCTTGACGGTTTTTTCACCCGTGCCCTCATCGCCGGCATCGGCCTTGCGCTGACCGTCGGCCCGCTCGGCTGCTTCATCGTCTGGCGGCGCATGGCCTATTTCGGCGACACGATGGCCCATTCGGCCCTGCTCGGAGTCGCGCTCGCCTTTTTGTTCCAGATCAATCTGATGGCGGGCGTCTTCCTCGTCGCATCGCTGGTCTCCATCGCGCTTTTGCTGCTGCAAAGGCGCGGCGCGCTATCGACCGACGCGCTGCTCGGCATCCTGTCGCATTCGACGCTGGCGCTCGGACTGGTGATGGTCGCCTTCATGAGCTGGGTCCGCGTCGACTTGATGGGCTTTCTCTTCGGCGACATTCTGGCCGTCTCGCGGACCGACATCGCCTTCGTCTATGGCGGCGGTGCGATCATTCTCGGGCTGATGGCCTGGCTGTGGAAGCCGCTTCTGGCGGCGACGGTGAATGAGGAACTGGCCGAAGCCGAGGGCATGGCGCCCGAACGCTCGCGCTTCGTCTTCATGCTCCTGATGGCGCTCGTCATTGCGATCGCGATGAAGATCGTCGGCATCCTGCTGATCACCTCGTTGCTGATCATCCCGGCCGCGACCGCACGGCGCTTTTCCTCGACGCCGGAGCGCATGGCCCTGTTCGCCTCGCTGATCGGCGTCGTCGCGGTCGTCGGCGGTCTCTACGGTTCGCTGCATTTCGACACGCCGTCCGGTCCCTCGATCGTCGTTGCCGCGCTTGTGCTGTTTCTGCTCAGCCTGTTGTCCTTCAACCGTCACCCGGCAGGAGTCCTGCGATGAGTGCGCAACACGATCTGACCAAGAACCAGGAAATGGTGCTGGGCGCGCTGTCGGCGGCCGACGGGCCGCTGTCGGCCTATACGATCCTCGACCGGCTGCGGGATCGGGGTTTCCGTGCGCCCCTGCAAGTCTATAGGGCGCTGGACAAATTGCTCGATTACGGGCTGATTCACCGGCTGGAATCGATCAATTCCTTCGTCGCTTGCGCCCATCCGCAGTGCCACGGCCATGGCAGCATCGCCTTTGCGATCTGCGAGAAATGCGGACAGGTCGAGGAGTTTTCCGACGCCATGGTCCAGCAGCACCTGTCCGAGCGGTCGCGCGAACGCGGCTTCAAGCCGTCCAAGACGGTGATCGAGATCCGCGGCACCTGCGCCGCCTGTCTGGCGGCTTGATCCGTCAGAAGGCGTCATCCCGGAAGGCCGCATTGAGCGAAGCGAAAAGCGGCTATCCGGGACTCATTCCGTGCCGCCGAAGATTGCTATCCGCCCCGCGAAGTCTTCTTCGCCCGCCGCTTTCGCCCGTAAAGCTCCAGTCGGTGATGCACGATCTCATAGCCGAGTTCGCGCGCGATCTCCTGCTGCAATTCCTCGATCCTTTCCGAATGGAACTCGATCACGTCGCCCGTGTCGAGGTCGATCAGATGGTCGTGATGCTCCACCCCCGCCGGCTCGAACCGTGACGGACCGCCTTCGAACGCATGGCGGTGGATCGCGCCGACGCCCTCCAGCAGTTTCATCGTCCGGTAGACGGTCGACAGCGAAACCCCCGAATCGATTCCGACCGCGCGCTTGAAGATCTCCAGCGCGTCCGGGTGGTCGCCCGCATCGGCCAGGATCGACAGGATCACCTTGCGCGGCCGCGTGATCCGCACGCCCGCCTTGCGCAACTCGCCTTCGTAGTCGGGTCGGATCGGCAGCGTCTCGTTCATGCCCCTGATTATGCGGCAGTTGGGAATGCGATGCAAAGACCGCGTTTCGCAACTGACATGTTTAGTTGCAAACGATTTGCAATTGCATTGACGTCCGTTTCGCGTGACGCTACGTATGTCGCGATGCAAACTGACCGGAGCCCTTCCATGACCATCCTGTGCCGCCTCATCCTTGCCGTGGCGTTCATCGCCGCTACGGCACCTGCATACGCTCAGGATGACCGGTTCAAGGTCGTGACGACCTTCACCGTCATCGCCGACATGGCGCGCAACGTCGCCGGCGATGCCGCGGTGGTGGAATCGATCACCCGTCCCGGTGCGGAAATCCATGAATACCAGCCGACCCCGCGCGATCTCGTCCGCGCGCAGGACGCCGACCTGATCTTGTGGAACGGGCTCAACCTCGAACTCTGGTTCGAGCGCTTTTTCGCCAACCTGTCCGACGTGCCGAGCGTCGTGGTGACGGAGGGCATCGAGCCGATGGGCATTGGCGGCGGTCCCTATGAGGGCCAGCCGAACCCCCATGCCTGGATGTCGCACAGCGACGCCCTGATCTATATCGACAACATCGCCGCCGCCTTTGCCGCGCATGATCCCGACAATGCCGCGACCTATCGCGCCAACGCGGACGCATACAAGGTGAAGATCGAGGCGATGGTCGCGCCGATGCGTGAGGCGCTCGGCGAAATTCCAGATGAACGCCGCTGGCTCGTCACCAGCGAGGGCGCGTTTTCCTATCTCGCCCGCGATCTCGGCCTGAAGGAACTTTATCTCTGGCCGATCAACGCCGACGCCCAGGGCACGCCGCAGCAGATCCGCCGCGTCATTGACGCGATGCGCGAAAATTCCATTCCCGCGATCTTCTCCGAAAGCACGGTTTCGTCCGCCCCGGCCGAACAGGTCGCCCGCGAGACCGGCGCGGCCTATGGCGGCGTCCTGTATGTCGATTCGCTTTCGGAGGAGGGCGGTCCCGTGCCGACCTATCTCGATCTTCTGCGCGTCACCACGGAAACCATCGTCAAGGGCCTGTCGGAATGAACGTCGAAGGCCGAAAACCGATCGCCGTCCCCGCTCCCCAGGGCGGCGACGGCCTCACGATCGAAAATGTGACGGTCACCTATCGCAATGGCCAGACCGCCCTGCGCGATGCGTCCTTCGCCATTCCGCGCGGCACCATCACCGCCTTGGTCGGCGTCAACGGCTCCGGCAAGTCGACGCTGTTCAAGGCGATCATGGGCTTCGTCCCGTCGGGCTCCGGCCGCGTCACGATTCTGGGCGAACCCGCCGGCCGCGCCCTGAAGCGCAACATCGTCGCCTATGTCCCGCAGGCCGAGGAGGTCGACTGGAATTTCCCCGTCCTCGTCGAGGACGTCGTCATGATGGGCCGCTACGGCCATATGGGCTTCCTGCGCATCGCCTCTCGCGAAGACCGGCGCATGGTCGACGCGGCGCTGGCGCGCGTCGGCATGGCGTCCTATCGCAAGCGCCAGATCGGCGAACTGTCCGGCGGCCAGAAGAAGCGCGTCTTCCTCGCCCGCGCGCTGGCGCAGGAAGGCCAGGTCATCCTGCTCGACGAGCCCTTCACCGGCGTCGACGTCACCACCGAGGAGGCGATCATCAATCTCCTCCAGGAGTTGCGTGGCGAAGGCCGCATCATGCTGGTCTCGACCCACAATCTCGGCTCTGTGCCGGAATATTGCGACCGCGCGGTGCTGTTGAACAAGACCGTGCTCGCCGCCGGTCCGACCGAACAGGTCTTCACCCACGAGAATTTGCAAAAGGCATTCGGCGGCGTGCTGCGTCACTTCACCCTCGGCGGGTCAGACCTCCACGACGATGCCGATGCGCGCAGCGTGACCGTCCTCACCGACGACGAACGCCCCTTCGTGCTTTATGGCGACGAGGCGAAAAAGATGCGCGGGGCCGACGAATGATCCAGGCCATTGTCGAGCCCTTCACCTATGCCTACATCTTCAATGCGATGTGGGTCAGCGCGCTGGTCGGCGGCACCTGCGCGTTTCTTTCGGCCTATCTGATGCTCAAGGGCTGGTCGCTCATCGGCGACGCGCTCAGTCATGCCATCGTGCCCGGCGTCGCCGGCGCCTACATGCTCGGCCTGCCCTTCGCCGCAGGCGCGTTCCTCTCCGGCGGGCTCGCCGCCGGCGCCATGCTGTTCCTGTCGGCGCAGACCAGACTGCGCCAGGACGCGGTGATCGGGCTGATCTTCACCTCCTTCTTCGGCCTCGGCCTGTTCATGATCTCGCTCTCGCCCGCTTCGGTCTCGATCCAGACAATCGTCCTCGGCAACATCCTCGCCATCACGCCGGCCGACACGTTCCAACTCGTCCTCATTTCCGGCATCTCGCTTGCGATCCTCATCGCCAAGTGGCGCGACCTGATGGTCGTTTTCTTCGACGAGAATCACGCGCGCTCGATCGGCCTCCGGCCGAATGTCCTGAAGACCGTCTTCTTCACGCTACTTGCCGCCTCCACGGTCGCTGCGCTCCAGACGGTCGGCGCCTTCCTCGTCATCGCGATGGTGGTGACGCCGGGCGCCACCGCCTATCTCCTGACCGACCGCTTTCCGCGTCTCATCGTCATCGCCGTCGCCATCGGCTCGCTGACCAGTTTCCTCGGCGCCTATGCGAGTTTCCATCTCGACGGCGCGACGGGCGGCGTGATCGTCGTGCTCCAGATGCTCGTCTTCATTGCCGCCTTCCTGTTCGCGCCGAAACATGGCCTTGTCGCCGGTCGCCGCGCGGCGCGCCTCGAACGCGGGCGGACCCTATGATCGACACGCTCTTGCTGCCGTTCCAGTTCCCCTTCATGGTCCAGGCGATCGTGATCGCGGTGCTCGTCGCTCTGCCGATGGGGCTTTTGTCGCCCTATCTGGTGCTCAAGGGCTGGTCGCTGATGGGCGACGCCATCAGCCATGCCGTGCTGCCGGGCATCGTCCTCGCCTATATCGCCGGCCTGCCGCTGGCGGCGGGCGCCTTCGCGGCCGGCCTCTTCTGCGCCATTGCCACAGGCTTCCTGAAGGATAATTCGCGCATCAAGGAAGACACCGCCATGGGCGTCGTCTTCTCGGGCATGTTCGGTCTCGGCCTTGTCATGTTCGTCGCGGTCGAGACGAGCGTTCATCTGAACCACATCCTCTTCGGCGACGTCCTCGGCACCATCTGGCGCGACATTGCCGAAACAGGTGCCATCGCAGGCGCGACCGTTCTCGCCCTCATCGTCTTCGGCCGCGATCTCATGCTGTTCTCCTTCGACCCCGGCCACGCGCGCACGGTCGGTCTCAAGGTCCGGCTGCTGCACTACGGCCTCCTGACGATGCTCTCGCTGACCATCGTCGGTGGTCTGCAAGCTGTCGGCATCATCCTCGCCATCGCCTTCCTCATCGCCCCCGGCGCCACTGCGTTCCTTCTGACACGGACGTTCCGCTCGATGGTCGTCACCAGCGCCATCATCGCGGTCCTCTCGGCCGCGACCGGCATCTACCTCTCCTTCTTCCTCGACTCCGCCCCCGCCCCGACCATCGTCCTCGTCATGTCGGCGGTCTTCGTCATTGTGTTTGCGTGGTCGCAGGTGCGCGATGCCCGGTCGCGTCAGACCATCGAGGCGAAAAACGCCCCATAAGGCCCGAGCCTGATCTCGCTCTTCTCATAGGTCCCGGCGAACCCATGCTCGTCCAATGCCGCAAGCTTCAAATCCTCCACCGCCAGCGATACCCATCCCGATCCGAGATTGAACGCGCAAAGCATCCGCTCTTCCGCATCGCGCCGCTCGAACACCAGCGCGTCCCCCTCCGCCACGAGGAAGGTGATCGACCCCTTCACCAGCGCCTTGTGACGGCGCCGGAAGGACAGAAACCGCCGATAGTGCTCCAGCACCGAATCCGGCCGCCCGACCTGAGCGGAGACCGACAGCGGTCCATGCGCCGGTGCCACTGGCAGCCACGGCACGGCCTCTGAAAAGCCCGACGCATGGTCGCCCTCTTCCCAGACCATCGGCGTGCGGCAGCCGTCGCGGCCGCGATATTCGGGCCAGAACCGGATGCCGTAGGGGTCGCGCAGATCCTCGAAGGCAAGCTCGGATTCCGGCAGGCCGAGTTCCTCGCCCTGGTAAAGGCAGACCGAGCCACGCAGCGAGAACAGCAGTGCCGAGACGATCTTGTTGTAGGCGACCGGATCGGCCTCGCCCTCGCCCCAGCGCGAGGCGTGCCGCATCACGTCGTGGTTGGAGAACGCCCAGCACGACCATCCCGTCCGCGCCACCGTCTCGAATTCCTCCAGCACGCGCCGCACGTTCGGCGCCGTGATCTTCATCGGCTGGAGGAAGTCGAAGGCGTAGCACATGTGAACGCGCTCGTTGCCGGCCGTATAGGCGGCGACGATGTCGAGCCCGCGCTGCGCATCGCCCACCTCGCCCACCGCCGTCGTGCCCGGATATTCGTCGAGCAACGCCCGGAAGCGCCGCAGGAAGTCGAGGTTCTCCGGCTGGCTCTTGTCGTAGAGATGGTCCTGGTAGTTGTAGGGGTTCACCGACGGCGCGATGGAATCGTTGCGGTGATCCTCATGCAGCGGCGGATTGTCCTCCAGCCCCTTCGAGTGGAAGTAGAAATTGATCACGTCGAGCCGGAAGCCGTCGACGCCCCGCTCCAGCCAGAACCGCACGATGTCGAGCAGTTCGCCCTGAACCTCCGCATTGTGAAAATTCAGGTCCGGCTGCTCGGCGAGGAAGTTGTGCAGGTAGTATTGCCGTCGGGGCGAATCGAACTGCCAGGCCGAACCGCCGAACATCGACAGCCAGTTGTTGGGCGGCGTGCCATCCGGCTTCGGATCGGCCCACACGAACCAGTCCGCCTTGGGGTTGGTTTTGTTCACCCGGCTTTCGAGGAACCAGGGATGCTCCAGCGCCGTGTGCGAAAGAACGAGGTCGATCATCACTTTCATGCCGAGCCGGTGCGCCTCGGCGATCAGCGCGTCGAAATCGTCGAGCGTGCCGAACATCGGGTCGACGTCGCGATAGTCCGATATGTCGTAGCCGAAATCGCGCATCGGCGACTTGAAGAAGGGCGAGATCCAGATCGCGTCGACGCCGAGCGAGGCGACATGCGGCAGGCGGCGCACGATGCCGGCGAGGTCGCCGATCCCGTCTCCGTTCGAATCTTGGAAGGAGCGCGGATAGATCTGGTAGATCACCGCACCGCGCCACCAGTCGGCATCCGGCGCATCGGTCTGCGCGGGCGAGGGGTGAGCGAGGTTCGCTCTCACATCATCCATCTCGGCTTCCGTTGTTGGGACAGGACGAAGGCCCGAACGGGCGCGTTGGCTTTAGCAGAGCTAGCAAATGTGTGGTTTTGATAGCAACCCGCCTTCAATGGCAGGCGGTGAGGAAAAGAACCGGCCCGAGCGAGAAAAGGGTGGAGGCAAGCGCTGCCCATGCCGCCATCCACGCCGCCGTTTCCATGAAGGGGCGAAGCACGAGCCCCGCTCCGCCTGCCGCCCGCCGCCGTTCCGCGGTGATCCGCACCACCCACCATCCGGCAGCGAGCGAGACGCCGAGCAGCGCCACAAGCACGGCCCGCTGCACGGAAACGGGACCGAAATGGACCTGATCCCACCCGAAGACACAGCCGACCGAGAGGACCGAATAAAGCGCGACGAAGGCGATCGACCAGACGATGAAACCGGCCAGCAGCCACATCAGCCTGCTCGCCGGAACGCGTTCCGAAAGGATCATTGCCCGCCTCCCTGAATTGCGACGATCAGCGGCATGATCAGCACGAGCGCGATACCGGTAAGGCCCGTGAGCGCCGTATAGTCGTGCCATAATCTGCCGATCCGCAAATCGAGGCTGCGCCGCGCGGAGACGAATCCGTTCATGATCCGCCACACGCCGTAAAGCGCGAAGACGACGCCGAGCGCGGAATGGATCGCGGTATAGGCGAGCGTGACGAAGGCCGTCGCGGCATAGGCATGGCCGGTCGGCTCGGGCAGTGCCGTGTTGATGAGGTAGAGGAGCAGCCCGACGCTCACGACATGGGCGCCGGCCGAGGCGAGCAGCAGCGGCAGCGCTCCGCCGCCTTCGGCATTCGCCGAAACCGCCATGCGCGACAGGAGCGCCGCCCCGACGAGCGCGATGGCCGTCAGCAGAGGCAGCACGAGGCCGGTTTCGAGCAGTTCGGCCGGCGGCCATCCCGGCGCGACGAGCCAGAGGAAGAACACGGCGAAGATCAGCGAGGCGTAGAGCGTCCCGTTGCAGGCGAGCAGGAGCACCATGCCCCACCAGGAGGGCGGCCCGTCCGCCTCGTAATGCGGTGGCACGGAAAGATCGCCGCCGACATCGAGTTCGCCGTGGTCGTGCTTGAGACCGGTCACGTTGGTCCAGGCAAGACAGAGCACCAGCGTCAGGCCAAGCGGGACAAGCGACAGCCAGTAGAACTTGAACAGCAGGCACAGGACGAACAGGCCGATGGCGATCGCCGTCCACAGCGGCAGGAAGGTCCGGTTCGGCAGGATGATGGTCTGGTCCGGCCGCCCCGTCGTCATGTCGACGCCCAGCGTCTCCTGCCAGCCGTTGCGGCTGAATCCGAGATATCCCTTGCCGGCGGCAAGTTCGTTGCCGATCGCGTGCGGGTCGAGCGTGTCGGCGCGCCGATCGACGAGCGGAAGGGCGGCGAAATTGTAGGACGGAGGCGGGTTGGGCTGCGCCCATTCCAGCGTCCGCGCGCTCCACGGATTGCGCCGGTAAGGCTTGCCGAAGCGGAATTGCAGGATGATGTCGACAAGGATCAGCGCGAAGCCCATCGTCAGGATGAAGCCGCCGATGGAGGACAAAAGGTTCAGCCAGTCCCAGCCGACGCCCGAGGGATAGGTGTGGACCCTCCGCGGCATCCCGCGCAGTCCGGTCAGGTGCATCATGAAGAAGGTCATGTTGAAGCCGATGAAGATCAGCCAGAAGGCCGGCACCGAGATCTTGTGCATCGTCAGCCGTCCGGTGACGTGCGGCAGCCAGTAATAGGCGGCGGCCAGCATCGGGAAGACGAACCCGCCGACCAGCACGTAATGCAGGTGCGCGACGACGAAATAGCTGTCGTGAACCTGCCAGTTGAACGGCACCATGGCGAGCATCACGCCGGTCAACCCGCCCAGCACGAAGACGAAAAGGAAGCCGAAGATGTAGAGCATCGGCACGTCGAAGCGCGGTTTTCCGTGCGCCAGCGTGGCCAGCCACGCGAAGATCTGCACCGCGGTCGGGATCGCCACAAGCGCGCTGGCCGCCGAGAAGAAGGCGAGCGCCAGATGCGGGATGCCCACCGTGAACATGTGATGGACCCATAGCCCGAACGACAGGAATGCGACGGCGATGATTGCGACGATGATCGCGCGATAACCCATCAGTTCGCGCCGCGCGAAGACCGGGATGATGGTCGAGACCGCGCCCGCCGCCGGCAGGAAGATGATGTAGACCTCCGGATGGCCGAACAGCCAGAACAGGTGCTGCCACAAAAGCGAATCGCCGCCCCGCGTCGGGTCGAAGAAGGGCAGGTCGAAGGCGCGTTCCAGTTCGAGCAGGATCGAGCCGAGGATCAGCGGCGGAAAGCCGATCAGCATCATGCCCGCGGTGACCAGCAGATACCACGCGAAGATCGGCATCCGGTCGAGCGACATGCCCGGCGCGCGCAGCTTGAGGATAGTCACGGTGATCTCGACCGCTGCCGCGATGGCCGAAATCTCGACGAAGGTGATGCCGAGCAGCCAGACATCGGCGTTGATGCCGGGCGTATAGGTCGAGGACGACAGCGGCGTGTACATGAACCAGCCCGAATCCGGCGCGACGCCGAAAAGCATCGCCACGATCAGGATCGATCCGCCGAAGATGTAGCAGTAGAAGCCAAGCGCGGTCAGCCGCGGGAAGGCGAGGTCGCGCGCGCCGAGGAGCTTGGGCAGGAGGTAGATCGCAAACCCCTCGAACATCGGGATCGCGAACAGGAACATCATCACCGTGCCGTGCATGGTGAAGATCTGGTTGTAGACTTCAGGTCCGACGAAGGCGGTGTTCGGCGTTGCCAGTTGAGCCCGGATCAGCATCGACAGGATGCCGCCGATCGAGAAGAACACGAAGGCGGCGATGATGAAGCGGCGGCCGAGGATCGTGTGATTGACGGCGGCAAGCCGTTGCAGGCCGGGCGGCGTATGCCAGATCGCGTCGAGTTCGCGATGCAGCCTGATGGCGTTCGTTTCGTGCCTCTCGCTCATCGCGATGCCTCCGCGCGTGCTTCGGCCAGTGCGGCAGCGTAGTCTTCGGGCGCATGGGCGATGAGTGTGAAGCGCATGGTCGTGTGTCCGTTGCCGCAGAATTCGGCGCAGACGCCGCGATAGGCGCCCGGCCGGTCGGCCTCGATGCGCAGCACGTTCTCGTGGCCGGGTATGGCGTCGATCTTTCCCGCGAGCCGCGGCACCCAGAAGGAATGGATGACGTCTTCCGTCGTCACCACGACGTCGACCGGTTGTCCTACGGGGATATGAAGTTCGCTTGTCGTCGCCTCGTCGTCGTCATAGCCGAAGCGCCAGTCCCATTGATAAGCCTGCGCGTAGACGCGCAGAGGCGGGTCTTCGAGCGGGCGGGGGATCAGCCTTTCGCCGAGCACGAAGGCGGCGCCGACGAGCCCGACAAGGACGATGCTCGGCATGACCAGCCCTCCGCCGACGAGCCACTGGCCGACCGAGACACGCGCAAGGGCTGCCGGCCGGAACCATGCGAGCGCGTAAAGCGCGCCGACCAGAACGAAGAGCGCGGCCGAACCCCAGAACATGATCCACCACAAAGTCGCGACCGCGGCGGCGGCAGGTCCCGCAGGATCGAGCGTCGAAAGCGGCCCCGAACAGGCAGCCAGGAGCGGCAGGGGCAAGAGGGCTGCAAGGCGCCACTCGACACCGCCTCGCGGCGCGCTAGAATCGAGCTGTGCGGAACGAGGCGGGTTCGTCTCCGTTCGGGACGAAACGGAGGGCTTCCAATGAACGAGACGCGCGACCGGGGCAATCCCGTCATCGAGGAAGTGATCGAAGAGGAAATCACCTCCACCGTCGCCATCGCCGGCCATCCGATCCATGCGATGAGCGTCCATTTCCCCATCGCGCTCGTCTTCGGCGTGCTCGGTTGCGACGTTTTCTACTGGTGGACAGGCGATCCGTTCTGGGTGCGCGTCGGCATCTGGGCGGCGGGTTTCGCCTTCTTCACCGGCATTGCGGCGGGCGTCGTCGGCACGCTCGAACTCCTGCTCGTCGCCGGTATCCGGATGCGCGTGGCAAGCTGGACCCATGCCGTTGCTGCCGTGACGCTGATTGCCATCGCCGGCACCAATTGGGGCCTGCGTCTGGTCGACGAGAGTGCGGTTCTGCCGCATGGAATCCTGCTCTCGGTTCTCGCGAGCATCTTCACCGGGCTTGCCGGCTGGCATGGCGGGAAACTGGTGTTCGATCACGGTGTCGGCCTCATCGTGACAGCCAGGGAATGAAGCCGCCGACGATGTCGCGCAGCGCGCCGGGGCGCATCCATTCGGCGGGCACCCAGTCGAAGTGGAGCGGCGGCTTGGCGAGCACCACGGCGAGAATCGCAAGGACGACCAGCGTCGTGACGATGGTGACGGCGACGAAGCGCCAGGCCGGATACCTCTCGCCCTTTTCGAACAGGCGGATGATGACGAGGCCGGTCAGGATGTGGATCACGACCAGAACACCGACGAACGCCATCTTCAGCGAGAACCATTCGACGAAGGTCGATTGCAGGAAGATGAGCCCGATGCCCGAGCCGACCGCCACGAAGGCGGCCGGCGAAATCAGAGAGACATAGGCGAAGCGCACCAGCCCCTGGAGACGGTAGAGCGCATCGTCGTTCTCCATGTTGTGGCGCTGCGCATAAAGGCCGGGCAGGCAGATCAGCCCGGCGCACCAGATCGAGATCGCGGCCAGATGGACGAATTTCAGCCAGACCATCAGCGCGCTTTCGGCGAGGCGAACGGTTCGGCGCGGCCGAAGAGCTTCCAGGCGATGACGAGCGCCACCGCCAGATAGGGCAGCGCCGCCGGCACCCACATCAGGAGCCCGGCCAGTTGCTGGTCGCCGAGCGGCGTCAGGCCGAAGGGCAGCGTGGTGGTCGCATGGGCTTCATAGAGCGGCCGCGTGGCAAAGGTCAAAAGTGCGCCCAGCATCCCCATCTGGACGATCGAACCGAGCAGGGCGCCAAGCGCCGGCCCGGCGCGCGCGGCGAAGATTCCCTGCCACATCGCGAAGGCCGAGAAGAAAAGCGACAATTCCATCAGCCAGTAGACGGGCACGGATGACAGCGCCCATTCATAGGGGAGCGGCGCGTGCCACGTCCACATCAGAACCGTATGGGCAAGGAATGTCGCCGACAGCGGCATCCGGCCGAATCGCGCCGGCAGGGCCAGCGCCAGAAGCGGCGCTGCGGCTGCCACCAGCAGCAGGTGGTGGACGATGCGGGCGGAAAACAGCGCCGATGCGACCGCGCAGACCGGGGAGACGAAGGCGATCAGCAGAACCAGAACGGCCATTGCGCCGTAGGGCGAACGGGCGGCTTGTCGCACGCCCGTTGACGACATGGCGAATGCGCCGACCGCCATCGCCGCGAACACGGCGATCAGCAGCGGGTCGAAATTCCAGCTCGACCAAAGGTCGCCTGGATGCGGTGCCGGTCCACAATAGGGGGTCTGCGTCGGTTGCAATCTGCCTCTCCGGTCGTCCCACACGCATACTCTACCGAACTTCGAGCGCCGCGACAGCCGTCCTTAGACGATCAGCTTGTGATAAAGGCCCCAGCGGCGCGTGATCTTTCCCTTCGGCAGCGCCAGCGCGATCAACGCGATGCCAGCCAGAATCGCAGAGGCGATCTCGGCGCCCCTCGCCTCGACTAAGACGAGCGATCCGATCAGGATCGCGCCGAGCGCGACATTGACGTAGCGCGCAGGCCGACCTGTTTCGGCGAGCGCGATGACCGCGAAGGTCAGCGCCAGCGATCCGACGACATGATTGACGTTCGCGACGCCGCCATCGGAACCGAGCGACAGCGGCGTGAACATCAGCCACAGCGCGACGGGCAATGACAAAACGAGGTTCCAGGGCAGCCCGATTCCACCGCCGAAGAACGTCCCGACGATTTGATTGGGGGCGAGTTCAAAGGTCCGCTTCCGTTTCGCTGGCGCCTCGCCCTCGTCCGTATCGCCGGTAAAGAAGATGCGGATGACCGGCTCGCCTTTCCTCCATTTGCGGTAGAGGAATTCCGAAGTCGCGACCAGTTCGTCGAGCGAATAGGGGATCTGCAAGAGCATCGCCGCTGCGCCGATCAGGCAAAGCGTGCAGAACGTGCCGATGACGATCGGCTGGATGATGATGAAGCCGATCGAGACGATTCCGAGCGGCACGATCAGGATGCCGAAGGCGATCGTCACCCAGGGCATCGTCCGCCAGCGGCGCTGCGATCCGACGAGGCCGATGACGATCTCGAGGAGATAGACCGCAGCCCCCATGCCGGCATCGGGAATCGGGAAAGCTTCCGAGACGTCCGACGTCACCACGTCCTCGGTTCCGTTCAGTCCCGCGCGCGTTCCACCGAAGAACGGGTCCCAGGCCGCGTCGATATGGCCGAGCTGGTAGGCGGCGAGATATCGAGAAAAATAGAGTCCGACGAAGGCGAGCAGGATGATCGGCATCCGTTGCAGCCAGCTCGATGGATTGTAGCTCCAGCCGGGCGGAACGTCCGGTCCGGTCATCTGGGCGATCGGGCTCACGCCCGGCTCGGGCCTGACGCACAGCGCCAGCGCCATGACGAGCGTGCCGACCAGCGTCCCGTTCAGATAGGCTGCCGCCGACGGCGTCCAGAAGACGAGCGGCGCGAACAGAATCCACAGGCCGACGACGGCCGTTGCGAAACGCACCATCGACAGCCGCCACGAAAGCGACAGGAGACCGAGCACGAAGAGCAGGGCGCCGGACGCCATGTCGCTCCAGCCGAGCCAGCTATCGGCATAGCCCATCGTCGCGGGTGAAACGATCATCCATGTGCCGAGCGCCGCATTGGCGAAATGCGCCCAGATGAAGCGTGCATGTTCGTCGCGCACCATCTCCTCGTGACGGGAGCGGATGTCCTCTGGGTTCTCGCCGCGCGCGTCGGCGGTCTTCAGCCAGTCCGGCGGCGTCAGACCGTTCTTCTCGTACCAGCCGGCCGGATCGGCCTTCAACTTGGCGACGATGGTCGACAGCGACGTGCGGATCGAATGGCGCGGCTCCCAACCGAGCTGTTTCCTGGCAAGGGAAATGTCGAGCGCGTAGTGGTCCTCCGCCATGTCGATCATGAACGGGCGGATGAACGGCTTTTCCCCCTTGTCGATGTCGTCGGGAATGAGTGGCTCGGCCTTGACCTCGGCAAATGCGCCGATCTTGGCGATCGGCTTCGGCACCGAAAAGGTCTCCCATTCCGCCTCGCCATGGATCAGCCGGCCGATCAGCGTCTGCAATTCGTCATAGGGCACCGCTTCGGCCTCGCCGGCGAGGATCACGCACTCGTCCGGCAGCGCCTTGCGCTTGTCGACGGCCAGCTTGAACAGCCGCATCATGTCGTCGCGATGGATGAAGGATTGCCCCGCCTTTACGTCGCCGGAATAAAGATGCGCCTTCATGTCGCGCTCGTAGATGCGCGCGATCTGGTGGGCGAGCGTCGGAACCGAACTCTCCTCATCATAAACACCGGCCAGATGAAGGAGCAGGATCGGCATCGCCCCGCGCTCCTGGCGGATCACCTCTTCCGCCTTCGCCTTCGATTTCGGATAGGCCCATTTCGGTGCGATCGGCGTGTCCTCGTCGACCGCTTCGCCCGGCTCGCCCGCCTCATGCACCAGCATGGTGCCGGAATAGATGAAGCGCTCGACGGAAACGTCCCGAAGCGCCCGCATCAGGTGCCGCGTGCCGTCGATGTTCACCTTCTGGTAAAGCGGATGATCCTCGCCGGAAAAATCGAAATAGGCGGCGAGATGAATCACCGCCGCGATCTCGGCACCGAATTGCGCCGTGACATTGCCGATGGCGGTGCGCGTCGAATCCTCGGAGGTCAGGTCGACTTCGAAAAGCGGGCAGTCCGCTTCCTTGCCTTCGACGTCCAGCCCCACCACCTGGTACGAACCGGCGAGTTCCCGCGTCAGCGCCACGCCGAGATTTCCCGCCGCGCCGGTGATCAGGACGACCGGCTTTGTCTCGTCTGCCATGAATGCGCATCCCCCTGGCCGTTCATGTCGTGAACGCCAGCCTCCGCCTCATGTTCCATGCGAATGTGCTGAAATATCAGGCCGGAATGACGGCCGTCGCCTCGATCTCGACCTTCGCCTCGTCCTCGATCAGCGCCACGACCTGCACCATCGCCATCGCTGGGAAATGACGCCCGATCACGTCCCGATAGGCGGCTCCGATTTCCTTGAGATGGTCGAGATAGGCGCGTTTGTCGGTGATGTACCAGGTCATGCGCACCAGATGTTCCGGCCCTGCGCCCGCCTCGGCAAGCACGTCGACGATGTTCTGCAAGGTCTGCCGCGTCTGGCCGACGAGGTCCTTTTCCTCGAACACCTGATTGCCGTTCCAGCCGATCTGGCCGCCGACAAAGACGGTCCGGCCCGAAGCGGCGATGCCGTTTGCATAGCCCGACGCCTTTTTCCAGTTGGCTGGATGCAGGATCTCATGCACGAATGCGCTCATGGTCGTTTCCTCGTCCCGGTCTGAAGCCGGCTGATTGTCTAGACACCCAGATAGCGGTCCTGGATTTCGGCATTGAGTTCGTGCGGTGTCCCGCGCCACACCGTCGCGCCTTTCTCGAGCAGCACGCAGCGGTCGGCGGATGGCAGGAGTTCGGCCAGCGTCTTGTCGACGACGAGGATCGACTGACCTTCGTCCTTGAGCTTGCGGATCACCGCCCAGATGTCGTGCCGGATCACGGGCGCGAGGCCTTCCGTCGCTTCGTCGAGGATCAGGAGGTCCGGGTCCGTCATCAATGCGCGGCCGATCGCCAGCATCTGCTGCTCGCCGCCCGAAAGCGTGCGCGCCATCTGGTCGCGGCGTTCGGCAAGGCGCGGGAAGAGGTCGTTGACGGATTTGAGGGTCCAGCGCCCCTTTCGCGCGGCGGCGACGAGGTTTTCCTCGACCGTCAGGTTGGGGAAGCAGCGCCGACCCTCGGGTACCAGACCAAGCCCGAGACGCGCGATGCGATGCGGCGAGCGCTTCTCGATCGCGTTGCCCTTGAACCGCACCGAGCCGGATCGTGCCGGCGTCAGCCCCATGATGGAGCGGATCGTCGTCGTCTTGCCCATGCCGTTGCGCCCCATCAGCGCCACGACCTCGCCTTCGGCAACGTCCAGTTCGACGCCGAACAGAGCCTGGCTCGCTCCGTAGAAGGTTTCCACCCCGGAGACTTCAAGCAGCATGTCGCAACTCCCCCCGCGAGCTCGCGAACGGCGAATACCCCCACCCCTTACCCCTCCCCACAAGGGGGAGGGGGATTCTGAAGCGTTTCCGCCCAGCAGAATTCGTGGCCCATCGAAACGCAAACGCCAACGCCTCCCTCCCCCTTGTGGGGAGGGGTAAGGGGTGGGGGTAACTCGTAGGGCGCAAGCCTGACAAGCCGGAAGCTATCATCATTCGTCCCCCAGATATGCGCGGCGCACTTCGGGATTGGTGCGGATTTCGTCCACCGTCCCGGTCGCGATCACACGGCCATAGACCAGCACGGAGATCCGGTCGGCCAGCGCGAAGACCGCATCCATGTCGTGTTCGATGAGCAGGATCGGCGCTTGCCTGCGCAATTCGGACAAGAAGCCCGTCAGCGCCTTGGAGCCTTCCGGTCCCATGCCGGCCATCGGCTCGTCGAGCAGGAACGCCTTCGATCCGAGCGCCAGCGCGATGGCGATCTCAAGCTGCCGCCGTTCGCCATGCGACAGTTCCGCCGCCGGCACGTTTGCGCGGTCCTCGAGCCCGACCCTTGCCAAGGCGGCCCGTGCCGGTTCGGTCAGCGATGCGTCGCTCGTCACCGGCCTGAAGAAGCGGAAGCTCGATCCCTGCACCGACTGCACCGCCAGCATGACATTGCGCAGCGCGGAGAATTCCGTCGCAAGCGACGAGACCTGGAACGAGCGGCCGAGCCCGCGCCGCGCACGTTCGGCGACGGAGAGGTCGTTCAGCCGGTCGCCGAGAAAGACGATCTCGCCGGAATCCGCCTTCAGCGTGCCGGCGATCTGGTGGATCAGCGTCGACTTGCCGGCCCCGTTCGGGCCGATCAGCGCGTGGATCTCGCCCGGATAGAGATCGATCGAAACGTCCTCGGTCGCCTTCAGTGCGCCGAAGCTCTTGCAAAGATTGCGGATCGACAGGACAGGCTCAGCCATGACGCGCCTTTCCGGCGAGGAAGCCGATCAGCCCGCCGCGCGCGAAGAGCACGACGGCGAGCAGCGCCAATCCAAGGAAGAACTGCCAGCGGTCCGTCATGCCGCCGAGCAGATATTCCACCATCACGAACATCATCGCGCCGGCGACCGGACCGAAAAGCCGGGCGACGCCGCCGAGGATGATCAGCACGATGAACTCGCCCGACATGTGCCAGGACAGCATGGACGGGCTGACGAAGCGGTTGAGATCGGCATAGAGCGCGCCGGCCAGCGCCGTGATCATGCCGGAGATGACGAAGGCGGCGAGCCGGATGCGGAACGGTGCGATGCCGACCGAGGCGACGCGAACGTCGTTCTGCCGGGCCGCTTGGAGCGCGGTGCCGAAGCGGGAGCGGGCGATCAGCGCGAAGAGCACCAGCACGGACATCAAGACGCCGTAGCAAAGGAGAAAGAAGCTCAGTGGCACCATCGTGTTGATGCCGGGAAACTGGTTGCGCACGAAGATCGACAGCCCGTCCTCGCCGCCATAGGCGGGCCATGAAATGGCAAAATAATAGGTCATCTGCGCAAAGGCGAGCGTGATCATGATGAAGTAGACGCCCGACGTCCGCAGGCTGATGGCGCCGATGAAGAGAGCCAGCAGCCCCGCCGCCAGCATCGCGACGAGCCAGATCGCGAGCATCGAATTGGTGCCGGCGACGCTGGCGAAGCCGAGATCGAGCGGCTGCATGGAAAAGGCGTGGCTGGCCAGAATGCCCGCCGCATAGCCGCCAACGCCGAAAAATGCCGCATGGCCGAACGAGACGAGCCCGCCTAGTCCCAGGACGAGGTTCAGCCCGACGGCGGCGAGCGCCAGGATCGCCATGCGCGTGGCCAGCGTCACATAGAAGGGCGAGCCGACCTGCATGGCGATGAACGGGATCGCCAGCAGAATCAGTGCGAGCCCGATATTGACGATCGTTTCGCGGCTCATCATTTTGCCCCCGCAAACAGGCCCTGCGGGCGGACGGCGAGGATGACCGCCATGACGAGATAGATCAGCATGGAAGCGACGGCGGCGCCGGCGGTCGCCGCCTGCGACGTGCCCATGAAGATCGAGAAGACCTGCGGCATCAGGAAGCGCCCCATCGTGTCGATCAGCCCGACCAGGATCGCCCCCACCAGCGCGCCCTTGATCGAGCCTATGCCGCCGATGACGATGACGACGAAGGCGAGGATCAGCACCGGTTCGCCCATGCCGACTTGAACGGATTGCAACGCACCGACCATGGCGCCGGCAAAGCCGGCAAGTGCGGCGCCGAGCGCGAAGACGATGGTGTAGAGCGTGCGGATGTCGACGCCGAGCGCGCCGATCATCTCGCGGTCGCTCTCGCCAGCCCGGATGCGCATCCCGAGCCGTGTCCTGGAAATGAGCAGATAAAGCCCGAGCGCGACCGCGACACCCACCCCGATGATCGCGAGGCGATAGAGCTGGTAGCGCGAACCGCCCGGCAGGGTGACGAAGCCGGCAAGCTGCGAAGGCACGTTCAGATAGAGCGGCACCGAGCCGAAGACCCAGCGCGTGCCCTCCGAAAAGATCAGGATCAGCGCGAAAGTCGCCAGCACCTGGTCGAGATGATCGCGTTTATACAGCCGGCGAATGATCGCGATCTCGACGATCGCCCCCATTGCCGCCGCCGCTGCGAGACTGGCGACGAGCCCGATCCAGAACGATCCGGTCTGCGCCGCCACCCACGCACAGGCGAATGCGCCGACCATGTAGAGCGAGCCATGGGCGAGATTGATGAGCCCCATGACGCCGAAGATCAGCGTCAGGCCGGCCGCCATGAGAAACAGCATCACGCCGAGCTGTAGCCCGTTGAGCAGCTGTTCGATGAGAAGTGCGCTGGACAAGGTGATGTCGCTTACGGTTGGAATGAAGCGTCGAGCGGTGTTGCCCTCTCCGTAGTATCTGCGGAGAGGGCATTTCCGGACTTACTGCGTGCACTGCTCCGCATAGGCGTCGCCATGGTCGGTGAACACGGTCTCGACGGTCCGGTTCGTCAACACGTCGCCGTCCTTGACCACCTCCATCATGAAGATGTCCTGGATTGGATGGCGGTTGGTGTTGAACGAGAATTTGCCGCGCGGCGATTCGATGTCTGCTTCCATCATCGCGGCGGCAAACGCGTCCGCATCCTTCACGTCGGCCTTGGATGCCGCCGAAAGGATGAGTTGCGCGGCGTCATAGGCCTGGACGGCATAGATCGAGGGCAACCGGTCGTATTTCTCCTGGAAGGCGGCGAGGAAGGACTTCGAGGCTTCATTGTCGAAGTCCGGCGCCCACTGTCCCGAATTCATCACCCCCAGCGCCGCATCGCCGATCGCCGGCAGCACGTCCTGGGAGAACGAGAAGCCGGGGCCGGTTACCGGAATGTCGACGCCAGACTGCGCATACTGCTTCATGAAGGCGATGCCCATGCCGCCCGGCAGGAACATGAAGACCGCGTCGGCGCCGGAATCGCGAATCTGTGCGATTTCGGCCGCATAGTCGGTCTGGCCGAGCTGCGTGTAGACCTCGTTGGTCACCTCCCCTTCGAAATAGCGCTTGAAGCCCGCCAGCGAATCCTGGCCGGCCGGATAGTTCGGTGCCATGATGAACATCTTCTCGTACTGGCCGTTGGCGTATTCGCCGGCTGCCTCGTGCAGATTGTCGTTCTGGTAGGCGGCGTTGAAGTAGAGCGGGTGGCAGTTGGCGCCGGCGAGCGCGGCGGGCGCGGCGTTGGTCGAGACGTAGAACTTGCCCTGCGCGGTCGCCGACGGAACCACGGCCATGGCAAGGTTCGACCACACGATGCCGGTCAGGATATCGACCTGATCGGACTGGATCATCTTGTCGGCGATCTGGACGGCGAGTTCGGGCCTTTGGCCGTCATCCTCGATCACGACCTCGATCTCGTCGTTGCCGGCCTGCTCGATGGCGAGCATGAAACCGTCGCGCGTGTCGATGCCGAGGCCCGCGCCGCCGCCCGAAAGCGTTGTGATCATGCCGATCTTGACCGGCTCGGCCATGGCGAGGCCCGAGACCGAGAGGGAAAGGCCGAAAATTCCTGCTGCAACTATCTTCTTCATTTCGCAAACTCCCATTGCTTTTCGTTTCAGTTCCCACGGGGACCTTCAGCTTTTTGCGCCCTTGCGGCCCCGAATTTCTTGAGCATCGGACCGAAAAGTGGTTTCCGGTTTTCGGTTGACTCCGATGCTCCAACTACAACTCCGTCCGCACCTTCCACAATTCCGGGAAGAGCTCGACGTCCAGCATCTTGCGCAGATAGGAGACGCCCGCCGTTCCGCCCGTCCCCCGCTTCAGCCCGATGATGCGTTCGACAGTCGTGACATGATTGAACCGCCAGCGGCGAAAATAATCTTCGAAATCGACAAGCTTTTCCGCAAGTTCGTAAAGCAGCCACCAGCGTTCCGGGTCGCGATAGACCGTCTTCCAGGCTTCCATCACCTTGTCGCTCTCGGGGCGCTTTTCCCGCCAGTCGGTTCGCTCTACCTCCGCACCGACGTCGAAGCCGTTGCGTGCAAGAAGCCGGATCGCCTCGTCGTAAAGGCTAGGCTTGACGAGAATCTCTTCCAGCGGCCCGACGCGCTTTTCGGCATGGGCGTGCGGCTTCAGCATCGCCAGGTTGCGATTGCCGGCCAGATACTCGACCGCTCGATACTGCCAGGACTGGAAGCCCGAGGACTGGCCGAGATCGTCACGGAACCGCGTATATTCCGACGGCGTCATGGTCCGCAGCACGTCCCATGCGCTGTTGAGCTGCTCGAAGATGCGCGCCACCCGCGTCAGCATCTTGAAAGCCGGCTGAAGATCGTCCCGCGCGATCGCATCCATCGCCGCGCGCATCTCGTGGATGGCCAGCTTCATCCACAATTCCGACGTCTGGTGCTGGATGATGAACAGCATCTCGTCGGGCGATTTCGACAGCGGTGTCTGCGCGTTGAGGATCGCGTCGAGCCGCAGATAGTCGCCATAGGCCATGCGCCTGGCGAAATCCGTCTCCGCGCCATCGGGCGTTTCGTCATGCGCGGCGCTCATGTGACCCTGCTTCGCATCTTGTGTTCGGGCGTGTCCCACAGCCGGTCCCGCATGATCTCCTCGAGGATTTCGGCCGCACGCACCACGTCGTCTTCTGAGAGGTAAAGCGGCGTGAAGCCGAACCGCATGATGTCCGGCGCGCGGAAATCGCCGATCACGCCCTTCGAAATGAGCGCCTGCATCCCCGCATAGCCTTCGTGGAAGCGGAACGAGACCTGGCTGCCCCGCGCCTTGGGATCGCGCGGCGAGGCGAGTTCGAGGTCCGGGCACCGCGCCTCGGCTTCCCGGATGAACCGTTCGGACAATTCGATCGAGCGCGCGCGGACCGCATCCATCGTCACGCCGTCCCAGGCGTCGAGCGCCGCGTCTAGCGCCGCCAGCGCCACGATCGGCGGCGTTCCGACCCGCATCCGCTCCACGCCCTTCGCCGGGCGGTAGTCGAGGTCGAAGGCGAACGGACTTTCGTGGCCGATCCAGCCCGAAAGGGCAGGGCGCACCACGTCGGCATGTTTCGGCGCGACATAGATGAAGGCCGGCGCGCCCGGCCCGCCATTGAGATATTTGTAGGTGCATCCGACGGCGAAATCCGCCTTCGAGCCGGTTAGGTCGACCGGGATCGCGCCGGCAGAATGCGCGAGATCCCAGATCGCGACGGCACCCACATCGTGCGCCTTTTGCGTCAGCCGCTTCATGTCGTGCAGGCGGCCGGTGCGGTAGTCGACCTCGGTGATCATCATCGCCGCGACGGTCTCGTCGATATTGGCCTCGACCGCTTCGGGTTCGACCACTTTCAACTCGTATCCCTTGCCGAGCGACGTCAGGAGCCCCTGCGCCATATAGAGATCGGTCGGGAAATTGCCGCTGTCGGAGAGAACGACTCGGCGATCCGGGTTGAGTTCCAGCGCCGAGGCGAGCGCCTGGTAGACCTTGATCGACAGCGTGTCGCCCATCACCACCGAGCCCGGCGCCGCACCCATGAGTCGCCCGATCCGGTCGCCGATCCGCGTCGGCCAGTCCATCCAGCCGGCCAGGTTCCAGCCCTTGATCAGCATCTCGCCCCACTCGGCCTCGATGGTTCTCGCCACGCGCGAAGAAGCGGCCTTGGGGAGAGGACCGAGCGAATTGCCGTCGAGATAGATGACGCCGTCGGGAATGTGGAACAGCGCGCGGGTGCGGGTGAAGAGGTCGGTCATCACGCCCCCTCCTTCAACCGGAACCGCTGGATCTTCCCCGTCTGCGTCTTCGGCAATGCCGCGACGAACTTCACCGACCGCGGATATTTGTAGGGCGCGATTGCCGCCTTCACATGGTCCTGCAACAGCTTCACCATCAGCGCGTCGCCGACGGCCCCTTCCACCAGCACCACATGCGCCTCGACGATCTGCCCGCGCGCCTCGTCCGCCACGCCGATCACCGCGCATTCGAGCACATGTTCATGCGCCAGCAGCGCCGCCTCGACCTCCGGCCCGGCGATGTTGTAGCCGGCCGAGACGATCATGTCGTCGGACCGCGCGGCGAAGTGAAAGAAGCCGGCCTCGTCCTGCACGAAACTGTCGCCCGTCAGGTTCCAGCCGTCCTTGACATATTCGCCCTGCCGGACGTCGGCGAGATAGCGGCAGCCGGTCGGCCCGCGCACCGCCAGCCGCCCGATCTCGCCGCGCGGCAATTCGTTCATCTCGTCGTCGACGATCTTCGCCTCGTAGCCGCCGACCGGCCGCCCGGTCGTCGCCGGCGCCATGTCCTCCAGCCGGTTGGAGATGAAGATGTGCAGCATTTCCGTCGCGCCGATCCCGTCGAGTATCGGCTTGCCGGTCTTTTTCGTCCATTCCTCGAACACCGGCCCCGGCAGCGTCTCGCCGGCCGAGACCGCGATGCGCAGCGATGTAAGGTCCGCGCCCTCGTCCATCGCCTTCATCATCGCGCGATAGGCGGTCGGTGCGGTGAACGAAATCGTCGCCTTATACTTCTCGATGATCTCGATCATGTTGGGCGGCGTCGCGCTTTCGAGCAGCGTCGCGGCCGCGCCGAAGCGCAGCGGGAATACCGCGAGGCCGCCGAGCCCGAAGGTGAAGGCGAGCGGCGGCGAGCCGACGAAGACGTCGTCCGGCGTTACCTTCAGGACTTCCTTCGCATAGGCGTCGGCGATGATCAGGATGTCGCGGTGAAAATGCATCGTCGCCTTCGGCACGCCGGTCGTGCCCGAGGTGAAACCGAGCAGCGCCACGTCGTCGCGCCCGGTCTTCACCGCCTCGAAGGTGACGGGCTTGTCGAGCGCGGCACGGTCGAGTTCGGCATCATGGTTCGCCGTGCCGTCGAAGCCGATCACCTTTTTCAGGAACGCGCTGTCCTTGGCGCAGGCCACCATCTCGTCCATCAGCCGCGTGTCGCACAGCGCGACCGTGATCTGCGCCTTGTCGACGATCTTGGCGAGTTCGCCCGCGCGCAGCATCGGCATGGTGTTGACCACGACCGCGCCCGCCTTGGTCGCCGCCAGCCAGCACGCGACCATCGCCGGATTGTTGGCCGAGCGAATCAGCACCCGGTTGCCCGGCTTCACGCCGTAACTCTCCACCAGCGCCCGCGCCAGCCGGTTGGTCCAGTCGGCCAGTTCCTTGTAGGTCCGCCGCCGGCCATTGCCGATCAGCGCCGTATGGTCGCCCATTCCCTTTTCGACCAGCCGGTCGGTGAGTTCGACGCCTGCATTGATGAAATCAGGATAATCAAACCCGTCGAGCAGAAAATCCGGCCACTGGTCCACTGGCGGCAGGTTGTCGCGCGCGAACGTGTCTGTATGAGCGGAGGGGCCGAGCATTCCAGTCATCCCATCACCTGCCGCGCGATCACGATCTTCTGGACGTCCGACGCGCCCTCATAAATCCGCAACGCCCGGATTTCCCGATAGAGGCTTTCGACGATATGTCCCTTTTTCACACCGTCGCCGCCATGAATCTGCACCGCCTTGTCGATGACGTCTTGAGCCTTGTCGGTCGCGTAAAGCTTGGCCATCGCGGCCTCGCGCGTCACCCGCGGCGCGCCCGAATCCTTGGTCCAGGCCGCGCGATAGATCAAAAGTGCCGCCGCATCGACGTCGAGCGCCATGTCGGCGATGTGGCCCTGCACCATCTGAAGGTCGAACAGCGGCGCGCCGAACAATTGCCGAGACCCTGCACGCGAAATCGTCTCGTCCAGCGCCCGCCTAGCAAAGCCCAGCGCCGCCGCACCCACCGTCGAGCGGAACACGTCCAGCACCGACATCGCGATCTTGAACCCTTCGCCCGCCTTGCCGATCAGGCTCGACGCCGGCACCTGCACATCGTCGAAGGACAGCCGCGCCAGGGGATGCGGCGCGATCACCTCCAGACGCTCCGCAACGCGCAGGCCCGGAATATCCGCCGGCACCACGAAAGCCGAAATTCCCTTGGCCCCCGGCGCCTCGCCGGTTCGCGCGAATACCGTATAGACATCGGCGATCCCGCCATTGGAAATCCATGTCTTTTCGCCCGACAGAACGAATTCGTCGCCATCGCGCGTCGCCGTCATCTCCATGTTTGCGACGTCGGAGCCCGAACGCGGTTCGGACAGCGCGAAGGCCGACAGCGCTTTGCCGGCACGCGTCTTTTCCAGCCATTTCTGCTGGTCCGGCGTGCCGAACAGGCTGATCGCGCCGGTGCCGAGCCCCTGCATCGCAAAGGCGAAATCCGCCAGCCCGTCATGCCGCGCCAGCGTTTCGCGCGTAATGCAGAGCGTGCGCACGTCGAGCGGCTGAGGATCGGCGGGATCGATCGCCGAAGGCTTCAGGAAACCGGCCTCGCCGAGCTTGGCGACCAGCGACTTGCAGGCCGCGTCTACGTCGTGGTGGTCGGCCGGTAAATTCTGCGCACACCACGCCTCCAGCCGCTCCGCATGGTCGCGGTGGCGATCTTCGAGGAACGGCCAGGAGAGGAAAGAGCGATCAGCCATCAATTCCCCTCGAATACAGGCCGCTGCTTTGCGACGAAGGCATGATAGGCTCGCGAGAAATCCTGCGTCTGCATACAGATCGCCTGCGCCTGCGCTTCCGCCTCGATCGCCTGGTCCAGCCCCATCGACCATTCCTGGTTGAGCTGCGTCTTGGTGATCCCATGCGCGAAGGTCGGGCCGGAGGCGATCTGCTGGGCGAGCTTCAGCGCCTCGGCCTCCAGCGTCTCGGCCGGAACGAGGCGGTTGAAATACCCCCAGCGCTCGCCTTCCTCCGCGCTCATCGATCGGCCGGTGTAGAGCAGTTCGGCCGCGCGGCCCTGTCCGATGATCCGCGGCAGCATCGCGCAGGCGCCCATGTCGCAGCCGGCGAGGCCGACGCGAGTGAACAGGAAGGCCGTCTTCGCCTCCGGCGTCGCGAGCCTTATGTCCGAAGCCATGGTGATGATCGCACCGGCGCCGACCGCCACCCCGTCGACGGCCGAGATGATCGGCTTGCCGCAATTCAGCATCGCCTTGACGAAATCGCCGGTCATCCGCGTGAACGCCAGAAGCCCCTTCATGTCCATCTCGACCAGCGGCCCGATGATGTCGTGGACATCGCCGCCCGAGCAGAAATTGCCGCCATTGGGAAGGAATACGACTGCATCCACATCGTCGGCATAGACGAGATCGCGGAACGTGTCGCGCAATTCGGCATAGGAATCGAATGTAAGTGGATTCTTACGTTCCGGCCGATCGAGCCGGATGACGGCGACGCGTCCCTCCATGCGCCACAGGAAATGCTGCGGCTTCAGTCCCGCCATTCTGGTCAATGTCCGTCCTCCCAATTGCTTCGGAATGTCTTCAGCGTCGCCGAAAGCCTTTCGGCGTCGCCGAGCGAAACATCGCCCAGAAATTCCTCGATCCATGCCTCGTGCGCGGCGGCCATTTCGGTGAAACGCCGCTCGCCCGCCGCCGTCAGCTTTACGATCGATGTCCGCCGGTCGCCTTCGCGCGCCGCCCGCGAAACCAGCCCGTCCTTGACGAGCCGCTCGACGATGCCGGTGACGTTGCCGTTCGAGACCAGCAAAAAGCGCGACAGATCGCTCATCAGCATCCCGTCGGGCTGGCGATAGAGCGCCGCCAGAACGTCGAAACGCGGCAGCGTCGAATCGAAATCGCGCTTCAGCCGTTCGCGCAACTCGCTCTCGATCAGGCGCGAAGCGCGCAGCAGCCTTATCCACAGGCGCAGACGCTCCTTGGCGGCGTTCGGGCGTTCGATCGTATCGAGCGGCGCGCTCACCATGTCTCGCCTCCACAGATCGCCAGCGCCTGCCCGTTGACCGAGCGTGCGCCCTCGCCGACGAGATAGAGCACGGCCGCCGCGACCTCGTCGGCCTCGATGATGCGTGCCTGCGGATTGTCGCCCGCAAGTTCCGCCCGTGCCTCGGCTTCGCTCCGGCCGGTCTTTTCCATGATGTTGGCCAGCGTGCGCTCCAGCATCGGCGTCTCGACATAGCCCGGGCAGACGGCATTGACCGTCACACCGGATTTCGCAAGCTCCGCCGCCAATGCTCGCGTCAGCCCGACGACGCCATGCTTGGCGGCGACATAGGCGGAAACGTAGGGCGCGCCCTTCAGCCCCGCGATCGACGCGATGAATACGATGCGGCCCGCTTGCGCCCGCTTCATCGGCTCGATCGCCGGGCGCACGGTCAGGAACGAACCCGTCAGATTCACGTCGAGCGTCTTTTGCCACATGTCGAGCGAGGTCTTGTGCGCTGGCGCGCTCTCGCCTGCGCCCGCATTGGCGACGACGATGCCGAACGGCCCCCGCGCGGCGGTGGCCTTTTCGTAGAAGGCGGCGACCGACGCCTCGTCCGTCACATCGGCGATCTCGGCATGGATGGCAGGGTGCATCGCCGCAACCTCCTCCAGAACATCCGTCCGCCGCCCGCAGATCGTCACCCCATGTCCGGCATCTGCCAATGCCAGCGCGATCGCCTTGCCGACGCCCGTGCCCCCGCCCGTGACGAGTGCGTGGGTCATCACACCTTCCCCGTCATCTGTTCCTGAGCCCGCTCGGCCAGCCGGTAGAGCTGGTCCCGCCCCGGCAGATACGGGTCCGGCCACTTCACCAGTCGATCCCCCAACGCGGCCGCCGCGTGCAGCGTCCAGTACGGATCGGCCAGATGCGGCCGTGCCAGACAGACGAGGTCCGCTCGCCCCGCCATCAGGATCGAGTTGACGTGATCCGGCTCGAAGATGTTGCCGACCGCCATCGTCGCCATGCCGGTTTCGTTGCGGATGCGGTCGGAAAACGGCGTCTGGAACATGCGCCCATAGACCGGCTTGGCTCGCTTCGAGGTCTGCCCCGCCGAAACGTCGCAGATATCGACTCCTGCACTTTGCAAAATCTTCGCGATCTTCACCGCCTCTTCCGGGGTCACGCCCTCGTCGCCGACCCAGTCATTGGCCGAAATTCGCACCGAGATCGGCTTGTCGTCCGGCCAGACGGCACGAACCGCGTGGAAGATTTCGAGCGGATAGCGCATCCGGTTCTCGAGTGATCCGCCATAGTCGTCGGTGCGCCTGTTGGTCAGCGGCGAGATGAAGGAGGAGAGCAGATAGCCATGCGCGAAATGCAGCTCCAGCATGTCGAACCCGCAGCGTTCCGCCATCTGCGCCGACGCCACGAACTGGTCGCGCACCTCGTCCATGTCGGCGCGGTCCATCGCCTTCGGCGTCTGGTTTTCCGGCGACCAGGCGACTTGCGACGCCGCCAGCAGCGGCCAGTTGCCCTCCTTGAGAGGCGCGTCGGCGTCTTCCCAGCCGACCTGGGTCGAGCCCTTCGGCCCGGCATGGCCGAGCTGCGCGCAGATTTTCGCATCCGTCTCCGCATGGACGAAATCGACCAGCCGCGACCAAGCCGCCTGGTGTTCCGGCCTGTAGAAGCCGGGGCAGCCGGGCGTGATCCGCCCTTCCGGCGAGACGCAGGTCATTTCGATGTAAACGAGCCCGGCGCCGCCCTTGGCGCGCTCGGCATAGTGGACGAAGTGCCAGTCCGTCGGCGTGCCGTCGACCGCCTTGTACTGCGCCATCGGCGAGACGACGATGCGGTTCTTCAGTTCCATCCCACGCAGCTTGAACGGCGCCAGCATCGGCGGGCGATGCGAGGCCGACCCGGCCTTCTTCTGAAACCACGCCTCCGCGCTTCCGAGCCATTTTTCGTCGCGCAGCCGCAGATTCTCGTGGCTGATGCGCTGTGAGCGGGTCAAAAGCGAATAGTTGAACTGCACCGGGTCGAGCCCGAGATAGCGTTCCACGTCCTCGAACCATTCGAGCGAGTTGCGCGCCGCCGATTGCAGCTTCAGGACCTCGGTGCGCCGGGCATCCTCGTATTTTTCGAACGCCTTTGCGAGCGTCGGCTCGGACTGCACGTAATCGGCCATCGCGATCGCGCTTTCGAGCGCGAGCTTGGTGCCCGAGCCGATCGAGAAATGCGCGCTCGCCGCCGCATCGCCCATCAGCGCCAGGTTCTGGAACGACCAGCGCTGGCAAAGCACGCGCGGGAAGTTGATCCAGGCCGAGCCGCGAATGTGGTTCGCATTGGTCATCAGCGGATGGCCGCCCAGATGCTTTTCGAAAATCGTCTCGCAGACCGCGATCGATTCCTGCTGGCTCATGGTGCCGAAGCCGAACCGGTCCCAGGTGTCCTGCGAGCATTCGACAATGAAGGTCGCGGTGTCGGGATCGAACTGGTAGGCGTGCGCCCACACCCAGCCATGCTCGGTCTTCTCGAAGATGAAGGTGAAGGCGTCGTCGAACTTCTGGTGCGTGCCGAGCCAGACGAACTTGCATTTGCGGGTATCGATGTCGGGCTCGAAATGATCGGCGAAGGCCGCGCGCGAACGCGAATTGAGCCCGTCCGCCGCGATCACCAGGTCATGGCTTTCCATGAAGGGGCGCGGGTCGGCGATTTCGGTCTGGAACTCAAGCCTGATGTCGAGTTCGCGCGCCCGCTCCTGCAACAGCATCAAAAGCTTCTTGCGCCCGATGCCGCAAAAGCCGTGTCCTGTCGAAACCGTGCGTATGCCCTTGTGGATGACGGCGATGTCGTCCCAGTAGGCGAAATGCTCGCGGATCGCGGCGGCGCTCTTCGCGTCGTTGTCGGCAAGGTTGTCCAGCGTCTCGTCGGAGAGGACCACGCCCCAGCCGAACGTGTCATCGGCCTTGTTACGCTCGTAGACGGTGATATCGTGGGCAGCGTCGCGCAGCTTCATGCTGATCGCGAAATAAAGACCTGCCGGTCCGGCGCCGAGCACCGCAATCTTCATCGCCGCGCACTCCCATTATCGTTCTTATAATGGCAGGATCGCACCGAAGCGATTTTGTTTCAAGTATGAAATTTCAAGGTTGAAATATTGCGGTGCGGCAAGGATAGTGCGGTGCGGATTTTCGAGGGAGGAACAATGCTTTTCCATCAGGTGAGGGACTGGGACGATGCCTATGCCAACGGTCCCAACATCGCGCGCGGCGAGCGATGGCCGGGCCTCTGGATCGAGCCTGCTGCCGCTTTCCGCAAGGCGCTGGAGGCGCAGGGCCGTGCGAAACTCGACCAGCCCTATGGCGACCGTCCGCGCAACCGCTTCGATCTCTTCCTGCCCGAGGGCAAGCCGAAGGGCCTCGTCGCCTACATCCATGGCGGCTTCTGGCTGCGGCTCGACAAGAGCTTCTGGTCGCACCTCGCAGCCGGCCCGCTCGCCCACGGTCACGCCGTCGCCATGCCATCCTATACGCTCTGCCCGGACATCCGCATCGGCGGCATCGTGCAGGAAATCGGCGCCGCGATCGAAAAGGCGGCAACGCTGGTCGACGGCCCGATCCGGCTGACCGGCCACTCCGCCGGCGGCCATCTGGCAACGCGCATGGTCACCACCACCTCGCCGCTCTGCGACGCCGCCCGCGCGCGCATCGCGAATACGGTGTCGATCTCCGGCATCCACGATCTGCGGCCGATGATGCGCACCGCGATGAATGCCGATTTGAAGCTCGACGAAGCGGAAGCCCTCGCCGAGAGCCCGGCGCTGCTCTGTCCGTTGGAAGGCGCCCGCGTCACCTCATGGATCGGTGGTGCCGAGCGTGCCGAGTTCCGCCGCCAGAACGCGCTCCTCGCCAATATCTGGACCGGCCTCGGCGCCGTTACCTCCTGCGTCGAGGAGCCCGACCGGCACCATTTCGACGTTATCGACGGTTTGGCCGATCCCGACCACGCGCTGACGCGAACCTTGTTGACAGGGTGAGCGCCGCGTCCGAGTCTTGCGGCAACCAACCGGAGCATTGTTGATGAGACCCGTTTTCGTGCAGTTGCGCTGCGTCCCCGGCAAGACCTACGAGGTCGCCGACGAACTCTACAAGCGCGAGATCGCGTCCGAACTCTATTCGACCAGCGGCGACTACGACCTGCTCCTGAAAGTCTATATCGATGACCAGACCGACATCGGCAAATTCGTCTCCGAAAACGTCGCCAACGTCCCCGGCATCGTCCGTTCACTGACGACGCTGACCTTCAAGGCGTTTTGACGCCGTTTCAAAACGAAGAAAGCCGCCGTGGGGAGGGGGGATCCACGGCGGCTCTACTCGAAACGATGCGGCAGCCCGGAGAGGGGGGATGAGGCTGCCGCACTTTATGTCCGGTTAGGCGGGGGACGGGCCTTGTCCCGGACTCGGCTTTTTGAATTGCCGATAGAGATTATCTGAGAATTTGAACGTGGCAATTCAAGGGCACGAACATTACAAGTGCGTAACGTCGGCGTGATCGGAAAAGCGCCTGTCAGCAGCCTGTCGCGGCCGGGGCTTTTGCATGGACAGGCCACGCGCCAGACGCTACCTGATTGCCCATGAAAAAAGGCGATCATCTCTTCCTCGTCGACGGCTCCGGCTACATCTTCCGCGCCTATCATGCGCTGCCCCCCTTGACGCGCAAATCCGACGGGCTGCCGGTGGGTGCGGTGTCGGGCTTCTGCAACATGCTGTGGAAGCTGATGCAGAACGCGCGCGACACGGAAGTCGGCGTCACTCCGACCCATTTCGCCGTCATCTTCGACTATTCGTCCAGGACGTTCCGCAACGAGCTTTACGACAAGTACAAGGCGAACCGCACCGCGCCGCCCGAAGACCTCGTTCCGCAATTCGGCCTCATCCGCCATGCGACGCGCGCCTTCGACCTGCCCTGCATCGAGATGGAGGGGTTCGAGGCCGACGATCTGATCGCGACCTATGCGAAGCTCGCCTGCGAAGCGGGTGGCGATACCACCATCATCTCCTCCGACAAGGATCTGATGCAGCTCGTCGGCCCCACGGTGTCGATGTACGATCCGATGAAGGACCGCGAGATCAAGGTGCCGGAGGTCGTCGAGAAATGGGGCGTTCCGCCCGAAAAGATGATCGATCTGCAGGCGCTGACGGGCGATTCCATCGACAACGTCCCCGGCGTTCCCGGCATCGGCCCGAAGACAGCCGCGCAGCTTCTGGAGGAGTATGGCAACCTCGACACGCTTCTCGCTCGCGCCTCCGAGATCAAGCAGCAGAAGCGCCGCGAGAACCTGATCGAGCACGCCGAGATGGCGCGCCTGTCGCGCGAACTCGTGCGCCTGCGCGACGACGTTTCGGTGCCCGAACCGCTCGCCGCGCTCGAACTCCAGCCGCCGAACGGGCCGAAGCTGATCGGCTTCCTCAAGGCGATGGAATTCACCTCGCTCACCCGCCGCGTCGCCGAGGCGACGGGCGCGGAGGCGGCCGACATCGAGCCGATGCATGTCGAGGTGCAGACGGGTTCGGCCGCCCATGGCCCCGACCTCGACGTGCCGAACCCGGCCTCCGTTGCACCCGGCGAGGAGGGCGACGTCGCGCCCGAGCCCAAAGCCGGCCCGTCGACCCCCGCCGATCTCGCCAAGGCCCGCGCCGATGCTGCGGTCGCCGCCAGGATCGACCGCGCCGCCTATGTCACGATCCGCGACCTCGCGACCCTTCAGGCATGGGTCACCGAGGCGCGCGAGGCGGGCGTCGTCGCCTTCGACACGGAGACGACTTCGCTCGACCCGATGCAGGCCGAACTCTGCGGCTTCTCGCTCGCCACCGCCCCCGGACGCGCCGCCTATGTGCCGCTGATCCATAAATCCGGCGCGGGCGACCTTCTCGGCGGCGGACGGGTCGAGAACCAGATCCCGATCCGTGACGCGCTGGCCGCCATCAGGCCGCTGATGGAGGACCGCTCGGTCCTCAAGATCGCGCACAATCTCAAATACGACTACCTCGTCCTCCTGCGCCACGGCATCGACGCCGGCCCTTGCGACGACACCATGCTGCTCTCCTACGTCACCGATGGCGGCTCGGGCTCGCAAAGCATGGATTCGCTCTCCGAACGCTGGCTTGGCCACGTCCCGATCCCGTTCAAGGATGTCTGCGGCTCGGGCAAGTCGATGATCACCTTCGATTTCGTCGATCTGGAAAAGGCGACGGCCTATGCCGCCGAGGATGCGGACGTCACGCTCCGCCTCTGGCACGTCCTCAAGCCGCGTCTCACCGCCAAGGGCCTCAACGCCGTCTATGAAAGGCTGGAACGCCCGCTGGTCCCGGTGCTGGCGCGCATGGAAAGCCGCGGCATCTCCGTCGACCGCCAGATCCTGTCGCGCCTGTCCGGCGAACTCGCCCAGCGCGCTGCCGCTTTCGAGGACGAGGTCTACGAACTGGCCGGCGAGCGCTTCACCATCGGCTCGCCCAAGCAGTTGGGCGACATCCTGTTCGGCCGCATGGGTCTGCCCGGCGGTTCGAAGACCAAGTCCGGCCAATGGTCGACGTCGGCGCAGATTCTCGAAGAACTCGCCGCCGAAGGTCACGAACTGCCGCGCAGGATCGTCGACTGGCGTCAGCTCACCAAGCTCAAATCGACCTATACCGACGCGCTGCCGGGCTATATCCATCCCGAGACGACACGCGTCCACACTTCTTACGCGCTGGCCGCGACGACGACCGGCCGCCTGTCCTCGTCGGAACCGAACCTGCAGAACATCCCGATCCGCACCGCCGAGGGTCGCAAGATCAGGACCGCGTTCATCGCCGAGCCGGGCCGCAAGCTGATCTCGGCCGACTACAGCCAGATCGAGTTGCGCGTTCTTGCCCATGTCGCCGAAATCCCGCAACTGACACAGGCCTTCGCCGATGGCGTCGACATCCACGCGATGACGGCGTCGGAAATGTTCGGAGTTCCGGTGGAGGGGATGCCCTCCGATGTGCGCCGACGCGCCAAGGCGATCAATTTCGGCATCATCTACGGCATTTCGGCCTTCGGCCTCGCCAATCAGTTGTCGATCGGCCGCGAGGAAGCGGGCAGCTATATCCGCAAATATTTCGAGCGCTTCCCCGGAATCAAGGACTACATGGACGCGACCAAGGCATTCGCGCGCGATAACGGTTATGTCGAAACCATCTTCGGCCGCCGCGTCCACTATCCCGAAATCCGCTCGCCCAATCCGTCCGTGCGCGCCTTCAATGAGCGCGCGGCCATCAACGCGCCGATCCAGGGGTCCGCCGCCGATATCATCCGCCGCGCGATGATCCGCATGGAAGACCGCCTCGCCGAGGCGGGTCTGTCCGAAACGCTGATGCTGCTCCAGGTCCACGACGAACTGATCTTCGAGGCGCCGGAGAGTCAGGTCGAGGCGGCGATCCCGGTCATCCGCGAGACGATGGAACAAGCTGCCATGCCGGCGCTGTCCATGCGCGTGCCGTTGCAGGTCGACGCCCGTGCGGCGTCGAACTGGGACGAGGCGCACTGACCGCGCCATGGAGGCGGGCCCGCTCCTTTCCTTCGCGCTCGCCTCGCTCCTGATCGAGCTCACCCCCGGTCCGAACATGACCTGGCTGGCGCTGGTCGCGGCCGGCGAAGGGCGCCGGCGCGGCTATGCGGCGGTGGCAGGCGTCGCGCTGGGGCTGGCCGTGCTCGGCCTGGCGGCCGCCTTCGGTGTCGCCGAACTCCTCCAGCGTTCCATGATCGCCTACGAAATCCTGCGCTGGGCCGGCGGCCTCTTCCTGCTCTATCTCGCCTGGGACGGCTGGCGCGGCAATGGCGACGTGGCGCAGACCGGCAACGGCTCGAACAGCATTTATTTCCTGCGCGGTCTCGTCACCAACATGCTCAACCCGAAGGCGGCGCTGTTCTATGTCGCGGTCCTGCCGACTTTCCTCGATCCCGCCCGCCCGCTGCTCGGCCAGACCCTCGCTTTGTCGGTGGTCTATGTGTCGGTCGCGACTGTCGTCCATGCCGGCATCGTCACGGCTGCCGGCGCATTGACCGCGTTCACGCAAAAGCCGGGCCGCGAAATCGCGACCCGGCGTGTTCTCTCAAGCCTTCTGGCCCTCGTTGCCGTCTGGCTGATCTGGTCGACGGCGCGCTAGCATCGGACCGAAAAGTGACTGCCGGTTTTCGGGCGATTCCGATGCTTTTCGAAAAGGCTTACTCGATCACCGCACACGCATAGCGGTCGCCGGCATCGCCGGTCGGCTGCGTCTCGTAATCGTCCGTGCCGCCATGGATCATCAGCGCGCGGCCGGCAATGTCGGCCTCGCCGCCGTCGCCGAGCGTCACCATATGGTTGAACACCTGCGCGCGCAGGACGCCGTCCTCGCCGACATACTGGTTCGGCATGTCGCCGGCATGGGGTCCGCCTTCGGCCAGATAGCCATGCGCCGCATCGGTCGGGTCGAAGTGGCCGCCGGCCGATTCATGGTCGCTTTCGTGGTCGCAGGTGCCTGTCTCGTGGATGTGGAAGGCCAGCCATTCGCCCGCCGGCAGGCCCGATACCTCGATCTCGATCAGAACGCCGTTGGGCGTCCCGGTCAGCGTCGCCGTACCGTTCTCGGCACCGTCCATGTCGACGAAGCTGGCGCTCGCGCTGGTCGTCTCCGCGGCAGGGGCCTGTTTGGCGTCCTGCGCAAAGCCGGTGGCCGTCATCAGCGCGAGTGCAGCCGTGGCTGGCAATGAAAGTCTCATTTCCGCATCTCCCGGTTGTTGGTCCGCGAATGGGGAATGACGGTGGCGGCGAAATTGTTCCGGTTAACGCTCCCTTAAAGCGCCGCAATTAATGTTCAGCGACAGCGACCATCAGGCAGACAAGAAGCGGGCATCAGGGGCGATGGGCGACAGACGGATCGAGCCGACCTTTGGCGGGGCGGCATCGGATGAAGGCTCCGGCCTTTTCGTGAGCGAGGAGGATCGGGTCGTGGGGCAGCCGAAGAAGCGCGGTTCGACGCACAGATCGTCTTCGCACAAGGCGGAGCCGAAATCGCGCGGCAAGAGGCGCGGCAAGTCGCGCCGCCGCTCTGGCGGCGGCCTGTTCGGCTTCCTGCGCAAGGCGACCTACTGGTCCTTCGTCCTCGCCATCTGGGGCGGCATCGCGGCGGCCGGCGTGCTGGTCTTCTATGCCGCGCAGATGCCCTCGGCCTCCACCTGGGCGATCCCGGACCGTCCGCCCAACGTCAAGATCATGGATGTCGAGGGCCGCCAGGTCGCCAATCGCGGCATGATGGGCGGCGAATCGATCGGGCTGCATGAAATGTCGCCCTATATCCCGCAGGCCGTCGTCGCCATCGAGGACCGGCGCTTCTACCAGCATTTCGGTGTCGATCCGATCGGCCTTGCCCGTGCCGTTTACGAGAACGCGGTCAATGGCCGCGTCGTGCAGGGCGGTTCGACGCTGACCCAGCAGCTTGCCAAGAATCTTTTCCTCACCAATGAGCGTTCCTATGATCGCAAGATCAGGGAAGTGCTGATGGCCTTCTGGCTGGAGAACGAATACTCCAAGGAACAGATTCTCGAACTCTACCTGAACCGCGTCTATTTCGGCTCCGGCGCCTATGGCGTCGAGGCCGCCTCGCAGCGCTATTTCGGCAAGAGCGCGCGCGAGGTGACCCTGTCCGAATCCGCGCTTCTCGCCGGCCTTCTCGTCGCGCCCTCTCGCCTGTCTCCGGCGCGCGATCCCAATGCGGCGGAAAACCGTGCCCAGCTCGTCCTGTCGGCCATGCGCGACCAGGGCATGATCGGCGACAGCGAACTGGCCTCGGCCATCTCAGCCCCGCCGGTGCGCGCCGCCGCCTACTGGACGGGCTCGGAAAACTACGTCGCCGACCGCATCATGGGCGAACTGCCCGGCCTGATCGGCATGGACGTCTCGAAGGATCTGATCGTCGAGGCGACGGTCGACCTCGATCTTCAGGATCTCGCCGAGAAGGCCGTGCGCCGCATGGTCGACGAGAACAAGGCGGAACTCGACGTGTCTCAGGGCGCGCTCGTCTCGATCGACCCGACCGGTGCCGTGCGCGCCATGGTCGGCGGTTACGACTACGCCAATTCGCAGTTCGACCGCGCCTCCGAAGCCAGGCGCCAGCCCGGCTCCGCCTTCAAGGCTTTCGTCTGGATGGCGGCGATGGAGCAGGGGCTGTTTCCCGACACGATCCGCAACGACGCGCCGGTGAAGATCGGCAACTGGTCGCCGCAGAACTTCAACAACAAGTACCAGGGCCCGATGACGCTGTCGCAGGCGCTCGCCCGCTCTTCCAATTCCATCGCCGCCGTCCTCGCGCACGAGGTCGGTCCCTCGGCAATCGTCGAGACGGCGTGGCGCATGGGCATCGAATCCGATCTCCAGCCGAACCTGTCGATCTCGCTCGGCACGTCGGAGGTGACGCCGCTCGAACTCACCGCCGCCTTCGTGCCGTTCTCGACCGGCGGCGTCCGTCACGAAACCTATTTCGTCGAGCGGGTGACGACCGTGGACGGCGAGGTTCTCTATCAGCGCCCGCCCTCCGCCGGTACGCAGGTCGCCCGTCCTGAGACCATCGGCATGATGAACTACATGATGGCCGAGACCGTCGGCACCGGCACCGGCCGCAACGCTGATTTCGGCTGGCCCGCCGCCGGCAAGACCGGCACCAGCCAGAATTCGCGCGATGCCTGGTTCGTCGGCTATACGGCGGAACTGACGACCGGCGTCTGGTTCGGCAATGACGACGGCAAGCCGATGAGGAACATCACCGGCGGCCAGCTTCCGGCCAAGGCATGGAAGATCTTCATGGAAGGCGCCCATAACGGCGTCCCCGTCGCCTCGCTGCCCGGCCGCTGGACGCCCGGCACCTTCGAGCGCATCGAGGACCTTCTGGCGAGCGATCGGGGCATCCCGCAACAGGCCGCCTATCCAGTGGGCGACACCACCGGCTCCATCGCCCCGCCCGCCGATGTCGGCCAGCAGCAGCGTTCCGGGCCGATCGGCTCGATCATGGATATCATCATGGGCAACAACTGATTTTCGCCGCCTGACGACACTCAACTCTTCAGGAAATCCCGCAACAACCCGATCTCGCGCTCGCTCGCCAGTGTCGGCGCATGGCCGCATTCGTCGAAGGTGACGAGGCGGGGTTTCGGGCCGCGCCTGGTCATCTCCTCGGCGGTTTCCGCCGCCAGGACGTCGGATGTCCTGCCGCGCAGCAGAAGCGTCGGGATCGTCAGCCGGTCATAGGCCGACCAGATGTCGAGATCGCCCGCATGATGGGTGAACTGGGCGACGATCTGCGGATCGTAATGCACGGTCACGCGGCCATCGTCGGTGCGTCGCATCGACGTGTCGGCCATGCGCCGCCAGAAGGCGGGCGTGTTCTCGCCGAAAGGCGCGTAATTCCTGCGCAGCCAGGCTTCGAGTTCGCCCACCGTGTCATAGACCGGCGGATTGCCGACATAATCGACGATGCGGCCGGTTCCGGCCTTGGGGATATCCGGCCCGACATCGTTGATGACGAGATGTGTGATCCGGCCCTCGAGCATCCCTGCGGCGAGCGTGACGCCGATCAGGCCGCCCATCGATGTGCCGACCCAGCGGGTCTCGTCGATGCCGTAATGATCGAGCATTGCCGCCGCCGTCGCGCCGAAGGTGGCGTAGGAATAGTCGGTCGCCGGATCGCGCGCCCAGCTCGACAGGCCGCGCCCGAGCGTGTCGGGACACAGCACGAAATAAGTGTCGCAGATCGCCTCGGCCGCCTCGTCGAAATCGCGTCCCGTGCGCGCGAGCCCATGCCACATGACGAGGGCAGGTTTGGAGCGGTCGCCCCATTCGGTGACGTGAAGCTCGAAACCGGCGGCGGGGATATAGGTCGAGACGGGGTTCATTTGCGGCCACCTTTGCCGAGCAGCGTGCCTGCGATGCCCGACGGGAAGAAATAGACGAGCAGGATGAAGAGGACGCCGAGCCACAGGAGCCAGCGGTCGGGATTGAGAAGGTCCGGGATCAGCGGCAGATCGGCCGTCGCCTGTGCGCCCGCTCCCATCAGGTCCTTGAGGTAGAACTGTGCGAGCGTCATGATGACGACGCCGACGATGGCGCCGACCATGGTGCCCATGCCGCCGATGACGACCATCAGGAGAACGTCGATCATGATGTCGAAGGACAGCGTCACGTCCGGCCCTGTATAGCGCAGCCAGACGGCGCGCAGCACGCCGGCAAGTGCAGCCACGACGGCGGCGATGCAGAAGACCGAGGTGCGGTAGGCGACGACGCGGTAGCCGATCGCCTCGGCGCGCATCTCGTTCTCGCGGATCGCCTGAAGCACCGTGCCGAGCGGCGAGCGCACGATGCGGACCAGAAGGTAGAAAAGCGCGAGCGAGGACAGGAAGACGAAGTAATAGAGGTAGAGCCGTCCGGTGACCGGGACGCCGAACAGGCGAATCTGGTCGCCATTTGCATCTTCCAGCCTGTTGGCCGGCGAGAAGAAGCGCGGGATTTCGTAGGTGATCCCGTCCTCGCCGCCGGTGAAGTTCGAAAGCTGGCTGGCGAGCACCAGCATGACCGAGGCGGCGGCAAGCGTGACCATGGCGAAGAAGATCTCCTTCACGCGCAATGAGAGAAGCCCGATCAGAACCGCGAGGATGAAGGCCGCCGCGACGCCGAGCGAGCCGCCGACGACGATGGCGTCGAAGCCGCGCCCCATCGTCTTGAGCGCGATGGCGGTGCCATAGGCGCCGAGGCCGAAGAACATGGTGTGGGCGAAGGAGACGATGCCGGTATAGCCGATCAGGAGATCGTAGCTCGCGACCAGCACGATGAAGACGCAGATCCGCGCCGCGACTTCCTGCGCCCGCACGTCGGGGAAGAGGAACGGCGCGAAGAGGAGGCACAGCCCGACGATGGCGGCGAAGCCATAGACTATGATGCGGCCGATCGTAACGCGGGCGGAGACGGTGTGCATGGGAGAGGCGATACTTTGTGTGGTCATGTCCTCACCCTTTCACGGCCGGCCGGAGGCCCCAGGGCCGCCACAGCAGGACGATCATCATCAACAGCATGGTCGAGGCGAGCGCCAGCTTGGGAAACAGGAAGGCGACATAATTGGTCGTCAGCCCCACCATCAGCGCGCCGAGAAGCGAGCCTTGGATCGACCCGAGCCCCCCGATGATGACGACGATGAAGACCATGACCATCAGTTCGGAGCCGAGCGCCGGCGTGATCAGCCCCTGATAGCCGGCCCACATGGCGCCGCCCATGGCCGCGAGCGCCGAGCCGGCCATGAAGACGCCGATGAACAGCCGGTCGATGCGAAAGCCCATCGCCTCGACCATCTCGCGGTTTTCGACGCCCGCGCGGATCAGAAGCCCGATGCGGGTGCGGTTGAGCGTCAGGTGCAGGATGACATAGACGGCTAGGCCGAGCAGGAAGGCGAAGATGCGGTAGATCTCGACCGCGACGTCGCCGATCAGGAACGAGCCGGTGAGGATCGCCGGACGCGGGACGGGCATCGGCGTGCCGCCCCAGATGACGAGCAGGATTTCCTCGGCGACGATCAGCGCGCCGACGGTGATGAGGATCTGGCGCAGATGGTCGGCATAGACCGGCTTGATGATGACGCGCTCGAAGAACCAGCCGGCGAGCGCCCCGAAGGCCGTCGCCGCGCCGATGGCGGCCACGAGGGCGAGAATGTTGAGGAAGGCGCTGTCGCCGCGCACCCAGATTCCGAGCGCCGCGAGCACCGTCGCGCCGATGAAGGCGCCGAAGGAGACGAAGGCGGAATGGCCGAAATTGAGCACGTCCATCAGGCCGAAGATCAGCGACAGCCCGGACGCCATCAGGAAGATCATCATCCCCATGGCAAGGCCGGCGATGGTCAGCGTCAGCCAGGAGGATGGGCGCCCGATCAGGACGAAGGCGACGAGCGCGAGGATGACCGGAAGCAGCATCACGCCGCCGAAGCGGGAGAAGGTAGCGGAAAGGGAGTTCATGGGGCGAGGCTCCGCGAAGCGCAGATGTTCTTTGCGAAGTGACCCCCACCCTTTACCCCTCCCCACAAGGGGGAGGGGGCCGTAGGCGTTGTGCCCGTGCTTTCAGCGCGGTGCCACGCTGCAAGGAAGTCACGGCGTGGATGCCCTCCCTCCCCCTTGTGGGGAGGGATAAAGGGTGGGGGTTCGCGGCGAAAAACCATTAATGCGCCTCCAGCGACAGGCTCAACAACCGCGCCTGCAATTCCGCATCCGCCGCAAGCTCCGCCATCTCCCCACGATGCACGATCCGCCCGTCGTCGATGACGGCCACCGTCCGCCCCAATGCCTTGGCGAAGAGGAAATTCTGTTCGACGAGCAGGATGGTCGTCTCCTCGCCGATTTCGCGGAAAGCGTCGATCATGTTGCGGATGATCGCCGGGGCGAGGCCCTTGGTCGGCTCGTCGATCAGGATCAGGTCGCGTCGCTCGATGATGGCGCGGGAGATGGCGAGCATCTGCTTTTGTCCGCCGGACAATGCGTGCGCCTGGCGGTCCCGGAACTTTTCCATCGCCGGGAAGATCGCATGGACCCGGTCGAGCCGCGCCTTGTCGAAGCGGCCGTGCGTGGCGGCGAGGCGCATGTTTTCCTCGACCGTCAGCCCGCCGAAAATGCCCATGTTCTCCGGCACGAAGGCGATGCCGAGCCGGGCGATGTCCGATGTGTGCATGGCAGTGATGTCGCGGCCGCGAAAGACGATCGCGCCCTTCTTCGCCTTCCACAGGCCCATGATCGTGCGCAAAGTCGTCGTCTTGCCGGCGCCGTTGCGGCCGAGCAGCACATGGACGCCGCCCTCCGGCACGTCGAGCGCGATGCCGTGCAGGATGTGATATTGCGCGATGTCGGTGTGGACGTCGTCGAGCCGCAGGACCGCGTTCCTCATGTCATCTCCTCCCCGCCGACGCCCAGATAGATCTCGCGCACGATGGGCAGCGCCATCACCTCGGCCGGCTTCCCGTCGGCGACGAGCTCGCCATTGTGAAGCACCACGATGCGGTCGGCGAGCGCGCGCACCACGTCCATCTTGTGCTCGACCAGCAGGATGGTCTTGGACCGGTCTTTCTTGAGGTCGGCGATGAGTTCGAGGATCACCGGCGCCTCGTCGACCGACATGCCGGCGGTGGGCTCGTCGAACATGAAGATGTCCGGCTCCATCGCCGCCAGCATCGCGACTTCGAGCTTGCGCTGGTCGCCATGCGGCAGGGCGGAGGCGGGCAGATGGACGACCGAGGACAGGCGCGTCTGCTCGATGTAGCGCGCGGCCTTGTCGGCGAGGTCGGTGAGGCTG
This sequence comes from Mesorhizobium sp. YIM 152430, assembly GCF_029210365.1. GTDB lineage: Bacteria > Pseudomonadota > Alphaproteobacteria > Rhizobiales > Rhizobiaceae > Aliihoeflea. Next base: position 552,907 of record NZ_JARGES010000043.1, read on the forward strand.
GCCGCGTTGCGCAACGCCGACGGACCCTGCCCGGCCTTGGCCTGGACCGCGAGGCGGACGTTTTCGAGCACGGTCAGCTTGGGAAAGAGATTGGTCAATTGGAAGGCGCGGCCGATGCCGGCCTTGGCGCGGGCCGAGGCCGACAGCCGCGTGATCTCCGTCTCGCCCTTGAAGATGCGGCCCTCGGTCGGCTTCAACTGGCCGGAGACGAGGTTGAACCACGTCGTCTTGCCGGCGCCGTTGGGCCCGACGATCACGGTCAACTCGCCCGGCTGGAACGCGCAGGTGACATCGTTCACCGCAGCGTGGCCGCCGAAGCGGATCGTCAGGTTTTCTGTTCGAATGGAGGGGGTCAATGTTCTTGCAGCCCATCTGAGGAAAGCGCAGCCGCAATGGCGGCGCTTGTCCAGCCTGGTTTCCTCTCCCCGGGGCAGAGGGAAAGGTGGCCCGAAAGGCCGGAGTGGGGGTGATACGTTCCCGGCTAAGGCCGGGAACGATCGAACATACTACTCCTGGTTGTTTCGTCCCACCGGAATGTCCATCTCGGACGCCGGGATTTCGCGAACCAGCTCCGGGACGGCCCACTCGACGCCGTCCTGAACCGCGATCTTGAAATGGTACATGGATTGCAGCGCCTGGTGGTCTTCCGGGCGGAAGGTCATTTCGCCCTTCGGCGTGTCGAACGACATGCCTTCCATGGTCGATATCAGCGTCTCGGTGTCCCAGTCCTCGGCGGTTTCCAGCGCCTTGACGATGGCCATGGCCGACGCCATGCCGCCGGCGGTGAAGAAGTCCGGCGGCGAGTTGTAGCGTTCCATGTGCTGTTCGACGAGCCAATCGTTCACCGGGTTCTCCGGCAACTCGTAGTAATAATAGATCGCGCCTTCCATGCCCGGCACCTGCTTGTAGGAGACGAGCGCGGGCAGGATGTTGCCGCCGGTCGACAGCTCGATGTCGTAGCGGTCGAGACCGGCCGAGGCGAGCGGCGTCATGGCGTCGATGCCGGCGACATAGATCATGATGACCTTGCGGCCCGGCTGGTCGCGCAGCGCCGCCGTCAGGCGCTCGATGGTGGCGGTGAAATCGGTCGTCTGCTGGGGCACATATTCCTCGGCGACGAGATTGGCGCCGGTCCCTTCCAGCGCGGCCTTGAAGGCGGCGACACCGTCGCGGCCGAAGGCGTAATCCTGCGCCAGCGTGGCGACGTAGAGGTTCTCGTCGGGCGCAAGGGCAAGCGCCTGCGCCTGCATGTCCATCGACGAGTTGCGCGAGGTCTTGAAGACGTAGCGGTTGGAATCCGCGCCTGTCAGCCCGTCGGCGACGGCCGGCTCGACCACGAGGATGCGTTCATATTCGGCGGCGACCGGCAGAAGCGCCATCGCCACGCCCGACGAGGTGTCGCCGACCGCGATCAGCGCGTCGTCGTCGCCGTAAGCCTCGGCGAGAAGCGCGCGCGCGACATCCGGCTTGAACTGCGTGTCCTTCCTGATGATCTCGATCTTGCGGCCCTTGACCTCCATCGTGCCGTCGGTCGCATATTCGAGGCCCATCTCGAAGCCGGTTTGGGTCTGCTTCGAATAGGCTTCCAGCGGCGATCCCGACAGGCCGTGCAGAAGGGCGATCCTGACCGGGTCATCCTGCGCCCCGGCGGGCATGACGAAGGCGCAGGACAGGGCCAGCGCGGCAAACCATTTCTTCATGTACTTTCCTCCCGAAAGCGATTGAGCTGGTCGAAATTCGGCAAAGCACCGCCACAGCCGCCGAAGACGGTTGATTTTTGGTCCGGCACTCGCGACTGTCCTCCCGGTTCGCGATGTCGCAGGTCATGGCCGGCCGCATCGTGAAATCCTGCCCAAACTATCGGCGAAAGCACGGTTTTTCCGCAATATCGTAGAAATACGCATGACAGACGACATGTTCGACTACGCAAAGCTCGCCTTCGACCACGCGCCCGTCGGGCTCGTTGTCACGGAAAGCCGCGTCATTCGCGCCTGCAATGCGGCTTTCTCGGAGATGTTCGGCTACCGGATCGACGAACTCGTCGACCAGTCATTCGCCTTCCTCTATCCCAGCCAGGAAGAGTTCGTGCGCATCCGCGACGTTGGCGTGGAACCGCTCAGGAAGGACAACCGCTATTCCGACGAGCGGATCATGGCCAGAAAGGGCGGCGCCTTGTTCTGGTGCCGGGTGCGGGGCCATTCTCTGACGCGCGAGGATGACCCGCTGGGCCGCGCCGTCTGGAGTTTCGCGGACCTGTCGCAGGTGCGCCAGGTGCTTGCGCTGTCCACCCGCGAAAGGCAGATCGTGATGCATCTGGGCGAGGGGCGCACCTCGAAGGAGATCGCGCGGATGCTCGACGTTTCGCCGCGCACGGTTGAGGCGTATCGCGCGCGGCTTTTGAAGAAATGCGGAGCCGTCAACGTGGCCGAACTGCTTTCACATCTGAGCTCGATGCCGCACTGAAGTCTGGTCTAGACGTGCTGGCCGCCATTGATATGGATTTCGGCGCCAGTGACGTAGGAGGACTGGTCGGAGCACAGGAAGAAGATCGTGTCGGCGACTTCCGCCGTCGAACCGAGGCGGCGCAGCGGGATGGTCTCGACGATCTTCTCGGTCCCCGGCGAGAGAATCGCCGTGTCGATCTCGCCCGGCGCGATCGAGTTCACCCGGATGCCATGCGGGCCGAAATCGGCGGCCATCTCGCGCGACAGCGAGGACAGCGCCGCCTTCGACGTCGCATAGGCCGTTCCGGCGAAGGGATGGACGCGACTGCCGACGATCGAGGTGACGTTGACGATCGAGCCCTTGGCGGCGGCCAGTTCCTTGAAAAGCCCGCGTGCGAGCATGATCGGGGCGAAGAAATTGACCTGGAAGACGTCGCGCCAGACATGCATCGGCGTCTCGATCGAGTTCATCCGTCCGCCCTTGTCGAGCTTGGGCGAAATGGCGGCATTGTTGATCAGCGCATGGAGCTGGCCGCCGGTTTCTTCGAGCCGGTGGCGGATGTTCGCCACCGCCGATCCGACATCCTCGGGGTCGGAGAGGTCGATCTTGATGTGGTCTTCCGGGCCTTGCGGCCAGGGGCAATCCTCGGCGAAAGCATTGCGCGAACAGGTGATGACGCGCCAGCCCTCGCGCGAGAAGCGCTTGACCGTTGCGTGCCCGATGCCCCGGCTCGCGCCGGTCAAAACCAGTGTCTTTTGCATCATCTCTCCGGCCGGATGGGTAAACCTGACGCTATGTAGAGAGTTTGCGCGGCGGAAGCGAGTGCAACAATACGTGTTGACGCATGTGTCGCTCCTGCCGCCCGCGCGGCAGGGGTCCTATGCCTGCCGCCCGCAGCGTAAAGGGGCTATGCCGCCCGCGCGCCGCGCATCCTGGTCCGCCACAGGATCATCGCCATGATCACGACATTCATCAGGTTCCAGGCGATGCCGTTCAGGAACGCGGCCTGATACGAGCCGGTGATGTCGTAGATCAGCCCCGACAGCCATCCGCCGAGCGCCATGCCGACGATCGTCGCCATGATGACGAGGCCGACGCGCTGTCCCGCCTCGTGCGCCGGCAGGTATTCGCGCACGATGATGGCATAGCTCGGAACGATGCCGCCCTGCGACAGGCCGAAGACCAGCGAGACCACATAGAGCGAGGCGAGCCCGTCGAACGGAATGTAGGCTGCGAGCGCCAGCATCTGGAAGACGGAGCCGAGAAGCAGCGTCTTCACGCCGCCGATATGGTCGGCAAGAAAGCCCGATGCGAGCCGGCTGACGACGCCGCCGATCAGCATCAGCGACAGCATTTCCGCGCCCACGCCGACCCCGAAGCCGAGATCGACGCAATAGGCGACGATGTGGACCTGCGGCATCGACATGGCGACGCAGCACCCCAGCCCGGCGATCGAAAGGAGGATCTGGAGTTGGCGGGGCGAGAGGTCGATCGACCGAACCGGCTTCGGCACCACGGCATGGGTGCCGGAGCCAAGGTCCGGCGCGCGCGCCTTGAGGAACATCAGCGCCAGCGGAACCATGGTGACGAGCGCGAAGGCGCCGATGCCGAAATAGGTCGTGCGCCAGCCCCAATCGGGCAGGAATGCCTGAATGACCAGCGGCCAGATCGCGCCGGCGAAATAGTTGCCGCTCGCCGCCGCCGCCACTGCGACCCCGCGGCGCTTGACGAACCAGTGGGAGATGTCGGCGATCAGCGGGCCGAACGTCGCCGCCGCACCGAAGCCGATCAGCGTCTGCACGATCGCGAACACCCAGATCGAGGGCGCCAGCGCCGCCGCCGCATAACCGATGCCGAGCGCCAGCGCCGAGCCAATGACGGGAAGCAATATGCCTGCCTTGTCGACGAACCGGCCCATATAGACGTTGCCGACGGCAAACCCGACCATGGTCATCGTGTAGGGCAGGGAGGAGGCGGCGCGCATCGTGCCGAACTCGGCCTCGATCGCCGGCATGACGACGACGACCGACCACATGCCGACCGAACCGATCGTGGCGATCAGCACCGACATGACGAGCCGCGTCCAGGCATAGCGGCCGTCGATCTGGCTGATCCGGTCGCGCGCGGGCCGGTCGGGAGCGGGCATCGGTTCCATTGGTTCTCCTCAACGCTTGGTAGCGGCCCGCTGCCTCCGCCGTCAGCGCCAGAACGCGCCAACGACCAAGCCAGTTCAACCACCGGACCGACAAGGGGGAGCCGGTTTCGGATGATTCCGATGCGTCAGAAAACCTGCCCGATGCCCTGCCGCAGAAGGTCGAGCGCCAGAAGCGAGATGCCGATCCGGAAAAAGCGCCGAAACTGCGCTTCGGGCAGGCGTTCCAGCCATTTCGATCCATAGACCGTTCCGAGATATCCGGATGCGATCATGAGAGCCACCAGCGGCACCCAGGCTGCGAAGGCGAAGCCGGCCAGCCCGAAGACGACGATCTTCAGCGCGTGCTGGATGGTCATGCCGGCGGCGTGCGTGGCGACCAGCGCCTTGCGGTCGTCGGGAATGATCTGCGCGAAGACGGAGGAGAGCAGCGGCCCCGTCGCGCCGACCATCATCGTCAAAAGCGCCGTCGCGGCGCTGCCGACCGCCAGCCCGGCCCGCCCGAGCTTGTCGAAGCCGGGAATTTTGCTCCAGGTCACGATCAGGATGAAGCCGCCGAGGACGAGCTTCAGGAGCGCATCGGGCAATTGCACCACGACGAAGGCGCCGGCCACCGCGCCGATCAGCGATCCGATCAGGAAGGGCCCGAAGATGTCGTGCCGGACGAACGGCCGCTGGTGCCACGCGCGGCCCGTATTGGAGCCGAGCTGAACCGCGCCGTGAACGGGGATCAGCGCCGCGACGGGCAGAAACAGCCCCATCAGCGCCAGCATGGCGACCCCGCCGCCCACGCCGAAAGCAGCCGTCAGCGCGGAGGTGAAGAAGCTCGCGACGACGAGCAGTCCCGCCGCCCAGATTGCCAATCCATCGGGAAGGAGGCCGGCAATCGCCTGCAATGGCCTACATGCCCTGCGGGCGGGTGAACTGGCCGGCCGCGCGATAGGTCCACAGATAGGTCGGCAGGATGGCTTCCATCGCCTGCGGGCGAATGCCGAGGCCCTCGAGCGTGCGGCCCTCGCTTGTCGCCTGCGGTGAGACGACGTTGTCGGTCTTGAGCAACTCCACCTGGTCGCGCGTCAGAAGCGGCTTCGGCATCCGGCCGAGGATCGCGCCCTGGATTTCGGCGATCTTCCAGGGGATGGTCACGAAGAGCCGCTTGCGGCCGACGATTTTCAGCATCAGCTTCATGCAATCGCGGAACGAAAGCGCTTCCGGTCCGCCCAGTTCATAGACCTTGCCGCCTGCGACCTCGCCGTCGACGGCGCGCGCGAAGGCTTCGGCGACGTCGCCGACATAGACCGGCTGGAACATCGTTTTCCCGCCGCCGATCATCGGCAGTGCGGGTGCAAGCCGCGCCATGGCGGCGAAGCGGTTGAAGAACCCGTCCTCGGGACCGAAGACGATGGACGGGCGAAAGACGATCGCGTCCGGCAGCGTTTCGAACGCCGCCGCTTCGCCCTCGGCCTTGGTGCGGCCATAGTCGGAACTTGAGTTCGCATCCGCGCCGATCGCCGACATCTGGATGAAGCGGGCGCCCGCGTCGCGCGCAGCTTCCGCCGCCATCCGCGCGCCGGCGGCCTGCACCGCATCGAAGGTCTGCGCGCCGCTTTCCGACAGGATGCCGACGAGATTGATCACCCAGGCCGCGCCCTCGACGGCCTTGTCGATCGAGGCGCGGTTGCGCAGGTTTCCACGCACGGCATGGATCTGGCCGACATTGCCGAGCGGCTGCAAATGATGCGCCGTGTTCGGGTTGCGGCTGACGACGCGGATGCGATAGCCGCGCTTGGCCAGCGCGCGCACCACGTATCGGCCGACGAAACCGGAACCGCCGATAATCGTGACGAGGGGAGGAATCTGGGTGACGGGGGTCATCGCGTCCTGCTCTTTGAAGCCTTCGCGGTTGTCTTAATCAGTTTGGATTGAAACGCAAAGAGCCAAGAGCCTTTCGCTTAAACAATGTTCCCCGTGCATGGCAGGCATTCCGTCTCGTGTGTTGACCGTCCTGTCCCGCGGCGCGACACCTTCGCTTCCGCTGCGTGAGTGGCGGCAATCAAGAATGAAGCATCGGGCAGATTCGATGCTCGCTCGAATTGACCAGGGATGGACATGACCAAAGCGCATATCGGCCTCATCGGGCTTGGAACGATGGGCTCCAATCTCGCCTTGAACATCGCCGAAAAGGGCCATGCGGTTGCCGTCTACAACCGCACGGCGTCGAAGACCGGCGCCTTTTTCGAGAATGCCGCCAATCTGCGCGAGCGCATCGTGCCCTGTGCGACGCTGGCCGAATTCGTCGCCCAGATCCGCCCGCCGCGCCCGGTCATCCTGATGGTCCAGGCCGGCAAGGCGGTGGACGCGCAGATCGCCGAACTGCGCGAACATCTGGAAGCCGGCGACATGATCGTCGACGCCGGCAACGCCAATTTCCGCGACACGATCCGCCGCTTTGGCGAGCTTGACGGTTCCGGCCTCACCTTCGTCGGCATGGGAGTGTCGGGCGGCGAGGAGGGCGCGCGCCACGGCCCGTCCATCATGGTTGGGGGAGCAGAAGAGGCGTGGCGGCAGATCGAGCCGATCCTGACCGACATCGCCGCCCGCTTTCAGGGCGAACCCTGCGCTGCCTGGCTGGGTGAGGGCGGCGCCGGCCATTTCGTCAAGACCATCCACAACGGTATCGAATATGCCGACATGCAGATGATCGCCGAGATCTATGGCCTCCTGCGCGACGGTGCGGGCCTGTCGGCCGGCGAGATGGCTTCGATCTTCGAACAATGGAACGCTGGCCCGCTCGAATCCTATCTGGTCGAGATCACCGCCGAAGTCCTGCGGGCGTCGGACGCGGCAATGGGTGGGCCGCTTGTCGACGCCATCCTCGACCGTGCGGGCCAGAAGGGCACCGGCCGCTGGGCGGCCGTCGAGGCGCAATTGATGGGCATCCCGGCGACGACCATCGAGACGGCCGTGGCCGCGCGCAGCCTGTCGGCCGACAGGGAATTGCGGCTTCGGGCCGAGGGCGTCTACGCGAAATCCCTGCCGACCGCGCCGCTCGTCGCCGACGACGCCTTCATCCGCGATCTCGAACACGCGCTTCTCGCCGCCAAACTGGCGGCATACGCACAGGGCTTCGCGGTGATGGAAGAGGCGTCGACCGAATTCTGCTGGAACCTCCCGCTTGGAACCGTCGCGCGCATCTGGCGCGCGGGCTGCATCATCCGCTCGCAGTTCCTGGGCGAGATTGCCGCCGCCTATGACGAGGCGAAGGAGCCGGCCCATCTTCTCCTGATGCCCGCCTTCATAGACACGATGACGATGGCAAGCCCGGCCCTGCGCCGCGTCGTCGCCCGCGCAGTCGAGGCCGGGTTGCCCGTTCCGGCACTTGCCGCCGCGATCACATATTTCGACGCCTTCCGGCAGGGCCGAAGCACGGCCAATCTCATTCAGGCCCAGCGCGATTTCTTCGGCGCGCACGGCTTCGAGCGCATCGATGCGCCAGGCGAGCATCACGGCGGCTGGTCGAAATGATCCGCAAAAACGAAACCGTCTTTTTACCCATTCAGGAAGCAGAAATGCGCCGGTAAGCTCTCCTTTACTGGCCAGGTCCAAGTCTTGTTCCGTGCATCACTCATGTGTCCAAGGCGGGGGCCAGCCATGTTGAGGAAATTCCTGGAATCGCGTTCGGGAAATTTTGCGATCCTGTCCGGGGTCACGATGATCCCGCTCTGTCTGGCGGCTGGCCTTGCCGTCGACTATTCGCGTCATCACTCGGCGCAACGCCACTTGCAGGAGATGGCCGACGCCACCTCGCTGGCGCTGGCCGCGTCCAAGGAGCAGAATCAGGCGCGGCTGGAGCAACTCGCCAACGACTATCTGGCCGCCAATCGCACAAGCACGCGCGTCCGTGAGGTCCAGGTGGCGAGCGTCGTCGCGACGACCGAAAGCGTCGATGTGGAACTGATCGGCTCGATCCCGACCACCTTCATGGGCATTGCCGGTTACCAGCAACTCGATGTCGGCGCTTCGGCGCTCGCCGAACGCGCTACGCGCGGCACGGTCGAGGTGTCGCTGGTTCTCGACAACACCTGGTCGATGTCGGACAAGGATGCCAGGGGCGTCCGCAAGATCGACGCCTTGAAGACGGCAGCTTCGGGCCTCGTCGACCAGTTGCTGAAGTCGCCGGACGGCGGCGTCAGGATCGCGCTCGTTCCCTATGGCGAATATGTCAATGTCGGCATTCAGCACCGCAACAATTCCTGGCTGAGCGTTCCTGCCGACTATTCCGAGCAGAAGGGTAGCCCGCGGATCTGCACGACAAGCACCACCAAATCGCGCTGCATTCAGACCAACCCGGCCAAGACCTGCACGCGCGAGGTCGACGGCATCAAGGAGACCTATAGCTGCGGCGGAGGCTGCGCGAAGTCGGAAACCTATACGGTCCCCGCATACGAAACCTGTTCGGGCGGTTATTCCACCAAGTCTTTTGCCTGGCATGGCTGCGTCGGCTCGCGCACGGGCGGCACCAATCGCCTGAATGACGCCAATGCCTCGGTGAAATATCCCGGATACGTCACCGAAAAGGCCGAATGCCTCAATCCGCTCGTTCGGCTGACCAGCACGAAGCAGGCGCTCAAGGATGCCATCAGCGGCATGATCATCGAAAAGGGCAGCCACCGCGCGTTGACATACATCCCCGGCGGCATGATCTGGGGCCTGCACACGCTCGCGCCCTCCGGCCCCTTCGGCGATGGGCTCGCCTATGACGAGGAAAACCTGCGCCCGCGCAAGGTCGTGGTCCTGATGACCGACGGCGACAACACGCTTCTCTACGACAAGAGCAGCGGCAAGGCTCTCATCCCCTCGAAAAGTCTCAAATCCCTCCTTCCGGGCGAAAGACAGGCTTGGCGCAAGGATGATGACGACGATTGCGATGACGATGACGACGACGCCTGCGGTGCTTCGTCCGATCCCCTGGGCTCAGGACCTTTCAGGCAGACCAACGAGGACACGCTTGCCATCTGCACCAACATGAAGGCCAACGAGATCGAGATCTACACCGTCGCCTTCATGGTCGACGATCCGGTCGCCCGCGACATGCTCAAGGCGTGCGCGTCGTCCTCGCAGCATTACTTCCAGGCTTCGGATGCGGCAGTCCTGTCGGCCGCCTTCTCCGGCATCGCCCAGTCGCTTCAGGTCGTGCGCCTGGCGCGCTGACCGCATCTACCAGCGCGCGCACGGGGCCGTTTCGGTCTCGTGCGCATGTCAGTTGCCCAGTATCCCCGGCATCCGTAGCCCCTTGTCGCGGGCGCAGTCGAGCGCGATGTCGTAGCCCGCATCGGCATGGCGCATGACGCCGGTCGCCGGGTCGTTCCACAACACCCGTTCCAGCCGCCGCGCCGCATCGTCCGTGCCGTCGGCGACGATCACCATGCCCGAATGCTGCGAAAAGCCCATGCCGACACCGCCGCCATGATGCAAGGACACCCAGGTCGCGCCCGATGCCGTGTTGAGCAACGCATTCAAAAGCGGCCAGTCGGACACCGCGTCCGAACCGTCCTTCATGGCTTCCGTCTCGCGGTTGGGCGAAGCGACGGAGCCGGAATCCAGATGATCGCGGCCGATCACCACAGGCGCCTTCAATTCGCCCTTCGCCACCATCTCGTTGAAGGCGAGGCCGAGCCGGTGCCGGTCGCCGAGCCCCACCCAGCAGATGCGCGCCGGCAAACCCTGGAACGCGATGCGGTCCTTCGCCATGTCGAGCCAGCGATGGAGATGGTCGTTGCCCGGCGTCAGTTCCTTGACCTTGGCGTCGGTCCTGTAGATGTCCTCCGGATCGCCCGAGAGCGCGGCCCAGCGGAACGGACCGATCCCGCGGCAGAACAGCGGGCGGATATAGGCCGGAACGAAGCCCGGAAACGCGAAGGCGTTCTCGAGCCCCTCTTCCTTCGCCACCTGGCGGATGTTGTTGCCATAGTCCAGCGTGGGAACCCCAAGCTCCCAAAACCGGACCATCGCCTCGACATGTTCGCGCATCGAGGCGCGCGCCGCCTTTTCGACCGCCTTCGGGTCGCTCTCGCGCTTCGCCTTCCATTCGGCCAGAGACCAGCCCTTCGGCAGGTAGCCGTTGAGCGGGTCATGCGCCGAGGTCTGGTCGGTCACCATGTCCGGCCTGACGCCGCGCCGGATAAGTTCGGGCAGGATTTCGGCGGCATTGCCCAGAAGCCCGACTGATTTCGCCTCGCCGGCCTTCGTCCAGCGCGCGATCATGTCGAGCGCCTCGTCGAGGCTCGTCGCCTTCTCGTCGACATAGCGGGTGCGCTTGCGAAAATCGATCCGCGTCTCGTCGCATTCGATCGCAAGGCACGACGCGCCGGCCATCACCGCCGCCAGCGGCTGCGCGCCACCCATTCCACCCAACCCAGACGTAAGTATCCACTTACCTTTGAGGTCGCCGCCATAGTGCTGACGGCCGGCCTCGACGAAGGTTTCGTAGGTGCCCTGAACGATCCCCTGCGTGCCGATATATATCCACGAGCCGGCCGTCATCTGGCCGTACATCATGAGGCCCTTCTTATCGAGCTCGTTGAAATGCGCCCAGTTCGCCCAGTGCGGCACGATGTTCGAGTTGGCGATCAGCACCCTCGGCGCGTCCTTGTGGGTGCGGAACACGCCCACCGGCTTGCCGGACTGGACGAGCAGCGTCTCCTCCTCGCTCAAGCCCTTCAGGCTCGCGACGATCCGGTCGAAATCCTGCCACGTCCGCGCCGCGCGACCGATGCCGCCATAGACGACGAGTTCGTTCGGGTTTTCGGCGACGTCGGGGTCGAGATTGTTCATCAGCATCCGCATCGCCGCCTCTGTCGTCCACTGCTTCGCAGTGATCTCCGGGCCGCGCGGCGAGCGGATTTCGCGGATGTTGTGGCGTGGATTGGTCATGAGAATCCTCCGATGGCCGCCTCTTCCAGCACGGCGAGCAATGTTTTGAGCGTCTGGCGCAGCCGCGCGGCCTTCACCGCGTCGAACGTCCAGGGGTCTTCCTCGGCCGCGAGATAGGCCGACTGCGCGATCTCCATCTGGATAGCATGGACGCCGGTCTCAGGCTTTCCGTAATGCCGTGTCGTCCAGCCGCCCTTGAGGCGGCCGTTAGCGACCCACGAAAAGCCGGAACCGGCGGCGATCTCCGTCGCGATCCGCGCGAATTGCGCATCGCAGGTCAGCCCGTCATTGGTGCCGATGTTCAACACCGGCAGTTCGCCCTCGAACAGGAACGGGCAGCGCGAGCGGATCGAATGGCAGTCATAGACGAGTGCGATTCCATGCACCGCCTTCACCCGTTTGACTTCGGCGCCAAGCGCCGCATGGTAAGGCGCGTGCCAGTCGGCCAGCCGCCGCTCGGATTCGTCCGCGTCGGGCGCATCTGCCCAGATCGGCCGGCTGTCGAAATCGGTTTGCGGCACCAGCCCGGTCGTGTTCTGCCCCGGATAGAGACTGACGCCCGACGGATCGCGATTGGCGTCGATCACATAGCGATGAAAATTCGCCTTCACCACCGACGCGCCTGGCAACAACCCGGCATAGAGCTTGTCGATATGCCAGTCCGTGTCGCGCAGCCTGCGCCCTTCCTGGTTCAGCTTCGCCGTCACGTCATCGGGCACATGGGTCCCGACATGCGGCATTCCGAGGATGACGGGCGAGATGCCCTGAATGACGGTGACGGGATTCATCACCAGCCCAACCCCGGCAACACATCCCCGACGCTCGCATTCAGCGCCCCCGAAGCCACCAGTTCCGCCGCCGCCTCCAGATCCCCGGCCAGATACCGATCCACCTCCAGCCCAGCCACAATCCCGCGCACCACCCCATGCGCCGCCCGCAACGCCGCGCTCGTCTTCAATGGCGCACGAAAATCCAGTCCCTGCGCCGCCGTCACCGCTTCGATGCTGATAATCGCCGCCAGATTGTCGGTCATCGCGAGCAGCCGCCTTGCTCCATGGCAGGCCATAGACACATGGTCTTCCTGATTGGCCGAGGTCGGCGTCGAATCCACCGAGGCCGGATGCGCCATCTGCTTGTTTTCGCTCATCAGCGCGGCCGATGTCACCTCGGCGATCATCAGCCCCGAATTGAGCCCCGGCTTCGCCGCCAGAAACGCCGGCAGGCCGAACGAAAGCGCCGGATCGACCAGGAGTGCGATCCGCCTTTGCGCGATCGCGCCGATTTCGCAGATGGCGAGCGCGATCTGGTCGGCGGCAAACGCCACCGGCTCGGCATGGAAGTTCCCGCCCGAAAGCACCTGCCCGTCCGACAGCACCAGCGGGTTGTCGGTCACCGCATTCGCCTCGATCACCAGCGTGCGTGCCGCCTGCCGCAGAATGTCGAGACACGCGCCGTCGACCTGCGGCTGGCAGCGGATGCAATAGGGGTCCTGCACGCGCTCGTCGCCCTCGCGATGGCTCTCGCGGATTTCCGAACCGTCGAGCAGCGCCCACAGCGCCGCCGCCGTGTCGATCTGGCCCTGATGCCCGCGCAGCGCATGGATTTCGGGATGGAACGGCGCCGAGGAACCCATCGCCGCATCGGTCGACAGCGCGCCCGTCACCAGCGCCGCATTCGCCGCCCGATGCGCCTTGAACAGCCCCGCCAAAGCGAGCGCGGTCGAGACCTGCGTCCCGTTGATCAGCGCCAGACCTTCCTTGGCGGCGAGCGTGATGGGGCTGAGCTCCGCACGGTCCAGCGCCTCGCGTCCGGCTAATCGTTCGCCGGCAAAAAATGCCTCGCCCTCGCCGATCATCGCCGCCGTCATATGCGCCAGCGGCGCCAGATCACCCGACGCGCCGACCGAGCCCTTTTCGGGGATCACCGGCACGACGCCCTTTTCCAGCATCGCCTCGATCAGTTCGACGGTCGAAGGCTTGACGCCCGAAGCCCCGCGCCCGAGCGAAGCCAGCTTCAGCGCCATCACCAGCCGCACGATCTCCGGCGCCAGCGGGGCGCCGACGCCGCAGCAATGCGACAGGATGAGGTTGCGCTGCAACGTCGCGACATCGCTCGCCGCGATCTTGACGCTCGCAAGCTTCCCGAAGCCGGTATTGATCCCATAGACCGCCGCCTCGCCTTTGGCGATCTCGTCGATCACATCGGAAGCGCGCAGGATCGCCGGCCGGCAAGCTGCGTCGAGCCTGGCCGCGACGCCGTCCCAATAGATGGCCTGCAACTGATCGAGCGTGACGCGTCCGGGAATGAGTGTGATGGTCACGCAACGATCCTTTCGTGCAACGCATTGAATCCGATCCGATAAACCAGTTCCGCCGGCTCCTCGACGTCCCACACGCAAAGCTCCGCCCGCTTCCCGACCTCGACGGTGCCGATCTCGCCGTCCAGCGCCAGCGCGCGCGCCGCATTGCGCGTCATGCCTGCCAATGCCTCTTCCGGCGTCAGCCGGAACAGCGTCGCCGCCATGTTCATCGCCAGAAGCGGCGAGGCGAGGGGCGATGAGCCGGGATTGCAGTCGGTCGCCACCGCGATCCGCACACCGGCCGCCCGCAGCGCATCCACCGGCGGCACCTGTTTTTCGCGCAGGGTGTAGAACGCCCCCGGCAACAGCACCGCAACGGTTCCGGCCGCGGCCATCGCCGCCGCCCCATCTGCGCCGAGATATTCCAGATGATCCGCCGAAAGTGCGCCGTGCCGTGCAGCCAGCCGCGCCCCGCCAAGATCGGACAATTGCTCGGCATGAAGCTTTACCGGCAGTCCGAGCGTCTTCGCCTTTTCGAACACGCGCGCGATCTGCTCCGGGCTGAACGCGATGCCCTCGCAAAATCCGTCCACCGCGTCGATCAGGCCCTCTTCCGCGCCCGCTTCCATGCCAGGCAGCACCACATCCGCCAGATACGCGTCCGCGCGGCCCTTATATTCAGCCGGCACCGCATGGGCGGCGAGATAGCTCGTCTTCACCCGCACGTCGCACAGGCGGCTGAGCGCGCGCGCAGCGCGCAGCATCTTCAGTTCGTCCTCGATCGTCAGCCCGTAGCCCGACTTGATCTCGACCGTGCCGACCCCCTCGGCCAGCATCGCGTCAAGCCGGGGCAGCGCCGCCGCCACCAGTTCGTCCTGCGAAAGCTCGCGCGTTGCGGTGACGGTCGAGACGATGCCGCCGCCGGCCCGCGCGATTTCCTCATAGGTCGCGCCTTCGAGCCGCATCTCGAATTCGCGCGCGCGGTTGCCGCCGAAGACGAGATGAGTGTGGCAGTCGATCAGCGCCGGTGTGACGAGCCGCCTGCCGATGTCGCGCGCCTCGTATTCGTCGAAGCCTTCCTCGAAATCCTCGACCGGCCCAGCATAGGCGATCCGTCCGTCGGCAATGGCGACGGCGCCATCCTCGATCAGCCCGTAGGGCCGATCGGTGGTCATGGCGGCGAGCCGCAGATTGGTGAGAAGCGTTCGGGTCATCGCTATCCGCTTGCGCAAATTCAAATCCACGTTTACGCTATTATGTATAGACATATTCTGTCAATCGGGATTCGCCATGACCGCCATTTTCGCCGAAACCGCGCTCCTTACCTCTGGCTGGAAGGCCGATGTCCGGGTGGCATTCGCTGCCGATGGGCAGATCGAAACCGTGCAAGCGGGCGCGGCGCGGCGCGCGAACGATCATGCGGTCCCGATCCTTCTCCCGGCGCTCTCCAATCTCCACAGCCACACCTTCCAGCGCGCCATGGCCGGCCTTGCCGAGCGGCGCGGACCTTCGGGCCGGGACTCGTTCTGGACATGGCGCGAGATTATGTACCGCTTCCTCGACCTGCTCGATCCCGACGATATCGAGGCCATCGCCGCCTTCGCCTTCATGGAAATGCAGGAGGCCGGCTTTTCCGCCGTTGCCGAGTTCCACTATCTGCACAACCGGCCCGGCGGCGCGTCCTATGCCGATCGCGGCGAACTCGCGGCCCGCCTCGCCGCTGCCGCCGAGACGACCGGTATCGGCCTGACGCTCCTTCCCGTCCACTACCGGCAGGGCGGCGTCGACGGCCGGCCGCTGAAGGGTGGCCAGTTGCGCTTCTCCAACGATCTCGAAACCTTTGGCGAACTCGTCGCGCGCTGCGAAGCCATCGTCGGCGCCGCGTCCGCCGATACGGGCCTCGGCCTCGCGCCGCATTCGCTGCGCGCCGTCCCGGTGTCCGATCTTGCCGAGATCGCCGGCTGGAAGCCGGACCTGCCGCTCCACATGCACATCGCCGAACAGGAGGCCGAGCTTGCCGAGACGCAGGAGATTCTCGGCGCTCGCCCGATGGAATGGCTCCTCGCCAACCATGACGTCACGCAGCGCTGGTGCCTGATCCATTGCACCCACATGAACCCGGCGGAAACCGAAGGGCTCGCCTGCACCCGCGCCGTCGCCGGCCTCTGTCCGGTCACCGAAGCCAATCTCGGCGACGGCATCTTCGACGGCGAACGCTACCTGGAAAGTGGCGGACGGCTCGGAATCGGATCGGATTCCAACATCGCGATCTCGACCATCGGCGAACTGCGCCAGCTCGATTATTCGCAGCGCCTGCGTGATCGCGCGCGCGTCGTCCTCGCCGAACCCGGCGGCTCGGCCGGCCGCAAACTCTACGACCTCGCATCGGCGGGCGGGACGCAGGCGCTCGGCCGCAGTGCAGGCAGTATTGAAATCGGAAAATGGGCCGATCTCGTCGCCGTCGACCCGGCGCGCGCCGGCCTGCACGGGGTTTCGGGCGACATGATGCTCGACGCCTACGTCTTCGCCGGTTCGCAAGCCTGCGTCACCGATCTCTGGTCGGCCGGGCGTCATGTGGTAAGGGAGAGCCGGCATGTCGCGCGCGACGCGATCGCCGCCCGCTACAAGTCCCGCCTGACCTCGATCATGGACCGTCTGTGACCGCCGCCCGCTCCTCCTACCGCGCCATCCGCGACGAGATTTCGCGCCGCATCGCCAGCCGCGTCTGGCTGCCCGGCGCGCTGATTCCCGGAGAGGAAGCGCTGTCGGTGGAGTTCGGCGCGGCCCGCGCAACGGTCAACCGGGCGCTGCGCGAACTCGCCGAATCCGGCCTCATCGAGCGCCGCCGCAAGGCCGGCACCCGCGTCGCGCTCCATCCGGTGCGCGAGGCGCGCTTCGTCATTCCGTTGGTGCGTCAGGAGATCGAGGCGCAGGGCGCGGCCTACCAGTACCGGCTCTTGTCGAGCGAAATCATCGAGGCCCCCGCGCTCATCCGCGCCCGCCTCGGCTTGTCTGCCGATGCCGCCCTGCGCCATGTTCGCGCGCTGCATCTGGCCGACCGCCGGCCCTACCAGTTCGAGGATCGCTATATCGTCCTCGAAACCGTTCCCACCGCCGAAACGGCCGATTTCACCGATACCGGCCCGAATGAATGGCTGGTCGAAACGGCCCCCTTCACCCACGCCGAATTCACCTTCCACGCCGACGGCGCCGGCACGGAATCCGAATTGCTGAACGTGGAAAAGGGCGCGCCGGTCTTCGTCGGCGAGCGCATCACCTGGCTCGGCGAAAGGCCGATCACGCTTGTCCGCATGATCCACCCCTCGACCTACCGCATGGTGACGAAGCTTTAGGCCGGCACCCGCCGCCAGGCGTAAGCAGGCGCGTTGGCAGGCTTCGCGGAAGCCTTCGCCGCCGGTTGGTAATGGACGCCGAGCCCGCCCGGCCGACCGGCTTCCAGCCGCGCCAGCGTCGGGCCGTTGGTCACTTCCAGTTCGTCGAACCCGGTGCGCAGCATGTGCCCGACGAGGTCGATCAGCACGTCGCCATGCGCCCTTATGGTTCCCGCAAACCCATGCCGGCTGCGCAGCAACTCCGCTTTCGAGAACGACCGCCCGTCATTATAGGCCGGGAAGCCGAGCGAGATAAGCGCCAGCCTGTCCAGATGCGGCAGGATCGCGTCGATGCTCTCCCCCGGCGCCAGATGCACGCCGAGCGGCCCCGCATTCGTTCCCGCCTCGATCGCTACCACGAAAGCGTCGAGCGGCAGGATGACATGGTCGCTCGCCGGCGTCTCCGCATCGCCGCGCGTCCAGACGTCGTCGATGAAGCCCGCCTCGGTCCAGAGGCGCGTCACAGTCTCGTCGCTCATCAGGCGGCCTTCGCTTCCGCGCCGTAGAGCGCCTGCTTGAACGGCGCCGCGCCGACCCGGCGATAGGCGGCGAGGAAGTCTTCAGATTTGTCGGTCCGCAGCGCCAGATAGGTCTCGACGACGGTTTCGATCGCGTCGGTGATTTCCTCGGCGGTGAAGCCGCGTCCGACGATTTCGCCGATCGACGTGTTCTCGTCGCCCGAGCCGCCGAGCGTGATCTGGTAGAGCTCGGTGCCCTTCTTCTCGACGCCCAGAATGCCGATATGGCCGACATGATGGTGTCCGCAGGCATTGATGCAGCCGGAAATCTTCAGCTTCAGTTCGCCGATCTCCTCCTGCCGCGCCTGGCTTCCGAACCGGTTCGAAATCTCCTGCGCGACCGAAATCGAGCGCGCATTGGCGAGCGCGCAATAGTCGAGGCCGGGGCAGGCGATGATGTCGGTGACGAGACCGGCATTGGCGGTCGCAAGCCCGATGGCTTCAAGCCGCCGGTAGACGTCCTTGAGGTCCGCACGCGCCACATGCGGCAGGATCAGGTTCTGCTCGTGGCTGACGCGGATTTCGTCGAAGGCCAGTTCCTCGGCGAGCTCGGCCACCGCATCCATCTGCGCGTCCGTCGCATCGCCCGGCACCTCGCCGATGCCCTTCAGCGAGATCGTCACCGAGGCATAGTCCGGGTTCTTGTGCGGGTTTACGTTGCGCTTCACCCAGCTCGCGAAGGCCGGATTTGCAAGTTTGGCGCTCGCCTCGACGATCGTGCCTTCCGGCCGGTCGGGCAAATCCGGCGGCGCAAAATAGGCGTCGATCGCGTCGATATCGCCCTGTGGCAGCTTCAGTTCGCCATTGCGGATTTCAGCAAACTCCGCCTCGATCTGCCGCGTCAGTTCCTCGGTCCCCGTCTCATGGACGAGTATCTTGATCCGCGCCTTGTACTTGTTGTCGCGCCGTCCGTTGAGGTTGTAGACCCGCAGGATCGCGGTCGTGTAGGTCAGCAGATCCCCTTCGGGAAGGAAGTCGCGCACCTTCTTGGCGATCAGCGGCGTGCGCCCCTGTCCGCCGCCGACATAGACGGCGAAGCCGAGTTCCCCGGCCGCGTTCTTCTTCAGATGCAGCCCGATGTCGTGAACCTGGATCGCCGCGCGATCCCGCTCGGCGCCCGTCACCGCGATCTTGAACTTGCGCGGCAGGAACGAGAATTCGGGATGCACCGACGACCACTGGCGCAAAATCTCGGCATAGGGCCGCGGATCGGCGACCTCGTCGGCGGCAGCGCCCGCGAAATGGTCGGCCGTCACGTTGCGGATGCAGTTTCCCGAAGTCTGCAAAGCGTGCATCTCGACCGAGGCGAGATCGGCGAGGATCTGCGGGATGTCGGACAGCGCCGGCCAGTTGAACTGCAAGTTCTGCCGCGTAGTGAAGTGACCATAGCCCTTGTCGTAGGTCCGCGCGATATGCGCCAGCATCCGCAACTGCTTCGACGACAGCGTGCCATAGGGAATGGCGATGCGCAGCATATAGGCGTGAAGCTGGAGGTAGACGCCGTTCATCAGCCGAAGCGGCTTGAACTGGTCCTCGGTCAACTCACCCGCCAGCCGCCGGTCCACCTGATCGGCGAACTCGGCGGTGCGGGCCTTCACGAACTGATGGTCGAACTCGTCGTAGCGGTACATGAAATCCTCGTCTCGCTCAGGCGGCGATGGCAATTCCCGGCCGGGCCTGCTTGCCGAGGTCGGTCCGGTTGGTGGGGCCTGCGGCGCGGATGCGCTCGCGCAGGCGCTTCGGCCAGATACGGCCGTCGACGAGGTCGATGTCGACCAGAGCGAGATCGACGACCTCGTTCTTGCAGACAGCCGCCTTGCCGGCACGCTCCAGTTTTTCCTCGGTCGCCGCGTCGCGCGCGATCTCCGCCGCTTCGATCGTCTCGGCCCAGCTATGGTCGGCGGCAAGCCACACGGCCTCGCCATCGGTCAGGCGGTTTGCGGTCAGGATCTTCATCGCGAAATCTCCACTTGGAATGCCGGCGCCCTGTAGAGCGCGGTCGAACGGGTAAAATTGGCGCCGGCGACGGCGTCGCCGATGATGGTCATGACCGGGCCGGTCAGATCGATGCGTTCCTGGAGCGAGGGAAGATCGGCCAGCGTGCCATGGAAGAGGCGCTTGCCCTCAAGGCTCGCATTTTCGACGACCGCGACGGCGGTATCGGACGAAAGACCCGCCGCGATCAGCCGCTCGGCGACTTCGGCGGCGATCGAGCGGCCCATATAGACCGCGACCGTCGCGCCATCGATGGCCAGCCGCGCCCAGTCGGGCAGGGTCGCGCCCTTCAGGTCGTGCCCGGTGGTGAACACCATCGAGGACGAGACGCCGCGCAATGTCAGCGGCAGTTCGAAATCGGCGGCCGCCGCGAAGGCCGCGGTCACGCCCGGAACGATCTCGTAGGAAATCCCGGCATCGCGAAGCGCAGCCATTTCCTCGCCGGCGCGGCCGAAGACCAGCGGGTCGCCCGACTTGAGCCTGACGACGCGCTTGTCGGCGCGGCCAAGCTCGACCAGCAGCGCGTTGATCTCGCTTTGCGTCTTCGAATGGCAGCCCTTGCGCTTGCCGGCCGCGATTCGCTCGGCGTCGCGCCGGCCCATGGCGATCACGGCTTCCGGCACCAGCGCGTCGTGGACGATCACGTCGGCTTCCATCAGAAGGCGATGCGCGCGCAGCGTCAGAAGGTCTTCGGCACCCGGCCCGGCGCCCACCAGCGCCACATGGCCCGGCACCGCGCCGCGCTCGCGCAGCAGCCGCGAGGCCGTCTTGCGCGCCGACGAAACATCGTTCGCATCGACGTTGCGGGCGGTTTCGCCGGTGAAGAACTCCTTCCAGAACCGCCGCCGCGCGACGCCCTTCGGCAAAAGCTTCTCGACCGCATCGCGATAGCTCGCGGCAAGCTGCGCCAGAACCCCGAGTTGCGGGCTCAGCATCTGGTCGATCCGCGCGCGGATCATCTGCGCCAGAACCGGCCCCGCGCCTTCCGTGCCGATCGCGACCGCGACCGGCGCGCGGTTGACCAGTGCCGGCGTGAAGAAATCGCAAAGTTCGGGCCGGTCGACGGCATTGACGGCAACCTTCAGCGCGCGGGCATCCGCGACGACCCGTGAATCAAGGTCGAGTTCGCCGGTCGCGGCGAAGACCAGCGCGGCGTCTTCGATCAGCGCCGCCTCATAGGCGCGCCGCACGATCTCAATGCCGTTCGCGGCCGCCCAGTCGGCCAGTTCGGCCTCGGGCGCGTGCGAAACCACGCGAACCTTCGCGCTCGACTGCGCCATCAGCCGCGCCTTCGCCAGCGCCTCGTCGCCATCTCCGACGACCACGACGACGCGCCCCTCGACCTTGGCGAAGATCGGGAAGGCATTCAAACGTGCAGGCGCAATTGGGGTGTTGGATGTCGACATGTCGGCATTTTCGCCGAAGCCGCTCGCGCCGGTAAGAAATCGCGTGGTGCGCCCGCTGGCCAGGAACAATCGCTTTTCGCGTTATGGCCGGGCCGGGAGAAAAATATTCCTCCGACTTTCCGCGGAACGTCGCCGCGCGGGCCAGCGTTCGATTGGTGAAACCAGCCTGAAGGAGCGTTGCATGACCATTCTCAAGATCGAACACGACGCCTGGATCGTCGTCGCGGACGGCGAAAAGGCGCTCTTCCTGCGCAATGAGGGCGATGCGACCTATCCGAATCTGCAAGTCTTCCGCCAGATGCACGACGAGAATCCGCCGACGCGCGAGCAGGGCACCGACCGTCCCGGCCGGATGTCCGATGCAGGCGATCATCATCGGTCCGCCGTGCAGGAGACGGACTGGCACCGCATCGAAAAGGAGCGCTTCGCCAACGAGATTGCCGAACGGCTCTACAAGCTCGCCCATCGCGGGGAGTTCAGGAAGCTGATCGTCGTTGCCCCGCCGGCCGTGCTGGGTGACCTGCGCAAGGAATTCCACAAGGAGGTTTCAGGCCGCATCATCGCGGAAGTGCCGAAGACGCTGACCAACCACCCGGTCGACGAAATCGAAAGACATCTTCTGGCGGCCTGACCCATGACGAAACGAGGCCCGCGCCACAGGCGCGGGCCTCTCGTCGGATCGGAGTGTTTGAGACGGCGAAGCGCGCTCAGACGAGCTGCTCGACCTGCTGCACTTCCGGCACGAAATGGCGCAGCAGGTTCTGGATGCCGTGCTTCAGCGTCGCCGTGGAAGACGGGCAGCCGGCGCAGGCGCCTTTCATGTGCAGGAAGACGGTGCCGTTTTCATACCCGCGGAAGGTGATGTCGCCGCCGTCCTGCGCCACGGCCGGGCGAACCCGCGTGTCGAGCAGTTCCTTGATGGTGACGACGATCTCCTCGTCGGCCGCATCGTAGAATTCTTCGCCCTCGGCCGCCTCGTCGGCGCGCGCCTGCGAGCCCGTCGCCATCACCGGCTGGCCCGACATGAAATGCTCCATGATGGTGCCGAGGATGGCGGGCTTCAGATGCTGCCAGTCGGCGCCGTCCTTGGAGACGGTGATGAAGTCGTAGCCGAAGAAGACGCCGGTGACGCCCGGAACCTCGAACAGCCGGCCGGCCAGCGGCGAGGCTTCCGTGGCGCTCGCCGCATCGCGGAAATCGGCGGTGCCCTCTTCGAGCACGACCTTGCCCGGCAGGAATTTCAGGGTCGCCGGATTGGGTGTGGCTTCCGTCTGGATGAACATGACCGGGTCTCCGCTGTCGCGTGAATTTGGAATTGTTCTAAAAATAAAGGCTCGCACGGGCAATTGCAACATCGCCCGCGCTGGCTGGCGCATTCGGTGCTGAGGGTAGCGCATTTTCGGGCCAGAGCCGCCATTTGCAGGCCGCTCTGGTGCGAAAATCAGGCTATGGCCTCGATGTCTTCGTCGGACAGGTTGCTCGGAACGACCGTGACCGGGATCGGGAACGCCGCGCCCTTGCCGGCGATGGACGAAACCAGCGGGCCGGGACCTTCCTTCGAGCTCGATGCGGCCAGGACGAGGATGGCGATGTCCTGGTCTTCCTCGATCAGCGCGTGGATTTCCTCGTCGGCCTTGCCCTCGCGGATGACCAGTTCTGGCTCGATCCCGAGTTCGGAGCGAACCTTGCCGGCCTGCGTGTCGAGCGCGGAACTTGCGGTTGCCTGCGCCTCCTCGCGCATGATCTGCTCGACGCCCAGCCAGTGCTGCACCTCGCCCGGCTCGATGACGAAGAGCAGCAGCACCGCGCCGCCGGTGGTCTGGGCGCGCCGTGCGGCATAGGCGATGGCGCGTTCGCATTCGGGCGTGTCGTCGACGATCGCCAGGAATTTGCGGCGGTGGCCGGCTTCGCGGCTGAGGCGTTTGGATACCATGTCGGCTCCCGAGTGTGAGTCGCGTGCAATCTGCCAGCCGGGCGGGGGACCGGCAAGCGGCTTGGGTCAGCTATCGAGAAAGCCGATGATCCTGCGCACATCCTTCATCGTCGCCTCGGCCAGCGCCCCCGCCCGTTCGCCGCCGTCGCGCAGGACGCCGTCGACATAGGCGCGGTCGTCCGAAATGCGGCGCATCTCGGCCGAGATCGGCGCCAGCTTCTCGACCGCCAGATCGGCGAGCGCCGGTTTGAAAGCCGAGAATTGCTGGCCGCCGAAATCGGCGATCACCGTCGCGCGCGTCGTGCCGGCCAGCGCGGCATAGATGCCGACGAGGTTTTCCGCCTCCGGCCGACCCTTCAGCCCTTCGACCTCGGACGGCAGAGCGTCCGGGTCGGTCTTGGCCTTGCGGATCTTCTTCGAGATCGCGTCGGCATCGTCGGTCAGATTGATGCGCGACAGGTCGGACGGGTCGGATTTCGACATCTTCTTGGTGCCGTCGCGCAGGCTCATGACGCGCGTCGCCGGCCCCTCGATCAGAGGTTCGGTCAGCGGGAAATAGCCGCTGACCGTCTCGTCGCCCATCTTCATCTCCACCCCGACGCCGAGATCGGCGATGCGGGTCGAAAAATCGTTGTTGAACTTGGTCGCGATGTCGCGCGTCAGTTCCAGATGCTGCTTCTGGTCGTCGCCGACCGGCACATGCGTCGCGCGGTAGACGAGGATGTCGGCCGCCATCAGGCTCGGATAGGCGAGAAGGCCGAGCGAGGCATTCTCGCGGTCCTTGCCGGCCTTGTCCTTGAACTGCGTCATGCGGTTCATCCAGCCGATGCGCGCCACGCAGTTGAACACCCAGGCGAGTTCGGCGTGCTGCATCACCCGGCTCTGGTTGAAGACGATGTGCTTGGTGGGATCGATGCCGGAGGCAAGAAACGCCGCCGTGATCGAGCGCGTCTGTTCGGCGAGATCCGCATGGACGAGCTGCGCCGTGATCGAGTGCATGTCGACCACGCAATAGATGCAGTCATGGCTCTTCTGTAGCGCGACGAACTTCGTCAGCGCGCCGAGATAGTTGCCGAGATGGAGATTGCCGGTCGGCTGGACGCCGGAAAAGACGAGAGGCTTGAAGTCGGTCATGGGTTTCCAGGCTGATTCCGGTGTTCGATCATCGGCGTCGGCGCCCGTCCCGCATTGGGGAAGGACAGTCGGCAGGCTTATGGCCGATGTGGGGGATGTCATCAAGGGGCGCGCCGGCGTCGCGCCAGGCGCTTCAGGTCGCCGCGCTCGACCGCGCCGGTCGCGACGACGATCGCGAAATAGACGATCGCGGCGATGCCGACCATGGCCGCCACGGTGGCGAGGCGCGTCGCAAGCGGTCCGGCGAGCTGGCCGGCAAAGGCCATCTGCATCGCCCACAGCAGAGCGCCCATGACGGCGCTGGCGAACAGGATCAGTCCCACGCGCTTCATCGTCGTGGGCGAGGGCCGGAAATGATCGCGCCACCAGAGCGTCCCGGCCAGGAGAACCAGATTGGTCCAGGCCGAGATCGATGTCGCGGCCGCGATGCCGACATGACCGAACCGGGGGAAAAGCAGAAGGCTGCCGGCGATGTTGACGATGACGGCCGCCATCGAGAACCACATCGGCGTCTTCATGTCCTCGCGGGCGAAATAGGCGGGCGAGAAAACCTTGAGCAGCACATAGGCCGGCAGGCCCGAGGCGAAGGCGGCCAGCGCCGCCGCCGTCATGGCCGTCGTCTGCGCGGTGAAGGCGCCGCGTTCGTAGAGAAGCGCCACGATGGGACCGGGTAACAGCATCAGCCCGATCGTGGCGGGCACGGTCAGGCCGAGTGCGAATTCCAGCGAGCGGTTTTGCAGGTGCTGCGCATCCGTGTCGTCGCCCGCCTTCAGCGCGCGCGCCAGTTCCGGCAGCAGCACCACGCCCACGGCGATGCCCACCACGCCGAGAGGAAGCTGGTTGATGCGGTCGGCATAGTTCAACAGCGCGATCGCGCCGGGCTGCGCCGATGCGATGATCTGGCCGACCAGGAGGTTGATCTGCGTCACGCCGCCCGTCAGCAAGGCCGGTCCCATCAGGATCATCAGGCGCTTGACGCCCGGTGTCAGTTTCGGCGCGCGCAGGGTGAAGCCGAATCCCGTCCGTCGCACGCCGATCCACAAGAGCACGAGTTGCGCCACGCCCGATGCGAAGACGCCGATGGCGAGCCACAGCCCGGTTGCCTCCTGCGTAAAGCCGAGCGAAAGGGCGGGGACCAGCACCGCGATCAGGATCAGGTTCAGCAGCACCGGCACGAAGGCGGCGAGGAAATATCTGCGCATCGAATTCAGGATGCCGGACAGCATCGCGACCAGCGACATGCAGAACAGATAGGGGAACATGATCCGGGTCAGGTCGACCGTCAGGTCGAACTTCGCGGGGTCTTCGGCAAAGCTCGGCGCGATGATCGTGCCGACGAGGAACGGCATCGCCATGATCGCGAGCGCGGAAATCGCGATCAGGAAGACGGCCAGAAAGGACAGCACCTCGGAAGCGAAGCGCCGCGCCGCCGCCTCGCCGCCGCCTTCCAGTTGCTTGGCGAAGAGCGGAATGAAGGCGGCGTTGAACGCGCCTTCGGCGAAAAGCCGGCGGAAGAGGTTGGGAAAGCGAAAGGCGGCATAGAACGCATCGGCCACGGGACCGGCGCCGAGCGCGGCGCCGATCAGCGCCTCGCGAACGAAGCCCGCCAGTCTGCTTGCCATCGTGGCTCCGCCGACGGTGGAGAATTTCGAAATCAGGCTCATATGCGCGCCGCCTTCTGGGAGCCGGTTCCGTGCGGTCCGGCCTGCGATCTGTCGAACTTGGTCAAATCATTACTCCGCCGCCTGCTTCGGATGATCCGCCGCCCCTCCGAGCGTCTCGATCAGCCGCTTGCGGATCGCGGAAAGCCGCGTCGGGTTCTCGATCTTGGCGCCGGTCAGGTCGGTCACATAAAAAGTGTCGATCACCTTTTCGCCGAAGGTGGTGATATGCGCGGAGGCGATGTCGAGCGACAGGTCCGAGATCGCGCCGGTGATCTCCGAGAGCAGCCCCGGCCGGTCGAGGCACTTCACCTCGATCACCGAGAAGCGGTTCGACAGCGCGTTGCGCACGTCGGCGCGCGGCTCCAGCCGGAAGGTCTTCGACCCGCGTTTCGGCTTGGCGCGTTTTGCGATGATCTCCGGCAGCCAGCTTTTGCCCGACAGAACGTCCTCGATCAGCGCGCCGACACGCCGCGCGCGCCGCAATTCGTCCTCGTCCCGGTCGAATTCCCGGCTGATGAGGATCGTGTCGAGCGCGCGCCCGTCGGTCGTGGTGAAAATCTGCGCGTCGACGATATTGGCGCCCGCCGCCGAACAGGCGCCCGCGATCACCGAAAGCAGGCGCGGATGGTCGGGCGACAGGATGGTGATCTCCGTCACCGCCTCGAATTCATGCGTCTTCACCGCCGTCGCCAGCTTGCGCCCGGCGGCATCCGCCTCGCGAATGAAGCCGGCATGGCGCAACTGGTCGGCCAGATCCACCGTCAGCAGATAATTGTCGTAGTGGAGCGCCACATAGCGGCGCCCTTCCTCCGGCGGCCAGTCGGTCAGCGCATCGGCCAGTTGCCCGCGCGCGATCTCCGCCCGCTTGGCGCGCGAGACTTCCGAGAAGCCGCCGGTCAGGAGCAGTTCGGTCTCGTAATAGAGCGTGCGCAGAAGCTGGCCCTTCCAGCCGTTCCAAACGCCCGGCCCGACGCCTCTGATGTCGCAGACCGTCAGTATCAGGAGCAGTTTCAACCGCTCGACGGACTGCACCAGATCGCCGAAATCCTGGATCGTCTTGCGGTCGTTCAGATCGCGCGTCTGTGCCGTCATCGACATGACGAGGTGGTTTTCCACCAGCCATGCGATGGTTTCCGTGTCGACGGCCGAAAAGCCCATATGCGGGCAGAGCCGCCTGGCGATCCGTGCGCCGGCGGTCGAGTGGTCCTCCGGCCGGCCCTTGGCGATGTCGTGCAGGAGGATCGCGACATAGAGCACGTCGCGCCGCCGCTTCAGCTCCGGCATCAGCGAATGTGACAGCGGGTGGATGTCCGCGCCGTCGCCGCGCTCGATCTCCGACAGGACGCCGATGCAGCGGATCAGGTGCTCGTCCACCGTATAGTGGTGATACATGTTGAACTGCATCATCGCCACGATCTTGCGGAATTCGGGGATGAGCTTGCCGAGCACGCCGGCCTCGTTCATCCGGCGCAGGTTCAATTCGGGATTCCGGCTCGACGTCAGGATGTCCATGAAGAGGCGGTTCGCCTCCTCGTCGCGGCGCAGGTTCCGGTCGATCAGCTTGAGCGAGCGCGTGACGAGTTTCAGCGCCTCGGGGTGATATTCGAGCCCGTGCCGGTCGGCGAGCCAGAACAGCCGGATCAGATTGACCGGATCGCGCGCAAACACGTCCGGGTCGATGACGTTGATGCGGTGGTTGTCGGTGATGAAGTCGCTCGTTCCGGCGAGCTTGCGTCTGCGGCGCGAAAAGTTGAGGAAGATGCGGTTGAAGCCGGGAACGTGCTTGGCCTGCTCCTCCTCCAGCGCGGCGCAGAAGATGCGCGTCAGGTCGCCCACCGTCTTTGCCATCAGGAAGTAGTGCTTCATGAAGCGTTCGACGGCGGAAAGCCCCGGATGGCTGGTGTAGCCGAGCCGCTCGGCGATCTCGCGCTGGATGTCGAAATGCAGCCGCTCTTCCGCCCGCGCGGTCAGGAAGTGCATGTGGCAGCGCACGGCCCAGAGGAAATCCTCCGCCTTGCGGAATTCGAGATATTCACGCCGCGTGAAGACGCCCTTGCCGACAAGTTCCTCCGCGGTTGGCACGCGGTAGAAATACTTGCCGATCCAGAACAGCGTGTGCAGGTCGCGCAGGCCCCCCTTGCCTTCCTTGACGTTGGGCTCGACCAGATAGCGCGTGTCGCCGCCCTTGGCGTGGCGCTCGTCGCGCTCGGCAAGTTTGGCCTGCACATATTCGGCGCCGGTGTCCTTGACCACTTCCTCGTCGAAGCGCTCGACCAGCCCGTCGAACAGCGCCTCGTCGCCCCACACGTAGCGCGCTTCGAGGATCGAGGTGCGGATGGTCGTGTCGGTTCGCGACAGGCGCATACACTCGTCGGTGTTGCGCGTCGCGTGGCCGACTTTCAGCCCGAGGTCCCAGAGCATGTAGAGAATGTATTCGGCGACCTTTTCGGCGGAGGTCGTCTGCTTCGCCGGCAACAGGAAGAGAAGGTCGATGTCCGATCCCGGCGCCAGCGTCCCGCGTCCGTAGCCGCCGACGGCGATCACCGCCATTTGCCCTGCCGGGCCTTTCTGCCGATGCACATGGGCGACCGTGAAGTCGTAGAGCGCCCGGATGATCTCGTCCATCAGATGCGACAGGCGCTCGGCGCAGGCGGTGCCGCCGCCATCCTCCATCAGCATCTTTTCGGCCTCGGCACGGCCTTGCGCCATGCGGTCCTTGAGAAGCTGGACCACGGCCTTGCGCGCGCGATCGACGCCGTCCGAGCCGACGAGCGCGGCCATGTCGCGGCGCAGTTTCTCGCCGTCGACGATCTCGTCCAGTCTCAGGGGAATCTTGGCCATCGGGCAGGCTCGTTCATTGTGCGCTGCACTTCTACCCCGTTTCACGCGGCCCCGCTACAGCCGCTTCGCCGCTCTCTCCTTCAGCCGGTAGAGTGCCTCCAGCGCCTCGCGCGGGGTCATGTCGTCTGGTCTTATGGAGGCCAGTTCTTCCGCCAGCCCATCGCTCGGCCCCGGCTTCGGCTCGGCCCGCCTTGCGGCGACGGAAAAGAGCGGCAGGTCGTCGACGAGCTTGGCCGCCTTGCCGCTCGTCTCGCCTTCCTCGAGTTGCCCGAGCACCGCCCGCGCCCGCGCCACCACCGCATCGGGCAGGCCGGCGAGCTTTGCCACCTGCACGCCATAGGAGCGGTCCGCCGCGCCCTTGCCGACCTCGTGCAGGAAGACCACGTCGCCCTCCCATTCCTTCACCTTCATGGTGACGTTGGCGAGGCGCGAAAGCTTCTCGGACAGCGCGGTCATCTCGTGGAAATGGGTCGCGAAGATCGCCCGGCAGCCGTTCTTCTCGTGCAGATACTCGACCGCCGCCCAGGCGATCGACAGCCCGTCGAAGGTCGAGGTGCCGCGGCCGATCTCGTCGAGGATGACCAGCGCGCGCTCGCCCGCCTGGTTGAGGATCGCCGCCGTCTCGACCATTTCGACCATGAAGGTCGAGCGCCCGCGCGCCAGATCGTCGGAGGCGCCGACGCGGGAGAACAGCCGGTCGACCACGCCGATATGCGCCTGTCGCACCGGCACGAAGGAGCCCATCTGCGCGAGGATCGCGATCAGCGCGTTCTGGCGCAGGAAGGTCGACTTGCCGCCCATGTTCGGCCCGGTCAGAAGCCAGATCGCGCCGCGCTTCTCGCCATTCGCCGGCGAAAGATCGCAGTCGTTCGCCACGAACGGATCGGCGATCTGCCGGCGCAGCGCCTGCTCGACCACCGGATGCCGCCCGCCCTCGATCGCGAAGGCAAGTCCGTCATCCACTTGCGGGCGCGCATAGTTCTCCTGCTCTGCGAGCACGGCGAGCGACGTCGCCACGTCGAGCGCCGCCAGCGCCGCCGCACCCTTGCGCAAGACGTCGGCATGGCCGACGATCTCGCCCAGCAGCCGGTCGAAGATGCCGAGTTCGATCTGCAATGCCCGGTCGGCGGCGTTGGCGATCTTGCTTTCGAGTTCGGCGAGTTCGCTCGTCGTGAACCGCATCGCATTCGCCATGGTCTGCCGGTGGATGAACCGCGCCTTGGCCCCATCGCCCTGCGTCAGCGCATCGCTGTTTTGCGCCGTCACCTCGATGTAATAGCCAAGCAGATTGTTGTGCCGGATCTTCAATGCGCGAATGCCGGTCTCCTCGACCAGATCGCGCTCCATCCCGGCGATGACCCGCCGCGTGTCGTCGCGCAGTGCGCGCATCTGGTCGAGTTCGCTGTCATAGGATCTGGCGACGAAACCGCCGTCGCGCTTCAGGAGCGGCAGTTCCTCCGCAAGCGCCAGCGACAGGTGCGAGGCGAGCGTGGTCGGCAGCGCCGAAAGCGCCTCGCAGGCTTCCACCAGTTCGGCCGGCAGCATCGCCGATTGCAGCAGGTCCGCCGCCTGCCGCGCGGCGTCGAGACCGGATCGAAGCGCGCCCATGTCGCGCGGCCCGCCCCGGTTGAGGGCGAGGCGCGAGAGCGCGCGCGGCATGTCCGGCGCGCTCTTCAGCACCGTGCGAAGCGCTTCGCACAGGCGCGGCTCCGCGATCAGGAAGGAGATGGCGTCGAGCCGGGCGTTGATCGCGGCCGGATCGGTGAGCGGCGACATCAGTCGGTCGGCCAGAAGCCGCGCGCCGCCGCCCGTCACCGTCCGGTCGATGGCCTTGAGAAGCGATCCGTCACGATTGCCCGAAAGCGTTCTCAAAAGCTCGAGATTGGCCCGCGTCGCCGCGTCGATGAAAAGGCTCGTCCCTTCTTCCTCGCGCTCGGGGAAGGAGAGCGGCGGACGCTCGGAAATCTGCGTCTTTTCCACATAGGCGATCGCGCCGGCGATGGCCGAGAGTTCGGCGCGGGAAAACTCGCCGAAACTGTCCGGCGTCGCGATTTCGTAGAAGCGCGCGATCCGTCCCGCCGCGGCCGACGAATCGAACAGGATCGCCGGCTGCGGATTGGCGAGCCGTCCGATCACGTCGAAGGTCGGGCGCAATTCCGGCTCGTGGAACGCGGCGTCGGCGAGGATCAGTTCGCGCGGATCGACCCTCAGGATGTCGGTCAGGAGACGCTTGGCATTCGTGCGGCACACACGGAACGAACCGGTCGAGATGTCGATCCAGGCCAAGGCAAGCTCATCGGCGCCTTTGACCCGTCCCAGCGCCATCAGGTAGCTCGCCTCGCTCGGCGCGAGCAGCTTTTCCTCGGTGATCGTGCCCGGCGTGACGAGCCGCACCACGTCGCGCTTCACCACCGATTTCGAGCCGCGCTTCTTCGCCTCGGCCGGGTCCTCGACCTGCTCGCACACCGCGACGCGGTAGCCTTGCCCGATCAGCTTTTGCAGATAGTCGTCGGCGGCGTGGACCGGTACGCCGCACATCGGAATGTCCTCGCCCTGATGCTTGCCGCGCTTGGTGAGCGTGATGCCCAGCGCGCGGGCGGCGATCTCCGCATCGTGGAAGAACAACTCGTAGAAATCGCCCATGCGATAGAACAGCAGCGCATCCGGGTTCGCCGCCTTGATCTCGATGAACTGCTCGATCATTGGCGTCCCGCCGCCCGCCTGCGGCACCTGGTTCAGCATGGTCGCCCGCTTTTCGTCGTCGCGCCTTCGGTTGGTCTCGCTTTCACTGGCCCGCTCTTTTTCCGTTTCATCCTGCTTGGCGCTTTACCGCTGCCGAGTGTAGCCTTAATCCGAAACGCTCCACAAAAAGACGCGCACCGGGGGGAACTGCCACATCATGCCTGCGAACCAGAAATCCGAACCCTCGACGCCCTCCGTCAGTCCGCAGGAAGCGCTCGACTTCCATGCGCAGGGCCGTCCCGGCAAGCTGGAGATCAATCCGACCAAGCCGATGGCGACGCAGCGCGACCTGTCGCTCGCCTATTCGCCGGGCGTCGCCGTGCCGGTCAAGGCCATCGCCGAGGATCCCTCGCGCGCCTTCGACTACACGACGCGCGGCAACATGGTCGCCGTCATCTCCAACGGCACCGCGATCCTCGGCCTCGGCAATCTCGGCGCGCTCGCCTCCAAGCCGGTCATGGAAGGCAAGGCCGTCCTCTTCAAGCGCTTCGCCGACGTCGATTCCATCGACCTCGAGGTCGACACCGAGGACGCCGACGCCTTCATCGATTGCGTCAAGCTTCTCGGGCCCTCCTTCGGCGGAATCAACCTGGAAGACATCAAGGCACCCGAATGCTTCATCATCGAGCAGCGCCTGCGCGAACTGATGGACATCCCCGTCTTCCATGACGACCAGCACGGCACCGCCATC
>NZ_JARGES010000044.1 GCF_029210365.1 Mesorhizobium sp. YIM 152430
GGATATGCGCGGTCCTGCATCAATCCGCCTTCGGCTTGTTCGTGGGCCAGTTGTGGGTCTCGTCGGTCGCATCCCGCGCCCAGCGATAGAAGGCGTCGTAGAGCCGCATCCCGGCTTCCAGCTGCTCCAGATCGTCGGAGTACATTCGCGACAGGCCGAGCGACGCGGCAAGCAACCCTGCGGCCTCGGGCGCCAGATCAAGCCGCGCCGTATCCGCACCGCGCACGATGGCTGCCAGGCGGTCGAGCGCTGGAATTGTCAGGCCGAACTCGGCCAGCATCACGTCGAAGGTGCAGAGGTCGTCACGGTGGCTCCAGAAGACGCCTTCGATGTCGAAAGGTGACGCGTTGTAGCGTTCGGCGACGCCCACCACCTCGGCGGGCGCCACGAACAGGATGATCGCGCGAGGATCGAGAAAGCGGCGGATCAGCCAGGGGCACGCGATGCGGTCGATCTTCGGCCGGGAACGCGTCACCCAGATGGTGCGGCCCTGCGCGTCGCGCGCGGGCAGCTTCGTCGGATCGATCAGCGGTAGGCCGGCGGAGCGCCAGGCCTCGAAGCCGCCCTCGAGATACTCCGAGGCGCAGCCCTCGGCGCGCAGCCAGGCGGCGGTGCCCTGACT
>NZ_JARGES010000045.1 GCF_029210365.1 Mesorhizobium sp. YIM 152430
GAATCCGTTTTGTGCCTCGCCTGGCAGATTGGCGAAGGCGCGGCCGATTCCGGCCTCGTCGAGCGGTCCGATGTCGTCGGAAGGCGTTGCGGTCAGCGTCGTCTGCACGGGCACGCAGATCGTCTCGCAGACGCCGAGGAAGATGTCGACGCCGAGCGGCGCTTCGATGTCGGCAAGGCCCGAGACGATGATCGGCAGCGTGACGTCCCCGTCATATCCCGCCCATTGCGACGCGCCGTCGTCGAAGCGTTGCGGCGCGGGAAAACGCAGCGCGACGCTTGCGGCGGATGCGGCCTCGTGCAGCGAAATCTGCGGCGCGACGCCGCTTTCGCCCGGCTCCTGCCAGTAGGTTTTCCAGCCTTCGTCGAGGCGGATTTCGAGCGCCCCGCGCAAGACGCCATCGGAGTCTGCCGTCCGCTCGGTCACGAGCCGCAGCTTGCCGCCGGTCATTTCGTGCCAGTCGCTGGCGCCGGCATGAGCGAGGGCGGGCACGAAAAAGGCAANCCGGTCTTGGCAATGTCCCGCCTGGTTCCGATGGATCATTTCGCGGTGATGACGGTTCAACAAATGACACCGGCTTGACTTTCGCCTTTATCGGAAACGGGTTACGATTTCGACATGGACATACTGGGCCACAGAAAGGGTGCCGCAGGTCAGGGTTTCCTGGAGAACCAGTTCCTGATCGCGATGCCGGGAATGCAGGACGAGCGCTTCGAGCGCTCGGTCGTCTATTTGTGCGCCCATTCGGAAGAAGGCGCGATGGGGCTGATCGTCAACCAGCCGCAGCAGCTTCTCTTTCCCGATCTTCTGGTCCAGCTCGACGTTCTGGAGGAGGAGG
>NZ_JARGES010000046.1 GCF_029210365.1 Mesorhizobium sp. YIM 152430
GCGGCGGCGAAGGCCGCCTTGCGCGGCAGCATCGACTGAAGGTTCATCTGGGTGGTCCTCCGAATAAAGGATTGCCTGGGACGCAGGCTCTCCACACGCGTCCCAGTGGCCAGTCTTTGTTAAATCGGAGCGGGTTAGTCAAGTTATTTCGCAAGGGCGATCAATAGGTTAGAAAGATTCTAAACTAAGGCGCTAGTCCGCCAGCACCCGGGTCGGCGGAAAGTCGATCTCGACCAGCGTGCCTTCTCCGGGTTTGGAGCTGATCGCAAAGCGCGCCCGGTTGGCCTCCACCATCGCCTTGGTCAGCGGCAAGCCGAGCCCGGTTCCCTCGCGATGGCTGCGCTTCAGCGCATTGACCCGCTTGAACGGCTTCAGCGCCTGGTCGATCTCGGACGCGGTCATGCCGATGCCGGTATCGCGCACGCGGATTGCGATGCCGCCATCGGGTTCGAGCGCGGTCGACAGGATCACCTGTCCGCCCGCCGGCGTGTAGCGCACGGCGTTCGACAGGAGGTTGAGCGCGATCTGCTTGATAGAGCGCAGATCGGCGATCGCGTCCGGCAGGCGCGAGGCGAAGGAGGAGCGGATGATGACGCGCTCGCGGTTCGCTTGCGGCTGCATCATCGCGACCGCCTCGCCGAGCACGGCGTTCAGCGACACCGCCTCGTAATTCATCTCCTGCTCGCCCGCCTCGATCTTGGAGATGTCGAGAAGGTCGTTGACGAGGTCGAGGACGTGATTTCCCGAGCGGCTGATGTCGCGCAGATAGTCGCGATAGCGCTCGGTGCCGATCGGGCCGAAGCTCTCATTGATGATGAGTTCCGAGAATCCGATGATCGCGTTCAGCGGCGTGCGGATTTCGTGACTGATGCGGGCGAGGAATTCGCTTTTCTGCGAGGACGCGCGCTCGGCCTCGGCGCGCGCCTGCGTCAGTTCCTCCTCGGCCCGCTTCCAGTGGGTGATGTCGCGCAGCACGGCGCAAAATCCGCCATCCCGCGGCAGCCGGCCGATGGTCATGAAAAGTGGGATGAACCCGCCTTCCGCCTCGCGGCCGATCACCTCGCGCCCGTCATTCATCACCGAGGCGACGCCGTTGCGCGCGATCCGCTCGACATAGTCCTGTGCCGTGCGCTGGCTTTCGATGGCGAAGAGTTCCCGGAACGGACGGCCCTCGATCGCACCGGAATCGAAGCCGAACAGCGCTTCCGCCGGCTGCGAGATCGATCGAATGGCAAAGCCGTTGTCGATCAGGATCACGCCGTCCGTCGCCGTGTCGATGATGGTCTGGAATTCGGAAAGACGCGCGCGCAGTTCCGCGCCGCCGTCTTCGGTAGACTGGGGCGAGGGGGCCGGCTCGGCCTGTGGCTGCGGCAAAAGCGTCAGCATCAGGGCCTTGCCGCCATGCCAGGGAATCGAATGCAGATGCGCCCGAACCGGCAACTCCGCGCCGTCCGCGCGCTTCAGCGTCAGGATGCCCTTCTCCGTCTCGTCGCAATCCTCGAACAGCGTGTCGAGCCCGCCGGACTCGGCAAATTCTGCCAGCGAGCCGAAACCGGTCAGGTCGAAAAAGGCGTGGTTTGCCAGGTGCAGCGTCTCGCCCGAATGGATCAGCGTCGCGACCGGAAGATGGTCGATGAGCCGGTCCTCGACGTCGTTTTCCTCGCGCGTGCGGGTCATGAAATCGAAGCTCGCGCGCGGCGCGAAGGCGGAAGGCAGAAAGTGGATGCTGGCCGGCGCGGGAGGCTCGTCTTTTGTCTCAGCCGCAACTTCGGCCGGTTGGTCCTCGGGCTCGGCCGGCTTTGCGTCGATCAGTCGCACGACATTGTCGGACATGTCGATTTCCGCTTCGGACGTGGCGGCATCCGCAAAGCGCGCGCGTTCCTGCGCCTGCCTTTCGGTCTCCGCCGCATCCCCGGTTTCCCGTTCCACCGCCGCCGCCGGCGTCGCCTCCTCGCCGAGGTCCTTCTTCAGCTTGGTGCCGATTTCCTGGAAGGTCCGGCGGTCGCCCGAAGACAGGCTCTTGCCGCCCGTTTGCTGTCGCAACTCGTCGAGCCGCACGACCTTGTCGCGGGCGCGTCGGCCGAATTCCTGCGCGTCGGCGAGCGCCGGCGTCTCGCCCAGGAACGGGTCCGCCGGGTCGATGACGGGTTCCGGCGCGTTCGGGCTCGTGAGCGCCAGTCCGATCCGGTCCGGGTCCGCGACCGCATCGGCCATCCGCGCGACGCCGAACCCGCGGAAACCCTCGAACATGCGCTCGCGGTCGTAGACGGGCAGGGCGGCCAGATCGACCGGCACTTTCAGCGCATGGCCCTCGACAGGCCACAACACCGTGCGCCCCGACCAGGTGTCGCGGCGGTCGAGAAGGGCGCTGATTTCCTCGTCGAGATCGAATCCGAACACCGTCGCCACATCGCGGAAGGAGCGGCCGATCACATCGGCGGCATTCGCCCCCACCGCATCGATGAATTCGGGGGAGACCTGCGCGAACCGGCCGTTCGCATCGGTGCGCCAGACGAAGCGGACCGGCTGCGTCGGCAGGGCGGGGGGCGCGCTCGCAGGTTCGGCGGCCGGGCCAAAAACATCCACCGGGGGAGGGACATCGGCCTGGGGAGCCACCGCATCGCTCTCGTCGATCGCTGTTGCGACCGCCTCCAGCGCAAGTTCTTCCGGCTCCCCTTCCGCCACATCGGCGTTCACTGGCACCGACACCGGTTCCGGCGCTGCCGGTAAATCGCCCTCGTCGGCCTCGACCTCGTTGGAGGTCAGGAGAAGGTGAAGCGCCGGGTCGTCGGTCAGCCGCGCGAAGCCGACCGGCAGCGTCCCGCCTTCGACCGTGACGCGCTTCTTCACCAGCCGGTCATGCTCGCGCGAAACGTCCTGCACCAGCGTCCACAGCGCCGTGCGCCCGAGGTC
The DNA here is from genome assembly GCF_029210365.1 of Mesorhizobium sp. YIM 152430. GTDB lineage: Bacteria > Pseudomonadota > Alphaproteobacteria > Rhizobiales > Rhizobiaceae > Aliihoeflea. Next base: position 2,914 of record NZ_JARGES010000046.1, read on the forward strand.
AAGCCGCTCGAAACCGGCTGTAGCGGCGGTCACGGCGCCGTCCGGTCCGACGAGCGCGGCGGCGTAGCCGGCATCGGCGATGCCGGAGATCGCAGCCTCCATCCGCGCAGCGCCGCGCAGACCCGCCGGGATGGCGAGCAGGATCGCGAGTTCGCCGCGCGGCAGCCGGATCTGCGCCGCCTGGAAGGTGGTCATGCGGCTCGCCATGCCTTGCGCAAGACGCAACGAGACCGCGCGCTCCGCGCCGATCCGCGGAAAGCCGGAAAGGGAGGCGATCTGCCGTCTGGCTTGCACCGAAAGCCCGGCCGGACTGTCCATCGCGCTTTCGATGTCGCCATGGCCGAACAGCGCCGCGCCGGGCCCGTTCGCCCAGATCACCCTGTCGAGGTCGGCTGACAGAAGCACGAGCGTGTCGCCGCGGGCGAACCGTTCGCGCACGCCGCCAAGAATGGCGATGTCGATGAAGGAATAGGTCTCGGCCGTCATCGGGTTCCTGTGCTAGCGGGCTCGCGCTCCGTTCGTGTTCCTGCGGGATTCGCCCCGCTTAACCCTTCGTTAATAAAAGCGGATCGTGCCTTCGTCCACAATCGGCACGTTGCAGGGCCCGTTCGATTGGCGACGTGGTTAATCCGCAGGCAGTTTTGCGCCGCGATGCAGCGCGATAATTGTTGCATTGCACAAAAATTCACTGTATGGGACTTGGAACAAACCGGCGGCCTGAGGCGACGGACCATGGCCGCACCAACCTGGAAAGGGACAGTGCATGACCAAGACTGCTGCTAAGACCGCAGAGGCCATGGAAGCCGCTGCATTCGACGCCTCCAAGGCGACCGACCAGTTCCGCGCCTTCGCCGAAAACGGCATGGAACAGTCCAAGCAGGCATACGACAAGCTGCGCTCGAACGCCGAATACGCCCAGAAGTCGATGGAAACGACCTTCGAGACCGCCAAGCAGGCCGGCACGGAAATGTCGAAGAAGTCGCTGTCGGCGATGCGCACCAATGCCGAACTGGGCTTCGCCCATCTTGAGGCGCTGATGCAGGCGAAGTCGATTTCCGAGGTCGTCGAACTCCAGGCGGCCTTCATGCGCAAGTCGATGGAACTCGCCATGGAACAGGCGCGCGACTTCCAGGCCGCCTCCACCAAGGCGACCGAAGAGGTCATGAAGCCGATGAAGGACGCTTTCGAGAAGTCCGTGAAGGAACTCGAAGCCGCTTGACGCATTATTAACCCAAGTTCCCCGGCCCGCGGAAACCTCCTCCCTTCCGCAGCCGGGCACCGGAGCCGCCACCTCCTCCCGGCGGCAACCGGAAAATGGAAAGGCCGGGTTCCTCCCCCCGGCCTTTTTCCTGTTCCAGGGGATGCCTCGGACTGGCATCGCGCAGCTTCCCCTCCGACAGGTCTTTTTGCGCATTCGCCCCGCATTCCCGCTTGAAATCGGGCCTGAATGACCGTAATAGCCTGCCCAGTCAGTTGGTCGTGCGCCGATTGGATGTGCGGTTGTAGCTCAGTTGGTTAGAGCGCCGGATTGTGGATCCGGAGGTCGCTGGTTCGACCCCAGCCAACCGTACCATTTTTTTCCTGCCGTCCTTTCAGCCCGTTGCCGCGCGCGTCCCTGCGCCCCATCTGCTCGATGACCAATCGTGGAGCAGCGCATGTCTGGCTTGGACGATCTTCGAAGAACTCGGAATATCGCGGTCCCTCTCGCCGCCGCGCTCCTGCTTTCCGCCTGCGGCGCGGGCGGCATGGCGCGCGCGGTCACCACGGCAGGCGAGGGCTTCGACCGCGGTGAATGCCTGTCGGAGCAGTTCCGCACCGGCCGGCCCTGCGACCAGGACCGGTTCTCCGACGAATAGCTAAAAAAGCGTGCCCTGGCCGCCGGCCGGCGTCTTCGGCTTCGTCGGCTTTGGCCGTGCCGCCGCTTCGCCGGCCGCGATCGCGTTCACCTCGCCATCGGCAAACCGGAGCGCCAGCGCATCGCCGGTCGCGATGTCCGCCGCGCGCTTGACGAGTTGATTGTCGGCATCCAGAATCACCGCAAAGCCGCGCTCCAGAATGCGCGTATAGGAAAGAGAACCGGCCAGCCGTGCCGCTTGCTCGAAGCGTTGGCGGCGACGCTCGAGCGCGCGTTCGATGGTCTGCCGCTGCCGGCGCTCGAACGTTTCCAGCCGCTGCCTGGCCATCTCGATACGCCGCTTCAAGGCGTTGGGCGTCACCCGCGCCGCATCGCGGGCGAGCCGGTTGCGCCGGTTGGTGACCATCGCCGAAAAGCATCCCGGCAGCCGCCCCGCGGCGCGTTCGCTGCGCAGCCTCGCATCGCCGAGCCGCCGCGACAGGACCGCCGGCGACAGGCGCAGTCCGCGGAATTTCTGTTTCTTGGCCTCGGTGTTGGCGATCAGCGCGCGTTGCAGCCGGCTCGCTGCCTCGTCGAAGCGCCGGCGCGGCAAAGCGAGCAGCGCGTCGGCCGAGGGCAGCGCGCGCGATGTCGCCCGCAGCGCATCGCGCTTTCGTTGCGTGCAGCGCGAAACCGCGCCCTTCACCCGCGCCGACAGCCGCGAAACATTGGCTTCGAGTTCGGCCTTCACCGGCACCGCCATTTCGGCCGCGCCCGTCGGGGTGGGCGCGCGGCGGTCGGCGACGAGGTCGATCAGCGTCCAGTCCGTTTCGTGGCCGACGGCCGAGATCACTGGAATGGTCGATGCCGCCACCGCGCGCACCACCGCCTCGTCATTGAAGCCCCACAGGTCCTCGAGGCTGCCGCCGCCGCGCGCGACGATCAGAAGGTCCGGCCGCCCGATGCCCTCGGGCAGCGCGTTGAACCCCGCCACCGCGTTCGAGACTTCCGCCCCGGTCGTCTCGCCCTGAACCCGCACCGGCCAGACGATCACATGCACCGGAAACCGGTCCGCGATGCGGTGGATGATGTCGCGGATCACCGCTCCGGTCGGCGAGGTGACGACGCCGATCGTCTTCGGCATGAAGGGCAATGGGCGTTTGCGCGTCGTCTCGAACAGGCCCTCGGCCCCCAGCCTGCGCTTGCGCTCCTCCAGCAGCGCCATCAGCGCGCCGGCGCCCGCCGGCTCGATATTGTCGATGACGATCTGGTATTTCGACGAGCCGGGATAGGTGGTCAGCTTGCCCGAAGCGATCACCTCCATGCCCTCTTCGGGCCGGAATTTCAGCTTCGAGAACGTGCCTTTCCAGATCACCGCCTCGATCCGCGCCCGGTCGTCCTTGAGCGAGAAATAGGCGTGGCCCGACGAATGCGGTCCGCGATAGCCCGAAATCTCGCCGCGCACGCGCACGTTTCCGAACGTGTCCTCGACGACGCGCTTCAGCGCGCCGGAGATTTCCGAGACGGAATATTCGGCCGCATTGGTCTTCGAATCGGTGGCGAGAAGGTCTGACATGCCGCTAGTTCTACCAACCGGGGAGCATCTGGCTAGGCCGCAGCCGCTTGCCGCGCCCATAGGCGACGCCGGCGAAGTCGAAATGGCCGGCATCCTCGTTCGCCGGCGGCACGACCGAGATGTTGTCGAGGCTTTCGGAAATGTGCCGCGCCAGCGCGTCGACGATGTGCGGCTGGCTGGAATGTCCGCGCAATATGCCGATCCGGCAGTCGGGCAGGGCGCCGAAACCGTCCGCCTCGCCGAGAATTCTCATGCCGGGGCGCAGCGCGCATTCGGGCAGCACCGAGACGGCGAGGCCCGACAGCACCGCTGCCATGATGACCGTCGCCGACCAGCTCGTGAAGATGATGCGGTAGTCGCGGTTCATCTGGTCGAGCACGTCGCAGGCCGTGCGCCGCCACAGGCAGCTTGGCCGGCCGAGCGCCAGCGGCAGGATGTCTTCCTGATGCACCTCATGGTTCATCGACCCGACCCAGAGCAGCGGCTCGCGCCGCACCACTTCCGAGCGGCCCTTGTCGTCGTCATGGGTGACGAGCGCGATGTCGAGCTGCCCGCGCCTGATCTGTTCGACGAGGTTGGCCGTCGGTTCGCACACGACCGAAAGCTCGACGCGCGGATTGGAGCGCAGGAACCGCGCCATGATCTCGGGCAGGAAGCGGTCGGCATAGTCGTCCGGCGTGCCGATCTTGATGTGGCCTTCGAGCGAATGGTCGTCGAAGGCGGCCAGCGTCTCGCGGTTGAGCCGGATCAGCCGCCGCGCATAGGCCAGCAGCCGCTCGCCGTCCTCGGTCAGCCGGTTGGTGCGTCCGTCCTTTTCGAAGAGCTGCTTGCCGACGCGCTCTTCCAGTCTGCGCATCTGCATGGAAACGGCCGATTGCGTACGGTGGACTTCCTCCGCGGCACGGGTGAACGAGCCGATGTCGGCGATGGTGATGAAGGTCTGAAGCTGGTCGAGGTCGAGGGGTGCGGCGGGCATCGGATCAATCCATCATGATCGTTGATGCTAAACATTAGAAACATTCGTTCGACTAATCAATCGAAGCGACGCAATTTGCACGCGTCGGAGAGGCTTCGACGACGCGGCACAGGCAACCGGAATCGGGTGGCGCGCCGTCGTCGCCAAGGCCAATCTGCTTGCATCGGTCCATCTGAGCGAAAAAGGAGACCAGTCATGACCGCCCTCGATCACCAGACCGCATATGCCGGTGCCGCTCGGACGCGCACGGATGTGGCGTCGCGCGTGACGAACGGGTTCAAGGCTGTCTTCCGCGCGTTCTTCAATCGCCGCCATATCGGCAATCTGGCGGAATTGTCGGACCACCACCTCGCCGATATCGGCCTGTTGCGCACCGACCTCCACCAGGCCGCGCGCACCGGCATCGTCGCCGACCCGACGGCGACCCTCGCTTCCCTGCGCCGCCGGCGCGAGGAAGAACGTTTCGCCCGACAGGTCTGCTGACGCGTCCTGTCGGGCCGGCCTGATAAGCACCAATTGCGGGCGCTCCCACTCCCCGCCGATCCCTTCGGCTGCCTGCAACCTGCCCGGTCTCTCGCGAGACCGGGCTTTTTTAACGGCTCGCTCGCCCCTGCGCGAAGAAGTCGTCCACCAGCTTCGTCATCGCCTTCTGGTAGTCGTCCTGCTGTTTTCGGCCGGTCTCGAACATCTCGCCGAAAAAGTTCTCGAACGGAAATATCTGCGCGTCGTTGACCTGCTCGCGCGCGGTCTTCGCCTCCGGCTGGCCGAATTGCACCATCTCCTCGAACATCTTCATGAACGGGTTGTGGGCATAGGGGTCGGGCGCTGCCTTCGGCTTTTCGGCCGGCTTCGGCGCGAACATGTCCTGCATCATCTTTGCATAGGGATTGTCGAACATGCCGGCATTGGCGGGCTGTGCCTGCGGCATCATCTTCTGGAACGCATCGATGAACGGATTGGAGCCTGCGCCGGGCATCTGTCCGGTCGCCTGCTTGAAGAAGCCGCCCATCATCATGGCGGCAAGCGAGGGCATCATCTGGCGATAGGCTTCCTGGGCGATCCCCGTCGCCTGAGCGGCTTGCGCGGCGACCGCGCGCGACAGTTCCTTGGAGCCGAAGATCTGGCCCAGCGCATCATTGCCCGCCGAGATGCCCTCGGGCGTGAAGGCGCGTGCCGCGTCCTCGAAATATTTCGCATATTGCCCGCCGCCCATCGCGGTCATGAACTGCGAAAAGCCGAACGGGTCGGCCGTGTTGCGCTTCAGCGCCTCGGAGAAGGCGGGAAGCAATGTCTCCAGCGCGAGTTCCCCCTGCTGGCGCGTCAGGTTCACCTGCCGCGCGAGAAGATCGGCCGTGCGCCCGTTCTGCGCCTTCATCATCATGTCGTAGAGCGGCAGCATGTCGTCCTCCCGAGGTTGTTTCGGAAAGACTAGCTGAACCGGCGAACGACACAAGCGCGACCCATCCTTCTACCGATGAGGGGTTTCCCGCTCCAGGATTCAGTACGCAAACTCCATAAACGCCGGCTCGATCGACCCGCCCCAGCGCGTATGATACGCCCGCACCATCTCCTCCGCGCTCGTCGTGCCGCGCGCGATCACTTCGTCCAGCGGCGCGAGGAAGCCCGTCTCGTCATAGCCTTCGCGATTCCTGCGCGCCCGATTGGTCAGACCCATCCGCGAAATCGCCAGCACCTCGCGGCCGATCTCGCGCAGCGTGTGGTTGCGGAAAGGGGCCGTCAGCCCCTCGCGCGGCACCGCGTCGCGCTGCGCAAGACATTCCTGATATGTCCAATCGGCTGTCAGTTCCTCGGCCGCGTCCAGCGCCGCGTCGTCATAGAGCAGCCCGACCCAGAAGGCCGGCAGCGCGCAGATGCGCCGCCACGGCCCGCCATCGGCCCCGCGCATTTCGAGAAAGCGCTTCAGCCGCACGTCGGGAAACAGCGTGGAAAGATGGTTCGCCCAGTCGCCCATCGTCGGCAGGCCATCGGGGATTTCGTCTCTCAGCGCGCCGTCCATCAACTCGCGGAAAGTGACATGGGTGACGTCGAAATAGCGCCCCTCGCGGATCAGGAAATACATCGGCACGTCGAGCGCCCATTCGACGTAATCGGCAAAGCCGAAATCGCGGGCAAAGCACATTTCCAGCATTCCGGCGCGCGCATTGTCCGTGTCGCGCCAGATCTCGCCGCGCCAGCTTTGCAGGCCGTTCGGCTTTCCCTCGGTAAACGGCGAATTGGCGAAAAGAGCCGTGGAAAGCGGCTGCAATTTCAGCGAAACCTGCATCTTGCGCCGCATGTCCTCTTCGGACGCGAAGTCGAGATTCACCTGGATGGTGCAGGTCCTGTACATCATGTCGAGGCCGTGGCTGCCGACCTTGGGCATGTAGGCGGTCATGATGTCGTAGCGCGATTTGGGCATACGCGGCGTTTCGGCCAGCGTCCATTTCGGGCTGCCGCCGAGGCCGAGGAAGCGGATGCCGAGCGGTTCGGCGATCTGGCGAAGCTGCGCCAGATGCGCATTGCCCTCGCGGCAGGTCTGGTGGATGGTTTCCAGCGGCGCGCCGGACAGTTCGAACTGCCCGCCCGGCTCGAGCGAGATGGCGCCCTGTCCGGTCGGCTCGACGAGCCCGATGATGTGCCCGGCATCGACGATCGGGTCCCAGCCAAGCGTCTTCTGCATCCCTTCGAGCAGCGCCCTGATCCCCTTGTCGCCGCCATAGGGAACCGGCGAATGGCCGTCGACATAGAAGGGAAACTTCTCGTGCTCGGTCCCGATCCGCCACTTGTCCTTGGGCTTGCAGCCTTCGGCGAGGTGAGCGACGAGCTCCGATTTTTCTTCGATCGGCCGGAAATCGGTCGTGTCGCGTGCCATGAAGTGTCCCCGGTCCCGAAGCTTGCGAAAGGATGTGGGTCTGTTGGCCGCAAATGCCATCCCCGATCAAGCGAAAAATCCTGACCGCTGCGTCAATGCGGGTTGATGAGGCCCTCACCAATCCCCGATCGTCGCCTGGATCACCGCCAGCGCCGCCACCGCCGCCGTATCCGCCCGCAATATCCGAGGCCCCAGTGGAATCGCCGTGACGAAATCGAGCGCCCGCAACTGGCGACGCTCGTCTTCGGAAAACCCGCCCTCCGGCCCGACGATCAGCGCCAGTCTCCGCCCCTTCAATCCGATCAGCGCATCCACCGGGTTGTCCCCCGCCGCGCTCTCGTCGCAGAAGATCAGCGCCCGGCTTCCGTCCCACTCCGCCAGCAACCTGTCCAGCTTCACCGGCGCGCGAACCTGCGGCACTGCCAGCACGCCGCATTGCTCGGCCGCTTCGATCGCATTCGCCTGAAGGCGCTCCGTGCCGATCTTGGCCATCTGCGTGTGCTGCGTGATGACCGGTTGCAGCACGCCCGCGCCCATCTCGACGGCCTTTTGAATCATGTAGTCCAGCCGCCCGGCCTTGATCGGCGCGAAGCAGTAGACGAGGTCGGGCGTTGCCGGTTGCGGGAGCGTCTGCTCGGCGAGCGCCAGCGTCACGCTCTTTTTCGAAACCGTGGCGATGACGGCCCGCCACTCGCCGTCGCGTCCGTTGAAGACGAGCACGTCGCCGCGCTCGCGCATCCGCATGACATGGGTGAGGTAGTGGCTCTGCTGCGCCGAAAGGGCGACCGTCCCGTTTTCGGAAAGGCCGCCCTCGACGAAGAGCCGTTGCATCTTGTAGTTGGCGCGCATGGCGAACCAGATGGCGCAGGGGCCGGCCCGCGGTCAAGAGCGGGCCGGCGCCGAACTCACTCGGCGGGCGCTTCGTCCGTCTGTTCGGCAGGCGCCGCGCGCTCGGCCTTGCCGGTCCGGTTGCCGCGCTCGCCGCGCATTGCGCCGCGGAACGGACGATCCTCCCGGGTCAGCATCCCGTCCTCGTTGCGGTCCATTCGCGCGAATTGGCGCTCGACGCGGTTGTCGATGCCGGCGAGGAACTCCTCGCGCGAAATCTGCCCGTCGCCATCGGCGTCGAGCCGGTCGAAGCGGGCTTCAGTGCGTTCCGTGACGAAGGCGGCGAAGCGTTCCCGGTCGACGCCGTCGGCACGGATTTCCTTGCGCAACTCGCGCATCATCTGGCGCGGCGACTGGTCGCCTTGTGCCGCGTCCTGCGCGAAGGCGGCGGTCGAAGCGGCGAAGCTGGTGATTAGCACGGCGGCGATGGTCTTCTTCATGGCAAATCCTCGTATGCGTTGTCCCTGCACGAGACTGTGCCTGCCGCAACCTTACGGCGAATTGTCCGCCGGATTAATTCGCCGTAATGGGCCGCTTCAGTTCCTGCCGCTCGCGCTCCACCTCGGCGCGGCAGATGCAGCCCTCGATATGGTCGTTGACCAGCCCCATCGCCTGCATGAACGCATAGACCGTCGTCGGCCCGACGAAGCTCCAGCCCTTTTTCTTGAGAATTTTCGATAGGCGCGTCGACACCTCCGTCTTCGGGTTGGCCCTGAGCGCATCGAAATCGAAGACCGCCGGCCGCTCATGCGGCTGCGGCTCGAACGACCAGAAGAATGCCGCCAGCGAGCCGTGCTCGTCGCAAAGGTCCACCGCGCGGCGCGCATTGTTGTAGACCGAGGCGATCTTGCCGCGATGGCGGATGATGCCGGCATTTTGCAGATGCCGATCGATCTCGCTGTCGGGCCTTGCCGCCAGAACGCGGAAATCGAATCCGTCGAACGCCTCGCGGAAATTCTCGCGCTTGCGCAGGATCGTCAGCCACGACAATCCCGATTGGAATCCTTCGAGGCACAGCTTTTCGAACAGCCTGATGTCGGCCGTCACCGGCCGTCCCCATTCGGTGTCGTGATAGGTCTGGTAATCCGGCAGATTGCCGTGCCACGCACAGCGCAACCGGCCGTCCTCGCCCTCGATCAGCCCAGCAATATCTGCCGCCATCATCTTGTTTTTCCTCGTTAACGCCGCATTCACCACCGCCATGAACCGGCCGGTAACCACAACTCAAGCTTTACGCGAAGAACGGCATTTTATGAAAGCGGATTCACGTTTTCGTGGCGGCCGCTCCTGACAATGCCCGGTGAGACGACAGTCAGTTCAGGTGAGACCGTCCATGAAATCCATTCTCCTTTGCGCGGCCTTGGCCGTGCTTTTGCCGGCCTCGGCCGTGGCGCAGGACCGTTATGTCGAGCGTCCGCCGCTGGTCGTCAGTCCCGATCTTTCGGCTCCCTGGGTCATGCAGTTGCAGCGCGCCCCGCAGGGGGCTCCGATCCGCGAGCGCAGCGTCCGGCGCCAAATCGCGCCCGGCGCGCGCATGGCCGTCGGGCCCGCGCCCATCATCCGCACGCGCCCGACTGTCCTGGCCCCCGATCCGGTTCACACGACCGCGATGGCGCCCGCCGCACCGCGCGGCGCCGCGCCACAGATGGACCCGATCTTCCTGCCGCAGGAAGTCGCCTATACGGGACGCGAGAAGCCCGGCACCATCGTCATCGATACCGGCGCCAAGTTCCTCTATCTTGTGCAGGAAGGCGGCACCGCGCGGCGCTATGGCGTCGGCGTCGGCAAGGAAGGCTTTTCCTGGCGCGGTTCGGAAACCATCACCCGCAAGGCCGAATGGCCGGGCTGGACGCCGCCGGCGGCCATGATCGCGCGCGAACGCGCCAAGGGCCGCATCCTGCCCGCGCACATGCCCGGCGGGCCTGAAAATCCGCTTGGCGCCCGCGCGCTCTATCTCGGCTCGACGCTCTACCGCATCCACGGCACCAATGCGCCCTGGACCATCGGCCAGGCGGTCTCGTCGGGTTGCATCCGGATGCGCAACGAAGACGTCACCGACCTTTACGAACGCGTCAAAGTCGGTACAAGGGTCGTGGTTTCATAAATTCCCGGAGAGGGGAAAGCGGGCATCGGGGGACGGTGACCGCGGCGACGGCAAGAACAATCAGAACCGTCGCTTGAAGGGCAGTGCGATTCGTCGCGCTGCCCTTTCGCTTTTCATTCAGCGGCTTCCATCTTCCGCGCCTGCGGCACCCCCGCCGGCTTCGGCCCGCCATACGCCCAGTCGAGCAGCGCCACCGTATGCACGATCGGCAGCTTTGACCCCGACGCGATCTGCGTCATGCAGCCGATATTGCCGGTCGCGACGAGGTCGGCCCCCGTCGCCTCGATATTCGCCACCTTGCGATCCCGAAGCCTGGCGGAGATCTCCGGCTGCAGGATGTTGTACGTTCCCGCCGACCCGCAGCATAGATGCGCCTCGCGCGGCTCGCGCACGACGAACCCCGCCGCCTGCAACAGCGCCTTGGGCAGGCTCGTGATCTTCTGCCCATGCTGCATCGAACAGGCGGAGTGATAGGCGACGGTGAGTCCCGGCCTCACTGTCGCAGCCGGCAGGTCCAGTCCGGCGAGATATTCCGTCACGTCCTTCGCCAGCGCCGACACCCGCTCCGCCTTGTCCGCATAGGCAGCATCGAGCCGCAGCATGAAGCCGTAATCCTTGATCGTCGTTCCGCAGCCCGATGCCGTGATGACGATGGCATCGAGGCCGCCCCGGTCGATCTCGCGGGTCCACGCATCGACATTCGCCCGCGCGAAGTCGAGCGCCTGTTCCTCGCGCCCCATGTGATGCGTCAGCGCCCCGCAGCACCCTTCGCCTTGCGGCACCACCACCTCGATGCCGAGCCGCGTCAAAAGCCGGACTGTCGCCTCGTTGATGCCGGGGTCGAGCACCGATTGCGCGCAGCCCGTCAGGATCGCGACGCGCCCGCGCCGTTCCGCGATGGCCGGATGCGTCGCCGGCATCGACATATCCGACGCGGGCGGAACGCTTTTCGGTGCAAGCGCCAGCATCGCGGCGATGGGCTTCAGACCGGGCACGGCGCGAAAAAGCCCGGCAAAGGCGCGGCCGATGCCGGCCAGCCTCAGGCTCGTGCGCATCCGGTCGGGATAGGGCAGGGTGGCGGCGAGCAGCCCGCGCACCAGCCGGTCCATCAAGGGCCTCTTATAGGTCTTCTCGATATGCGCCCGCGCATGGTCGACGAGATGCATGTAGTGGACGCCGGACGGACAGGTCGTCATGCAGGAGAGGCAGGAGAGACAGCGGTCGACATGCGTCACCACCGTCTCGTCGGCCGGCCGGTCGTTTTCCAGCATGTCCTTGATCAGGTAGATGCGCCCGCGCGGACTGTCGAGTTCGTTGCCGAGCTCGACATAGGTCGGACAGGTCGCCGTGCAGAACCCGCAATGGACGCAGGCCCGCAGGATCTTTTCCGATTCCGCCACATGCGGATCGGCGAGCTGCGCGAGGGAGAAATTCGTCTGCATTCGTCTTAACGTCCCCTGACAGTCTGGTTCTCCCCGACCACGATCAGATCGCCGGGTTGCGCGCGGCCGACCGCTTCGGCGATCTCACGGAGAAATGGACCCAGATCCTCAAATCGCTGCCGCGGTAGCACGACCAGGGCGAGACCGGTCTGCGTGATGTTCTGCTGATAGGAAAGGTTCTTGTCGCAGGTTATCAGGCAGGACAATCCTTGGCCGCGAATTCGATCGATCAATCGACCGTTCTGCAATCCCTTCCAGCCTCTGGGAAATCGCTGCACCGGGCAACCCAGTTCGCCGAGCGCCTTGACCAGTCGGACCGGAACGCCCTCATCGATGATGGCGCTCAAGCCGCGCTCTTTTCGACCAGGCTGGCCAGATCGTCCGCCGCCAGACGGATGGCCGCCTCAGCCTGATACCTCTCGACCGTCGGAAAATCATTGAGAAACGCGACGAGCGAGTCACCGGCCTCCAGATATTCGAACAACGCCGACACAGGCACGCGTGTGCCCTTGAACACGGCCGCGCCGGACACGATATCCGGATCGCTGCTGAGAATGTCCTCGACCTTCATCGCCCGCTCCTGAAAAGCCGCATGTTATCCCATCCTGCCGGGGTTCAATATCCCCTTCGGATCGAACTGGTCCTTCAGCCGCCGCGCCAAAGCGTCCAGCGCCCCCGCCTGCGGATGGAACACTTGGCTCCCCGCGCGCACCGGCCCGCTCGCGCGCACCAGCGTCGCATGGCCGCCGCCGAAATGCGCGATCAGGGCGCGCAGCCCCTCGGCCTCCGGCTCTGCCTCCATCCGCGCCCAGATCAGCCCGCCCTGCCAGTCGTAAAAGACGTCCGCACCGGCATGGAGCCGCAATTCGGCGACCATCTTCCACCCCTGGCTCGGCGCCATCGAAATCCGCCAGACTGGGCGGTCCGTGCCGTCGGCATAGGGCAGGCAATCGCGGATTTCCCGCCACACCTGACGCGACTGCGCCTCGTCCAGAATCTCGATCCTGCCCTGCGGGGCAAGCAGACCCGTCAGCGTCGCAAGCCGATACTCGACCGACGGCCCGAAGCCTTCGAGGCGTAGAAGCGTCGAAGCCGGCCCCTTCAGCCCCCCGTCCAGCACTCGCCCGGTCACGTTCGGCGGCAGATGCGCGGCCGACGACACCTCTGCGCTCGATCCCATACCCGCCGCCATGGCGAACGCCGCCGGCCCGTCATCGAGCCCGCGAATGACGAAGGTCTTTTCTGTCTCGGCCGCCGGCAGCACCTTGAAGGTGAGGTCCGTGACGACGGCCAGCGTGCCCCACGAACCCGCCAGCCCCTTGGAAAGGTCGTAGCCGGTCACGTTCTTGACCACCCGCCCGCCGGACTTGAACGCCTCGCCGCGCCCCGAAACCGCATGGACGCCCAGAACATGATCCCGCGCCGCGCCCGATTTCAGCCGCCGCGGCCCCGAAAGGTTCGCCGCCAGCGCCCCGCCCACCGTCCCCCGGCCGGGCTCGTTGCCGAGCAGCGGCCCGTAATCCATCGGCTCGAACGCGAACTCCTGCCGGTGTTCTTTCAACAGCGCCTCGACCTCGCCGATCGGCGTCCCCGCCCGCGCCGAAAGCACCAGTTCCTCCGGCTCGTAGAGCGTCACGCCCGTCAGCCCCGAAAGATCGATCCCATGCTCCGCCTGCGCCGGCCGCCCGATCCCGCGTTTCGATCCATGTCCGATGATTTCCAGCGGCGCCTCTTCGGAAATCGCCCATTGCACGACATCGAGCGTTTCGGCTGCGGAGGAGGGGGTGAAGGTGGTCATGAGCAAACCCCCGCCTCATTCGGTAGCCGAAGCGCCGCCCCCTCTCCGTCTCGGGCTTCGCCCGAGCCACCTCTCCCCCGAAGGGGGCGAGGAAACCCAAGCTGGAGTAGCGCCGGCATCACGGCAGCTTTCCTCGCCCTCGCTTTGCGGGGGAGAGGTGGCTCGGGCGAAGCCCGAGACGGAGAGGGGGCCGTGACCTTCCCGAAACCCACGACATCAATCCATTTCGATCCAGCGGAACTCACCTCCGCACCGCCTGCACGTACCGAACTTCGTGATTGTCCATTTCCCCAAGTCGCCCCTCGACCGCCGCCAGTATCGTTTCGCACACGCTAGCCCGATGCTTCAGCACATCCACGTTCCACAACCGCAGCACCGCGTACCCTTCCGCCCGCATGAACCGATCTCGCCGTCTGTCATAGTTGGAATCCACATGCTGGCTGCCGTCGACCTCAACGATCAGTCTGGCATTTCGGCAGGCAAAATCGGCGAAATACGGCCCGCATGGCATCTGGCGTATGAACTTATGCCCGCCAAGCTTCTTTGCCTTCAGTTCGGTCCAGAGAACGGCCTCGGCAATATTGTCGCCGCGACGCAAATCCCGCGCGCGGGCAATCGCCGCCGGCGCGCGGCGGGCAGTCGAGGACCGCTCATCCTGTAAATCCCGCCCCATCAAAACCTCGGAATGTCCGGAAACGCCACCTGTCCGCGACTGATATGCATCCGGCCCATTTCCGCGCATCGGTGCAGTTGTGGAAACACCTTTCCGGGGTTTAGGAGATGTTCCGGGTCGAACGCGCATTTCACCCGGATCTGCTGGTTGAGGTCGATGTCGGTGAACATTTCCGGCATCAGGTCGCGCTTCTCGACGCCCACGCCATGCTCCCCGGTCAGCACGCCGCCGACCTCGACGCACAGCCGCAATATGTCCGAGCCGAACGCTTCGGCGCGGTCGAGTTCGCCCGGCTTGTTGGCGTCGTAGAGGATCAGCGGGTGGAGGTTGCCGTCGCCCGCATGGAAGACATTGGCGACTTCCAGTCCGTATTTCACCGACAGTTCCCGCATCCGCGCCAGCACGGTCGGCAGTTCCTTGCGCGGGATGGTCCCGTCCATGCAGTAATAGTCCGGCGAAATGCGTCCCACTGCCGGAAATGCCGCCTTGCGCCCTGCCCAGAAGGTCGCGCGCTCGGCGCCCGATGTCGAAACCCGGCTCGTCGTCGCGCCGTTCTGCGCCGCCAGCCGCTCCACCGCGCCGATCAGGTGGTCGATTTCGGCCACAGGCCCATCGAGTTCGACGATCAAAAGCGCCTCGACGTCGAGCGGGTAGCCGGCATGAACGAAGGCTTCGGCGGCGTGGATCGCCGGCCGGTCCATCATCTCCATGCCGCCTGGAATGATGCCCGCGCCGATGATGTCGGCAACGCACTGTCCCGCCTGTTCGGAGGAGGGAAAGCCGACCAGCATCGCCCGCGCCGCTTCCGGCTTTTGCAAGATGCGCACCGTCACTTCGGTCACGACGCCGAGCAGCCCTTCCGAGCCCGTCATCAGGCCGATGAGGTCGTAGCCCTCCGCGTCGAGATGCTTGCCGCCGAGCCGGATCACCTCGCCGTCGATCAGCACCATTTCGAGGCCGAGCACATTGTTCGCCGTCAGCCCGTATTTCAGGCAATGCACGCCGCCGGAATTCTCCGCGACATTGCCGCCGATCGAGCAGGCGATCTGCGAGGAGGGGTCGGGCGCGTAGTAGAACCCTTCATCCTCGACGGCTCTGGTGATGCCGAGATTGGTCACGCCCGGCTGCGCGGTCACCGTGCGGTTTGGAAAGTCGATGTCGAGGATGCGGTTGAACCGGCTCATGACGAGCAGCACGGCGTCTTCCAGCGGCAGCGCGCCGCCCGAAAGCGAGGTGCCCGAGCCGCGCGGCACGACGCGGATGTTGCGCTCGCTGCAATATTTCAGGATGCGCGAAACCTGCGCCGTCGTCTCCGGCAGAACCACGACCAGCGGCAATTGCCGATAGGCGGTCAGCCCGTCGCTCTCGAAGGCGCGCATGGCGTGTTCGGCATCCACCACGCCTTCGCCCGGCACGATGATGCGCATGTCGGCGACGATCTCGGCGCGGCGCGACATGGTCGCCCGGTCGGGCGTCGGCATGACGGGTCCTGACATGAAGCTTCGTCCTCCAAAACTCTTCCATTCATACAGCAAGACGCGCCCGGGTCGAGCGTCCGCGCTGCAAAAGGCGAGCCGTCGAGAATGGCCTTCCTAGGCAACCCGCCTTCCTGCTATGTCGGGACCGGCACGATGCAAAGGGAGCGAGACAAGGCATGGGCGCGATACTCACCATCGACGATCTGAAGCGGCGCGCGCGTCGGCGTGTCCCGAAGATGTTCTTCGATTATGCGGATTCGGGCTCGTGGACGGAAGGCAGCTACCGCGCCAACGAGGAGGATTTCGCCAGGATCAAGCTGCGCCAGCGGGTTCTGGTCGACATGACCAACCGCTCGCTCGAAAGCACGATGATCGGCGAGAAGGTGGCGATGCCGGTGGCGCTGGCGCCGACCGGCCTGACCGGGATGCAGCACGCAGACGGCGAGATTCTCGCCGCACAGGCCGCCGAAGAGGCCGGCGTGCCCTTCACCCTGTCCACCATGAGCATCTGTTCGATCGAGGATGTGGCCGAGGCGACGAGCCGGCCCTTCTGGTTCCAGCTCTACGTCATGCGCGACCGCGATTTCGTGTTCAACCTGATCGACCGGGCCAAGGCCGCCGGCTGTTCGGCGCTTGTCCTGACCGCCGATCTCCAGATCCTCGGCCAGCGCCACAAGGATCTGCGCAACGGCCTGTCGACGCCGCCCAAATTCACGCCCAAACATGTCTGGCAGGTCGCCACGCGGCCGCAATGGGCGTTGCAGATGCTCGGAACGAAGCGGCGCACCTTCCGCAACATCGCCGGCCACGCCAAGGGCGCGGACGATCTGTCCTCGCTGGCCAAATGGACGCATGAACAGTTCGACCCGCGCCTGTCCTGGGACGATGTCGCCTGGATCAAGGACCGCTGGGGCGGCAAGCTGATCATCAAGGGCATTCTCGATCCCGAGGATGCAGAAATGGCCACGCGCACGGGCGCGGACGCCATCATCGTCTCGAATCATGGCGGCCGCCAGCTCGACGGGGCGCCGTCCTCGATTTCGGTCCTGTCCGACATCGTCGATGCGGTCGGCGACCGGATCGAGGTGCATCTGGACGGCGGCATCCGCTCCGGCCAGGACGTGCTGAAGGCGCTGTGCCTGGGCGCAAAGGGCGTCTATATCGGCCGCCCCTTCCTCTACGGTCTCGGAGCCGGCGGCAAGAAAGGCGTCGCCCTCGCGCTCGACATCATCCGCAAGGAGCTCGACACGACGCTGGCGCTGTGCGGCAAGCGCGACATCAAGGACGTGTCGAAGGATCTGCTCTACGCGCCGCACGATCCCTTCGGCACCGGAGCGGGACGGCGCTGAAATGGCGGCGGGCGTCCGCTATGAGGACGCGGCAGCCCCGGAGGGGATGCGCCTTTACGCCATCGGCGACGTCCATGGCCGCGCCGATCTGCTTGGGCGGATGCTGGCCCTGATCGAGGGCGAGATCGTTCGCGACAGGCCGGGCGACTGGCGGGTCGTCTATCTGGGCGACTATATCGACCGCGGTCCCGACAGTGCCGGCGCGATCGACATGATCGCCCGCCGCGTCGCCGCAAACCCCCGCCACGTCGCGCTTTTAGGCAATCACGACAAGGTTCTCGCCGAATTCCTGGCCGATGCCGCCACATGGCGGCAATTCGCCGGCTTCGAAGGCGAGACGACCGCGCGGTCCTATGGTGTCGAGATCGATTATTCGGGCGACGCCGCCATCCGCCGCAGCCGCGACGCACTCCTGGCGGCCGTGCCGCGCGAACATGTCGCCTTTCTGAACGATCTCAAGCTGTCAGCAGGCTTTGGCGATTTCTTCTTCTGCCATGCCGGCATTCGGCCCGGCGTGCCGCTCGATGCCCAGGACCCGCATGACCTGATCTGGATCAGGCGCGAATTCCATGATTATCCAGGCTTGCATCCCAGGCTCATCGTCCACGGCCACACGCCGCATCACGAGCCGGAAATTCGGGTCAACCGCGTCAATCTCGACACATATGCTTTCGCCAGCGGCCGGTTGACGGCGCTGGCGATCGAGGGTCGCGACAAGCGGTTTCTGGAAGTGGTTGGCTAGGACGGGATTTGCCGGGAACCGGCAGGCCGCTCAGGCGCGAAATCCTTACTCGGCGACAACGCCGTAGCCGTCGACGACGACGAAGTCTCCGGCTGCGTCGGCCGTGTAGATGCCGGCGCCCCAGAACACGATTGCTGAAAGCATGGAGAGGGTGATCAAGGTGGTGCGCACGGGGTTCATCTCGGTTGTGTCCTGCAACTCTTACAACGGGGTCCGTTACAAATCGGTTTCATCAGCAGAATCCGCGACGCCAGATTTCGTTCCCCGCGATTTCCTTCGCGGCGGTTTCGAAAAGAGCGCGTTTGGGCGGAATTTCCGTCTGATCCGACCGTGATCTAGGCGTCCAATCGGGCGAAAGCCAGACGGTCCAAGGCTTTGCCACGCCTATTTATCGTCAGTTGCATTTCTGCAACTCACCGGCGCGCAATCGTTGAAACCCAGGCCCTGGCGAGCGTCAGCCCGGCTGCATCGGCGGCCGGACCGAAGCGATCGGCCTCCACTTTGTGGCGGCTGCCCCAATCGGGCTCGCGTTCGGCGATCCATCCGGCGAATCGCTCGCTCCATTCGGCGACGAGCGCCCGGTCCGCCTCGAAATGGAACTGGATGCCATAGGCGCGCGTGCCGATGCGGAAGGCCTGGTTGTGCGCGACGAGGTTTCCGGCAAGGCGCGATGCGCCGCGCGGCAGCATGTAGTGGTCGTCGTGCCATTGGAAGATCGCAAAGCGGCCGGGCAGGGCACCCAGCACCGGGTCCTCCTTGCCTTCCGGCGTCAGCGTCACCTCATGCCAGCCGAATTCGCGTGCTCCGCCGATCAGGTTCTGCGCGCCATGCGCACGGGCCAGAAGCTGTGCCCCGAGGCAGACGCCGAGCACCGCCCGGCCGCTGGCGGTGAAGTCGCGGATGAAATCGACGAGATTCGGCAGGTAAGGATAGTCGTCGTCGGCGAGCGCGCTCTGGCCGCCGCCAAGAACGACCAGCGCGTCGTGACCGTCGACCTGATCCGGCAGCGCGTCGCCGTGATGCAGTGCGCGCATGTCGATCATTGCGCCGGCCTCGTCGAGAGCGGTGCGCAACTGACCGAGCCCGGTGCCGTCGAAATTCCGGATGACGAGTACGCGCATCTGCCTGCCTGCCCGATTTGCCGATTTCTTTCCGGCGGGTACCATGCGCCGCAAAGCTCTGCCAAGGGATCGAAATGCCGCTGCAAAATCGTGTCGACCCGTTCGGCGCCCTCCATGCCGTTCCGGTGCGCGGCCTGTTCACCGGCAATCGCGGCATCCTGCACGAGCCCGAAACCAGGCGCCTTGCCGGCCGGCGCTGGACGACACGGGCCTGGATCGTCTGCACCTGCGACTGGAAGGACAGGCGACGGGAGGTCTGGGGCCGCAACGGGCCGAATGGCGGCGCGGGCTGGACGGAACTCTTCTTCGTCGACGAGGTGACCGCGCTCGCTGCCGGCCATCGCCCCTGCTTCTTCTGCCGCCGCAACGATGCCCGCGCCTTCCAGTCCGCCTTTGCCGCTGGCAATGGCCTGTCGTCGGTCTCCGCGCCGCAGATGGACGAAAAGCTCCATGCCGAGCGCCGCCTGTCGGCCCGCGGCGCGCCGGTCGCGCTCCGGCCTGATGATCTGCCCGACGCGGCGATGATCGAGGTGGACGGCGACGCGCTCGTCCGCCGAAAAGGCCGTTGGCTGCGCTGGACCTTCGACGGCTATGTCGAGACGTGCGAACCCAACGCGCCGGCAGCCGTAATCACCCCGCCCTCGACCATGGCCACCCTGCGCGCTGGCTATCGGCCGGTCTGGGCGCACCTTCGGGTTTGACGTACCGCGCCCGAATGATAAAATGACTACTGTAGTTACAGATTCAGGAGCCTCGTGCATGAAGGAAATTCAATTGCGCCAGGCCAAGGCGACCTTGTCGCATGTGCTCGATGAGGTCGTCGCCGGTGAACCGGCGATCATCACCCGCCATGGCCGGCGGGAGGCGGTCATCCTTTCCTATCAGGACTATGAGCGTCTTCGGCACGTTCCGTCGCTGGGCTGGTTTCTGACGAATTCGCCGCTCGAGGACTACGACCTGCCGACAATCGAACGCAAGCCCGCCCGCGCGTTCGGTGACGATCCGTTTTGACGCTCTACCTTATCGACACCAACATCGTCAGTCGCGTCTCCCCGACCCGCCATCGCACTGGTGATGACGAGGCGCTTGCAGCTTGGATCGAGGCGCATGGCGATGCGCTGTATCTGTCGGTCGTCACCGTCGCGGAAATTCTCGACGGAATTGCCAGGGCGAGACGGCAGGGCGCGACGCGCAAGGCAGCCATGCTCGACGATTGGTGGCGGGAACTCTCGCATTTTTGGTCGTCGCGCATCCTGCCCGTCGATCTCGTCGTGGCAGGCGAAATCGGCCGTCTGCTCGATATCGCACAGTCGGCGGGTGCCGCGCCGGGCTTTGAGGACGTTGCGATTGCGGCGACCGCGTCGGTTCACGGCATGGTCGTGTTGACGGCCAACGAGCGCCATTTCCGGCCCTTGGGCATCGCTTTCGTCAATCCGCTTGCAGACCTTCCCGGATAGCGGACGCGAAAAAAGGCGGGCTGCGTCGGCCCGCCTTTTTCCCCTGTGCCCCTGCTCAGGGTTTCGCCCCCCTGGAGAGTCTGAGGACGATCGAAGGGCATCGGTCAGTGTCGCCCGGCCGGTACCGATAGGTGTCGGCGAATGGGTCAGTCCCATTTTTCCTTGTAGATTTCGCCGGAATAATCGACGTGAAGCTCGACGCGCTCGCCGTACCTGTTCACCGCCTCGACTTCGTAGTGCTTCTTCTTGCGGTCGACATCCCCGCGCCATTGATAGCCGGCATTCTCGACGATCTGCCGCAATCCGGCCTGATCGTAGGTCGGATCGTCCATGGCGATGCGGCGGATGTTTCCGGTGAAGTCGATATGCAGTTCGACCTCGACGCCGTCGGCGCTGTAGGCTTCGACCTCGTAGTGGTTCTTCTTGCGGTCGACATCGTAGCCGAACACATAGCCGGCATCCTCGGTGATTTTCTTCAGGTCGATGCCCCTGGACAGGGCCGCGTCGATCTGGCGCTGGTCGTCTGTATCTGCCCGGCGTTGGAGGCGGCGATCGGTGTCGTCGTCGACGGCTCGACCCTCACGCGATTCTTGACCAGCCCAGGGCGGCGGCATGTTGGGCTCGCGGATGACGATCTCGCGTCCGTCGCCATGTCGTATTTTGAAGGCATCGAATGTGCGCGAGGCGCCGGGCTCGCCGATCACGGTCAGATTTTCGTCGACCGAAACTTCCGTGCTTCGCCACCAGGCCGGACCGGTCTCCACCAGCACGCGGCCCGAATCGTCCTCCAGGACGAACTTGTTGCCGAACACGTCGGTGACGCGACCTTCGATCGTGATTTCCCGGCTGGCGTTGAGGTCGCCGATCGCCGTCTGTGCCGACGCCGGCGCGGCGGCGATCAAGGCGGCGATGAGTGCGGCCGAAACGAACGTGCTCTTGTGCCTCATCCTCGTCTCCTTGTTTCGATCTGTGCGTCTGGCAATCATAGTGGACGATCAAGTTTGAATGCCAGCCAAACGGCGCGGTTCAACTTCGGTTCAATCGATATCTATAAGAGATGCCTCATGGACTTCGGAAAGACGAAATCTGCGCTGATCGCACTGATCCTCGCATTCATGCTCGCCGTCCCTGCCTTTGCGCAGGGGCGCGACGAAGTCCTGCCTTTGCCGGACATTATCGCAGCCGTCGGCGAGCGGTATTTCGGCGAGGTCGTCGCAGCCGAAGTCGTGGCGGGGAACAGTCCCGATCTTTACTATGAGCTCCGGCTCATAACGCCGGCAGGCAATGTCCTGCGGATCAGGGTCGATGCGTATACGGCGGCCTTCATCGAGGTCGATGGACGCGGTCTCGTCGACGCGCAAAAGCCCGTCCCTGATCAACAATAGGAATTTCGTTCGATGAAAGCGCTCCTTGCCGAAGACGACGCCAGACTCAGCCAGCAACTCGATGCCGCGTTTCGCGAAGCCGGCTTCGTGCCCACGGTGGCGCATGACGGCATCGATATCGAGCATCTGGGTGCGACCGAGCCCTTCGACGTGGTCGTCCTCGATCTCGGCCTGCCCTCGAAGGACGGCATCTCGATCCTGCAATCCTGGCGCGGGCAGGGTGTCACGACGCCGGTCCTGATCCTGACGGCGCGCGACGAATGGGCCGAGAAGGTTTCGGGCTTCCGCGCCGGTGCTGACGATTACGTCGTCAAGCCGTTCCGCATGGAGGAGGTGATCGTGCGCGCCCGCAGCCTGATCCGCCGCGCCGCCGGCCACGCCCAGTCGATCATCGCCTGCGGTGCGCTTGAATACGATACCCAGACCACCTCCTTCACCCTGGACGGTCTGCCGTTGAAGCTGACCGCCTTCGAGGCGCAGATCCTGTCCTACATGATCCATCATCAGGACCGCGCCATCTCGCGCACCGAATTGTCCGAACATGTCTATGATCGCGACACGGACCGCGACTTCAACTCGATGGAAGTCATCATCGGCCGTCTGCGGCGCAAGATCGGAACCGACATGATCCGCACCATGCGCGGCCGCGGCTATGTCCTGTCCGCCTCCAGCGAAAGCGAAACCGAACGTGCGTAAGTCGCTTCGACTGCGCCTTCTGGCGGGGGCTTCCATCTGGATCGCAGGCGCACTGCTCGTCGCCGGCATGATCATCGCATCGCTGTTGCGCGATTTCGTCGAACGCAATTTCGACGAGCGGCTGAACGCGCAGATCCTCTCCATCATGAGCGCCGTTTCGTTCGATCAGGCCGGGACGTTGCAGCCGGGCGCGATGGTGTCCGAGCCGCAATACCAGCAGCTCTATTCCGGCTGGTACTGGCAGATCGCCAGCGCGGACGCGGTGCTCCTGAAAAGCGCCTCGCTCTGGGATGCCGATCTGGGCACGAGCGTCGGCGAGGTCGGCGGGACGGGCCATATCGAGGGCCTGGATGGTCCGCGCGGCAAGCTGCTGCACGCCCTCTACCGCGATTTCACGGCGCCCGGCGGCGGCGTCAATCTGCGCGTCATCGTCGCCGGCCCGGAAGCCGAGATCGAAAATGCGCTGGGCGACATCGTCCCGCCGCTCGCGGTTTCGCTCGCCGTCCTCGGCGTCGGGCTGATCCTCGCCGTGCTGTTGCAGATCTTCTTCGGCCTTCGCCCGCTCGATGCGCTGCGCCGCCAGATCGCGGACATTCGCGAGGGCCGCGCCCAGCGCCTGCCGGACGCCGAGCATGTCGAACTCCAGCCGATGGTGACGGAAACCAATTCGCTCCTCGAACACAACCGCGCCGTCGTGGAGCGCGCCCGCAACCATGTCGGCAACCTCGCCCATGGCCTGAAGACGCCGCTTGCCGTTCTCGCCAACGACATCGCCGGCCGGCCCGACGCGGATGTCGCCGCCGATTGCGTGCGCACGATGGAACGCCTCGTCGCTCATCATCTGCGGCGCGCCCGTTCGGCGGCGAGCCGCAACATTGCCGGTGTTTCGACCGAGGTCGAGCCGGTGATCGGCGACCTGACGCTGGCGATGAGCCGCATCTATGCGGATAAGAATCTCGACCTGCCGGTTTCGGCCGAAAATGGCCTGAAATTCGCCGGAGACAGTCAGGATCTGGAGGAGATTTTGGGCAATCTCATCGATAATTCCTGCAAATATGCCGTCAGCGGGGTCGAAATCAGCGCGAAAAAAGTGAACGGGGATATCCTGATTTGCATCGACGATGACGGGCCGGGTCTCGAACCGCATGAGCGAGAGCAGGCGCTCGGGCGCGGCATTCGTCTCGACGAGCGGCCGATCGGTTCGGGACTCGGCCTGTCCATCGTCCGCGACATCGCCGAGCTTTACGGCGGCTCGCTGGAACTGGCCGCCTCGCCCTCCGGCGGCCTGCGCGCCTGCCTCGTCCTGCCGTCCCTATAGGGCGGCGACGGCGGCCACGATCTCGTCGACGACGACCTGATCCGAGGCGGTGCGGTCCTTGATCGAAGAGAACAGGCAGGCTTCGGATTTCAGGATGACGCCATCGGCCAACACCTTGAGATGATTGGCTTTCAGCGTCGATCCGGTGGTGGTGATGTCGACGATGATGTCGGCCGATCCCGCCGCCGGCGCGCCTTCGGTGGCCCCCAGGCTCTCGACGATCCGGTAGACCTGGATGCCGTGGGTGCGCGAGAAGAATTGCTGCGTCAGCCGCCAGTATTTGGTGGCGATCCGCAGCCGCCGCCCATGGCGCTGGCGAAATTCGGCCGCGACGTCCTCGAGATCCGCCATCGTCTCGACGTCCAGCCAGGCATCGGGCACCGCGACCACGACATCTGCCCGCCCGAAGCCCAGCCGCGCGCCGATTGCCGCTCGATCCTGCCAGTCGGAAACCCCTTCGCAAACAAGGTCTTCGCCGGTAATGCCAAGGTCGATGGAGCCTTGCGCGAGCTCGCGCGAAATCTCCGACGCGGAGAGAAACGCGACCTCGATGTCGTCCCGCCCGTCGATACGGGCGCGGTAGCGGCGCTCGTCATCCGGTGTCGCGACCTTGAGGTTGGCGGCGGCGAGTTTTTCGAGCGCGGCGTCCTTGAGCCGGCCCTTGGAGGGAAGCGCGAGCGTGACGGTCATCATGCCTCTCCCTTCAAGGCTTCGATCCGGTCGAGCCAGACGGAGAACCCTACGCCCGGAATCGGCGACTTCGCGCCGAGCAAGGTCAAGAGCCGGTCGTAGCGGCCGCCTCCGGCGAGCGGCCGGTCGCGGCCACCAGTGGAAATTTCGTAGACGAGGCCGGTATAGTAGTCGAGCGGGCGGCCGAATCCGGCATCATAGTGGATCGCATCCTCGGCCAGGCCGAGTTCGGAAATCGAACGGGAGCGGGCGGAGAAGATGTCGAGCGCGGCGCCGAGCGAAATGCCGGCATCGCCGGCGAAATCGCGCAGCGCATTGCCGGCCTGGCGCAGCGGCGCGTGGATGGCGAGGAAGGTCTTGAGCGCGCCGAGCGCTTCGTCGGAGAGGCGCACGGAGCGCAGTTCGGCCTTTTCGATCAGTCGGTTGGCGATCTCGGTGGACGTGCGACCGGCGCTCTCGGCAAGTCCGGTTTCGGCCATCAGTCCGGCGACGTGAGCCGCCAGCGCGTCGCGGTCCCCCTCGGCGACGAGCGAGGCGACGGGCTCGTCGAGGGTCAGCTTGCGCGACGGATTGGCGAGGTCGTCGAGCGCTGCGTTCATCATGTCCTTCGAACCGAAGGCGCGGGCGAGGCGCTTCTGCCAGCCGCGCGGCAGGCCGAGCGCGGCCAGCACTGCCTCGAAGATGCGCTGGTCGCCGATTGTGATGGTCAGTTCGGCGTCGGGCAGGACGCCAGCCAGAAGCGCGTGCGCGTCGGCGATCGAGCGGGCGTCGGCGCGCGCGATATCGGTCTCGCCCAGATCCTCGATGCCGGCCTGGAAGAACTCGCTGCCGCCCTCGCGGCGCTGGCGAAACACCTCGCCGAGATAGGCATAGCGGCGCGGCGTTCCGGCCTTCGACGCGATGTGGTCGATGCAGACGGGAATGGTGAATTCGGGCCGCAGGCAAAGTGCGGCACCGGTCTCGTTCTCGGTGAGGAAAATGCGGCGGCGCAAGTCCTCGCCGGCCATGTCGAGGAAGGGGTCGGCCGGTTGCAGGATCGCGACGTCGACCATGCCCGCCCCGCGCGCGGCGAAGATGGCGCGGATGTCGTCGGCGATCTGGGGGATGCGGGAGGTCAACCCCGATCCGCCTTCTGGGCGTCGAGCACCTTGCGCACCGCCTCCACCAGCCCGCTCTCCCTCACGGAGAACTGAGCCGGGCGGCTTTCGCGCCATTCGGTGTTGTCGGTGATGCCTTCGGCGGCCTTGGCGCCGGCGATCAGGTCCTTGATCTGCACTTCGCCCGCCGCGCGCTCGTCGCCGCCCTGGATGACGACGCAGGGCGCGCCGCGCCGGTCGGCATATTTCATCTGCGCCTTCATGCCCGCGCCGCCGAGATACATTTCGGAGCGGATGCCCGCCGCACGCAGGTCTGCGACCATCTTCTGATAGCGGCCGAGGGATTCGGTGTCCTTGTCCATGACGAGGACGACGACGGGCGCGAGGACGTCGGCGGCATCGAGCTTGCCGAGGTTCTTCAGTGCCGTGACGAGGCGCGAGACGCCGATGGAAAAGCCCGTTGCCGGCACCGGCTCGCCGCGAAAGCGCGAGACGAGCCCGTCGTAGCGCCCACCGCCGGCGACAGAGCCGAAGCGAACGACCTGGCCGTCTTCATTGGTGACGTCGAAGGTGAGTTCGGCTTCGTAGACCGGGCCGGTGTAGTATTCGAGGCCGCGGACGACTGTTCCATCGATGCGAATTCTATTAGCGGCGTACCCATTAGCTCTTACGAGGTACTCGATATCTTCAATGCTTCGAAGCCCTTCGGAAAATGTCTCGTTGATTGAGAATCTATCCCGTATCGCGCGCAAATTATTCATAAAAACGGAATCATCGCTGTAAGCCAATTTGAAATGGAATGGAGGCTTCCCACCTTCGCCGTGAAAAGCGACTTTATCGACATAGGCCATCCTGTCCATTTCGCTGCCATGGAGGAGACTCATTACCGCCGAGAGCTGTTCGTCCTTGAGTCCAGCGCCCACGGTGAAGTCGCCACTTGGGTCCTTTCGACCACTTCCGAGCAGTTCTTCAACGCCTTCTAGGCCGAGACGATCAAGTTTATCGATAGCACGGAGGACCGTAAGTCTACGGCCGGCATTTCGTTCTGATGAAAGCCCAATCGTCTCTAGCAACCCGTCCCAAATCCGTCTATCGCTATATCGGATCACGTAATCCCCGCGCTTGATGCCGACGGCTTCGAGCGTGTCCGCCATCATCATCGCCATCTCGGCATCCGCCGCGACGCCGGGGGTGCCGACGATATCCGCGTCGAACTGCATGAACTGCCGGAACCGTCCCGGGCCGGGCTTTTCGTTGCGGAAGACCCAGCCGGAGCGGTAGGAGCGGTAGGGCTTGGGCAGGCGCTCGAAGTTTTCGGCGACGAAGCGGGCGAGGGGGGCGGTGAGGTCGTAGCGCAGCGACAGCCACTGTTCGTCATCGTCCTGGAAGGAGAAGACGCCCTCGTTCGGCCGGTCCTGGTCGGGCAGGAACTTGCCGAGCGCGTCGGTGTATTCAATCATCGGCTGCTCGACCGGATCGAAGCCGTAGAGCTCGTAGACCTCGCGGATTTTCGCGGTCATGGCGTCGACGGCGCGGATGTCGTCGGCATGGCGGTCGACGAAGCCCCGCGGAAGCCGCGCCTTCATTTTTTCCGCCTTGCTGCTCATGTCGAAAATCCGCCTGCGATGATTGGAAATGCGCCCGGAACGGGCGCGCCGTGTCGTAACCGATAGGAACGAGGGCGGCAAGTGTCGGGGGCCAACAGCGGGCGGCGGCGCTCCCCCTCTCCGTCTCGGGCTTCGCCCGAGCCACCTCTCCCCCGGAGGGGGCGAGGAAACGACGGCAGCGGCGGGGTGACGCAAAAAAGGCGGGCCGGAGCCCGCCTTTGTCGACTGGAGATCGCTGTAGCTTACGCGCGGGCGGCGACGGAGACCGAGCCGGGGCCCGAGACCGAAAGGGCGAGGAAGCCGCCGGCCATGGCGAGGTTCTTGAAGAAGTTGTTGAACTGGTTCTGGTCGGCGAAATCCATGTGGCCGAGAAGGGCGGTGGCGACGCAGAAGAGCGCGAAGGCATAGGCGACGTAGCGCGTCTTGAAGCCGACGATGATGGCGATGCCGCCGAGAACCTTGAGCGCGATGATGAGCCAGGTGATCAGCATCGGCGCGGGCAGGCCGAGCGAGCCCATATAGCCGGCAAAGCCGCCCGGCGCGGTGAGCATTCCGAAACCGGAAATGAGGAAGAGCGCAACCAGAAGGATGCGGGCGACGAGAAGAACGGCGTCGTTGGACATGGCGGTATGATTCCCTGGGAGGAGGATTGATCGCCGGTATTTACTCGTGGTGAGGTGATTGCGCGAGATGTCTGGTGCGCGACGCTGCGTTCAGTATTGGTGAACGATGTGGGCTATGGTGTTCACAGGGGGCTCTTCGAGAGAATCTTCCCATCTGCACTCACCCCGGATGAATCATGTTCTCCGGCCGGACGATGCGATCATAGTCCTCGGCGCTGACATGGCCGCTGGCGATGGCTTCCTCGCGCAGGGTCGAGCCGTTCCTGTGCGCGGTCTTGGCGATCTTGGCGGCATTGTCGTAGCCGATCGTGGGCGCGAGCGCGGTCACCAGCATCAGCGATTGCTGGACGAGTTCGGAAATGCGTTCCTCGTTGGCCTCGATGCCGGCGATGCAGTTGTCGGCGAAGGAGCGCATCGAATCGCCGGCGAGGCGAACGGATTGCAGGACGGCGTTGGCGATGACGGGCTTGAAGACGTTGAGCTCGAAATGGCCCTGGCTGGCGGCCATCGTGACGATGGTCTGGTTGCCCATGATCTGCGTCGCGACCATGGTCAGCGCCTCGGCCTGGGTCGGGTTGACCTTGCCGGGCATGATCGACGAGCCGGGCTCGTTTTCGGGCAAAAGGAGTTCGCCGAGGCCGGAGCGCGGGCCGGAGCCGAGGAAGCGGATGTCGTTGGCGATCTTGAAAAGGTCTGCGGCGAGCGCGGAAAGCGCGCCATGGAAATGGACGGCCGCGCCGTGGCTCGCCAGCGCCTCGAACTTGTTCTCCGCCGTGCGGAAGGGCAGGCCGGTGAGTTCCGCCACGCGGGCGGCAAAACCCTGGTCGAAGCCGGCGGGGGAATTGAGGCCGGTGCCGACGGCGGTGCCGCCCTGCGCCAGCGCGTGAACGTCGTGCAGGCTCTCGACGATGCGGCGGCGCCCGGTGACGAGGGCGGCGACGTAGCCGGAAAATTCCTGGCCGAGGGTGAGCGGCGTCGCGTCCTGCGTATGGGTGCGGCCGATCTTGATGATGTCGGAAAAGGCGGCGGCCTTTTCCTGCAAGGCGGCGATCAAATGGTCGAGGCCGGGCAGGAGCGTTGCATGGGCCTCGCGCACGATGGCGATGTGGATCGCGGTCGGAAACGTGTCGTTGGACGACTGGCTCATATTGACGTGGTCGTTGGGATGGATGGGCGTCTTGGAACCCATCTGTCCGCCCATCAGTTCGATGGCGCGATTGGCGATCACCTCGTTGGCGTTCATGTTGGACTGGGTGCCCGAGCCGGTCTGCCAGACGACGAGCGGGAAATTGTCGTCGAGCCTGCCGTCGACGACTTCCTGGGCGGCCTCGACGATCCTGCCCGCGCGTTCCGCGTCGAGAATGCCGAGGGCAAGATTCGTGTCGGCCGCCGCGCGCTTGACGAGGCCGAGCGCGTGGACGAGCGGCAGGGGCATCTTCTCGGTGCCGATGCGGAAATTCTCGATGGAGCGCTGCGTCTGCGCGCCCCAGTAGCGGTCTGCGGGCACGTCGATCGGGCCGAACGTGTCGGTCTCGGTGCGGATGTTCGTCATGCGGTGCTCCCTGAACTGGTTGGCATATGGGGCATCGGCGGGCGAGTTCAAAGGAACGAGGCGAGGCCGAGGACGAAGGCGTAGCGCGCGGTCTTGGCGATTCCGACGATGACGATGAAGGCCACGAAGGGAACGCGCAGGATGCCGGCGACGACGGTCAGCGGATCGCCGATGACGGGAACCCAGGAGAGGAGCAGCGACCACAGGCCGTAGCGCGCATACCAGCTTTCGGCCCGCGCGATCTGGGCCGGCGAGGCGGGGAACCAGCTTCGGTTGCGGAACCGGGTCACGAAGCGTCCGAGGAGCCAGTTGACGGCGGAGCCGGCGGTATTGGCGAGGCTGGCGACGAAGAGGAGGGCGAGCGGATCGGCGGCGCGGGAGGCGTACAGGGCCGCGAGCACGGCTTCCGACGTGCCGGGCAAAAGCGTGGCGGAGGTGAAGGCCGAGACGGCGAGGCCCCACAGGGCGGCGAGTTCGCCGGTCATCGATGAAAGCGGTGGCGGATCATGGCGGGCTTGGTGCCCTGCCGGTCCGTCGCTGGCAAGAGCCGGGAGAAAAAGGGCGGCCCGAAGCCGCCCGCATTTCGCTCAGGTGGTCCCGAGACTAAATCTTGTTCTTGACGTCGCCGACGCCTTTTTGAACCTTGCCTTCGGTCTTCTGGGCCTTGCCTTTCAGTTCGGTCTCTTTCGAGCCCGTCGCCTTGCCGGCAGCTTCCTTGACGGCACCGGCCGCCTGCTTGGCCGCACCCTTGATCTGATCCTTGTTCACCATCGTCATCTCCTTGGGACCGCCGACGAATTGTCGGGCGCCAGATGAACGCCGGTTGTGACCTTTGGTTGCAGAAGCGCGATCACGAAAACGAAAAGGGCGCCCCGCGAGGGACGCCCTTTCCTGATGCTTTGCAGCGAGCTTTTTGGACTTCCTAGAAGTCCATGCCGCCCATGCCGCCCATGCCGCCGGGCATTCCACCCGGCATACCGCCGGCCGCTTCCTTCTTCGGAGCCTCGGCGATCATCGCCTCGGTGGTCACGAGAAGGCCGGCCACCGAAGCGGCGTCCTGGAGCGCGGTGCGCACGACCTTGACCGGATCGACGATGCCCATCTGGATCATGTCGCCATATTCGCCGGTCTGGGCGTTGTAGCCGTAGGTCTCCGAGCCGTTGTCGAAGATCTTGCCGGCGACGATCGAGGCTTCCGCTCCGGCATTGGTCGCGATCTGGCGGGCCGGAGCCTGCAACGCGCGGCGCACGATGTTGATGCCGGCTTCCTGGTCGGCGTTCTCGCCCTTGGCGGTGATCGTCTTGGAGGCGCGGAGCAGAGCGGTGCCGCCGCCCGGAACGATGCCTTCCTCGACGGCCGCGCGGGTCGCGTTGAGGGCGTCGTCGACGCGGTCCTTCTTCTCCTTGACTTCGACTTCCGTCGAGCCGCCGACGCGGATGACGGCGACGCCGCCTGCGAGCTTGGCAAGACGCTCCTGCAACTTCTCGCGGTCGTAGTCCGAAGAGGTCTCTTCGATCTGCGCCTTGATCTGCGCGACGCGGCCTTCGATTTCCGACTTCTGGCCGGCACCGTCGACGATCGTCGTGTTTTCCTTGGTGATGGACACCTTCTTGGCGCGGCCGAGCATGTCGAGGCCGACATTCTCGAGCTTGATGCCGAGGTCTTCAGAGATCACCTGGCCGCCGGTGAGGACGGCGATGTCCTCGAGCATGGCCTTGCGGCGGTCACCGAAGCCGGGCGCCTTGACGGCAGCGATCTTGAGGCCACCGCGCAGCTTGTTGACGACGAGCGTGGCAAGCGCCTCGCCTTCGACGTCTTCCGAGATGATGACGAGGGGCTTGGACGACTGGACGATGGCTTCGAGAACTGGCAGCAGCGCCTGAAGGTTCGACAGCTTCTTCTCGTGCAGGAGGATGTAGGCGTCCTCGAGCTCGGCGACCATCTTTTCCGGGTTGGTCACGAAATAGGGCGACAGGTAGCCGCGGTCGAACTGCATACCTTCGACGACTTCGAGTTCGGTCTCGGCGGTCTTGGCTTCCTCGACGGTGATGACGCCTTCGTTGCCGACCTTCTGCATGGCCTCGGCGATCATCTCGCCGATCTCCTTCTCGCCATTGGCCGAGATGGTGCCGACCTGGGCGACTTCAGCCGAGGTGTTGATCTTGGCAGCCGAGCCGACGAGGTTCTTGACGACTTCCGAGACGGCGAGGTCGATGCCGCGCTTCAGGTCCATCGGGTTCATGCCGGCGGCAACGGCCTTGGCGCCTTCCTGGACGATCGACTGGGCGAGAACCGTCGCGGTCGTGGTGCCGTCGCCGGCGATGTCGTTGGTCTTCGAGGCCACTTCGCGCACCATCTGGGCGCCCATGTTCTCGAACTTGTCTTCCAGTTCGATTTCCTTGGCGACGGTGACGCCGTCCTTGGTGATGCGCGGCGCGCCGAACGACTTGTCGATGACGACGTTGCGGCCCTTCGGACCCAGCGTGACCTTCACCGCATTGGCGAGAATGTCGACGCCGCGCAACATGCGCTCGCGGGCATCGCGGGAAAACTTGACTTCTTTTGCAGCCATTTGTCTCTGCTCCCGGACCTAATGGTCCATTGAATGAGTGGATGGGTGGGCGGGGCCGGCGATCAGCCGATGATGCCCATGATGTCGGCTTCCTTCATGATCAGAAGGTCTTCGCCGTTGAGCTTGACTTCGGTGCCGGACCACTTGCCGAAAAGCACGCGGTCGCCCTGCTTGACGTCCAGCGGAACGAGCTTGCCGGCTTCGTCGCGGGCGCCCGAGCCGACGGCGATGATCTCGCCTTCCTGCGGCTTCTCCTTGGCGGTGTCCGGGATGATGATGCCGCCCTTGGTCTTTTCCTCGGAATCGACCCGGCGGACAACCACGCGGTCGTGAAGCGGGCGGAACGTCGACTGTGTCATGTGACTTTGATCCTCGATACGGATGATGGTAGGGGTTCCCTCCGTCCGGAGAACCGGACTTCGTTAGCACTCCCATCTGGTGAGTGCCAACTGGCCGGTGAGATAGGCCCGCCGCCAACCGGAGTCAAGAAGCTGGCCACACGTAGACGATCCTCCTTCGGTTTTTTCGGAATGTTCGGCCGTTCCTACGACCTGCGCCAGCTCGACGCGGCTCTGCGCGGCGTCGACCTTCATCCCGCGCTGGTGCCCGAAGGCGTCAAGATGACCATCGTCAACCTGATGAAGGACCACGGCATCGACGAGGTGCCGGAAGCCTACCCGGTGGTGGCCGACATGTTCGGATATGCCGTGATGGGCGCCAACGCATTCGAAGGCATTCACGGCGATGCGCGGCTGCAAGCGGTCGAGGCGCGGGTGGAAAAGGCGCTGGAGGCGGGCGAAGGGATGGATGCGCAGCTTCTGCTGCTGGCCCTTCACGCCCGGCTGATCCAGCCCGAACTCGTCGAGCGGTACGGGATCGCGCTCGAAGATGACGGGCGCAGCGACGAAACGGGATGACTCGGGCGCGGCCTTCGTCTAGATGCGGATCGACCCTCAATCGCGCCGACGAGCCTGAAATGCCCAACCTCATCGACACGCTGGACGACCTCGCGGACGGCTATTCCGTCATCCTGAGCGACGTCTGGGGCGTGGTCCATAACGGCGTCGACCCCTTTCCCGATGCCTGCGCGGCGCTGAAGCGCGCGCGCCAGAAGGGCAAGATCGTCATCCTCATCACCAATTCTCCGCGCGTGCGCGACGATGTGGAAGACCAACTCGCCGCGATCGGCGTTCCGCGCGACTGCTGGGACTATCTGGTCACTTCCGGCGACGTGACGCGGGACCTGATCGCCGAAGGGCCGCGCCGCATCTTCCATCTCGGCCTCGACCGCGACCTGTCGCTTTATGACGGGCTCGACGTCGAACTGGTCGAGGAGCAGGAGGCGTCGGGTGTCGTCTGCACCGGCATGTTCGACGACGACACCGAGACGCCCGAGGATTATGCGGAAATGCTGCGTCGTTTCCGCTCGCGCGACCTGCCCTTCATCTGCGCCAATCCCGACATCGTGGTGGAACGCGGCGACAAGCTTGTCTGGTGCGCCGGCGCGCTCGCCCGCGACTATGCGCAGCTCGGCGGCCGCTCCTTCGTCGCCGGCAAGCCGCACCAGCCGATCTATGCCGCAGCGCTGATTCTCGCGACCCATGCGCTCGGCCGGCAGGTGAAGCCGGCCGACGTGCTGGCGATCGGCGACGGCGTCCTGACCGACGTCAAGGGCGCGGTTTCGAACGACATCGACATTTTGTTCGTCACCGCCGGCATCCACGCCCGCGAATACGATGCCGACGGCGCGCCGGACGTGGCGCGGCTCGCGACCTTTCTCGACAGTCACGGCTATGCGCCCGTGGCCTCCATCCCACGTCTTCGTTGAGCGCATGGCCGGCGATTTCGCTCACATCTGCGGAAGCGATGCGCTGCCTGAACGCTTGCGCGGCGCAGTGGTGGCGATCGGCAATTTCGATGGCGTTCATCGCGGCCACCGCGCCGTTCTCGACCGGGCGCTGGAAGAGGCGCGGCGGCTCGGCGCGCCGGCGCTGGTGCTGACCTTCGATCCGCATCCGCGCACGCTCTTCCGGCCCGATATTCCGCTCTTTCGCCTGACCTCCTCGGCGATGAAGGCGCGGCTGCTGGACGCCTGCGGCTTCGACGGCATGGTCGAACAGACATTCGACCTCGATTTCGCCGGTCTGACGGCTGAAGAGTTCGTCGCCACGATCCTCGTCGAGCGGCTCGGCATCGCCCATGCGGTGACCGGCTTCGATTTCCACTTCGGCAAGGCGCGCTCCGGCGGCCCGGCCTTCCTGATGGAGGCGGGCGGACGCCACGGCTTTGGCGTCACGCTGGTCGATGCCTTTCGCGACGAAGGAGCGGAGATCGTCTCGTCGAGCCGCATTCGCGATTTGCTCGCCGAGGGCGAGGTGGCCGAGGCCGCCGGGCAACTCGGCTACCGTTTTGCCGTCGAAGCGGAAATCGTCGGCGGAGAAAAGCTCGGACGCACGCTCCGCTACCCCACCGCGAACATGATGCTTTCGCCGGACACCCATCTCGCCCATGGCATCTATGCCGTGCGGATGCGGCGCGCGGGCGGATCGTTGCATGACGGGGTCGCCAGCTTCGGCCGCCGGCCGACCGTCACCGAGGACGGCGCGCCCCTGCTCGAGACATTCCTGTTCGACTTTTCCGGCGACCTCTACGGCGAGACCTGCCGGGTCGGCTTTTTCGCCCGACTGCGCGGCGAGGAAAAATTCGACGGTCTCGACGCGCTGACCCGGCAGATGAAGCGCGACGAGGCCGAGGCGCGCGCCGTGATGGAAAAGGCACAGCCGCTCAGTGAACTCGACGCCGCGCTCCACTTCGCTGCGCTCTAAACATTTGTTTACTTGTGAAGATGCCTCGTTGCGGGCATGGGCGATGAGTTCGCGTGATGCGCGTGTCGAGGAGATGCAGGAATGTCGAAATTTGCAGTTGCCGGTGCCGTTCTTTCGGTCTCGACCATGCTGGCCACACCCTCATTCGCGCAGTCGGGCTGGTTTTCCGGCGACTGGAGCCTGACGCTCGGCGTCGCGGCGCTGTCGGTTCCCGAATATGAAGGCGACGACAAATATCGCTTCCTCGCGCAGCCGATCGTCTCCTTCGGCCGCCAGGGCACCGAGCGCCGCTTTTCCTCGCGCAACGACAACATCTCCATCGGCCTGATCGATACCGGCAGTTTCCGCGCCGGCCCGACCGGCAAGCTGATCTTCAAGCGCGATGGCGGTGATTCGGACGATCTCGTCGGCCTTGACCCGGTCCGCTTCGGCGTTGAACTGGGCGGCTTCGCGGAGGTCTATCCAACCGACTGGCTGCGTGTTCGCGGCGAGGTGCGCCACGGCATCCGCGCGCATGACGGCATCGTCGCGGACCTTTCCGCCGACGCCTTCATGAACCTGTCGCCCACCGTGCAGATTTCCGCCGGCCCGCGCGTCTCGATGGCGTCGAGCGACTATTTCGACGCCTATTACGGCGTCTCGGCATCCGAATCGCTGGCCTCCGGTCTCGCACCCTATACGCCCGAAGGCGGCTTCCGCTCCGTCGGCGTCGGCGCGGCGATCAAGTGGGACGTGACGGACAAGGTCGAGACGAGCCTCTTCGGTGAGTATTCCCGATTGGTTGGTCCGGCGGCCGATTCGAGCCTGGTGCGCGAGCGCGGCGACGAGAACCAGTTCACGATCGGCGTGTCGGCGACGTATCGGTTCGATTTTTCACTCTGAGAATTTCGGGGAAGGCGAGTCCGGCTGGAGGCCCCCTCTCCGTCTCGGCTTCGCCTCGACACCTCTCGCCCGAAGGGGGCGAGGAACCCGGACTGGTTGAGCCTCGGCGCTTCGGCAGCGTTTCCTCGCCCCTGCGCAGCGGGGGAGAGGTGCCGAACGCAGTGAGGCGGAGAGGGGGAGCGCCCGAACGATTATTGACTGTCGGGGTCGCGCATCTCGCGCATCGCGTCCAAATCGCCTTCCCAGCCAAGGCCCTTGAGGTCTAAGAGCGCCTGTCGCTGGCCATGATTCAACACGATCTGCCGGAGTGCTTCCTCGATCGTCGCCTTCTTAGTCTCGAGTCCGGTTGCCTCCATGGCCTGTCGCATCAACTCGTCGTCGATTTCGAGATTGGTTCGCATGACAGCCCCATGTGCTTTGGTGATGGGATTATGCACATTCGATCCGACGCATCCAACCACAGGAAACCCCTTTATTCCCGTGCGCGCCTCCGCTAAAAGCGCGGTCGATGTCTGAATTGCCGACCATGATCGCGCGGACGATACGAATTATTGGCCCGGCTGTCCGGGTGGCCTGATGGCTGCCGGACGGTCCGGGTTGCTGCCGTTTGCCGCGCCGCCTCTTTGCGCGCGCTCCCCTTACCGACATTGATTGACGCGCGAACCTTGCCGTTCGCCACAGGGCCATGACGATGACCGACGCTGCCGAGAAGATCGACTATTCGAAGACGCTTTACCTGCCGCAGACGGAGTTTCCGATGCGCGCGGGCCTGCCGGAAAAAGAGCCGCAGATCGTGGCGCGCTGGCAGGAGGTGGGGCTTTACAAGAAGCTGCGGAAGGAGGCCGAGGGTCGTCCGCTCTTCGTGCTTCACGACGGCCCGCCCTATGCCAACGGCAACATCCATATCGGCCATGCGCTGAACAAGATCCTGAAGGACGTGATCACCCGCTCGTTCCAGATGCGCGGCTACGATTCCAACTACGTGCCGGGTTGGGACTGCCACGGCCTGCCGATCGAGTGGAAGATCGAGGAGCAGTATCGCGCCAAGGGGCTCGACAAGGACCAGGTGCCGGTCAACGAGTTCCGCCGAGAATGCCGCGAATTCGCGCAGAAATGGATCGACGTGCAGGCCGAGGAGTTCAAGCGCCTCGGCGTCGAGGGCGATTTCGACAATCCCTACACGACGATGAATTTCCACGCCGAGGCGCGGATCGCCGGGGAATTGCTGAAGTTCGCGAGTTCTGGCCAGCTTTATCGCGGATCGAAGCCGGTGATGTGGAGCGTGGTCGAGCGCACCGCGCTGGCGGAGGCCGAGGTCGAGTACCAGGATTATGAGAGCGATACGGTTTGGGTGAAGTTTCCGGTGTCACCCCATTTGATCCGAGTGGACAATGACGGCGAACCGACGCGTTTGGTCGGTGCAAATACGAGCGATCTGCGAGGTTCTCATATCGTCATCTGGACTACCACGCCTTGGACGATCCCGGGCAATAGAGCTGTGTGCTATTCGCCTCATATTGCATACGGGCTGTATGAAGTCATCGAGTCTAAGAACGAGTTCGGCCCGCAGGCAGGCGAAACACTGATCTTCGCAGACGCGTGCGCTGAAGAATCGTTCGGCAAAGCGAAACTTGAATTTAAACGTCTGCGCGCCGTGGAAGCCGATGAACTTGCTGCAATCACGCTCGAACACCCTCTAAAGGGGCTCGGTGGTGGCTATGACTTTGACGTTCCCATGCTCGCTGGCGACCACGTCACCGAAGATGCCGGCACCGGCTTCGTGCATACCGCGCCCGGCCATGGCCGCGAGGATTTTGAAGCGTGGATGAATTCAGGCTCAAAGCTCAAAAGCTGCCGAATCGAGACGCGCATCCCATTCACCGTCGACGACGCCGGCCTCTTCACCAAGGACGCGCCGGGCTTCGGGCCGGATCGCGAGGGCGGTGCGGCGCGGGTGATCGACGACAACGGCAAGAAGGGCGACGCCAACAAGGCGGTCATGGAGGCGCTGATCGCCGCGAACATGCTCTTTGCGCGCGGCCGGCTGAAGCATTCCTATCCGCATTCCTGGCGCTCGAAAAAGCCGGTGATCTTCCGCAACACGCCGCAATGGTTCGTCCATATGGACAAGGAACTGGGCGACGGCACCACGCTTCGTTCGCGCGCGCTGAAGGCCATCGACGACACGCGCTTCGTGCCGGCGGCGGGCCAGACGCGGCTGCGCGCCATGATCGAGGACCGCCCGGACTGGGTGCTTTCCCGGCAAAGGGCATGGGGCGTGCCGATCTGCGTCTTCGCCGACGAGAATGGCGAGGTGCTGATCGACGATGAGGTCAACCAGCGCATCCTCGACGCGTTCGAAGCCGAGGGCGCGGATGCGTGGTTCGCCGAAGGCGCGCGCGAGCGCTTTCTCGGCTCGCACGCGAACGAGAACTGGACGATGGTCACCGACATTCTCGACGTCTGGTTCGACTCGGGATCGACCCACACCTTCACGCTGGAGGACCGCCCGGACCTGAAATGGCCGGCCGACGTGTATCTCGAAGGCTCCGACCAGCATCGCGGCTGGTTCCATTCCTCGCTTCTCGAAAGCTGCGGAACGCGCGGCCGCGCGCCTTACGACACCGTCGTCACGCATGGATTCACCATGGACGAAGACGGCCGCAAGATGTCGAAATCATTGGGCAATACCGTCACGCCACAGGACGTGATGTCCAAATCCGGCGCCGACATTCTGCGGCTTTGGGTGATGACGACCGACTATTGGGAAGACCAGCGGCTCGGCAAGAACGTATTGCAGACCAATATCGACGCCTACCGCAAGCTGCGCAACACGATCCGCTGGATGCTCGGCACGCTCGCCCATGACGAAGGCGAGGAGGTCGCGTTCGCCGACATGCCCGAACTCGAACGGCTGATGCTGCACCGGATCGCCGAACTCGACGAGGTCGTGCGCAAAGGCTACGATGCGTTCGACTTCAAGCGCATCACCCGCGCGCTGATCGACTTCATGGTGGTCGAACTGTCGGCCTTCTACTTCGACATCCGCAAGGACACGCTCTATTGCGACGCACCCTCGAGCACGCGGCGCAAGGCGGCGATCGTGGTGGTGCGCAAGCTGTTCGACAATCTGGTGAAGTGGCTCGCGCCAATGCTGCCCTTCACCTGCGAGGAAGCCTGGCTGGAGCGCTACAAGGACGCGGTGTCGGTGCATCTCCAGCAGTTCGACGCGGTCCCCGCCGAATGGCGCGATGCGGCGCTGGCGGAAAAATGGCGCAAAGTGCGCCAGGTCCGCCGCGTCGTCACCGGCGCGCTCGAAATCGAGCGCAAGAACAAGACGATCGGCTCCTCGCTTGAAGCCGCGCCGGTCGTCTACATCGCCGATGCGGACCTGCTCGCGGCGATCGCCGACCGCGACATGGCCGAAATCTCGATCACCAGCGGCATCGAAATCGTCGACGGTCCGGCGCCGGATGGCGCGTTCGCGCTGGACGACGTCAAGGGCGTCGGCGCCGTGTTCAAGCGGGCGTCGGGCGAGAAATGCGCGCGCTCCTGGCGTTTCACCGACGATGTCGGCCAGGACCCCGACTTCCCCGACGTGTCGGCCCGCGATGCGGCGGCATTGCAGGAATTGCGGGCGCTCGGCCGACTGGATTGATGACGGGGCGCTGCGGCGCTATATTCGGGTCTGGAGTGGAGACCCGGCGGTAACGGGCCTCCTTTCCTAGATTTTTAAGAAGTTGGACCCGGACGCGCATTGACCAGCTTGTCCGGGTTCTTCTTATTTCCAGGGTGACGCATAGTGGAATCCACATAGCGGCACTCTCCTTGCTGAAGGCAAAGCCGTTGCCACGGCCGGGTCGGCTCATCCTCCCGGTCGCGCCGGCTGGCGCGACGCTGCTGCTTTTGCCCCCAACGGATTGAATGTAGACCGCATTCCGTTCCTGCAACAAGCGGTTGCGCCGCTGACGGCGAAGTGTGTTGGCAAGAGCGGGGCTGCCGTTGCGTGGCGCGGCGTGCCATGCGATACAGGCACCCCGAGATTGGACGCCTTGTTGTCGCCGCGTTTGCGGGCGAAGGCGCGCTGGGGCTGCAGCCACGACGGAAGAGGGTAAGATGAGCAATGCAAGACTGACGGCGAACCGGATGCTGCCGGCCGGACTGGCCATTGCTTCGGCCTTGACGCTCGCCGGCTGCATGGGACCGACCTACGGCACCGGCACGCCCTCCGACCAGCAACTGCTCGAGGACGTGACCGGCATTCTGTCGCTACAGTCCGAGCGTCGCGAATCGATCAACTATCAGCCGCGTGGCGATCTCGTGCGCCCGGCTTCCACGGCCGTTCTTCCCCAACCGCAGCAGAGCGCCGCAAGTGGCGAAGCCTGGCCGGAATCCCCCGAGGCGCGGCTTGCCCGCGTTCGCGAGGAAGCGACGCTGAACCAGGACGACATTTCGTACAATTCCGGCCTGCGCGGAGCGCGGACCGCCGGCAGCACGACGGACTGGGACAGTTCGAAGGGCATTGCGATGAACGACATCGATCGGGCCAGCCAGCGCGAGGAGTTCAACCGCCGGCTCGCCCAGTCGCAATCCCGGGATCCGAACCAGAGGCGCTTCCTTTCCGAGCCGCCGACCCAGTATCGCCAGCCCGCAGCGACCGCACCGGTCGGTGATGTCGGCGAGGACGAATGGCGCAAGGAACGCGCTGCCCGGCAGGCGCAGGGCAAGGTGACCTGGCGCGACATGATCCCCGGTCTGTGATCGGCTATCCGCGCTGGGCCCTGAAAAAGCTGCGCAGCAGCGTGGCGGATTTCTGCTCCGAAAAGCCCGAATAGGTTTCGGGCGCGTGGTGACAGGTGGGTGAGGAATAAAAGCGCGGCCCGTTGACGACGGCGCCGCCTTTTTCGTCTTCCGCGCCGAAATAGAGCCGCCGGATGCGCGCGAAGGAAATCGCCGCCGCGCACATGGCGCATGGCTCCAGCGTGACGTAGAGATCGAGGCCGGTCAGCCGTTCCTGGTCGAGCGCGGCGCAGGCTTCGCGAATGACGAGCATTTCGGCATGGGCGGTGGGGTCGTTGAGTTCGCGCGTGCGGTTGCCCGCACTGGCGACGACCGTCGTGCCGCGCACGATGACGGCGCCGATTGGCACTTCGCCGCGCGCGGCGGCGGCCTCGGCTTCGCCGAAGGCCAGTGCCATGAAGTCCGGCCGCGCCGATTGGGACTGGTTCTGAGACATTTCACTCGCAGAGCTGAAAACGCTCTGATAGTTACCCGCGCTGAAAGGCAAAGGCCACATGACCGACGACAATAAGAACAAGGGCCGCACCGGCGACCGGACGGGCAACCGCAAACCGTATGCGGACCGCAACGGCGAGCGCCCGCAGGGTGCGCGCGGCAAGCCGTTCGTCAAGCGCGAAGGCGCGGGATCGGGCGAGGATCGGCCGAAGCGGCGCTTCGATGGCGACAAGAAGCCTTTTGCCAAGCGCGAGGACGGCGACCGCAAGCCGTTTCAGAAGCGCGACGCAGAGCGCAAGCCCTATGCGCCACGGGATGGCGAGAAGAAGCCGTTCGTGAAGCGTGACGGGGACCGCAAGCCTTACGCAAAACGCCCGGACGGCGAGCGCAAGCCTTTCGTGAAGCGCGATGGCGACCGCAAGTCTCATCACAGGGGCGAGGAGAATCGCCCGGACAATGTGGCCGAAGCCGCGCGCGGCGAGGAGCGGATCGCCAAGCGGCTGGCACGCGCCGGCGTCGCCTCGCGCCGCGATGCCGAGGACATGATCGCCGCCGGACGTGTATCGGTGAACGGCAAGGTGCTCGACAGTCCGGCCCTGAACGTCACCGGAAAGGACCGCATCGAGGTCGACGGCGCGCCGATTCCGGCGATCGAGCGCACGCGGCTCTTCCTGTTCCACAAGCCGTCCGGCGTGGTGACCACCAACAAGGACCCGGAAGGCCGGCAGACCGTCTTCGACGTCTTGCCGAAGGGCCTGCCGCGTCTTCTGACTGTCGGGCGCCTCGACATCAACACCGAGGGGCTGCTGCTGCTGACCAATGATGGCGGCCTGGCGCGCACGCTGGAACTGCCGGCGACCGGCTGGCTGCGCCGCTATCGCGTGCGCGTTCACGGCAAGGTCGAGCCGGACAAGCTGGAGGCGCTGAAGGACGGCATCGCGGTTGACGGCGTGTTCTACGGCGCGATCGAGGCGGTGCTGGAGCGCGAGCAGGGCACCAATGCCTGGATTTCGGTCGGCCTGCGCGAAGGCAAGAATCGCGAGGTCAAGAACGTGATGGGAGCGCTCGGCCTCGAGGTCACGCGCCTGATTCGCGTTTCCTACGGGCCGTTCCAGCTTGGCGAACTCGCCGAAGGCGAGATCCAGGAACTGCGCGGACGGCACCTACGCGACCAGCTCGGCGACAAGCTGATCGCCGAATCCGGCGCCGATTTCGACGCGCCGGTGGTCAAGGAATTCTCCAACAAGCCGGTGGCGCAGCGCGTCAGCGAGGACGAAATGCGCAAGGCCGCGCCGCGCAAGCGCGACAAGGACGAGCGGCGCGAGGATGCGCTCGGGCGCTTGCAGACCTCGAAGCCCGGCGGGCGCGGCGGTCCGAAAGGGGGCAAGGACAAGGGGGCGGGCTTCGGAGGCAAGGGACGCGGCGAGGCGAGCGAAAAGAAGTTCGAGCCGCCGCGCTCGCGTTCGGCCAATGTGTGGATGGCGCCGGGCGCCAAGGCGGTGGGGCCGAAGAAGGCCGCCAGACGCGCCGAGGAGACCGAGGGCAGGCGCTATGCCGGCAAGCCGCGCCCGAAGCCGGCCGATGGCCCGAAAGGCCCGCGCCGGGACGACCGGGGCGGACGGCCCGGTGGCAACAGGCCGGGCAACCGCGGAGATCGGCAGCGATGAGGATCGTCGGCGGCGCTTTTCGCGGCCGGCCTCTGGCGACACCGAAGACGAAAGCGATCCGCCCGACGACCGACCGTGCGCGCGAGGCCGTCTTCAACGTGATCGCGCATCGTCACAGGGGCCATCTCGACGGTGCGCGCGTGCTCGACCTTTTCGCCGGTACGGGCGCGCTGGGCCTCGAAGCCCTGTCGCGCGGTGCGTCCTTTGGCGTCTTCATCGAGGAATCGGCGGAAGGGCGCGGGCTGATCCGCACCAATGTCGAGGCGTTCGGCCTGTCTGGCCGCACGAAAATCTTCCGGCGCGACGCAACGAAGCTGGGCGAGGCTGGAACACTCCAGCCTTTCGACCTCGTCTTTGCCGACCCGCCCTATGGCAAGGGGCTCGGCGAACTGGCGCTTGCCGCCGCGCGCGACGGCGGGTGGCTGAAGCCCGGTGCGCTCTGCCTCGTCGAGGAAGCGGCGGCGACGCCGTTCCAGCCGCCGGCCGGCTTCACGCTCGACGACCGGCGCGATTATGGCGACACGAGCGTCGCCTTTTGCGTCGCCGCCTGATTTCGGCCTCGCTCGCTGTCCAGACATGACGAAGAATTAATCGGCGCGCCGGTTCTTCGCCGGGAATGAACGCGCTATCTGTCGTCCAACGCAGATCAAACCGAGGACAAGCGAATGCATCTGATGCCCGCCGCAATGGCGAGAGGTCTGGCAGGAACCGCGATCGGCCTCGCGCTCCTGTCGGGCGCAGCGTCCGCGCAGGACCGGAACGCAACGCCGGTCGAAAACGAGATCGCCGACTTCACGCTCGACAACGGGCTCGAAGTGGTGGTGATCCCCGATCGCCGTGCGCCCGTGGTCACTCACATGCTTTGGTTCAAGGTCGGCTCCGCCGACGAGGAGCCGGGCAAGTCCGGCATCGCCCACTTCCTCGAACATCTGATGTTCAAGGGCACGGATAAATATCCGCAAGGCGAGTTCTCGACCCGGATCGCCGAAGTGGGTGGGCGCGAGAACGCCTTTACGTCCTACGATTACACCGCCTATTTCCAGCAGATCGCTCCCGAGCATCTCGAAACCATGATGGAATTCGAGGCCGACCGGATGACCGGCCTCGTGCTGACCGACGCCGTCGTCGATCCCGAGCGGGAGGTGGTGATCGAGGAACGCAATTCGCGCATCGAGACGCAGCCCAATTCCATCCTGAGCGAATCCGTCAATGCCACGCTCTACCAGAACCATGGCTACGGCGTGCCGATCATCGGCTGGATGCACGAGATCGAGAAACTGAACCGCGCCGACGCGCTCGAATTCTACCAGCGCTACTACGCGCCCAACAATGCCGTTCTGGTCGTCGCGGGCGACGTCGATGTGGAGGAGGTGCGGGAACTGGCGACCGAGCATTACGGTGCCATTCCGGCCAATCCGGAGCTCGGGGCGCGCGCGCGCACCGAGGAGCCCCCGCAGCGCACCGCGCGCACGGTGACCTATCGCGACGAGCGCGTGACCGTGCCGGGCTATTCCAAATCGTGGGTGGTGCCGTCCTATTCGACGGCCGAGGACGGCGAGGCCGAGGTGCTCGACCTTCTCTCCGAGATCCTGGGCGGCGGCATCCGCTCGCGGCTTTACCAGTCGCTGGTGGTCGAA
Source organism: Mesorhizobium sp. YIM 152430 (assembly GCF_029210365.1). GTDB lineage: Bacteria > Pseudomonadota > Alphaproteobacteria > Rhizobiales > Rhizobiaceae > Aliihoeflea. The sequence goes on from NZ_JARGES010000046.1 coordinate 47,010, forward strand.
CAGGGCATCGCCTCGTCGGCCGGCTCCTATTTCCGCGGCACCTCGCTCGACGCGACGGTGTTCGGCGTCTATGGCGCGCCGCGCGGCGAGGCGACGCTGGAAGACGTCGAGGCGGCCGCGGATGCCGAGATCAGGAAAATCGCCGAAGAGGGCGTCACCGCCGAGGAACTGGAGGCGGCGAAGAACCGCTATCTGCGCTCCATCATCTTCGCGCGCGACGACCAGTCGGGCATGGCCAACATGTATGGCGCGGCACTGACGACGGGCTCGACCGTCGCGGATGTCGAGGCATGGCCCGAGCGCATCCGCGCCGTCGAGGCCGATGCGATCAAGGCCGCCGCCGCGCGCTATCTCGACCAGAACCGCTCGGTGACGGGCTATCTTCTGCCGCAAGAGGAGGGCCGCTCGTGAGCTTCCCGTTCAACCTAAAGACGTTCACCGGCACGATCGTCCGGACCCTCGGCGCGACCGCAATCGCACTCACCGTCGCCTGGCCGGCCGCGGCCGCCGTCGACATCCAGGAGGTGCGTTCGGATTCGGGCGTGACGGCCTGGCTCGTCGAGGACTACACGATCCCCATGATCGCCATCAATTTCGCCTTTGAGGGCGGCGCGACCCAGGACCCGGACGGCAAGGGCGGCCTCGTCAACCTGATGAGCGCCCTGTTCGACGAGGGCGCGGGCGATCTGGAATCGAACGACTATCAGGAGGCGCTCGACAATGCCGGCGCCGAAATGTCGTTCAACGCCACGACCGACGCGCTCTACGGCTCGATGCGGCTCCTGTCCGACAACAAGGACGAGGCGCTTCGCCTTCTGGCGCTCGCCGTCAACGAACCGCGCTTCGACGAGACCCCGGTCGAGCGGATGCGCCAGCAGATCCTGACCGGCATCCGCGCCAGTTCGCGCGATCCGCAGCGTCAGGGAATGCGCCAGTTCTCGCGCACGCTCTATGGCGACCACCCTTACGCGCTCGAGCGCGAGGGAACGGAAGAGACGATCACCGTGGTCACGCCCGACGACCTGCGCGCCGCGCATGGCGATCTTCTGGCGAAGTCGAACCTTCACGTCGCCGTCGTCGGCGCCATCGACGCGGAAACCCTGAAGGCCGACCTCGACCGCATTTTCGGCGACCTTCCCGACGAGGCGCGACTGAAGGACATCGCCCGCGTCGAGCCGAAGCTCGGCGAGGAGGTGCTCTACGAGTTCGCGCTGCCGCAAAGCACGCTCCAACTCGTCTATCCCGGCATCGAGCGTGACGATCCCGAATTCTTCGCCGCGTATCTGATGAACCACATCTTCGGCGGCGGCACGTTCTCCTCGCGGCTGTTCAACGAAGTGCGCGAGACGCGCGGACTGACCTATGGCATCGGCTCGTGGCTTCAGGGTCGCGAATATTCCAATTCGCTTGCCATCTCGACCTCCACGCGCGCCGATCAGGTCACGCAGGCGCTCGACGTGATCAGGCAAGAGGTGGCGAAGTTCATCGCCGAGGGGCCGACGGAGGAAGAACTGGCCAAGGCCAAGACCTATGTGATCGGCGCCTATGCGATCAACAATCTGGACTCGTCCGCCTCGATCGCCCGCACGCTTCTGGAATTGCAGCGCGACGATCTCGGCATCGACTATATCGAGACCCGCGTCGATCAGATCGAATCGGTAACGCTTGACGAGGTAAGGGCTTCGGCGCAACGCTTGCTTTCCGCCGAGCCATCGCTTCTGGTGATCGGCCCCGGAGCCAGGGAAACCGACACCGGCAACGACGCGGCGGCCGGCGAAGGCGAGACCGACAGTTCGAACTGAGCCCCGCATTCGAGAATGCCCATGAACGCGGTCGTACCGACCTTGATCGAGAAAGAGACGGCCCGGCCCACCGCTCCGAGCGGGCCGACATTCGCGCTGGCGCTGGGCGGCGGCGGCGCGCGGGGTCTGGCGCATATCCATGTCATCGAGACGCTGGACGAACTGGGCATCCGTCCGACCATGATCGCCGGCTCGTCGATCGGCGCGATCATGGGCGCCGGCATGGCGGCGGGGATGAAGGGAACCGACATTCGCGACTATGGCCGCGCGGTGCTCGGCAAGCGCGCGGAGGTGGCGAGCCGTCTCTGGCGCTCGCGCCCGCAATCGCTCGCCGAGATGCTGGAGGGCGGCATCAGGTTCGGCCAGTTCAACCTCGAACGCATCCTGCGTTCCTTCCTGCCCGGCGAAATCCCCGAGACCTTCGAGCAGTTGCAGATTCCGCTCAAGGTGACGGGAACGGACTTCTTCGCCCATGATCTCGCCGTTCTGGACACAGGCGATTTGCGCTCCGCGCTTGCCGCCTCGGCGGCGCTGCCGGCGGTGTTCCGGCCGGTGCGGCGCGATGGCCGGCTTCTGATCGACGGCGGGTTCTACGATCCGGTGCCGTTCGACCTGGTGCAGGACGCCGCAGACATCGTGATCGCGGTCGATGTGGTCGGCTATCCGACCAAGGAGACGCCGAAAGGGCCGGATTCGATCGATCTTCTTTTCGGCACCAGCCAGATCATGATGCAGTCGATCATCGCGCTCAACCTGACGCGCTGCCAGCCGCAGATCCTGATCCGTCCGCCGGTCTCGGAGTTTCGCGTGCTCGACTTCATGAAGATGGAGCAGGTGATGGCGGCGACCGAATCCATCCGCGACGAGTTGAAGCGGTCCATCAATGCCGCGGTCGAGGCGCAGGCGGCGAAGTAGGTTTTCTTGAACCGACCCCCTTCGGAAAAAAACCTACTGCAACGTCGATGCCTTCCCCGTCGAAAACGCCGAGTTCGCCGCCGGGGGCAGTGCGGGGACGGGCTCGCCGGCCATCATGCGCGGGCCGATGCCGCGCACGGTGCGGAAGGCGAGAAGGACGGCGGCGATGCCGAAGACGACGGCGCCGACCGCCCAGCCGCCAATGACACCCTTGGCCCCGAAATACTGCGCGCCGAGCCAGACGAACGGGATGACGCCGAGCGTCGAGCGGCCCCAGTTGAGGAGCGTGGAATAGGTCGGATAGCCCAGATTGTTGAAGGCGGCGTTGGCGACGAAGAGCGCGCCGTTGAAGAGGAACGAGCCGGCCGCGAACAGGCAGAAGAAGATGACGAGTTCGCGCGCTTCGCCGGTGGCTCCGAAGAGGCCGGCGATCGGGCCGGCGAAAATGGCGAGCAGCGCCCAGACGGCGAGCACGTAGAGCAAGGTGAAGAGAAGGGCGTCGCGCAGCGCATCGTTGAGCCGGTCATAGCGGCGCGCGCCGTAATTCTGGCCGAGGATCGGCCCGATCGCGCCCGACAGGGCGAAGATGACGCCGAAGGCCACGGGCAGGATGCGGCCGATGATGGCCCAGCCGGCGACGGCCTCGTCGCCGAAGGATGCGATCTCGATGGTGACATAGGCATTGCCGACCGGCGTCGCGATCTGCGTCAGAAGCGCGGGCACGCCGATGCCGAAGAACGGGCGCAGCGCCGTCTTGAAGCCGGCGAGATCCGGCAGTTTCATCAGCCGATGGACCCTGTGCGCGCCGTAAAGGCCGACGCCGAGCAGGATCGCGCGCGAGATGACGGTCGAGATCGCCGCGCCTTCGAGGCCGAGCCCGAAGCCGAAGATGAAGATCGGATCGAGGATGGCCGCCGCGATGCCGCCGGCGAGCGTGACATACATGGCGCGCCGCGCATCGCCGACGCCGCGCATGATGCCCGTCGTCGCCATGCCGACGGCAACCATGGGCATGGAGGGGATGACGATCTGGAGGAAGCGGGTCGCCATCTCCTGCGTCTCGCCGCGCGCCCCGAGCAACCCGACGAGTTGGTGGAGGAACGGCCACATCGCGGCGGCGATCAGGATGGTTGTCGCCGCCATGTAGACGATGGAGGCGCCGCCCATGCGGGCGGCCTCATCGCGGTCGCCGCGCCCGAGCGCGCGGGAGACGACGGCGGAGGTGGCGATGGTGAAGCCGATGGCCACCGAGATGGTGAAGAACATCAGCGTCGAGGCGAAGCCGATGGCCGCGGCAAGCTCCTGCACGCCGAGCATCGAGATGTAGAAGAGATTGAGCGCGTCGACGAAGAAGACGGCGATCAGCCCGATCGAGCCGGTCACCGTCATCGTCACGACATGGCGCATGGTCGAACCGGTGACGAACTTGCCCTCTCCGGCCGGGGGTCGGGCGTCGGGAAGGATTTCGTCGGCCGGCCGGGTCGTCAATGGGCGAAGACCTTGTCCATCGACCTGAAACCCTTGAATTCGAGCGCATTTCCGGAGGGGTCGCAGATGAAGAGCGTCGCCTGTTCGCCGGGCTCGCCCTTGAAGCGGACCTGCGGCTTTTCGATCCATTCGACGTCGGAGCGGGCTTCGAGGCGTTCGGCAAGCGCCGTCCATTCGGCCATTTCGAGGACGACGCCGAAATGCGGGATCGGCACGACGATGCCTCCGACCTTGCCGTCGCGCGCGGCCTTGCCGGCGCCGGGACGCAGATGCGCCGACATCTGGTGGCCGAAAAGATCGAAATCGACCCAAGTGTCGGAGGAGCGGCCGATCGCGCAGCCGAGCACGTCGGCATAGAAGGCACGGGTTTCTTCGAGATCGCTGACGGGGAAGGCGAGATGGAAAGGCGTCACGTCACATGTCCTTGGAAGGGTTTTTCGTCGTTCGCGTCCTCATGCCGGGCGACAAGCGAACGCGGCTCAGCCATTGCACATGTCGGGCGCGAACAATAGATGGGGCGGATACGCTGCCTGCCAATGCCGTTTGACCAATCAGGACAATTCCATGAGCCAGATCGAGACCGCCCGGTTGCAGGACCTCGTCGCATCGCTGGTCGAGGCGGCAAGGCGTGCCGGGGCCGACGCCGCTGACGCGGTGGCGGTGCGCTCGCGCTCGGCCGACGTCACGGTGCGGCTCGGCAAGGTGGAAGGCACGGAAGCCGCCGAAAGCGACGACATCGCGCTTCGCGTCTTCATCGGCAGGCGCGTGGCGAGCGTTTCGGCGGCGGCCGGCGCGAATGTGGACGAACTGGCGAGCCGCGCGGTGGCGATGGCGAAGGTCTCGCCGGAAGACCCGGTGCAGGGCCTCGCCGACAAGGACCGGCTGGCGCGCGCGATCCGCGATCTCGACCTGTTCGACGGAACTGAGATCGACGCGGCGCGGATGCGCGAGGATGCGCTTGCGATGGAGGATGCGGCCCGCGCGGTGGCGGGCGTGACCAATTCCGGCGGCGCCTCGGCCAGCGCGGGCATGGGGGGGTTGGTGCTGGCGACCTCGGACGGTTTCCTCGGCCAGTACATGGCGACGCGCTTCGGCCGTTCGGTGAGCGTCATCGCCGGCGAGGGCACCGCCATGGAGCGCGACTACGACTTTTCCTCGCGGCTGCATTTCGCCGACCTCGAAGCGTCCGAGGAAATCGGCCGGCGGGCGGGCGAACGGGCTGTGCGCCGTCTCGGGGCGAAAAAGGCGAGGACCGGCCCGGTCGACGTGATCTTCGATCCGCGCGTGGCACGCGGCATTGCCGGCCATCTGGCCGGCGCCATCAACGGCGCATCCGTTGCGCGCAAGACGAGCTTCCTGCGCGACCAGATGGGCGAGAAGGTCGCCTCGGCCGCGATCACCGTCACCGACGATCCGCTGCGCGTGCGCGGGCCGGCCTCGCGGCCCTTCGACGGCGAGGGCGTGGAGGGCGAGGTGCTGACCATGGTCGAGGACGGCGTGCTGAAGCACTGGCTGCTCTCGACCTCGGCCGCGCGGGAACTGGGGCTGATCACCAATGGCCGCGGCTCGCGTGCGGGCACGTCGGTCAACCCGACCTCGACCAACTTCGCCATCGAGCCGGGCACGGTCGCGCCGCAGGACCTGATCGCGGGACTGAAACGCGGCTTCTACGTCACCGAGGTTTTCGGCCAGGGCGTCAACATGGTGACCGGCGAATACAGCCGCGGCGCCTCGGGCTTCTGGATCGAGAACGGCGAACTGACCCATCCGGTCTCCGAAGTCACCATCGCGTCGAACCTGAAGACGATGTTCCTGAACATGGTCCCGGCGAACGATGTCGACCGCAATTTCGGCACCGCCGCTCCGACGCTGCTGATCGAAGGAATGACGCTTGCTGGCGAATGACGACCACGCCGAACTGGCTCTGATCCGCGAGGCCGCGCGCGAGGCGGGACGCATCGCCATGCGCTATTTCGGCCAGACGCCGGACGTCTGGATGAAGACCGGCCAGTCGCCCGTCACCGAAGCCGACATCGCCGTCGACCGGTTCCTGAAGGCCGAACTTCTGGCGGCGCGGCCGGACTATGGCTGGCTGTCGGAGGAGACGGTGGCCGACACGTCGCGGCTTTCCGCGCGGCGCACCTTCGTCGTCGATCCGATCGACGGCACGCGCGGTTTCATCAACGGCCTCGACATGTGGTGCGTCTCGATCGCGATCGTCGAGGACGGCCGCCCGATCGCCGGCGTGCTCGATGCGCCGGTGAAGGAACAGATCTTCGAGGCGACGCGCAGCGGTCCGGCATTGAGGGACGGGGAGGCGATCAGGGTGCGCGAGGCGGGCGACGTGCCGATCGTCGCCGGCCCGAAGACGATGACGAAGACGCTTCTGCCCGGCATCGGCCAGACGGTGAAGGTGCCCTACATTCCCTCGCTCGCCTACCGGATTGCCATGGTTGCGGACGGCGAGATCGACGCCACCTTCGTCAAGCCGAACGCGCATGACTGGGACCTGGCGGCGGCGGACCTCATCCTGCGCCGGGCCGGCGGCGAGGTGCTGACGCCGCAGGGCGTCGCGCCGCTCTATGCCGGAACCAGCCCGCGCCACGGCACGCTCGTCGCAGGGTCCGGCGCGCTTTTGACCGCGATGATCGAAGAGGCGGGCAATCCCGACTGGTCCCAAGGCTGGTAGCGGGCTGGCTGGTAGGTTCCAAAAATCCGCGAACTGATCTAAGCATTGCCCGCCGGGTGCTTCGCGCGCCCGACCCCGTTTCATGAAAAGCAAAAAGCGATTGTCCGATGGCCGAAGAAAGCTCCAACCAACAACTCCTGCATCTCGTGTTCGGCGGCGAATTGAAGTCGTTGCAGGGCGTGCAGTTCAAGGATCTGGCGAGCCTTGATGTCGTCGGAATCTTCCCCGACTACAAATCCGCCGAAGCCGCATGGCGCGCCAAGGCGCAGGAAACCGTGGACAACGCCCAGATGCGCTATTTCATCGTGCATCTGCATCGCCTGCTCGAACCGCAGAGCTGATTTGTCCGCCGGATGGGGAAGAAGACCATCAGCAATACCGACAGGATCGACGAAGGTGCAACAGCGCGTCGCCGGCCGCTGAAGGCGGCATGGCAAAGCCTGCGCGGCCCGCTGGCCGACACGCCTGCCGCCAAGAATGCGCTCGCCGCCGGCATCGTCGCGCTGTTGCGCGCGATCAAGGCGACCAATCCGGTTGCCGCCGGCTCGGACGATCCGATCGCCGCGATCCGGCCGTTTGAGCCGGTGATCGTGGCCCTGTGGCACGGCCAGCATTTGATCGCACCGGCCTATCTGCCACGCGAGCTGCATTTCACGGCACTCTTCTCGAAGAGCCGCGATGCCGAACTGAACGCGCTGGTCGCCGAACGCCTCGGCTTCGGCATCGTGCGCGGCTCGGGCGGACGCGAGGGCCATGACACAGACAAGGGCGGCGCGCGGGCGCTGATCCAGCTCAAGCGCCTTCTCGATCAGGGCGGCAACGTCGCGATGATTGCCGACATCCCGCACGGCACGCCGCGCGACGCCGGGCTGGGCATCGTCACGCTGGCGCGCATCTCCGGCCGGCCGATCCTGCCCGTCGCGCTGGCGACGAGCCGCCGCAAGGTGCTTGACAGAAGCTGGGACAAGACCGCCATCAACCTGCCGTTCGGCCGGGCCGGCATCGCGATCGGCGAGGCCATCCACATACCCACGGACGCCGACGACACGGCGATGGAACGCGCGCGCCGCGACGTGACGGCGGGGTTGAACCGGGTCACGGCACGGGCTTACGGTCTCGTGGGAGCGGCGGCATGAGCGAACGCTGGGCGCGCGCGCTTCTGACCACCTACCGTCTGGCCGGCGCGGCCGCCTATCCGCTGATCGGCGGGTATGTCGCCTATCGTGCCAGCCGCGGCAAGGAAGACCGCAAGCGCCGGCGCGAGCGCTATGGCGTGACGCAGATCGTCCGTCCCGACGGACCGCTGATCTGGGTTCATGCGGCAAGTGTCGGCGAGACGCTGGCCGTCGTGCCGCTGATCAGGAAGATCGCCGCCGACGGCATCCATGTCGTGCTGACGACCGGGACGGTGACCTCCGCCGGCGTGGCGGACGAACGCCTCGGCGACACCATCATCCATCAATATGTGCCGCTCGACCTGAAGCCGGCCGTCGACCGCTTCCTCGACCACTGGCAGCCGGACCTCGCCATCATCGCCGAATCCGAGATCTGGCCGATGACCATCCTTGAACTCGGCGCGCGGCGCGTGCCGCAGGTGCTCGTCAACGGCCGGCTCTCCGACCGTTCCTTCGCACGCTGGAGCAGGCGCACGCATCTGGCCGAGGCGCTGTTCGAGAACCTTGCCCATGTCGTCGCGCAATCGCAGACGGATGGGGAGCGCTTCCTCGCGCTGGGCGCCCGCCCCGTTACCGTATCGGGCAATCTGAAGGTTGATACGGTGCCGCCGCCGGTCGACCTTGCCGCGCTCCAGTCGCTGAAGGACGCGGTCAGCGCGCGGTCGGTCTGGGCCGCCGTCTCGACCCATGAGGGCGAGGAGGAGATCGCCGCCAACGTCCATCTGGCGCTGAAGAAGCGACATGGCCGGATCGCGACCATCATCGTTCCGCGCCATCCCGACCGCGCCGACGCGGTTGCGCAGATGTGCGCGGCCAAGGGGCTGAAGCTGGCGCGACGCTCGAAGGGCGAGCCGATCGCGCCCGACACGGACATCTATCTCGGCGACACGATCGGCGAGATGGGGCTTTACCTGCGGCTGACCGAGATCGCCTTCGTCGGCCGTTCGCTGTCGGGCGAGGGCGGCCAGAACCCGCTCGAGCCGGCGATGCTCGACACGGCCGTCCTGTCGGGCCGGCACGTCCAGAACTTCCGCGACGCGTACCAGACGCTCATCCAGGCCGGCGGCGCCAAGCTCGTGCGTGACGAAGCGATGCTGGCTGGCGCGGTGAACTACCTTCTCACCAACGATGCGGCGCGCGGCGAGATGATTCGCGCCGGCGCGACGGCCGTTGCCGACATGCGCGGTGCGCTCTCGAAGACGCTGGCCGCGCTCGATCCTTTCATCACGCCGTTGGTCGTCAAGGCGCGGCTGACGAGCGGCGCGCGGCCGAACGGCAGGGGCTGACCGGTGAGCGAGGCGCCTCCCTTCTGGTGGCACAAGCCCGACTGGCGCGCCTGGTCGCTCTGGCCGCTGTCGAAGCTCTACGGCCTCGCCGCGCGTCACCGCCTGCAAACCGCGCCGCGCAGGAAGATCGACATGCCGGTCCTGTGCATCGGCAATCTGACCGTCGGCGGCACCGGCAAGACGCCGGTGGCGATCGCTTTCGCTAAACAGGCGAAGGCCATGCGGCTGAAACCCGGTTTCCTGTCGCGCGGCCATGGCGGTTCGGTTTCGGGCGCGCATCTGGTCAACCTCCATCATGACGGCGCACGCTATGTCGGCGACGAGCCGCTGCTGCTGGCCGCCCATGCGCCGGTCGCGGTCTCGGCCAACCGCGCGGAAGGCGTGAAACTGCTGCTCGGCGAGGGCTGCGACTTCGTCATCATGGATGACGGCTTCCAGAGCGCGCAGATCCACATCGACTACGCGCTCGTCGTGGTCGACGCCGAACGCGGCATCGGCAACGGCCACACCATCCCCGGCGGCCCGATGCGCGCGTCGCTGGTCGACCAGATGCGGCATGTGACGGCGCTGCTCGAAATGGGCGAGGGCAGCGCGGCGTCGACGGTGGTGCGCCACGCGGCGCGCGCCGGCCGCCCGGTCTTCCGTGCAAAAACCCGGCCGCTGCCGCTGGAGGCGGTTCGCGGCAAGCGCTGCCTCGCCTTTGCAGGCATCGGCAATCCCGAAAAATTCTATCGCACCGTGCGTGAACTGGGCGGCGACGTAGCGGTGACGCGCAGCTTCGCCGACCATCATTTCTACAGCGCCGACGAAGCGCGGGATCTGATGCAGGATGCCGACAGGGACGGGCTGGTGCTGGTCACGACAGCCAAGGACGCGATCCGGCTGGCGCACGGATCGCAGGCGCTGGAGGAACTGCATCACCGGGCAAAAATGGTGGAGATCGAGGTGGCGTTCGAGACGGACGTGACGCCCGGCGCGGTGATCGACCAGACGCTGAAGGCGTGGCGCAGGCGCCGGCTGGAAGGGTGACTCTCGACCGGCGTCATTCCGGCCGAAGTCCGAGCGCAGCGAGGCGAGAGCCGGAAGCCATTCCGTGAGTGCTTCGCGCCGATGCGGCTTCCGGGATGGCGTCGAGCTTAAGTCTTCGCCCGCGCCCTCAAACCCGGATTTTCCTGCAATTCCCGGTTCAGCGAAATTTCGGCATTCGCATAGGGCTCCTGCCGCGCGACGCTCCAGTATTTGAGCTCGTCGAGCGGAATGGACTCGCCCGTGACCGCGCAGCGCACGAACGATCCCGGCGTCATCACCTGGAAATCGCCGTCGAGATAACGGATGCGGGCTTCCTTGCCGCCGGGGCCTTCGAAACGGTTCATGGGATGCGCCTTCTGGTCCCGGTGGTTCCGCCACAAATGCGGTGTCAGGTCAAGCTTATCTGCGCCCAAAAAGCCGCTCGATGTCCGCAAGCTTCAACTCGACATAGGTCGGGCGGCCATGATTGCAGGTGGCCGAGCCCGGCGTGGCTTCCATCTGGCGCAGGAGCGCGTTCATCTCATCCGCCTTCAGGCGCCGGCCCGAGCGCACCGACCCATGGCAGGCCATGGTGGCGGCGATGTGGTGGAGGCGGGCGGTGAGGGTCTCGACCGTGTCGTTGTCGGCGATCTCGTCGGCAAGGTCGCGGACAAGCTGCTGCACGTCCATCTCGCCCAGCATCGAAGGGGTCTCGCGCACCGCGATCGCGCCCGGCCCGAAGCGCTCGATGGCAAGGCCGAAGCGGGCGAGCGTCTCGGCTTGCCCGGCAAGGCGCGCGGCATCATCTTCGGACAGGTCGACGATCTCGGGCAGGAGCAGCATCTGCGCAGGCAGCGGCTTCGAATGAAGCGCCGTCTTCAGCGCCTCGTAGACGAGCCGTTCATGCGCCGCGTGCTGGTCTACGATGATCAGCGAGCGGTCCGTCTGGGCGATGATGTAGTTCTCGTGGACCTGCGCGCGGGCGGCACCGAGCGGCTGGGCGAGGGCCTCCAGGGCGGGTTCCGGCAGGCCCGCGCGCAGGTCCGCGGAGGCGATCGTTCCGGCGAAAACGCTCTGCGCGGCTTCGGCGAAGCCGGTGTCAAGCGGGCGTTGGAATGAAGTCGCGGCGTCGAAGCCGGGCGACAGGCGCGGCGGCGGCGCGCGGAACATTTCGGCCATCGAGCTTGCGGCCGAGGTCGAGGCGCGGATGCCGGCGGAGCCGAGCACCTGGCGGATCGCCCCGACCATCAGGCCGCGCACCAGCCCCGGATCGCGAAAGCGGACATCCGCCTTCGCTGGGTGAACGTTGACGTCGACCAGCGCCGGCTCGATGTCGACGAAGAGGGCGGTGACCGCGTGGCGGTCGCGCGGCAGCACGTCGGCATAGGCGCCGCGGATGGCGCCGGCGAGCATCTTGTCGCGCACCGGGCGGCCATTGACATAGACATATTGCTGGAGTGCGTTGGCCCGCGTGAAGGACGGGATCGAGGCATGGCCGGAGAGCCGCACGTCGGTGCGTTCGGCGCGGATTTCGAGCGCATTGTCGGAGAACTCGCGGCCCATCACCTGCGCGATGCGCTCGCGCTGGCCGGCGGCGTCGTCGCTCGCGGCGGCGAGGTCGAGCGTCGTGCGGTCGGGGCCCGACAGGGTGAAGCGCACATGGGGGAAGGCGATGGCGATGCGCTTGACCATCTCGGAAATGGCGGCGGTCTCGGCCCGTTCGCTCTTCATGAACTTCAGCCGCGCGGGCGTCGCGAAGAAGAGGTCGCGCACCTCGACCATCGTGCCCGGATTGGCAGCGGCGGGCCGCACCGGCGACACGCGGCCGCCCTCGACGACGATCTCCGCGCCGTCGCCTTCGCGCGTGCGCGAGCGGATCGTCAGCCTGGCGATCGAGCCGATGGAAGGCAGCGCCTCGCCGCGAAAGCCGAGCGAGCGGATGTCGTGGATGTCGTCGGAAAGCTTCGACGTGCAGTGCCGGCCGATGGCCAGTGCGAGGTCGCCTTCGTCCATGCCCGACCCGTCATCGGTGACGCGGATCAGTTGCAGCCCGCCGCCGGCGGTTGCGATCTCGACCCGGCGCGCGCCCGCATCGAGCGCGTTTTCGACCAGTTCCTTCACCACGCTGGCGGGCCGTTCGATGACCTCGCCGGCGGCGATCTGGTTGACGATGGTTTCGGAGAGTTGGCGGATCGGCATAGTCCGAACCTAGCGGGAATCGAAGGGGCAGGCGAGGGCGCGGCGGCGCTTATGGACAGGTTCGGGTCGGTTCACGCCCTTGGCGACGCGTCTTTGATGCGCCTAGAGTGCGCTTACGCAGGGAGAGGAGCCCGACATGCTGGACGAAGTGCAGGGCAAAAGGCGCGAGCGCGGCGGACGAGAAGCGCGGCGCGAGGCGCGCGCGGGCGGGCAGGCGGGGCCGGGCAGGCCCTACATCGTCCGCAACATCCCGACCTACGACATTCTGTCCGAGGAAAACCTCCTGCGCATCGAGGCAACGGCCGACCGCATCCTCGCCGAGATCGGCATCGAATTCCGCGACGACGAAACCGCGCTCGACCACTGGCGCAAGGCCGGGGCGACGGTCGACGGGGTGCTGGTCAAGTTCGAGCCGGGAATGCTGCGCGAGATCTTGAAGACCGCGCCGGCCGAATTCACCCAGCACGCGCGCAATCCCGACAATTCGGTGCGGATCGGCGGCAGGAACGTCGTTTTTTCGCCCGCCTATGGCTCGCCCTTCGTGATGGATATCGAGCGCGGCCGGCGCTACGGCACGCTGGAGGATTTCGAGAACTTCATCAAGCTCGCGCAAGCCTCGCCCTTTCTGCATCATTCGGGCGGCACGATCTGCGAGCCGGTCGACGTGCCGGTGAACAAGCGCCATCTCGACATGGTCTACGCCCATATCCGCTATTCCGACCGGCCCTTCATGGGCTCGGTGACGGCGGAGAGCCGCGCGGAAGAGTCCATCGACATGGCGCGGCTCGTCTTCGGCCGCGACTTCGTCGAGAAGAACTGCGTCATCCTGGGAAACGTCAACGTCAACTCGCCGCTCGTCTGGGACGGCACGATGACCAACGCGCTGCGCGCCTATGCCCGCGCCAACCAGGCGGCGGTGGTCGTGCCCTTCATCCTCGGCGGCGCGATGGGACCGGTGACGAATGCCGGCGCGATCGCGCAATCGCTGGCCGAAACCATGGCCGGCTGCGCGCTGACGCAGTTGGAACGGCCCGGCGCGCCGGTGATCTTCGGCAATTTCCTGTCGTCCATGTCCCTGCGCTCCGGCTCGCCCACTTTCGGCACGCCGGAACCGGCGATCGGCTCGATGGTGATCGGGCAGCTTGCGCGGAGATTGAACCTCCCTCTCCGGTGCTCCGGCAATTTCACCACCTCGAAACTGCCCGACGGCCAGGCGATGAACGAGGGCACGATGTCGATGCTCGCCGCCATCCATTGCGGCGCGAACTTCATTCTCCATTCGGCAGGCTTCCTCGACGGGCTCCTGTCGATGTCCTACGAGAAATTCGTCATGGACGCCGATTTCTGCGGCGCGCTGCACACCTATCTCGACGGCGTCGTGGTCGACGACAACCAGCTCGCCTTCGACGCCTTCGCCGAGGTCGGGCCGGGCAGCCATTTCTTCGGCTGCGCGCACACGATGGCGAATTACGAGACGGCGTTCTGGGATTCGGGCCTCGCCGACAACGAGGCGTTCGAGAAATGGGAGGACGCGGGCGGCGAGGACGCCATGGACCGCGCCAACCGGCTGTGGAAGAAGCAACTCGCGGAGTTCGAGGCGCCGCCGCTCGACGTCGCGGTGGACGATGCGTTGAAGGACTTCATCGCGCGGCGCAAGGCGGCGAATGACGATGCCTGGTATTGAGGGCTGGTGCGATTCTGGTCCAACATGCTAGAATCTCTCTATGACACAACTCCTCGAACTGGCCGTCGCGGCGGCGCGCCGATTGTCGCCACAAGAGCAAGACGAACTTGCCCGGACGATCATGGACATCGTTGGCGAGGGCGAAGGTATTTACGTCCTTTCCGATGAGGAAAAGGCGGCGATCGACGTATCGCGCGCCCAAGTCGCGCGTGGCGAATTCGCCACCGACGAGGAGATCGAGGCGGTGCTGAACAAACACACGCGATGAGGACTCGCCTCGCGCCGGCCGCTCTTCAAGATGTCGAGGAAGTTCTTGCATTTCTTTGGTCACGCTCACCGTCTGCCGCCGCAGGCTTCGCCGACAGGTTCCGTCGACTGAGGCGATTGCTCGGTGCGCATCCACATGGCGGCCGACGAACCGACCAGGAAAACCTGCGCTGCGTGAATGTTCGGCCCTACCCGTATTTGATCTTCTACGAGGTGATCGACGGTGAGGTCGTGATCCAGCGCCTGTTGCATGGCGCTCGCGATCCGCGCGCCATGCCTGCACGAGCGCGCTGATGGGCCGGGAAGATCGTCGCTGACGTATGCGATTTTCGAGCTTCCGATTTTGGTGAGGCCCCGGCAAACGGTCAGGGACCGTTCCTATTGCCCCACCAGCATTTCCAACTCCTCCGCCCGGTCGCGGGTGAGTGCGAACATGCACACATTGCCTTCGATCGCGGCGATGGTGCCTTCGCCGGATCGGTAATAGCCGCAGTTTGCGTCGCGATAGGCGATCCAGGCGCGCTGGACGTCGCGGAACTGCGTGCGGCGCTCGCCTTCGAGCGGCTCTATGGCGGTTCGATAGGCGGCATTGAGGCGGGCATCCCATTCTTCATGGAGTCCGCCCACGCACATGACGATGTCGACGGTGGTGTCTTCGTCGGCGCATCGTTGATAGTCGCCTTCGTACCAGTTCGACGCGAAAGCCGGCATGACCGAGAAAAGGGCGGGAATGGCAATGGCGATGGCGCGCATGGGCTTGCTCCGTTCGTCGGGACGGTCGAACAATGCGACGATCATCCCCGCATCGCAAGAGAGACCCGATGTCGAACGATCCGCTGCTCCAGCCTTTTCGTCTCAAGCATCTGACCTTGAAGAACCGGGTGATGTCGACGGCGCACGAGCCGGCCTATTCGGAAGACGGGATGCCGAAGGAGCGCTACCGGCTCTACCATGCGGAAAAGGCCAAGGGCGGGATGGCGCTGACGATGACGGCGGGTTCCGCGCTGGTCAGCAGGGACAGTCCGGCCGCCTTCGGCAATCTGGAAGCCTATCGCGACGAGATCGTGCCGTGGATGCGCGAACTGGCGGATGCCTGCCACGCACATGACTGCAAGGTCATGATCCAGTTGACGCATCTGGGCCGCCGGACGGGCTGGAACCGGGCCGACTGGCTGCCGGTCCTGTCGGCCTCGCCGGTGCGCGAGGCGGCGCATCGGGCCTTTCCGAAGGAGGCGGAGGACTGGGACATCGAGCGCATCGTCGCCGATTATGCCTCGGCGGCGCAGCGCATGAAGGAAGCCGGGCTCGACGGCATCGAGTTCGAGGCCTACGGCCATCTGATGGACGCGTTCTGGTCGCCGGCGACCAACCGGCGCGAGGATGCCTATGGCGGCTCGCTGGAAAACCGGATGCGGTTTTCGATGCGGGTGCTCGACGCGGTGCGCGAGGCGGTCGGGCCGGATTTCATCGTCGGCATCCGCATGGTGGCCGACGAGGACATGGAGACGGGGCTTTCCCGCGCGGAGGGCGTCGAGATCGCGCAGATGCTGGCGCGCTCGGGCAAGGTCGATTTTCTCAACATCATCCGCGGCCATATCGATACCGATGCGGGCCTGACCGAGGTCATCCCGGTGACGGGGATGCGCTCGGCGCCGCATCTCGATTTCGCAGGCGAGGTGCGCGCGGCGACCAAATTCCCGGTCTTTCACGCGGCGCGGATTTCCGATGTCGCGACCGCGCGCCATGCGATCGCGGAAGGCAAGCTCGACATGGTCGGCATGACGCGCGCGCACATCGCCGAGCCGCATATCGTGGCGAAAGTGAAGGCCGGCGCGGAGCACCGCATCCGCCCCTGCGTCGGCGCGACCTACTGCCTCGACCGAATCTACGAGGGCGGCGGCGCGCTGTGCATCCACAATGCGGCGACCGGCCGCGAGGCGCAGATCCCGCATGTCGTCGCGCGGACGGACGGCGCACTGAAGCATGTCGTCGTGGTCGGCGCGGGGCCGGCCGGGCTGGAGGCGGCGCGCGTCGCGGCCGAGCGCGGACACAAGGTCACGATACTGGAAGCCTCATCGAAAGCAGGGGGCCAGATCGGGCTTGCGGTTCAGAACCCGCGTCGCAGGGAACTCGTCGGCATCGTCGACTGGCGGCTTTCCGAACTCGACCATCTCGGCGTGACGATCCGCTACAATTGCTGGGCGGAAGAAGCCGACGTGCTGGCGCTTGAGCCCGATGTGGTGGTGATCGCGACCGGCGGCCTGCCGCAGAATCCGCCACTCGATGCGGGCAACGAACTGGTCGTGTCGAGCTGGGACATCCTGTCCGGCGCGGCGAAGCCGGCCGAGAACGTGCTTCTTTTCGACGACAATGGCGGGCATCAGGGCATGTCGGCGGCCGAGATGATCGCCAATGCGGGGGCCAGGCTCGAACTCGTCTCGCCCGAACGGCTCTTCGCGCCGGAAATGGGCGGCATGAACCACGCGCCCTACATGCGCGCCTTTCACGAGCGCCATGTGCGGGTGACGATCAATACGCGGCTTGTGGCCGTCAGGCGCGAGGGGAATGCGCTGGTCGCGACGCTCGGCTCGGACTATGCGAAGGGCTTTTCGCAGGAGCGGCGCGTCGATCAGGTCGTGGTCGAACACGGCACATTGGCCAATGACGAACTCTATCATGCGTTGAAAGCGCAGTCGCGCAATGGCGGCGCTGTGGATTACGGCAGCCTGGCCGATGGAACGGGCAATCTCTTTCCCCAAATCAATGCGGATGGCCGGTTCGATCTCCTGCGGATTGGCGATGCGGTCGCGGCGCGCAACATCCATGCCGCGATCTATGATGGAATCCGCTACGCCATCCGGTTGTAATCGGTCTTGCGGATGCGGCAGAAAAATTGTTTCGCCGCCCGTTCAATGGTTCTAAGTTGCCCGCCAAGAACCAACCAGACCGGTGAGATTATGAATATCGAAGTTCGAGCCAAGGACACGTCTGCGGCTTTCGCGTGGAACGATCCTTTCCTGATCGACGATCAGTTGACCGAAGACGAGCGGATGATCCGCGACACGGCGGCCGCCTTTGCCGCAGACAAGCTCGCGCCGCGCGTGCAGGAGGCGTATCTGGAGGAAAAGACCGACCCCGCGATCTTCCGCGAGATGGGCGAATCAGGTCTCCTGGGCGTCACGATCCCCGAGGAATATGGCGGCGTCGGCGCCGGCTACGTGGCCTATGGCCTCGTCGCGCGCGAGGTCGAGCGCATCGATTCGGGCTACCGCTCGATGATGAGCGTTCAGTCCTCGCTCGTCATGCACCCGATCTATGCCTATGGCTCGGAAGAGCAGCGCAAGAAATACCTGCCCAAGCTTGCCTCGGGCGAATGGATCGGCTGCTTCGGCCTGACCGAGCCGGATGCCGGATCCGATCCGAACGGCATGAAGACGCGCGCGGTGAAGACCGCCGACGGCTATCGCCTGTCGGGCTCCAAGATGTGGATTTCCAACTCGCCGATCGCCGACGTCTTCGTCGTCTGGGCGAAGTCGGAAGCGCATGACAACAAGATCCGCGGCTTCGTGCTCGAAAAGGGCATGAAGGGCCTTTCCGCGCCGAAGATCGGCGGCAAGCTGTCGCTGCGCGCGTCGATCACCGGCGAAATCGTCATGGACGGCGTCGAGGTCGGCGAGGACGCCCTGCTGCCGAACATTTCGGGCCTCTCCGGCCCGTTCGGCTGCCTCAACCGCGCCCGCTACGGCATTTCCTGGGGGGCGATGGGCGCCGCCGAGGATTGCTGGTTCCGCGCCCGGCAATACGGTCTCGACCGCAAGCAGTTCGGCAAGCCGCTCGCCGGCACGCAGCTTTTCCAGAAGAAGCTCGCCGACATGCAGACCGAGATCGCGCTCGGGCTTCAGGGGAGCTTGCGCGTCGGCCGGCTGATGGACGAGCACAAGTTCGCGCCCGAGATGATCTCGATCGTCAAGCGCAACAATTGCGGCAAGGCGCTCGACATCGCTCGCCAGGCCCGCGACATGCACGGCGGCAACGGCATCCAGGTCGAGTACCATGTGATGCGCCATGCGCAGAACCTCGAAACCGTGAACACCTATGAGGGCACGCATGACGTTCATGCGCTGATCCTCGGGCGCGCGCAGACGGGTCTCCAGGCGTTCTTCTAGGCGACGCCGGAAAGTGGGGATCGGGCGCCGCGGCGCCCGATTTCACAAGATGAAACATCGGAAAAGAAAAAAGGAGAACACTCTATGGGAATGGGAAAAATTGCAGCCTTGACGACGGTTCTGGCGATGCTCGGCTCCCCGGTGATCGCCGGCGAGACGCTTGACCGGGTGACGTCGGCTGGCAAGCTCGTCATGTCGAGCGATCCCGAATATCCGCCGCAGTCCTTCCTCAACGACGCCAATGAGATGGACGGGTTCGACATCGATGTCGGCAAGGCGATCGCCGAGAAGATGGGCGTCGAGCTGGAAATCGTCACGCCCTCTTGGGAAGTGATCACGGCGGGTAGCTGGGCCGGGCGCTGGGACATGTCCGTCGGTTCGATGACGCCGACCACCGCCCGCGCGCAGGTGCTCGATTTCCCGGCGATCTACTACTACACGCCTGCCGCCTTCGCGGTTCACACGGATTCGGACATCCAGTCGATCGACGAACTGAACGACAAGGTCATCGGCTCGTGCGGCGGCTGCACCTATGACGCCTATCTCAACCGCGAACTGGTGATCGATGCCGAGGGCGTGCCCGAGTTCGAATATCAGGTGACCGCGGCCGAAATCCGCACCTACGAGACAGACACCAACGCATTCGACGATCTGCGCCTCGGCGACGGCGTGCGCATCGACGCGGTGTTCTCGGCATTGCCGACCATCCAGGAGGCGATCAACAACGGCTATCCGCTGCGCATCGTCGGCGAGCCTGCCTTCTACGAGCCGCTCTCCGTCGCGACCGACAAGGGCGACGAGGAGTTCAACGCGCGTATCGCCGAGATCGTCGCCGAACTGCACGAGGACGGCACGCTCTCCGAATTGTCGGAGAAGTGGTACGGGGTTGACCTGACGACCGTCGAGTAATGTCGGCAACCGATACGATGAACGACGAGCCGGCTCTTCCAGCGGAGAGCTGGCTTGCTCGCGCGCGCCCGTCGCGGATCGAGGCGGGGATCGTTTTCCTGATCGTCGTGGTCCTCGTGTGGATGGGGCTTGGCGGCACGCGTGCCGGCGGCCTCGTCGCGCCGCTGCTCGGCGGGGCGACGGGCGAGGGGCAGGAGGTCGGCTTCGGCCTTCACCTGGCCACCGGCATCCTGCTCGGCGGCGCGATCTGGGCCAATCTGATCCTGCTGCGGCTTGTCCCGTTCAAGGTCCAGGTGCTGATCGTCTGGGTCGAACTCGTCCTGCTCTTCGCGCTCTTCGTCACCAGTTTCGACCGCAATCTCGGCGTCTGGTTCGCACCCACGCGCGACGGCGGAACGAACCTGTCCTACATGATCACGACGGGCGCGGTGACGACGCTCTACGTCTCGCTGATCTCGATCGTCATCGCCTCTGTCATCGCGCTGGTCGCCGCGCTCGGCAAATTGTCGAAGTCGGGGCCGGCCTATGCGATCGCCACCTTCTACATCTCCTTTTTCCGCGGCACGCCGCTGCTCTTGCAGGTCTATCTGATCTATCTCGGCCTGCCGCAACTGGGGCCGCAATTCGCCCTTTCGGCCGTGCCGTCGGGCATTATCGCGCTCTCCTTGTGTTATGGCGCCTATCTGGCGGAAATCTTCCGCGCCGGCATCATCGGCGTGGCGCATGGCCAGCACGATGCGGCCAAGGCGCTGGGCTTCACCGAACGCCAGACTTTCCGGCTGATCATCTTTCCGCAGGCGATGCGGCTGATCGTGCCGCCGACCGGCAACCAGTTCATCGCCATGCTGAAGGATTCCTCGCTCGTCTCGGTGATGGGCGTGTGGGAACTGACGCGCACCGCGCAAATCATCGGCCGCCGCGACTTCACCGTGTTCGAGATGCTGATCGCCGCCGCGCTGATCTACTGGGCGATGTCGATCTGCTTCGAACTGATCCAGTCGCGGATCGAAAGGCATTACGGCAAGGGGCATGTGAGGTAGGGGTGTGGCGTTTGCCGGATCAAGCGCGTAGGAGACGCCGATGACAAACACCTTCCTGACCCACCTCTCGACCGAACTCGACGGCCTCAAGTCCCAGGGGCTCTACAAGTCCGAGCGCGTCATCTCCTCGATGCAGTCGGCGGAAATCACCGCCGACGGGCGCGAGGTGCTGAACTTCTGCGCCAACAACTATCTCGGCCTCGCCGACAATGCCGAACTGCGGGAGGTGGCCAAGCAAGCGCTCGACCGCTACGGCTACGGCATGGCCTCCGTGCGTTTCATCTGCGGCACGCAGGAAGAGCACAAGGCGCTGGAAGCGCGCATCTCGTCCTTTCTCGGCTTCGAGGACACGATCCTTTACGGCTCCTGCTTCGATGCCAATGCGGGCCTGTTCGAGACGCTCCTGTCGGACGAGGACGCCATCATCTCCGACGCGCTCAACCATGCCTCGATCATTGACGGGGTGCGGCTGTCGAAGGCGAAGCGCTACCGCTACGCCAACAACGACATGGGCGAACTGGAAGCGCGGCTGAAGGAGGCGGCGGACGCGCGGTTCCGGCTGATCGCGACGGACGGCGTGTTCTCCATGGACGGCATCATCGCCAACCTTCAGGGCGTCTGCGACCTTGCCGAAAAATACGACGCGATGGTGATGGTCGACGACAGCCATGCGGTCGGTTTCGTCGGCGAACATGGCCGCGGATCGATCGAGCATTGCGGCGTCGAGGGCCGGGTAGACATCGTCACCGGCACGCTCGGCAAGGCGCTCGGCGGCGCGTCGGGCGGCTACACGTCGGCCAGGCGCGAGATCGTCGACTGGCTGCGCCAGCGCTCGCGACCCTATCTCTTTTCCAACACGCTGGCGCCGGTGATCGCCGCGACCTCGCTCAAGGTCTTCGACATGGTCGAGAACGGCGACGCGCTGCGCCGGCACCTGAACGACAATGCCGCACGGTTCAGGGCGGGCATGGAAAAGGCCGGTTTCACGCTCGCCGGCGCCGACCACGCGATCATCCCCGTCATGCTCGGCGACGCGCAGGTGGCCAAGGACATGGCCGACCGGCTGATGGACCACGGCATTTATGTGATCGGCTTCTCGTTTCCGGTCGTGCCTAAGGGCCAGGCGCGGATCAGGACGCAGATGTCGGCGGCGCACTCGGCCGAGGATGTTGACCGGGCGGTGGCGGCGTTCGCGGCGGTGGGCAAAGAGATGGGAGTGGTTTGATGTCCAACATGATGCGCGCCCTCGTCAAGGCGCGAGCCGAGCCCGGCATCTGGATGGAAGAGGTGCCGCTGCCTGAAGTCGGGCCGAACGACATCCTGATCAAGGTGAAGAAGTCGGCGATCTGCGGCACCGACGTCCACATCTTCAACTGGGATCAGTGGGCGCAGAAGACCGTGCCGGTGCCGATGGTGACAGGACACGAATTCGTCGGCGAGGTCGCCGATTTCGGCGCGGCGGTCACCGAATACAAGGTCGGCCAGCGCGTCTCGGGCGAGGGGCATATCGTGTGCGGCCATTGCCGCAACTGCCGCGCCGGGCGCGGGCATCTGTGCCGCAACACGCTCGGCGTCGGCGTCAACCGGCCGGGCTCCTTCGCGGAATATCTGGTGCTGCCCAAGCACAATGTCGTGCCGATTCCCGACGACGTGCCGGACGAGATCGCCGCGATCTTCGACCCGCTCGGCAATGCCGTCCACACCGCGCTCTCCTTCGATCTGGTGGGCGAGGACGTGCTGGTGACGGGGGCGGGGCCGATCGGCATCATGGGCGCGCTGGTCGCACAGGCGGTCGGCGCGCGGAAGGTCGTGATCACCGATATCAACCCGGTGCGTCTCGACCTCGCTCGCAGGATGAAGATCCACCACGTCGTCGACGCGTCGAAGGAAAATCTGCGCGACGTGATGCGCGAGGAGGGCATGACGGAAGGGTTCGACGTCGGGCTCGAAATGTCGGGCTCGGCGGCGGCGTTCCGCGACATGATCGACACGATGAACAATGGCGGCAAGATCGCCATTCTGGGCATCGCGCCGACCGGCTTCGAGATCGACTGGAACAAGGTTATCTTCAAGATGCTGACGCTGAAGGGCATCTACGGCCGCGAGATGTTCGAGACCTGGTACAAGATGATTGCGCTGGTGCAGGGGCCGCTCGACGTGTCGGGCCTGATCACCCACCGCATCGGCATCGACGACTATCGTGAAGGCTTCGACGCGATGCGCTCGGGCAATTCCGGCAAGGTCGTTATGGACTGGTGAGGGTGGTCAGGCGATGCGGCGGATTGTGCGGATATTGCTGACGCGGCACGAGCCGCCCGTCGATGCCGGCTCCAACATCAAGGCCGGCATCGGCGCGGCGCTTGGCATGGCCTTCGTCGGCTACATGGCGATGGCGACCGGCCTGCCGCTGCTGCTCGCGCCGCTGGGCGCGACGGCCGGATTGCTGTTCGGCCAGCCCTCCAGTCCCCTGTCGCAACCGGTCAACATCATGGGCGGCTATCTGATCGGAACGATCGTCTGCGAGGCGGCTTTCCTCGCCTTTCCCGGCGATTGGCTGGCGGCGGCCGTCGCGGTGGGCGTCACCATCGTCCTGATGCGCGGCCTGCGCGTCACGCACTCCCCCGCCGCCGCGCTGCCGATTCTCGGCTTCGGCCGCGGCCTCCACGGCATCGAACTCTTCATGGTGATCCTGATCGGCTGCCTGGTGCTCATCGCGCTTGCGATGGTTATCCACAACATCCCGCCCAAGCGCGAATATCCGCACCGGGTGGAGTGAGGCTCACGATATCAAGTCGACACCTTCTGCTATCGTCGCTGCCGCAAGCTTGGCGTCAAGCGTCGCGAGCGGGAGCGACAAGCGTAACGCAAGTTCAAGGTATGCAGCATCGTAAGCGGTCAGCGAGCGGCGGCGTGCCAAGTCCAAAATGGCGCTGTGGTCGGGATCGTCTGCTACCAGTGGATTGATGGCCTTAACGAGTTTGATGGCGCGGTCGGTCTCGACAATTGTCAGTCGATTGCGCTTCTGGTTCATCAGGAACACGTTTTTCAGTTCATGCCAGAAGAGCGTGGGAACGATCATTTCACCATTGGCGACAAGCGTCAGAGCGCGCAACGCGGCGGGCGAATTCTCATCCGGTATACCCCAACTCGCAGCTACTGAACTGTCGATGACGGCCGACACTTAGCGCCGTCCCTCGTCACGCGCGGACAAGATGTCATCTACCGTAAGTCCAGTCTTTCGGCTTAGACGTTTCATCTCCAGGATCGCTTCGATGGCACGCTCGCGGTCAAGACGCGATGTCGGAGGTTCGAGGCGTGCGATCGTTTTGCCGTGGCGGGTGATCGCAATCGTTTCCCCGCGTTCGACATCTCCAAGTATTCCTGACACGTTCGCCTTGAGCTCAGTCGCAGAGACAGTTTTCATCTTAATTGTCCATTTTGACCGGTCAAAATGTACACTTTCTGCGGCGAGAATTCAATCCCCGCCCGCGCGTTCCAGCGCGGCAAGGCCGCGCAGGACGGCTTCGCGGTCGGCGGGCGACATGTTGGCGAGGAGGTTTTCCTCGAAGGACTTGGCGAAGGGCACGAGCTCGCGATAGGCGGCGTGGCCAGCCTTCGTCAGGGTCAGATGCTCGACGCGGCGGTCTTCCTCGCTCGGAGACCGTTTCAGCCACAGCCGCTTTTCGAGCGCCGAGACGGCGCGTGACACCTTGGTCTTGTGCATCGCCGAATGCTGCCCGACCGCGGTCGCGGTCATCGTCCCGTATTGGCCGAGCGCCGCGAGCAGCCGCCATTCGGGGCGGGTGAGGCCGTAGCGATCGCGGTAGATCTTCGCGAAATCGCGGCTGATGACATCCGCCAGCCGGTTCAGGCGATAGGGGAGGAAGCGTTCGAGTTCGAGCGTCATCGGCACAGTTGATGGTTACATTTTCAATGGTTACGAATGCAACGAAATTCACGGAACGTCAAATCCGGGAGGTCGCCATGAACGAGATGATGAAGGGGCTCGGCCACACGTCGCCGGCCAGGAAGCCGAAGGCCCGCTTCGACTACATGCCGGGCTTCGGCAACGATTTCGAAACCGAAAGCCTGGCCGGCGCGCTGCCGCAGGGCATGAACTCGCCGCAGCGTCCTGCCTACGGGCTCTATGCCGAGCAATTGTCCGGCTCGCCCTTCACCGCGCCGCGCGGCACCAACGAGCGCTCCTGGCTCTATCGCATCCGCCCGTCCGTCAAGCATCATCGTCGTTTCAAGCCGTTCGATCTGCCGCTGTGGCTCTCTGCGCCATCGAAGGGCGAGCATGAACTGCCGCTCGGCCAGTTCCGCTGGAGCCCGGTGCCGATCCCGGCGGAAAAGACCGATTTCATCTCGGGGATGCGCACCATGACGCTGGCCGGCGACGTGCTCGGCCAGGCCGGCATGGCGGCGCATGTCTATGTCGCCAATGCCGACATGGTGGACGACCACTTCTTCAACGCTGACGGCGAGATGCTGGTGGTGCCGCAGGAGGGCGGCGTGCGCTTTTTGACCGAGATGGGCGCGATCGAGGTCGAGCCTGGCGAAATCTGCATCCTGCCGCGCGGCCTGACCTTCAAGGTCGAGCTGATGGGAAAGACCGCGCGCGGCTATATGTGCGAAAACTACGGCGCCAAGTTCACGCTGCCCGATCGCGGCCCGATCGGGGCCAACTGCCTCGCCAATCCGCGCGATTTCAAGACGCCGGTCGCCTGGTACGAGGACAAGGAGACGCCCTGCCGCATCGTCGTCAAATGGTGCGGCCAGTTCCACGTCACCGAGATCGGCCATTCGCCGCTCGACGTCGTCGCCTGGCACGGCAATTACGCGCCCTACAAATACGATCTGTCGACCTTCTCGCCGGTCGGCGCGATCCTGTTCGACCATCCCGACCCGTCGATCTTCACCGTGCTGACGGCACCGAGCGGCGAGGAGGGGACGGCGAATATCGATTTCGTCATCTTCCCGCCGCGCTGGATGGTGGCCGAGAACACGTTCCGCCCACCCTGGTATCACCGCAACATCATGTCCGAGTTCATGGGCCTGATCCGCGGCCAGTACGACGCCAAGGAGGAGGGGTTCGTGCCCGGCGGCATGAGCCTTCACAACATGATGCTGGCGCATGGGCCGGATGCGGGCGGCTTCGAGAAGGCATCGCGCGCGGAGCTGAAGGCCGTGAAGCTGGAAAACACCATGGCTTTCATGTTCGAGACGCGCTTTCCGCAACTCGTCACGAAATACGGGCTCGGACTGGAGACCTTGCAGGACGACTACATCGACTGCTGGAGCGACCTGAAGAAGCGCTTCAACGGCACCATAGAAGGCGACTGGAGTTAAGGCGCACCGGCTGCAATGATGGCGTGCGTCCTTCGAGGCTCGCCGAACAGGCTCGCACCTCAGGATGAGGGAAGTCGCGGATCGCACCGGTGACGAGGCGGGTTCGAGAACCAACGGTCCTCATCCTGAGGTGCGAGCGAAGCGAGCCTCGAAGGGCGCACGACAACAATCGAGCCCATATCGGGCCAAGGGGATGGAGACCGCATGAAACTTGCCACGCTGAAGAACGGCACGCGCGACGGAAAACTGGTGCTCGTGTCGCGAGACCTGACGCGCTCG
This sequence comes from Mesorhizobium sp. YIM 152430, assembly GCF_029210365.1. GTDB lineage: Bacteria > Pseudomonadota > Alphaproteobacteria > Rhizobiales > Rhizobiaceae > Aliihoeflea. Next base: position 73,269 of record NZ_JARGES010000046.1, read on the forward strand.
ACGGATGCGTCCTTCCTCGCCACGACCTTGCAGGCTGCGCTCGACGACTGGCGCCGCATCGCCCCCCATCTGGAGGCGCTGGCCGAAAGCCTCGAACATGGCGCGGTGCCGACCGAGCGCTTCCACGAACATGATGCGATGTCGCCGCTGCCGCGCGCCTTTCAGTGGGCGGACGGCTCGGCCTATGTCAACCACGTCGAACTCGTGCGAAAGGCGCGCAATGCCGAGATGCCGGACACCTTCTGGACCGACCCGCTGATGTATCAGGGCGGCTCGGATGCGTTTCTGGGGCCGCGCGATCCGATCGTCATGGCCGACGAAGCCTATGGCATCGACATGGAAGGCGAGATCGCGATCATCGTCGACGACGTTCCGATGGGCGCCAGCCTCGACCAGGCGCGCGAGGCGATCCGGCTGGTCATGCTGGTCAACGACGTTTCGCTGCGCGGCCTGATTCCGGCCGAACTCGGCAAGGGCTTCGGCTTCTTCCAGTCCAAGCCCTCCTCGGCCTTCTCGCCGGTCGCGGTGACGCCCGACGAACTCGGCGACGCCTGGGACGGCGGCAAGCTCTCGCTGCCGCTGATGGTCGACTACAACGGCAAGCCGTTCGGGCGGGCGAATGCCGGAATCGACATGACGTTCGACTTCCCCACCCTCATCGCCCATGCGGCGAAGACGCGCCCGCTTTGCGCCGGCTCGATCATCGGCTCGGGCACGGTGTCGAACAAGCTGGATGGCGGGCCGGGCAGGCCGGTCGATGCCGGCGGCGTCGGCTATTCCTGCATCGCCGAAATCCGCACCATCGAAACGATCGAAACCGGCAAGGCGACGACGCCTTTCATGCGCTTCGGCGACACGGTGAGGATCGAGATGAAGGACAAGGCCGGCCATTCGATCTTCGGCGCGATCGAGCAGGTGGTGGAGAAGTATTCGCCGGAGAACGATTGAGCACGCGGCGTCATCCCGGAACGGGCCGAGCGCAGCGAGCGACCGTATCCGGGACCCTTTCCGTGGACTGGCAAGAAAACGGAATGGGTTCCGGCTCTTCGCCGCGCTTCGCGCGGCTTCGGTCGGAATGACGCGTAGATGACCAGAATTGCAACTGGAGCGCACATGACCAAGAACTTCGCATCCACCGGCGACATGGCCGAGAAGGCCGTCTCCTTCACCGAGATCGGCCGCGACCTGTGGGCCTTCACCGCCGAGGGCGATCCGAACACCGGCGTCATCATCGGCGACGATTCGGTCATGATCGTCGACGCGCAGGCGACGCCGCGACTGGCGGGAAAGGTCATCGAGAAGATCCGCACCGTCACCGACAAGCCGATCAAATATGTGACGCTGTCGCACTATCACGCCGTGCGGGTGCTCGGCGCGTCGGCCTATGGCGCGTCGGAAATCTTCATGTCGGAGAAGGCGCGTTCCATGGTGGTCGAGCGCGGGCAGGAGGACTGGGATTCCGAATTCGGCCGCTTCCCGCGCCTCTTCCAGGGTCATGAATCGATCCCCGGCCTGACCTGGCCGACCATGACCTTCAACGACCGGCTGACGGTCCACATGGGCAAGCGCCGTGTCGACCTGATGTTCCTCGGCCGCGCCCATACGGCGGGCGACATCGTCGCCTATGTGCCGGACGAGAACGTGATGTTCACAGGCGACATCGTCGAATACCACTCGGCCTGCTATTGCGGCGACGGGCATTTTTCCGACTGGCCGATGACGCTGGAGGAAATCCGCGCCTTCGACCTCGACGCCATCGCGCCCGGCCGCGGCGATGCGCTGGTGGGGGCCGCCATGGTCAACGACGCAATCGACAACACCGCCGATTTCGTCATGTCCACCTATCGTCCCATCGCGCGCGTGGCGCAGGGCGGCGGCTCGCTGAAGGAGGCGTGGGACGCCTGCCGCGAAGTCTGCGACCCCAAATTCGGCGACTACGCGATCTACGAGCACTGCCTGCCCTTCAACGTCGCCCGCGCCTATGACGAGGCGCTGGGAATCGACACGCCGCGCATCTGGACGGCCGAGCGTGACAAGGCGATGTGGGCGCAGTTGCAGGGGTGATGGCGGTGACGGACCTGCAACGACATTTCTCCGCCATGGCGCGCAACAATCGCTGGTCGAACCACGTCCTGCTGCGCGCCTGCGCCAAGCTCGACAGCGCGTCCTTCACGGCAACCCGCACCTCGTTTTTCCCCTCCATCGCCGCGACGCTTTCCCACAACCACTTCGTCGACCTCTACTACATCGACGCGCTGGAAGAGGGCGGCCGGGGCGAGCGGGTCTATGACGACGAGATTGTGTTCGCCCACGCATCCGACCTCGCGCCGCTGCAACAGGCGGCGGACGATCGGCTGATCGCGTTCTGCGACCGGCTGGCCGAAGCCGATATGGAGCGCGTCGTCGTCACGGATCGCGGCCGGAAGGGTCAATTCCCCGAGCGCATCTGCGACCTCCTCGCCCATCTTTTCCAGCACCAGATCCACCATCGCGGGCAGGCGCACGCGATGCTCGCCGGAACGGACGTCAAGCCGCCGCAGCTCGACGAGTTCTTCCTCGATTTCGAGCGCGATCCCGAGATCGGCCGCATGGGGCTCGCCTGATGCCGCGCTACCAGTACCAGCCGTTTGCCTATGTGAAACCGCCGGAGCTCTCCGGTAGAGCCGCCAGGCGCACCAAGATCGTCATTGTCGGCGCCGGGCCGGTGGGCCTCGCGGCTGCGATCGACTGCGCGCTGCACGGCATCGGATGCGTGGTGCTGGACGACAACGACGTCGTATCGCTGGGGAGCCGCGCGATCTGCTGGTCGAAGCGGACGCTGGAGATCATGGACCGGCTCGGGGTCGGGGAGCGCATGGTGGAAAAGGGCGTGACGTGGAAGGTCGGGCGGCTGTTCCACCGCGACCGCGAGGTCTGGAATTTCGACCTTCTGCCCGAGCCCGGCCACAAGATGCCGGCCTTCATCAATCTCCAGCAATATTACGTCGAGCAGTATCTCGTCGAGCGCGCGATGGAGTTTCCCGACCTGATCGACCTGCGCTGGAAGAACCGCGTCATTGGCGTCGAGCCATCCGATGACGGCGTTCGCGTTTCGGTCGAGACGCCGGACGGCATCTACGAGATCGATACCGACTGGTTGATCGCCTGCGACGGCGCGCGCTCTCCGGTGCGTTCGATGATGGGGCTGGATTTCGCCGGCCGTGTCTTCGAGGAGCGGTTCCTGATTGCGGACGTCGAGATGAAGGCGGATTTTCCGCCGGAGCGCTGGTTCTGGTTCGAGCCGCCCTTTCACAAGGGCCAGTCGGCGCTGTTGCACAAGCAGCCGGACGACATCTACCGCATCGACCTGCAACTCGGCTGGGATGCCGACCCGGAAATGGAGAAGCGGCCCGAAAACGTCATCCCGCGCATTGAGGCGATCGTCGGCCACCGCGATTTCACGCTCGACTGGGTTTCGGTCTACACCTTCCAGTGCCGCCGGCTGGATCGCTTCGTCCACGGCCGCGTGGTGTTCGCGGGCGACAGCGCGCACATCGTCTCGCCCTTCGGCGCGCGCGGCGGCAATGGCGGCATCCAGGACGTCGACAACCTCGTCTGGAAACTGGCGATGGTGGTGAAGGGCGAGGCGCCGGAAAGCCTGATCGCAACTTACGACGAAGAGCGCATTCACGGCGCCGACGACAACATTTTGAACTCCGCGCGCGCGACCGGCTTCATGACGCCGAAGAGCGAAATGGAGCGCACCTTCCGCGATGCCGTGCTGGACCTTGCCGGCGACCACGAATTCGCGCGCAGGCTGGTCAATTCCGGCCGCCTGTCGCGGCCCTGTTCGCTGGCGGGCCTGTCGCTGCAAGGAGCGGGTGAGGGCGTCGGGCAGGCGATGGCCGATGCGCCCCTTGAAGGTGGCTGGCTGCTCGACCATTTCGGCGGGCGGTTCGCGGTGATGGCGGTGGAGGCGGATGTGCCGGACGGTCTGCCGGCGGAGATCGACCGCATCCTCGTCACCACTGACTGGTCGCGGCGGGGTGACACAACGACGTTGATCGATGCCGAGGGGCTGGTCGCGAAGCGCTACGGTGCGGGCACGGTCTGGCTGGTCCGACCGGATCAGCATCTGGCCGCGCGCTTCGACAACCCATCGGCGGCAGAGATCGTCGCCGCATATGAGCAGGCGAGGGGGATGGCATGATCGATATCGGCAAGGACAGGCTGGGCACCGCCGGCGACGATTTCTACGCCGCGCTGATGGCCGCCCATGACGGCTTGAGCCTCGAGGAAAGCGCGCGGCTGAATGCGAGGCTGGTGTTGCTCTTGGCGAACGAGGTGGGCGATTTGGAGCGGGTGAAAAAGGTGATTGCAGCGGCGAAGGGGTAGTAGGCTCAAGTGTCATCCCGGCCGAAGTCGGGCGTAGCGAGACGGAGAGCCGGGACCTATTCCGTGAGGTAGATGTCACGGAATGGGTCCCGGATAGCCGCTCGTCGCCGCGCGACTTCCGGGATGACGCCTGTGCAGGAGAATGATGCCGCCGAACTACTCCGCCGCCTCGACCTTGATCACGCCACGCCGGATCTGGTCTTCCTCGATGCTCTCGAACAAGGCGCGGAAATTGCCTTCGCCAAAACCTTCGTCGCCTTTTCGCTGGATGAATTCGAAGAAGATCGGGCCGATGACGGTCTTGGAAAAAATCTGGAGCAGGATCTTGGTCGTTCCGCCGTCGACCACGCCTTCGCCGTCGATCAGGATGCCATGCTTCTTCATGCGGTCGATCGGCTCGTCATGGCCGGCGACGCGCTCGTGGCTTTTCTCGTAGTATGTTTCCGGCGGCTTCGGCATGAATTTCAGGCCGTTGGCGTCGAGCCTGTCGGTGGCGTCGTAGATGCCGTCCGTGCCGACCGCGATGTGCTGGATACCTTCGCCCTTGTATTTGCGCAGATATTCCTCGATCTGGCTCGTCTCGTCCTTGGATTCGTTGAGCGGAATGCGGATTTTCCCGCAAGGGCTGGTGATGGCCCGGCTCATCAGGCCGGTGATGCGGCCGTCGATGTTGAAGAAATGGATTTGCTTGAAGCCGAACAGGTCGCGGTAGAACGCCCACCACTTGTCCATGTTGCCGCGAAAGACGTTGTGGGTGAGGTGGTCAAGATAGTAGAAGCCGACGCCTTCGGGTTTCGGGTTCTTTTCGCCGATCCAGTCGAACTCGGCTTCATAGGCCGAGCCGCGCGCGCCATAGGTCTCGACGAAATAGAGGAGCGAGCCGCCGATGCCGATAATGGCCGGCACGTCGAGCGTCTTGTCCGTGCCTTCATAGGGCGTCGCGCCCTTGGAAACGGCATGGTCGAAGGCGTGCTTGGCATCGACCACGCGCCACGCCATGGAGGGCGCGCAGGGACCATGTTCGTCGACGAAGCGCATGGCGTGCGAACCGGGTTCGGCATTGACGACATAGTTGATGTCGCCCTGCCGCCAGACGTCGATTTTCTTCGTCCTGTGGGTCGCGACCTTGGCGTAGCCCATGCGGGTGAAGAGTTCGGCCAGCTTTTCGGGCTCTGGATGCGCGAACTCGACGAACTCGAACCCGTCCGTGCCGGCGGGGTTGGTGCGGGTGATCTCGGCGGGCGGCGCGTCGTGCGGGAAAGGACCCATTTCATCCTCCTGAAATTCGATGGCCCGATCCTACTATCGCCGCCGCGCAAGCGGCTTGCATTCTGATGCCCCGGCGCGGCATGTTGTGCGCGAAACGTGCATGGTGATGACAAATATGGGTGATGGTGAGCAGATCGACGGTTTTGACCGCAAGATACTCGCGCTCTTGCAGGAAGATGCGCGGCTGACGAACGGCGATCTTTCCGAGCGCGTGCATCTGTCCGCCTCGCAATGCTCGCGGCGGCGCCAGCGGCTGGAGGAGGCGGGCTTCATCAAGGGCTATCGCGCGACGCTCGATCGCGACCGGCTGGGGTTCCCGCTCGTCAATGTCATCTCGGTCACGCTCGCCACCCACAATAGGGACAATGCGCGCCGCTTTTCCGAACTTTTGGCGCGCCTGCCGCAGGTGCAGGAAGCCTATGCGCTGACCGGCGAGATGGACTATTTTCTGAAAGTCGTGACGCCGGACCTGAAATCGCTCGCCGAGTTCGTCAACGAGGTGCTGCTGCCGCACGAATCCGTGCAGCATGTGAAGACGGCGATCGTGCTCCAGACATTGAAGGAGACGGATGCGCTGCCGCTGTGATGTGTTACGAAAATTCCGCAGAACGGCTCTTTATTGTTACATAAATCCATGTAGGATCGCGCGTCGAGGATCGGCTAATATCGGGAGAACTGCCGGTCCGCATCATCAGGGAGGAAATCGATGCAGATGAAGAGTTTCAAGGCGGCGCTTGCCGCCGGCGTGCTGGCCTCGGCGACGTGGCTGGCCGGTTCGACGTCGGTGCTGGCGCAGGAGGTGACGCTGCGGCTGCACCACTTCCTGCCCGCACAGGCCACCGTGCCAATGCAAGTCCTCGACGTGTGGGCCGACAAGGTCGAGGCCGATTCCGGCGATCGCATCAAGATCGAACGCTACCCGGCCATGCAGCTTGGCGGTACGCCGCCGCAGCTTTACGATCAGGCGGCCGAGGGCACGGTCGACATCGTGTGGACTCTGCCCGGCAACACGCCTGGCCGCTTTCCGTCCGTCGAGGTCTTCGAACTTCCCTTCATGATGACCAATGCCGAGGCAACCTCGCGCGCCTATTGGGACGTCTTCGACAAGCATCTGCGCGATACCGAATTCGCCGACACGCACATTCTGGCGACCTGGGTTCATGGTCCGGGCATCCTGCACACCAAGGAGCCGGTCGAGTCCATGGAGGATCTTGCCGGCATGAAGGTGCGCGCCCCGACCCGTGTCATCAACTCTCTTCTGGGCGAACTCGGCGCGACGCCGATCGGAATGCCGATCCCGCAGGTTCCCGAATCGCTCTCGAAGGGCGTCATCGACGGTGCGGTGGTGCCCTGGGAGGTGACGACCGCGCTGCGCGTGCCGGAACTCGTCAAGAACCACACCGAGTTCGGCGGCGACCACGCGCTTTATACGACGACCTTCGTGCTGGCCATGAACAAGGCCAAATATGACAGCCTGCCGGACGATCTGAAGGCGGTCATCGACGAGAACTCGGGGGCCGAACTCTCCGCCTTCGCCGGCCGGACCCAGCAGGAATACGACGCACCGGGCCGAAAGCTCGCTGTCGAGGCGTCCAACAACATCATCGAACTGTCGGATGAGGAAACGGCGAAGTGGCAGGAGGCCGCACAGCCGGTCATCGACAACTGGGTGGCCGAGATGGACGGCAGGGGGCTCGAGGGCCAGGAACTGCTCGACGAGGCGCGCGGGCTGATCGAGCAATACACCAGCCAGTAGCTGGAAAATGAGGGCGGAACTGCGGTTTCCGCCCGCCCCATCTTCCTTTTTCGTGCGCGCGGGTGCAGGCTTTCGCGCATGGTGCCGCGTCGCGCGGGCATCTTGATTGCCAACGTTATGTCCTATAACAATTTGCGCCGAGGAGTCGATTGCTCCGGGAGAAACGCGGCTGTAGCGTTGCTGCCGTGGAGCGATGTGTTTCGAGGGAGGAGAGGATGAACCTCTCGGCGATCATGACGTGGCTTGCCCGCGGGCTTGCGATCATCGGCGGGCTGGCCCTGGTCGCGATCACGCTCATCACGGTCGTCTCGATCACGGGGCGCGGGCTGAGTTCGCTCGGGCTGAAGCCCGTGCCGGGCGATTTCGAACTCGTCGAGGCCGGCACGGCCTTCGCGATCTTCGCATTCCTGCCCTGGTGCCAGTTGATGCGCGGACACGCGACCGTCGACGTCTTCACCAGCTTTTTTCCGCCGGCCGTCAACCGGGTGATCGATTTCGTCGCCGAACTCCTGATGACGGCGGTGATCACCTTGATCGCGGTTCAGCTCTGGCATGGCATGTGGGACAAGGTGCGGTATCGCGAGACGACCTTCATCCTGCAATTCCCGGTCTGGTGGGGCTTTGCGGCGGCCATGGCGGCGGTCTGCGTCGCCGTCATCGTTTCGTTCTACGTTCTTTACGTCCGCTTTCAGGAAGTGCGGACCGGCCGCAATATTCTCGGCGCCGGCCAGGGGGCAATCCATTGAGCAATCTCGAACTCGGCCTGTGGTCGTTCCCGGCCCTGCTCGTCCTGATCTTCCTGCGCATTCCCATCGCCCTCGCCATGTTGCTGACCGGGCTCGTCGGAACCTATCTCATCATGGGCTCGCCGACCCCCATCCTGTCGCGCCTCAAGGGCGAGACCTATTCGACCTTTTCCAGCTATTCGCTGTCGATCATCCCGCTTTTCCTCTTGATGGGCCAGTTCGCCTCGCTGGGCGGCATGTCGCAGTCGCTGTTCAACGCCGCCAATTCCTGGCTCGGCCACCGCAAGGGCGGTGTCGCCATGTCGGCCATCGGCGCCTGCGCGGGCTTCGGCGCGATCTGCGGCTCGTCGCTCGCGACGGCCGCGACGATGGCGCAGGTCGCGCTTCCCGAGCTCAAGCGCTACGGCTATTCCGGCGCGCTGGCGACCGGCACGCTGGCCGCCGGCGGCACGCTCGGCATCCTGATCCCGCCCTCGGTCGTGCTGGTCATCTACGCGATCCTGGCCGAACAGAACATCGCCAAGCTTTTCGTGGCCGCCTTCGTGCCCGGTATGCTCGCCGCCATCGGCTACATGATCGCCATCGCGATCTATGTCCGCGTCTATCCTGAATCCGCAGGATCGAGCGAGCGCCAGCCCTATGGCCGGCGTTTCCGCGCGCTGTTCGAGGTGTGGCCGGTCCTTCTCGTCTTCATCGCGGTTGTCGGCGGCATCTATACGGGCTGGTTCACGCCGACCGAGGCCGCCGCCGTGGGTGCGGCCGGAACCGGGCTCATCGCATGGATCAATGGCGGCCTGACGAGGAAGACGCTGGTTGATTCCATCCTGATGACGGCGTCGGCCAGCGCGATGATCTTCTTCATCGTCTTCGGCGCGGCCTTCTACAATTCCTTCCTCGCCTTGTCGCAGATGCCGGTCGCGGCCGCGACCTTCATCACCAGCCAGGGCTTCGACCCGATGATGGTGATGATCGGCATTCTGGTCTTCTACATCGTGCTCGGCTGCTTCATGGATTCGCTGTCCATGATCCTTCTGACGATCCCGATCTTCTTCCCGATCGTCTCGCAGCTCGACTATGGCCTCGGGCCGGAGGAATTCGCGCTCTGGTTCGGCATTCTCGTGCTGATCGTGGTCGAGGTCGGGCTGATCACGCCGCCGGTCGGCATGAACCTCTTCGTCATCAATTCCATGGATCGGTCGACGCCGATCATGCAGACCTACAAGGGCGTCATGCCGTTCGTGACGAGCGATGCGATCCGCACGATCATCCTGCTCGCCTTCCCGGTGATCACGCTTTACCTGGTGCGGCTGCTTTATTGAGGTCGGCTGACATACCTCCAATTTGTGATACGCTGTATTACAAATTGGAGGTACCTCAATGACCAAGCCCCCCTTGTCCGATCCGATCGCCATCAGGCTTCCGGAAGACATGCTGTCCCAGATCATGGGGATCGCCCAAACCTGCGACAGATCCCGCAGTTGGGTGATCGTCCGCGCGCTGAAGCTCTATCTCGCGTCCGAGGGTGCGGACATCCTTGCGGTCAGTGCCGGTCGTAACGAAGCCGAGGCAGGAGTGACAGAGGACATGGATCAGGTCCTGCGCGAGGTGAGCGAACTCATCGGACGGCGCGTTGCCTAGAGTTCGCCTGTCGGCTCAGGCAGCGGTTTATCTGAGGGCCGGAGCGCATTATCTGCGCCGGCACAGCAGGCGCGCCGCCGAAGCATTTGTTCTGCGAATGCAGGAGGCGCGCACGAACCTCGCCCGTTTTCCCGACATCGGAGTGGGAAGCGCTCGACTGCCTGTGCCTGGCGCACGCCGCCTGATCGTCGGCGACTATGTGCTCGACTACGACTATTCCGACGATGTGGTCACGGTCCTCGCGATCCGACATGGTCGGCAACAACCATCCGATATCGAGCCGGACGAAGACTTCGATTACGAAGCCTGAGACCTACAGCCCCATCTGCCGGATCGCGGCATGGAGGTTGGCGCAGCGCGTGCCGGAACGGCAATAGGCGAGGACGGGCTTGGGCAGTTCCTTCAGGAGCGCGGCCTGGTCGCGGGCGTTGTCCTCGGTCATCTGGCCGGAAATCACCGGCAAGTGGCGGAAGGCGAGCCCGGCTTCCTCGGCCGCCTTGCGGATGATGTCGACCGAAGGCTGGCCGGGATCCTCGTTATCGGGACGGTTGCACACGATGCTCTTGAAGCCGGCGCCGGCGATCAGCGGCACATGCTCGACCCCGATCTGCGGGGCGACCGAGTAGTCCTCGGTGATCTGGCGGATTTCCATGTCTCGTCTCCTGCGCGCGCCTGTCGGGGCCGCAGATGTGGCATGGCCGGCAGCGCGAGGCAACCGGCCATGAATGGCTCAGGCGGCCTCGAAGAGCCCTTGCCCGCGGGCCAGCGCGCGGAGGTGAAAGTCGCCGTCGCCGAACTGCGTGTCGATCATCGTCATGCGCTTGAAGTAGTGGCCGACCGCATATTCCATCGTCATGCCGACGCCGCCATGGAGCTGGATCGCGTTCTCGCCGCACACCCGCCCGCCGCGCCCGATCTCGGCCTTGGCGGCGTGCATGGCCTGCGCGCGGGCATCCGCGTCGTCGCTGTCGGCCATCATGGTTGCGTAGTGCGTGATCGAGCGCGCCTGCTCGATCGCGACATACATGTCGACGGCCGCGTGCTGAAGCACCTGGAACGCGCCGATGGGAACGCCGAACTGCTTGCGCACCTTGAGATAGTCGACTGTCAGCTCGTGCATCGCCGACATGACGCCGATGGATTCGGCCGACAGGGCCGCGATGGCGCCGTCGACGGTTTTCTTCAAGGCGGGCAGGCCGTTTGCGGGATCGCCGAGCGCTTCGGCGGGCACGTTGTCGAGGCTGAGTTCGGCCGCGCGCGAACCGTCCTGCGTCGGGTAGCCGCGCCGCGTCAGCCCCTCGGCCGCCCCATCGACGAGGAAGAGCCCGATGCCGTTCTCGTCGCGGACGTCGCCGGACGTGCGGGCGACGACGATGATCCTGTCGGCCGCCTCGCCATGCAGGACGACGCTCTTCTGGCCGGTGAGCCGCCAGCCGTCGCCGTCCTTCACCGCCTTCGTCTCGACATGGTGGAGGTCGTAGCGCGAATTGCGCTCGGTGTGCGCCATCGCGAGCTTCAGCGACCCTTCGGCGATCTGCGGCACGAGTTCGGCCCGCTGGTCGGCCGAAGCCGCCGCCTTGAGCGCGCCGCCGCCGAGGATGACGGTGGCGAAATAGGGCTCGAGCGCGAGTGCCCGGCCGAGCAATTCCATCACGATCATGGTCTCGACCGGCGTGCCGCCCAGCCCGCCATCTTCCTCGGCAAAGGGCAGGGCCATCAGCCCCATCTCGGCATAGGCGTTCCACATCTCGGCGCTGAAGCCGGCGGGGTCCGCCATGTATTTCCTGCGCTGCTCGAAGCCGTAGGAGTCTTTCAAGAGGCGGTCGAGGGAGTCCTTGAGCATGGATTGCTCGTCGGAAAGGTCAAAGTCCATTTGGGTATTCCTTAGAGCCCGAGCACCGCCTTGGCGATGATGTTCTTCTGGATCTCGTTCGAGCCGCCATAGATCGAGACCTTACGATAGTTGAAATAGCCCGGCGCGGCGGTGGCGGCGTAGTCGGGTTCGATCGGCAGTTCGTTGGACCCGTCCAGGTCGCCCGAATGGTAGGGCATGGCGTGCGGACCCATCACCTGCATCAGAAGATGCGTGGTCGCCTGCTGGATTTGCGAGCCCTTGATCTTGAGGATCGAGGAGGCGGGATCCGGTTTGCCGGTATTGCCGCGTTTGGCATCGGCCGCGACGACGCGAAGCTGAGTGAGTTCCAGCGCCTTCAAATCGATCTCGACGGAGGCGAGCTTTTCGCGGAACCGCTCGTCCTCGATCAGCGGCCGGCCGGCGGACATCTCCTTCGCAGCCAGTTCGCGGATGCGGGCGATCCGCTGCTTTGACATGCCGACGCGGGCGATGTTGACGCGTTCATTGCCGAGCAGGAACTTGGCATAGTCCCAGCCCTTGTTCTCCTCGCCGACGAGGTTTTCGACCGGCACCTTGACGTCGGTCAGGAACACCTCGTTGATCTCGCGTCCGCCGTCGATGGTGACGATGGGGCGAACCTCGATGCCGGGCGTCTTCATGTCGATCAGAAGGAAGGAGATGCCCGACTGCTTCTTGGCGTCCGGATCGGTGCGCACGAGGCAGAAGATCCAGTCGGCATATTGCGCCAGCGTCGTCCAGGTCTTCTGGCCGTTGACGATATAGTGGTCGCCGTCACGCACGGCCTTCGTCTTGAGCGAGGCGAGGTCGGATCCGGCGCCCGGCTCGGAAAAGCCCTGGCACCACCAGTCGTCGAGATTGGCGATGCGCGGCAAATAGTGCGCCTTCTGCGCCTCGTTGCCGAAGGTGTAGATGACCGGGCCGACCATGTTGACGCCGAAGGCGAGCGGCTGCGGCGCCGGCCATTTCTGCGTTTCTTCGAGGTAGATATATTGCCGCATCGGGTCCCAGCCCGTGCCGCCATGTTCGACCGGCCAGTGCGGCACCGCCCATCCCTTCTCGTTGAGGATGCGCGACCAGGTGACGAGGTCGTCCTTGTCCATATGCTCGCCGTCGATCAGCTTCCGGCGGATGTCGGCGGGCAGCTTGTCCTTCAGGAACTGGCGCACCTCGTCGCGGAAGGCGAGTTCCTCGGATGTATAACGAAGGTCCATTTCGGTCTCCTCAAACGATCTCGAACAGCCCCGCCGCGCCCATGCCGCCGCCCACGCACATGGTCACGACGGCATATTTGACGCCGCGGCGCTTGCCTTCGATCAGCGCATGGCCGGAAAGGCGGGCGCCCGACATGCCGTAGGGATGGCCGAGCGCGATGGCGCCGCCATTGACGTTGAGCCTGGCCGGGTCGATGCCGAGCTTGTCGCGGCAATAGATGACCTGCACGGCGAACGCCTCGTTCAGTTCCCAAAGGCCGATGTCGTCGACGGTGAGGCCGTGGCGCTCGAGCAGGCGCGGCACGGCGAAGACGGGGCCGATGCCCATCTCGTCGGGCTCGCAGCCGGCGACGTTGAAGCCGCGCATGATGCCGAGCGGGGTCAGCCCGCGCCGCTGCGCTTCCTTGTCGCTCATCATGACATGGGCCGACGCGCCATCGGAAAGCTGGCTGGCATTGCCGGCGGTGATCGTCCCGCCCTCGCGCACCGGCTTGAGGCCGGCGAGGCCCTCGGCGGTCGTCTCGGCGCGCGGGCCTTCGTCATGCGCGATCTCGACGTCCCTGTGCGAGATTTCCTTGGTCTCCTTGTCGACGACGGCCATGCGCGTCTTCATCGGCGCGATCTCGTCATTGAACCTGCCCGCCTCGCGGGCGGCGGCGACGCGGCGCTGGCTTTCGAGGCCGTATTCGTCCTGTTGCTCGCGGGTGATGCCGTAGCGCTTGCCGACATTTTCGGCCGTGTCGATCATCGGCAGATAGACGTCGCCGACCGAGCCCGTCAGCGACTTGTCGACGAGGCGGAAGGTGTTGCGGTGGTCGTTCTGGACGAGCGAGATGGATTCGACGCCGCCGGCGATGCCGACCGGGACGCCATCGTTGCGGATGGCATTGGCGAGCAGTGCCATGGACTGCATTCCCGACGAACACTGGCGGTCGATCGTGGTGCCGGCCGCCGTTACCGGGAGCCCGGCGACGAGCGCGGCGCGGCGCGCGACATTAAGGCCGGTCGTCCCTTCCTGCATGGCGCAGCCCATGATGACATCCTCGATCTCGCTCCCGTCGACCTTGGCGCGGGCGAGCGCGTTGCGGATGGCGTGCGCGGCGAGGTCCGCCCCGGACGTGTCGTTGAAGCCGCCGCGATAGGCTTTGCCGATCGGCGTGCGGGCGGTCGAGACGATGACGGCGTCTGTCATGAATTTCCTCCGTGTCGGGCAGCCTGGGCGGCCGCCTCCTGTTTCAATTCGAGCTTGGAGAGCTTGCCGACCGGCGTGCGGGGCAAGGCGTCGCGGATTTCGAGCGCACCGGGCAGTTCGTGCGGACCGAGCTTGCCTTTCAGGAAGGCGCGCAAGCTCTCGAGAGTCAATGGCGGCGCGCCATCATGGAGTTTGGCGAACACTTTCGGCGTTTCGCCGCGATAGGCGTCGGCAATGCCGATCACCAGCACTTCCTCCACATCGGGATGGGCATAGACCGCCTGCTCGATCAACTGCGGATAGACGTTGAAGCCGCCGCAGATGATCATGTCCTTCTTGCGGTCGACGATGGTGAAGAACCCCTGATCGTCCATGAAGCCGATATCGCCGGTCAGGAACCCGCCATCGGAAAAGATCGTCTCATTATCCTGCGGCCGGCCCCAATAGCCGGACATCACGTTCGGCCCGAAGATGCGCAGTTCGCCGGTCTCGCCGGGCGCGACGACGCGCTGCGGATCGTCGAGCGCGACCACGTCGACATAGATGCCCGGCAGCGGCACGCCGATCGAATCGACCCGGTCGGGGTGGCTGACGGGGATGTTGGTGCCGGCGGGCGACGTCTCGGTCATGCCCCAGCCGCCCAGAATGTCGTGGCCGGTGGCGCGTTTCAGCTTGCGCGCGATCTCGACGGGAAGCGGCGCGCCGCCCGAGGCGCAATAGCGCAGCGAGGACAGGTTGCGCGTCTCGAAGCCCGGCGTCGCGGCGATGGCGATCCACATGGTCGGCACGCCGGGGAAGCTCGTCGCGCCGGCCTCGATTTCGGCCAGCGCCGTCTCGGCGTCGAAGCGTGTGTGGAGAAGAAGCGTCAGCCCGTTCTTCACCCCGCGCAGCATGACGGCGGTGAGCGCATAGATGTGGAAGAGCGGCAGGAAGAGCAGCACCCGGTCCTCGCCCGGCCGCATCAGGCCATGGGCGGTGAACCAGGTATCGTAGCTCGAGACGGCCGAGGACAGGTTGGCGTGCGTCAGCATCGCGCCCTTTGGCAGGCCGGTCGTCCCGCCGGTATATTGCAGCAGCGCGAGATCGCCGGCCTGGACTTCGGGGAGGGCGGTGGCGGCGCCGATCTCGATGCCGCCCCATTCCGGCCCGGCGCCGTCGAGCGCCGCATCGCTGCCGATGATCACCCGCCCCACGAAGCCGGCCTCGCGCAACGCTTCGGCCTTGACCGAAAGACCGCCCAGATCGGTCGTCGCGATCATGCGCGCGCCGCTGTCGGCGATCTTGTGCTTGAGCACGATCTCGCCGTCGAGCGGCGACAGATGCACGACGGTCAATCCGGCCTTGAGCGCGCCGAAAAAGGCGATCGGGTGGTAGAGCGTGTTCGGCAGGAGAAGCGCGATCCGCTCGCCCTTTTTGTAACCTGCACACACGAGCGCGTTGGCGAAAGCGTCGACCGCGCGCCTCAGGTCGGCGAACGAGAAATCGCGGCCGCGAAAGACGAATGCCGCCTTGTCGCCCCAGGCCGCCGCCGAACGCGCCACCAGTTCATGCACCGGATAGGTGTCGAGCGGCACGTCCGGCGAGAGACCCGCCGGATAGATGCCTTTCCAGGGCGCGTCGGCGAGCTTGTTCATGCCGCCTTCTTTTTCGGCACGTTGAATCCCGCACCCTCGTCGGCGAGGCGGCGCAGGAGCGCGGACGGCTTGAACACGTCCTTGCCGGTCTTGCCGTGCCAGTGGTCGAGACGCTCGACGATCTTTTTCAGCCCGATCGTGTCGGCATAGAACATCGGTCCACCCTTGCCGATCGGGAAGCCGTATCCATTGGTCCAGACGATGTCGATGTCGGACGGCCGCGCGGCGATCTCCTCTTCGAGGATCAAGGCGCCCTCGTTGATCAGCGGATAGAGCGTGCGCTCGGTGATTTCCTCGTCCGAGATTCCACGGCGGTTGACGCCCTTCTCGCGCGCCTTGTCCTCGATCAGCTTCTCGACGTCCGGGTCCGTCTTCGGCGTGCGCGAGCCTGCTTCGTAGAGATAGAAGCCCTTGCCCGTCTTCTGGCCGAAGCGGCCCTGTTCGCACAGCGCATCGGCGATGGCGGCCGTCTTGCCGAGCGCCTTGCGGTTGCGCCAGCCGATGTCGAGGCCGGCAAGGTCGCCCATCGCGAAGGGACCCATCGGCCAGCCGAAATCGGTGAACACCTTGTCGATCTGCGCCGGCGTCGCGCCTTCCATCAGAAGGTCCTCGTTCTCCGCCGAGCGGGCCGAGAGCATCCGGTTTCCGACGAAACCGTGGCAGACGCCGACGACGACCGGCACCTTGCCGATCTTCTTGGCCACGGAAAGCGCGGTGGCCAGAACGTCCGGCGCGGTCTTTGCGCCGCGCACGATCTCCAGCAGCTTCATCACGTTGGCGGGCGAGAAGAAGTGCAGGCCGAGGACGTCCTGCGGCCGCGAGGTGGACGCGGCGATCTCGTCGACGTCGAGATAGGAGGTGTTGGAGGCAAGGATCGCGCCGGACTTGGCGACCTCATCGAGCTTGCCGAAGACCTCCTTCTTCACCGACATCTCCTCGAACACGGCCTCGATGATCAGGTCGCATTCGGCAAGGTCGGCATAGTCGGTGGTCGGCTTGAAGGCGGCAAGGCGCTGGTCCTTCGCCTCCGCTGTCATCGAGCCGCGCTGGACGGAAATGTCGTAGTTCTTCGCGATGGTGGCGAGGCCGCGGTCGAGCGCCTCGCGGTTCATCTCCAGAAGCGTGACGGGGATGCCGCCATTGACGAAGGACATGGCGATGCCGCCGCCCATCGTGCCCGCGCCGATGACGCCGACGCGCGCGACCGGGCGCGGCTTCACGTCACTATTGACGCCCTTGACCTTTGCCGCCTCGCGCTGGGCGAAGAACAGATGGCGCTGGGCCTGCGACTGCACGCCCTGCACCAGGTCGAGGAAGAACTGGCGTTCGGCCTTGAGCGCGGCGTCGAAATCCATGGTGATCGCGTTACGGACCGCCTGCGCGCAGGCGACTGGCGCATCGAGCCCGCGCGCCTTCTTCTTTACCTCGGCGACCGCGGCGTCGAATTCCGCCATGTCGACATTCTCGATCCTGTCCGCACGATCGCGGACGGCGACGAGCTTTTCGCCGATCTTCGAGCGCGCGAAGGCGATGGCCGCCTCGACCAGATCGCCATCGGCAATCTGGTCGACGACGCCGAGCTTCAACGCCTTGTCGGCATTGATCGGATTGCCGGTGGTGATGATCTTCAACGCTTCGACGGGCCCCGTCAGGCGCGGCAGGCGCACCGTGCCGCCCGAGCCGGGCAGGATGCCGAGCTTGACTTCGGGCAGGCCGACCTGGGCCGATTTCACCGCCACGCGGTAATGGCACGAAAGGGCGAGTTCCAGCCCGCCGCCGAAGGCCGTTCCGTGTATGGCGGCGACCGCCGGCTTCGGCAGCGTTTCGAGCAGGCGGCACAGTTCCGGCAGCGACGGCGAGGCGAGCGCCTTGGGCGAACCGAACTCGGTGATGTCGGCGCCCGAGATGAAGGTGCGGCCTGCGCAGGCGATGACGATGCCCTTGACGGCGTCATCGTCGCGCGCGGCTTCGATCGCGGCGAAAAGCGGCTCGCGCAGATGATGGCTGAGCGCGTTGACGGGCGGATTGTCGAGCGTGATGACGGCGATCTCGTCCGCGTGCGTCACCTTTACATATTTGGTCATGGTGCTTCCTTGCGTGAAATTGGCGACTGGGAGGTCAGCGACCCCTGCGCAGAAATTCCTGCAAAAGCCGCGCCGTCTCCGTCGGCTTCTCGATGCAGGGCAGATGCCCCGCGCCTTCGATGATCTCGAACCGCGACCCGGCGACGAGGTCGGCCGTCGAGCGCACGAGGTCGGGCGGGGTGGAGCCGTCCTGATCGCCGACGATGCACATCACCGGCATCGTCAGCGCGGCGGTGGACTGCGTCAGGTCGGCATCGCGCAAGGCCGCGCAGGTGCCGGCATAACCGTCGACCGTGGTGCGCGTCAGCATGGCGGTGTAGCCGATGAAATCGGCATTGTCGGCGCGGCGATAGGACGGCGTGAACCAGCGCTCCATGATCGCGTCCGACATCGCGCCAATGCCCTTGCCGGTCACCGTGTCGATGCGCTGGTTCCACATCTCAGGCGTGCCGATCTTGTGCGCCGTGTCCATCAGGACGAGGGCGGAAACGAGGTCGGGGCGCTTGGCGGCGAGCCCCTGCGCGATCATGCCGCCGACCGAAAGGCCGACGATGCTCGCCTTCGTCACGCCAAGATGGTCGAGCAGCGCGGACAGGTCGCCGACATGGTCGTCGAGCCGGTATGGCGCGGGCGTCGCTTCCGAAAGGCCGTGGCCGCGCTTGTCGTAGAGAACGACGCGGAACGCATCGCCCAGACGCGCCACGACATCGTCCCAGATGCGGAAATCGGTGCCGAGAGAATTGGAAAAGACCAGCGCCGGCGCCGTTTCCGGGCCGCGGACTTCGTGATGCAGGACTACGCCGTTGACGCGCGCAAACGCCATCCCGGACCTCCCTTCCGGTTGAACATACCGCAAGGTATGTCGCAAGCGCGGGCCGCGTCAACGGCGCGCGCTCAAATTCACGAGCGATCGACGCCGGTCAGGTCGAGTTCGTCCGGCAATGGCGCGAAATAGGCGTCGATATCGGCGTCGCTCACCGCGGCAAGGGTGGCGGGCTGCCAGTCGGGCTTGTTGTCCTTGTCGATGATTACCGCGCGCACGCCCTCGAAGAATTCGTGTCCCTCGACGACGCGGGAGACGATTCGGAACTCGATCTTCATGCAGGTCTCGAAATCGGCCTTCGCTCCTTCCTGCATCTGGCGCAGCGCGATCTTGAGGCTGGTCGGCGACTTCGTGCGGATGATCGCCGCCTGCTTGGCCGCCCATTCCCCGCCATCGCCGTCGAGCGCATCGAGAATGGTTTCGACCGTCTCGCCGGCGAAGCAGTGCTCGATCGTTGCCGCGAGGCCGGGCAAAGTCGCACCTTCGGGCCGGACCGCGAACGGGTCGAGGACATCGTCCAGCGCACCGCCTGCGGCCAGCGCTGTTTCGACATCGCCGAAATGTTCCGTCGATACGGCATTGGTCGTCAGCCCGCACCACAGCGCATCAGCCTGGCCGAGCCGCGCGCCGGTCAGCGCCAGCCAGGTGCCGATCCGGTGCGGCAATCGCGAAAGGAACCAGGTGCCGCCGACATCGGGGAAGAGGCCGATCCCAGTCTCGGGCATGGCGAACATCAGCTTCGAACCACCGACGCGGTGGCTGCCATGGAAGGAGACGCCGACGCCGCCGCCCATGACGATGCCGTCGATCAGCGCGACATAGGGTTTCGGATAGGTCTTGATGAATGTGTTGAGCCGGTACTCCTTGCGGTAGAAGTCGCGGATCGCCGGGTTCTTCTGCTGGCCCCAGTCATAGAGCTGGCGAATGTCGCCGCCGGCCGAAAACGCCTTTTCGCCCGCCGCCTTGATGACGACGGTCTCGATTGCCGGATCGCCCGCCCAGTCGATCAGCTTCGCGTGCAGTTGGTCGACCATCAGCCGCGTCACGGCATTGAGCGCCTTCGGGCGGTTCAGCGTGACGATGCCGGCCTTGCCGCGCGTTTCGAACAGGATCTCGGCTTCGGACATGTCCACCTCCACTTGATACCAGACTAAGGGTGAATAGCCGGTTCGCCCATCGGCGGCTATGCGCAGCGGATGTGCAGAAAACAACGCGCTTCGGCGCAGGGCAAGCCCGCCATTTGCGCGAATCGGCACGCAACCGCCAGATTTGCGGCGGCGAAGGCGTTGTGCGCGGATCGATCAATGACGGTCCGACAACTGGACGAATTTCGAGGTCCTGCCACAGCCTGCCCTTCCCATGGCGGGAAATCGCCGTTAATCGAAGGGTCCGTGAATTGAGGGAGGAGTTTGCGATGGCGATGTCCTTGCCCGGATGTGAGGGGAAGTTCCGCTGATGCGCGCAGTTCTCGAACAGTTGGAGGAGCGGCGCGGCCAGGCGCGGCTCGGCGGCGGCCAGAAGCGCATTGATGCGCAGCACGCCAAGGGCAAGCTGACCGCGCGCGAGCGCGTCGAGGTGCTGCTCGACGAAGGCTCGTTCGAGGAATACGACATGTATGTCGTCCACCGGACGACCGATTTCGGCATGGCCGAGCAGAAATTCTCCGGCGACGGCGTGGTCACCGGCTGGGGCACGATCAACGGCCGGCTCGTCTACGTCTTCTCCCAGGACTTCACCGTCCTCGGCGGCTCGCTGTCGGAAACCCACGCGCAGAAGATCTGCAAGATCATGGACATGGCGGTGCGCAACGGCGCCCCGGTCATCGGCCTCAACGATTCAGGCGGCGCGCGCATCCAGGAAGGCGTCGCCTCGCTCGGCGGCTATGCCGACGTCTTCAAGCGCAATGTCGACGCTTCGGGCGTGGTGCCGCAGATTTCCGTCATCATGGGGCCATGCGCGGGCGGCGCGGTCTATTCGCCCGCCATGACCGACTTCATCTTCATGGTGCGCGATTCATCCTACATGTTCGTCACCGGTCCCGACGTGGTGAAGACGGTTACGAACGAGATCGTCACCGCCGAGGAACTCGGCGGCGCGCGCACGCACACGCAAAAATCGTCGGTCGCCGACGGCGCCTTCGACAATGACGTCATCGCGCTGGAGGAAGTGCGCCGGCTGTTCGACTTTCTGCCGCTCAACAATCGCGAGAAGCCGCCGGTCCGTCCGTTCCACGACGACCCGGCGCGCATCGAGGACCGGCTCGACACGCTGATCCCCGACAGCGCCAACAAGCCCTACGACATGAAGGAACTGATCCACGCGCTGGCCGACGAAAGCGAGTTCTTCGAGATCCAGGAAGCCTTCGCCCGCAACATCGTCACCGGCTTCATGCGCATGGAAGGCCAGACGGTCGGCGTCGTCGCCAACCAGCCGATGGTGCTCGCCGGCTGCCTCGACATCGATTCATCGCGCAAGGCCGCGCGCTTCGTGCGCTTTTGCGACGCCTTCTCGATCCCGATCCTGACGCTGGTCGACGTGCCGGGCTTCCTGCCGGGAACCGCGCAGGAATATGGCGGCGTCATCAAGCACGGCGCCAAGCTGCTCTTCGCCTACAGCCAGGCCACCGTGCCGATGGTGACGCTGATCACCCGCAAGGCCTATGGCGGCGCCTATGACGTCATGGCCTCGAAACATATCGGCGCCGACGTCAACTATGCCTGGCCGACCGCCGAGATCGCCGTGATGGGCGCCAAGGGCGCGACCGAGATTCTCTACCGTTCGGAGCTCGGCGACCCGGAAAAGATCGCCGCGCGGACGAAGGAATACGAAACCAACTTCGCCAACCCGTTCAAGGCGGCCGAGCGCGGCTTCATCGACGAGGTCATCATGCCGCATTCCTCCCGCAAGCGCATCGCGCGGGCGTTCGCCATGCTGCGCTCCAAGAAGCTGGAGCAGCCATGGAAGAAGCACGATACGATTCCGCTTTAGGGACGGGCGGATGCCGACCGTCTTCGAATGGAAGGGATGGAAGTTTCTATTCTATAGTCTGGATGCGGTGGAGCCGCCGCATATCCATGTGCGCAAGGACCGTAAGGAAACGAAAATCTGGCTGAACAGCCTCGAGATCGCGAGAAACAAGCGCTGCACGGCGCAGGAACTGAACGTTCTCATCAAGGTGGTCGAAGAGCATCAAGGCGAATTTCTGGAGCGATGGCATGAGCACTTTGGAAATTGACGAGGATCTGATCGAGCCCGTCGCCGCGCACTGTACGGACGACGAACTCGTGGTGACGCTCGCCGACGGCGTGCGGCTCGTTACGCCGCTCTGGTGGTATCCCCGCCTGATGCAAGCCAGTGAGCAGGAGCGCAACCAGATCGAGCTTTCGCCCTATGGCGTTCACTGGCCGGCCATCGACGAGGATTTGAGCGTCGAAGGAATGCTCAAGGGTCGCAAGTCGCCCGAAGCCGTGCCGCCCGCGCAGGCCGCCGAATGACCATCTTCCGTTTTTCTCCCGCGATGTGAGCCGAAAATTATGTTCAAGAAAATCCTCATCGCCAATCGCGGCGAGATCGCCTGCCGGGTCATCAAGACGGCGCAAAAGCTCGGCATCGCGACGGTCGCGGTCTACTCCGACGCCGACCGCGACGCGCTGCATGTGAAGATGGCGGACGAGGCGGTGCATATCGGGCCGGCGCCGTCCAACCAGTCCTATATCGTCGTCGACAAGCTCATCGACGCGATCCGAAAGACAGGCGCCGATGCGGTGCATCCCGGCTACGGCTTCCTGTCGGAGAATCCGCTTTTTGCCGAGGCGCTGGCGAAGGAAGGCGTCGCCTTCATCGGCCCGCCGGTGAAGGCCATCGAGGCGATGGGCGACAAAATCACGTCGAAGAAGCTCGCCGCCGAGGCGGGCGTCTCGACCGTGCCAGGCCATATGGGCCTGATCGCCGACGCGGACGAGGCGGTGAGGATTTCAACCTCGATCGGCTATCCGGTGATGATCAAGGCGTCGGCCGGCGGCGGCGGCAAGGGAATGCGCATCGCCTGGAACGATGCTGAGGCGCGCGAGGGCTTCCAGTCGTCGAAGAACGAGGCGAAGAATTCCTTCGGCGACGACCGCATCTTCATCGAAAAGTTCGTTACCCAGCCGCGCCATATCGAAATCCAGGTGCTTGGCGACCAGCACGGCAACGTTCTCTATCTCGGCGAGCGCGAATGCTCGATCCAGCGCCGCAATCAGAAGGTCATCGAGGAGGCGCCGTCGCCGTTTCTCGACGCGGCGACGCGCAAGGCGATGGGCGAGCAGTCGGTCGCGCTGGCGAGGGCCGTCGGCTATTTCTCGGCCGGCACCGTCGAGTTCATCGTCGATGGCGACCGCAATTTCTACTTCCTCGAAATGAACACGCGCCTTCAAGTCGAGCATCCGGTGACCGAACTCATCACCGGCATCGACCTCGTCGAGGAGATGATCCGTGTCGCCGCCGGCGAGAAACTGCGGATGGCGCAGGACGACATCGAACTGAACGGCTGGGCGATCGAAAGCCGGCTCTATGCCGAAGACCCGTTTCGCAACTTCCTGCCCTCGATCGGCCGCCTGACGCGCTACCGTCCGCCGGCCGAAGGCAGTCTCGACGATGGCACCATCGTTCGCAACGACACCGGCGTGTTCGAAGGCGGCGAGATTTCGATGTATTACGATCCGATGATCGCCAAGCTGTGTACATGGGCGCCGGATCGTTTGACGGCCATCGACGCGATGAGCGCGGCGCTCGACGATTTCGAGGTCGAGGGCATCGGCCACAATCTGCCGTTCCTGTCGGCGGTGATGGAGCACGAGCGCTTCCGCGATGGCCGCCTGACGACGGCCTTCATCGCCGAGGAGTTCCCCGAAGGCTTTCAGGGCGTCGCGGCGAATGACGCCGATGGCCGCGTCCTCGCCGCCGTCGCCGCCTTCGTTAACTGGCGCAGCCAGAAGCGCGACGTGCTGATTTCCGGCGGCATGGATAACCATCGCCGCGCCGTCGGCCGCGACTGGGTGGTCTCGATGGGCGAGAGCGAGTTCGAATGCTTCCTGCGCGAGGAAGGCGGCAAGGTGCTGGTCTCCTTCGGTCCCGAAAAGGCGGTCGAGGTCAGGTCCGACTGGCTGCCGGGCAGGAGCCACGCGCGCTTCACCGTCGACGGCGAGCCTGTCGGCGTGAAGATCGACCGCGTCAATTCGGCGTGGCGCCTGCGCTGGAAGGGCATTGACGAGAAAGTCCATGTCCGCACCCCGCGCGTCGCCGCGCTGGCGCGCCTGATGCCCGAAAAGCTGCCGCCGGATACGTCCAAGATGCTGCTCTGCCCGATGCCGGGCGTGGTGACCTCGATCGCGGTCAAGCCGGGCGACACCGTCGAGGACGGACAGCCGCTGGCGACGGTCGAGGCGATGAAGATGGAAAACGTCCTGCGCGCGGAGCGTCGCGGCGTGGTGAAGTCGGTCGCCGTGGAGGCGGGCGCGAGCCTGGCGGTGGACGAGATGATTCTGGAGTTCGAGTAAGGTTATGACCAACCCCAAGCTCGAAGCGTGGCGCAAGGCCGCCGAGAAGGAAGTCAAGCGCGACCCCGACACGCTGGTCTGGAACACGCCCGAAGGCATCGCGGTCAAGCCGGTCTACACGGCGGAAGACATCGCCGGCCTCGACTACATCCACTCGCTGCCGGGCCAGAAACCCTTCCTGCGCGGGCCGCGCGCGACGATGTATACGGGCCGGCCCTGGACGATCCGGCAATATGCCGGCTTCTCCACCGCCGAAGCATCGAACGCCTTCTACCGCAAGGCGCTGGCGGCGGGGCAGCAGGGCGTGTCGGTCGCCTTCGACCTCGCCACCCATCGCGGCTATGACAGCGACCATCCGCGCGTCGAGGGCGACGTCGGCAAGGCGGGCGTGGCGATCGATTCGGTCGAGGACATGAAGATCCTCTTCGACGGCATTCCACTGGCTGAGATTTCCGTCTCCATGACCATGAACGGTGCGGTGATCCCGATCCTCGCGAATTTCATCGTCGCGGGCGAGGAGCAGGGCGTCTCGCGCGCCGAACTCTCCGGCACCATCCAGAACGACATTCTCAAGGAGTTCATGGTCCGCAACACCTACATCTATCCGCCCGAGCCCTCGATGCGGATCATCGCGGACATCATCGAATACACCGCGAAGGAGATGCCGAAGTTCAATTCGATCTCCATTTCCGGCTACCACATGCAGGAAGCGGGCGCGACGCTGGTGCAGGAACTCGCCTTCACGCTGGCCGACGGGCGCGAATATGTCCGCGCCGCGCTCGCCAAGGGGCTGGACGTCGATGCCTTCGCGGGGCGGCTGTCCTTCTTCTTCGCCATCGGCATGAACTTCTTCATGGAAGCCGCCAAGCTGCGCGCCGCGCGCTTGCTTTGGACGCGCATCATGGAGGAGTTCGAGCCGAAGAAGGCGTCCTCGCTGATGCTGCGCACGCACTGCCAGACATCCGGCGTGTCGTTGCAGGAACAGGACCCCTACAACAACGTCATCCGCACCGCCTACGAGGCACTATCGGCCGCGCTCGGCGGCACGCAGTCGCTGCACACCAACGCGCTCGACGAGGCGATCGCGCTGCCGACGGAGTTTTCCGCCCGCATCGCGCGCAACACGCAGTTGATCCTCCAGCATGAGACGGGCGTGACGAAGGTCGTCGATCCGCTCGCCGGCTCCTACTATGTCGAGAGCCTGACCAACGACCTGGCGGAAAAAGCGTGGGCGCTGATCGAGGAAATCGAGGCGATGGGCGGCATGACCAGGGCGGTCAATGACGGCTATCCCAAGCGCCTGATCGAGGAAGCCGCGACCCGCAAGCAGGCGGCGATCGATCGCGGCGACGAGGTGATCGTCGGCGTCAACAAGTACCGGCTCGAAACGGAAGACGATCTCGATATTCTCGACATCGACAACAAGGCGGTGCGCGAGGCGCAGATCGCCCGCATCGAAAAGACCCGCCGCCAGCGCGATCCGAAGAAATGGGAGGCGACGCTCGCCACGCTGCGCGACGTCGCCCGCACGGCCGAGGGCAACATCCTCGAAGCCGCCGTCGAGGCCGCCCGCGCCCGCGCCACGCTCGGCGAGATTTCGGATGCGCTGCGCGAGGCATTCGGCGACCACACGGCCGTGCCGCAGGTCGTGCGCAACGTTTATGGACCGGCCTATGATGGCGAGCCGGAATACGAGACGCTTGTCGAGCGGCTGCACGGTCTGGCGAAGGTTCTGGGCGAGACGCCTAAGGTGATGGTCGCCAAGCTTGGTCAGGATGGTCACGACCGGGGTGCAAAGATCATTTCCTCTGCCTTCGGCGACATCGGCTTCGACGTGATCGCCGGCCCGCTCTTCCAGACGCCGGGCGAGGCGGCCGAACTGGCGGTGGCGCAAAAGGTCCACGTCGTCGGCATGTCGTCGCTTGCCGCCGGCCACAAGACGCTGGCCCCCCAACTCGTCGAGGCGCTGAAGAAGAAGGGCGCCGAGGACGTGATCGTGGTCGTCGGCGGCGTCATCCCGCGCCAAGACTACCAGTTCCTCATCGACAGCGGCGTGGCGGCGGTCTTCGGGCCGGGCACCAACGTCCTCGACGCGGCGCGTGCGGTGATCGACCTGATGGAAGGCAAGCGCCGCAACGTGTGAGGGGCGGAACCGCCGTCAATCCTGCCGCGATTTTTCGGCGGGTTCCAGTTTGACGTAAACGTCAAAAAAATCTAGCCATGGTTGCCACGCATTCGAGCCGGAGGAAAGCCCATGTATCGCGCGCCCGTCGACGACATCGCATTCACGTTGAAACATGTCGCGGGGCTCGACAGCGCGATGGCGGATGGGCGGCTCGGCGATCTTTCCGACGATCTGGTCGACGCGATCCTGGGCGAGGCGGGCAGATTCGCCTCCGAGGAACTGGCGCCGCTCTACAAGGTCGGCGATGAGATCGGCGCGGTCTGGAAGGATGCGGCGGTCACCACCCCGCCCGGCTGGCGCGAGGCCTACCGGCACTGGATCGAGGGCGGCTGGAACGGTCTGTCCGGCCCCGAGGAATTCGGCGGGCAGGGCCTGCCGACCATGCTCGCCATGGCTGCGATGGAGATGTGGAACTCGGCCTCCATCGCCTTCGCGCTCTGCCCGACGCTGACCGCCGGCGCGGCGGAAGCCGTCGCGAAGCACGGCTCGGACGAACTCAAGGCAACTTGGCTCGAAAAGCTGGTCACCGGCGAATGGACCGGCACGATGAACCTGACCGAGCCGCAAGCCGGTTCCGACCTTGCCGCGATGCGCACCCGCGCGATGCGCGCCGATGACGGGACCTATCGCGTCTTCGGCCAGAAGATCTTCATCACCTATGGCGAGCACGACTACACCGACAACATCGTCCATCTGGTGCTGGCGCGCCTGCCCGACGCGCCGGCCGGCACGCGCGGCATCTCGCTCTTCCTGGTGCCGAAATTCCTCGTCAATGCGGACGGCTCGCTCGGCCGGCGCAACGACGCCTTCTGCGCCTCGATCGAGCACAAGCTCGGCATCCACGCTTCGCCCACCTGCACCATGATCTTCGGCGACGGCTTCGTCGAGGGCGAGGAAAAGGGCGCGGTCGGCTATCTTGTCGGCGAGGAGAATCGTGGCCTCGCCTGCATGTTCACCATGATGAACAATGCCCGTCTCGCGGTCGGCATCGAAGGCGTCGCGGTCGCGGAGGCCGCGTTCCAGAAGGCACACGCCTATGCGCTCGACCGCCGGCAGGGCAAGGCGCCGGGACATGCGGGCGAGGGCATGGCGCCGATCGTCCACCACCCGGACGTGCAGCGCAATCTCCTGACCATGAAGGCGCTGACGCAGGTTGCGCGCGCCATCTGCTATTCCTGCGCGCACGCCATCGATCTCAGCCATGCCGGCGGCGACGATGCTGCCTACTGGACCGACCGCGCCGGTCTCCTGACGCCGGTCGCCAAGGCGTTCTCGACCGATATCGGCGTCGAGATGGCCTCGGTCGGGCTGCAGATCCATGGCGGCATGGGTTTTATTGAGGAGACGGGCGCGGCCGCTCTCTACCGCGACGCGCGCATCGCGCCGATCTATGAGGGCACCAACGGCATCCAGGCGATCGACCTCGTCACGCGCAAGCTGCCGCTGGGCGATGGCAAGCATGTCTTGCGCTTCATCGACGAACTCCATGCCGACATCGAGGCCGTGCGCCTTTCCAATCGCGAAGGGTTCGGCGCCACGGCGGAAAAATGCGAGGCGGCGCTGAACGATTTGTCCGAGGCGACGGCCTGGCTCCAGGAAGCGCTCGACGGCGGCCGCACCGACGAGGCGCTGGCCGGCGCCACGCCCTATCTGCGCCTCTTCGCGCTCGCCGCCGGCGGCGCCTATCTCGCGCGCGGCGCGGTGGCCGACGAGAGCGGCAAGCGCATTCCGCTCTGCCGCTTCTACGCCGAGAACCTGATCGAGGAGACGGCAGCGCTCCGCCGCCGGGTCGTCGAGGGCGCAGTCAGCCTTCGCGAAGCCGGCGCGGCGCTGGTGGCTTGAGCGAGATGGAAATGAACGAACACATCAAGATCGAGCGCAGCAGTGCCATTCAGTCCATCCGCATGAACCGGCCGGACAAGAAGAACGCCATCACGCGGGCGATGTATGCGCAGATGGCTGGGGCGTTGACGGCGGGCGACGCCGATCCGGGCATCCGCTGCCACGTCATCCTCGGCGTGCCGGGCGCGTTTTCGTCGGGCAACGACCTCGCCGATTTCATGACCGTCGCGACGGGCGGGGAGGGCGGCCGCGAGGTCTACGATTTCCTGCTCGCGCTGGCGAAGTCGCAAAAGCCGATCGTCTCCGGCGTCGACGGCATCGCGGTTGGCATCGGCACCACGATCAATCTCCATTGCGACCTGACCTTTGCCACCCCGCGCACCGAATTCCGCACCCCTTTTGTCGATCTCGGCCTCGTGCCAGAGGCGGGATCGAGCCTGCTTGCGCCGGCCGTCATCGGCCGCCAGCAGGCTTTCGCGCTTCTCGGGCTGGGCGAAGGCTTCTCCGCCGAACGCGCTAAGGAAGCCGGCCTGATTTATGCCGTGGTGCCCGAAGCCGAACTCGAAGCAGCCGTCTTCGAAGCCGCTGAACGCATCGCGTCCAAGCCGCCCGAAGCGCTGAAGATCGCCCGCGATTTCCTGCTGGGCGACCGCGCGCCGCTCATCGCCCGCATCGAGGAAGAAGGCATCCAGTTCCGCAACCGCCTGAAATCGGAAGAAGCCCGCAACGCCTTCATGGCCTTCATGAGCCGGAAGAAGTAGGCAGATAAAGCGTCCGTTCGCGTCATCCCACCCCCACTCCGGCCCTTCGGGTCACCTCTCCCCCCGGCAGGGGGAGAGGTGGCGCGCGAAGCGCGACGGAGTGGGGGTGCTTCTGCGAATTCGATCCCGTCCACAAGCTTTGGCTACGGATAAAGCCTCGTCTTCCCCCAGCCTTCGCCTTCGCGCTTGAACTGCACCCGGTCGTGCAGGCGGAAGGGGCGGTCGTGCCAGAATTCGATCTCGACCGGCCTGATGCGAAAGCCCGACCAGTGCGCCGGGCGCGGAATGTCGCCTATGGCGTATTTTGCCGTGTATTCGGCGACGGATTTTTCCAGCGCGAACCGGCCTTCGAGCGGGCGCGACTGCGCGGACGCCCAGGCGCCGATCCGGCTGCCGCGCGGGCGCGTCGCATAGTAGGCGTCCGCCTCGGCGTCGGTCACGATCTCGACCGGCCCGCGCACGCGCACCTGCCGGCGAAGGCTCTTCCAGTGAAAACACATCGCGGCCTTCATCGAGCCGAGGATTTCGCGGCCCTTGGCGCTCTCGAAATTGGTGTAGAAGACGAAGCCTTGCGCGTCGAAGCCCTTGAGCAGCACCATGCGCACATTGGGCAGCCCGTCCGCGTCCACCGTCGCGAGCGCCAGCGCGGTGGGATCGTTGATCTCGCTCTTCTCGGCATCTTTTAGCCAGTCGGCGAAGAGGCGATAGGGTTCGCTCGCCTGCGTGAAATCACTGTCTGTTAACCCAGTCTCGGACATTCTAGACCTCTGCGCATGATTCGAGCATCGGACCGAAAAGTGGAAACCGGTTTTCGGGATTTCCGATGCTCTAACAACAAATGTGGATCGTCCTTTGCGCGTCCCTGGACGCGCGGCGATCCATCGGGAGATGACGCATTGTTGCACCGGTTGCAAGCGATGGCGATGACGGCACGGCGGCCGTTTTTCCTGGCCACGATGGCGCTGTGCCTTGCCGCCTGCGGCTCGCGCGGCGTGACGCTGGATGACATCGCCAGGGACACCTCCATCGTCACCGGCTCCGTCGGCAAGACCGAGGCGCCCAAGGACGCGACCGAACTCTCCGATGCGACGACGATCCGCAATGTCGTGTCCTCGCTCGACCTTGAGGCCGGTGCGCCGGCTGCGCTCGCCTGGGCGAATGCCGAGACGGGTTCGCGCGGCGCGCTGCGGCATATCAGCGAATATACCGATCAGGGAACGCTGTGCCGCCGTTTCGAGGCGACGCGCGAAAGCTTCGACGGCATCGCGCTCTACCAGGGCGAATCGTGCCTCGCCTCGGGCGGCATGTGGGCGATGACGGCCTTCGACCGGCTTTGACTTCCCGCATCGCGGCAATGCCGGGCTCGTTCAGCTTCGGTTTGGCGCGCAAGCGCTAGAATGTCTCCAACATTGGAAAAGACATGGTCGGCCGCGCCGGAAGCGGGTCGTTGCGCGCATCGCGCAATGGCGGCGATGACCTGTGCGCGATCGGCAAACCATGAAGGAGAGAGCGTCATGAGTTCTCGAATGGTTCGCAATCTGCTCTTGGCCGGTGGCCTGTTCGCCGCCGTCGGCTTCGCATTTCATGGCTCTTGGCTCGAATTTGCAAGCGCGGAGGCGGTCGATCTGCCCACCGCCGACATCGCGGCCGGCGACATCGAGCAGACGGTGACGGCGGCCGGCAAGCTCATGCCGCTGCGCGAGGTCGATGTCGGCGCGCAGGTCTCCGGCCAGTTGCACGTTCTCCATGTATCCGAGGGGGATCAGGTGCGCCGCGGCGACCTGCTGGCCGAGATCGATCCGACGCTGGCTCGCGCCCGTCTGGTAGAGGCGGAAGCGTCCGTCGACATGCTGCGCGCCGATCTTGGAGCGCGCACGGCCGAGCGGGATGCGGCGGCGGCGACGATCGGCCGGCTGCAAACCCTTGCCGCCCGCAACATCGTCACCGGCGCGGAACTCCAGGCCGCAGAGACCCAACTCGCCGTTGCCGAAGCCGCCGCGACGAGCCTTGCGGCGCAGATCAGACAGGCCGAAGCCGTTCTCGACACCGCCCGCGCCAATATGGATTACACCCGCATCCTCGCGCCGATGGACGGCACGGTGATGTCGATCGCCGCGCGCGAGGGCCAGACCCTCAACGCCAACAACGAAGCGCCGCTGATCCTGACGATCGCCGATCTCGACCGGATGCGGGTCGAGGCTGAAGTGTCGGAGGCCGATGTCGCGCGCCTGTCGCCCGGTCTCGATGCCTATTTCACGGTTCTGGGCGGGGGCGAGGCGCGCTGGGAAGGCCGGTTGCTTCAGGTCCTGCCGCAGCCAATCGTCGACAACCAGGTCGTCTTCTACCGGGCTTTGTTCGAGGTCGATAATTCGGACCGGCGGCTGCGAAGCCAGATGACGGCGCAGATCTTCTTCGTCCTCGACAGCGCGACCGGCGTTCCCCTGGTTCCCCTTGCCGCGCTCGAGGCGGCCGGTCGCGCCGGCGGCGACGACAAGGTGCGGGTGCGCGGGGCCGACGGGCGGCTTCAGGAGCGCGCCGTCAGGATCGGCGTGCGCGACGAAATCCGCGCCGCAGTGCTCGACGGCCTGTCGGTCGGCGAAACCGTGGCGCTTGGCGGCACCGTGCGATGAACGCCACGTCCCATCCGAACCAATTCGCCGACGCGGCGGCTGCGGTGCCGCTCGTCAGCCTGCGCGGCGTGACGCGAACCTATGGCGCGGGCGACAACGCGACGACCGTGCTGCGCGACGTCGATCTCGACATCCATGCCGGCGAATTCGTCGCGATCGTCGGGCAGTCCGGGTCGGGCAAGTCGACATTGATGAACATCATCGGCTGCCTCGACAGGCCGAGCGCGGGCGTGTTCGCGATTGCCGGCCGGGAGACGGGCGCAATGTCGCCGGACGAACTCGCCGCGCTGCGCCAACGCCATTTCGGCTTCGTCTTCCAGCGCTATCATCTGATTTCGGGCATGAGCGCGGTCCGCAATGTCGAGATGCCGGCGATCTATGCCGGCCTTCCTGGAGGCGAGCGCCGCGCACGCGCGCATGAATTGCTCGACAGGCTTGGCCTGAATGCGCGCGCCGCGCACCGGCCGGCCGAACTGTCCGGCGGCCAACAGCAGCGCGTCTCCATCGCCCGTGCGCTGATGAACGGGCCGCGCCTCATCCTCGCGGACGAGCCGACCGGAGCGCTCGATTCCGAAAGCGGCGAAGCCGTGCTGGCGCTCCTGCGCGATCTTCACCGCGAGGGCCGCACCATCGTTCTCGTCACGCATGATCCGCAGATCGCCGCCTCGGCCGACCGGGTCGTCACCATCCGCGACGGCCTGATCGTCTCCGACGAGCGTCGAGGCGGCGCGGGCGATGCCGGGACCATAGTCCCTCTTGTCCCGGCATCGTCCGGCCCGAGCGGCAACTTGCCCGGCTCTGGCCTCGGCGAGGCTGTCGGCATGGCGATGGCGGCACTGGTGCAGAACCGGATGCGCTCGCTCCTGACCATGCTCGGCATCATCATCGGCGTCGCGTCGGTCATCGCCATGCTGGCGATTGGCGCGGGCGCGCGCGAGCAGGTTCTCGACGACATCCGCAAGATGGGAACGGACCTGATCGAGGTGAAGCGCGGGGCGCGAAACGTGCGCGGCGGCGGCGACGACGTGCGCACGCTGGTCGCCGGCGACCTCGACGCCCTGTCGCGCCTCGACGCCGTTTCCGGCGTGGTGCCGGAGACCGACCAGTCGGTCGTCCTGCGCTATGGCGGGGTCGACCATCAGGTCACCGCGCTCGGCACCAGCAGCCAGTTCCCGCATGTCCGCGACTGGCCGGCGGTGCGCGGCGTGTTCTTCTCGCCCGACCATGAGCAACGCTATGCCAGCGTCATTGTCATCGGAGCCCGAACGGCCGAAACGCTCTTTCGCGACGGGTCCGATCCGCTCGGCGCCTTCGTCCTCGTCAACAACGCACCCTTCCAGGTAATCGGCGTGATGGAGGAAAAAGGCATCGTCACCGGCGGCGGGCGTCACGACCGCGACGACCAGATCTGGGTGCCGCATACGACGGCCGGTGCGCGGCTGTTCGGGCAGGATCATTTCAAGGAGCTTTTCGTCAAGATCGCGCCGGGCCATTCGCTGGAGGCCGCCGAAGACGAGATCTTCGACCTGATGCTCGCCCGTCACGGCCGCGAGGATTTTCATCTGCGCAACATGAGCGCGGCGATCGCACAGGCCGAGGCGGCGCAAGGCACCTTCACCGTGCTTCTCGGCACCATCGCGGCGATTTCGCTTCTCGTCGGCGGCATCGGCGTCATGAACATCATGCTGGTCTCGGTCACCGAGCGCATCGGCGAGATCGGCATTCGCATGGCGGTCGGCGCGCGCCGGGCCGACAT
Source organism: Mesorhizobium sp. YIM 152430 (assembly GCF_029210365.1). Classification (GTDB taxonomy): domain Bacteria; phylum Pseudomonadota; class Alphaproteobacteria; order Rhizobiales; family Rhizobiaceae; genus Aliihoeflea. The sequence continues at coordinate 106,583 of NZ_JARGES010000046.1, forward strand.
CACCGCGCAATTCCTCGTCGAGGCGGTGATGGTCTGCATGGCCGGCGGGCTTCTGGGCGCGGCGCTGGGCGTTGGCATCAGCGTCGGTCTGCCGATGCTCGATGATGGCTGGCGTGCGATCCTGGAGCCGCAACCGGTGTTGATAGCGCTTGCCTGCGCGCTCGCGACCGGCCTCGTCTTCGGCCTTGCCCCGGCCCGCAAGGCCGCCCGCCTCGATCCGGTCGCCGCCCTGTCGCGGAACTGAATGGCACTGGAATTCCTGTCCGGCCATGCGCATATTGTGCCTGAATCATCCATCAATTCAGGCAAATGGCTGGGCAAGCAAAGATGCGCGATCCCTATCAGGTTCTGGGCGTTGCCAAGAACGCCTCGGCCAAGGACATCAAGGCGGCTTACCGGAAGCTGGCGAAGACATACCATCCGGACCAGAACGCCAACGATCCGAAGGCGCAGGAGCGTTTCGCCGAGGCGAGCCAGGCTTACGAGATCGTCGGCGATGACGAGAAGCGCGGCCAGTTCGACCGTGGCGAAATCGACGCGGCCGGCAAGCCGCGCTTCACCGGTTTCGAGGGCGCGGCCGGCGGCAGTGATCCGTTCGGCGGCTTCCGGCGGGCCGCTGGCGGCCCCGGCGGGGCGCGCTACGAGTTCCGCTCGTCGGGAGGACGCGATCCGTTCGGCGATGCCGGCGACGACATCTTCTCCCACATCTTCGGCCAGGCGTTCCGGCAAGGGGGCGCGCAGGCCGGACCGCAGCCGGGCGCCGGACCGCGCCGCCAGCCGCGCGGCAGCGATCTTCAGGTCGTTCTCGACGTGTCGATCGAGGAGGCCGCGACGGCGGCCAAGGTCACTGCCGCCTTCCCCGACGGGCGCAAGATCGCGGTCAAGCTGCCGGCTTTTCTGGAGGACGGGCAGACGATCCGCCTGAAAGGGCAGGGCGAACAGCTCGGCATCGGTGAACCGGGCGACGCGCTTGTCAAGATCCGCTTCAAGCCGCATCCGCTCTATCGCATCGAGGGCCGGGACCTCCATGTCGACCTGCCCGTTCCGCTGGAAGACGCGGTGCTGGGCGCCAGGCTGCCGGTGGAAACGCCGACCGGGCGGCTCGCGGTCGCGATTCCCGCCTGGTCGAGTTCGGACAAGCGCCTGCGCCTCAAGGGCAAGGGCCTGCCGACGAAGCATGGCGGCCATGGCGATCTCTACGTTCATGTCTCCGTCATGCTGCCGGCCGACCGTGACGACGACCTCGAAGCCCTGATGCGCGCGCGCCGCGCTTCGTGATCGCCGGCGCCGTCCAGCGGTCTCGCGGCTTGATGCCGCACACCCTCTATGCGATAGGCTCGGGCAAAGTGATTGCGCCGAGGGAATGACATGGCAGGTGGGAATGGATTGATGGCCGGCAAGCGCGGCCTCATCATGGGCGTGGCGAACAATCGCTCGATCGCCTGGGGCATCGCGAAGGCCTGCGCAGAGCAGGGCGCCGAACTCGCCTTCACCTGGCAGGGCGACGCCTTGAAGAAGCGCGTCGAGCCGCTCGCCGCCGAACTCGGCGCGCATCTGGCCGGCCATTGCGACGTCTCCGACATGGCGACGATCGACGCCGTCTTCGCCGACCTCGAAGCCAAATGGGGCAAGCTCGATTTCGTCGTCCACGCCATCGGCTTTTCCGACAAGGACGAGCTCGTCGGCCGCTATGTCGACACCACCCACGGCAATTTCGTGAAGACGATGGACATCTCGGTCTACTCCCTCACCGCCGTCGCCCAGCGCGCCGAAAAGCTGATGGCCGAGGGCGGCTCGCTCCTGACCATGACCTATTACGGCGCCGAGAAGGTGATGCCGAACTACAACGTCATGGGCGTCGCCAAGGCCGCGCTGGAAGCGAGCGTGCAGTATCTGGCGGTCGATCTCGGCCCGAAGAACATCCGCGTCAACGCGATCTCGGCCGGTCCGATCAAGACGCTGGCTGCCTCCGGCATCGGCGATTTCCGCTACATCCTGAAATGGAACGAGTACAACGCTCCGCTGCGCCGCACCGTGACCATCGAGGAAGTCGGCCAGACCGGCGTCTACCTCCTTTCCGACATGTCGAAGGGCATGACCGGCGAGGTGCTGCACGTCGATTCTGGCTATCACGTCGTCGGCATGAAGGCGGTGGACGCGCCCGACATCTCGACGGTCTGACTGCCTCTCACCAACAAATGACCGCCTGCAACTTGCGGCCCGGCGACGGGGCGCGCTAATCCAAACGCATGGCAACGCTCATTTACTTCATCCGGCACGGCCAGACCGACTGGAACGCCACCATGCGCCTGCAAGGGCAGGCCGACACGGACCTGAACGATCTCGGCCGCGCGCAGGCCGACCGCAATGGCGAGCGGCTGGCCGAACTACAGCCCGACATCGCCTCGTTCCGCTTCGTCGCCAGCCCGCTGAAACGGACCCGCGAGACGATGGAGCGCGTGCGCGCCGGGGCCGGCCTGCCGCGCCGCGGCTACCTGACCGATCCGCGCCTGATCGAGGTTCATTTCGGCGACTGGCAGGGCAAGACCCTCGAAGAGGTCGAGGCGGGCAGGCCGGGCGCGACGGCCGAGCGCGAGGCCGACAAATGGCATTTCGTGCCGCCGGGCGTCGCGGCCGAAAGCTACGACCGGCTGATGTCCCGCTTCCGGCCCTTTTTCGAGGAAATCGCGCCCCCGACCGTCTGCGTCACCCATGGCGGCATCATCCGTGCCGTCTTCCGCATCGCCGGCGGCATGGGCGCAACGGAAGCCGCGGCGCTCGTCATCCCGCAGGATCGCATCCTGCGGTGGGACGGGGAGGGGCTTGAGTGGCTCTAGCTAATTCCCCACATCCATATCCGTGATCTGCTTCTCTCCCTCGATTTCCTCATAGGCGAGCAGCACGTCCATGCCTTCCGAAATCGCCTCGATGTCGAACTCGCCGGGCAGCTTGTAGACGTTTCCGTTTTCGAGCGTGATCGTCATCGCCTCGCGGTCGATGGCGGTGATCGGACCTTCGTCATTGGCGGCGAGGGCTGCCGAGGCGAAGAGCGCGGCGGCGGCGGTGAGAAGGGCGATCTTGCGCATCAGATGAAATCCTCCGGATTCTCGTTTGAGGCTGTTTGAAACGAAACAATGTGTCAAAACTCCGCGCGGTTTGACCCCCCGCGAAAACGCCAATAGAAGCGGTGGCGAAACGGCCCTCGACGGGCCGGCGGGGCAGGGACCAGCATGTCGCACAACACGTTCGGGCATCTCTTTCGCGTGACGACCTGGGGCGAAAGCCACGGGCCGGCGCTCGGCTGCGTGGTCGACGGCTGTCCGCCCGGAATCAGGTTCCAGCTTTCCGACATCCAGGCCGATCTCGACCGCCGCCGCCCCGGCAAGTCGCGCTTCGTCACCCAGCGCCAGGAGCCCGACCAGGTGAAGATCCTGTCCGGCGTGCTGGAAGATGGCGACGAACTCGTCACCACCGGCACGCCCGTCTCGATGCTGATCGAGAATGTCGACCAGCGCTCCAAGGATTACGGCGAGATCGCCCGGCAGTATCGCCCCGGCCATGCCGACTACACCTATGACGTCAAATACGGCCTGCGCGACTATCGCGGCGGCGGGCGCTCGTCGGCCCGCGAGACGGCGGCCCGCGTCGCCGCGGGCGCGCTCGCGCGAAAGGTGGTGCCCGGCATGGTCGTGCGCGGCGCGCTCGTCTCGATGGGCGTCAAGGACATCGACCGCGCCAACTGGGATTGGGATTTCGTTCAGTCGGCCAACAACCCGTTCTTCACGCCCGACCCGAAATCCGTGCCCGTCTTCGAGGAGTATCTCGACGGCATCCGCAAGTCCGGCTCCTCCGTCGGCGCCATCGTCGAGATCGTCGCCGATAATGTTCCCGCCGGCCTCGGCGCGCCGATCTACGCCAAGCTCGACCAGGAGATCGCGTCGGGCCTGATGTCGATCAACGCCGTCAAGGGCGTCGAGATCGGCAACGGTTTCGACGCCGCCCGCATCACCGGCGAGGAGAATGCCGACGAGATGCGCATGGGCAATGACGGCCCGCGCTTTTTGTCCAACAAGGCCGGCGGCATCCTCGGCGGCATCTCTACCGGCCAGCCGGTCGTCGCCCGCTTCGCCGTCAAGCCGACCTCGTCGATCCTCAACACGCGCCAGTCGATCGATGTCGACGGCCAGGAAGTCGACATCCGCACCAAGGGCCGCCACGACCCCTGCGTCGGCATCCGCGCCGTCCCGATCGGCGAGGCGATGGTCGCCTGCGCGATCGCGGATCATTATTTGAGACATCGCGGCCAGACGGGCCGCATCTAGTCAGGGTTCATCCAGTCCATGCCTTACGACCAGCAAAAGACCGTCGAAGCCATCCGCGCCTTCGAGCGTGGCGAGATCGTCGTCGTCATGGACGATGACGGCCGCGAGAACGAGGGCGATCTGATCGTCGCCGCCGTTCATTGCACGCCCGAGAAAATGGCCTTCATCGTGCGCCACACCTCGGGCATCGTCTGCACGCCGATGACGCGCGAGGACGCCAAGCGGCTGAATTTGAACCCGATGGTCGCCGACAATGACGCACCGCACTCGACGGCCTTCACGGTGTCTGTCGATTTCAAGCACGGCACGACCACCGGCATCTCGGCCGAGGACCGCACGCTGACGGCGCGCAATCTCGCCAACGGCAATGTCGGCGCGGCCGATTTCGTCCGTCCCGGCCACATCTTCCCGCTCGTCGCCCGCGAGGGCGGGGTGCTCATGCGCTCCGGCCACACCGAGGCCGCCGTCGATCTTTGCAAGCTCGCCGGCCTCCCCCCGGTCGGCGTCATCTGCGAACTCGTCAATGACGACGGCACGGTGATGCGCGGCCCGCAGGTCCAGGGCTTCGCCCGCCAGCATGGGCTGAAGGAAGTCTCCGTCGCAGACCTGATCGCCTATCGCCAGCGCCAGGAAACGCTGATCGAGCGCATCTCCGATTTCGAGATCGAGACGCCCGGCGGCAAGGCGCGCGCGCTGACCTACCGCCTGCCATGGGACACGATGCACCACCTCGCCATCGTCTTCGGCGACATTCGCGACGGCCGCGACGTGCCGGTCCGGCTCCACACCGAGGACGTCGTCGCCGACGTGTTCGGCACGGGGTCCGAATTGAAGGACATGCTCGCCAAATTCGGCAGCGAGCGCGGCGTGCTGGTCTATCTGCGCGAAGGCTCGGTCGGCGTGGCGCACAATGCGCGCAACCGGCCGATGGGCGAGCGCGAGGCGCATGAGGAGGCAATGGTGCGCGAGGACGAATGGCGCGAGATCGGCCTCGGCGCTCAAATCCTGCGCGATCTCGGCATCTCGTCGATCCGCCTTCTGGCCTCGCGCCCGCGTCACTATATCGGCCTCGAGGGCTTCGGCATCGAAATCGCGTCGACCGAGATCATCCAGAGCTGATCGCTGTTGATCGCTGGCAGGAAGTGAAATCGGGGCGTGGCCACGCGCCCTGATCGGCCCTATATCATGCGCCCATGGTCACACGTCTCTACACGCACCCGATCTATCTCGAACATCTGATGCCCGCCGGCCACCCCGAGCGGCCGGACCGCCTGCGCGCGCTGGAACGCGCGCTGGAGGCCGAGGCGTTCGAGCGGCTCGACCGGCATCTGTCGCCGATGGGCGACATCGAAACCGTGCTCTACGCCCACCCGCAAAGCCATGTCGACAAGCTGCGCGCGCTGATCCCGGCAGAAGGTTTGGCAAGCATCGACGGCGACACCACGGTCAGCCCGAAGAGCCTCGACGCGGCGCTCACCGCCGTCGGCGCCGCCAATGCGGCTGTTGACGATGTCTTCGCCGGCCGCGCCGACAATGTCTTCGTGGCCTCCCGCCCGCCCGGCCACCACGCCGAGAAGGCGACGGCGATGGGGTTCTGCCTCTTCAACCACGCCGCCATCGCCGCCCGCCACGCCCAGAAGGCGCACGGCGCCGAGCGCGTCGCGATCGTCGATTGGGACGTCCATCACGGCAACGGCACGCAGGACATCTTCTACGACGACCCGTCCGTGCTCTACTGCTCCACGCACCAGATGCCGCTCTATCCGGGCACCGGCGCGAAATCCGAGACCGGCGCCGGCAACATCGTCAACGCGCCGCTCGATCCGGGCACCGGCAGCGAAACCTTCCGCGAGGCGTTCAACGGCCGCGTCCTTCCCGCGCTCGACGAGTTCCGCCCCGACCTCATCATCATCTCCGCCGGCTTCGACGCGCACCACCGCGACCCGCTCGCCGAGATCAACCTGACCGAAGACGATTTCGACTGGGCGACGGGCGAACTGATGGAGCGCGCGACGCGCCATTCGAACAACCGCCTCGTCTCGCTGCTCGAAGGCGGCTACGATTTGCAGGGCCTGGCCTTCTCGGCCGCCGTCCACATCGCCCGCCTGATGAAGGGATGACCATGACCGACCAGACCACCCCGAATGCCGACATCAAGGCGATGAGCTTCGAACAGGCGCTGGAAGCGCTGGAGCGCATCGTCGACGACCTCGAGCGCGGCGACGTCCCCCTCGACCAGTCGATCCGCATCTACGAGCGCGGCGAAGCCTTGAAGGCGCATTGCGACCAGCTTCTGAAGGCGGCCGAAGACAAGGTGGAGAAGATCCGTCTGTCGCGGGATGGCAAGCCGATGGGCACGGAGCCGCTCGACGGGGACTGAACATGATCAAAACATCAATTCCCATACCATTACCTGAAGTTGGGTCGGTCGGAGGGATTGATGTCGGATGGTCGGAGAAGCGAGCGTCAAGCGCTGTCGCTCGCATAAGCTGGAATGCAACGTCGATCGACGTAAATGTAAAGCGGTTTCGCGCAATCGAATCTGAGCGCTCAGCTACAATCTTGGAAGTACTCTCCGGCGGCGCACTTTGCGTCGCAATCGACGGACCGCTTCTTACTGGCTTTGCGGATGGCTCAACCTACCGATTTGCAGAGCGAGTGCTGACTTTAGGGTTTCAGCCATACATCGGTAAGCCCGGTCAAACGAGCTCATACAATGGGCGACTGCTAAATTGGCACGCCACGCGTTGCGCGATGCTCCTCGCGAATGCTCGCTTGGTCGAACGTGCCGAGCACGAAGAGAAAATTCATTCACTCGCTATCGTCGAAGCGTTTCCAACGTCATTTCTTGGCGTGCTTTTACGAGACCCAAATGGGCTCAAAAATAAACGTAAAGCATCGTCCGATATTTTTTACGGGGTGCTTGCAGAGACTGGTACTTTGGAGGAATTGGTTTGTTCACTTCTTCCAGCGCGACAGCTAAAATTCTCATTCGATGAATTTCGAAATCACGACGATCGGGCCGCGATCGTCTGCGCCATCACTGCTCTTTGCGTTGCGGCTGGCGAGTACACAGCCGTCGGTGACGATGATGGATGGATTATCCTGCCGCCCTTCAGATGCATTCAGCCGTGGGCACATGAACGGTTCAAGCAGAATGCAGGCAGACTTAAAGCAGAGGGCATCGTTCCAAAGTCCAGTGCTATAAAGCTTGGTCTGCTTGCGGGAATGTATAATAAGCTATCACTTGAAGAATTCAATGCATTGGACGACGAAATAACCGAACATTTCCTGAATGGTAGCATCTTCCCGGAGGTCACATGAGCTTCTTCCCTGGAACCGATCCCGCTGCCGGCGATGCCTTCGCCTGCGATGCCATCGAGACCCTGATCATCCCGCGCGCCCATGACATTGGCGGCCTCGAAGTGCGCCGCGCATTGCCGTCCGCACGCCGCCGTCTCGTCGGGCCGTTCATCTTTTTCGACCGCATGGGGCCGGCGATCCTGCGCGCGGGGCAGGCGCTCGACGTGCGCCCGCACCCGCATATAGGGCTGTCGACCGTCACCTATCTCTTCGATGGCAAGATCCGGCACCGCGATTCGCTCGGCACCGAAATGGTAATCGAACCGGGCGATGTGAACCTGATGACGGCCGGTCGCGGCATCGTTCATTCTGAGCGCTCGCCCGAGGAATTGCGAGGTGGTCCGTTGTCGATTTCCGGCCTCCAGACATGGCTGGCTCTGCCGGAAGACAAGGAGGAGATCGCGCCGCTGTTCGAGAATACCGGCCGCGCCGAACTTCCCGAGATCGACGGCGAGGAGGCGACCGGCCGTGTCGTCATCGGCTCGTTTTCCGGCCTCAGGGCGTCGGTCCGCACCGCGTCCGACACGCTCTATGTGGACATCACGTTGAAGCCCGGCGGGCGCATTCCCATCCCCGCCGAAACCGAGGAGCGCGCGATTTATCTGTTGGAAGGCGAGGTTGAGATTGCGGGCGACCGCTTCGCCAACAACCAGCTTCTCGTTTTCCGGGAGGGCGACCAGATCGTCGTGTCGTCAGAACGCGGAGCGCATTTGATGCTGTTCGGCGGTGCCTCGCTCGGCTCGCAGCGCTATATCTGGTGGAACTTCGTCTCGTCGTCGAAAGAACGCATCGAACAGGCGAAGGAGGAATGGCGCACCGGCCGGTTCGACATCGTGCCGGGCGACGCCGAGGAGCGCATTCCGCTTCCCGAGGGCTGAGCGTCGCATTTACTTTCGCAACCCGAGCCACTATCTCCCCGTTAACGCGCGACGAGAGATCATGGCACCTGTGAAATCACCCCCCGAGACGCCGCTTCTGGACCAGGTCAAGGTTCCGGCGGACCTTCGCCGCCTGAAGGAAGGCGACCTGCCGCAACTGGCGGACGAATTGCGTCACGAACTGATCGACGCCGTCTCGCAGACAGGCGGGCATCTGGGCGCGGGGCTGGGTGTCGTCGAACTGACGGTCGCGTTGCATTACGTCTTCGACACGCCCGCCGACCGCATCATCTGGGACGTCGGCCATCAGGCTTATCCGCACAAGATCCTGACCGGCCGGCGCGACCGCATTCGCACCCTGCGCCAGGAAAACGGCCTGTCCGGTTTCACCAAGCGCTCCGAAAGCGAATACGACCCGTTCGGCGCGGCGCATTCCTCGACCTCGATTTCGGCCGGGCTCGGCATGGCCGTGGCGCGCGACCTGTCGGGCGCGAAGAACAACGTCATCGCCGTCATCGGCGACGGCGCGATGTCGGCCGGCATGGCCTATGAGGCGATGAACAATGCCGGCGCGCTCGACGCGCGGCTGATCGTCATCCTCAACGACAACGACATGTCGATCGCCCCGCCCTCCGGCGCGATGAGCCACTATCTGGCGCGCCTCGCCTCCGGTTCGACCTATGCCGGCATCCGCGATTTCGGCAAGAAGCTGACCTCCTATCTCGGCAAGCGCGCCGACAAGGCGATCACCCGCGCGGTCGAGCACGCGCGTGGCTACGTCACCGGCGGAACGCTTTTCGAGGAACTCGGATTCTTCCATATCGGCCCGATCGACGGCCACAATCTGGAACATCTCGTCCCGGTCCTGAAGAATGTCCGCGACAATGGCGACGGGCCGATCCTGATCCACGTCGTGACCAAGAAGGGTAAAGGCTACGCGCACGCCGAGGAAGCCGCCGACAAATATCACGGCGTCTCCAGGTTCGACGTCATTTCCGGCGCGCAGGCCAAGGCCCCCGCCAACGCGCCGGCCTATACCAGGGTCTTCGCCGATGCGCTGATCCAGGAAGCGCGCGAGGACGAGAAGATCGTCGCGGTGACGGCTGCCATGCCGTCCGGCACCGGCCTCGACCATTTCGGCAAGGAATTTCCCGGCCGCACCTTCGATGTGGGCATCGCCGAGCAGCACGGCGTCACCTTCGCCGCCGGTCTTGCGACCGAAGGCTACAAGCCCTTCGCCACCATCTATTCGACCTTCCTCCAGCGCGCCTACGATCAGGTCGTCCACGACGTCGCGATCCAGCATCTGCCGGTGCGCTTTCCCATCGATCGGGCGGGTTATGTCGGCGCGGACGGCGCCACCCATTGCGGCGCGTTCGACGTCACCTATCTCGCCTCGCTCCCCGGTTTCGTCGTCATGGCCGCCGCCGACGAGGCGGAACTGAAACACATGGTGCGCACCGCCGCCGCCTATGATGACGGGCCGATCTCCTTTCGCTATCCGCGCGGCAACGGCGTCGGCGTCGAAATGCCCGCGCGGGGCGAAATTCTGGAGATCGGCAAAGGCCGCATCGTCAAGCAAGGCACCAAGGTCGCGCTTCTGTCCTTCGGCACGCGCCTGGCCGACTGCCTGCTCGCGGCCGAGGAACTCGACGCGGCAGGTCTTTCCACCACCGTCGCCGATGCCCGCTTCGCCAAGCCGCTTGACGAGGACCTCGTCCGCCGCCTCGCGCGCGAGCACGAGGTACTGGTCACCGTCGAGGAAGGCGCGATCGGCGGCTTTGCCAGCCACGTCCTCCATTTCCTCGCCCATGAGGGTCTGCTCGAAACCGGCATCAAGGTGCGCCCGCTGGTCCTGCCTGATGCATTCACGGACCATGCGAAGCCGGAAAAGATGTATGCCGATGCGGGTCTCGATTCCGCCGGCATCGTCCGCACCGTCTTTGCCGCTCTGGGCCGCGACCGCGCAGCCGCCACCGCGTGAACGCGGAAAGGACGCGACTGGACGAATTGCTCGTCGCGCGCGGGCATTTCGCATCGCGCTCGCGGGCGCGCGACGCGATCCTGCGCGGCACGGTCTGCGTTGCCGGCGCGGTGGTGACCAAACCCGGCCTCGGCGTTTCCTCGGATGCCGAAATCACCGTCGACGACCCGGCGCAGGACTATGTTTCCCGCGCGGCGCTGAAGCTCGTCCACGCGCTCGATGCGTTCGGCATCGATCCCGACGGCACGACAGCGCTCGACATCGGCGCCTCGACCGGCGGCTTCACGCAGGTTTTGCTCGACCGCGGCGCGGCGCATGTCTTCGCCATCGATGTCGGCCATGACCAGCTCGACGCGGCGCTCGCCGGCGACCCGCGCGTCACCTCCATCGAGCGCCTCAACGCCCGCGATCTTGCCGCCGAGCACCTGAACGGCATCGCACCCGATTTCCTCGTCTCCGACGTCTCCTTCATCTCGCTGAAGCTAGCCCTGCCGCCCGCACTCGCCCTTGCGGCGCCTGGCGCGCGCGGCGTCTTCCTGGTCAAGCCGCAATTCGAGGCGGGCCGCGATGCGATCCGCAAGGGCGGTCTCCTGCGCGATCCGGCCCAGGCTGAAATCGTCGCCGAAGACCTTCGGAACTGGCTCGACGCCATGCCCGGCTGGCGCGTGACCGGGCTCGTCCCGTCACCCATAGAGGGCGGCGACGGCAACCGCGAATTCCTTTTGGCCGGAGTGAAGGACCGATGAGCACCGCGCTCACCATCGACCATCTGGGTTCGCAAGGCGATGGGGTTGCGCTCTCCGGCAATAGCCAGATTTTCGTGCCCTTCACGCTGCCCGGCGAGCGCGTGACGGCGGCGGTCGGCAAGAACCGCGCCGACCTTCTCGCCGTGCTCGACCCGGCGCCCGAACGCGTCGTGCCCGCCTGCCGCCATTTCGGCACCTGCGGCGGCTGCGCGCTGCAACACATGGCCGACCCTGCCTATCGCGCATGGAAGCGCGACAAGGTCGTCGCCGCATTGAAGGGCAGGGGCATCGATGCGCCCGTCGGCGATATCGTCGTCTGTCCGCTGCATTCGCGCCGTCGCGTCGTCTTCGCCGTCCGCCGCACCGAGCGCGCGATGCTGCTCGGTTACAACCAGGCGCTCTCGCATCAGATCGTCGACATCGAGGAATGCCCGATCTCGGCTCCTGCCATCGTTGCCGCACGCGACAAGCTGCGCGACCTCGCCCGCATTCTCGCCAATACCGGCGACGCCTTCCGCATGGCCGTCACCGCGACCGAAACCGGCCTCGACATCGAATTGCGCGACGCCGGCAAGCTGACCGACGCCGCCCGCCACGCTGCCTCCCGCCTCGCCATTGGCGCCGGCTTCGCGCGCGTCAGCGTCGACGGCGAAATCGTCATCGAGCCGAAAAAGCCGGTGCTGATGGCCGGCGACGTCGCGGTCAATCCGCCGCCCGGCGCCTTCGCCCAGGCCGTCGCTCATGCCGAGGGCGCGATGGCGACGCTCGTCATCGAGCATTTGCGCCGGGCGAAGAACGTTGCGGACCTGTTCTGCGGTTGGGGCACCTTCGCGCTCAGGCTCGCGAAACGCTCACAGGTCCACGCCGTCGAAGCGGACGCCCCGGCGCTTGCCGCCCTCGACCGCGCCTTCCGCTTCGCCGATGGCCTGAAGACCGTCACTACGGAAAAGCGCGATCTTTTCCGCCGCCCGCTGACCTTCAAGGAGATCGACGCCCGCTTCGACGGCCTCGTCTTCGACCCGCCCCGCGCCGGCGCTGAAGATCAGGCCAGACAGATCGCGCGCTCGAGCGTGCCATATGTCGCCGCCGTCTCCTGCAACCCCGTCACACTCGCCCGCGACCTCGAAATCCTGATCTCCGGCGGCTACGCGCTGAAATCCGTGACGCCCGTCGACCAGTTCCTCTGGTCGCCGCATGTCGAAGCCGTGGCACTTTTGGAGAAGCCGAAGAAGCGGCGGTGAAAAATTCGCCGGTTCTTCCTCGCCGCTCGTCGGTCGGAATGGCGTCCTTACCAGTGATCTTGAATTGCGCATGAATTGAGCGTAAATCTGGCATTGACTTGATAATAGAAGCGCACGAAAGGGCATGATCATGGCAACGCTCGATGCATTCGCGTCCCACTATGGCGATGGCGCGACGCCGTTCCTGTCGCCGCGCCGCGTGGCCGAACGGCTCGGTGTCACGATGAGCGAACTGGCCGGCCTCGTCGGCCTTGCCCGCAACACGCTGGCCTCGGTCAAGGGCGGGCGCAAGGTCGATGCGGCGCTGAGCCCGCTCGTGCGCATTCTTGCCATGGCCGCCGAAATGACTGGCAGCGACGCCCGTGCCGCCATCTGGTTCAAGCACCAGCCCATCCCTGGCTGGGCCGGCAAGACGGCCTACGATCTGGTCGGCGAAGGCAAGGGCGACAAGGTTCTCACCTATCTCGAATCGGTGCGCGCCGGAATCTATGCCTGACGAGGCGCCGGTTGCGCTCTGGCGCGCCTTCGTGCCGCGCTGGTCCTTCGCGCCTTTGTCGGGCGAGGGGGCGGCACGGTTCGGAGGTCGCTGGAACCCGGTCGGCGCGCCGACCATCTATGCCGCGCGCGAGCTATCGACGGCCTGGGCGGAATACAATCAGGGCTTTGTCCAGCACCCGGCCCTGATCGTCCGGCTCGAACTGTCGGGCGCGACGCTCGCGGACCTGACCGATCACCATGTGCTCGCCGAAAACGGCACCGACGCGACGATCCATGATTGCGAATGGCGGCAGATCATGGATGTGGACGGTGAGCCGCCAACCTACGCCCTGCGCAAACGCCTTCTCGACCAAGGCATCGACGGGGTCGTCTATCCGTCCTTCATGTCGAAGGGAGGAACCTGCGTGGCGCTCTGGAGGTGGAACGGCCCGAAAGGGCCGCGGCTGGAGATCATCGATCCGGAGGGCCGGCTGCCGAAATCGCAGGCGTCCTGGATCTGACCTAAGCCCGCGTTCCGCCCACCGTCATCCGGTCCATCCGAAGATGCGGCTGGCCCACGCCTACCGGGACGCCCTGTCCGGCCTTGCCGCACATGCCGATGCCGGTGTCGAGCTTCATGTCGTTGCCGATCATCGAGACGCGGTGCATGGCGTCCGGCCCGTTGCCGATCAGCATCGCGCCCTTGATCGGCCGGGTCACCTTGCCGTTTTCGATCCGGTAGGATTCGGTACAGCCGAAGACGAACTTTCCCGACGTGATGTCCACCTGCCCGCCGCCGAAGGAGACGGCGTAGATGCCGTCCTTCACAGATGCGATGATCTCCTCCGGCGTATGGTCGCCGCCGGTCATGTAGGTGTTGGTCATGCGCGGCATCGGCTGGTGCGCGAAGCTCTCGCGGCGTCCGTTGCCGGTCGGCGTCATGCCCATCAGCCGCGCGTTCTGGCGATCCTGCATGTAGCCGACGAGCTTGCCGTCCTCGATCAGCACGGTGCGGTTGGTCGCCGTGCCCTCATCGTCGATCGTCAGCGAGCCGCGTCGCTCCGAGATCGTGCCGTCATCGACCACGGTCACACCCTTGGCTGCGACTTGGCTGCCCATCAGCCCGGAAAAGGCGGAGGTCTTCTTGCGGTTGAAGTCGCCTTCGAGCCCGTGCCCCACCGCCTCGTGCAGCATCACGCCGGGCCAGCCGTTTGCAAGCACGATGTCGAACGTGCCGGCGGGCGCGTCCTCCGCCTCGAGATTCACCAGCGCCTGCCGCAGTGCCTCGCCGGCCGCGAACTGCCAGCTTTCCTCGGCGAGGAATTCGCCGAAGCCCTTGCGCCCGCCCGCGCCGTAGGAGCCGGTCTCCTGCCGGTCGCCGTCGCCGACGACGACCGCCACGTTGAAGCGCACGAGGGGGCGCACGTCGGTCGCGATCCGCCCGTCCGCGCGCACGATCTCGACATGCTGCCACGAGGCGGCGAGCGAGGCCGTCACCTGCCGCACGCGTGGGTCCCGGCCGCGCAGCCATGCGTCGATCTCCTGCAACAGCTTGGCTTTCGCCTCGAAGCCCGGCTCGGCGATCGGGTTGGCGTCGCCGTAAAGTTTCCGGTTGGTGCCCTGCGGCGCGGCAGCGAGCGTTCCCGAATGCCCGGCCTTCACGGCCCCAACCGCGTCGGCCGCGCGCAGCAGCGCGGTCTGAGACAATTCGTTGGCGTGGGCATAGCCGACCGCCTCGCCGGCGACGGCGCGCAGCCCGAAGCCCTTGTCGGTGTTGAAGCTCGCCGTCTTCAGGCGGCCATTGTCGAACACCAGCGCCTCGCCCTCGCGATATTCCAGGAAGAGTTCGCCATCGTCCGATCCGCCAACCGTATCGGAGACGATCCGGCGCACGGCCTCTTCGGAAATGTCGAACTGTTCGATCAGGCGCTGGGTCAATTTGTTCTCCGTCGGGCAGGGATACCCGCCCTATATAGAGACGCCGATCCGGTTTCGCGACCTTGCTTCTGCCATGACGCGACGTCGCAAATTCGTGCTGAGGTGTGCCGAAAATGGTGGCTCCCGGGAGGCGCCATTTGCAGGCCACTCCAGTGCGAATTAGGGAAGCGCGTCGAAGCCTTCGCCGAAGCCGTCCAGTTCCACCGGGATGCCGATGCCTTCCTCCGGCGTCTGGAAGACGATGAAGGTCGCCGCCTCGCCATTGCGCAACGTCGTCTTGAGAGGTTCTTCCAGAATCACCTCGGCATAGCAGCCGTCCTGGAAGCAGCGCACGAAATAGGCGCGGCCGATGTCCTCGCCGTCGACATTGAGGCCGAGCCCGTTGGGCAGGAGCACGCCGAGCGGCGCCAGCACGCGCAGGATCTCCGCCTGGTTGTCCGCCGTCTTCAGCACCACGACGGAAAGCCCGACCTCCGGCCGGTCCTCCGCGACGACGTTCTGGATCAGCGCGCATTGCTCGGAGGTCGAGCCGGCGGGCGTGTCGCAGATCAGCGACCAGGCGCCATGGGTCGAGCGCACCGCACCTTGCGGTGCCTGCTGCGCCAGTGCGCTGCCGGAAATCAGGGCGGCGCCGAGCGTGAGCGTGGCGAGGGCCGGGCGGAGGCTTTGGAAGAACGTCATCTTGATCCTGCGAATCGCGGATGGAGGTGGAGACAAGGTGTATCGCAAGACGCGCATTGTCTTCCACACCTTGTTTGCCGGGGCCGGGTGATGGCGCTTCCGGCGCGGTCGACGCAGGGTTTTCCACAAATCGAGCGAATTGAGGGCGCTTTGGCGCGAACGGTCCCCGCGCGCGCAAAAATGCCGCACACCTCCTTTGATGGCTTTCTTGCGGTCGAACCCGGAGTATGATTTGAACGCGCGAAGAAAGCCATGCAATCCGCGTGGCGGCTGCCGCATTGGCGCTGCGCGACGGACGATCCGGGAGACGAGAGGGTGATGAAGAAGTTCCTTTTGGGCCTCAGCGCAGCAGTGGCGGTCCTGAGCGCGTCGGCCGCGGTGGCCGGACAGCCGGTCGACTGGCAGCTCGGTTTCCAGCAGGCCGCGACGCCGATCATGGAGCAGATCCGCTGGTTCGAGCAGTACACGCTCTGGTTCATCGTGCCGATCACGCTGTTCGTGTCGGCGCTCCTCGCCTGGGTCATCGTCAAGTACCGCGCCAGCGTCAATCCGGTGCCCTCGCGCACCAGCCACAACACGCTGATCGAGGTTGTCTGGACCGTCGCTCCGGTCGTGATCCTGCTGTTTCTTGCCGTGCCGTCCTTCCAGCTTCTGACGGCGCAGTACGACCCGGACGAAGATCCGACGATGACGGTCAAGGCGACCGGATTCCAGTGGTACTGGGAATATGAGTACCAGGCCGACACGGAGGATGAGCAGACGGTCTCCTTCTCCTCGATCATGTTGCAGGAGGGCGATCGCGCCGCCGAAGGCAAGGAGGATATGGCCCTTTATCCGCGCCTTCTCGCCGTCGACAACGAGGTCGTGGTGCCGGTCGATACGACCGTGCGCCTGCTCGTCACCGCCGCCGACGTGCTGCACGCATTCGCCATGCCCGCTTTCGGCGTCAAGGTGGACGCCGTGCCGGGCCGCATCAACGAAACGTGGTTCCGCGCCACGCGCGAGGGCCTCTTCTACGGCCAGTGTTCGGAATTGTGCGGCAAGGATCACGCCTTCATGCCGATCGGAATCCGCGTCGTGAGCCAGGAGCTTTTCGACGAATGGCGCGTCGCCGCCGCCGAAAATCTCGGCGATGCGAACCGCGCGCTCATCGCCGCGATCGAAGGCACCCAGGACGTAGCTGACGCCGGCAACTGAGCCGACACATTACTGATTGAGCATCGGAATCCACCGAAGATCGGATTCCACCTTTCGGTCCGATGCTATCGAACAAGGAACGGAGCGGGAAAATGGCAGGCGCTGCTGCTCACGAAGACCACGAACACAAGCCCTATGGCTGGACGCGCTGGGTCTATTCGACGAACCACAAGGACATCGGCACCCTCTATCTGATCTTCGCGATCTTTGCGGGCGTCGTCGGCGGCTTCATGTCGGTCATGATGCGCTGGGAACTCCAGGAGCCGGGCATCCAGATCTTCCACGGCCTGGCCTCGATGGTCTACGGCATCCCCGAGGATGCCGCGCTCGACGCCGGCAAGCACATGTACAACGTGTTCACGACCGGCCACGGCCTGATCATGATCTTCTTCATGGTCATGCCGGCGCTGATCGGCGGCTTCGCCAACTGGATGATCCCGATCATGATCGGCGCGCCGGACATGGCCTTCCCGCGCCTGAACAACATCTCGTTCTGGCTGCTTCCGCCCGCCTTCCTGCTGCTGATGATCTCGATGTTCGTTCCCGGCGCTGCCGGGGGCTATGGCGTCGGCACCGGCTGGACGATGTATCCGCCACTGTCGACCATGGGCTCGCCCGGACCGGCGATGGATCTGGCGATCCTGTCGCTGCACATTGCGGGCGCGTCCTCGATCCTCGGCGCGATCAACTTCATCACCACCATCTTCAACATGCGCGCTCCGGGCATGACGCTGCACAAGATGCCGCTTTTCGCCTGGTCGGTGCTGATCACGGCGTTCCTGCTGCTTCTGTCGCTTCCGGTCCTGGCCGGCGGCATCACCATGCTCCTGACGGACCGCAATTTCGGCACGGCCTTCTTCGCGCCCGAAGGCGGCGGCGACCCGATCCTCTACCAGCACCTGTTCTGGTTCTTCGGTCACCCGGAAGTCTACATCCTGATCCTGCCGGGCTTCGGCATCGTCAGCCACATCATCGCGACCTTCTCGCGCAAGCCCGTCTTCGGCTATCTCGGCATGGCCTATGCCATGGTCGCGATCGGCGCGGTCGGCTTCGTGGTGTGGGCGCACCACATGTACACGACGGGCCTGTCGCTCAACACGCAGCGCTATTTCGTCTTCGCGACGATGGTCATCGCAGTGCCGACCGGCATCAAGATCTTCTCCTGGATCGCGACCATGTGGGGCGGGTCGATCTCGCTGCGCACGCCGATGCTGTGGGCGATCGCCTTCATCTTCCTGTTCACCGTCGGCGGCGTGACGGGCGTCCAACTCGCCAATGCCGGTCTCGACCGCGCCTATCACGACACCTATTACGTGGTGGCCCACTTCCACTACGTCCTGTCGATGGGCGCCGTGTTCGCGATCTTCGCGGCCTGGTACTATTGGTTCCCGAAGATGACCGGCTACATGTACAATTCGTTCATCGCCCGGCTCCACTTCTGGATCACCTTCGTCGGCGTGAACCTGATCTTCTTCCCGCAGCACTTCCTGGGTCTGGCCGGTATGCCGCGCCGCTATATCGACTATCCGGATGCCTATGCGGGCTGGAACCTGGTTTCCTCCTACGGCTCCTATCTGTCGGCGATCGGCGTGCTGGTCTTCCTCTACGGCGTCTTCGAGGCGTTCTCGAAGAGGCGCGAGGCCGGCGCCAATCCGTGGGGCGAGGGCGCAACGACGCTCGAATGGCAGTTGTCCTCGCCGCCGCCCTTCCACCAGTGGGAGCAGCTTCCCAAGGTCAAGTGACCTCGGATTGCGGCACCGAACAACGAAACCGCCGGCCATCCGGCGGTTTCTCCCGATAAGAGAGTGACGAGCAGCAAATGGCCCTGGTCGAAAAGCACAGCCTGACGGACGCGCCGGAGTTCCGCGTGTCCGAAGCCATGCCCGGCGACTTCCTGGCGCTGTTGAAGCCGCGCGTCATGTCACTGGTCGTCTTCACCGCCTTCGTAGGTCTGGCGACGGCGCCGGGCGCGATCGATCCGGTCATCGCGCTGATCGCGATCCTCGCCATCGCCGTCGGCGCGGGTGCCTCGGGCGCCTTGAACATGTGGTACGACGCCGACATCGACGCCGTCATGTCGCGCACCGCAAAGCGCCCGATTCCCGCGGGCAGGGTCACGCCGGATCAGGCGCTGGCATTCGGCATCGTCCTGTCCGTGCTCGCGGTCATGACGCTCGGCCTGCTGGTCGATCCGCTCGCCGGCGCTCTGCTCGCCTTCACCATCTTCTTCTACGCCGTCGTCTATACGATGTGGCTGAAGCGCTCGACGCCGCAGAACATCGTCATCGGCGGCGCGGCGGGCGCCTTTCCCCCGATGATCGGCTGGGCCGCCGTCACCGGTTCGGTGTCGCTCGAAAGCCTCGTCCTCTTCCTCATCATCTTCCTGTGGACGCCGCCGCATTTCTGGGCGCTGGCGCTATTCAAGTCGCAGGATTACGCCAGCGTCGGCATTCCGATGATGCCGAACGTCGCCGGCGAGGCGTCGACCAAGCGCCAGATCTTCGGCTATTCGCTCCTCGTCGCCGCCATCGTCGTCGCGCCCTGGCTGATCGGCATGACGTCGGCGGTCTATGGCGTCGTCGCCATCGCGCTTGGCGCGGCCTTCATCTGGTATGCGTGGAAAGTGCTGCGGATGCCCGAAGCCGACCGGTCGATGGGTCCGGCGAAGGCCCTCTTCGCCTATTCGCTCGTCTATCTCTTCGCGATCTTTGCGGTCCTTCTGGGCGACGTCGCCGTCGGCCGCTTGATGGGGCTTTGACCATGAAGCCGATCGAGACCGTCGAACTGACGGAAGCGCAGAAGAAGGCCCGCAAGCGCCGCAATTTGGCGATCGCGCTGGCGCTGGTCGCCATGGTCGTGATCTTCTATGTGGCGACCCTGACCAAGCTCGGCCCGGAAATTCTCGTGCGGCCGATGTAGGAGCAGACGATGGCTGGGAACTACACGCTCGACAAGGACAAGCAGAAGCGCAACCGCACCGTCGCGATCGCCTGCACCGTGTTCTTTTCCTCGATGATCGGCGTCGCCTATGCGGCCGTGCCGCTTTACGAGCTCTTCTGCCAGATCACCGGCTATGGCGGCACGACGCAGCGCGCCGAACAATATTCGCAGACCATTCTCGACCAGGATATCAACGTCCGCTTCGATGCCAACGTCTCGGGAGGACTTGCCTGGCGCTTCGAGCCGGTCCAGCGCTCGACGACGCTCAAGATCGGCGAGACGACGCAGGTCGCCTATCGGGCGACGAACGTGTCGAACCGCCCCGCCACGGGCCGCGCGAGTTTCAACGTCTCGCCGCATATGGCCGGCGCCTATTTCATGAAGGTGGAATGCTTCTGTTTCACCGATACCGAATTGCAACCCGGCGAATCCATGGATATGCCGGTTGTCTTCTATGTCGACCCTGAGATCGTGAACGTTCCCGAACTCAAGGACGTCAGGACGATTACGCTGTCCTACACCTTCTTCGCCGTTGCCGAGGCTCCCTCGGTCGCCGCGAAGTCGGATGAGGGGGACAACACCAACGCAGCGGCCGATTCCGAATTCGGGGGTTGAAATGGCAGACGCACACGCAAAGAATCACGACTACCACATCATCGACCCGAGCCCCTGGCCGTTCATCGCCTCTGTCGGCGCCTTCATCATGATGCTCGGCGGCGTCGGCTACATGCAGTATCTGAACGGCAGCCAGTTCCGCCTTCTCGGCATCAATCTGGCGGGTCCCTGGCTGTTCTATATCGGTCTGGCGATCATCCTCTACGTCATGTATGCGTGGTGGTCGGATACGATCAGGGAAGGCCGCGAAGGCCATCATACGCGCGTCGTGTCGCTGCATCTGCGCTACGGCATGATCATGTTCATCGCCTCCGAGGTGATGTTCTTCGTCGCCTGGTTCTGGGCCTTCTTCGACGCCAGCCTCTTTTACGACGAGGCCGCCCAGGTCGCGCGTACCGAATATACGGGTGGCCAGTGGCCGCCGGCCGGCATCGAGGTTCTCGACCCTTTCCACCTGCCGCTCTACAACACGATCATCCTGCTCCTGTCGGGCACCACGGTCACCTGGGCGCACCACGCGCTCCTGCATGACGATCGCAAGGGGCTGATCTGGGGACTGGCACTCACGGTCGCGCTCGGCGTTCTGTTCTCCTGTGTCCAGGCTTACGAATACATGGTCGCGCCGTTCGACTTCGCCGGTTCGATCTACGGCGCCACGTTCTTCATGGCGACCGGCTTCCACGGCTTCCACGTCCTGATCGGGACGATCTTCCTGCTGGTCTGCCTTATCCGCGCGATGAATGACGGCTTCACCAAGGAAAAGCATTTCGGCTTCGAGGCGGCTGCCTGGTACTGGCACTTCGTCGACGTGGTCTGGCTGTTCCTCTTCGTCTCGATCTACGTATGGGCCTCCATCGGCGCTCCGATCGCCGCGCACTGATCGCGGTCCGCCTCGAGATGTGAAACCGGCCGCGCGCAAGCGCGGCCGGTTTGCTTTTGGGGTGGGATCTGCACTGCCTGCGCGTAGTAGCCTCGGTCTATCCATCGCCCGACCTGCGTCGCCATGGCGTTGGCATCTTGCGGTCCGATCCGATAAAGGAACCGGCATGAACGACGACCGCGCACACCGCCCGCCCGTCGACCCGGTTCGCGCCGGGCTGACCGCGCGCTGCCCGCGTTGCGGGGAAGGGCGGCTGTTCTCGGGCTTCCTGGCCGTGGACGAGCGCTGCGGGGCCTGCGGGCTCGACTATTCGTTCGCCGATTCCGGCGACGGGCCGGCTGCCTTCGTCATCCTGATCGTCGGCTTCGTCGTCGTCGGGCTCGCGCTCTATGTCGAGGTAAGCTACCAGCCGCCGCTCTGGCTGCATTTCCTGATTTGGGTGCCACTCGCCGTCGGCCTCTCTCTCGCCGCGATGCGGCTCGCCAAGGGCGTCCTCATCACGCTTCAATATGCCAACAAGGCGGCCGAAGGCCGGCTCGACGGACCGAAATGACCGATATCGAAACACCCCGGATGGGCCGCGTCTGGGCGGCCGGCCTCGCCATCTGCAGCATCCTCGCGCTGGCGCTTCTGCTCATTCTCGGCACCTGGCAGGTGCAGCGCCTTCACTGGAAGGAAGACCTGCTGGCGACGATCGCCGAGCGCATTGCCGGCACCCCGCGCCCGCTGGCCGAGATCGAGGCGCTGGAAGCGAGCGCCGGCGACGTCGACTACTGGCCGGCACGCGCCGAGGGAACCTTCGTCCATGGCTCGGAGCGCCATTTCTTCGCCACCCATCAGGGCGGCTCGGGCTATTACGTCTATACCCCGCTGCGCCTCGACGACGGGCGCTTCCTGTTCGTCAATCGCGGTTTCGTGCCCTTTGACCGAAAGGATGCCGCATCGCGCGCCGAAGGCCAGATCGAGGGGCGCGTGACGGTCGAGGGACTGGCCCGCGACCGGCTCGACGAAAAGCCGTCCTTCATCGTCCCCGAGAACGAGCCGGAGAAGAACATCTTCTTCTGGAAGGACATCGACGCGATGGCCGCGACGGCGGGCCTGCCGGGCGGGGCCGAGGTGCTGCCCTTCTTCCTCGATGCCGACGGCACGGCCAATCCGGGCGGCCTGCCGATCGGCGGCGTCACCATGATCGACATGCCGAACAACCATCTCCAATATGCCATTACCTGGTATGGCCTCGCGCTCGCGCTTCTCGGCGTGCTGGGTGCCTGGTTCTGGCGATCGCGGCGCAAACCTTGACACCGGCCGGTCGAGACCGCATGTCCGGGTTTTGGCGAAGAGAGATTTCATGACCGTCGAAAAGCGCCCCCTGACGTTGAGATTGTGCGAACCGCGCGGCTTCTGCGCCGGCGTCGACCGTGCAATCCAGATCGTGGTGCTGGCGCTGAAGAAATACGGCCCCCCCGTCTATGTCCGCCACGAGATCGTTCACAACAAATATGTCGTCGAGGGGCTGAAGGCGCGCGGCGCGGTGTTCATCGAGGAACTCGAGGAGATTCCCGCCGAACACGCCGACAAGCCGGTCGTCTTTTCCGCCCATGGCGTGCCCAAATCCGTGCCGGCGGACGCGCAGGCGCGCAATCTCTTCTATCTCGACGCCACATGTCCGCTCGTCTCCAAGGTCCACAAGCAGGCCATGCGCCATTCCCGTCTCGGCCGCCATGTCGTGCTGATCGGCCATGCCGGCCATCCCGAAGTCATCGGCACGATGGGGCAGTTGCCCGACGGCGACGTCACGCTGGTCGAAACCGAGGCCGAAGTCTCCAGTCTCGACTTTGCCCCCGAAACGGATCTCGGCTTCGTCACCCAGACGACGCTGTCCGTCGAGGACACGGCCGGCGTCATCCGCGCGCTTCAGGAGCGTTTCCCGCAGATCGAGGCGCCGGCCGCCGAATCGATCTGCTACGCCACCACCAACCGCCAGGAGGCGGTGAAGGAAGCCGCCCCCGGCGCCGATTTCTTCCTCGTGGTCGGCGCGCCCAATTCATCCAACTCGCGCCGTCTGGTCGAGGTCGCGGAGCGGGCAGGGGCCGCGCGTGCGCTTCTCGTCCAGCGCGAGAGCGAGATTCCGTGGCACGAGATCGGCGACATCGCGGTCCTCGGCCTGTCGGCCGGCGCCTCGGCGCCCGAGATCATCATCGACGAGATCATCGAAGCCTTCCGCGCCCGCTACGACGTCACGCTCGACGTGGTGATCACCGCGGAGGAAACGGAGAACTTCCCCGTCATGAGCGCGCTGCGCGATGTGGAATTGACGAGTGCCGACATGGCGTTCGTCAATGGAAGCGTCTAGACAGAGGCAAATTCCAGCGCTTCCGGACTTCCATGGCCGTCTACACCGACATCAACGAGATCGAACTCGCCGACTTCCTGACGGCCTACGACATCGGCACGCTGACCTCCTACAAGGGCATCGCCGAGGGTGTCGAGAACTCGAACTATCTCCTCCACACCACGGCCGGCGCCTATTTCCTGACGCTCTACGAAAAGCGCGTCAACCGCGACGACCTGCCCTTCTTCCTCGGCCTGAAGCAGCATCTGGCCGCGCGCGGCGTGCGCTGCCCGGTCCCTATCGCGCCGAAGGCCGGCCCGCTGATCGGCGAACTCGCCGGCCGCCCCGCCGCCATCGTCTCCTTCCTCGAAGGCATGTGGCCGCGCCGCCCGACGGCCGAGCATTGCCGCGCGGTCGGCGAAGCGCTCGCGAAAATGCACCTCGCCGGCGCCGATTTCGCGATGACGCGACCGAACGCGCTTTCCATCGAAGGCTGGCGCGCGATCTGGGACAAGGCGCATGACGGCGCCGACGCGGTCGAGCCGGGCCTTGCCGCCGAAACCGATGCCGATCTTGCCCGCGTCGAAGCCAACTGGCCGCGTGACCTGCCGGCCGGCACCATCCACGCCGATCTCTTCCCCGACAACGTGCTCTTCCTCGGTCAGGACGCGGGCCTGATCGATTTCTACTTCGCCTGCACCGATTTCCTCGCCTACGACGTCGCGATCTGCCTCAACGCCTGGTGCTTCGAGCGCGACCATGCCTTCAACCTCACCAAGGGCGCCGCGCTTCTGAGGGGCTACACCTCGGTCCGGCCGCTGTCCGACGCCGAGGCCGCCGCGCTGCCGATTCTCGCCCACGGCGCCGCGCTGCGCTTCATGCTGACGCGGCTCTACGACTGGGTGAACACGCCCGCCGGCAGCCTGGTCGTCAAGAAGGACCCGCTCGAATATCTGCGCAGGATGCGCTTCCACCGGCAGGTGGCCTCCGCCGCCGAATACGGACTGCCCCGATGACCAAACATGTCGAAATCTTCACCGACGGTGCCTGCTCGGGCAATCCCGGCCCCGGCGGCTGGGGCGCGATCCTGCGCTTCGGCGGGATCGAAAAGGAACTGTCGGGCGGCGAGGCCGACACCACAAACAACCGCATGGAATTGCTCGCCGCCATTTCGGCCTTGCAGGCGCTGAAGGAGCCGGTCAAGGCCGATCTCTACACGGATTCCAACTATGTCCGCGACGGGCTGACCAAATGGATTCACGGCTGGAAGAAGAATGGCTGGCGCACCGCCGACAAGAAGCCGGTCAAGAATGCAGAACTCTGGCAGGCGCTGGATGCGGCGCGGCAGAAGCACGACGTCACGCTGCACTGGATCAAGGGCCATGCCGGCCACCCGGAAAACGAGCGGGCGGACGAACTCGCCCGCCTCGCCATGGCCCCCTTCAAGCCGAAGAAAAAGGCGCCTGCGGAACATGCCGAGACGCCTCCCGCTCCGGCCCGAAAGCCGCGCCTGATCGGCAACGCGACCCGTAAAGCCTAAAGCGTCTCCAGGATCTTCGCCGCGCCCGATTCCACCGCTTTCCCCGGCGCGTCGCCGCTGTGGAGCGCGGTGACGATGCCGTCCTCGATGATCATCGAGAAGCGCGTCGCGCGCAGGCCCATGCCGGCCGCCGAAAGGTCGACGTCGAGCCCGCACTTCTTGGCGAATTCGCCGCTGCCGTCGGCGAGAAACATCAGCTTGCCTTCGCCGCCGGTGAAGCGCGCCCAGGCGGTCATGACGTGGATGTCGTTGACGGCGACGACGGCGATCGTGTCGACGCCCTTGTCCTTCAGCGCGTCGTAATTTTCGAGGTAGCCGGGCAGGTGGTTGTTCGAGCAGGTCGGCGTGAAGGCTCCCGGCACGCCGAACAGCACCACCTTCTTGCCGGCCGTCAGTTCGCCGGTGGTGATACCGACGGGGCCGTCCGCGCCGATGGTCTTGAAGGTCGCGTCGGGCAGTTTGTCGCCAACCGAAATCGTCATCTCTTAGCTCCGAATTATTGGGAGTTCCGCGATAGCGGGCCGCGCCCGCCTTGGCAATGCGTCAGGGCAGGGCGAGCGTGCCGGCTACCGCCGCGTCGCCCGCGACCAGCGTGTAGTCGGCGGCGACCGCGCCATCCTTGTCTGTCGACAGGATGCGTGCGGTGAAGATCCCGCCCGAAGAACCGGGCGTAAATTCCGGCGCGGCGAGCATCAGCCCGTCATGGCCGGCGAGGAAGAGATCGGCCGTTTCGATTCCGTTCGGCAGGTCGACCTCGATGGCCAGCACGTCCGCCTTCCGGCTCGCGCCGACGACCTCGAATCCGTTTTGTGCCTCGCCTGGCAGATTGGCGAAGGCGCGGCCGATTCCGGCCTCGTCGAGCGGTCCGATGTCGTCGGAAGGCGTTGCGGTCAGCGTCGTCTGCACGGGCACGCAGATCGTCTCGCAGACGCCGAGGAAGATGTCGACGCCGAGCGGCGCTTCGATGTCGGCAAGGCCCGAGACGATGATCGGCAGCGTGACGTCCCCGTCATATCCCGCCCATTGCGACGCGCCGTCGTCGAAGCGTTGCGGCGCGGGAAAACGCAGCGCGACGCTTGCGGCGGATGCGGCCTCGTGCAGCGAAATCTGCGGCGCGACGCCGCTTTCGCCCGGCTCCTGCCAGTAGGTTTTCCAGCCTTCGTCGAGGCGGATTTCGAGCGCCCCGCGCAAGACGCCATCGGAGTCTGCCGTCCGCTCGGTCACGAGCCGCAGCTTGCCGCCGGTCATTTCGTGCCAGTCGCTGGCGCCGGCATGAGCGAGGGCGGGCACGAAAAAGGCAACGGCCGCGAGAAGTGCAGATCGGGCTTTCATGCCACCGGTTTTGACCCGCCGCGCCGGTCTTGGCAATGTCCCGCCTGGTTCCGATGGATCATTTCGCGGTGATGACGGTTCAACAAATGACACCGGCTTGACTTTCGCCTTTATCGGAAACGGGTTACGATTTCGACATGGACATACTGGGCCACAGAAAGGGTGCCGCAGGTCAGGGTTTCCTGGAGAACCAGTTCCTGATCGCGATGCCGGGAATGCAGGACGAGCGCTTCGAGCGCTCGGTCGTCTATTTGTGCGCCCATTCGGAAGAAGGCGCGATGGGGCTGATCGTCAACCAGCCGCAGCAGCTTCTCTTTCCCGATCTTCTGGTCCAGCTCGACGTTCTGGAGGAGGAGGAGGCGATCCGCCTGCCCGAGCCGGCGCGCTCGATCATCATCCGCAATGGCGGTCCGGTCGACCGCTCGCGCGGCTTCGTCCTCCATTCCGACGACTACATGGTCGAGTCCTCGCTGCCCGTCGCCGGCGACGTCTGCCTGACGGCGACCATCGACATCCTGCGCGCGATCTCCACCGGCAAGGGGCCGCAACGCGCCCTGATGGCGCTCGGCTATTCGGGATGGGGCGCGGGCCAGCTTGAGCAGGAAATTGCGGAGAATGGCTGGTTGACCTGTCCGGCCAGCCCCGGCCTGCTCTTCGACGGCGATCTCGCCAGCCAGTACGATCGGGTCCTCGCCTCGCTCGGCATCGACCTCACCCGCCTCAGCGCCCAGGCCGGCCACGCCTGAGATTGTCGGAACACTGGTTTTTCTGAGTTGACCCCCACCTTGTATCCCTCCCCACAAGGGGGAGGGAGGTCGTCAGCGCCATGCAGGCCCTTCAATGCAATACGCGGTTTGGAGATCAAGGCGCGACGTCGGCGACTCCCTCCCCCTTGTGGGGAGGGATGAAGGGTGGGGGTCCGCACGGCCGCAGGCCGGGCGATCAAAGGCTCTACACGTCGCCGGACGCTACTCCGCCGCTGCGGCCGGTGCCGGCTTTTCCTTCAGCATCCGCACGATCTCGCCGGCCGACATCGGCTGGCCGAAGGCGAAGCTCTGGACATATTCGCAGCCGAACTCGCGCAACTCCTCCGCGTCGCTGTCCTGCGCGACGCCTTCGGCGACGACCGACAGGCCGAGTTCATGCGCCATGTTGACCATGGAGCGCAGCAGGACGAGCCGCTTCGGACTCGCATCCTCGACGAAGCTGCGGTCGATCTTGATCGTGTCGAAGGGAAAGCGCGTCAGATAGGCGAGCGAGGAATAGCCGGTGCCGAAATCGTCGAGCGACAGCCCGATGCCGATCTGGCGCAGCTTGGCGAGCACATGCGCGGCCTGTTCGGGATTGTCCATCACCAGCGACTCGGTCAGCTCCAGCCGGAAATTTCGCGGCTTGATCGAGGCGCGGGCGATGACCGAGCGCACGTCCGAGACGAGGTCGCGGCGCAGAAGCTGCCGGCTCGACAGATTGACCGAGACGAAAAGCGGCAGGTCGCCGGCAAGCTTCAGCCATTCATGCAGGTCGTCGGCCGCCTTCTGCATGGCGAACTGGCCGAGTTGCACGATCAGCCCGCAGCTCTCGGCGACCGGGATGAATTCGCCGGGCGGAATGGCGCCCCGTCGCGGATGCTCCCAGCGCATCAGCGCCTCGAAGCCGGCGATGGTGCCGTTTTCGAGACGGATGATCGGCTGGTAGGCAAGCTGCATCTCGCCGCGCTCGACGGCGCGGCGCATGTCGGATTCGATCTGGAGCCGGTCGCTGCCACCGGTGCGGAAGGCCGGGCGGAACGGTTCGATCCGGTCGCCGCCAAAGCGCTTGGCCTGGTGCATGGCGAGTTCCGCGTCCTTCAGCATGTCGGCCGAATTCGTCGTGTTGATGGTCCACGAGACGAGCCCGATCGACGCCGTCAGCACGATCTCGCGCTTGGCGAAGGTGATCGGCGCGCTGATCGCGTCCCGCACCGCCTCGGCGATGGCCGCGACCCGCACCGGGTCCTGTTCGGACACCAGCATCAGCGCGAACTGGTCGCCCGCAATGCGCGACAGGCTGTCCTTGGGCTTCAAGATGCGGTGCAGCCGGCGTGCGACGGTAAGCAGGATCGTGTCGCCGGCCGAGATGCCGAGGCTGTCATTGACCTGTTTGAACCGGTCGAGGTCGATGACGAAGACGGAAGGCCGGATCGCGTCTTCGGACTTGGCGACGGAAAGCAGCGCGTCGAGACGGCTGACGAAGATCTGACGGTTGGGCAGGCCGGTGAGATTGTCGTGGACGGCATCGTGAAGCAGGCGCTCCTCCGCCTTCTTCTGCTCCGTCGTGTCGACCATGGTGCCGACGCAGCGCAGGATTTCGCCGTCCGATCCGATCACCGGCCGCGCCTTCAGCGTGAACCAGTGGAAATGACCGTCGGCGCCGCGCAACCGGAACGCCTGTCCGATGCGGCCGCGCCGGTGTTCGAGGATGACGTCGAGCAGCGTTCGGAAGGTGTCGCGGTCGTCGGAATGGAGCGCAGGCAGCCAGTTGCGCGCCGGGCCGTGCAGGCTGTTCGCTTCCAGCCCGAGCTGGCGCGCGATGTCGGGCCGGGTGACGATCCGGTCGCGGGTCACGTCCCAGTCCCAGACCGTGTCGCCGGCACCGGTCACGGCGAGCGCCTGGCGTTCGAGGTCGCTGAAAAGGCCCTGTTGCAGGCCGCCGCCGGCAAAGGCGTGCTGCATGACGGTGAAGCCGATCAGGAGCACGACGAGCACGAGTCCGCCGCCAAGCGCCGGCTGGATGATGTCGTTGTCGATGCCGCCGGTCACCGCCATATAGGCGGCCGCCAGCCAGGCGAGGATCATCAGCCAACTGGGTATGAGCATCACCGCCCGGTCGTAACCCTTGATCGCGAACGTGCCGATGAGGCCGAGCCCCGCGACCGCCGTCACCGCGAAGGAAAGCCGCGCGATGCCGGACGCGATTGCCGGGTCGAAGGTCGCGACGCCCGCGATCATCAGGAGCCCGAACACCCAGGCGAGCGCCGCATAGCTGAAATGCCAGTGCCAGCGGTTGAGGTTGAGATAGGCGAACAGGAAGACGACGATGGTGGTGGCGAGCGCGACTTCCGCGCCCGCGCGCCAGATCTGCTCGTTGCCGGGCGTGATCTCGATGACGCGGGTCAGAAAGCCGAAATCGATCGAGATATAGGCGAGAACCGACCAGGCGAGCGCCGCCGTGGCGGGGAAGAGCGAGGTTCCCTTGACGACGAAGAGGATGGTCAGGAACAGCGCCAGCAGGCCGGCGATGCCGATGACGATGCCGCGGAAGAGCGTGTAGGAGTTGACGTTGTCCTTGTAGGCTTCCGGTTCCCACAGCCGCAACTGCGGCAGGTCGGGCGAGGCGAGTTCGGCGACGAAGGTGACGATCGAGCCCGGATTGAGCGTGACGAGGAAGACGTCGCTGTCGGGGGCGGCCTGCCGGTCGAGCGCGAACCCCTCCGACGGCGTGATGGCGGCGATGCGGCTGGAGCCGAGATCGGGCCAGATCATTCCCGAATCCACCAGCCTGAAATGCGGGGCGACGATCAGCCGGTCGATCTGCCGGTCGGTCGGGTTGGAGATCGCGAACACCGCCCAGTCGCCCGACGAGCGCTCGTCGTTTGCCTCGACCTCGATGCGGCGCACGATGCCGTCGGTGCCGGGCGCGGTCGAGACCTGGAAGCTCGAGCCCTGGTTGCGGTAGAGGTCGACCCGATCGGTCAACTCGATGGCCGCCTCGTTGCCGGTGATGGCGACGGGATCGAGCGCGAATGCGGGTCTGGCGGCGACCCCAATCAGGACCGCCAGGAAAACCAGGATCGCGCTGGCCTTGAAACGCCCCAAACCTCAGCCTCGTTCGTGTCTGGCCCGATGCTCTTCGGCAATCAGGGCGTAGAGAAGATGATCCCGCCACACGCCGTTGATGCGCAGATAGGATCGCAACAGTCCTTCGCGCCGGAATCCGGCATTTTCAAGCACGCGGATCGAGCGTGCATTGTCGGGAATGCAGGCCGCTTCGAGCCGATGCAGTTTCAGCGTGTCGAAGGCATGGGACAGCGCGAGCTTCATCGCCGCCTGCATCAGCCCCCGGCCAGCGTAACGTTCCCCCATCCAATAGCCGATCTGCGCCGATTGAGCGACGCCATGGCGGATGTTTCCAACGGAAATGCCGCCGACGAGCCGGCCCTTTTCGTTTTCGAAGATCAGGAAGGCGTGGCCTGTGCCCGCCGCGGCTTCCGCATTGTAGCGCCGCAACCTTTGGCGCCAGGCCGAATAGTCGAGGTCGTCGGCCGGCCAGCGCGGCTCCCACGGTTCGAGGAAGGCGCGGCTGTCCTGGCGCAGACGGGCCCATTCCTCGTGATCGCGCTTGCGGGGCGGGCGAAGCGTGACGCCGCCGCCCGACAACGCCGGCATGGCGCTTCTGACGAAAGGCGGGAACGGCATCGCCTTGTCAGACGGCGAGCTTGCGCGCCGGCGCCGGGGCACTCGCCAGCAGGTCGGTGACCGTCTCGAAGGCCGGCAGCGTTCCGACGGGCCCGACGGCGGCGATGGTCGGCCGGGCCGAAAAAAGGCGCGAGGAAAGGTCGGCCAGCCGGTCGGTCGTCAGCTTCGACAGCCGGTCCATCAGTTCCTCCATCGGGATCGGGCGTCCGTAGAGCAGCAATTGCCGCGCGATCTGCGAGGCCCGGCTCGACGGGCTCTCCTGCGACATCAAGAGCCCGGCGCGATACTGCGCCCGCGCCCGGTCGAGTTCCTCGGGCAGGATGGCCTCGCCCGATTTCCTGAGTTCGCCCAGAAGCACCGTCGTCAGTTCGGCAATGTCCTCCTTGCCGGTCGCGGCGTGGATGCCGAAGATGCCCGTGTCCGAAAACCCCCAATGGAAGGCGTAGACGGAGTAGCACAGCCCGCGCCGCTCGCGCACTTCCTGGAAGAGGCGGGACGACATGCCGCCGCCGAGGATCATGGAGAGCACCTGCGAAGCGTAGAAGTCGCGCACGTGATAGGCGCGGCCCTCGAAGCCGAGCACGATCTGCGCGTCCATCAGATCGCGGCTTTCGCGGAAATCGCCGCCGACATAATGCGCAAGCTGGGGCAGCGTCGCCTCGCATCGCGGCTGGAACGAGCCGAGGCGTTTTTCGACCTCGCGCACGAAGCCGTCGTGGTCGACCGCGCCGGCCGCGACGACGATCATCCGGTCGGCCGCATATTGCCGCTCGAGGAAGCCGCGCAATTGCTGCGAGGTGAACGCGCGGACCGTTTCAGATGTCCCCAAAATGGACCGGCCGAGCGTCTGGTGCCGGAAAGCCGTTTCGGTGAACCGGTCGAAGACGATGTCGTCGGGCGTATCGTGCGCCGCGCCGATCTCCTGCAAGATTACGTGCTTCTCGCGCTCCAGTTCGTCCGCGTCGAATTTCGAATCCATCAGGATGTCGGCGAGGATGTCGATGGCGAGCGGCACGTCGTCCTTGAGCACGCGCGCGAAGAAGGACGTCGTCTCGACGCTCGTCGCCGCATTGATCTCGCCGCCGACATTCTCGATATCGGATGCGATCTGCCAAGCCGCACGCTTGCCGGTGCCCTTGAACGCCATGTGTTCGAGCAGATGGGCGATGCCATGCTCGTCGTCTCGTTCGTCGCGCGAGCCGGACTTGACCCAGATTCCGAGTGACACGGATTCGATATGCGGCAGCGTTTCGGTTGCAACCGTCAGGCCGTTCGACAAACGGCTAACCTCAACCCTCATGCGGGTCGTACTCCCTGGACAATGCGCGTCGGTGGACGGGGACGCGCCTTACTGGTTTGCGGCCGCTCTTGTGTGGCGGTCGATGTGATCTTCCAACATTTTCAGGTCGGATGGAAGGACGTCGAATTTCTCGGCCCTCGTCATCAGGTCGCCGAGCCAGGCGGGCAGCGCGGGATCGACCCCGCTCGCCGCCTGGACGGCATCGGGAAATTTCGCCGGATGCGCGGTCGAAAGCACGACCATCGGCACCGCCGGATCACCCTTGAAATCGCGCGCGACCTTGATCGCGATCGCCGTGTGCGGATCGGCGAGATAACCCGATTTTTCGAGCGTTTGGCGGATCGTCTTCGCCGTCTCGCCGATATTCGCGCGCCCGGCGGCAAACTCCGCCCGCATCGCTTCGAGCGGACCGGCATCGATGGTGAAGGCACCCGACTGCTTCAGGCTCTCCATCGAGCGCCGCACGCTTGCCGCATCCCGCCCCGCCGCCTCGAACAGGAGCCGCTCGAAATTGGACGAGATCTGGATGTCCATTGAGGGCGAGGTGGTGGCGACGACGCCGCGCGTCTCGTAGTGCCCGGTCTCGAAGGTGCGCGCCAGGATGTCGTTGTCGTTGGTGGCGATGACGAGCCTGTCGATGGGAAGTCCCATCTTCTTGGCCGCATAGCCGGCGAAGATGTCGCCGAAATTGCCGGTCGGCACGGTGAACGAGACCGGCCGGTCCGGCGCGCCGAGCGTGATGGCGGACGAGAAGTAATAGACGATCTGCGCCATGATCCGCGCCCAGTTGATCGAGTTGACGCCCGAGAGCATCACGCGATCCCTGAACGAATGGTCGTTGAACATGCCCTTCACCAGCGCCTGGCAGTCGTCGAAATTGCCCTCGATGGCGAGCGCATGGACGTTGGCCTGCGTCGAGGTCGTCATCTGGCGCTGCTGGACGGGCGAGACGCGGCCGTGTGGGAACAGGATGAAGATGTCGGTCCGGTCGCGCCCGGCGAAGGCGTCGATCGCCGCGCCGCCAGTGTCGCCCGAAGTCGCGCCGCAGATCGTCGCCCGCTGGCCGCGCTGTTCCAGCACATGGTCCATCAGGCGCGCGAGCAACTGCATCGCCACGTCCTTGAAGGCGAGCGTCGGGCCGTGGAAGAGTTCGAGCACATGTTCGTTGGCGCCCGTCTGGACGAGCGGGCACACCGCCTCGTGCCGGAAGGTCGCATAGGCGTCCTCGACGATGCGGCGGAAATCGCCATCGGCGATGTCTTCGGCAACGAACGGCGTCAAGAGCCGGATCGCCAGTTCCGGGTATGTCAAACCGCGCATCGCGCGGATGTCGGCGGCGGAAAATTGCGGCCAGGCGTCGGGAAGATAGAGCCCGCCATCGCGGGCAAGCCCGGCGAGAAGGACATCGGCGAAGCCAAGTTGCGGCGCCTCGCCGCGCGTACTCGAAAAGCGCATCGGATTCCGTTTCTCTGCGGCTTCGGCCCCCTTTGGAAAACGCATGAGGTCCGGTCGCATTTTGATTGCGGGGTTGGTATAGAACACCAGCTTTGCGTGAGGGAAGGGCCGTCCATGCCGATTTGTCGTTCGTCGATCCGTCATCTTGCCGTGCTGGCGAGCCTCGGCTCCCTTCTGGCCACTGCCGGCTGCCAGTCGAGCGACGGCGCCGCGGTGGCGGCACAGCCTGCCCAGGTCAATGTCGAGGAACTGCGCGCCTACTGCCCGCAGGTCATTCTGGAGACGACGGGCACGGTCTGGTCGCAATATGAGCGTGGCGGCGAGGGCGATGCCGCGCGGCTCGTCCAGCGCACCACCATTTCCGATACCACGCGCGCCTGTTCCTATTCGGCCGACGCGATCACGGTGAACGTCGCCGTCGCAGGCCGCGTCGTCCCCGGCCCTGCCGGCAGGCCGGGGCAGGTGTCCCTGCCGCTGGTCGTCGAGGCGCGCCGCGGCGGCGAGGTCGTCTATTCCAATCCGGTGAATTACGGCGTCCAGGTCACCGATACGGCCGGCGCGACGCAGTTCGTCTTCAACGACCCGGCGATCCTCATCCCGCAGGCCGGCGCCCAGCAGACCCGCATCTTCGTGCGCCTCGCCGTGCCCGAGGCCCGCTGACCCAACGCGGCGGGGCGCCCACTACAGCCCCGCCATCAGCCCCGGCAACTCCGCCAGGAACCCGCCACGCGCACGTATGCCGCTCGGCCCTTCCGTTCGCTGCTCGTCCTGGTTCAGCCTTGCAAAGACCACGCTGCGCTCTCCTTTCGTCGCCCAACCGACATACCAGCCCCATGCGCGCGACCGGTCGAAACTGCGGTCGGCAAGGCGCGGAAAGGCCGAACCCGTCTTGCCCCTGACCGACCACTCGCCCGCCGAATGTCCCTCGACGATCGCGACGGTCATGTCCATCGCGGCCGCAGACACCGGCAGCGTCCGGTTCACCAGGCCGTGGAGAAACCGGACCTGCTCGACTGGCGATACTTGTAGCGACGAGGCGATCCAGGCGCGTTCGAGCCCGTTGTCAAATCCCGGATCACCGGAGAAATCGGCATTGCCGTAGCCCCAAGCCGCGGCATAGGCCGACAATCGCTCCGCCCCGAGTGCTTGCGTGATCCGCTGCGAATACCAGACGACGGAATGGCGCATCCATGCGGCGGGGTCGGTGGGGCGGCGCCATTCGGCGATCCAGTCCGGGTAGCCTTCCTGAAAATCGAGCACCGGTGCGTCGGGCGCGGTCAGGAAGCCCGCATCATAGCCCATTACCGCCAGCGGCACCTTGAACGTGGAAGCCGGCGTGACGGGCGTATGGCAGTCGCCGCGTTCCATCAACACCGCGCCGCTCTTTCCGTCGGCGATCAGAGTGCAGATTTCCGCCGCCTTCGCTCCGGTTGTTGCAATCAGACACGAGGCGATGATGGCGAGGATCGTCGGCCAACGCATCATGGCTTCAGTCCTCCGACCAGGCGCTGAGCGCGGCGAGCGTCGCCGGCAGGTCGGCGTGGCGGCGGATGACGGTTTCCGCTCCCGCCTCGGTCAGCATGTCCGCGTGGCCCGGATGGGTGTGCGAGGCGCCGGTGAAGCCGATCACCCGCATCCCGGCAAGCTTCGCGCCCTGGATGCCGTGGATCGAATCCTCGATGACGAAGGTCTTCGCCGGATTGGCCGCCAGCGTTTCGGCCGCGTGCAGGAAGACGTCGGGCGAGGGCTTTGGCTTGCCCGACGGCGTGTCGCGCGAGGAGAAGACGACGCCCTCGAAGAAGGGCTTCAGCCGCACCTTGGTCAGCATCATGTCGAGCCGTTCGGTGCTCGAATTGGAGCAGATCGCACGCTTGCCCGTCACCGCTGCAACGGCCTCATGCACGCCCTCGATCGCCTTGACCTCGGCCTTCAGCCGCTGGTCGACGCGCCTTTCCACCTCGTCCAGCATCGAGATCTGGAACGGGATCGCCGCCTCGCGCTCGATCCGCAGCATGATTTCTCGAAACGTCAGGCCGGCATAGGTTTCCGCCAGTTCCTCGGCGCTGATCTCGTAGCCCGCGGCCGAAAGAATCTCCGCCTCGACGCGCGCGGCGATGATCTCGGAATCGACGAGCACGCCGTCGCAATCGAAAATGACGAGTTCGGGAGCAGCCATGGCAAATCCAGTCACATTGGGAGTTGCCGCCTCGTACACGACTGCGGCCAAGGGGGCAATTCGCCAGCCTTCACGCGATGTTAACGGTGATCGGTAACCATAACGGCCAGTAAATGCGTGTTGTCGAGTATCGGGTATCCTAATGTCTGCCGTGCGTCACCTTGCCGACCTTTCCCCCTCAGCCGAAAGCTCCGTCTGGCTCGACACGATCCTGAAAGGGGATTGCGTCGCGGCGCTGAACAGGCTGCCCGACCATTCCGTCGACGTCATCTTCGCCGACCCGCCCTACAATCTCCAGCTCGAAGGCGACCTTCACCGTCCCGACCAGTCCAAGGTCGACGCGGTCGACGACGAGTGGGACCAGTTCGAAAGCTTCGCCGCCTATGACGCCTTCACCCGCGCCTGGCTGCTCGCCGCGCGCCGCGTCCTGAAGCCGAACGGCACGATCTGGGTCATCGGCTCCTACCACAACATCTTCCGCGTCGGCGCGATCATGCAGGATCTCGGCTTCTGGATCCTGAACGACGTCGTCTGGCGCAAGACCAACCCGATGCCGAACTTTCGCGGCCGCCGCTTCCAGAACGCCCACGAGACCATGATCTGGGCCTCGCGCGACCCGAAGGCGAAGGGCTACACCTTCAACTACGACGCCATGAAGGCGGCCAATGACGACGTGCAGATGCGCTCCGACTGGCTGTTCCCGATCTGCACCGGCAATGAGCGGCTGAAGGACGAGAACGGCAACAAGGTCCACCCGACCCAGAAGCCGGAGGCGCTTCTCGCCCGCGTCATGCTCTCCTCGACCAGGCCCGGCGATGTCGTGCTCGACCCGTTTTTCGGTTCGGGCACGACCGGCGCCGTCGCCAAGCGCCTCGGCCGCCACTTCGTCGGCATCGAGCGCGACCAGACCTATATCGACGCCGCGCAGGAGCGCATCGACCGCGTCAAGCCCTTGGCCGACATGGATCTCTCCGTCCTGACCGGCAAGCGCGCCGAACCGCGCGTCGCCTTCGTCAGCCTCATCGATTCCGGCCTCATCAAGCCCGGCGCGGTGCTCCATGACGTCAAGCGCCGCTGGCAGGCCCGCGTGCGCGCCGACGGCACCGTCGCGGTCGGCGACATGTCCGGCTCGATCCACAAGGTCGGCGCCCTGGTGCAGGGCCTCGACGCCTGCAATGGCTGGACCTTCTGGCACTACGAGCGTTCCGGCGGCCTCAACCAGATCGACGAACTGCGCCGCATCGCGCGGCTGGGCATGGATCGCGCGGGGGCTTGAAGCCCTCTCAGGTGGCGATGCCGTAACCTGCCAGATGCCGCTCCAGCGTTGCGGCATCCGTAAACTGCACCGCCTGCCACCCCGCAGCCTTCGCCCCTTCCACATTCTTCGCGCTGTCGTCGATGAACAGCGTGTGCGTGGGGTTCAGCCCGAACGTGCGTGCGTGGAGGTGATAGATAGCGGTGTCCGGCTTGATCAGCCCGCACGCGCCCGAAACCGTGACGCCGCGCGGTTTGCTGAGAAACGCGAACCGCTCCTTGGCTTCGGCGAAGGTGTCGGTGGCGAAATTGGTCAGCATGGTGACGTCGTGCCCGTCATCGATCAGCGCTTCGAGGATCGCGACGCTGTCGTCATAGGCGTGCGGCACCATCTTGTGCCAGTTCTGCCGGAAGGCGCGGATGTGGGGCTCGTGGTCGGGAAAATCGGCGACCAGCAGCGCCTCGGCGTCCGGCCAGCTACGACCCCGATCCTGCTCTATGTTCCAGTCGCCGGTCGTCACCGTCTCAAGGAACCAGCGGCGGTCGTCGGCATCGGGGATGAGGTCGCGATAGGCGAGGTCGGGGTCGTAGTGGATCAGCACCTTGCCGATGTCGAAGACGATGTGGCGGATTTCTCTCAACGCGATTTTTCCTTCGCTCTGGCTTTCGTCGATCCGGGTATGGCAGCCTCGATTGCCTTCTTCATGACAGTCGGCAGCGCTTGCGTGTGGATATCTTCGAGCGGCGTCCACCAGCCGCCGTTTTCGACGGGTTTTCGCTCGATTTCAGCGCGAAAGACGGTCAGTTCCAGCGCAAAATGGGTGAAGACGTGGGAGATCGAGCCGGAATTCTCCCATTTCGCCGCAAACGGCGCGGCGCCGGGGACAAGTTCGCCGTCGGTGCGCGAAGTCCAGCCCGTCGACGGCACTTCGGCCATGCCGCCGAGGAGCCCCTTCGCCTCGCGCTTGCGCAGAAAGATCGCCCCGTCATGGATCGCCACGAACGCCGCGCCCCGCCGCAGCGGCTTTTCCGCCTTGGCGGCCTTGACCGGGTAGTGCTCCGGGTCGCCCTGGCGCAGGGCGAGGCACTCGTCCCTGACCGGGCACATCAGGCATTTCGGCCGGCGCGGCGTGCAGATGGTCGCGCCGAGATCCATCGTCGCCTGTGCGAAGTCGCCGGGGCGATTCAGGGGCACAGCAAGTGCGACCAAGTCCTTGATTTCGCTCTTGGCTTTCGGCAGCGGCGTGGCGATGGCGGCAAGGCGGGTGAAGACGCGCTCGACATTGCCGTCGACCACGGCGGCCGGCCGGTCGAACGCGATGGCAGCGATGGCGGCGGCGGTGTAGGGGCCGATGCCGGGGAGCGCGAGCAGGCCGGTTTCGGTGTTCGGAAATGCACCATCATGGACATTTTCAATCACTTCCGCGCAGGTTTTCAGATTTCGCGCACGCGAGTAGTAGCCAAGTCCGGCCCATGCCTTCATGATGTCGTCGCTGTCCGCCGCCGCGAGGTCGGAGACGGTCGGCCAGCGCTCGATGAACGTGAGAAAATAAGGCTTTACCGCCTCGACCGTCGTCTGCTGAAGCATGATCTCCGACAGCCAGACGCGATAGGGATCGGTGCGCGATCCGGCCGCGAGATCGCGCGGCGGGATGCGCCAGGGCAGGTCGCGGTGATGCTTGTCGTACCAGGCGAGAAGCGCCGCCGCGACGCGTTTTCCCCGTTCGGCATCGAACCATGTTCCGTCGCCCGATGGCGCCATTCTTTCGTTCCTGATAGGGTCGTTCAACTCAAGCGCATAGAGGATTTCCGATGGCAGGCAAACCAAAAGGGCCGTGGGGCGCCCAGCCGGTTGCCGACCTGGCGACCCGCATCCTCGACCCGGTGCTCAAGAAGCGCGCCGGCATATCCGTCGCGCTGATCCAGTCCTGGGAGGAGATCGTCGGCGAGCGCATCGCTTCGGCCTCGCGGCCGGAAAAGATCGTCTGGCCGCGCCGCATGGGCGAGAACGACCCGTTCGAGCCGGCGACGCTGGTCGTTGCCTGCGAGGGCATGGCGGCGCTGGCGCTACAGCACGAGACCGGCGAGGTGATCGGCCGCGTCAACGGCTTCCTCGGCTTTTCAGCCGTCGGGCGAATCCGTATCGTGCAGAAGCCGGTCGCGGTGGATACGGTGCTCAAGCGGCCGGGGCCGGCCAAGCTCGACGGGCGTCAGGAGGCGCATCTGAAGAGCGTGACCGCGCAGATCGAGGATGACGGCCTGCGCGCCGCGCTGGAGCGGCTCGGCGCCGAGGTGATCGGCGCGAAACGTCGCAGCGCTTGAATCCGCACCCCGAAAGTCGCACCTTTGTGAACACAGTGTCGCGCTTTGGCGGTAGGAAAGGGACGATCCTTGCCGTATTCGCTCGTTAGAGGGATGGAATGCAGGCAACACTGAAACTGGACGCAAGGTGATTCGAATGGCCTCTTACTTGTCGCGCAGACATATTCTGACCTCGCTCGTCGCGCTGCCCGCAGCAAGCTTTGCGCTCGCATCTTGCAGCGACAGCGGGACAGCGAACAACGCGGCCGCCGCTTCGGGCACGACCGATCCGGTGACGACGGGCGCTACCGCCCCGAACCCGCAGGGCACGGTCGATATGGCAGCCCTGCTCGAGCCGGGCACGCTGGAAGACAAGGTTTTGGGCGAGCCCGACGCACCGGTGACGATCGTCGAATATGCGTCGATGACCTGCGGCCACTGCGGCAATTTCCACAACAACACGCTGCCGACGATCAAGGAGAAGTACATCGATACGGGCCAGGCGCGCCTCATCGTGCGCGAATTCCCGTTCGACCCGCGTGCCGAGGCCGGCGCGATGCTGGCGCGCTGCGCGGACAGCAACTATTTCGCCATGTCGGACGTGCTCTTTAAGCAGCAGAATAGCTGGGTTCCGGTCGACAATGCGCGCGAAGCGCTCCTGAGGATTGCACGCCTCGGCGGCTTTACACAGGAATCCTTCGAGGCTTGCTTGACGGATCAGGCGCTTCTCGATGAAATCCGGGCGGTAAGGGCTCGCGGCCAGAATGATTTCGGTGTCGAGGCGACGCCGACATTCTTCATCAACGGCAACAAGTATTCGGGGGCACTGTCGGTTGACGAGATGTCGGCCATCATCGATTCGATGCTCTAGCGTCCTCTTCTACGCAATCGGGCGCGGCCATGCCGTGCCCGAACTTCGGGCCATGCGCTGATGCGCTTCAACCGGCTCCGCCTTCTCGGCTTCAAATCCTTCGTCGATCCCGGTGAATTCGTCATCGAGCGCGGCCTGACGGGCGTGGTCGGGCCGAATGGCTGCGGCAAGTCGAACCTCGTCGAGGCGCTGCGCTGGGTGATGGGCGAAAGCTCCTACAAGAACATGCGCGCGTCCGGCATGGACGACGTGATCTTTTCCGGCTCGGGCACGCGGCCGGCGCGCAACACCGCCGAAGTCACGCTTTTCCTCGACAATTCCGACCGCACCGCGCCCGCCGCCTTCAACACTGCCGATGAATTGCAGGTTTCGCGCCGGATCGAGCGCGCGTCCGGCTCGGTCTACCGGATCAACGGCAAGGAAGCGCGCGCCAAGGACGTGCAGCTTCTCTTCGCCGACCAGTCGACCGGCGCGCGCTCGCCCTCGATGGTGGGACAGGGGCGCATCGGCGAACTGATCCAGGCAAAACCGCAGGCGCGCCGCGCGCTTCTGGAAGAAGCGGCCGGCATTTCCGGCCTGCATTCGCGCCGCCACGAGGCGGAACTGCGCCTGCGCGCGGCCGAACAGAATCTCGAACGGCTCGACGACGTGACCGGCGAACTGACGACGCAGATCGACAGTTTGAAGCGGCAGGCGCGGCAGGCGCTGCGCTTCAAGACGCTGTCGGCCGACATCCGCAAGGCGGAGGCGACGCTGCTTCATCTGCGCTGGGTCCACGCCAAGGCGCAGGAAGGCGAGGCGAAATCGGCGCTGGCGCGCGCGACGTCGCTGGTGGCAGAGCAGGCGCAGGCGCAGATCGAGGCGGCGAAGGAGCAGGCCGTCGGCGCGCACAAGCTGCCCCGCCTGCGCGAGGCGGAGGCGGCGGCCGCCGCCGTGCTGCAACGCCTGACGATCGCGCGCACGCAGCTCGAGGAAGAGACGAAGCGCATCGCCGCGCGGCGCGATGAACTCGCCAAGCGCCTCGCGCAGGCCGATGCCGACATTGCGCGCGAGCGGCAATTGATGAGGGAGAATGCCGGCATTCTCGAACGGCTGGCGGCAGAGGAGGCCGAACTTAAAACAGCCGGCGAGGGGCAGGGCGAGCGCGAGGCGGATGCGGCCGCGCGGCTGGTCGAACTCTCCGACCGGCTGGCCGGCTTGGAGCGCGAATTGTCGTCGGTGACGGCGAAGCGAGCCGAAAACGCGGCGATCCGCGCGCAGGTGCAGAAGACGCTGCGCGATCTCGGCGAGAGCCAGATGCGGACCGAGCGCCAGAGCCAGGCCAACGCGGCGGAACTGGCCGCGCTCGACGCGAAGGCCGCGAACCTGCCCGACCCGGCTGAACGGCGAGCCGAATTTGAGCGTGCCGAAACCGAGCGCGCGGAGGCGGAAGACGGGGTGACTGCGGCCGAGGCGGCTGTGCCTCCGGCGCGAGCAGCGGAAGCGGCCGCGCGGCCGCCGGTGCAGGAAGCGCGCAACGCGCTGGCGCGGGTGGAAACGGAAGCGCGGACATTGGCGAAAATCCTGTCCGCAGGCGGCGATGCGAAATATCTGCCGGTGCTCGACAAGATTTCGGTCGCGCGCGGCTATGAGACGGCGCTGGGGGCAGCGCTGGGCGACGATCTCGACCTGCCGCTCGATGTCGGCGCGGCTGCGCGGTGGACGGCGATCGAAGGCGATGGCGACCCGGAACTGCCGGCGGGCGTCGAGGCGCTGGCGGGATATGTGACCGCGCCGCTCGAGCTTGCCCGCCGGTTGCGGCAAATCGGG
Source organism: Mesorhizobium sp. YIM 152430 (assembly GCF_029210365.1). GTDB lineage: Bacteria > Pseudomonadota > Alphaproteobacteria > Rhizobiales > Rhizobiaceae > Aliihoeflea. Next base: position 148,669 of record NZ_JARGES010000046.1, read on the forward strand.
GTGGTTTCGAGAGAAGACGGCGCGCGGCTGCATGGCGGGCTCGCAGCGGGCCAGATGCTGGTCTCGCGCGAGGGTGATTTGTGGCGCTGGGACGGAATCGTGGCTGGCGCCGACGCGCCGACCGCCGCCGCGCAAAGGCTGGCGCAGCGCAATCGCCTCGCCGAACTCGAGCGCGAGCAGGAAGCGGCGCGGGAGGCGGTCGCGAGCAGCGAGGCCGCGCTGAAGCAGGCGGAAGAAATGGCGCGCCACGCGACCGATGCCGAGCGGTCTGCGCGCGAGCGTCTGCGCCTTGCGCAAAAGACCGTCGGCGAAAGGCGCGAGGCACTGGCGCAGGCCGAACGCGCGCGCGGCGAGATCGACAACCGGCGCGGCGGGCTGGACGAGACCGCGAAGCGGCTGGCCGAGGCGCTGGCGGAGATCGCGCGCGTCCGCACTGAGGCCGAGACGGCGCTGGCCGAGGCGCCCGACCCGACCGCGCTCGACGCGGAATTTTCCGACCTGTCCGCAAAGGTGTCGGCCACGCGCCAGGCCGAGGCCGAGGCGCGGGCCGCGCGCGACGGTCTGGTTCGCGAGGCCGAGCAGCGTGCGCGAAGGCTTGCCGCGATCGAAACCGAGCGGCAGGGCTGGGTGGCGCGTGCGCAAAATGCCGGTGCGCAGGTGGACGCGCTGACCGCGCGGCGCGGCGAGGCGGCGGCGGAGGCGGCGCTGCTGGCCGATGCGCCGGGCGAACTGGAGATGAGGCGTCGCGCGCTGGCCGGCGAGATCGACAAGGCGGAAGCTGTCCGAAGGCTGGCAGCCGATGCGCTGGCGAGCGCCGAGACGGGGCAGGTGATGCTCGACCGCGCGGCGACCGACGCGATCGAGGGGCTGAGCCGCGCGCGCGAGGAGCGCGGGCGGGCGGAGGAACGGCTGTCGGCCGCCGAGGAACGGCGCAGGGAAGTGGAAGCGCGGATGCGCGAGGTGGTCGGCGTCGAGCCGCATCTGGTGGCGCGGCAGGCCGAGCTTCTGGCCGACCAGGCCGAACCCGAAATCGCCGATGTGGAGCGCCGACTCGACCGGCTGAAGGGCGAGCGCGAGCGCCTGGGCGCGGTCAATCTGCGCGCCGAGGAGGAGGCGCGGGAATTGTCGGATCGCTACGACCTCATCACCAGGGAACGGGTCGACGTGGTGGAGGCGATCGCGCGGCTGCGCGAGGCGATCCAGAGCCTGAACCGCGAGGGGCGCGAGCGCCTTCTGGCCGCGTTCGGCCGCGTCGATGCCGAGTTCCGCCGGCTGTTCACGCATCTGTTCGGCGGCGGCACGGCCGAACTGCAACTGATCGAATCCGACGATCCGCTGGAAGCGGGGCTGGAAATCCTCGCCCGCCCGCCGGGCAAGCGGCCGCAGACCATGACGCTGCTTTCCGGCGGCGAGCAGGCGCTGACGGCGATGGCGCTGATCTTCGCGGTGTTCCTGACCAATCCGGCGCCGATCTGCGTGCTCGACGAGGTGGACGCGCCGCTCGACGACCAGAATGTCGAGCGGTTCTGCAATCTGATGGACGAGATGGCCGCGACGACCGAGACGCGCTTCGTCATCATCACCCACAACCCGATCACCATGGCGCGGATGAACCGGCTGTTCGGGGTGACCATGGCCGAGCAGGGCGTGAGCCAGCTCGTCTCCGTCGACCTGGAGACGGCGGAACAATTGCGCGAGGCGGTATGAGCGAGGAATGGCGGAAGAAGGCGGCCGAACTGTCGACGGCCTTGCGCGATCTCCACAAGGCGCTGATCCATGCCGAAGCCGGCGACGACCCGGCCTATTCCAACCCCTACACGCTGCTCTTCGACGTGATCGGCAATCCGCGCTTTGCCTGGCTCGAAAGCCTGTCGCAACTCATCGTCGTTCTCGACGAGGCGCGGGCCGACAAGGAAACCTTCTCGGGCGAAATCCTCGCCGACGCGGCGAAAAGCGCCCGGCGGCTGATCGGAGAGGGCGAGGGCCATGACGCGCAGTTTCGCCTGCGCCATCTGATGGCGGTGCAGAACGCGCCGGACGTCGCGATCGCGACGGGCAGATTGCGCGCCGTGCTGGTGCGTCTGAATTAGCTATTCCGCCCAGACCGCGACCTCGTTGCCGGCCGGATCGGTGAAGTGAAATCGCCGGCCGCCGGGAAAGTCGAAAATGGGCCGCTTGATCGTCGCGCCCGCGTCTTCGACCAGGCGAAGCGTCCTTTCCAGATCGGCCGAATACAGCACCGGCAGCGGCTTTGCGTCCTGCGCGGCCGATGCGTCGAAACCCCCGTCGAGCCCTTCCGAAAAGGCCGAATAGCGCGGGCCGTAATCGGTGAAGGTCCAGCCGAATGCGGCGCTGTAGAAGGATTTGACGCTGTCGATCGCGCCGGCGGCCTGCATTTCGAGATAATCGAGCTTTCCATCCTTGCGCATTCGTCAACTCCATGTGTGTTCATGTTATGTTCTAGTTCGCCCAAGGGAGAAAGGCAAGCGAAAGAAGCGAACATGAAGCGTGTCCGGCACTCAATCGATTGAGGAAGTGGAGTTGGGGAGGGGCGTCTTGCCTTTTGCTGCGCTGCACTCTATCGCTCGAAACCGCGAGCACGGAGGACGGCATGACGAAGTGGGTCTACGCATTCGGCGATGGCAAGGCGGAGGGGCGCGCCGGCGACAAGAACCTGCTCGGCGGCAAGGGCGCGAATCTTGCCGAAATGTGCAATCTGGGCCTGCCGGTTCCGCCCGGCTTCACCATCACGGCCGAGGCTTGCGTCCATTATTACGGCAATGGCCGCGCCTATCCGGGCGAACTCGAAGCCCAGGTGGATGCGGCGCTCACCGAAGTGGGCAGGATCGCCGGCAGGCGGTTCGGGGACCCCGAAAATCTCCTTCTGGTCTCGGTGCGCTCGGGCGCGCGCGCGTCGATGCCCGGCATGATGGACACGGTCTTGAATCTCGGCCTCAACGACGAGACGGTCGAGGCGCTGGCGCGCGACGCCGGCGACGAGCGTTTCGCCTTCGACAGCTACCGCCGCTTCATCACCATGTATTGCGACGTGGTGCTCGGGCTCGATCATGAAGTCTTCGAGGAAATCCTGGAAGACGAGAAGGCGCAGCGGGGGGTCGAACTCGACACGGAACTGTCCGCCGCCGACTGGCGGCAGATCGTCGATCTCTACAAGACGAAGGTCGTCGAGGAACTTGAAAGGCCGTTTCCGCAGGACCCGCGCGAGCAGCTCTGGGGCGCGATCGGGGCGGTGTTCTCAAGCTGGATGAACCACCGCGCGATCACCTATCGGCGCCTCCACGACATTCCCGAAAGCTGGGGCACGGCCGTCAACGTGCAGGCCATGGTGTTCGGCAATATGGGGGATACGTCTGCGACCGGCGTCGCCTTCACACGCAACCCGTCGACCGGCGAGAAGGCGCTCTACGGCGAGTTCCTGGTCAACGCGCAGGGTGAGGACGTGGTGGCGGGCATCCGCACGCCGCAGAACCTGACCGAAGCCGCGCGCATCGCCGCAGGTTCCGACAAGCCGTCGCTGGAGAAGGTGATGCCGGAGGCATTCGCGGCCTTCGTCGACATCGCGAACCGGCTGGAGCGGCACTACCGCGACATGCAGGACCTCGAATTCACCATCGAGCGCGGCAAGTTGTGGATGTTGCAAACGCGCTCGGGCAAGCGCACGGCCAAGGCGGCGCTCAAGATTGCCGTCGACATGGCGGGCGAAGGGCTGATCGGCAGGGACGAGGCGGTCGCGCGCATCGATCCAGCGTCGCTGGAACAGCTTCTCCACCCGACCATCGACCCCAAGGCCGAGCGCAACATCATCGGAACCGGACTTCCCGCCTCGCCGGGCGCGGCGACGGGCGAGATCGTCTTCACCTCGGACGATGCGGAGGAACTGAAGGGCCATGGCCGCAAGGTCATTCTCGTGCGCGTCGAGACGAGCCCGGAAGACATTCACGGAATGCACGCGGCGGAGGGAATCCTGACCACACGCGGCGGCATGACGAGCCATGCGGCCGTCGTCGCGCGCGGCATGGGCAAGCCCTGCGTCTCGGGCGCCGGCGGGCTTCGGGTCGACACGCGCGCGGGCACGCTGATGGCGATGGGCGTGACGCTGAAGAAGGGCGACGTGATCACCATTGACGGCGCCAGCGGGCAGGTACTCAAGGGCGCGGTGCCGATGTTGCAGCCGGAACTTTCGGGCGATTTCGCCGCGATCATGGAATGGGCCGACGGTGCGCGGCGCATGAAGGTGCGCGCCAATGCCGAAACGCCCGCGGACGCGCGCACGGCGCGCTCGTTCGGCGCCGAAGGCATCGGGCTGTGCCGCACCGAGCACATGTTCTTCGACGAGGACCGCATCATCTCCATGCGCGAGATGATCCTCGCCGACACCGAGGACGGACGCCGCGCCGCGCTCGCCAAGCTGTTGCCGATGCAGCGCTCCGACTTCGTCGAACTGTTCGAGATCATGGCCGGACTGCCGGTCACGATCCGCCTGCTCGACCCGCCATTGCACGAATTCCTGCCGAAGACGGAAGAGGAAATCGGCGAGGTGGCAAAGGTGCTGGGCATCGACCCGGTGAAACTGACCGAACGGACCGAGGCGCTGCACGAGTTCAACCCGATGCTCGGCCATCGCGGCTGCCGCCTCGCGGTTTCCTATCCGGAGATCGCGGAGATGCAGGCGCGCGCGATCTTCGAGGCGGCGATCGAGGCGGGCAAGAAGACCGGCAATCCGGTCGTGCCCGAGATCATGGTGCCGCTCGTCGGGATCATGAAGGAACTCGACTTCGTTAAGGCGCGGATCGACGAGACCGCCAGGACCGTGATGAAGGAAAAGGGCGAGGAGATCGACTATCTCGTCGGCACGATGATCGAACTGCCGCGCGCGGCGATCCGCGCCCATGTCATCGCGGAGGCGGCGGAATTCTTCTCCTTCGGAACCAACGATCTGACGCAGACGACGTTCGGCATCTCGCGCGACGACGCCTCGTCCTTTCTCGAGACCTACCGCCAGAAGGGCATCATCGACCAGGACCCGTTCGTCTCGCTCGACCAGGAGGGCGTCGGCGAACTGGTGCGCCTGGCGGCTGACAAGGGACGCGCGACGCGGCCCGACATCAAGCTCGGCATCTGCGGCGAACATGGCGGCGACCCGTCCTCGATCCACTTCTGCGAGGAGATCGGGCTCGACTATGTGTCGTGCTCGCCCTTCCGCGTGCCGATCGCAAGGCTCGCTGCGGCGCAGGCCGCGGTGAAGAAAGGCTGATCGGGAACAGGCGCGCCGGGACTGATTTCGGCGCGCCTGCCGGATTTCGACGTCACGCCTTCTTGCCGTGCGGCTGCCAGAGCTCGAGCAGCGCCAGCAATGCGACGAGTGCGCCGAGGCCCATGTGCCAGGCGCGCAGTTCGCCTGCATAGTTGAACACATAGGGCGACGCGATCATCCAAACGCCGCAGGCCAATGCCACCGCCTCTTCGGACATCCGGTGAGTGGCGAGTTCCATCAGGCCGATGGCCATGACGAGACCACCCGCAACGATGGTCGTCACGAACATGGTCGTCATGCCCTCGAACCCGGCGATGAATGGCGAAGCCACGATCAGAGCGCCGAGCGCTATGGCCGCGAAGTCCTCCCATCTCCGGTGTTCGGAGAGACCGAGAGATCCCATTCTGTTGAGCGTTGCCATGACAAATCCTCCTTCCCGCTACGTTCGTGCGCAGCCGGACTGCCGGAGGATACTGGCGTCACGAAACTCCTCATGGGTCAGTTCGCACGCACGGCTAGGATTATCTTCCATCCGGCCAATGTTTTCAATGGGATCGATGTCGCAGGCAAGTGTCGCAGGCGCGGTGCAGGTGAATGAAGCCATGGAGCCGGCTATCCGGAATTATACCCAATTCGCGAATTGGGTATGTTGACACTGGCTGGCATTCTTGATCATGGTTATACCCAAATCGCATTTTGGGTATAGGTTCCATGTCTGCAAGACTCGATATTGCCTACGCCACATTGGTTGCCGAACTTCTAGACCGTTGCCTCGACGCCCAGTTCGATGCGGATTTCGACGAAGCAGGTTCCTTCATCAAGGTGAAGTCGAAGGACCGGCAGTACTGGTATTACAAGCCGTCGCTGCGCGGGGGCGCCGCTGACAAACGCGTCTACGTCGGACCGGCCGACGACGCAGCGATCAACCGACGCGTCGAGAAGTTCAAGACCTACAAGAACGATTTCCAGGCGCGCCGCCGGATCGTGTCGACGCTGGTGCGTGAAGCACGCCTGTTCGCGCCGGAGCAGCGCGTCGGCGATGTCGTGGAGGCGGTTTGGAAGGCGGGGCTTTTCAGGCTTCGTGCATGTCTCGTCGGGACCATCGCCTTCCAGACCTACGGAACTGTCCTCGGCTACCGCATGTCAGGCGCATCGCTCCAGACCGGCGACATCGATCTGGCGCTCTTCCATTCAATTTCGGTCGCGGTGGAGGACACGATCCCCCCGGTGCTGGACGTGCTGAAAGGTGTGGACGAGAGCTTTCGGCCGATACCGCAATTGGGAGACGAGGCGGGACCTTCGCGCTTCAAGGCGGATCAAGGACTTCGCGTCGAGTTCTTGACGCCGAACCGGGGCTCGGACGATCATGCCGACAAGCCTGCTGCAATGCCGTCGCTTGGCGGCGCGTCTGCGACGCCGCTTCGCTTCCTCGATTTCCTTCTTCGTGATCCTGTTCGTACCGTTCTGCTGCACAAGGGGGGGGTGCCAGTTCTTGTGCCCGATCCCAGCCGCTATGCGGTTCACAAGCTGATCGTGGCGGCGCGTCGAAAGATCGGGACCGGCAAGGATTTGAAGGACCTCGAGCAGGCGGCGAAACTTGCTACGGCGCTACAGGCAACGGGTCGAACCGCCGATCTGAAAGATGCGTATCGGGAGGCACGGGACGGAGGCGCAGCTTGGCGGGAGGCGCTCGACGCCTCCTTGTTCCGCTTGGACCGATTGGGACTCAAGTCGATGTCCGACGCCTTGGCGTGACGATTACCCCGCGTCGATCGTCACCTTGTGCGAATAGAACGCGCCGTGGTCCCTGATGGCGGCGACTTCGTCATAGGGATGCGGATAGGCCCACATGACGTCGGCCTCGCCTTCGCCCTGGCCGGTCACGCTCCAATAGGACGCCTCGCCCTTGAAAGGGCAACGGGTCCTGGTGTCGGAGGCCAGAAGGTGCTCGAAATAGATGTCGGCGAAGGGGATGTAGAGGACCGGTGGATAGGTCGCTTCCGCAAGTTGCAGCGCGTTGCGCGTCGAAGCGATTACGACCTCGCCGAATTTGACGGTGACGGCGCCGGAATGGGGCGTGATGGTGATCGTGTGGCCCGGATCGCGCTTCAGGCCGGGTGACGGATTGGACATGGCTCGCTCCATGGTATGCCGAGCCGGAACGGCTCTGCTCTGTTCCATGGAAAATAGGAAGGGGCCGTCCGTTGACGACCCCCTCCTTCTTCGTGACGCTCGAAGCGAACTTAAAGGTCGGCAAGCGCCGTTGAGCAGGCGGTTGCAAGGGCGCGGTTCGGACGTTCCTCCCCGATCGGCGTTGCCCAGCCGGCCTTCTCGACGACGCCGCGGCGGTTGAAATTGCTTGCGGCCTTGAGTTCGGCCAGAATCACGCTTGCCTCGGGATCGGTGCTCGCCCGTGCCACGCAATGCGGGACGAGCGCCGCGACCATGCCTTCACTGGCCGCGGTCGATGCCATCGACGCCGCCGTGCTCTGCGTGACCCAGCCGCCCCATGTGAAGCCGACGACCGCAAGAGCAATTGCACCAGCAGCAGCCCCGCCGAGAGCCGGCTTGATCCATTCTGGAGTGTTCATGTCTTTCCCCGATCCGGTTTTTTCCGATTTTACGGCGCAAACCTATCACGGCGAATTTCATTTAGAAACATTTTGCGACGATCATTTGTCCGGCAGCCCTCATCGCCGGACGCAAGGTGCCATCTCCGTCCGGCCAAAACCGGCCGGATTGATCGCGGCAAGGCGCATGGCGGCTGCGCGAGGAAGCCGGGGCGGTCCCTCACGCAGGCTTTGCAATTCCTGGAAGCCTAGCGCAGACCTTCCCTGGAGACCCAGGCTTCGGCGTCGGCGAGCGCGAGTTCGAAGCGGTCGAAGAGTTCGTTGAGCTCGGCTTCGGTGATGACCATCGGCGGGCAAAAGGCGATGGTGTCGCCGATGGCGCGCAGGATGACGCGGCGGTTTTCGCAGAATTTGGCGATCTGGGCGCCGACGCCCTTCTTCGGGTCGAAGGAGCGCTTGGTCGCCTTGTCGGCCACCATCTCGACGCCGCCGACGAGGCCGGCCGAGCGCACTTCGCCGACAAGCGGGTGGTCGGCGATCTTCTTCAGACGGGCCTCGAAGGTCGGCGTCATGTTGCGGACATGGCCGAGAATGTCGCGGCGCTGATAGATCTCGATCGCCTTGACGCCGAGCGCGCAGCCGAGCGGATGGCCGCCATAGGTGAAGCCGTGGCCGAACGTGCCGATCTTCTCCGAATGGCTGACATAGGCGTCGTAGACGTCCTGCGGAACGAGGACCGCGCCGAGCGGGGCATAGGCGGCGGTGAGCTGCTTGGCGGCCGATATGGTCTTCGGCGTCATGCCCATCGTCTGCGCGCCCCACCAGTTTCCGGTGCGCCCGAAGCCGTTGATGACCTCGTCCGAGATCATCATGATGTCGTGCTCGTCGAGCACTTTCTGAATCTCGGCGAAATAGGTGGCGGGCGGGACGATGACGCCGCCGGCGCCCATGATCGGCTCGGCGATCATCGCGGCGATCGTGCCCGGTCCTTCGCGCTCGATGAGATCGCGGAGCGACTTCACCAGGCGGGCGACGAACTCAACCTCCGTCTCGCCGGCTTCGCCGAAGCGGTAGAAATGCGGGCAGTCGGTGTGGACCACGCGGTCGACCGGCAGGTCCCAGCCGATATGGTTATAGGGCAGGCCGGTCAGCGAGGCGGCCATGATGGTGACGCCGTGATACGCCTTCTGGCGCGAGATGATCTTCTTCTTGTTCGGCCGGCCCATGGCGTTGTTCATGTACCAGGCGAGCTTGACCTGGGTGTCGTTGGCCTCCGAGCCCGACGAGGTGAAGAACACCTTGGAGATCGGCACCGGCGCGATTTCCTTGAGCTTCTCGGCAAGCTCGATGGCGGGCTCCATGCCCTTGGCGCCGAACAGGTGATAGTAGGGCAGGGTGCGAAGCTGCCGGGTCGCCGCCTCCACCATCTCCTCGTCGCCGAAGCCGAGCCCGGCGCACCACAGGCCCGACATGCCCTCGATATAATCCCGCCCTTGCGTGTCGTAGACGAAGACGCCCTCGCCGCGCTCAATGACGAGCGGACCGTTGGTCTTCAGCTTGTGCAGCGGCGTATAGGGATGCAGCACCGCCTCGATGTCGCGGGTCTGCAAATTCGTGAGGGGAGGCTGGTCGAGCATGGCTGTCTCCTGGGGGTTGTCTGGAGACTAGCCGTTTATCGTTGCGCGAAGAACCCCGCTCGAATGCTGGTTCGATTGGTCCAGTCGGGCTGGGCCAGTCAGGCCGCGCTGGGCAGCGTTGCGGCCAATCCGGCATAGGCGGGGATGAGGGCGGCGATCGGCAGATCGGACTCCGCGGCCGGCTCGATGGCGACGTCCCCGCCCTCGCTCTGGCGCACGATGAGGAAGTCGGCGGTCTCGCTGTCGGCGGTGGCGATGGCGGCGACGTCCAGTGCCGGTTCGAGGTCGATGCGCATGTGGAAGAGGAAATGGGCCGGCAGGTCGTCGACGGCGGAACGCACGCGTGCCTCGAAGCTTTGACCGTCACCCGCGCACACGGCGTCGAGAATGGCGGTGGAAAGGTCGTTCGGGGCTTCGATGGGAGCGGGGGCGGACTTGGTCCGGGCGTTTTTCGCCTTTTTCATCGCGTTCTTCCGTTTGTCGATGCCGCCCCGTCGCCGCGAAAGGTCGCGTTCAATCGCGGCTCGAATAAGGCGCGGACAAGCCATTGAACTTTCTGACAACAACGCGGGTTTTGCTGGACACCGGCCACGATCCGAACAAAATAGCGCTCCGTTCGAACAGGGAGGATTGTATGCTCGGACTGATGCAGGACTGGCCGCTTCTGTGCCACAAGATTCTCGATCACGCGGCGATCCAGCACCCGAACCGGGAGATCGTCTCGCGCTCCGTCGAGGGGCCGATCGTGCGCACCAACTACCGCGACGTGCGCCAGCGCGCGCTGAAGGTCGCCAAGCGCCTCGAACAGGAGGGATTTCAGGTCGGCGACCGGATCGCGACGCTTGCCTGGAACACGGCGCGGCACCTCGAAGCCTGGTACGGCATCATGGGCATGGGCGGCGTCTATCACACGCTCAACCCGCGGCTTTTCCCGCAGCAGATCGCCTGGATCATGAACCACGCCGAGGACAAGGCTTTGTTCGTCGACCTGACCTTTCTGCCGCTGGTCGAGAAGATCGCGGCCGAGGTGAAGTCGCTGACCAAGGTGATCGTGCTGACGGACGGCGCGAACATGCCGCAGACGTCGCTGCCCGACGTCGTCGCCTATGAGAACTGGATCGGCGAGGCCGATGCCGACTATCGCTGGAAGGCGCTCGACGAGAAGGCCGCATCCGGCATGTGCTACACGTCCGGCACGACGGGCGACCCGAAGGGCGTCGTCTATTCGCACCGCTCGAACGTGATCCATGCCATGCTCGCCTGTATGCCCGATGCGATGGGCATTTCCGCGCGCGACACGATCCTGCCGGTCGTGCCGATGTTCCACGCCAATGCGTGGGGCCTCGCGCAGTCGAGCCCGATGGTCGGCGCCAAGCTGGTGATGCCGGGCGGGCGCATGGACGGCGAGGCGATCTACGAATTGCTGACCACCGAGAAGGTGACCTTCACCGCCGCCGTGCCGACCGTCTGGCTGCTGCTGCTCCAGCACATGGAGAAGAACGATCTGAAGCTGCCGCATCTGAAGAAGGTGGTGATCGGCGGCTCGGCCTGCCCGCGCTCGATGACGGAGAAGTTCGAGAAGAACTACGACGTCGAGGTGATCCACGCCTGGGGCATGACGGAGATGTCGCCGCTGGGTTCGCTGGCGACGATCAAGCCGGAATATGCCGCGACGACCGGCGATGCGCTCTTCGACATCAAGCAGACGCAGGGCTACGCGCCTTTTGGCGTCGAGATGAAGGTGACCGACGACGAGAACAACGAGTTGCCCTGGGACGGCAAGAAGTTCGGCCGTCTGAAGGTGCGCGGACCCGCCGTTGCCGCAGCCTATTATGGCGGGGCGGGCAAGGAACAGTTCGACGCCGACAACTGGTTCGATACGGGCGACGTCGCCCATATCAACGAGAACGGCTACATGCAGATCACCGACCGCGCCAAGGACGTGATCAAGTCAGGCGGCGAGTGGATCTCGACCATCGACCTCGAAAACATCGCGGTCGGCCATCCTGACGTCGCCGAGGCGGCGGTGATCGGCATCGCGCACCCCAAATGGGACGAGCGGCCGCTGCTGGTGGTCGTCAGGAAGGAAGGCAAGAACCCCTCGAAGGAGGAACTTCTGGCCTTCATGGAAGGCAAGATCGCCAAATGGTGGATGCCGGACGACGTCGCTTTCGTCGACGAAATCCCACACACGGCGACCGGCAAGATCCAGAAGACGACGCTGCGCGACCAGTTCAAGGGATATGAACTGCCCACAGCTTCCAGCGCCGCCTGAGCGTGCTAGAACCCGCGCCATGATGTTGACGACGCAGAACTGACGACATGGCGCGGGACGACTACCGACAATACACGCCGCAGGCCAGACCGGCGCAGGGCATCGCGTTCTTCGCGCTCGTGCTGTTCGTGCTGGCGAGCCTCGCCCACCGCTTCGGCTCGATCCCGACGCCGGAATTCCTGTGGGTGCTCGGCATCGTCGCAGGGCTCGCCCTTGTCGCGCTGATCCTTGCGGTTTTCGCGTTGCGGCGCATCTGGATCGAGGACGATGCGGGGACGGGACCGGCCGTCGCAGGGCTTCTGCTCGCCCTGATCGTGCTGGCGCCGTTCGGGGTGGGATTGCAGGGTTTCCTCACGCATCCGCGGCTCACCGACATTGCCACGGATCGGACCTTGCCGCCCGATTTCGTCGCGGCAGCCGAAAACCGCGATGCGCGCATGAATCCGATCCGCACGATCGCACCGGACGAAGCGGAGGCGATGCGCGCGGCCTATCCCGAATTGGTCGCACGCAGCTTCGCGCTGCCGCTGGCCGACATGACGCAGGCCGTGCTGCGCGTGGCCGATGCGCGCGGTTTCGATCTTTTGGGGCGCATGTCCGCGCCCGGCGGCGAAACGCTCGAATTCATCGGCTATTCCTTCCTCCTCGGCTTCCCCTCGGACATCGCGATCCGGCTTCGCGCAGAGGGGGAGACCACCCGCGTCGACATGCGCTCGGCCTCCCGCTATGGCGGCCACGACCAGGGCGAAAATGCCAGGCGCATCGTCAATTTCCTCGACGCGCTGGACTACGAGGTCGACGTGGTGACGGGGGTGATCGTCGAGGAGGAATAGGGCGCCGGTTCAGGCCGGCCGGTACACCGCATCGATGGACGGTTCCGGCTCGACCGTGACGAGGTTTCGGGCGACGAGGTCTTCGAGATGGGCGAGGACCGAGAGGCCGGCAGCGTCATGGAGGCGGGGGTCGGTGTCGCGGTAGATCGCGGCGACGATTTCGGGGATGGTCCGGTCGCCGGCCTTGAGGCGCTCGAGGATCGCGCGCTCGCGCATCTTGCGGTGGGTGCGTAACCCGCGCACGAAGGCACGCGGATTGGTGACCGGGCCGCCATGGCCGGTGTGGTAGATCGCGTCGTCGCGCTCTGAGAGACGGTCGAGCGAGGCCATGAAATCCGACATCGCGCCATCGGGCGGGGCGACGATCGAGGTGGCCCAGGCCATGACGTGATCGGCCGAAAGCAGGATGCCGGTATCCTCGATGGCGAAGGCGACGTGGTTGGCGCAGTGGCCGGGCGTGTGGATGGCGCGGACGGCCCAGCCGTCGCCTTCGACCAGTTCGTCGTCGGCAAGCGCGTGGTCGGGCGAAAAATCGGTGTCGGCGCTGGCGTCGAGCGGATTGATCTCGCCGATGCGCAACGGGCGCGCGGAGCGGTGCGGGCCTTCGGCCATGATCAGCGCACCGGTATCGGCCTTGAGCCGGGCGGCGAGCGGCGAGTGGTCGCGATGCGTGTGGCTGACGAAGATGTGGCTGACCGGCCGGCCGGCGATCGCCTTCAGGAGCGCGGCATAGTGCGCATCGTCTTCCGGGCCGGGATCGACGACCGCGAGCATGTCGGTGCCGAGGATATAGCTGTTGGTGCCGTGGAAGGTGAACGGGCCGGGATTGTTCACGGTCAGGCGAAGAAGCTTGTCCGCCACCAAAACCGCCTCGCCGTAATGCGGCTCGAACGTCGTATCGAATTCCATTCCCGCGCTCCTTCGCAGTTGCGAAGGGTGTCTAGCATGGCTGTTCCTTAGCCGAGAAGGCCAAGGGCCGGGAAAGTTTCCAAGAGCCAGAAGGAGGCGGTCTGGATGCCGCCGGTCAGGAACAGGATGCCGGCGACGACCAGCATCCCGCCCATGACTTTTTCGACGCGGCCGAGATGGACGCGGAAACGGCTGAGGAAACGCATGAAGGCGCCGGAGAAGAGCGCGGCGATCAGGAACGGAATACCGAGGCCGAGCGAATAGGCGGCGAGCAGCATCGCGCCTTCGCCGACCGTTTCGCGCCCGCCGGCAAGCGTCAGGATCGGCCCGAGGACCGGCCCGATGCAAGGGGTCCAGCCGAAGGCGAATGCAAGGCCCATGATATAGGCCGCAAAGGCGTTTGCGGGCGAGACGTTGGCCTGGAACCGCGCCTCGCGGGACAGGAAGGGCAGGCGGATGATGCCGAGGAAATTCAGCCCCATGAAGATGATGAGGACGCCCGCGACGATGGCGAGTTCCTGCTGCCAGGCGCGCAGGAGGCCGCCGATGGAGGACGCGCCGGCGCCGAGCGCGACGAAGACGGTGGTGAAGCCCAGCACGAAGGCGAGGGCCGAACCGATCAGCGCCGAGCGCGCGCGGGCGGGCTTTGCGCCCTCGCGGAACTCGTCGACCGAGACGCCGGCCATGTAGCACAGATAGGGCGGGACGAGCGGCAGGACGCAGGGCGACAGGAACGAGATCGCCCCCGCTGCAACCGCACTCACATATCCGACGTCCAGCGCCATTCGTCTTCACCGCTCCGTTCACGCCGGGTGATAGCGCGAAGCGACGCTCTCCTGCCAATCATAAACGCGTGGCCAAACGTCGCGACCGTTTTTCGTTCAGACCAGGGCGAGCGTGAGTGCTGGAAAGAGTGCGATCAGCAACAGGCAGACGAGCATGACGCCAACGAAGGGCATGGTGCCGAGGAAGATCTGTTCCACGCCGGTTCGCTTGTCGGCCAGCGTCGAATGGACCGTGAAGACCGATATGCCGAAGGGCGGCGTCAAAAGCCCGATCTCGACGGTCAGCACGGTGACGATGCCGAAATGGATCAGGTTGAACCCCAGCGCCTCGGCGATGGGCGCGGCGATCGGCACCATGATCAGGAGGATCGACGAGGAATCGAGGATCATGCCCATCAACAGGATGATGATGCAGTAGAGAAGCAGGAAGCCATAGGGGCCGAGGCCGCTGCCCTGCACCAGATCGCCGATGGCGACGGGAATGCCGGCGACGGACAGCATCCGGCTGTAGAAGCCGGCGGCGATCAGCAGGATCAGGATGCCGACCGAGACGGACCCGGTCTGCTTCAGAACGTCCCAGATTCGATGCCGGTCAAGCGATCGGCGCGCGAGCGCGATCAAAAGCGCGCCGAAGGCACCGATGCCGCCGGCCTCCGTCGGGGTGAAGAACCCGCTGTAGAGCCCGCCCAGCACCAGAACGACCAGCGCCACGATCGGCACCAGCTTGACCAGGATGTCACGCCCCGACAGCGTCGGGCCGGACCGTTCGACATGGCGCTGCCTTGCCTTCTCGACGTCGGAGAAGACGAAGGAGGGCTTGAAGAAGGCAAGCCCCATGATGACGGTGACCATGCCGAAGGCGAGGAGCGCTCCCGGCACGATGCCGGCGACGAACATTCGGCCGATCGACTGCTCGGCGAGGACGCCGTAGATGATGAGAAGCAGACTTGGCGGGATCATCATGCCGAGGACGGAACTGCCGGCGACCGTGCCGGCCGCGAACGACGTCCTGTAGCCGTGGCGGACCATTTCCGGCACGGCGACCTTGGTGAAGACGGCCGCGGACGCGATCGATACGCCGGTGACGGCGGCGAAGACCGTGTTGGCGGCGACGGTGGCGATGCCCAGCCCGCCGAGGAAGCGACGCAAGAGCGCCTCGGCGACCTCGAACGTATCGCGCCCGACATTGGAGATGGAGACCAGCAGTCCCATAAGCACGAAAAGCGGGATGGTGGCGAAGAGATAATCGGCGATGCCGTTATAGGCGGTGACCGACAGGAGCCGCATGGCGAGCTCGAAATTGTCGCGAATGATCCAGATGCCGACGAAGCCGGCTGCAAACAGCGCGATGGCGATCTGCAAGCCCAGAAGGACGAGCAGGATCAGGACCCCGATCAGGATCAGGCCGATGGCAAGCGCACTCATGAATCGGCTTTCGCTGCGTCGTCATCCTGCGTGGCGGCCCGCACCATGAGGATCAGATAGGAGATGATGGCCGCGACCGATCCGATGACGATGATCGCGCGGAAGGGCAGCGTCGGGATGGTGAAGATGCCCTGGACGCCGAAATATTCGCCCGTGCGCCACGCCTTGGTCATTTCGGGAAAGGACGCATAGGTGATGGCGGCGAAGACGGCGGCGCCGACGATAAGGAAGATGACGTCGATGGCGCGCATCAGGCCCGGCGCGACCTTGCGGATGTAGTTGACGAAAAAATCCGCGCGCGTCATCCGCCCGGCGAGAACGGCGGCGGAGATTTGCAGGAAGACGATGGCGACGACCGAGCGCGCCGCCATCTCGGCGACGCCGGTGATCGGGCTCGACAGAAAATTGCGGCCGACGACGTCGGCGACGATCAGGAACATCAGGAGAAAGATCCAGATCGTGCCGATGGCCGCGAGCGCATTGGCGGCGATGCCGAACAGGCCAGCGTCGACCGGCCGGCCGGTGCCTTCCTCGATGTCGGGGATCGGTGCGCTCATGAAGGACTTTCAGGCGTCGCAAAGAGGGTTGCGGCCGGCGGTTGCCCGCCGGCGGCATCGTGTTTCGATCAAAGACCTTCGTCCCAGTCGCGCAGCGGCGTCACGCCACGCTCGCGCAACTCGGCGAAATAAGCCTTGAGCACGGTCTGCGCCGCTTCGCCATTGGCTTCGAGCCAGGGGCCGACGACATTGGGCAGGCTCTCGACCCATTTCCTCTTTTCCTCCTCCGGCAATTCGGAGATGACCAGGCCCTCGGCCTCCATCTTCTCGATCGCCGTATTGGCCTGCTCGGTGACATAGGCGCCATGGGCGAGCGACGTGGCCTTGCCGGCTTCGAGGATCGCATTCTGCACCTCTTCGGGCTGGCTGTCGAAGAAGTCCTTGTTGGCCGCGATGCCGCCGAAATACATCGCGCCGATGCCGACGCGGGTTAGGTTCGGCGCAACCTCGTAGACGCGGGTCGGCAGGATGCCGGAGGCGAAGGAGAGCGCGCCTTCCGATACGCCGGTCTGGATGTCGGTGTAGTAGGTGGTCAAGGCGCCGTCGACGGGCGTCGCGCCGGTCTGCTGAAGCCAGTTGGCCGAGGTGCCCGGCGCATTGATGCGCCGGTTGGCCATGTCGGACAGGGCGTTGATTTCGAAGTTGGCGTAGACGTCGTAGCTGTCGGTGATCAGCGAGGAGAGGTGGACCATGTTCTCGCCCTCCCAGCTATCGCGCAGTTCGGGCAGTTCGGCCGTCAGCTTGTCGAAGATCTCGATCAGCATTTCGTGGTCGGAGGTGGCGAAGGGCGTGAAATAGGTCACGTTCTGGAGCGGCATGGCCGAGCCTTCCCAGACCGTGCCGACCATGCCGATGTCGACGATGCCGTCGCTGACGGCCGCGCGGGTGTCGGTGAACCTGTAGAGCGTGCCGCCATAGGACTCGACCCATTCCACCTTGTAGTTGCCGCCCGCCTCCTCGAGCAGACGGTCGACTTCCGGCTGGAACGAGTTCTTCATCGCATAGGCCCAGATGTTCTGGACCGGATGGCTGGAGCCGATGTTGATGGTGATGGTTTCCTGAGCGTATGCGGTGCCGGCGAGCATGGTGCCGGCAAGTGTCGCGGCGATCATGTGGCTAATGTGCTTCATGCCAGTTTCCTCCCTGAAACGTGGTTTGAGTGCGCCTGCTTCTGTCAGTGCTGGATGGTCCCGAGAGCGGTCAAAATGCGCTCGGGGGTAAAGGGCATCTGGGTGACGCGCGCGCCGAGCGGGCGCAGCGCATCGTTGATGGCGTTCATGATGGCGGCCGGCGCGCCGGCGGTGCCGGCTTCGCCCGCGCCCTTGGCGCCGAGCAGCGACTCCCTCGTCGGCGTCTCGACATGGCCGATGATCATGTCCGGCATCTCGGCCGCCATCGGCACGAGATAGTCGGCCATGTTGGCGTTGAGCAACTGCCCTTCGCCGTCATAGACGCATTCCTCATAGAGCGCGCCGCCGATGCCCTGCACGATGCCGCCGCGGATCTGCTCGTCGACCAGCATCGGGTTGATGACGCGGCCGCAATCCTCGACGCACCAGTGCTTCAGGAGCTTGACGAAACCGGTGTCGACATCGACCTCCAGATAGCTCGCCTGGACGCCGTTGGTGAAGGCGAAGGGATATTCGCTGGTGATGTAGTGGCGGGTGACGACGAGTTCGCGCGGCAGGTCTCTGGCGAGTGTGTCGCCGCGGAAATAGACTATGCGGCCGAGTTCCTCGAGCGGCATCCGCGCCTCGCCGGTCGCCTTGTCGACGATCCGGCCGTCGGCGATGTCGAGCGCGTCGGGCGCCGCCTGGAGCATGGAGGCGGCGACGACGAGGATGTTCTCGCGCAGCGCAAGACCCGCCTGAAGCGCGGCCTCGCCGCCGATGCCGGCGCCGCGCGAGGCCCAGGTGCCGCCGCCATAGGGCGTGGTCTGCGTGTCGCCGGTGATGATCCTGACCTTGGAGACGGGAACGCCGACGCCCTCGGCGACGATCTGCGCCAGCATTCCTTCCGTGCCCTGGCCCTGTTCGGTGACGCCCGACATGGCGACGACCGAGCCGTCCGGGTCCATCCGCACGGTGCAGCCATCCTGCGCGGAGATGCGCGCGCCGCCGATGCCGTACATGAAGGGGCTGGGATTGGTGAGTTCGATGAACGAGGCGATGCCGATGCCGCGATGAACGCCTCTCTTGCGGGCTTCGGCCTGGTCGGCGCGCAGCGCGTCGTAGTCGATCATGGCGATAAGCTTGTCGAGGCTGGCGTGATGGGACAGGCCCTCGAAGCGCATGTTGGCGGCGGAGGTGTAGGGGTAGGCGTCGTCGGCGACGAGATTGCGGCGGCGGATTTCGATCGGGTCGAGGCCGATAGCCTCGGCAGCCATGTCGACGAGGCCCTCGGTGACGGCGGTGGCGATCGGATGGCCGACCGCGCGATACTGGCAGGTCGGCGTCTTGTTCTGCAGGACGACGGTGGTGCGGGCGCGGTAGGTCTGGAAATCGTAAGGTCCGCCGCACAGATTGACGACCTGGTTGCCCTCGATGGCACTGGTGCGCGGATAGACGGAATAGGGGCCGATGCCGGTCAGGTCGTCGATGTCGAGCGCGAGAATCCTGCCGTTCTCGTCGACGGCGATCCGGCCGTCGATCTCGTGGTCGCGGGCGTGGATGTCGGTGGAGAAGGATTCGAGGCGGTCGGCGATGAATTTGACCGGACGGCCCATGATCTTCGCGATCGCAGCCGTCGCGACCTCGTCGGGATAGACATGGACCTTGATCCCGTAGGAGCCGCCGACATCGCCGCAGATGACGCGGACCTTCGCCTCGGGCAGGTCGAGATGCCGGGCGAAGACCGTCTGCATCATGTGCGGGGCCTGCGTCGAGTGATGGACGGTGAGTTGGCCTTCCGAGCGGCTGTAATCGGCCAGGATCGAGCGCGGCTCGAGGCAGACGCCGGTGTGGCGCCCGGTCTTGAAACGGGCCTCGACGACCATGTGGGCGGAGGCGAAGACGGCGTCGATCTCGCCCTTTTCGTGCAGGCGCTGGAAGGTCAGGTTGTCGCCGAGTTCGGGATGGATGAGCGGCGTCTCGGCATCGAGCGCGGTGCGCATGTCGACCACGACGGGCAGAGGAGCGAAGGATGCCTCGATGGCGGCAAGACCATCCTCGGCGGCGGCGCGGCTGTCGGCGACGACGGCCGCGACCGGCTCGCCGACCCATGTCGCGTGCTCGACGGCGACCGCGTGCTGCGGCGCGGATTTGAGGCCCTTGAGATGCGCCAGCACGGCGACCCATGGGGTGCAGGCGGCGGCGATGTCGGCGCCGGTGAAGACGCGGATGACGCCGGGGACTTCGAGCGCCGGGGAGATGTCGATCGCCTCGATCTTCGCGCGGGCGTGCGGGCTGCGCAGGAAGGCGACATGGACCATGCGCGGCAGGACGACATCGTCGACATAGCGGCCCGCGCCGGCGACGAGCTTGCCGGCATTGGGACGCGGGACGGAGCGGCCGATATAGGAATTGGGACGGTCGGGATTGCCGAAAGCGATGGTCATTCGGCAGCCTCCTTCAGGGCCGGGACGGGCACGCCGCAGCGCTTCGCGGCAGTCGCCTCGATGGCATCGACGATCGCCTCGTAGCCGGTGCAGCGGCAGTAATTGCCGGAGATGTGCTCGCGGATATGCGCCCGGTCGGGCGTTTCGCCCGTTTCCAGAAGATCGGCGGCGGCGAGCAGCATTCCGGGCGTGCAAAAGCCGCATTGCAGCGCGTTGCGGGCGACGAATTCGTCCTGAAGATCGGCAAGCTCGCCCGTCTCGGTGACGCCCTCGATGGTCCACACATCCGCGCCGTCGAGCTGGACGGCGAGCGTCAGGCAGCCGCGCAGGATGACGCCGTCGACGCGCACCGTGCAGGCCCCGCACACGCCCTGTTCACAGCCGGCATGGGAGCCGGTGAGGCCGAGATCGAGCCGCAGGAAGTCGATCAGGTGCCGACGCGCATCGACGGTGCGGCGCACGCGCTCGCCATTGACCTTCAAATTGATCTCGGTGCTCTGGGCGAATGGTGCGGTCATCGCGCTCTCCCTCATGCCGCGTCGGACTGCCGGAAGTCCGACAAAGCGCGCTTCAGGAGCACGCGCGAGATGTGTTTCTTGTAGCCGGCCGAACCGTTGATGTCGTCCGCCGGGTCGAGGTCGTCTTCCAGAGCGAGCGCGGCGTCGTCGACCGAACCGCCGCTTTCGAGGATCGCCATCGCGCTGGAAGCGACGACCGGCGCGTCGCCGACGCCGAAGAAGACGAGGCGCGGGGCGGCGGCGGGGCCGGCGATGGCAAGGCCCGCAAGCGCGTAGTCGCCGGAGCGTCGGACGAGTTCGCGGATCGACTGGCGCTCGCCGGGCTTGATCTTCGCGATCTCGATGGCGACCAGAATCTCGTCGTCGCGGCGGGTCGTGTCGAACAGGCCGAGGAAGAAGTCCGCCGCCTTGATTCGGCGCTCGCCGTCGGCTTTCGAGGCGAGAACGATGGTCGCGTCGAGCGCGACGACGCAGGCCGGCAGTTCGGCCGCCGGGTCGGCATTGGCGAGCGAGCCGCCGATGGTTCCGCGTGTGCGGATGGCGGCGTGCGCGATGAGCGGCGCGGCCTCGGCGAGGATCGGGACGTGACGGGCGATGATTTCCGACGCCATCAACTCGCAATGGCGCGTCAGGGTGCCGACGCGCACCATGTCGCCGCTTTCGGTGATGCCGGCAAGCTCGTCGATGAAGTTGATGTCGATGAGGTTCGGGCTCTCGATCAGCCGCAGATTGAGCGAGGCGACGAGGCTCTGGCCGCCGGCCAGCACCTTTTCGTCGCCATCGCCCGCCGCGAGCAGGTCAAGCGCATGGGCAAGGTCGGTCGCGCGGACATAGCCGATCGGCGCTGGCTTCATCTCGAAATCCTCCCGGACGATCCAACGTGCAAGCCGGATCGTTTGCGAGCGCTCCGGCAAGGACCGGTTCCTCATTGCGCTCTTATTGATCAAATGATCTATTATGACGCGACGCTTGGCAAGCGGTTATTTTTCGCGTCGCCAGATTCGGCGAACGAGGATATGAGGGGCTGCGAGCGGGAAGGGGCGACATGGCCGGACAGGCAGCGAACGAACGCAAGAGATTTGCGCCCGACGAGCGTCGGCAGATGATCGTCGACGAGGCGGCGGCGTTTTTTTCCGAGGTCGGGCTGGAGGGGACGACGCGCGAGCTTTCGCAGCGGCTCGGCGTCACGCAGTCGCTGCTCTATGCCTATTTCGCTTCCAAGGCCGATCTGCTGGAAGCGGTGTTCGAGCGCGTCTATCTCGACCGCCTGTCGCCCGACTGGCCGGTGCTGATCGCCGACCGGTCGCTGCCGGTGCGCGAGCGCGCCAAGCGCTTCTACCGCGAATATACCGGTGCGATCTTCACCTATGAATGGATGCGCATCTTCATGTTCTCCGGCCTTGCCGGCGCAGAACTCAACCGGCGTTATCTCGGCCATCTGGCCAAGCTGATGCTGGAGCCGCTCTGCGCCGAGATGCAGCGCGCGGCCGGAGCCAAGGGCGGACCGCAGATGGAGGACATCTGGAACCTGCATGGCGGCATCGTCTATATCGGCATCCGCAAATTCGTCTATTGCGTGCCGACGCCCGACGATTTCGCCCCGCCGGTCGAAGCGGCGGTGGATCGGTTCTGCGACAGTTTCGGGCTGGAGTGAGGGTAAGCTTTCTGCCTTAATGGGCGTTCTCGGGAGTCTTCAGGAATGACGTTTGAAATCTTCTTCTGGTACGTCTTTCCGCTCATTGTCGGCGCGGGAGCTTTCGGCTGGATCGCTTGTGATCGCCGCAAGGACCATCATCTGCATCCCGGCGAATAGCGACTACGCCGATTCGAGTTCCATCGCCTTTCTGGCGGCCTGCGCGAGAAAGCCGGAACGCGTATATCCGTGCGACTCCGCAAAGGCATCGATCTGTTCAAGCACGTCTTCGGGCAGCGTGACGTTCACGCGGACGGCCTTTCTGGCTGCGCTCCGGGCCGAAACCAGGATCGCCACGCCATCGCGATTGTCGCGATCGGCCATGACCTCTTCGAGCGAAGAGGGCTCGCAAATGGCCTCGCCGTCCGCCACCAGCCCTTCGATGTGAAACGCCAATGCCTCTTCGGCCATGGCGCGGGCGTCGTCGAGATCCGTGCCGGCGGTAATGACGCCTGGAAAATCGGGAAAGGACACGCCGAAATCGCTGTCGGCATCCTTGTGGATGAGTCCGATATACTGCTTCATACCCTTTACCTCAGCTTCAGGCCGGATTGTTTCTCGATGCTCTTCAAGGTGCCAATCGGGAGGTCGCGCTTTGGATGGGGAACGGTGACGCGACCCGGCTTTTCGGGGTGCTTGAACTGGACGTGACTGCCTTTTCGCGCCACTTCGCTCCAGCCGTCCGACAACAAAGCTGCGATGATGTCGGCGCTTTTCATATGTCGAGTATATACACACTCGTGTGTATAATTCAATGATGCAAAACGATGGTGAGCGCGCAGGGATTCGAACCCTGGACCTACAGATTAAAAGTCCGTTGCTCTACCAACTGAGCTACGCGCTCTCCACGGGCTGCAAGGCCCGAAAGCATCCTGGCCGTGGCGGCCCGGAAATTGCGGCGGAACATAGGGAGAGGGGGCAGGGCGGTCAACTGCAAAAACGCCCTGCCGATGGGGCAATCGCGCGCATTCGCGTCAACGTTGCCTCGGGGGTTGAGCGGGTTGGCGTTCAGCCCTTGGCCGCCGCCCGCGCTTCCTTTTCGGCCTTCAGCCTTTCGCGCAACCGCGCGCCGAGCCCGTCCTTGTTCTCCTGCCGGGCGCGGCCGAAGGCAAGTGCGTCGGAGGGAACGCCGGCGGTGATGACGCTGCCCGAGGCGACATAGGCATTGTCGCCGATGGAAACCGGCGCGACGAGAGCCGAATTCGAGCCGATGAAGGCACCCGCGCCGATCTGCGTCAGGTGCTTGAGGAAGCCGTCATAATTGCAAGTGATCGTGCCGGCGCCGATATTCGCGCCCGCGCCGATCCTCGCATCGCCGATATAGGAGAGGTGGTTGATCTTGGCGCCGGCCGCCACATCGGCGTTCTTGACCTCGCAGAAATTGCCGACCTTGACCTTCTCGGCGAGGCGCGCGCCGGGGCGCAGCCGCGCGAAGGGGCCGATCTGGGCATGGTCGGCGATGATTGCGCCCTCCAGATGCGAGAAGGCATGGATGGTGACGTTCGCGCCGATGGACACGCCCGGCCCGAAAACGACGTTCGGCTCGACGATCGTATCTGCGCCGATCTGCGTGTCGTGTGCAAAATGCACCGTTTCGGGCGCGACGAGCGTGACGCCCGCCAGCATCGTCTCGCGGCGCTTGCGCGCCTGCCAGACGGATTCGGCCTCGGCGAGTTGGATGCGATTGTTGACGCCCAGCACGCTTTCCTCGTCGGCCGTCGTGGCGACGACTTTGAGGCCGCGCGTGGCGGCGATCTCGACGATGTCGGTCAGGTAGTATTCGCCCTTGGCATTGGCATTGCCGACGGCTTCGAGAAGCGACAGGGCGTGTTCGCCGGAAATCGCCATCAGCCCGCCATTGCAGAAGGTGACGGCGCGCTCCGCCTCGGTGCAATCCTTGTCCTCGCGGATGGCGACGAGGCGGTCGCCATCCGTCAGGAGCCGGCCATAGCCGGAAGGATCGGCGGCCTCAAAACCCATCACGACGACGGCAGCGCCTTCGGCAAGCCCCTTGCGCAGCGCCGCGATGTCCTCGGCCTTGACGAGCGGCGTGTCGGCGAAGAGGACGAGGACGTCGTCATAACCTCCAGCGATGGCCTCGCGCGCAGCGAGAACGGCATGGGCGGTGCCGAGGCGCTCGTGCTGGAGATAAAGCCGGGCGCCGGGCGCGACGTTCGTCGCGGCCTTCAGCACGTCGTCCGACTGGCGGCCGGCGACGATGGCAAGATCGGCGCGCCCGCCCGCCTGCGCGGCGCGCGCCGCATGACAGACCAGTGGCAGGCCGGCGACCTCGTGCAGCACCTTCGGCCTGGCGCTCTTCATGCGCGTGCCTTCGCCGGCGGCAAGGACGATTGCAAGGCAGGTTCGTTCGGTCATCGATCTCTCTTTGCGGCTGGTTCGGCGCATCGTCTAGCACCTTGGAACGGTTCGCGCCAAGACGAGTGAATTCCTTCACGCGATGGTAAGTCCGCCCGTCTAGTCTGTGGCCTGTCGGTTCAAAATGCTGAGAGTTCCAGATGACCGTTCTCGTGACCGGCGGCGCCGGCTATATCGGATCGCACATGGTCTGGCGTCTGCTCGACCAGGGCGAGGATGTGGTGGTGCTCGACCGGCTGTCGACGGGCTTCCACTGGGCGGTTCCGGCAGAAGCAGAACTCGTCGTCGGCGACATCGCCGACCAGGAACTGGTCGAGGCCACGATCAGGCGGCGCGATGTCGACGCGATCATCCATTTTGCCGGATCGATCGTGGTGCCCGATTCGGTCGCCGATCCGCTCGGCTACTATCAGAACAACACCGTGAAGTCGCGTGCGCTGATCGAAAGCGCTGTGCGGTCCGGCGTGCCGCACTTCATCTTTTCATCGACCGCCGCCGTCTACGGAACGCCGAGCGTGTCGCCGGTAGCCGAGAATGCGGAACTGAAGCCCGAATCGCCCTACGGCACCTCCAAGCTGATGACCGAGATCATGCTGCGCGACACGGCCGCGGCGCATGATCTCGCCTATACGGTGCTGCGCTATTTCAACGTCGCGGGCGCCGATCCGGGGCTGCGGGCGGGGCAATCGACCAAGGGCGCGACGCATCTGATCAAGGTCGCGGCGGAAGCGGCGACCGGCAAGCGCGCTGGCATCGACGTCTATGGCACCGACTACCCGACGCCGGACGGCACCTGCGTGCGCGACTACATCCATGTCAGCGATCTCGTCGATGCCCATGCGCTGGCGCTGGCGCGGTTGCGCGCAGGCGGCGGGAACCTGATCGCCAATTGCGGCTATGGAACGGGCTATTCGGTGTTCGAGGTTATCGACGCGGTCAAGCGCGTCGTCGGGCGCGATTTCGAGGTTCGCACCGGCTCGCGTCGCCCCGGCGACGCCATCTCCATCGTCGCCGATCCGTCGCGCGCCAGGGCCGAATTCGGGTGGCAGCCCCGCCATGCCGATCTCGACACGATTGTCGCCCATGCCGTGCAGTGGGAAGAGCATCTGCGCTTCCTCAACGCCGCCTGACCAGAAAACCCTGACGTGTCTTGTAGACGCTGCAAGAGGGAGTCCTGGGGATCGCTGGCAATTGTGGCGATGCGGCCGGAGTTTTCTGCTAGGACCGAATGAGGGACGCGCGAAACCGGCGGGCGCTGAATGACGATCGACCATGGCGAGGCACTGACGCGGCTCGAACCCCTGGCGCTGGCCGCCGGCAAGATCGTGCTCGACGCCTATCGGGGCGGCTGCGCCGTCGAGACCAAGAGCGACGACAGCCCGGTGACCTTTGCCGACCGCGAGGCGGAACGGATCATTCTTGCCGGTCTGCGGCATGATTTTCCCGCGATACCGATCGTCGCGGAAGAAGAGGTGAGCGCCGGGCGGATGCCCGCCGATCTCGACACCATGTTCTTCCTCGTCGATCCGCTCGACGGCACGCGCGAATTCGTCAATCGCTCCGAGGATTTCACCGTCAACATCGCGTTGGTCGTCAACGGTGATCCGGTGCTCGGCATCGTCTATGCGCCGGCCCGCCACCAGCTCTATCTCGGCCGGCCGGGCCGGTGCCAGATGGCACGAACGACTGACGATCACGAGATCGAAGGACGGCGGGAGATTCACACGCAGGCGCCAGGGCCGACCCCGGTGGTGGTGGCCAGCCGCTCGCATCGCACGATCGAGACGAACGACTATCTGGCGAAGCTGCCGCAGGCCGAGATCGTCTCGGTCGGCTCGTCGCTGAAATTCTGCATGATCGCCAGCGGAGCTGCGGATTTCTATCCGCGCTTCGGGCCGACCATGCAATGGGACACGGCGGCGGGCGACGCGGTTCTGCGCGCTGCCGGCGGGCGCACGCGCACGCTGGATGGCGAGGCGCTGCGGTATGGCTGCTCGGGCAAGCCGGACGTCGCCGCCTTCGCCAATCCGTGGTTCATCTCGGATTGCGGGGTGGACCTGCCTGTTTAGTCAGCCGCGTTGCGCTTCACGAAGTTGCGGATCGACTGGATGATCTTGTCCTGATCGGCCTCGGACAGATAGGGGTGCATCGGCAGGCACAGGATGCGCGAGGAGAGGCCCTCGGAGACCGGCAGGCCGGCCGGGGTGCGCGGGAAGTGTTTGTAGGCGGTCTGCAAGTGGAGCGGCTTGACGTAGTAGATTACCGACGGGATGCCGTCGGACGTCAGATGCGCCTTGAGGCCGTCGCGGGCGGAATGCTCGATGGCGAACTGCGCCCAGGCCGAGCGGTTGTTCTCGGGCAAATTCGGAACCTTGACGACATCGCCGAGCGCGTCGTTATAGCGCCGGGCGATGCGCTCGCGCGCTTCCATCTCGTCTTCGAGGATGGCGAGCTTTTCGATCAGGATCGCCGCCTGGATCGTGTCGAGGCGCGAGTTGAGGCCGATATGGACGTTGTCATATTGCGTCTCGCCCTTGCCGTGGAAGGCGAAGGAGCGGAGCTTGTCGGCGAAGGCCGCGTCGTTGGTGAACATCGCGCCGCCGTCGCCATAGCAGCCGAGCGGCTTGGCGGGATAGAAGCTGGTCGAGCCGACATGGCCGAACGCGCCGCATTTCGCGCCGTTGCGGATGCCGCCGATGGACTGCGCGGCGTCCTCGATGACGAGCAGATTTTCACGACGGGCGATTGCGTTCAGCGCATCGTAGTCGGCGGCGAGGCCGAAGAGATCGACCGGGATGATCGCCTTCGGCGTCAGGCGTCCTTCGGACTTCACCATGGCGATGGCGGCTTCGAGGCTGGCGATGTCGATATTGTAGGTGTCGGGATCGACGTCGACGAAGATCGGCTCGGCCTTGGCGAGCGCGACGACTTCGGCGGTCGCGGCGAAGGTGAAACTCGGCACGAAGACGGCGTCGCCCGGACCGATGCCGGAGGCATAGAGCGGCAGGAGCAGCGCATCCGTGCCGTTGGCGCAGGCGACGACGTGATCGACGCCGACATAATCGGCCAGCCGCTTCTCGAATTCCCCGACCTCGGGGCCGAGGATATAGCGGCCCTCAGTGACAACCTTGTCGATCGCTGTCTTGAGACGGTCGGCAATGCGGTCGCGCTGGGCGCCGAGATCGATGAACTGCATGGGACGTGATCAATCCGAAATTGCCGGATGGCGGCTTGGTGCCGGCTTGCGGCAGCGCATCCGGGAGGTGGCTGGGGCGCCTGGATTCGAACCAGGGAATGGCGGTACCAAAAACCGCTGCCTTACCGCTTGGCTACGCCCCAATGCGAGCGGATGAGTGCATATCGCGCCGACCCCGGCAGGTAAAGCGCAAAATCGGGCGTGAGAGGTGACGGAACCGAAACCGGCACATGCCGGTTTGACGGGGCACGGATGCGCGCCTGCCTTCTGGCAATTCGGGACGAAACCGGGCAGAAAGCGAAGCCTGATTATCGATGCAGCATCGGAACGCGCCGAAAACCGCTCCCCGCTTTTCGGATCCATGCTCGCCAATGGAGACTTGCCTTTCATGATCGCGATCATCGAGACCACCCCCTTCGACGACCAGAAGCCGGGGACTTCGGGATTGCGCAAGAAGGTACCGGTCTTCCGGCAGCCGGGCTATGTCGAGAATTTCGTCCAGTCGATCTTCGATTCGCTGGCGGGGTATCGCGGTCGGACGCTGGTGGTGGGGGGCGACGGGCGGTTCTACAATCGCGAGGTCATCCAGATCGTCATCAAGATGGCGCTGGCAAACGGGTTCGGCCGCGTCATCGTCGGGCAGGGCGGCATCCTGTCGACTCCGGCTGTCTCGCACCTGATCCGCAGGCACGAGGCGTTCGGGGGCATCGTGCTTTCGGCGAGCCACAATCCGGGCGGGCCGACCGAGGATTTCGGCATCAAGTACAATGCCGGCAATGGCGGGCCGGCGACCGAGAAGCTGACCAATGCGATCCACGAGCGCTCGAAGGTGATCGACCGCTACGCCATCGCGCAGATCGGCGACGCCGAGATCGATGCGCCCGGATCGCGCGAGATCGGCGGCATGACGGTCGAGGTGGTCGATCCGGTCGCCGATTATGCCGCGCTGATGGAGACGCTGTTCGATTTCGACGCGATCCGCGCCCATTTCGCGTCGGGCTTCACGATGGCGTTCGATGCCATGCACGCGGTGACGGGGCCCTATGCTGTGGAAATCCTCGAAAGGCGGCTCGGCGCGGCGAAGGGCACGGCGCGCAACGCGGTGCCGTCGGAGGATTTCGGCGGGCATCATCCCGACCCCAATCTCGTCCATGCCAAGGAACTCCACGACCTGATGATGTCGCCCGATGCGCCCGATTTCGGCGCGGCGTCGGATGGCGACGGCGACCGCAACCTGATCATCGGCAAGGGCATGTTCGTGACGCCCTCCGATTCACTCGCCGTGCTGGCGGCGAACATGCATCTGGCGCCGGGCTATGCTGGCGGGCCGGTGGGTATAGCGCGGTCGATGCCGACGAGCGCAGCGGCCGACGAGGTGGCGAGGGCGCTCGGGATCGAACTCTACGAGACGCCGACCGGCTGGAAGTTCTTCGGCTCGCTGCTCGACGCCGGCAAGGTGACGATCTGCGGCGAGGAGAGCGCCGGCACCGGCTCCGACCATGTGCGGGAAAAGGACGGGCTGTGGGCGGTATTGCTCTGGCTGAACATCCTGGCGGTGCGCAAGGAGAGCGTCGCCGACATCATGCGCGGGCATTGGGCGCGGTTCGGGCGCAACTATTACTCGCGGCACGACTACGAGGCGGTCGACGCGGGCGCGGCGAATGCGCTGATGGACGATCTGCGCGGCCGGCTCGATCATCTTTCCGGCCAGATCTTCGCGGGCCTTGCCGTCGCGCAGGCCGACGATTTCGCCTATCGCGACCCGGTCGACCAGTCGGTGACGGAAAAGCAGGGCATCCGCATCCTCTTCGAAGGCGGCTCGCGCGCGGTGTTCCGCCTGTCGGGCACCGGCACCGAAGGAGCGACGCTGCGGGTCTACATCGAGCGCTTCGAGCCTGCCGGCGGCCGCCTCGACCTCGACACGCAGACCGCGCTGGCGGATCTGATCGAGGCCGCCGAGGCGATCGCGGGCATTTCCGGCCGGACGGGGCGCAACGCGCCGACGGTGATCACGTAACTCACTGAACCAGCACGGGTCGTCCGCAATCGACATGGTGGACGCGGATGTCGGCTTCGCCGAGCGAGATGCCGAGGGCGGCGAGGAGGCCGTCGAGGACGGGATCGACGGCGCCGAGTGTGTCGCCGACAAGGCCGCCCAACGTGCCGGTGAGGCCGGGAGGAATACCGAGGCCAAGGCCGAGCGGCTTGACCTCCAGCCTGAGGTTGGACAGCAGCGAACCTGAAAGGGTCTGGAGCGTGTTGCGCGTGCGGACCGTCTTGACCGTTCCGGCTGAAACGTCGCTCGCCGAGAACTGAAGCGTGTCTGCCGCCATGTTGGTGGCGGCCGCATGGGCGCGGCCATTGACCGTCAGCAGTATCGGCACATGCAGGAGCCGGGCGTCCTTCAGATGCGGCGCGCGGCTGAAATCGTGCATTCTTGCGGCGTCGGCCTCGGCCAGATGAAGTTCGACGATGCCGGGCTTCGCCTCGACGCCGGCGCGCGCGCTCTCGGGCCGTCCCGTCGGGCAGGACGCCGATTGCAGCCGCGCCTCGCCATGGGCGACGTCGACGAAGAGCGGGACATGGACGCCAACGCCGAGCAGCGGGCCGATGCGGGCATCGAGCCGGATGCGGGTCTGGACCGTGCGCACGATCGAGCCGGCGGGGCCGAGCGCGAACCAGGACTTGCCCTGCGGCGGCTCGCCGATCGCGACGGTGGCTGTGAGGTCGAGAAGGCCGGGGACAGAGTTTCCGAGATCGAGCGTCACCTGGTTGCTGCCATTGGCAAGAGCGGCAGCCGCGTTGAGCAGCGGCACCGCGCCGATCACCGCATCGAGACCGGCGGCGATGCCGTCGATCCTCGCCATTTCCAGCGTGCCCGGATCGAGGAGCCGGCGCAGCGGCAGCGTTCGTGAAGCGGGAACGCCCGATGCAAGACGTTGCAGGACCGTGCGGGCGGTCAGCCCGACGCCGGGCGTCTGCGAGAGCGCGCGCAACACGTCGCGCATGGCGACTTCGGCGGCAAGCAACTCGTCATATGTCGCGGCCGTCAGGTCGGCCTGAACGCCAAGCTGCTCGACGAAGGCGAGAAGCCCGACATCCGTATCGAGCAGGGCGCGGTAGTCCATGGCGTTGAGGCTGATATTCGCGCCGAGAAGCTTCGCCAGCAGCATGTTGGCAACGCCGCCTTCAAGGCTGGCAAGGCGCGAGCCGATGGAAAAGGACGCCTTCGGCACCATCGAGGCGACGGCCGCCGTGCGGATGAGCGGCGCATCGACCAGCGAGGCGGAAAAGTAGCGGCGCGCATGGCTTTCGAATTCGACCCGGACGGCATTGGCAGGCTGCGCGCCCGCAACGAAGCGCTGGCCGGCGGCGATCTGCGGGTCGGGCGAATAGGCGCCCGGCGTCACGAAGACGCGGCCGGCCGGTTCGATTTCTTCTTGCCGTGACGGGGCCTGCGTGTCGCCGGCAAGGTCCGCCAGCGTGCGGACCGTGACATTCGACCAGCCATTGTCGGCGAAAACGGCTTCGGCCGCCTGTGCGGCGCGCTCCGGCGCGCGCACTGCCGTCATGGCCGCGAGGTCGGTCAGGTTCTGGGCGCTGCGACGCTCGACGAAAAAGGAACCGGCATCCACGCCGAGGGCGGTAACGAGGATCAGCACCGGGCTGACGAGTGCGGTCATGGTGGCGAAATTGCCGCGGCGGTCACGGGCGAGACGAGGAAGGAGGCGCCGCATCACACGCCTCCGATCCGCACCGTCGAGCGACGTTCGATGGTGGTCGAAGGCAGCACCACGCCGTCGAAGAGGTTCCAGATGG
Source organism: Mesorhizobium sp. YIM 152430 (assembly GCF_029210365.1). GTDB lineage: Bacteria > Pseudomonadota > Alphaproteobacteria > Rhizobiales > Rhizobiaceae > Aliihoeflea. The sequence goes on from NZ_JARGES010000046.1 coordinate 180,093, forward strand.
GCAGATGCCGCGCGTCGTAGCGCAGGTCGACCACGAAGCGCGTGCCGTCGACCGCGCTGTCGACGACACTGATCTGCAATTTTTCCGGATCAAGAAGACCATAGCCCCGTGCGTGGCTGGCGATGAAGGACAGCGCCATGTCGCGCCGTTCCGCCTCGTGCAGGCCGGCAACCGAAAGGCGGGCCGCTTCGGAAGCCAGTTGCTGCACCGAATGCGCTGCGCCCAGATAGATGCCGTAGGCGATGATCCCGAACAGGAACATCAGATAGATTGGCGAAAGGATCGCGAACTCGACCGCCGCCGACCCCTTCCTGCATGTCCATCCAGCCGTCATGGTTGTCTCCATCGGTTAAATGCACGTCAAGATTGCAATAAAAGACGAACAAACCGTCAAAATACACGCTTGAATTGTAGTTTGGACAAAAGGGTGCGGCATCGCGCTGTGACCTGAACACCACGCAGGCCACACCATGCGCAGGGCGTCTCACAAAATGTATCGCGCGGTAACCATAAATCGGTCTAATTGTGAGGCATGGTGGCAAGCACCAACGAATCGCGTCGCAAGGGAGAGTGGCCGATATGATCATGCGTTCGGGCAAACGCAGGAAGCAGGCGCGAGCCTTCGCCACCTTGATCATGCTCCTCGTCGCCGCCTGGGCGACCGCGGCGCATACCGTTCCCGAATACGTGCTCTTCCGTGACCGGCTGGCGCTCGACATCCTGAAATTCGACAGCAAGCTGAAGCTGGAGCCGATCGACCTGACGGCGGCGGACGGGCTGAAGCTGCGCTCCTATTACTTTGCGCCGCAGCCCGGCAAGCCGCTGATCGTCTACTTTCCCGACCGGCTCGGCGACATCATCTACAAGCCACGCCACCTGACGGCGCTCGCCGAGGAGGGCCATGGGCTGCTCCTGACCGGCTATCGCGGTTATGGCGGCAATCCGGGCCTGCCAAGCGAGGCGATGCTCTATGCGGACGCCTCCGCGATGATGGATCGCATCGCGGCCGACGACCTCGCGCCGGACGGCGTCATCGTCTACGGCTATTCGATGGGAACGGGCGTGGCGAGCTACGTCGCCTCGCGGGCCGAGACGCTGGGTCTCGTTCTGGAAGCGCCGTTCACGACGTTCGGGGATGCGGTGCGCCAGCAGTTCTCGCAGGTTCCCGAGTGGCTGCTGCGCACGAAGTTCGACACCCGTTCGCGGATAAACAAGGTCGAGGCGCCGATCCTGATCCTTGCCGGCGGCAAGGATCAGATCACCCCCGCGCGGTTCGCCGAGCATCTCGCGGCCATGAATTCGGACCGCACCTCGCTGGTCGTGGTGCCTGACGGCAATCACCTGAACCTGATCCGCAAGGGCGGCGCTGCTGCCGTGCATGGCTTTCTGGCAAAGCTCAAGGCGCCGCTGGCCGGAACGCAGACGGACATGGCCTATGGCGACGCGCCCCATGTCCTGCCGGTCAGCAACGTCTACTGACAATTGCCGATATATGTATGGGAATGGCGCGCGCACGGCGAAAGTTGGCGCGCACCCGAGCCGCGCAGTCGCGCCGTCATCGGCGGCTACCAGTGCATACTGGTCAGGAAGATGTAGAGGAAAGAGCCGAGCATTGCGGCAGCGATGCCGCCCAGCACCCACTCGAAAGCGGAAAGGCGTAGATGCTTCATCTGGTGTTCCTCCAGGAGCCGAAGCGGCTCCAATCCCCAGTGTGACAGATCGTGGCGATCATGCCACCGAAAAGGGCGGGGAGGACGAAACCAAAAAGAAGCGCCGGAAACAAAAAAGGCCGGGCTGAACCCGACCTTTCCGTCGCCTGAGGAAATCCGCTGCCAGTACATCCGTGGTCAGCAATTCCCGTCAGGCATTTCGGCGGCATCAAGAGCATGTCCGTCGCGCGCAAGACGCGCGTTCGGCGCTCGACGCCAGCCGAATTTCTTAGACGGCGCGAAGGTTCTCGGCAGAATTCTTGCCCGAACGCTTGTCCTGGACAACTTCGAAGCTGATCTTCTGGCCTTCGTTGAGGCCGTTCATGCCCGAACGCTCAACGGCCGAGATGTGAACGAAAACGTCCGTGCCGCCCTGGTCGGGCTCGATGAAGCCAAAACCCTTGGTCGAATTGAACCACTTAACGGTACCTGTAGGCATAACGATCTCCTTGGAATCGCTCGTGTAGACAGAAGCCCTTTTGGATCGGGCGTTTAGATCGATTATGGGAGGGACGTTCGTCGCAGGCGCCGTGGCGCAAAACAAAAATCATCTAGCAAGATCGATGCGCCAGATGTGGCGTCGCCGCCCCCAAAAGTCAAACCTTTATTTTCTTCGCCGCCTTTTTGGTCTTCGGGGCGGGCGCTTCCCTGGCCTCGGCGGCCTCCCTTTCCATCCGCAGCAATTGCAGGCGTGCAGTCTTCTTTTCGCGTGCGGTCACCTCGTCGTCGATGATCGCGCGGGCGGCTGCCGTCGTGATGTCGGCCTTGGCAGAAGGCGACGGCTTGGCCGTCTTGAAGACGGGATTGTTCAGATCAGACACTTCCGGAACTACCTCTCGATTGGCTGGGCGACCGAGCGCAATACCGGGTCGAACGACAAGAAGCGCCTGCGGCGCTCTCAGCCAATATAGGTCGTTTCGCTGGGAAATGCCAGAAGCAGGGCGAGAAGTCCCTGAAGTGTCTATGGTCGGAGTGGCAGGATTTGAACCTGCGACCCCCTCGTCCCGAACGAGGTGCGCTACCAGGCTGCGCTACACTCCGCGACCAGACGGCGGGCTTATAACCGGGGTTCGGTATGCCCGCAAGGCCCGCCCGGTCCTTTCGAGCGAAATCGATGCGTCAGTAGGGTGACGCAACGTCTCCGGTCTCGACATAGACCGACTTGACCTGGCTGTAATGGCCGAGCGCGGCAAGCGCGTTCTCGCGGCCGATGCCCGACTGCTTGACGCCGCCGAAGGGCATTTCGACGGGGGTCAGGTTGTAGGCGTTGATCCAGCATGTGCCGGCCTGCAACTGGCCGACGACGCGGTGACCGCGCGCAAGGTCGGCGGTGAAGACGCCTGCCGCAAGGCCGAACGGCGTGTCGTTGGCGCGCGCGATCACCTCGTCCTCGCTGGAAAAGCGCAACACGCTCATGACCGGGCCGAAAATCTCCTCGCGCGCGATGCGCATGGTGTCGGTGACATCGGCAAAGACGGTCGGCTCGATGAAATTTCCGCCCTCGAAGCCCTGCATGGTGGGCGCGCTGCCGCCGGTGAGAAGGCGGGCGCGATCCTCGTCGCGGCCGATGCGGATATGCTCCATCACCTTGTCGAACTGCGCACGGCTCGCCATCGGGCCCATCTGGGTTTCGAGATCGAGCGGATCGCCGAGGCGAATGGTCTTGGCGCGGGTGGCGAGGCGGTCGAGGAAACGGTCGTAGACGCCGTCCTGGACGAAGACGCGGGTGCCGTTGGAGCAGACCTGGCCGGTGGAGTAGAAATTGCCGAGCATCGCGCCGCCGATGGCGTTTTCCAGATGCGCGTCGTCGAAGATGATCAGCGGCGACTTGCCGCCGAGTTCCATCGTGGCGTGCTTCATGTGCTCCCCGGCGAGCGCCATGACCTTTTTGCCGGTCGGCACCGAGCCGGTCAGCGAGACCTTGTCGACATGTTCGTGGGCGACGAGGGCGGCGCCGACATCGCCATAGCCCTGGACGACATTGAAGAGCCCGGCGGGAAGACCAGCTTCGATATAAAGTTCGGCGAGCGCGAGCGCGGAGAGCGGCGTCGTCTCGGACGGCTTGAACACCATGGCATTGCCCATGGCGAGCGCCGGCGCGGATTTCCAGGCCGCGATCTGGATCGGATAGTTCCACGCGCCGATGCCGACGCACACGCCGAGCGGCTCGCGGCGCGTATAGGCGAAGGGGCCGCCGAGCTCGATGAACTCGCCGTTGAAGCCCGCGACGACGGAACCGAGATACTCGAGCGCGTCGGCGGCGGACGCGGCGTCGGCGACGAGCGTTTCCTGGATCGCCTTGCCGGTGTCGAGCGTCTCGAGACGCGACAGCTCGTCATTGCGGGCGCGCAGCAGATCGGCGGCCTTGCGCAGGATGCGGCCGCGCTCAATCGGCTTCAGCCGTGCCCATTCGCCCTGTGCCGAGCGGGCCGCTTCCACGGCCAGCTCGACGATGTTGGGAGTGGCGGCGTGAAGCTTCGCGATCACCTCGCCGGTGGCCGGATAGAGCACCTCGATCGTCCGTCCGCCTTCGTCCTCGACGAAGCGTCCGTTGATGAAATGCGATGCTTTCGGTTGGGCTTTCACGCGGCCTTCTCCCTGTGTTGGTCAGTTCTGCTCCACCGAGACGCCGGTCTCGTCGAGACGGATCTGGACGCCGGAGGGCTCGCTTTCCTTCTGGTAGACATAGATGCCGAGGCCGATGACGACCACGACGAGCGCGCCGACGAGCATGTAGAGCTGATTCTTCTGCATAACTGATTGCCTTGATCGGATGGTTGAAATGCCTCGGGCATACTGCGGTTTCGCACTCAAGCCTAGCGGTCGGACGTCTCCCAGCGCGGATTGATCCATGGCTCCTGGTTGGATGGGCTGAGCGGCTGGCGGCCGAGGATGTGGTCGGCGGCCTTTTCGCCGACCATGATCGAGGGCGCATTGAGATTGCCGTTGGTGATGCGCGGGAAGATCGACGAGTCGGCGACGCGAAGGCCATCGACGCCAATCACCCGGCATTCGGGATCGACCACCGCATGGGGATCGTCGGCACGGCCCATGCGGCAGGTGCCGCAGGGATGGTAGGCGCTTTCGGCATGGTCGCGGATGAAGGCGTCGAGCTGGTCGTCGGACTGGACTTCGACTCCCGGCGAGATTTCCCTGCCGCGATAGTCGTCGAAAGCGGCCTGGCCGAAGATCTCGCGCGTCAGGCGGATGCAGTGGCGGAAATCCGCCCAGTCGTCGGGATGCGACATGTAGTTGAAGCGGATCACCGGCTTTTCGTGCGGGTCGGACGAGCGCAGCGTGACCGAACCGCGCGACTTGGAGCGCATCGGCCCGACATGGGCCTGGAAGCCGTGCGACTTTGCCGCCGCCTTGCCGTCGTAGCGGATCGCCACGGGAAGGAAGTGATACTGGATGTCGGGATAGTCGACGCCTGCTTTCGAGCGCAGGAAGGCGGCGGCCTCGAAATGGTTCGACGCGCCGAGACCGGACTTGAAGAACAGCCATTCGGCGCCGATCAGCGCCTTGGAAAAGAGGTTGAGCTTCGAATAGAGCGTGATCGGCTTCGTCGATTCCTGCTGGATGTAGAGCTCCATGTGATCTTGCAGGTTCGCCCCGACGCCCGGCCGGTCGGCGACGGGCTTGATGCCGTGCTGCGCCAGATGCGCGGCCGGGCCGATGCCGGACAACATCAGGAGCTTGGGCGAATTGATCGACGAGGCGGCGACGATGACTTCGCGTTTCGCTTTAACGAATTGAATCTGTCTGCGCGCTTCGAACTCGACGCCGGTGGCGCGCTGATTCTCGATGACAATGCGGCGGACGAAGCCGTTGACGAGACTGACGTTCGGCCGCTTGAGGGCAGGGCGCAGATAGGCGTTGGCGGTTGACCAGCGGCGGCCGTGATGGATGGTCTGCTCCATCGCGCCGAAGCCTTCCTGTTTGGAGCCGTTATAGTCGTCCGTCGTCTCGAACCCCGCCTGTCGGCCCGCCTCGACGAAGGCGGCGTAGAGCGGGTTGCGGCGCGGGCCGCGCCTGACGTGCATCGGCCCGTCTGTGCCGCGCCAGCCCTCCTCGCCGCCATGCGCGGTTTCCATGCGCTTGAAATAGGGGAGCACGTCGGCATAGGCCCAACCGGCCGCGCCCTCGTTTGCCCAATGGTCGAAATCGCGCGCGTGGCCGCGCACATAGACCATGCCGTTGATGGAGGACGAGCCGCCGAGCACCTTGCCGCGCGGCGTGGCCAGCTTGCGCCCGCCCAGATGCGTCTCCGCCTCGCTCTCGAAGCCCCAGTCGTAGAGGCTCATATTCATCGGGAAGGAGAGGGCGGCAGGCATCTGGATGAAGGGGCCGATATCGGTGCCGCCATATTCGATGACGATGACGGAGTTCTGGCCGTCCTCCGACAGGCGGTAGGCCAGGGCGGCGCCGGCGGACCCCGAACCGACGATGACGTAATCGGCTTCAAGCATGGTCATTCGCCTCGCGGAAAGCGCTGGCGATCTTCCAGCACGTTGAGATCCATGTGGTTGCGCATGTAGCGCTCCGACGCCTTTTGCAGCGGTTGGAATTCCCAAGGGTAGTAGGCGCCGTTGCGCAGCGCCGGGTAGACGACCCAGCGGCGGGCCTGGCTTTCGCGCACCTCGGCATCGAAGCGCGCCATGTCCCAGCGCGCGCGGACCTTCGCCATGAATTCCGCGACGCGATCGGCATGGGCGGGGTCGGCGGCGAGATTGGTGAGTTCGGCCGGATCGGATTCCAGATCAAAGAGTTGCGGCGGGTCGATCTCGCAATGGACGAACTTAAACCGGCCCTCGCGGATCGCCACCATCGGCGCATAGGAGCCTTCGGCGGCATATTCCATCAGAACCGGCTCGTGGCGTTCATTACCGTCGATCATCGGTTTGAGCGAGGTGCCGTCCGTCCATGGCATGATGGCGCTCATGTCGATGCCGGCGAGATCGCAAATGGTCGGGCAGATGTCGAGATTCGAGGTCGGGGTGGCGTGATTGCCGGGTGCGATGCCCTTGCCGGCGATCATCAGCGGCACGCGGGCGGAGCCTTCGAGGAAGGACATCTTGAACCACAGGCCGCGCTCGCCAAGCATTTCGCCATGGTCGGAGCAGAAGAGGACGATCGTGTCCTCCGCCATGCGGGTCCGGTCGAGCGTGTCGAGGATCGCGCCGACATGGTCGTCGAGATAGGAGATGTTGGCGAAATAGGCGCGCCGCGACTTCTCGATGTCCGCGTCGGCGATGTCGAAGGCGGGGTAGTCGCTGGCGTGGTAGAGGCGCTGCGAATGCGGGTCCTGTTCCTCATAGGGGATGAAGCCGATTTCGGGCTTCAGATGCGCGCAATCCTCATAGAGGTCCCAATATTTCTGCCGCGCGACGAAGGGGTCGTGCGGGTGGGTGAAGGAGACGGTGAGGCACCAGGGGCGGCGGTTCTCGTCCTCGCTCAGGCGGGAAAGCTGGTAGAGCTTCTGGACGGCGTGGAAGGCGACCTCGTCGTCATATTCCATCTGGTTGGTGATCTCGGCGACGCCCGCGCCGGTGACCGAGCCGAGATTGTGATACCACCAGTCGATCCGCTCGCCGGGCTTGCGGTAGTCGGGCGTCCAGCCGAAATCGGCGGGGTAGATGTCGGTGGTCAGCCGCTCCTCGAAGCCGTGCATCTGGTCCGGCCCGACGAAATGCATCTTGCCCGACAGCGCGGTGTGATAGCCGGCGCTGCGCAGATGATGCGCGAAGGTGGGGATCGCGGAAGGGAACTCGGCCGCATTGTCGTAGACGCGGGTGCGCGAGGGCAACTGGCCGCTCATGAAGGCGGCGCGGCCGGGCGCGCAGAGCGGCGAGGCGGTGTAGTTGGCCGCGAACCGCGCCGCGCGCGCGGCCAGCGCCTTCAGATGCGGCGCGTGGAGGAAGTCGGCCGGGCCGTCCGGGAACAGCGTTCCGGTCAACTGGTCAACCATGAGGATGAGGATGTTCGGCTTCACTTGGTGTCCCCCCGGACGTTATTGGCTGTGCATCGAATGGGTCCGAAAACCGGTGCCCGTTTTTCGGTTTGATGCGATGATTTTGAGGTCGAGATAATCGTTGACGAGCGCGATGGCGGATGCCGCGTCCGGCGCGCCGTCCTTCAGCGCGCGGCGGATATAGAGCCCGTCGATCAGCGCGGCGATGCCTTCGGCGGTCTGTTCGGCATCGGCCACAAGCGGGCGCAGACCGCTCATCAGGTTCGAGTGGAGACGCCGGGCATAGATGCGCAGGAGCCGGCGCATCGGCTCGGAACGCTGCGCCTCGACATAGAAGGTCAGCCAGGCGGCGACCGTCTGCGCGGTGAACTGCTGGGCGGAGAAATTGACGGCGATGATCGCGCGGACGCGCTCCTCGGGCGTTTGCGCCTGGCCAAGCGCGATGCGGGCGTCGCGGCCGAGCTCGGCCAGGATGTGCCGCATGGTGGCGTGGAGGAGATCGTCCTTGGCGCCGAAATAGTGATGCGCGAGCGCGGAAGACACGCCCGCGCGCCTGGCGATCTGCGCCATCGTCACGTCGAGCGAGCCGCGCTCACCGATCGCGCCGATGGCGGCGTCGATGAGCGCCTTGCGGCGCAGCGGTTCCATTCCAAGCTTGGGCATGGAACCGGTTTATCGTTTATTGACTGGTCAATCAAGAACCGGAACAAAACGGATGTTCGTTCAGGACTGAACAAATTTCAGGTTTCGACAGGCGGTTGACGCATGGTAGGGTGCGCGCATTCCCTAGGAGGCCAGAATTCACATGACCGCTTGTATTGTCGGCTGGGCGCATTCCCAGTTCGGAAAACTGCCCGAAGAAACCGTCGAAAGCCTGATCACGGCCGTCGCGGCGGACGCGCTCTCCCATGCCGGCATCGGGCCGGAGGATGTGGACGAGATCGTGCTCGGGCACTTCAATGCGGGCTTCTCGGCCCAGGATTTCACCGCAAGTCTGGTGTTGCAGGCCGACGACCGGCTGCGCTTCAAGCCGGCGACGCGCGTCGAGAATGCCTGCGCGACCGGTTCGGCCGCCGTGCGCCAGGGCATCCGCGCCATCGAAGCCAATGCGGCGAAGATCGTGCTCGTCGTCGGCGTCGAGCAGATGACGACGACCAAGGGGCCGGATGTCGGCCGCAACCTCTTGAAGGCATCCTATCTGCCGGAGGAAGGCGACACGCCGGCGGGGTTCGCGGGCGTCTTCGGCGGCATCGCGCAGTCCTATTTCCAGCGTCACGGCGACCAGTCGGACGCGCTGGCGGCCATTGCGGCGAAGAACCACAAGAACGGCGTCGACAACCCCTATGCGCAGATGCGCACCGATTTCGGCTTCGACTTCTGCCGCAACGAGAGCGAGAAGAACCCGTTCGTCGCCGGTCCGCTGAAGCGCACCGACTGCTCGCTCGTCTCCGACGGCGCGGCGGCGATCGTGTTGGCCGACACGCGCACCGCGCTCGGGATGAGGCGCGCCGTCGCCTTCCGCGCCAACGAGCACGTGCAGGACTTCCTGCCACTGTCGAAGCGCGACATCCTGTTGTTCGAGGGCGCCGAGGAAGCCTGGGCGCGGGCGCTTAAGAACGCCGGCGTCAAGCTCGACGACCTCTCCTTCGTCGAGACGCATGATTGCTTCACCATCGCCGAACTGATCGAATATGAGGCCATGGGGCTGGCCAAGCGGGGCGAGGGCGGCAAGATCGCGCTCGAAGGCCAGACGAAGAAGGACGGCAGGCTGCCGGTCAATCCGTCGGGCGGGCTGAAATCCAAGGGCCACCCGATCGGTGCGACGGGCGTTTCCATGCACGCGCTTTCGGCCATGCAACTGACCGGCGAGGCGGGCGGCATCCAGATCCCGAACGCCAAGCTGGCGGGCATCTTCAACATGGGCGGCGCGGCGGTCGCCAACTACGTCTCGATCCTCGAGCGCATCAAGTGAAACGACCGGCCGTCGTCACCGGCGGGGCGACCGGCATCGGCTTTGCCGTTGCCGAGCGCCTGCTGGACGATGGCTGGCCCGTCGCCATCATCGACGCCGACGCCGAGGCGATCTCGGAAGCGGAGGAACGGCTGGGCGACGAGGACGCGATCTTCATCCGCGCCGATCTGACGGACGAGGAGGAGATGGAAGTGGCGTTCGACCAGTGCGTCGACGCCTTCGGCCCGCTCGCAGCCCTCGTCAACGCCTCGAGCCATGCGCCTGCGGGCGGACTTGACGAGACGACTGGGGAGTTCCTGCGCGAGGTGCTGGAAGTCAATCTCGTCGCGACGCTGACCGCCTGCCGGGCGGGCGTCGAGCGGCGTGGCGACGAACTCGCGATCGTCAATCTGTGCGCCGCTGCCGGGCAGGGGCGGCTCGCCTACGGCATCGCGCAGGCAGGCATCCGCGCGCTGACCGAGGGGCTTGCTGTCGAGCTCGGGCCGAAGGGCGTGCGCGTCAACGGCGTCTGCACGGGAGCGGACGAGCATGTCGAGACGCTGCCGCTGCGGCGCGTGGCGGATGAGGAGGAGGTTGCCGGCGCGGTGGCGTATCTGTTGTCGATCGATGCGAGCTATGTCAGCGGGCATGTGCTGGTGGTCGACGGGGGGATGTCGAAGGCGGGGTGAGGCTGGGTGCTGGCTTGCTTGTGAAAGCGAGCCGGGCTGACAGGGGCGGATGGGTCGGCAGCGCGGGAACGGCGGCGGTGTTCAGTAAACCGAGATCGTCCCGTAGCCCGGCACTTTCAAACCAAGCCGCTTCAGGTCGACGCCGGCCACCAATCCCAGAAAGTGAAACTCGATGCCGCTCGCCGCGCCGATGGTGAAGCCGGCATAGCCGCCGAGGGAGACGCGGAAGTCGCGGCCGTCGGGAGTCATGCCGAATGTGCCGAGGCCGGGGGCGTAGTCGCGGCCGACGGCGTTGGGCGGGAGTCGGCCGCCGAAGCCGGGGACGGCGTCGAGGACATTGGCGACGAAGCTGTTGGAGTTGGGGCCGGGCCAGATGCGGTAGCCGCCGGGTTCAGCATAGGGATAGGCCGCGATAGCGGCGTCGAACTGGGGCAGCAACTGCCCGGCCGCCGCGCCCTGGACGGAATGGACCACATAAGGCGGGTTCGAATACCAGTACCCGTCCGCGTCGCGATGGTTGCGGCGGACGGGCGAACCCCAGCCGACCTTGTCGTAGCGCTCGTAGGTCGTCTCCCCAGGGCGCTTCAGCACGATCCAGCTATGCACCGACAATGCGCCCTTGAGCCCGCCGGTGCGCGCGGCGAGGACGTAAATGCCAGCATCGTCGGCAGCGGGCGGCGGCAGCAGGCCGGACGACGTCCAGGTCGCGCCGCGCCAGCTATCGGGCCGGTCGGTGATCGACCACCAGGCGAGCGTCGCCAGCGCCGGCAGCAGAAAGAAGACGAAGACGAGGGCGGCGAGACGCAGGGCGATGGTCATGAAGCGGCGCGCTTCCTTTCGGGCGGGCAAATCGGTATGTGGCGGGCAGTGGTTCTTGAGGGAAGATAATGGCGAATCCGGTTCTGGTCGAAGTCACGCGCGGAAATGTGATCGAAAGCCGCCATCGCGGCGCGGTTTCGGTGTTCGACGGCGACGGGACGCAGGTGCTGTCGATCGGCGATGTCGCGCGGCCGGTTTTCCCGCGCTCGGCAGTGAAGTCGATCCAGGCGCTGCCGCTGGTCGAGAGCGGCGCGGCGGATGCCTATGGATTTTCGGATGCCGATCTGGCGCTCGCCTGTGCATCGCACGCCGGCGAGACGCGCCATGCCGACCGCGCGGCGTCGATGCTGGCGCGTGCCGGGCTCGATGCAAGCGCGCTCGAATGCGGCGCGCACTGGCCGACGCGGCAGGAGGCGCTGGTCGAACTGGCGCGTTCCGGCGCGTCCCCGACGGCCCTGCACAACAACTGCTCGGGCAAGCATTCGGGGTTCGTCTGCACCTGCCGGCATCTGGGCATCGATCATCGCGGCTATTTGAAGGCCGGGCACCGCTCGCAGGAGATGGTGCGCGAGGCGATGGAAACTGTGACGGGCGCGGCGCACTTTGAGGACGCCTGCGGCACCGATGGCTGCTCGATCCCGACCTATGCGATCCCGCTGACCGATCTGGCGCGCGGCTTTGCGCGGATGGTGACGGGGCGCGGGCTCGGAGAAAAACGCGCGGCAGCGGCGAAGAGGCTGATCGCGGCCTGCATGGCCGAGCCGTTCTACGTTTCGGGCACGGACCGGATGGACACGCGGCTGATGATTGCGGGTGTGGGGCGGATCTTCGTCAAGGTCGGCGCGGAGGGGGTTTATTGCGGCGCGTTGCCAGAGCTTGGGCTCGGCTTTGCGCTGAAATGCGACGATGGTGCGGTGCGGGCGGCGGAGACGATGGTCGCGGCGCTGATCGCGCAATTGATGAAGGGGGAGTTGGGGGAGCGGGTCGGCGAGATGGCGCGGCCGGTGATGACGAACTGGAACGGGATCGAGGTCGGGACGGTGCGGCCGGTGGGCGGCCTCACGTAGGACCGCGACGTCGCGCCTTAGCCCACCACATCCTCTTCCAGCCGTCGCGGCGAGAGCTTTTCGCAAAACACGGTGCCGTCCTCGGGCAGCGGCTTGACCGGGGCGTCGAGCGTGGGCTGCGAGACCGGGACGGGCGGTTCGAAGACGGTGGCGCCGACGATGACGTTCTGGCCGCCGCGGACCGTCTCGATGCGGGCCTGGCGGGCTTCGAGGACGCGTTCCTGAAGACGGCCGTCCACAAGCGAGCGCAGGATGCCGCCTTCGTTCTCGATCCGGCGGAATTCTTCCCATGCGGTTTCGCACAAGGATGCGATGAGCTGATTCTGAAGATCGGGCGCGGGCGTCGGGTTGGAGATCGGGCGAAGCTGCACCTCGCGCTTCATCACGGTCTGCGTGGCGAGCGCCATGCGGCGGGCGGCGCTTTCCGGCAGGCCGAGCGGCATGGTGTGCGGCAGGACCGAAACCGAATTTGCGCCGCCGCCTATCGCAGCCGCGGCTGCGAGCGTGTTACGCGTCAGATTCGTTTCCGGATCGAGACGGCTCATCATGCGGAACGAGGTTTCGGCATGGATGCTGGCCGGGACCGGCGGCAGCGAGGACTGCTCCTCCACGGCGGCCCAAAGGGCGCGCAGGGCGCGGATCTTGACGATGGTCGACAGCGGGTCCTGACCCGCGGCGAGGGCGAAGCCGATATGCGGCGCGGCATAGACCAGCGGCTGGCGGGCTTCCTCGAACATGCGCAGATGGCCGACCGCCGAGGCGAGGATTATTCCGAGTTCCTGCGCGTCGGTCGCTCCGGCATTGTGGACGACGCGGCCGTCGGCCTCGAGGAAGACCGCCGGCGCGCCGACGGAGAAGAAATGGGCCAGCGACTGCGGCATTGACGCCTGCAACGCCTCGATCGACATGCGCAGCCGGCCGGTGCCGGCGAAGACGGCGCCCGGATCTACGCCGAAGGACAGGCTGAGCCGGGCCGGATCGACATTCGGCCAGTTGTGGAAAAGCGTCTCCATCCAGTCGACCGAGGCGCGGCTGGCCGGATGGACGTCGATGCGCAGATGCACCTTGTCGATGGGAACGCCCTTGAGTGCGGTGCGCAGCGCCTCGGGCGTGGCGGGAAGGCCGTAGCCGAACGCGTTCGGCGCCCCCTCGAAGACCAGCGCGAGGCCGTCGGCTCCATTGGCCAGATCGGTCAGCGCCTGCTGGTTGGCGCGGGCGGGATCGGGATCGTCGACCCGTTGCAGGATCTTCCACTGGGCCGCGCCGCCGGCGCGCATCTGTAGACCCGACGCGTCGACCTCGTAATGAACGCGCGGCGACGCCGCAGGTGCGGCTGCAAGACGTTCGAGCCAGCTTTCCCGCTTCATCGCCGTGAACGATCTGGTGCCGACGCTTGCTGCTTCCATTTCCACCCTTCCTTTGGCTGCACGCGGGCAGCCCGTCCCGATTGAACTTAAGGGTGCGGGACGACACGCGCAACGCGGCAGGGCGCGGCAAGGTGTCTTTTGCCCATACGATGTTGCACATGCGTCCTGGAAGGCGGCGGACCACTTGACGTTGGCTGCTCATATGATGAACGTGACGGCGAGCGGTTTGGCAGTGGAGGGGCGTCGATGTGGCAGGCGGAGAGCATTTTCCTGGGCGCGAGCCGCAAGCCGGACGACAGCTATCAGGGGCCGGAGGAACTGATTCTCAAATACGGCAACCGGCACGGGCTGGTGACCGGCGCCACCGGCACCGGCAAGACTGTGACGCTGCAAATCCTCGCCGAAGGCTTCTCGGATGCCGGCGTGCCGGTGTTCTGCGCCGACATCAAGGGTGACGTGGCGGGCCTGGCGAAGTCGGGCGAGCCGAAGGACTTTCTCGCCAAGCGCGCCGAGGCGATCCAGCTTTCGAATTATGAATTCAAGGAATTCCCGGTCGTCTTCTGGGACCTCTTCGGCGAACAGGGCCACCCGATCCGCGCCACGGTCTCGGAGATGGGGCCGCTGCTCTTGTCGCGGCTTCTCAACCTGACGGAGGCGCAGGAAGGCGTCGTCAACATCGCCTTCAAGCTGGCCGACGAGGAGGGGATGCTTCTTCTCGACATGAAGGACATGCAGTCCATGCTGGCCTCCATGGCCGAGCGCGCGAGCGAACTCTCGAGCCGCTACGGCAACATCACCAAGGCGTCGGTCGGCGCGATCCAGCGGGCGCTGCTGGTGCTCGAAGGGCAGGGCGGCGACCACTTCTTCGGCGAGCCGGCGCTGCGCATCTCCGACCTGATGCGCACCACGCGCGACGGGCGCGGCGCGATCAACGTGCTCGCCGCCGACCGCCTGATGATGAATCCGCGGCTCTACGCGACCTTCCTTTTGTGGCTGATGTCGGAACTGTTCGAGGAACTGCCTGAGATCGGCGACCCGGACAAGCCGAAGCTCGTCTTCTTCTTCGATGAGGCGCATCTCTTGTTTTCCGACGCGCCGAAGGTGCTGGTCGAGCGCGTGGAGCAGGTGGTGCGGCTGATCCGCTCCAAGGGCGTCGGCGTCTATTTCGTCACCCAAAATCCGCTCGACGTGCCGGAGACGGTGCTGGCGCAATTGGGCAACAGGGTTCAACATGCCCTCCGCGCGTATACGCCGCGCGAGCAGAAGGCGGTGAAGACGGCGGCCGAAACGTTCCGGCCGAACCCGGATTTCAACTGCGCCGACGCGATCACGCAGCTCGGCACCGGCGAGGCGCTGGTCTCGACGCTGGAGGAAAAGGGCGTGCCGTCGATGGTGCAGCGGACCCTGATCCGCCCGCCATCCTCGCGGCTGGGACCGCTGACGCCCGACGAACGCCGGCAGGTGATAGGCCAGAGCCCGGTGGCGGGGCAATACGACACGACCATAGATCGCGAATCCGCCTACGAGATGCTGGCAAAGCAGGCCGAGGCGAAGGCGCGCGCGGAGGAGGACCAGCGGACGCGCGAGGCGGCGCAGAAGGAAGAGGCGGCGCGCGGCCGCTGGACGCTGCCGGACATCAACGGCGATGGCCGCCGCGACCGCGCTCCGGCACGGCCGCGCGCCTCGAACCGTCAGTCGGTAGCCGAAGCCGCGATGAAGTCGGTCGTTCGCTCGGTCGGCTCTTCGGTCGGGCGGGCGCTGGTGCGCGGGATCTTGGGGAGCTTGAAGAAGGGATTTTAGGGGAGTGTTTTGTTGAAGTCACCCCACCCTTTATGCCCCTTGTGGAGAGGGATAAAGGGTGGCGGCCCTTCGATAAAGACTACGCGACGCCGAGGCTGGGCACGACGAGGATCGGCGAGCCGTTCGGGACGCGGTCGTAGAGGTCGACGACGTCCTGGTTGATCAGTCGCACGCAGCCCGACGAGACCGACTGGCCGATGGACCACCATTCGGGCGAGCCGTGCAGGCGGTAGAGCGTGTCTTCGCCGTTCTGGAAGATGTAGAGCGCCCGCGCGCCGAGCGGGTTTTGCAGGCCCGGTTCCATGCCGCCATTCTCGATCGAATAGGGCTCGAGTTCGGGCTGGCGGGCGACCATTTCGTCCGGCGGGGTCCAGCGCGGCCATTTGCGCTTCCACTGAACGACCGCGCGGCCGGACCAGGCGAAGCCTTCGCGGCCGAGTCCGACGCCGTAGCGCATCGCCTGCCCGCCCGGCTGGACGAGATAGAGGTAATGCTGCGACTGGTCGACGACGATCGTTCCCGGCACCTCGCCGGTCGGATCGGGCACCATCTGGCGCAGATAAGCCGGGTCGATTCGCTCGACGGGAATGGCGGGCAGTTCGTAGCCCTCGTCGACGCGGGCGCTGTAGATGTCCTGATAGTAGGCGAGGTCGTAATTCGGCCGCACCGGGGCCGGCGCGACGGCGCCGATCGTCTCGCGGCGGGGAATGCTGCTGGTGCAGGCGGAAAGGGCGAGCGAGGCGGCACCCGCGGCGGCTGCGCCCAGGAAACGGCGGCGGGAAAGGCGTTCAATCGTGTCCAAAATGAGGCTCCAGTGCGGATCAGGCGAAGGAACGCGGCAACGTCGCGCAAGGTTCCGGCAAGTTGTCGCCGGTCTGGCGGCGGGGTTAACGCATCCCCCTGGAAACCGGGAAGTTTGCGCCCGCCCCGCACCGGATCGGCAAACCAGTGTGGTCGACATGTCACAGTTGTGGAAGGCGGCAGCCGGTCAAGACGCCGTGATGACGATCGTTACTTTGTGTCGCCGTTCACACTCCCGCAATGACTCCGTCGAGCGAGGGCAGGACGAGCCCGGCAGGCTGATCGGGATATTCGTCCGGCATTCCGGCCCTGTTGATCCAGATCGTGCGGAAGCCGAAGCGGGCCGCGCCCGCCACGTCCCAACGATTTGAGGACTGGAAGGAGACGGCGTTCGGATAGAGCCGCCATTGGGTCGTGATCAGGTCATAGACGTCCGGATGCGGCTTGTAGCGGCGGATGCGTTCGACGGAGACGATGTCGTCGATGATGGTGTCGAGTGCGGCGTTCTTCACCGCGGATTCCAGCATGGCCGGCGAGCCGTTGGAAAGGATCGCGAGCCGCACGCCGCCGGCCTTGAGCGCTTTCAGCACCTTCGGCACTTCCGGGTAGCAGTCGAGTTTCCAGTAGGCATCGAGCAGCGGCTGGCGCAAAGCCTTGTCGGCGGAGGGCACGCGCGCGAAGGCGACGTCGAGCGCCCGCTCGGTCAGTTCCCAGAAATCCCGGTACTCGCCCATCAGCGACAGGGTCCACGAATATTCGAGCTGCTTGGCACGCCAGATTTCCGACAGCATCTGCCCATCCGGCCCGATTTCGCCCGCATGGCGGCGCACGGCGGCGTGGACGTCGAAAAGCGTGCCATAGGCATCGAAGACGTAGGTGGAGAATTTCATCAGCGTGGGCCCTTCATGGCGGGGACTTGACCCAAATGACCGTTTCCGGTCAAGCATTGCCCCTCTTTGGACCGATCGATTGGCTCGTCTGTCGGTTGACCCGCTGCGCAGGCTCGCCTTTGCATATGCGCCGAACACGAACAGGAAAACATCATGACACTCGCAGTACCGGCGCAAAGCGCAACCTGGACCTTCGTCGACGGCGGCTGGCACGAGGGCAATGTGGCGCTGGTCGGCCCGCGCAGCCATGTGATGTGGCTCGGATCGAGCGTCTTCGACGGCGCGCGCTGGTTCGAGGGCGTGGCGCCCGATCTCGACCTCCATGCCGAACGTGTCAACGCTTCGGCGCGCGCGCTCGGCTTGAAGCCGACGGTGGAGCCGGGCGAGATCGTGCGCCTGACCTTCGAGGGGCTGAAGAAGTTCGACGGCAGGACGGCGGTCTACATCCGGCCGATGTACTGGGCCGAGCATGGCGGCTATATGGGCGTGCCGTCCGACCCGGAGTCGACGCGCTTTTGCCTGTGCCTCTATGAATCGCCGATGCAGGCGCCGGACGGGTTTTCGGTCACCGTCTCGCCCTTCCGCCGCCCGACGATCGAAACCATGCCGACCAACGCCAAGGCCGGCTGCCTCTACCCCAACAACGGCCGCGCTATTCTTGAAGCCAAGGGCCGCGGCTTCGACAATGCGTTGGTGCTCGACATGCTGGGCAACGTCGCCGAGACGGGCTCGTCCAACGTCTTCATGGTCAAGGACGGCGAAGTGATCACGCCGGTGAAGAACGGGACGTTCCTGCCCGGCATCACCCGCGCCCGCACGATGGGGCTTTTGAAGGAGGCAGGCCATTCGGTTTCAGAGCGCACCCTGACCGTCAAGGACTTCATGGAGGCCGACGAAATCTTCTCGACCGGTAACCACTCCAAGGTCATCCCGATCACGAAGATCGAGGACCGCAACCTTCAGCCCGGACCGATCGCGAAAAAGGCGCGGCAATTGTACTGGGATTGGGCTCACGCCAACTAAGCGCAGCGCGCGTGCCTGCAAAATCCGGCTGCCCCGGTTGCGGGGCGAGGGCGCGCCACTATGTAGAGACTATCGCTTTTCCAATACCGAGAGGGAGACACATCATGGCTTTCGAACTGCCCGCACTGCCTTACGACTACGAGGCGCTCCAGCCCTTCATGTCGAAGGAGACGCTGGAATATCACCACGACAAGCACCACAAGGCCTATGTCGACAAGGGCAACGAACTGGCCAAGGAAGCCGGCATGGACGGCCTCTCGCTCGAGGAGATCGTCAAGCAGAGCCACGGCAAGAACCAGCCGCTCTTCAACAATGCCGGCCAGCACTACAACCACATCCATTTCTGGAAGTGGATGAAGAAGGGCGGCGGCGGCAAGAGCCTGCCGGGTGCGCTGCAAAAGGCGATCGACAGCGATCTGGGCGGCTATGACAAGTTCCGCGCCGACTTCATCGCCGCCGGCGTGGGCCAGTTCGGCTCCGGCTGGGCCTGGCTCGCGGTCAAGGATGGCAAGGTCCAGATCATGAAGACGCCGAATGGCGAGAATCCACTGGTTCACGGCGCAAAGCCGATCCTCGGCGTCGACGTGTGGGAGCATTCCTATTACATCGACTACCGCAATGCCCGGCCGAAATATCTCGAAGCTTTCGTCGACAGCCTGATCAATTGGGACTACGTCCTGGAAATGTACGAAAAGGCCGCCGCTTAATTCACGTCAAAGCGGCCTGCAAACGGCAGCTTTCTGCGCGCCGCAGCTCATGTACTGAAGTACACTCCGCTCCGGTTCTCGAAATCAGCTGTTTTCGACTCGCTTTGACGCGAATTTGGAGGCGTCAGCACCTGCCAGACCCCGGCCTCTCGCGCCGGGGTTTTCTTTGCCGTTCTCATAACGCAAGCGTGAACGCCCGGCTTGAACCATTCAGTATCCGTCGCCGCGTTTATTCCCGATGATGCCGTCGACAAGC
Source organism: Mesorhizobium sp. YIM 152430 (assembly GCF_029210365.1). Lineage (GTDB taxonomy): Bacteria > Pseudomonadota > Alphaproteobacteria > Rhizobiales > Rhizobiaceae > Aliihoeflea. The sequence continues at coordinate 199,143 of NZ_JARGES010000046.1, forward strand.
CATTGGGAGAACATCGTGTTGAACAAGCCGCCAGTCATTGCCGCCGTCGTGGCGATCTTCGCAGCCCCCGCTCTTGCCGATCCGGTCGAGGATCGACAGGCGATCATGAAGGAGCGGGGCCAGATCATGCGCACGCTCGGCCCGATCGCGCAGGGCCGCCAGCCTTTCGATGCGGCGACCGTGATGGCGGCGCTGGAGCGCCTCAACGCGAATGCGCAGGCGCATGACGTGGCAGCGCTCTATCCGGCCGGAAGCGAGGGCGGCGATGCGGCGGCGGCGATCTGGAGCGACATGGACGGTTTCCGCGCCGCCGACGAGCGTTTCAAGCAGGGTGTCGCGGCGGCGCTTGCAGCCGGGCCGCAGGATCTCGACACATTTCGCGCCACTTTCGGTCCTGCCGCGCAGAATTGCGGTGCCTGCCATGAGAGCTACAGGGATTGATCCATGGCGCGAGGCAGGCGACTGGCGCTGAGCTCCGCCGTTCTGGCGGTCGCCGGAGCGGCGGCCGGCTGGGCGCTTTCGGCTCCCGAGCGACCGGGACCTGCCGACCTTCCGCCGGGCGATGCTGCTGCCGGCGAACGTGTCTTCTGGGCGGCGGGCTGCGCATCATGCCATGCCGCGCCGCAGGCCAGCGGCGACGCGATGCTGGAACTGGCGGGCGGTGTCGAGCTCGAAAGCGAGTTCGGCACTTTCGTCGCGCCGAACATCTCGACCGATCCGAACCACGGCATCGGGGGCTGGACGGTAAGCGACTTCGCCAATGCGGTGCGGGGCGGGGTGTCGCCCGATGGCCGGCACTACTACCCGGCCTTTCCCTATACGTCCTACAGCCGCATGAGCGATGAGGACGTCGCCGATCTCTTCGCCTTCATGCAGACCCTGCCGGCGGTGGCGGGCGATGCGCCGGCGCACCGGGTCTCGTTTCCGTTCAACGTGCGGCGCGGCGTCGGATTGTGGAAGCGGCTCTATTTGAATGACGAGCCGCAGGTGGCGCTTGCCGGCGCGAGCGAGGAGGCGGTGCGCGGGCAGTATCTGGTCGAGGCGCTCGGCCATTGCGGCGAGTGCCACACGCCGCGGGCGGTGACCGGCGGGCTGGAGACGGAAAGCTGGCTCGGCGGCCGGCCGAACATCACGCCCGGCGGCGACATCGCCGACTGGAGCGAAGAGGACATCGCCTATTACCTCGAAAGCGGGTTCACGCCGGATTTCGACTCGGCCGGGGGGCGGATGGCAGCGGTCGTGCGCAACATGGCGCGGCTGCCTGCGGAGGACCGCGAGGCGATCGCGGCCTATCTGAAGACGGTGCCGGCGGTAGGGAGCGAGGTGGCGGAAGGCGAGTAGGTCGTCAGCGCCGCAGCACCCCTATTCCGGCGCGGCGGGCGAGTGGGTGATCCCCCACAACGAGAGGGAGATCAGTCTTGTCGTCGTGGGACTATACCTTCCCCACCGCCTTCAGGGCGAAGGCATAGACATAGGCGATCTCTTCCAACCGCGAGAAGCGGCCGGAGGCGCCGGCGTGGCCGGCGTCCATATTGATCTTGAAGAGAACCGGGTGGTCGTCGGTCTTCATCTCGCGCAGCCGCGCGACCCATTTGGCCGGCTCCCAATAGGTGACGCGCGGGTCGGTGAGGCCGGCAAGCGCGAGGATCGGCGGGTAGTCCTGCACGGCGATGTTGTCATAGGGCGACCATGAGGCGATGCGGCCATAGTCGATGGGCGAGGCGAGCGGGTTGCCCCATTCGGGCCATTCGGGCGGGGTGAGCGGCAGCGAAGCGTCCAGCATGGTGTTGAGGACGTCGACGAAGGGCACTTCCGCGACGATCGCGCCGAAATCCTGCGGGGCCATGTTGGCGACCGCGCCCATCAACATGCCGCCGGCCGAGCCGCCCTGCGCGACGATGCGGTCGTGCGCGGTGATGTTTTCGGCGACGAGATGGCGGGCAACGGCGATGAAATCGCGGAACGTCTTCGCCTTGTTCTCTCGCCGGCCCTGTTCGTACCAGGCAAAGCCCTTGTCCTTGCCACCGCGAATGTGGGCGATGGCGTAGACGAAGCCGCGATCGACCAGAGAAAGGCAATTTGTGTTGAACGAGGCGGGAATGGTGATGCCGTAGGAACCGTAGCCGTAAAGAAGGCACGGCGCCGAACCGTCCAGCTTCGTATTCCTGTGATGAAGGATCGAGACGGGGACGAGTTCGCCGTCCTCGGCCTTCGCCATCAGGCGACGGGTGACGTAGTGTTCCGGATCATGGCCCGAGGGCACTTCCTGCGTCTTCAGAAGCGTGCGCTCGCGGGTCTTCATATCGTAGTCGAAGAGTTGCGAGGGCGTCGTCATCGACGAATAGGAAAAGCGGATGATTTTCGTGTCGTATTCGAGCGAGCCGATGAGGCCGAGCGAATAGGCTTCCTCGTCGAAGGCGATCATATGTTCCTCGCCCGAGGCGCGCTCGCGCACGACGATGCGCGGCAGGCCGTCCCTGCGTTCGAGCCGGACGAGGTAATCCGCAAAGCCCATGATGGCGAGGATGAGCCGGCCCGGTTCGTGCGGGACGAGTTCCGTCCAGTTTTCCGGCCGCGGATCGGCGACCGGCGCGGTCATGATGCGGAAATCCTTGGCACCGCCGGAATTGGTCAGGATGAAAAAGACGTCGCCGCCTTCCTCCAGTTCGTATTCGATGCCGGTCTGGCGCGGCGCGACGATGACCGGCTCCGCAGCCGGGTCGCCGGCCGGCAGGACGCGGTATTCGGTCGTCTCGTGATCGTTGATGCCGATGAAGATCCAGTCATTCGTGCGCGTGCCGCCGACGCTCATGAAGAAACCGGGATCGGTTTCCTCGTAGATGAGGCGGTCGGCCGATTGCGGATCGCCGAGACGGTGGTGGAAGATCTTCGACGGGCGGTGGTTGTCGTCGAGGGCGGTGTAGAAAATGCCGGTGTTCGTCGCGTCCCAGTCGCCCGAACCGCCGCTATTGACGATCAGGTCGGGAAGGTCGGCGCCGGATGCGATGTCGCGGATCCTGAGCGTGTAGAACTCCGAACCCTTGTCGTCATAGGACCAGACGAGGCGGGCATGGTCGCTGGAATGATCGACGCCGCCGAGCCGGAAATAGGGCTTGCCCTCGGCTTCGAGGTCGCCGTCGAGCACGATCTCCTCGTCCCCGCCCTCGCGCGGGGTGCGGAAGAAGCGCGGTTGCTCGCCGCCGAGTTTGAACGACGAGCCATAGGCGAAGGGGCCGTCGGGCATCGGAACGGAGGAATCGTCCTCCTTGATGCGGCCCTTCATCTCGGCAAAGAGCGCCTTGCGCAGTTCTTCCTCGCCTGCGGTCAGCGCTGCCTGATAGGCGTTTTCGGCTTCCAGATGCGCGCGGATTTCAGGGGAAAGCGTCGCCGGGTCCTTGAAGACCTCCTGCCAGTTTTCGGCACGCAGCCAATGATAGGGATCGGTGACGGTGACGCCGTGATGGGTGTGCAAATGCTCGTGCTTCGGCGCGACGGGGGCGGCGTGAAGGGCGGCAGGCTTGGCGAAATTCATGGAACCTCAGGGGTCTTGCAAATGGAAAAGGCGGCGCGGGCTTGATCCCGGCACCGCCTGCTCGACGGGAAAGCGGTCAGTCGCGCTCGAAGCTCATCGCCACGCCGTTCATGCAGTAGCGCAGGCCGGTGGGGGCGGGGCCGTCGTTGAAGACGTGGCCGAGATGGGCGTCGCAATCGGCACAACGCACCTCGATGCGTGTCATGAAGAAGGATCGGTCCTTGTGCTCGCTGACGGCATCGGCATCGACCGGCTGGTAGAAACTCGGCCATCCGGTTCCCGAATCGAACTTCGCCTCGGAGCGGAACAGCGGCTTGTCGCAGCAGATGCAGCGATAAAGACCGGGTTCCTTGGTGTCCCAGTTCGGGCCGGTAAAGGCGCGTTCGGTGCCGTGCTTGCGGGTCACGCGATACTGTTCAGGCGTCAGTTGTTCGCGCCACTCGGCGTCTGACTTCTCAATCTTGAGCATGGTCTTTTCCATGGCATGATCCTTCTCGAACTGGCTGCAATGTAGGTGCGCACTGGCCGAATGTCATCGGGCGGACGGGAGATGAAATCGTCGCTGGAAGGCATGACGCATCGTCACGAGCGGTCTTGTGAGGCACGATTTCAATCTGTAAGGGATCGCACTCGAACTTGAACCGGAATCCGAACTGGCGGGGCGATAATACGGGATGGAGACAGACGGCAACTCGCTGACGTTCATCGCGCTCTTTCTTCCGTTCGTCGCCGCAGCGCTCGCGCCGGCCCTGACGCGGCGCATGGGCCACAAGGTGGCCTGGGTTCTGGCTATCGTTCCGGCCCTGCTCTTCATCCATTTCGCCAGCCTCGTCGGCACCGTCGCTTCGGGTGAAGTTGTGACCGGCGGTCATCGTTGGGTGCCGAGCCTCAGCGTCGAATTTTCGTGGTTCCTCGACGGCCTGTCCCTTACTTTCGCGCTTTTGATTTCCGGCATCGGCACCTTCATCGTGCTTTATTCGGGCGGCTATCTGAAGGGGCACGAGCATCTCGGTCGGTTCTTCTCGTTCATCCTGATGTTCATGGGCGCGATGCAGGGGCTGGTGATCTCCGACTCCTTCCTGATGTTCTTCGTGTTCTGGGAACTGACCTCGATCACCTCCTTCCTTTTGATCGGCTTCGACCATTCGCGCGAAGCCTCGCGCCGCTCGGCGATGCAGGCGCTGATCGTGACCGGCATGGGCGGGCTGGCTTTGCTCGCGGGGCTACTCGTCATCTGGAACGCGACGGGCGCGACGAGCCTTTCGGGACTTCTCGAAACCGACAATGCGCTGCGCGAAAGCGCGCTCTACGGCCTCGCCTTCGTGCTGATCCTGGGCGGCGCTTTCACCAAGTCGGCGCAGTTCCCGTTCCATTTCTGGCTGCCCAACGCGATGGAGGCGCCGACCCCGGTGTCGGCCTATCTGCATTCGGCGACGATGGTGAAGGCCGGCGTCTATCTTTTGATGCGGCTCAACCCGGTGATGGGCGAAACGGCCGTCTGGGAGACGGTGCTACCGCTCTTCGGCGGCGTGACGCTGCTCGTCGGCGGCTTCCTGGCGGTGCGCCAGAGCGATTTGAAGCTGATGCTGGCCTATACGACGGTCGCCTCGCTCGGCCTTCTCGTCATGCTGACCGGTTTCGGGTCCGAGCACGCGATCGAGGCGGCGGTGCTCTATCTGATTGCCCATTCGCTGTTCAAGGGCGCGCTCTTCATGGTCGCCGGCATCATCGACCACGAGGCCGGCACGCGCGACGTGACGCGGCTCGGCGGATTGCGCAAGGCGATGCCGGTCACGTTCGGCGCGGCTCTCGTCGCGGCGATCTCGATGGGCGGGCTGCCGCCGCTCTTCGGTTTCCTCGCCAAGGAGGAAATCTACTACGCGCTCGGTTTTGCCAGCCTCTGGTCGGCAGTGTTTACGAGTGTCGCGATCCTCGGCAATGCGCTGATGTTCGCGATCGGCTTCGCGGTGGCGCTGAAGCCCTTCCTCGGCGCTGAAGTGAAAACCCCGAACCATGCGCATGAGGGGCCGCCATTGCTCTGGCTGGGGCCGGTCGTGCTGGCGGGCGCGAGCATTCTGGCCGCGCTTGTTTCGCCGCTGACCCATCGCCTGTTCTCGATCCCGATGGCAAGCGCCGTCGCGGGCGAACCGCTCGACATCACCATTTCGCTGATCCCGTCCATCGGCCTGCCGCTCTACCTGTCGCTCGTCACCGTGGCGCTCGGCTATGCGATCTACCGGACGCTGGGCGACGTAAGGGCGCGGGTGGCGGCGGTTCTGGCAGCCATCGGCTGGGGCCCGGACCGCGGCTTCGACCAGGTGCTGCGGGGCATCGTGCGCGGCGCGCACGGCGCCACCGGCCTCATCCAGAACGGGCGGATGGAAACATATATGACGCTGACCTTCGGCATCATTGCGCTCGCCTTCCTCATTCCGCTCGTCGGTGCGGGCGAGATGCCGGCATTCCCGCAGCTTCCGGTGCTGACGCTGTATGAGATCGTCGTTCTTGCGCTCGCCGTCATCGGGCTCGGTGCCGTTCTTTATGCCGACGACCGGCTGACCGCGATCGTCTCGCTGGGCATCCAGGGTTTTGCGGTCGCGCTGATCTTCCTGCTGTTCGGCGCGCCCGATCTCGGCTTTACCCAGTTCATGGTGGAAACGCTCTCGGTGGTCATTCTGGCGCTCGTCATGACGCGGCTGAAACTGGCCAAGTCCGACCACCGCCCGACCGGCGAAAAGGCGCTCGACGTGACCGTGGCGAGCCTGTGCGGCATCGGCCTGATGCTGGCGCTGTTCAAGGTGACCGAGATTTCATTCGACCCGGCGCTGAGCGTGTTCTTCACCGAATATTCCCGCGTGATCGCGCACGGCCGCAACATCGTCAACGTCATCCTCGTCGACTATCGCGGCGTGGACACGATGGGCGAGATCGCGGTCGTGATGGCCGCGGGACTGGCCATCCTGGCGCTGGTGCGGGTGCGCCTTGGCCGCCGCGTCCAACATGCCGAACCGCAAATCGAGGTCGAGGGCCGGGAGACGGTGGCATGAAGACGCTCATCCTGCGCACCATCGCGCCCTATCTGGCCGCCCTGATGATGATCTTCTCGATCTTCGTCCTGCTGCGCGGCCACAACGATCCCGGCGGCGGTTTCATCGGCGGACTGCTCGCTGCCTCCGCCTTCGCGATCTACGGCATCGCAAGCGGCGTCGCCTCGGCGCGGCGCGCGATGCGGTTCCATCCGATGGCGATCGCGGGGTCCGGCCTCGCCATGTCGGTCCTTGCGGGGCTCGCATCGATCCTCTTCGGCGTGCCCTTCATGACCGGGCTTTGGGCGCCGCCGATACCCGGCATCGATTTCGAGATTTCCTCGGTGCTGTTCTTCGACATCGGGGTCTATCTCGTCGTCCTCGGCGCGATCACCTCCGTCGCGCTGGCGCTCGAAGAAAGGGACGACGAATGATCGAGACCGCGCTTTCCATCCTGGTCGGCATCTTCTTCGCCGTCGCCGTCTATCTGCTTCTCTCGAAGCACACGATCCGCATCATGCTGGGCGTCGTCGTGCTCGGCAACGCGGCCAATCTGTCGATCTTCACCGCCGGACGGCTGACGCGCGAAGTGCCGCCGGTGATCCCGCCCGACCTCTACGTGCCCGAAATCGCGACGGCCAATCCGCTGCCGCAGGCGCTCGTCCTGACCGCCATCGTCATCTCCTTTTCGCTCTTCGCCTTCCTGCTCGTCCTGGCCTGGCGCGCCTATCAGGATCTCGACACCGACAATACCGAAGAGATGCGCATCGCCGAGCCCAAGGCCGATCCGCTGCCGCCGCTGAGCTACTGAGGACCGATGGAATCCGCTTCGAACCCCTACGGCGTCGATATTTCGCAGGCCATGATCGTCGAGCGCGTGGCGCTGGCGGACTGGCTGCTCGTCTTCCCCGTCGCGCTGCCGCTTCTGGCCGCCGCCATTCTGGTGATGCTGCGCAGCCGGCCGAGGCTTCATGCGCCGATCGCGATTGCCGTGATCGGCATCGTGCTCGTCTCCAACGTCGCGCTCCTGTCGCGCGTTTTCGACGAAGGCCCGTTCGCGATGACGATGGGACGTTGGCTGCCGCCCTTCGGCATCACCTTCGTCGCCGATATTCTGGGCGTGCTGCTGGCGACGACCGCAGCGCTGGTGGCGCTCGTCTGCGCGCTGTTCGGCTCGACCTCGATCGACCTGACGGGCAGGCGCTACGGCTTCTACCCGTTCGTGCTGCTCCTGATGACCGGCGTCGGCGGCTCGTTTCTCACCGGCGACATCTTCAATCTCTATGTCTGGTTCGAGGTCTTCCTGATCTCGTCCTTCGGGCTCCTGATCCTGGGGTCGGAGCGGGCGCAACTCGACGGCGCGTTCAAATATGCGATCCTCAACCTCGTCGCCACGACCCTGTTCCTGATCGCGACGGGCCTGCTCTATGGCGTGTTCGGGACGCTGAACATGGCCGACATCGCGCTCAAGGCCGACGATCTGCGCGATGAGGCGCCGCTGACGATGCTGGCGACGCTCTACCTCGTCGCCTTCGGCATGAAGGCAGCGGCGTTCCCGCTCCACTTCTGGCTGCCCGCCTCCTACCACACGCCGCGGCTAGTGGTCGGGGCGCTGTTCGGCGGCCTTTTGACGAAGGTCGGCATCTACGCGCTGCTGCGCACCCTGTATCTCCTGTTTCCCGAGGAAGGCGGCACCTTGTCCGGCGTGATCGCGGTCGTTGCGGTTCTGACCATGATCTTCGGCGTCGTCGGTGCGCTGGCGCAGACCGACATTCGCCGCATCATGGGCTTCATCGTCATTTCCGGCATCGGCATCATGATGGCCGGGCTGGCGCTCGGCGACCGGACGGGGCTTGCGGGCACCGTTCTTTATGCCGTCCATTCGATGCTGGTGATGGCGGCGCTCTATCTGCTCGTTGCGCTGATGCGCAGGGCCGGCGGCACCTATTCGCTTCTGGAACTTGGCGGGCTCTACCGCTCGCATCCACTGCTGGCCGCCATCGCGCTCCTGCTCGTGCTGTCGGCGGCGGGACTGCCGCCCGGCTCGGGCTTGTGGCCGAAGGTGATGCTGGTGAAGTCGGCGCTCGACGGCGATGCCGGCTGGCTGGCCTTCGCGATCCTGCTGAGCGGCCTGCTGACCACGCTGGCGCTCGGCCGGGTCTTCGCGCTCGCCTTCTGGCGGCCGCGCGCCGACGGTGCGGCAGTGCCGGCAACGCCGCTCGACCGTTCGGGCCTGTTCGCGCTCGTTCTGATCGTGATGCCGATCCTGTGGATCGGGCTCTATCCCGAGCCGGTGCTCGCGATGGCCGATGCCGCTGCCGCGTCGCTGCTCGATCCGGCGAGCTATTCCCTTCTCGTCCTGCCTGCCGGAGGCGGCTCATGACCCTGCTTCTCGTCAATGTGCTTCTGGCGCTGGCCTGGGGCGGCGTGACCGGTTCGTTCACGCTCTTGAACCTCGTCTTCGGCTTCATCCTCGGCGCGGGCGCGCTCTACCTGATCCGCAAGGAGATCGGCTCGCTCGGCTATCTGGCGCGGATGCGCCGCGTCGTCTCGCTGATGGTCCTGTTCCTTGTCGAACTGGTGAAATCGTCCTGGACGGTGGCGTTGACGGTGCTGTCGCCGAAGATGGACATCAAGCCGGGCATGTTCGTCTATCCGCTGAAGGTCGACAAGGACGCGGAGATCACCATGCTCGCCAATCTGATCACGCTGACGCCGGGCACGCTGTCGGTCGACGTATCGGAAGACCGCCGCTTCCTCTTCATCCACGCGCTCGACTGTTCCGACCCGGACCAGTTGCGCCACGACATCGCGACCGGATTCGAGCGCAAGATCATGGAGGCGTTCCGATGAACTTTTCGGAAGGGTTCCTGTCGGTTGCAGAATATATCGGCCTGATCCTGCTCAGCCTGTCGTTCCTCCTGACAACTTACCGCGTCATCGTCGGTCCGACCTTGCCGGACCGCATCATCGCGCTCGACATGCTGGTCGTGGTCGCCGTCGGCTTCATCGCGTTGATCGGCATCCGCACGAGTTTCACGCTCTATGTGGATGTGGCGATCTCGCTCGGCCTCGTCGGGTTCCTGGCCACCGTGGCGTTCGCCCGCTTCGTGATGGCGAAGGGTTCGCTCTGGGTGAAGCAGGAAGACGAGCGCAACCTGCGGGAGGCGAGCGATGATTGAGGCGCTCTTCAATATCGTCGTCGGACTGATGATCGTCGGGGGAGCCGCTTTCTCGCTGGTCGCGTCGATCGGCATCAACCGCTTTCCCGATGTCTACAGCCGGATGCACGCCGCTTCGAAAGCCGGCACGCTCGGCTCCGGCGTCATCCTGCTGGCGCTGGCCGTTCATGCCGACGACGCGGCGACCGCGATGCGCGCGATTGCAGGTTTCGTCTTCCTTCTCCTGACGGCGCCCGTCGCCGCACATCTTCTTGCCAAGGCTTCGTATGAGGCGGGCTACAAATTGTGGAACAAGTCCGTCAAGGACGAGATGATCGTGAAAATTCGCGAGCAAAAGGCAACCCCGCAGCTTCACGGAGAAAAGTGAACTCGCAGTTGCAGGGAGTTGTTTGCAACTTCCGATTACAACTGAACGGAGATTTCGATAGATCGAACCGCTCGTTTGAAATCAAAGCATCGCGTAGTCCAATTTGTGCGCTAAATAATCCGCAAGATTAATTGACTTGCGTCCATCTTCGTATCAATTGTTAATCAAGCACTGTGGATTCGTCGCTGGCGGTGAAGCAGAACCGGCAAATCGAAAAGACCGGCGCTCGACCGATTGACAATTATTGGGGCCGAATATGGAAATCTCCGAAGACCTGCAACGAAACAGCGACATGTTGATCGAACTGACGGCGGATGTCGTTGCCGCCTATGTCAGCAACAATCCCGTCCCCGTCGGCGAATTGCCGAACCTGATTGCCGACGTGCACATGGCACTTGGACGTGTCGGGGCGGCACCCGAGGCAGTACCTGCCGACAAGCAGAAGCCGGCAGTCAACCCGAAGAAATCCGTGCATGAGGACTATATCGTCTGTCTGGAAGACGGAAAGAAATTCAAATCGCTGAAGCGCCATTTGATGACACATTACGGTTTGACGCCCGAGCAGTACCGCGAGAAGTGGGGTCTCGACGCCACCTACCCGATGGTGGCGCCGAACTATGCCGCCGCGCGCTCGCAACTGGCCAAGAAGATGGGCCTTGGACGCAAGCGCAAGCCGCGCTGAACCTGTTTCACGCATAACCGACGATCTTCTGCCGGCGCCTTTTTGGCGCCGGTTTTGTTTTGGGCGGCCTGGCGACCTCGAGATCGTCGAGTGCCTGCTTCAACGCGATGTGCCGATTGAGGTCATAGCTCCAATGGCGGTTGCTGCCGCGGATGCGCTCGCGTTCGATCAGCCGCTTCAGCCGTTTGGCCAGCACAAGGCGCGCAGTCGGGTCGGCCATCTGAAGCCGATCGATCTCGATGCCGCAATTGCACAGGAGCGCGACGCGCTGCATGGCCTTGCGCTGGCGCAGTTCCCTCTCGGTCACAAAGACCCGTGCTTCGCTTTGCAAATCCAATTCGATCACTCCTCGTCTTTGAGGACGATCCTGTGCGCGGGTTTGCCGGGCGGGGATAAGTTTTTTTGCAGGTGGCGAGAAGCAGGCCGAAATCCAATGTCGATTCAATCATTTGGTGGGAATCGAATCTTTTGATGTTCGATATTTGTTCTCACATCGCCAAATCCGAGCTAGAAAGCATTTATTCCTATCTCGGAGGTTAATGTGGCGGCGCCGAAGCAAAAACCCGATCCCGAAAGTCCATCTGCGGAACGCCCCCCTTCGCCCTATCCCCTTTCGAAGAAGACCGACGAACGCTGGATGAGCGAGTGCGAGGCCGTGATCGACATCGTGTCCGCCTTTTTCAACGTCTCGGGCCGGGAGATCCGCAATCCGACGCGCTCGCCGGCGCCGGTGGCGCGGGTGCGTCAGATCGGGATGTATGCGGCCCACACCGTTCTTCAGATTCCGATGAAGAATGTCGGCTGCGGCTTCGCCCGCGACCGCACGACGGTGCAGCACGCGGTCAATCTGGTCGAGGACTGGCGCGAGGACCGCGAGTTCGACGGCATCGTCGATCAGGTCGAGCGACTGGTGCGCGTGCTCGTGCGCCGCGAACAGATATGAGGACGAATATGGATGACAGGCACCTGATGCGGCTGATCAGTTTCCTGGCGAAAGGACCTGCGCGCTGCCAGGCCGGCGGACGGGACGGGCGGGTGCGGATCGATGCGGGCGAACGCGGTGCGATCGAGGTGCCGCAAGGGGCGCTGCACGATGCCTTGGTGCGGGGAATGGTTGTCCGCACCGGCGCGCGCCTGTCGGTCGCCCGCGATGGAACGGCGTGGCTGGCGCGCAGGATGGCTTCCGTCGAGGACCGCTTTCAGGCTCAGCATCAGGAACGCGACATGCGCGCGATCGACATTGCCGGCGTGTGGAAACTGGCCACGGTCAATCTGCGCGAAAGCCCGCTGGCCGTGCTTGCACAGCGCAAGGACCGCGACGGCCGCGCCTTCCTGACGACCGGAGAGGTCGAGGCGGGGGAGCGCTTGCGGGCCGACTACGGCTTCGGTCAGATCGCACCGCGTCTCGGCGCCAACTGGGAAGCGGCGGTTGCAGGCGGACGGCGCGGGGGCGGCAACACGAAGGCCGACCTCGCCGACGATGCGCTTGCTGCGCGCCAGCGTGTCGACCGGGCGATCGAGGCCGTCGGCCCGGAACTCAGCGGCGTCCTCATCGATTTCTGCTGCTTCCTGAAGGGGCTGGAACTGGTGGAAGCGGAGCGTGGCTGGCCGCGCCGTTCGGCCAAGCTGATGCTGAAAACCGCGCTGGGCGCGCTTGCCCGCCATTACAACCCGCAACGGCGCGAAGGACGGCCAAGCGTGCTGCACTGGGGGACAGCCGATTACCGGCCGCAAATCTAGCTCGCCGGCGCGGCTTCGGCGACGGTCGCGGCTTCCATGCGGATGCGCTTGATCATCGAGCGCAGGCCGTTGGCGCGCTGCGGGGTCAGATGCTCGTCGAGGCCGAGTCGCTTCAGGACGCCATCGGCGTCGATGGCGAGTATCTCGGACGCGCGGCGGCCCGAATAGAGCGCGAGAACGATGGCGACGAGTCCCTTGACGATGTGCGAATCCGAATCGCCTTCATAGGTGATCGTCGGATCGGCGCCCTCGCGGATGGTGGAGTTGAGCCAGACCTGGCTGACGCAGCCCTGAACCTTGTGGGCGGCATCGCGCGCCTCTTCCGGATAGGCCGGCAGGCCCGCGCCGAGGTCGATGATGTAGCGGTAGCGCTCCTCCCATTCGTCAAGGAACGCGAAGTCGTCGTAAATCTGGTCGATGCTGATGCTCATGCAGCCGATATAGGGGCCGGCAGGCCCGCCGTCACGTCAAAAGGTCTGTGCCGGCACGCTGCCGGTGGTCATTTCGGGATCGAAGGCGGGCGCCGTCTCGCTCGGCTGGGCAAGCACGCTTTCGGCTTCAGGCTCGCCGAACTGGCCGTCGAGCGCCTCATAGGCAAGACGCGCGCCCTCGCGTGCCCGCATACCCATCGACCCGACCAGCGCGCCGCCGACCTCGCACACCTCGGGCTTGCGCTCGCAGATGCCGGTGACGTCGCTGATCGCCTCACGGGCGGCGAAGAAGGCATCCACCGCGCCGACCTGCGGCTCTCCGATCTCGCTTGTCGGCGCAAGCGGAATGAAGAGGAGGGCAATCGACAGCCAGAAGGCGCTTTTGAACAGAAATCCGATCATCATCTTTCCCCGTCGCCGGCATTCCCCGTGCCGGCTTCGACCAGATCAAAGCATGAGGACGAAAAAGGCTGCTTGAGGACGGCGCGGCAATTTTCGGCAAATTTCATTCAAGTTTTAACGACCACCGGCGACCGTCATTCGGGCGATCGGATCGGGGTTCTGAGAAAGCCCGGAAAACAGGGGTTTGGCGGCTGGGAGACGTGCTTCGGAACGTCATGGAAGGCCGGCTTACGAACGCTTTACCATCCCGGCAATCGATGCCGGTTCGTGCAATTCCAGATCGATTGCAGGTCAGGAAATCCGGCGCTTTATCCTTTCCTTAAACGCTGGATGCGAGGGTGATCGCAATGATGTCGACCCGCGAAAAGCGGGCTGTGTGCGAGTGCGTTGAGTTGAAATCGAGCCGAACCCGATCCTTCGACTGGATGGGCCAAATTCTTGGCTCCTGCGAGCGGCTTGTCCATGCGCGCCTCGGCGATGCTGCGGCGCGCGAGCGCCAGGCCCGGCTGATCGCGACGCAACTCGGGGCGCCCTTCTTCCTGACGGCGATCGCGGCGCCGCTGGTGCTCGGCGCCTGGGGCGCCAATGCCGCTGTGGGCGTCGCCGCGGCGATCTTCGCATTGTCATGGACGCAGGCCGTGATCGCCGCTTCGGGAGGACATTTCCGGTTGGTCGCAGGCACGGGCCTGGCTGTGGCACTGGCCATTGGCGGCCTCGGCCTCTGGATGGGCGCGCCGGCGCCGGTCGTCCTCCTCCTCGCGCTCGCGATGATCGGCGAGGCGGCCTGGGTATCGGGCTCGCGGACTTCGGCCAGCAAGGCGGCCGTCGCAGCGATCCCGCTCGCCATGGCCGCCTTCTTCGCAAGGGACGCGGCCGATGCGACGGCGACGATCACCGGCGCGGGCGCAGCGATCGGATATCTGATGCTGGCGCTGCCGCGCCTCGTCGGATTGGTGACTGCCCGGCCGGCGCAAACGCAGGCCGAGGCGAGCCTCGACGCGCGCATGGACGCGGTGATTCTGACGCTGACGCGCGAGGGCGAGGTGGCCGGCGCATCCGAACAGGCACGGCGCATACTGGGCCTCGAACCGGATTTGTTGACAGGCGCGGGTTTCTTCGAGCGCGTGCGCGTCAGTGATCGGGTGAAGCTCTTGTGCGCGCTCGCCTCTGATACCGCAGAGCCGCAGCATCTTCATCTGACGCTGCGTGTCCCCGGTGCCCTGCCGGGCGACACCGCCCATTTCGATGCGAGCCTCGAATTGCTGCGGGGCGAGGGGGTATGGACCGCGATCCTGCGCGATGCGACGGAAGTCTCCGATCTTCGCGCCGCGCTCGACGATGCGGGAGACCAGGCGGCTGCGCTCGAAATTGCCAAGAGCCGCTTCCTTGCCGCGGTCAGCCACGAATTGCGCACGCCGCTGAATGCGATCATCGGCTTTTCCGACCTTCTGCTGCACCAGGCGGTATCGGGGCCGCTGCCGGCAAAGCAGGCCGAGCATGTCGGCCTCATCCGCGAGGCGGGCAACCATCTTCTGGCGGTGGTCAATTCGATCCTCGACATCTCGAAGATCGAGGCCGGCGCCTATTCGATTCACCCCGAGCCGTTCGAACTCGTCGCCGCGCTGGAACTGACCGCTTCGCTGATGGCGAGCCAGGCAGCCGAAAAGGGCGTGGCACTGGGTATCGCGGACACAAGCGCCGTCGGCGAACTCGACGCCGACCAGCGCGCGGTTCAGCAGATCCTGCTCAACCTCGTCTCGAACGCGATCAAGTTCACGCCGCAGGGTGGGCGCGTCACCCTGTCGGCGGCACGGCAGGGCGAGCGGATCGCACTGATGGTCAGCGATACCGGCATCGGCATCGCCGCCGCCGATCTCGCCGGGCTCGGCCGGCCGTTCGCACAGGTGCAGAACGACTACACGCGCAACTATGAGGGCACCGGGCTCGGCCTGTCCCTCGTCAAGGGACTGGTGGCGCTGCATGACGGCGACCTTTCCATCGAAAGCGCACCCGGCGCAGGAACCACCGTCACCGTGAGCTTTCCCGCACAGCGTCGTACGAACCCGGTGACGGTCCTGAACACGACGGCGAACGGAAATGGGCAAAGGAATCATGGCAGCACGTTCCGCAAAATCGCGTAAGCGCAAGCAAAGTCCCGGTCTGCTGGCCGCGGGCCTGGCGGCGACGGGACGCGCGATTGCCGAACGCCCCGTGGGCGTGGGCGGCGTGACGGCGTTCGCCATCACCTTCGCCTTCGTCGCCGCCAATGCGATCTGGTATCAGCCGCACCAGCACACGAACGCCTTCTTCGCAACGCGGCATCTGCCGCCGCGCGAGCGGGCCGAACCCGTCGACGTGACGCGGCTGGAACTGCGTCCGGAAATCGACCTGCCGGAAGAGGCGATGCAGCCGACACCGGTCGCAAGACCTCAAGCCGGCCAGCGGCCGGCGGTCATGCCTGCGCAGCCGATACAGTCGGTCACGCCTTCGGATGCCCGTCAGGCCGTGGTGGCGGAGGTCCAGCGGGTGCTGGCGGACCTGAAGCTCTACACCGGCGCGATCGACGGATTGACCGGACCCCGGACCGATGAGGCCGTGCAGGTCTATCGCGAGCGCATCGGGCTTGCGCCGGATGGCGGCATCGACGGCGAGCTGCTGCGCCATCTGGGCGCCAGGACGCAGGTTGAGGGCGAGGCGGCAGCGGTAGAGCGGGCCGCACGCGCCGCGACCGACCAGATGCAGACCGCATCCGCGCCTTCGGGCGGCGACCAGCGCATATTGCGCATCCAGGCGGGTCTGCGCGCCTTCGGCAACCAGGGTATCGACCTCGACGGTCGGGTCGGCCCGCGCACCGTGGCGGCGATCAAGGAATTCCAGAGCCTTTTCGGCCTGCCCGAGACCGGAGCGCCGGATGAGCCGACCTATGCCAAGATGAAGGAAATCGGTCTGACCGACTGACGGACACCGACATGCGCGTGACTTCCGACCTTTGGGTTTCGGCCATGCTGCGAAGGGTCTTCGCATCCGGCGGCTATGGCGCAGTCGTCAGGCGCGGCGCGAGCGAGGCCGGCGCGATCTTCATCGTCGTGCGCTCGCGGATGGGCGAGGCGACGCTCTATGCGCCGCGCGCGCAATCCGACTACGGTGGGGCAAGGCCCGACGAGCGAATCTTCTCAGCCGTGCTGGAAGCTGCCGACGATGCGGCGATCGAGGCGCGGTTAGAGAAGGAGCGGCGGTTCGATACGGATTTGTGGGTGGTCGAGATCGAGGCGGACCAGAGGCTGGTCGACGAATTGCTCTAAGGCTTGGCCGAGCCAAGCCGCGTCACCGACGCCGACCTTGCGGTGTCGGCCAGATAATCCTCGACGAAAGCGCGGATGGCGGCGGGCTTGGCGAAGCGGTGTGGGTGCGTGGCGGAGGCGATGAGGTAGGCTTCCTCAGCGGAAAGACCGAGGCGCTTCAGTGCCGCCGAAAGGGTGGTCATCACCGGATCGGCCAGGAGACCGGCGGCGGCGTGTTCGTCGATTCCCAGCAGGCTTGCCAGGGTGGCCCGGACGATGGACGGGTTGCCGGTGAGCGCTGCCGCCCGCAGTTTCAGATAGGGCGTGGGCGCTTCCGTCCAGCGGGCCGTGCGCGTCTCGGCCGCGGGCGCCATCATCGCGCGCAGCCTGTCGAGCGTCGCGGGTAGCAGGGAGGTCGGGGCAGGTGAGGCCGCTTCCTCGTTGACGGAGCGCGATTTCAGCGAGGCGATCAGGTTCGCGATGCGCGGGTCGAGGTCGCGGCGACGCTCGATGGCCAGCGCATGGCCAAGCCCGTGCCGGCCGATCAGAGCGAGAAGGTCGATGTCGCGCAGCGCGGACGAGCGCACCAGAAGCGGGGCGCAGACATCGACGGGTTCGGCGCAGAGGCGCCGCACCAGCGTGGCGGGCGGATTGAGGCATTCCGACAGCGCGGCCGCGACATAGCGCAGGGTTTCGCGCGAGGCGTGGGCGAGGAGAGGTGTCGCCAGATCCTCGATCTGGGCAACCTCCTGGCGCGAGGGGCGCAGGATGGAACAGAAGGCGGAGACGGCCGCGCGCAACAGGCGATCGGACTTGGTGCTTTGTGCTGCACTGGCGGCAAACTGCCGGAACTCGACGCTGGACACTGGTTACGCCCGATCTCGCGGATACTCGAATACACAGGGAGACGGCAGGATCGAACCGAACGCCCGCCACCCATCGTTCAACTTAGCGCAAATGCGTTATGCACTTATTAACCGTGGCCGCGGCATATCGGATTCGGAGGCGTTGCGTAGAAGCTCCAAGAACCGTGAACTGCGAGCAACGACCATGGCGACGATTGTCAGGCTTCGGCCCAAGGCCACGACACGCTCCCGACCCGCACCGCCGGGCGAGGGGAAGATCATCATCTTTCCACGCGTGCGTTATGAAAGACTGGCCGACGCACCGGCCACCAAGCCGAGATCCCGCCGAAAGAAAGCCTGATCATCTCAGCCGGCAATCGAGTCCGGCGAGATAGCGCGAGACGGTCGGCTCGAAGGTCGGGTCCGGCATGAACGCGCGCACCACGACAATTCCTTCCTGAACCTCCGTTTCCACGAAGACGGCCGTGCCGAAATCCGCAGCCTGGCTGTTGCGAAGCTCGGTCAACTGGGCCGAGGTAGCGACGAGGAAATCGAGCTGCCCCTCGCTCGACGTGCGGTCGTTGATCGAGAAGATGTTCTGGCCCGTCCGGTCGTAGATCGACATCGACCAGTAGGGAACGTCACCTTCCGCCTGGAGGTGGACGATGCCTTCCGACAGGTCGATGCGGCAGGCGGCGGCCTCGAAGAGCGGATCGGGCAGATGCAGCATGTTGGCACCAGACGCCGGATCGATCCGCACCACTTCGTAAAACGGCGCGCGCGCTTCGAGCCGCGCCCAGACATCGGTCTCCGTCAGATGCGGAATGAGCAGCAGCACCAGAACGTGAACGATGCCGGCGCCGACGAGGCCGACGAGGATGGCGCGCAGGAACCTACCCATCGCAGTGCCCCCGAACGATGCGCGGCAAGGTGATCTCGGCGAAGTCCGCCGTGCCGATCGTCGGTGTATCGTAGACGGCCAGGACGAGGCGAAAAGCGCCGCCGGCGCCGATCTGAAGCCAGTTTCCCGGTGCAAGACGGCGCGACAGCGCGATCGTAAACGAGCCGGACGCATCGCGCAGAAGCGCGAGCGACTGGAGCGCGCGCGGCGCGTCGCTTGCGCCTGGCTGAACGGCATGGATGGTCCAGAACCGCGAGGCGGGCACGCTTCCGGTGACGACATAGTCGCACGAGCCGCGCAGCGGCTGGCCGGTCGCATCGCGCGCGGCAACGAACTGCACGCCTTCGGCCGCGCCCAGCGACAGCTTGCCCTCGCGCGCGAAACGGGCCTTGGCATAAGGATCGGCCAACGGTGTTCCCTCGGTCGGATTGACGCTCCATTCGCCGATCGTCAATGCGCCGAAATCCTCGACCTCTTCCATCATCAGCCAGACGCTGCCCGCACCGCCGCCAAGGGCGATGACGAGCGCAAGCGCGATGAGTAGGAGGGATTTCAGCATCGGGAATTTCGTTCAGGCCGGCCGGAGTTCAGCTTGGCGGACTTGTCCGCCAAACGGCACTTACACGACGCGCCATAAAAAATCATGTGGTTGTCAAAGTGCCGACAGCGTTTCGGGCTGGTCCGGCAGCCTGACGACGGGCGCCTGCCGGAATGCGTCGGACATGTCGACGAGAAGGCGCGTCGTGCGGTTCGACAGCAAGGCGGGGCGCTCTTCCTGCTCGGCCCTGTCCGCAGCAGCCTGCGCCTCGCCCGTCCCGACCTCGGCGACGAGCTTTTCGTCGACGAACGGCTTCTCGATGCCGGGAATGGGCTTCAGTTCGACGTTCTGATGCGCATAGGTCATCAGGCGTTGCCAGGTCATCGCGGGCAGCGAACCGCCGGTCATGTTGTTGGTGGTCGAGAAATCGTCGTTCCCCATCCAGACGGCGGCGGTGTAGTTGCCGGTGAAGCCGACATACCAGGCGTCGCGATAAGCCTGAGTCGTACCGGTCTTGCCGGCCGAGCGGATACCTTCGAGGGCGGCGCGGCGGGCCGTTCCCCATTCGGGGATCTGGACGAGGATCGAGTTGAGCGACGAGAGCGCCTCGGGCGACAGGGCAGGGACGGGCGGCGGCGCGTCGCGGCCGAAATCATAGACCACGTCGCCCGCATGGGTGAGCATCTGGTTGATGCCGTGGCGCGTGCCGGCGACGCCGCCGGCGGCCAGCGTGTTGTAGGCGGTCGCCTGATCCATGACGGTGAGGCTCGACGTGCCGAGCACCATGGTCTTGTGCGTGCTGATCTCCGATTCGACGCCCATCGCATAGGCGATGTCGCGGATCGGCTCGGTGCCCAGATGCTCGCGCGCGAGACGGACCGGGACGGTGTTGATCGAGCGCACCAGCGCCTCGGTGAGCGACATGCGGCCCGAGAAACGGCGGGCATAATTTTGCGGCGACCAGCCGTTCCAGTTGATCGGCCCGTCGGAAATCACCGAATCCGGCGTGAAGCCGGCCTCCATGGCGGCCGCATAGACATAGGTCTTGAAGGACGAGCCGGTCTGGCGCAGCGCGCGCGTCGCGCGATTGAACTGGCTGCGGCCGTAGTCCCGTCCGCCGACCATGGCGCGCACCGCGCCATTGTCCTCGATCAGAACGATCGCGCCTTCGGTGACGCGATATTCGGAGCCGTGCTGGCGAAGGTGGAATTCGAGCGATTCCTCGGCGGCGCGCTGCATGTCGAGATCGATCGTCGTACGGGCGACGAGTGATTGCGGACCGTTCTTCGGCGCGTGTTTCTTCACCTCCTCGAACGCCCAGTCGAGGAAATAATCCGGGCTTTCCTGATTGGCCCGGTCGACGGCCGTTGCGGGGCGCAGGCGCGCCGAGAGCACTTCGCCCTCCGACATCATCCGGCTGTCGACGAGATTGTTCAGGACGACATTGGCGCGGCCGCGCGCGGCGGGCAGGTTGATGTGCGGCGCGTAGTTGCCCGGCGCCTTGAACAGGCCGGCCAGCATGGCGGCTTCGGCGAGCGTCACGTCCTTGATGTGCTTGTCGAAATAGAAATCGGCGGCCGCCGTGATGCCGAACGTGCCGCCGCCCATATAGGCGCGGTCGAGATAGAGCTGGAGAATTTCCTTCTTCGACAGATTGGCCTCGAGCCAGAGCGCGAGGAACGCTTCCTTGATCTTGCGCTCCATCGACCGTTCGTTGGTCAGGAACAGGTTCTTGGCGAGCTGCTGGGTGAGCGTCGAGCCGCCTTGGACGACCGAGTTGGCGCGCACGTTCTGCGACATGGCGCGGGCAAGGCCGATGACGTCGATGCCGAAATGCTCGAAGAAGCGCCGGTCCTCGGTGGCCAGCACGGCCTTGATGACGTGATCGGGCATCTCGTCGACGGGGACCGAATCGCGCTGGATGATGCCACGCTGGCCGATCTCGTTGCCGTAGCGGTCGAGAAAGGTGACAGCGTATTCACCCTGACTGCGCCAGTCGCGCGCCGTTTCCTCGAAGGCGGGCATGGCGAGAGCGAGCATGACGATCGAGCCGGCGGTGCCGAGCGTGAAGGCTTCGCTCGACATTTCGACGACGCCGCGGCGCCAGCCGGTGACCTTGAAACGGCGGAAGAAGATGGTGACGTTTTCCCAGCGCTCGCGCGCGCGAAAACCGGCCTCGTAGAGCGAGGAATCGATCCACGCGTCGAGCGCAAGCAGACGGCCCGGCCGCGACGCCTTCCTCTTGCGAGCCGAAAACGGATTCTTCATTAGCCCACTGCGCCCAATGCCCGAACGCCCCCGCTCGACCTGCAACCAGGAAGCGAAGGCGGCACAACCCTTCAGGCGAGAAGTGTCCTCCAAAAGTCGCTCCCCCACAAGGGTCGCGACCGGCTTTGGCACAGTATCGTGAACGGAAAAACAAGGGCGTCGCTAACGGGCAACAGTGGCCGTTGGGGCATGGCGAAATGCAAATTCGTGCGCAATGCCGACCGCGCCTCGACCCTCTACACCGACTCGTCGCGCCTCTATGCGCGCACTGGCGAAGAATACGCCTCACACAAGACCACCAATCACGCTCGCGGCGAACATGTCCGCTACGAAGGCGCGGAAGTGGTTCACTCCAACACCATCGAAAGCGTCTTCTCCGTCTTCAAGCGCGGCATGGTTGGTGTCTACCAGCATTGCGGCGAAGCGCACTTGCACCGCTACCTTGGCGATGCCGTCCACAACCTTCGATGCTCCCTCGACTATGTCGTGAATGAATTGCTTGGCTGGAAAGACACGCGGCTCACCTTCCCTATGGGGGAAGAGCGGGAGGAACTTGTAGAGTCCTTCCGAACTCAACCTGAAACCGTTGGGGGAAAAACCAAAGGCAAAGGCCGGAATGCCGCCATAGAGATGGCCGTTAACGGCATTGGCACATTCATTGTCGATGAAATACGCCCTTACAAATCCGACGACGGGTTTCTTTGGCCCCTCGGCAAACTCGACGGACGTGACAAGCACAGGCTCTTGATCCCGGTCCTCGTGCCCCAGACCATTAGAGGGATTAACGTGGTCGATAAGAACGACAACCGGATGATCAACTGCATTGCGCGGGTGAGCGCTGGGGGCGTCGGGAACATCGCCCAATTCGGTGCTGGCGGGCTCAAAATAGAGAGCTATGGAAAACCTACCGCTGAGATATTTTTGAACGAGCCCGGCGTTGTTGAGAGCGAGCGCATGTTTCCAACGCTGGTTCAAATGTCGCAAGCCGTCGCGCAAACGATCGGCCGCATAGAGGAATTCGCCCTCAGCAGTGGATGGGTTCGCCCCTCCTAAATCTGTACCGGCCTGTCGCGAATCAGTAGGTATTATTTCCTCTGGGACGTCAGGTATATAATTAGGAAAATAATCCTAATTATATACGTGACAAAGTATCGTCCTTTGGCCTATGATTCGGATGCGTGACAGGCCGGGTTTGTGGATAAAGAAAAGGCGTCAAGCGACTTGGCAAAAATCGTTTGGCGCTTAATGTGAATGCGGTGGAGCTGTCGGGGATCGAACCCGAGGGTGGAGGTCGGAAATCTACGCACCGGGACAACCAGTCCCACAGCCCCACGCATACGACGGAGAACTCGACGGCGTCTCCGAAGGCACCCGTAAGGGTTGCGCCAGCTAATGGGCCGTTTAAGGCGTGCAGGCGGTTCAATGAGGTTGCACCCTCGAATCGCCTGCACCCGTCGCATCAGCAGGGACAGAGAAACGTGACTCGCGATCCCGCGCAAAGTCCGAATCGCAAGATCAACGTTACTTCACAGGGAGCGGAGATGGATTCCGCGTCAGATATTGACAAAAACGGCGACTCAGGGGGCGAAGACGCCTTCAATGAGACGCTAAAGCGGATGCTACAGACGCCGCACAAGCAACATGGTAACCTAGCTCAAGAGCGAAGGGCTCCCAAGTCGTCCTCGTCTCGCAAGCGGACTAAAGAAAATGGCAGTATCAGCCCATCAAGCCGCCAAGACGTTAGCCGTCCTGAAGGATTGGACGGTAACGAATCTTGAGCTTCAGAAACTTCTCTACATCGCCCACATGGTTCATCTGGGCGAACATGGGGAGCCGCTGATTTCTGACAATTTTGAGGCTTGGGATTACGGACCGGTTGTTCCAGGGCTTTACCAACATCTAAAGGGGTTCGGCGCGGACCCTATCGGGAATGTTTTCCATAGTGTGCCTTCGATTAGCGAAGGTTCGCGCGAATTCGTGTCTCTTGTTGACACCGTAAAAAATACTCGCGGCTTTACGCCGGGGAGGCTTGTTTCAATTACGCATTGGCCAGAGGGTGCTTGGGCCGAATATTACAGGCCGGGCAACAAGGGCATTATAATACCGAACGAGAGCATCAAGAGCGAATATGACCGACGAGCAGCGTAAGGGCATTTTTGGCTCTCATGTTGAGGTCACGGCTCTTGATGAGACTATAGCTAATCTCGAATCCAGACTGGAAGCTGAAAGGGATTCTCGGCTCCAAGAGCGGTTTGGCTGGGTTCTCGTTGCAGTCATCGTGTTCGATGTATGGGCGTTCCAGCACATGCATACGTGGACCGGTCCGCTGGTGATTGGGGTATTCCAGTTGCTCGGCCTGACGGTGCTGGCTAATCGACTTGGCATTGACGAAGTTCTACCCATAATCGACAAGATCATGTCCACCATCTCAAGGCGCGCAAGCTAGGCCTTCTTCCTGCGGCGGGCCATAATCTTGCGGGCCTTCTGCTTAGGCGTAACGGGCTTCACCAATCCGCCGATAGGTCAGGCGCTTGCCACCGATCATTGAGAGCAGATCGTCATGGCGTTCGGTGTCCGTCACCTTAAGCGCCGTGCGGCGGTTGTAGCGGAAATCGAACTCGGCAAGGTAGCGGTGCAGGTGCGCTTCGCCGCAATGCTGGTAGACGCCGATCATGCCGCGCTTAAAGACCGAGAACACGCTTTCTATGGTGTTGGAGTGAATGACTTCCGCGCCTTCGTAGCGGACGTATTCGCCGCGTGCGTGGTTGGTGGTCTTGTGCGAGGCGTATTCCTCGCCAGTGCGTGTGTAGAGGCGCGACGAGTCGGTGTAGAGGGTTGAGGCGCGGTCGGCATTGCGAACCAGCACGTCGCGGACGGTCTCCTTCGTCGCGTCGTTGAGGTGGAACATGCGGGCCTTGCCGCCGCGCTCGACCAAACCGACGACAATGCGCTTCTGTGCTCCGCCTGCCTTGCCCGACTTGGTCGGATTGGCAATGCGGCCACGAGCCAGCTTGCGGGGTGTCTCGCGCTTGCCGATGTAAGTCTCGTCGGCTTCGATGGTCTTGCCTTCGCCGCCCATAGGGCCGGAGGACGCAACGTCTTCCTTCATCGCTTCGCGGATGCGGTGCGCCATGAACCAAGCGGTCTTGTAGGTGACGCCGAGCATACGGTGAAGCTGGTGAGCGGACATGCCTTTCTTGGACGAGGTCATAAGGAAGGTTGCAAGCAGCCACTTGTTCAGGGCGATCTTGGAGCGCTCGAACACGGTGCCAACGGTCACGGTGAACTGCTGGCGGCATTCCAAGCAGTTATAGAGGCCGGGACGGTGCGCCTTGCCCTTCATGGACGTGATGCGGGTCTGATCGGAGTTAGCGCAATGCGGGCAGATCGGGCCATTCGGCCAGCGCTGCGCCTCAAGATGGATGCGGGCTGCGTCCTTGTCGGTGAAGATCGGGCTGTCGAGTTTCATGGCTAAGTTGCTCCGTTGCATCCTTCATAGCAAACGGCGCTTACTTTGTCACGTATATAATTAGGGGCTCGCCGGAGATCATCTCACATCAAAGTCGCGAGGGGATAAATGGGGAGCGCTGAGGGCGTTTTCGCCGCGATGCGGCATGTTCATGAGGGCGGGGAGCCGTCTTTGGAGAATCTGGCGATGATCGCGGGGCGGTCGTTGCGGATGGTGCGGATGCGGGCCGAGGCGGAGGGCTGGAAGCCGGTGGCGGTCGGCAGCGTGGCCGAGCGGCGGCGGCGGATCGATACGCAATATGACCGGCTGATCGCCGAGATCGAGCGGCTGACGCTCGGAAGCGAAGAAGGGGAGGGACTGACCTTCGACAAGGCGCGCGTCGACACCATCATGGCGATGGTGCGGGCGCTGGAGAAAATCGGCGAAACCATGCGCTCCGACGAGGACGCAAAGGACAAGCAGATCAAAGACGATGCCGAACTTGCCGCCGCCCTCAAGCGGATCGACGAACGAATTCGAGAAATCGCCCGATATCACGCAGGACGGTTGGGCGCACCGGAACCTGACGGGGCGTGACGAGGCGCTGACGCGCGGTGAATGGGTACGCGACTGCCACGGCGCGCAATATCCGCCCGCAAGGACGAAGCCGACCTGGCTGGTGCTGGGCGGGCGCGGCGCGGGCAAGACGCGGCTCGGGACCGAATGGGTCAATGCGCTGGTGCGCGGATTGCCGCCTTTCAGTTGCGGAACCAGGCATGGCCGGATCGCGCTGATCGGCGAGACGCTGGGCGATGTGCGCGAGGTGATGATCGAGGGCGCTTCGGGCATCATCACGCAGGCACGGGGAAACCGTCCGCGCTACGAGGCGGGACGGCGCCGGCTGGTTTGGGATTGCGGCGCGGTCGCCCATGCGTTTTCGTCGGAAGACCCCGAAAGCCTGCGCGGGCCGCAATTCGATGCGGCCTGGTGCGACGAACTGGCCAAATGGCGTCATCCGCAGGACTGTTTCGACATGCTGCAATTCGGATTGCGGCTGGGCGAGCGGCCGGCGCAGATCATCACCACGACGCCGCGGCCGATCCCGCTCATCAAGGCGCTGATGGCCGATACGGACGTGACCGTGACGCGGCTCAAGACGATGGACAACCGCGACAACCTGGCCGCCGGATTCATCGAGACGATCCGCAAGCGCTATGCCGGATCGCGGCTCGAGCGGCAGGAACTCGACGGCGAACTGATCGAGGATCGCGACGATGCGCTGTGGTCGCGCGGGCAACTCGAGGCGGCGCGCCTCGATGGCCGGCCGGAGATGACGCGGATCGTGGTCGCGGTCGACCCGCCGGCGAGTTCGGGCAGGCAGGCGGACGCGTGCGGGATCGTCGTCGCGGGATTGTGCGCTGACGGACGGGCGGTGGTGCTGGAGGACGCGACGGTGCAGGGACTGAAGCCGCAGGGCTGGGCAGCAACGATCGTCGATGCCTATCACCGGCACGAGGCCGATTGCGTGGTCGCGGAGGTCAATCAGGGCGGCGACATGGTCGGCGCGGTGCTTTCCGCGGTCGATGCGAGCCTGCCGGTGAAGGCGGTCCACGCCTCGCGCGGCAAGTGGCTGCGGGCCGAGCCGGTGGCAGCGCTCTATCACCAGGGCAAGGTGGTCCATGCGCGCCGCTTTTCCGAACTGGAAGACGAAATGTGCGATTTCGGGCCTGCCGGCCTGTCGAACGGACGCTCGCCCGACCGACTCGACGCGCTCGTCTGGGCGCTGAACGAACTTCTTCTGGGGCGCGGACAGCAACCGCGCATCCGCAAACTCACCTGAAGGAATTGCCGATGGGATGGAAATGGCCTTGGGCGAGACGCCCGGAGGACGATGGCACGCGGCTGGAAACCCGGTCCGCAAGCCTGTCGCCGGGCTTCGTCGCGCTGCACATGAATGGCGAGGCGGTGTGGACGCGCGGCGACTATGCAGCGCTCGCCCGCGAGGGCTTCATGCGCAATCCGGTGGTGCATCGCTCGGTGCGGATGATTTCGCAGGCGGCGGCGACGATCCCCTTTCTGCTCTATGAGGACGGCGAGGAACTGACCGAGCATCCGCTGCTCGACCTCGTCGCGCGGCCGAATGCGCGACAGTCGGGGCCGGCGTTTCTGGAGGGGCTCTACGGGCACCTGATGATGGCCGGCAACGCCTATGCCGAACTGGTCGAGACGCCGTCCGGCGCGCGCGAACTGCACCTCCTGCGGCCGGATCGGGTGACGGTTTCGGCCGACCGGTCGGGATGGCCGGTGGCACTGGAAGAGCGGCAGGGGGCGCTAACGCGGAAGGTGTCGCTCAGTCTTGGCGAGGGCGGCGGGGCGCATCATTTTGCGCTCTTCCATCCGCTCGACGACCATTACGGCTTTCCGCCGTTGCAGGCCGCCTTGATGGCGCTCGACGTTCACAATGCGACGGGGCGCTGGAACAAGGCGCTGCTCGACAATTCGGCCCGTCCCTCCGGCGCACTCGTCTATGCGCCGAAGGAAGGCGGCAACCTGACCGACGACCAGTACGAGCGGCTGAAGGCGGAACTGGAGGAGGGCTATACGGGCGCGGTGCGGGCCGGGCGGCCGCTGCTTCTGGAAGGCGGGCTCGACTGGAAGGCAATGGGGCTGACGCCGCGCGACATGGATTTCATCGAGGCCAAGAACGCGGCGAGCCGCGACATCGCGCTCGCCTTCGGCATTCCGCCGATGATCCTCGGCATTCCCGGCGACAACACCTATGCGAACTACCAGGAGGCCAACCGCGCCTTCTACCGCCTGACGGTCCTGCCGCTGGTCGAGCGCATCGCGCAGGAACTCGGCGGCTGGCTGGCGCCGCGCTTCGGACGTCGCCTGAGGCTGCATTACGACGCTGACCGGATCGAGGGGCTGGCGGCCGAGCGCGAGGCGCTTTGGGCGCGGGTCGGGGCGGCGGAATTCCTGACCGATGCGGAAAAGCGCGAGGCGGTGGGTTACGGCCCGCGGCCGGTTGCGTGAAGGAGGCGACATGAACATTGCGATGGAAACGGCCTGGCTCTGGCTGGCCAAACTTGCCGGCGCGATTGCCGGTTCGGCGATCTCGGTCGCCTACATCCTGCCGCGCGGCCGGCGTGAGGCGGCGCTGCGGTTCACGGTCGGCGTCGTTTCGGGTCTGATCTTCGGCGGCGCAGCGGGACTGAAGATCGCTTCCGAACTCGATGTCGGATCGGCGCTCGGCGCCTTCGAGATCATGCTGATGGGCTCGGCCGCCGCGAGCCTCAGCGCCTGGTGGGCGCTCGGCCTCGTGATGCGGCTCTTCGACAGGGCGGACGGAAAGATGGAGCGGGGCGACAAGGGATGAACATGGTGAAACTGGAGCGCAAGCTGGTCGACGTGGCGATCGACGGCGTGGACGAGGCGGGCGTGTTCGAAGGCTATGCGAGCCTGTTCGACCGGATCGACATGAGCCGTGACATCGTCGAGCGCGGGGCTTTTGCGAAGGCGCTTTCGAAGAAGGGGCCGGGCGGCATCCGGATGCTGTTCCAGCACGATCCGGCGCAGCCGATCGGCGCCTGGACGGCGGTTTCGGAAGACGAGTTCGGGCTGAAGGTGCGCGGGCGGCTCTCGGCGGGCTCGGCCAAGGGGCGCGAGGTGCGCGAACTGATCCGCGACGGCGCGCTGGACGGGCTGTCGATCGGCTTCAAGGTGGTGCGCGGGCACACCGATCCGAAGACCGGCATCCGCCATATCCGCGAGGCCGATCTGTGGGAAATCTCGGTCGTGACCTTTCCGATGCAGGACGGGGCGCGGATCGCCAAGGGCGCCGCGCTGCCGACGACACGCGAATTCGAGCGCTGGCTGACGCGGGACGCGCAGTTCACGCGCAAGGAGGCGAGGCATGTGGTGACGCATGGCTTCGCCAGTCTGAGGCGCGAGCGGGACGCCGCGCCGGACGCAGAGACGAGCCTGGCGGAGCGTATCCGCCGGGCGGCACGATCCCTCAATCAAAGGACCATTCTTCGATGAACCATTCCATCGAGACCAAGGCGGCGACCGGCGAGATCGGCGATGCCTTCGACGATCTGATGACGACGTTCGGCGCGTTTCGCGAGGCCAATGACAGCCGGCTGTCGCAGATCGAAAAGCGCATGAGCGCCGACGTCATCACCACCGACAAGCTGGAGCGCCTCTCAGCCGCGCTCGACCGGCAGCAGCGCGCTCTGGACGAGATGAGCCTGAAGCGGGCACGACCGCATCTGGGCGGCGAACGCGGGGCGGCTGTCGCAATCGAGCACAAGCACGCTTTCGATACCTATGTCCGTGCCGGCGAGGACCGTTCGCTGCGCGACCTCGAACAGAAGGCGATGAACTACGGTTCGGGCCAGGACGGCGGCTATCTCGTGCCCGACGAGATCGAGACGGCGATCGGTGCAAGGCTTCGTGAACTTTCGCCGATCCGCTCGATCGCGACGGTGCGGCAGGTTTCCGGTGCCGTCCTGAAGAAGCCCTTCGCCGTCGACGGTCCGGCGGTCGGTTGGGTCGGCGAGACGGCGGCGCGTCCGCAGACGGCCACGGCCGCGTTGCAGGAGTTGCAGTTCCCGACCATGGAACTCTACGCCATGCCGGCGGCAACGGCGGCATTGCTGGAAGATGCGGTCGTCGATCTCGGCGACTGGATCGCCGGCGAAGTGGAGATCGCCTTCGCCGAGCAGGAAGGTGCGGCCTTCGTCAATGGCGACGGCGTCAACAAGCCGCGCGGCTTCCTCGACTATGGCTCGGTGGCTGAAGGCGACTGGGCGTGGGGCAGCCTCGGCCATGTCGCGACCGGCGTCGACGGCGCGCTGCCGGCCGAGGACGCCTCGGACGTGCTGATCGACACGGTCTATGCGCTGAAGAGCGGCTATCGCCAGAATGCCAACTGGGTGATGAACCGCCGGACGCAGGCCGCGATCCGCAAGCTGAAGGATGCCGACGGAAACTATCTGTGGCAGCCGCCGGCGACCGCGGGTTCGCGCGCGATGCTGATGGGCTTTTCCGTCGTCGAGGCCGAGGACATGCCCGATATCGGCGCGGATGCGACGCCGATCGCCTTCGGCGATTTCGGCCGCGGCTATCTGGTCGTCGACCGGGCGGGCGTGCGCGTGCTGCGCGACCCGTATTCCGCCAAGCCTTACGTGCTCTTCTACGTGACCAAGCGCGTTGGCGGCGGGGTGCAGGATTTCGACGCGATCAAGCTCCTGAAGTTCGGCACGGCGTAAAGGCAGGTCCTCTCCTGCCTGCCCGAATGACGTGCCCGGCCCCGGCAGCTACTGCCGGGGCCTTCTTTTCCAGAGACCGAGGTGGCGATGACCGCATTTCGAACGACCGGCCCCGAGGGCGAGCCGGTGACGCTGGCCGAGGCCAAGGCGCATCTGCGCCTCCAGCACGACAGCGAGGACGAACTGGTGACGGGCCTGATCCGCGCCGCGCGCGAGGAGGTGGAGGCGGCGACCGGGCTGGCGTTGATGGCGCAGACCTGGCGAAAGGTGCTCGACGCGCTGCCGCGCGACCGAACCGTGCGCCTGACGCCGCATCCTGTGCGTGAAGTTCTGTCGGTGACGGTTTTCGGCGAGGATGGCGAGGGATCGGTGGTCAATCCGGCGGGCTACGCCGTCGATGCGGTGTCGCGCCCGGCGCGTGTTCATTTTAAGACGCCACTCGTGCCGACGGCGAGCCTGAACGGAATCGAGATCGACTTCGTGGCGGGGCATGGCGAAGCGGCGACCGATGTTCCCGACCTTTTGAAGCGCGCAATGCTGGTGCTGGTGGCGCACTGGTACGAATTTCGCGGCGTCCATGGCGCGAGCGACCAACCGGTCTCATACCCGGCCGGTTACGAGCGGCTGATCGCGCCGTTCAGGCGCAGGAGGATCGCGTGATGGCGCAGTTCATCGATGCGGGAATGCTGCGGACGGAACTGATCGTGGAGGACGCGATCGAAAGCGGCGACGGGGCAGGCGGTGTCAGCCGCGAATGGATCGAGGTGGCGACGGTGTTCGCCCATGTCGAGCCGGTACGGGCGCGGATGCGCTACGGCGCGGACCAGCGTCAGGTCGACATCACGCATCGTATCACCCTTCGCCATCGCGGCGACATCTTCCGGCGGATGCGGTTTCGCCGCGGCGAGCGCGTCTTCGCCATCGAAACGATCTCCGATCCTGACGAGACGGCACGGTATCTCGTTTGCGAGACGCGGGAGGCGGGGCGATGAAGACGGCGATACGAACGACCGGCGACGATCTCGTCAGAAGCCTGCGCAGCCTGCTGCACGGCATGGCGGAGGATGTGGCGTCAGGCTATCGTCGCGACCGGGAGCGCCGGACAAGCGAGGAGGGGGCTGATGACAAGCGCGGCACTTGAGCTTCAGCGGGGCGTCTTCGCCGCGTTGCTGGCCGATGCGGACCTGAGCGCGGCCATGGGCACGGTGCGGCTTTACGACCAGGCGCCGGCGAATGCGAAATTCCCGTATCTGACATTCGGTCGGACCAGCGTCTATGACTGGTCGACCGATACGGAGACCGGCGCGGAACATCTTGTCACGCTGCATGTGTGGTCGAAGGCGCGCGGCAAGAGCGAATGCCACGCGCTGATCGAGACGGTGCGGGGCGCGCTCGACGACGCGGCGCTGGCGCTTGACGGCCATGCGCTGATCCGGCTGCGCATGGAGTATTCCGAGGTTCGCTACGAGGACGACAATGACGTTCATCACGGACTGATCCGGTTTCGCGCGCTGACCGAAGCCGCGGCCTGAATTCACTGACATCGTTGAACATTTTACCTGGAGGCCTTCATGGTTGCTCAGAAGGGCAAAGATCTGTTGCTCAAGCTCGACGCGGACGGGGCGGGCACGTTCGTCACCATCGCCGGACTGCGGACGAAGCGGCTGGCGTTCAATTCCGAAACCGTCGACGTCACCAATGCGGATTCGGCCGGCCGCTGGCGCGAGCTTCTGGCGGGCGCCGGCGTGCAGCGCGCATCCGTCAGCGGATCGGGCATCTTCAAGGACCAGGCGTCGGACGCGCTGCTGCGCGAGCGCTTCTTCGAGGGCGCGATCTTGGCCTGGCAACTGGCGATCCCCGATTTCGGCGTGATCGAGGGGCCGTTCCAGATCACCGCGCTCGAATATGCCGGGAGCCATGACGGCGAAATCACCTTCGAGGCGGCGCTCGAATCCGCCGGCGCGCTCACCTTCACGGAGGTTGCATGAACGTGAATCATCGGCGCGGCGAGATTTCCGCGACGCTCGACGGCTGCGCCTATCGGCTGTGCCTGACGCTGGGCGCGCTGGCCGAACTCGAAAACGCGTTCGAGGCGAACGATCTGGGCGCGCTCGTCGAACGGTTTTCGACGGGCAGGCTGTCGGCCGGCGACATGGCGAAGATCATCGGCGCCGGCCTGCGGGGCGGCGGCAATGCTGTGGCCGATGACGAGGTGCTGGCGATGCATTGCGACGGCGGGGTGACCGGCTTTGCCGCGATCGTCTCCGACCTTTTGACCGCAACGTTTGCGGGAGAGGCAGCTCCCGCAAACCCTTGACCGCCGCAGCAGCGCCGACGAGCTGGTTTCCGTGGGACGATGTCCTCGAAGCCGGCCTCGGCCTGCTGCGGCTGAAGCCGGCCGAGCTGTGGGCGATGACGCCGCGCGAATTCGCCTGGTGCGTCGGGCTGAACCGTGCGGCTCGCCCGGTGCCGGCGCGGGACGATCTTGGCGCGCTGATGGCGCGCTTTCCCGACCTTGAAGGAGTAACCGACGATGGACGAGACCTTCACCGTGTCGATCGAGGCCGACACGGCGTCCTTTGCCGCGGCGCTATCGAACCTTGAAAAGCTGTCGTCGCGCTTCGGCGATCAGCTTGGCGGGGCGCTGCGGGCGGCGACCGTCAGCGGCCGCTCGCTGGACGACATACTGCGCCGCATCGGCCTGAACCTTGCCGGCATGGCGCTGAACCAGGGACTGAAGCCTTTGAGCGGGCTGGCGTCGACCGCGTTGAGCGGGCTCCTTGGCGGCGTCGTGCCGTTTGCCAGAGGCGGAGTGCCGGGCTCAATCACGCCCTTCGCCCAGGGCGGTGTGGTGTCGGGCCCGACGCTCTTTCCGATGGCGCGCGGAGCCGGCCTGATGGGCGAGGCGGGGGCGGAGGCGATTCTGCCTCTGCAACGCTCGGCCGATGGCCGGCTGGGCGTGGCGGCGAGTGGCGGCGGCGGCGGTGTCAATGTCGTCTTCAACGTGACGGCGGCGGACGCAAGTTCGTTCCGCAAATCCGAAGCGCAGATCACCGGCATGTTGGCGCGGGCCGTCTCGCGCGGCACGCGAACCATGTGAGGCGATGATGGACGCATTTCACGATCTGCGGTTTCCGACCGCGATTTCCTTCGGCGCGACCGGCGGGACGGAACGGCGCGTGGAGATCGTCCCCATGACTTCGGGCGAGGAGAGGCGGAACCTGCGCCAGAGCCGCTCACGACGGCGTTTCGACGCCGGCACGGGCCTTCGCGCGCTTTCCGATCTCGGCCAAATCGTCGCCTTCTTCGAGGCCCGTCGCGGTGCGTTTCACGCATTCCGCTTCCGCGACCCGTTCGACCACAAATCCAGCGGCTTGGGTGACGAACCGGAATCGATGGATCAGGAGATCGGCATCGGAGACGGGGAAAGCTCCACGTTTCAACTTGCCAAGATTTACGGCGGCGGAGCGGAAGCGTATCGACGCGAGATCACCTTGCCGGTCGCAGGCTCGGTGCGGGTGGCGGTGGACGGGTTCGAGCTTGATGACAACGCGTTTTCCGTCGATGCCGGAACGGGACTGGTAACGCTCGGCGCCGCCCCGGCGGCGGGAAGTGTGGTGACGGCCGGCTTCCTGTTCGACATCGCCGCGCGATTCGACACGGACCGGCTGGAGATCAGCCTGTCGTCCTTCAAGGCGGGGCAGATCCCGTCGATCCCGATCGTCGAGGTGTTTGCATGAGCGATATGGCGACGACGCTGTGCTTGTGCTGGCGGGTGACGAAACGGGACGGGACGGCGCTCGGCTTTACCGATCACGACCGGATGTTTGTCTTTGGCGGCACGAGTTTTGAGCCGCAATCGGGGTTTTCCCAAAGCGAGGCGCAATCTTCGCTGGGACTGGCGGTCGATACGGCGGAGATCGAGGGGGCGTTGTCGTCGGTGCGGCTTTCGGAGGCCGAAATCGATGCCGGGTCGTTCGACGGTGCGAAGGTCGAGACGTTTCGCGCAGACTGGACGGCCCCGGAAGGCGCGCAACTGATCCGCGTTTCCGCCATCGGCAAGATCACGCGGCGCGATGGCGCGCTGGTCGCCGAACTCGAAAGCCTGGCACGCAATCTCGACCGGCCGGCCGGGCGCTATTTGCGGCGAAGCTGCGATGCCGAACTTGGTGATGCAAGGTGCGGCGTCGCCTTGGCGGGCTTCGAGGCGGCGGGCACGATCGTCTCGCGACAGCGAACCGGGACCTATGTCGTCGCGGGGCTTGATACCTATGCCGACGGCTGGTTCGGGGGTGGGACATTGACCGTCGATGGACGGGCCTGCCGCGTGAACGCGCATCGTTGGGGGACGGAGGGCGTTCTGATCGGCATTGAAGAAGCCGCCGACCTTGCGTCAGGAGCAGCCTTCACCATCACGGCGGGCTGCGACAAGGCATTTTCGACCTGTCGAGACAAATTTGCCAACGTATTGAACTTCCGTGGCTTTCCGCATTTGCCGGGCAATGACGTCGCCTATGGCTATGTCAGCGAGGGCGGGATTTTCGACGGCGGGGCGATCGTTCCATGAGGCGCGCGGCAGTGTTGCATGAAGCGCGGCGCTGGATCGGCACGCCCTATCGGCACCAGGGATCGCGACTCGGCGTCGGATGCGACTGCCTCGGCCTTCTGCGCGGCATCTGGCGCAGCCTCTACGGTCGCGAGCCGGAAGCGATGCCGGCCTATTCGCGCGATTGGGCCGAGATGCGCGCAGACGATCCGCTGCTCGAGGCTGCGCGGCGGCACATGGCCGAGATCGCGACGCACGAAGCGATGCCAGGCGACGTTCTGGCCTTTCGCTGGCGTCGGCATCTGCCGGCCAAGCATCTCGCCATTCTCGGTGAAAGCGAGACCATCATCCATGCCTATGAAGGCCATGCGGTGGCGGTCTCGCCGCTCGTGCCGGCCTGGCGGTCGCGCATCGCGGCGGTTTTTCGATTTCCAGACTGACCGGGGAATTTCATGGCGACAATCGTTCTACAGGCTGCCGGGTCGTTTCTCGGCGGCTATCTCGGCACGTTCGGCGCGGCGGTCGGCTCGGCTGCCGGGGCGATCGGCGGCTATCTCGTCGACCGCGCGCTGATCAACGGCACGCAGCGGATCGAAGGCCCGCGACTTTCGGGGATGCGCCCGTTTCAGGCGGAAGAGGGCGTGCCGCTGGCGCAGGCATTCGGCACGGGGAGGATCGCGGGAAATCTGATCTGGGCGACGCGTTTCGAGGAGGAGAGCCGGACTGAGCGACAGGGCGGCAAGGGCGGACCAAAGACCACGACCTACAGCTATTTTGCCAATGCGGCCTTCGCGCTTTGCGAAGGCGAGATCGCGAGCGTGCGGCGGATCTGGGCGGATGGGCGCGAGATCGACCGCGAGCGTTTCGACATCCGCATCCATCGCGGCAGCGAGGATCAGCAACCGGACCCGCTGATCGCGGCGAAACAGGGCGATGCGCCGGCCTACCGCGGCGTCGCCTATGTCGTCATCGACCGCTTTCCGCTGACCGATTTCGGCAATCGCCTGCCGCAGTTCCAGTTTGAGGTGGTGCGGCCGGTCGGAGCGTATCAGAACGATGTGCGTGCTGTGGCGCTGATCCCCGGCTCGACCGAATACGGCCTGTCGCCTGCCGAGGTGACGCGCGCGCGGCCGGGCGGCGAGACCGAGGCGGTCAACCGGCATGTGTTTCACGCAGGCAGCGACCTCGAAGCATCGCTCGACGAGATGCAGGCGGTGTTCCCGAATCTGAAGCATGTCGCGCTCGTCGTCACATGGTTCGGCGACGATTTGCGGGCCGGGACGTGCCGCGTGCGGCCCGGTGTGACACAGGGCAATCCCGGCGGTTTTTCGCAGGCGTGGTCCGTATCGGGCGTCGCGCGCGAGGCGGCCTATGTCGTCTCGCAGATCGGCGATGCGGCCGCCTATGGCGGAACGCCCAGCGACCGATCCGTGCTGGATGCCATCGCCGAGATCAACCGGCGCGGGCTGAAGGTGACGCTCTATCCCTTCATCATGATGGACGTGCCGGCAGGAAACACATTGCCCGATCCCTATGGCGGGGCGGCGCAGGCGGCCTATCCCTGGCGCGGGCGAATTACGTCGATGCCGACGCCGGGGCAGGCGGGAAGCCCGGACAAGACGAATGCGGTGCGGGGCATCGTCGCGGATTTTGCGGGCGAGGTCGGGACGGCGGATGTCGTCGCGGCTGGCGAGGACATTGCGTGCCTGCGGCCCGACGATTGGGGTTATCGCAGGCTCGTGCTGCATTATGCGAGGCTGGCGGCGCTTGCGGGCGGCGTCGATGCCTTCCTCCTCGGTTCGGAACTGCGCGGACTGACGACGCTGCGCGACGGGGCGAATGTGTTTCCGTTCGTCGACGTCTTGTGCGAACTGGCCGGGGAGGTGGCTGCGATGCTGCCGCAGGCGCGGATCAGCTACGGCGCGGACTGGTCGGAATATTTCGGCCACCAGCCGGCGGACGGATCGGGCGATGTCTTGTTCCATCTCGATCCGCTCTGGGCGCATCCGGCGGTTTCGGCGGTCGGCATCGACAATTACATGCCGCTGTCGGACTGGCGGGACGGTGACGAGGCGGGCGGCAACCCGGACGGGTTCACGTCGGCCAATGATCGCGACGGCCTGCTCGAAGGTGTCTCGCGCGGCGAGGGCTATGATTTCTTCTACGCCTCGCAGGAGGATCGGATCGCGCGGCAGCGCACGCCGATCAGCGATGGAGCCTACGGCAAGGACTGGGTGTTTCGCTACAAGGACATCAAATCCTGGTGGGAGAACCCGCACTTCAACCGCATCGGCGGTGTGGAACTCGCCGAACCGACAGATTGGGTGCCCGGCTCGAAACCGATCTGGATGACGGAGATCGGCTGCCCGGCGATCGACAAGGGACCGAACCAGCCGAATGTCTTTCCCGATCCCAAAAGCTCCGAAAATGCCGCACCGTACTTTTCAAACGGAGCCAGAAGCGATGTTGCGCAGGCGCGCTATCTCGAAGCGCAGCATGGTGCGTGGCAGCCGGATCATGCGGGTTTCGACGGCGCGCGCAATCCGGCGGCGGCGCTGGAAGGCGGGCGCATGGTCGATCCCGACCGGCTCTATGTCTGGGCCTGGGATGCGCGGCCCTTTCCCGCGTTTCCGACCTTCGGCGACGTCTGGGCCGACGGCGCGAACTGGTTCTTGGGTCATTGGCTGAACGGACGTGCAAGCGGTGTCGATGTCGCGTCGCTGATCGAAACGATCATGCTGCGTCACGGTCTGCCGCTGCCGGATGTGAGGAACGTCCATCAGACAATTGCAGGCTACGTCGTCGACGAGCCGGGCACGGCGCGCGCGGCCTTGCAGCCGCTGGTCGAACTGTTCGACCTGAAGGTGAACGAAAGCGGTGGAGCCATCACCTTTCGCGATCCCGAACTCGTCGGAGGCATCGTCGACCTGGTCGACCTGGTCGACGATGGCGGGGTGGTGGTCGAGACGGCAAGCGAAGCCGGAACGCAGGTCGCCAGCGAGGTCGAGCTCGCCTATCGCGATCCGTTCCGCGACTATCAGACGGCGCAGGTGCGGGCCACCGCATTCGATCCGGGCGCCGACAGCCGGTCGCGTCTCGGCTTCCCCGGAATGCTGGAGGAAGGGCAGGCCGCCGCGCTCGCGGAACGCTGGCTCGACCGACACCGGGCAGGGCGCGAGACGATCAGCTTTGCCACAGTTCCGGCCGAACTGACGGCCGGACAGATCGTGCGACTGCCTTCGCGTCGCGGCGACCGGCTCTATCGTGCCGAGACCATCGAGGAGGGTCTGACGGCGCGGATCGTCGCGCGGCGGATCGGCTTGCGGGCCGCAAGCGGCTGGCAAGGCGTCCAGCCGCCCGTGCGCCGGTCGCCGGCCATGCCCGGCCCGCCGGAAGCAGTCTGGCTCGACCTGCCGATGGGGCCGGACGCAGGCCCACCGGAAGAGCAGTTCCGCGTCGCCGCAAGGGCGCGGCCATGGCGCAGCCATCTGCTGTTCGCGTCGCCGCAAGCCGCCGGCTTCACGCAGCGCGCCCGGATCGACCGACCGGCAACCATCGGCCGGCTGGACGAGCCCGCTCCGCCCGGCCGCAGCGGCTTGATCGACCGGGTAGCGCGCCTGCGCGTTGGCTTGGAAGCCGGTTCGCTGGAATCGGTGACGCTTGCCGAGGTGCTGAACGGCGCCAATGCCTGCGCGATCGAATGTGAAGGCGGCGGATGGGAGATTTTGCAGTTTGCGGGGGCCGAGGAGATCGCGCCGGGACTGTGGGAACTCTCCAATCTTCTGCGCGGCCAACTCGGCACCGAGGATGCGCTTGCATCCGGCGCAATTGCCGGCGCCCGGTTCGTGCTTCTGGACCGGGCGGTGGTGGCGGCGGGTTTGCAGCAAAGCGAGATCGGCCGGGAACTTAACTGGCGATGCGTGCCGGCCGGATATGACCTGTCCGAGCGCTACGCGGCCGGCGTCGTTGCGAGCGGCGGTGTGCGGGCGCTGACGCCGCTATCGCCCTGCCATCTGCGCGGCGATTGCGCGGACGGCGCGCTCGTCTTCCGCTGGACGCGTCGTGGACGGATCGATGCTGATAGCTGGCTGGCGGCGGACATCCCGCTTGGCGAAGCCGACGAACGCTACCGGGCGACGCTTCTCGACGGGGACGAGATCGTTGCCGAGGCCGAGACGAACGAGGCGCAATGGCAGGTCGAGCCGTCGCTGGTCGATGGGCGCGCGGAGGTGCAGTTGCGCGTCAGCCAGATCAGCCTCGTGGTCGGGCCGGGCATGGCGGCCACGCGCTCAATCCAGATCAACATGTAGAAGAGGAAAAGACGATGGACATCGAAAAACCCTGGTATTCGTCGCGGACCATCTGGGCCTCGATCATAACGGTGGCGAGCGCAGGTGCGGCAGCCTTCGGCGTGCCGGTCGACGCCGTCGACGGCGCGATGCTGACCGACACAGTCCTGCAAGCGGTGGCCGCCATCTCCGGTCTGGTGGCGATTTTCGGCCGGCTTGCCGCGACGACCCGGATCAAGTGACCTGAAACTTGCAGCCGCGTTGTTCATTTGATGTTCAGCCCGACTGTAATAGAACGTCACATATGAAGAACAATCGCTTCCCGACTCTGGCATTGGCAGCATGGATGGCGCTCGGCGCAGTCGCATCCGCATCCGCGCTGCCGATTTTCTCTGCCGCGCCCGCGACGCCGCAGCGCATTCAACTCGCGCAGGGCGACTGTTATGCGGTCGGCCAGCAGATCGCTGCCGAAAACGGCGGGACGCTCGCCAAGGCCACGCCTGAAGATCGCGGCGGCCAACAGGTCTGCGTGATCGTGGTGCTGGTGCCCGGCCAGGACGGGCAGCGCCCCCGTCGTGCCGAATTCGTCGTGCCGATGTAATCTGCGGGCGCGATTCGCAATCGGACCAAGGGACGGGACTGAACAATGCGCATTCTGGTCGTCGAGGACGATAAGGATCTCAACCGCCAGGTCAGCGATGCGCTGGTCGATGCCGGCTATGTCGTCGATCGGGCATTCGATGGCGAGGAAGGTCATTTCCTCGGCGATACAGAGCCTTACGACGCCGTGATCCTGGATATCGGCCTGCCGCAGATGGACGGGATTTCGGTCGTCGAACGCTGGCGCCGCGACGGCCGGAAGATGCCGGTATTGATGTTGACCGCCCGTGACCGGTGGAGCGACAAGGTGGCCGGCATCGACGCTGGCGCGGACGACTACGTCGCCAAGCCCTTTCACATTGAGGAGGTGCTGGCCCGCCTGCGGGCGCTCATCCGCCGCGCCGCCGGCCATGCCTCGTCCGAAATTTCCTGCGGTCCGCTGCGGCTCGACACGAAATCCTCAAAGGCCGATCTCGGCGGCGTGCCGTTGCGCCTGACATCGCACGAATTCAGGCTGCTCGCCTATCTCATGCACCATATGGGCGATGTCGTCTCGCGTACGGAACTGGTCGAACATCTCTACGACCAGGATTTCGACCGCGATTCGAACACGATCGAAGTTTTCGTCGGCCGGCTGCGCAAGAAACTCGGCGTCGACATGATAGAGACGGTGCGCGGCATGGGCTACCGGATGCGCGAGCCGGCCGCATGAGCCTGGGCGGGATCTCGCGCCGATGATGCAACGGCGCCTGCGGCTCGGCTCGCTGACGGTCCGTGTCATCGCGTTCTCGACCCTCTGGGCGCTTCTGACGCTCGTCATCATCGCCACGGTCATCTCAACTCTCTTCCGGCAGGCGAGCGAGCGCGGTTTCGAAAGCCTTTTGTCCGCGCATCTGTTCAACCTGATCAGCACCGTCAGCGTCACGGAAGACGGCTGGTTGCAGGGCAACCCGAATCTCGGCGACCTTCGGTTCACGATCCCGCGCTCGGGCTGGTACTGGTCGGTCGAGCCCGTATCCGAGGGGCTGCGCGGCTCGCTGCGCTCGATCTCGATGATCGAAACGGTCGAGGCCCCGCCGACCGAAGAGGTGCCGTTCGACACCGATTTCCAGCGCCGCTACATCGAAATGGGGCTCGACGAGGAATTCGTCGACGTGTTCGAAAGCGAGTTCGTGCTCGACGATGCCGGGCGCGTGGCGCGCTTTCGGGTGATGGGCAACAGGTCCGATCTCGAGGCCGAGATCGCCGATTTCGAACGCCAGCTCTACATCTATCTGGCGCTGTTCGGTTTCGGCATGATCGCGATCAATGCGATTGCCATCTGGCTTGGCCTTCGACCGCTTTCGCGCGTGCGCCGCGCACTGGCGGAAATCCGCTCCGGCAGCGCACAGCGGCTGGACGGCAGTTTCCCGGCCGAGATCGCGCCGCTCGCCGACGAAACCAATGCCCTGATCGAAAGCAATCGGCGCATCGTCGAGCGCTCGCGCACGCAGGTCGGCAACCTGGCCCACTCGCTGAAGACGCCGCTGGCGGTGCTTCTCAACGAAGGCGCGGCGATGGGCGGGCACAAGGGCGGGCTGATCGTCGATCAGGCGACTGCCATGCAATCCCAGGTCGAACATTATCTGCAACGTGCCCGCGTGGCCGCGCAACGCGACAGCGTGCTGTTCCGCACGCCGGTCGTCGCGACGCTCGAAAGACTCGTGCGCGTTCTGTCCAAGCTCAACCGTCATCTCGACATTTCGCTCGACGCGCCCGATGAGGAAATCATCTTCAGCGGCGATAAGGAGGATTTCGAGGAACTGGTCGGCAATCTGCTGGAAAATGCCACCAAATGGGGTAAATCGGCAGTCATGGTTTCGGTGCGGCGCGACGGCGGCGACCGCAAGCCGGGTTTCGTTCTGACGATCGAAGATGATGGCCCCGGCATTCCCGAAGACCAGGCGCGGCTTGCCATGAAACGCGGCCAGAGACTTGACGAGACGAAGCCGGGAACCGGCCTCGGCCTGTCTATCGTGGCGGACCTCGTGAAGGAATATGGAGGGTCGTTCGAACTCGGCCGTTCCCACCAAGGCGGGTTGAGCGCCGTGATCCGTTTGCAACGCCAGCGCGATGAACTTGCCGATTGAAAGTCGTGCCGATGACAAAGTTCGGCCAAGACCCTAGCTTATGCGTTGCTCGAAATCGACGCGGTCGCCGCGTTCAGCATGGGACGTTTCAGCTTAGATGATCATCAGATTTGCAGGAATTTTGGCCGCTGGCCTGCTCGTGTCGGGATGCATGTCGTCGCCCTCGACCGGTGGATCGGCGCTGGTCGGAGCATTTGCCAGCCCGATGGGTGCGGCCAGCGCGCAGCCCATGTCGGCCAGTATCGCCGAAGCGATGGCCGGTGGCCTGATCGGCCGCACGCTTGGCGAGAATCTCGACCGCGCCGACCGCCAACGAGCGCTCGAGGCTGAATATCGAGCGCTTGAATATACGGCCTCCGGCGAATCCGTTAGCTGGCAGGGAGATGGACGCTTGTCGGGACGGGTGATGGCAGCGCCGCCCTACCGCGTCGGGTCGCAGAACTGCCGACAATACACCCATACGGTCAGCCAGAACGGCGCCGAGCGGGTCGGTCGCGGTACCGCCTGCCGCAACGAGGACGGAAGCTGGACGCCGCTCGTCTGAACCGGCGATACGAAAGGCCGCATCCCGGCGCGATTGGCAATCGACCCGTCTGCCGATAGGAACGGGCATGGTTTTCTGGATTGTCGCCGCAGCGTTGACCTTCGGGATATGTCTCGTGCTGCTTGCACCTCTGGCGCGCGGCCGGGCGGATGCGGCGGACAGCCGTGCCCATGAGATCGAGGTCTACAAGGACCAGCTTCTCGAGATCGACCGCGACACGGCACGCGGATTGATCAGTTCCGGTGAAGCCGAACTGGCGCGCGCTGAGATCGGCCGCAAGATCATCCGTCTTTCGGATGCGCGCGACGCGGCCGCATCGATGCCGCGATCGCATTCCCTCGCTCGTTGGATCGGGGCGCTCGCCATTTTGTCGCTGCCGCTGGTGAGTTGGGGACTCTATGCGGCGACCGGCTCGCCCGGTTATGCCGACCAGCCCTTGCAGGCCCGGCTCCACTCCGACCCGTCGCAGGCTTCCGTCGATGAACTGATCGCGCGGGCCGAAGCGCATCTTGCGACCAAGCCGGACGATGCGCGCGGCTGGGACGTGCTGGCGCCGATCTATCTGCGGCTTGGCCGCTATGCCGACGCAGCGACGGCCTTTGCGAATGCTTCGCGTCTCGACGAGCCGACCGCAGCCCGCCTTGCGGGCGAAGGTGAGGCGCTTGCGGCGGCTGCGAACGGACGGGTCACCGAGGACGCGCTGGCCCGCTTCGAACAGGCGCTGGCGCTTGCGCCGGACGATTTGCGAAGCCGCTATTTCGTTGCGCTGGCTGCCGATCAGGCGGGCAATGGCGACGAAGCCCGGCGGATGTGGCAGGACATGCGCGCCGACTTGCCGGAGGGATCGCCCTGGCATGGTGTCATCGCTGCGGCGCTGGAAAGCGACGGCGCGGACATGCTCTCCGAACGATCCGAGGCCATCGAAGGAATGGTGGCGGGCCTTGCGGCGCGTCTGGAAGTCAATTCGAACGATGTGGACGGCTGGCAGCAACTGATCCGGTCCTACATGGTATTGGACAGGCCGCAGGAGGCGCAGTCGGCTTTGGAGCGCGCGCGGGACGCCTTAGGAGCCGGTTCGCCGGAAGCCGGCCATCTGGCGGCCTTCGGACTGTCGCTCGGCCTTGAAGTGGAACGTTGAGATGGCGATGACGCGCAAGCAGAAGAGACTGGCGGTGATCGGCGGCGCTTTCGGCTTCCTCGCGCTGGCAACCACGCTGACGCTGGTCGCGCTCGGCCAAAAGGCCTCATATTTCTACACGCCCGCCGACGTCGCGGAAAAAGGCGTTGCCGCCGGCGAGCGCATCCGCCTTGGCGGTCTCGTCGCGACCGGTTCGATCGCGCGTGCCGGCGGGACGGATGTCAGCTTCGCCGTGACGGACCGGATCGACACGGTGACTGTTTCCTACAGCGGCATCCTGCCCGATCTTTTCCGCGAGGAGCAGGGCGTCATCGCGGAAGGATCGTTCGATGCGTCCGGCCACTTCATCGCCGACACCGTGCTCGCCCGCCACGACGAGAACTACATGCCCCGCGAGGTCGCTGACAGCATGAAGGCGCGCGGCATCTGGCAGGACAGGGAGTAGGCGCGCCATGATCGTCGAGATCGGACATTTCGCACTCGTGCTCGCCTTCGCGCTGTCGCTCGTGCTGTCGGTCGTCCCGCTCTTCGGAGCGCGCATCGGCGATTCCCGGCTGATGGGCATCGCCGAGCCCGCGTCGCTCTCCATCCTGGCGCTGATTGCGCTGTCCTTCGCAGCCCTGACGGTCGCCTATGTCCAGTCGGACTTTTCGGTCGCGAATGTCTGGGAGAATTCGCATTCGGCAAAACCGATGCTCTACAAGATCACGGGCGTCTGGGGGAACCATGAAGGCTCGATGCTGCTGTGGATCCTGATCCTGGCGGCATTCGCGGGGCTGGTGGCAATCTTCGGCGGCAACCTGCCGGCGACGTTGCGCGCAAACGTCCTTGCCGTGCAGGGCATGATCGCGGCGGCCTTCCTGCTCTTCGTCCTGGCAAGCTCCAATCCGTTCGAGCGCATCAATCCGCCGCCGATAGAGGGGCAGGACCTCAATCCGATCCTTCAGGACATCGGCCTCGCGATCCATCCGCCGCTGCTCTATCTCGGCTATGTCGGCTTTTCGATCTGCTTCTCCTTCGCCGTTGCCGCCCTGATCGAAGGGCGCATCGACGCGGCCTGGGCGCGCTGGGTTCGGCCTTGGACGCTGGCGGCGTGGGCGGCGCTGACGGGCGGGATCGCCATGGGCTCCTACTGGGCCTATTACGAGCTCGGCTGGGGTGGCTACTGGTTCTGGGACCCTGTGGAGAATGCGTCGTT
Organism: Mesorhizobium sp. YIM 152430; assembly: GCF_029210365.1. Taxonomy (GTDB): domain Bacteria; phylum Pseudomonadota; class Alphaproteobacteria; order Rhizobiales; family Rhizobiaceae; genus Aliihoeflea. The sequence goes on from NZ_JARGES010000046.1 coordinate 243,506, forward strand.
CCTGCCCTGGCTGTCCGGCACCGCCTTGCTCCACTCGGCCATCGTGATGGAAAAGCGTTCTGCGCTGAAGATCTGGACGGTGCTGCTCGCCATCCTCACCTTCTCGCTCTCTCTTCTCGGCACCTTTCTCGTGCGCTCGGGCGTGCTGACTTCCGTCCATGCCTTCGCGACCGATCCGACGCGCGGCGTCTTCATCCTGATGATCCTGATCGCCTTCATCGGCGGTTCGCTGGCGCTGTTCGCCTTTCGCGCCTCCTCGCTGACGGCCGGCGGCATCTTCCATCCGATTTCGCGGGAAGGTGGGCTCGTCCTCAACAATCTCTTCCTGACGACGGCGGCGGCGACGGTCCTCATCGGCACGCTCTGGCCGCTTCTGGTGGAATCGGTGTCGGGCGAGAAGATTTCGGTCGGCGCGCCGTTCTTCAACATGACCTTCGGTCCGCTGATCGTGCCGCTCTTGCTCGCCGTTCCGTTCGGCCCGCTGCTCGCATGGAAACGGGGCGATCTCTACGCGGCGAGCCAGCGGCTGTTCGTGGCGTTCGGGCTGTCGCTCGCGATCGCGCTCGCCACTTTCTTCATCGTCGATCGCGTCAGCGCGCTCGCAGCCTTCGGCATCGCGGTGGCGTTCTGGCTGGTCTTCGGCGCCGTGACCGATCTTGCGCTGAAGTCGGGCATCGGCAAGGTCTCTCCTTCGGTTGCGCTGCGCCGCTTCATCGGCCTGCCGCGCTCTGTTTTCGGAACCGCCTTTGCCCATGCTGGCCTCGGCCTGACGACGCTCGGCATCGTTGCGGTGAGCGCACTGGAAGTCGAGCGGATCGCCGTCATGCAGCCGGGCGACGCGATGGACGTTGCAGGTTACGAATTGCGCTTCGATGGACTGTTCCCGGTTCAGGGGCCGAACTTTACCGAAGAACAGGGCCGCTTCACCTATTCGGACCGTTCCGGCCGCGAGCGCGGCGAGATCGTTTCGTCCAAGCGTCTTTACACTGCGCGCCAGATGCCGACGACCGAAGCCGGCATCGCCTCGCGCGGCTTCAGCCAGCTTTATGTGGCGCTCGGCGACCGGGCGCCCGATGGCGGGATAGTCGTGCGCGCCTGGTGGAAACCGCAGGTGCTGTTCATCTGGATCGGCTGCGTGGCGATGATGCTCGGCGGCGCGATTTCGCTGCTCGACAGACGGCTGCGTGTCGGAGCGCCCGCCGCGCGTCGGGCCAGACCCGCCCGACCCGCCATCGAGCCGGCCGAATGATCGCGCGCTGGCTGATCCTTGTCTGGTTCGCATTCTGGACCGTCGCCGCCCATGCCGTGCTGGCCCCGAATGAGATGCTCGACGATCCGGCGCTGGAGGCGCGCGCGCGGGCGCTGTCGGCCGGATTGCGCTGCATGGTGTGTCAGAATCAGTCGATCGACGATTCCGATGCCGAACTTGCCCGCGACCTGCGCGTGCTCGTTCGCGAACGCATCGCCGCGGGTGACAGCGACGAAGCGGTGATGGACTATGTCGTCTCGCGCTATGGCGAGTTCGTTCTGCTCAGGCCGACCTTCACGGCCCGCAATGCGCTTTTGTGGGGAATGCCGGTCATCCTGCTCGTCGGCGGCGGCGCATTCCTGATTCTTTCGGCACGCCGCCGCAGGACGAGTGCCGGCGGATTGAGCGACGAGGAAGCGCGCAGGCTCGACGATATTCTCGGACACCGGGACTGACATTACGAAAGTTTCATGTCGGGGAAATGGCGCCGTAATGTCGCCGCGCCTATCTCTTGGTCCATGAGGTGCAATCGCACCATTCTCGATTCACGAGGGTTTATCATGGACACAAATCGAACTTCTCCGATCAAGACACGCAAGCGCCGTCTTTTCGCGACCGCCGCTTCGCTCGCGCTTGCCGGCGCCATCGGTTTCGGCGCCGTGACCACCGGCGCGCTGCCCGTTAGCGCCGAGGCCGTGCGCGTCGAGACGACGCAGCAGAACCCCGGCTTCGCCGACGTCGTCGAACGCGTGTCGCCGGCGGTCGTTTCGGTGCGTGTCGATTCGCAGGTCGCTCCGGTTTCCGATCGCAGGCAGGGCTCGCCCTTCAGTGCTCCCGGCTTCGAGGATCTTCCGCGCGACCATCCTCTCAACCGCTTCTTCAGAGAATTTCGCGGGCAGGACCGGCAGTCCGAAGGCCGTCGCGGCGGCCCGCGTGATCGTGCCGAGCGGGCGCGGCCATCTTCGCAGGGTTCCGGCTTCTTCATTTCGGCCGACGGCTATCTCGTGACCAACAACCACGTCATTCGCGGCGGCTCGGCCTATACGGTCGTGCTCGACGACGGGACCGAACTCTCGGCCGAACTCGTCGGTTCCGATCCGCGGACCGATCTTGCCGTGCTCAAGGTCGAGGAAGATCGCGAATTTACCTATGTCGCCTTCGCCGACGACAGCAATGTGCGTGTCGGGGAATGGGTCGTGGCGGTCGGCAATCCGTTCGGGCTGGGCGGCTCGGTGACGGCCGGCATCGTCTCGGCGCGTGGCCGCGACATCGGCGCGGGCCCCTATGACGATTTCCTGCAGATCGATGCCGCCGTCAATCGCGGCAATTCCGGCGGTCCCGCCTTCAATCTGAACGGCGAGGTCGTCGGCATCAACACCGCGATCTTCTCGCCGTCCGGCGGCAATGTGGGCATCGCCTTCGCCATCCCGTCATCGACGGCCGAAACCGTCGTGTCGAGCCTGATCGAGAACGGCGCCGTCACGCGCGGCTGGCTTGGCGTGCAGATTCAGCCCGTCACCGACGAGATCGCCGAATCGCTGGGTCTCGAAAGCGCGCGCGGCGCACTGATCAGCCAGCCGCAGGCTGACGGACCGGCAGTGGCCGCCGGCATCCTGTCCGGCGATGTCGTGACGGCCGTGAACGGCCAGGCAGTCGCATCGCCCCGCGAACTTGCGCGCCTCGTCGGCAATCTGACGCCTGGCAGCACCGTCACCGTCGACATCTGGCGCAATGGCGAAACCCAGGAGGTCGAGGTGGAACTGGGCACGCTTCCCGGCGATGATCAACTCGCTTCGGTGACCCCGTCCGAAACCTCGCCCACTGGCGACGTCGCGCTGGCCGATTTCGGCCTGACGGTCATCCCGTCCGAAGACGGAAACGGTCTGCTCGTCACCGACGTCGACCCCGACAGCGCGGCCGCCGAGCGCGGCATCGAGCCAGGCGACGTGATCGCCGCCGTCAACTCGCAGCCCGTGCGGTCGTCGCAGGACGTCTCGAACGCCGTTTCGTCGGCTGAGCAGGCCGGCCGCAGCGCCGTGCTCCTTCAGGTCAGCCGCGACAATTCGAACCGCTTCGTCGCGCTGCCGATCTCCCAAGGCTGACGCCGCGAAGTCGAAGGTCCAGGTCAGGGCGCGCTTTCAGATGCTCCGAGACTGCGCAATGGCTGGACGTCGGACCGGTTGACGTCCAAGACTATCGGCCGGTTCCGGCGGCGGCGGGTCCCCATCACCCGCCGTCGCTTTTATCTGGAGACAGGCTGCCGATGAAACTTCTGGTTATCGAAGACGATCGCGAGGCGGCCGAGTATCTCGAAAAGGCATTCGACGAGGCCGGTCATCGCGCCCATATCGCCGCCGATGGCGAAACCGGCTATGCGCTGGCCAGTTCCGGCGAGTATGACGTCCTCGTCGTCGACCGCATGTTGCCGCGGCGCGACGGACTTTCGGTCGTTGCGGCCCTGCGCGCGCGCGGCAATGACACGCCTGTGCTGATCCTCTCGGCGCTCGGCGAGGTCGACGATCGCGTCACCGGCCTGCGCGCCGGCGGCGACGATTATCTGACCAAACCCTATGCCTTTTCCGAATTGCTCGCCCGCGTCGAGGTTCTGAAGAAGCGCGGGGGCTCGAAGGACGTCGAGACGGTCTATCGCGTGGGCGATCTGGAACTCGACCGCCTGTCCCATTCGGTCAAGCGCGCGGCAAAGGAGATCGTTCTTCAGCCGCGCGAATTCCGGCTGCTCGAATATCTGATGCGCCATGCCGGGCAGGTCGTGACGCGCACCATGCTGCTCGAAAATGTCTGGGACTATCATTTCGACCCGCAGACTAACGTCATCGACGTCCATATCTCGCGCCTGCGCTCGAAGATCGAGCGGGACTTCGATACGCCCGTCCTGCATACGGTTCGCGGCGCCGGCTACATGCTGAAAGCCTGATGCTGGCCTCGATCTCCGCATTGATGAAGACGACGGCCGCACGGCTTTCCGCACTCTATCTGCTGTTGTTCGCGATCTGCGCCGTCGGGCTCGTCTTCTACATGGGCTCGCTGACGATGCGCATGTTGACCGGCCAGATTCAGGACACGGTCTCGGAAGAGGTGCTGAGCCTCGGGCGTGCCTATCAGCGTGGCGGCCTGACGACGCTGGTGCGCTTCGTCGAAAACCGTTCGCGCCAGCCGGGCGCCTATCTCTACATCATCGCCGACCCGACGGGTCGCATCCTCGGCGGCAATGTTCAAAGCCTCGAATCGCAGGTGCTCGCACAAGAGGGATGGACCGACCGTCCGTTCTCCTATGAACGCTATGGCGAGGCCGAATCGCGCAGCGCCGACGTTCCCGCCGCACGGCAAGGCCCGCATATGGCGATGGCCGTGGTCGTGCGCCTTCCCAACCAGATGATCATGCTTGTCGGCCGCGATCTGGGCGAACCCGAGCGCTTCGGCAACGTGATCCGCCGCGCGCTGATCGTCGCCTTCGGCATGATGGGACTTGGTGCGCTCGCCATCTGGTTCCTCGTCGGGCGGCGCGCGCTGAAACGCATCGACAACATCTCGGATGCAAGCCGGCGCATCATGGGCGGCGATCTGTCCGGTCGCCTGCCGGTTACCGGGGCAGGCGACGAATTCGACCGCCTATCGCAGAACCTGAACGAGATGCTGGCGCGGATCGGTGCGCTCAACGAGGGCCTGAAGCAGGTTTCCGACAATATCGCGCACGATCTGAAGACACCGCTGACGCGGCTGCGGAACCGTGCCGAGGCCGCGCTCGCCGGGGACAACGCGCCGCAGCACCGCGCCGCCCTGGAAGCGACGATCGCCGAATCCGATCAGTTGATCCGCACGTTCAACGCCATCCTGATGATCAGCCGGCTGGAATCGGGCTACTCGGCCGAGCACACGTCGGCGATCGACATTGCCGCCATCGTCGCGGATGTGGTGGAACTCTACGAGCCGGCAGCCGAAGAGGTTGGCGTCACGCTCGATGCCGATGCGCCCGCCGAACTGGTCATGTCCGGAAATCGCGAACTCATCGGTCAGTCCCTGTCGAACGTCGTCGACAATGCGATCAAATATTCCGCCGGTTTCGGCGACGCGCCCAAGGTGCGCGTGTCGGCGGCCCGCAAGGACGGCGAGATCGTCGTCTCCGTCTGCGACACGGGGCCGGGAATTCCCCAAGAAGATCGCGGACGGGCGACCGAACGTTTCGTGCGACTGGAACAGAGCCGTTCGCAGCCGGGCTCCGGTCTCGGATTGAGCCTTGCCAAGGCGGTCATGACCTTTCACGGCGGACGGCTTGAATTGTCGGGCGAAAACCCTGGATTATGCGTCACCATGATCTTCCCGGCAGGCGATTCCCCGACTCCATGACCAAGAGCGACGCAAAGAGCCCGACGACACTTCAAGCATTCGGGCGCGCGTCGCTGAAGCCGCTTCGCCCGAACCATGCGGCCGAACTCGTCGCCGACTTAATCGAAACCGCCCGCGGCGACGGTTGCGCGGCTGTGGCCGATGCGATCGAGGCCGACAAGGGCGTGGCCGCATTCCTCGGAGCAGCCTTCGATCTTTCGCCCTTTCTGCGCGATGCGGCCCGCCGCCGCCCCGCCATTCTTGAAGGGCTCCTCGCGACGCCGCTCGACGAGCGACTGGCGGCGATCCTCGCCGAAATATGCGCGGCCGCTGCCGAGGCGGATGGCGAGACGGGGCTGATGAAGTCGCTGCGCCTGTTGAAGGGCGAGGGCCACGCCTTGCTGGCGCTGGCCGACCTTGCCGGCATTCACTCCGCCGAGGCGACGGTGAGGTGCCTGAGCGAGCTTGCCGATGCGTGCATCGGCGCTGCGGTGGATTTCCTTCTGATCGAGACACATGAGCGGGGTGCGATCAAGCTGCCTGAACCGGCGAAGCCGGGCAGGGGATCGGGCCTCGTCGTGCTCGGCATGGGCAAGCTCGGCGCCCATGAACTCAATTTCTCCTCCGACATCGATTTGATCCTGTTCGTCGACGTCGAGGCCGAAGCGATCCTCGATCCGTTCGACGCGACGGACCTTTTCTCGCGCCTTGCGCGCCGCCTGATCCGCATCCTGCAGGACCGCACCGAGCACGGCTACGTCTTCCGCACCGACCTGCGGCTGCGGCCCGACCCCGGCTCGACGCCGCTTGCGATCCCGACCGAGGCGGCTTTGAACTATTACGAAGGCCGCGGCCAGAACTGGGAGCGCGCCGCGATGATCAAGGCGCGCCCGCTTGCGGGCGACATAGCGGCAGGCAAGGCGTTCCTCGGCGAACTCACCCCTTATATCTGGCGCAAATATATGGACTTCGCGGCCATTGCGGACGTCCATTCGATCAAGCGCCAGATCCACGCGCACAAGGGCCATGGCGAGATCGCGGTCAAGGGCCACAACGTCAAGCTGGGACGCGGCGGCATTCGCGAGATCGAGTTCTTCGTCCAGACCCAGCAACTGATTGCCGGCGGACGTTTCCAGGAATTGCGCGGCCGTCAGACGGTCGCGATGCTGGGTATGCTGGCCGAACGCGGCTGGATCAGCGCGGACGCACGCGATGCGCTGGCCCGGCAATACTGGTTCCTACGCGACGTCGAACATGCGATCCAGATGATCGCGGACGAGCAGAACCATGTTCTGCCGGAGGACGATGAAGGCTTGCGCCGAATCGCCCTGATGCTCGGATTCGAGGACGAGACGGCGTTCTCCGGGGCGTTCCGGGCCTCGCTGCAACTGGTCGAAGGACACTATGCGGCGCTGTTCGAGACCGCCCCGCAACTGTCGCGCGGGGTCGGCAATCTGGTTTTCACCGGGGATGTCGACGATCCGGACACGTTGCAAACGCTCTCCGAACTCGGATTCGAGCGGCCGAGCGACATCGCGCGGCTGATCCGCACCTGGCATTTCGGTCGCTACCGCGCGACGCAATCGGCCGAAGCCCGCGAGCGCCTGACCGAACTGACGCCGGCGCTTCTGGAAGCCTTCGGACAGACGAAGCGCGCCGACGAGGCGATTCTGCGCTTCGACGAATTTCTGAAGGGTCTGCCGGCCGGCATCCAGCTCTTCTCGCTCTTCCAGTCGAATCCGTCGCTCTTGAAACTGCTGGCGACGATCATGGGCGCCGCGCCGCGCCTCGCGCAGATCATCACCCGCCGCCCGCACGTCTTCGACGGACTGCTCGATCCGGGGCTTCTTTCGGAACTGCCGAACAAGGCCTATCTCGCCGAACGTCTCGACGGCTTTTTGACGGGCGTCGAACTGCATGAGGAATTGCTCGACCGGCTGCGCATCTTCGCGGCCGAGCAGAAATTCCTGATCGGCATCCGGCTTCTGTCCGGCGCCATCGACCATCGCCGCGCTGGCAAGGCCTTCTCGGATCTCGCGGATCTGACGATCGGCTGCGCGCTGGAGGCAGTGCAGGCGGAGTTCGCGATCCGCCATGGCACTGTTGCAGGCGGCAAGGTCTGCATCGTCGGCATGGGCAAGCTGGGCAGCCGCGAACTGACGGCGGGCTCCGATGTCGACCTGATCCTGCTCTACGATCACGATGCGCAGGTCGAGGAATCCGATGGCGAGAAGCCTCTCGCGCCGGCGCATTATTTTACCAGGCTCACACAGCGCCTGATCGCCGCCGTCTCGGCGCCGACCGCCGAAGGCGTGCTCTACGAACTTGATTTGCGCCTGCGCCCCTCCGGCAACAAGGGGCCGGTCGCAACCCATGTCGATGCTTTTGCGAAGTATCAGCGCGGGGAGGCGTGGACCTGGGAGCACATGGCGCTCACGCGCGCCCGCGCAGTCGCCGGCGACGAAAACCTGATCGCCGTGGCCAACGCGCATGTCGCCGATGTGCTGGCGACGAAACGTGACGCCGGCAAGGTCCGCGCGGATGCGAACGAGATGCGCAAGCTCATTGCGAGCGAGAAGCCGCCGCGCGACGTCTGGGACGTGAAGCTTGTCGATGGCGGGTTGATCGACCTTGAATTCATCGCGCAGGTGGCGACGCTGACCGGCCGCGCCGACGGCGATGAGCACACCGCTTCGACCGTCGAGACGTTGCAGCGCCTGTCACCGGATTTTTGCGATCCTAACATCCGCGACGAACTCGTCGCCGCCCATGAACTCTACTCGTCGCTGACGCAGATTTTGCGGTTGTGCCTGACCGGCCCGTTCGAGCCGGACGACGTGCCGCCGGGTCTCGCCGACCTTCTATTGCGCACGACGGACCTGCCGGACTTGAAGGTGCTGGAGGCGCATCTGAAGGACACGTCGAAGACGGTGTCCGGGCATTTCAGGAAGCTGATCGGCAAATAGCTCACGCCGCCTGCTTCACCGTCACCTGCTCGCGGGCGGGGATGCGAACAGAGACGATGGTTCCGACGCCCTCGTTCGAGCGGATCTTCAGCGCGCCGCCATGCAGTTCGGCCAGCGAACGCGAGATCGCAAGGCCGAGGCCGGATCCGGTGTGGTTCTTGGAGAACTGGTTCTGAACCTGCTCGAACGGCCGACCGAGCTTCTTCAGCGCATCCTTGGGAATGCCGCAGCCCGTATCCTCGATGCTGATGACGACCGAATTGCCGATCTTGCGCGCGCGCATGGAGATCTTGCCCCCCTCGCCGGTGAACTTCACCGCGTTGGACAAAAGGTTGAGCATGATCTGCTTGACCGCGCGACGGTCGGCGAAGAGTTCCATCGTGTTGGAAATCTTGGTCTCGACATTGATCTGCTTCTTGGCCGCCTGAAGCGCGACGACGCGGATGGCCTCGTCGATGAGCGGATTGAGTTCGATGCCCTCGCGGTCGATCGAGAACTGGCCGGCCTCGATCTTCGACATGTCGAGAATGTCGTTGATGACGCCGAGTAGATAGGCGCCCGAGCCGTGGATGTCGCGGATATATTCTTCGTATTTCTCCGAGCCGAGCGGGCCGAACAGTCGCGACGACATGAGTTCGGAGAAGCCGATTATGGCGTTGAGCGGGGTTCGCAATTCGTGCGACATGTTCGCGAGGAATTCGGATTTGGCCCGGTTCGCCGCCTCGGCGCGCTCGGTTTCCTTCATATATTCGCGGTTGAGTTCGACCAGTTCGCGGGTGCGCTCGCCTTCGGCCTTCCGGGCGAGCGACAGATCGTGAATCGTCGCCATCAGTCGGCGTTCGGAATCGACCAGTTTCTCCTGGTTCTGCTTGATCGGCGTGATGTCGGTGCCAACGGACACCATGCCGCCATCGCGCGTGCGCAGTTCGTTGACCTGTAGCCAGCGCCCGTCTGCAAGCTGACGCTCATAGGTTGCCCCGCCGACCGGCCCGTTCGAATTGGCCAGCTTGCGCTCATGCGCGAAGGCCGTCATCCGCTTGGCGATGGTCTCGCGGCTGGTGCCGGGGAAGACGTCGGCATCCGACAGGCCGTGATCCTTCTGGAACTTCGAGTTGCACATGATGAGATGCTGGTTGGCATCCCACAGGACGAAGGATTCGTTGATGTTCTCGATGGCGGTGCGCAGCCGCAGATCTGCCGTTTCGGACCGCTGGGCGAGGTGGCGCTGCTCGGTGATGTCGACGGCGATGCCGACGAGGTGGATGTCGGCGGCATCGGGGTCGTTGACCTGTGCCTTGGCCCTGATCCAGACCCAGCCGCCGCTGGCGTGGCGCATTCGGAAGATCTGGTCGAACTGGTCGGTTTCGCCTTGTGCGACGCGCTGCGCGATCGCCATCAGGTCGCCGTCCTCGGGATGGATGATTTCGGAAATCGAGCCGAAGGAAAGCATTCCTTCGCAGGGCTCGTAGCCGAGCATCTCGTACATCGAGCGCGACCAGTGCATCCGACCGCGGGCCAGATCCCAGTCCCAGATGCCGCATCGCCCGCGTGTCAGCGCCATGTCGTTGCGCAGATTGGCTTCCTCGTAGATCTGGTCTGCGGCCTCGGCGCGTGCGGCCTGCGTGAAATAGGCATAGAGCACGACGAGGAGCACTCCGGCGGTCAGGACGAAGAGTGTGACGTTGAGCGCGAGCGCCTTGCGCCATTCCTCCAGCACCCTGTCGCGCGAGATCAGCGTGAAGGCCGCGCCGGTGCGCCCTTCGAGAAGTTCGGCCGCCGCGAACCAGCTCTCGCCGGCCACGGTCACTTCAAGCACGCCGGCGCGCTGGCCGAACATGAAGAGAGGTTGTCCCTCGACGATCAGGTTTTCCAGCGACTGGCCGACGAGATGCTGCTGGCCCGTGGTCGCCACGATCTCGAAATCGGCGTCGGTGATGATCAGCACCTGCGCGTCGGCAATGACGGAATGGCGCGTCGTGTCACGCAGAACGGCTTCCGAGATCAGCCGGTCAGGGGCCGCGTCGCCATGGCTGGTTCGCATGGCGTGGTAGACCTGGCTGGCGGTCAGGCCGAGCAGCCCTTTCGACGTCGCTTCCAGGTCCTCTTTCCAGGCGAAGAGCGACAGCGAGCGCATCGCCGCGATGAGAAGCAGGAAGCAGATGACCAGCGTGGGGATGGAGCGGCGCAAGTAAGGTTCGGCGGCCAGGAGCCGCTTATAGGCCGGCGCGGCGATGAAGCGCGCATGTCCGGCGAGACGAACTTTGTGGCGCGGCCTGCGCCAGGCAAAGAAATGTCCCGCGGCCGCGCCCCACGCGTCCGTTAGTGCCATTGTTGGCTCCCGAATTTCGAACCTTGCGAATCGATCCGGCAACGCCGCACTTCCGAATCGTCTATAAGGAATCAGAGCCGATTCGCGCTGTCCAGAGCGTGCGGCCAAATCTTGATAAATTATTGACGCATCGATGGCGGCGGTTAGGCAAGCGTGCGGTCGACGATGTCCTTCAGATCCGTCGAAAGACCGGGAACGGCGACGATGCGCGCCAGTTCCACCCGCGCCAGTTCCTGCCGGCCGGGCTCCAGCGAACGCCAGGAGCGGAACGCCGTCGCAAGCCGCGCCGCAACCTGGGGGTTGCGCTTTTCGACTTCGATGATGCGGTCGGCAAAGAAGCGGTAGCCGGCGCCGTCCGCCCGGTGGAAGCCGGTCTGGTTGGAACTTGCGAAGGTGCCGATCAGCGAGCGCACGCGGTTCGGATTGCCGATCGAGAACGCGCCGTGCCGGGTGAGCTTCTCGACGCGGGAAAGAGCCGCATCGCCCGGAATGGTCGCTTGGATCTGGAACCATTTGTCGAGCACCAGCGGATTGTCTGCATGGCGGGTTTCGAAATCGGCAAGCGCGGAGACGGACAATGGTTCCGACGCAAAGCGATGGGCGAGGACGGCAAGCGCTGCCGCGCGCTCGGTCATGTTGGTCGCCTGGCAGTACTGACCGGCGGCGAGTTCCGGTGTGCGACGGGCAGCGGAGGCGTAGTCGAGCAGCACGTTGCGCAAGGCGCGCCGGCCGGCGCTTTGTGCATCGGACGAGAATGAATCGGTGTCTTCGAGTTCCCCGTAAAGTGCCTCGAATGATTGACGATTTGCCGCTGCAATCGCATCGATGAGTGCGTCGCGCGCGTCATGGATCGCGTCGGGATCGATGTTGGAGCCGATTTCGCGGGCGACATCCGCCTCGCTCGGGGGCGTCAGCGCGAGGGCGCGATAGGCGGGCTCCAGCGTATCGTCGGCGGCGATGGCGCCAAGCACTTCGGCCAGCCGTCCTGTCATGTTGCTTTGCCGGACAGGGGTCTTGCTCGTCTCGATCAGATAGTCGCAGAGAAGCCCGTTCAGCGCCTGCCAGCGCGCGACGAGGTCGCTGTCGTGCCGGGCGAGGAACAGGCGGTCGTCGACGCTCTGCTCGCTCGCCAGCGTGACCGGCGCCGAAAAGCCGCGATTGAGCGACACTGCCGGCCGCTGCGAAAGTCCGGCGAAGCGAACCACCTGACGCCGCTTTTTCAGATGGATGAGGCCATCGACGAAGCTGCCATCTGCGGACACGGCTTCGAGGTCGCTGCCGTCCTGACCGACGAGCCCGATGGCGAGCGGAATGTGCATCAACCGCTTGCGGCTTTCGGACGGCGTCGGCGGAACCGACTGTTCGATGTCGAGCGTCAGTTCGCCGCGCGCCTCGTCATAGGCGGCGGATATGCTGACATGCGGTGTGCCGGCCTGGTGATACCAGAGCGCGAATTGCGAAAGGTCGCGGCCTGAGACGTCCTCGAACACTTTGAGGAAGTCCTCGATCGTCGCCGCGTCGCCGTCATGGCGTTCGAAATAAAGGTCCATGCCGCGCCGGAACGTGTCGGCGCCGAGGATGGTGCGGATCATCCGCACGACTTCCGAACCCTTCTCGTAGACGGTCGCCGTGTAGAAATTGTTGATCTCGCGATAGCGGCGCGGGCGCACCGGATGGGCGAGCGGCCCCTGGTCCTCGGGAAATTGCAGCGACTTGAGGGTCCGCACCTCGGCGATGCGCTTGACCGCGCGCGAGCGCATGTCGGCGGAAAATTCATGGTCGCGGAAGACGGTCAGCCCTTCCTTGAGGCAGAGCTGGAACCAGTCGCGGCAAGTGATTCTGTTGCCAGTCCAATTGTGGAAATACTCATGCGCGATGATCGCCTCTATATTGGCGAAGTCGGCGTCGGTCGCGGTCTCCTCGTCGGCAAGGACATATTTGTCGTTGAAGATGTTGAGGCCCTTGTTCTCCATCGCGCCCATGTTGAAATCGGACACGGCGACGATGTTGAAGACGTCGAGATCGTATTCGAGGCCGAACACGTCCTCGTCCCAGTGCATCGAGCGTTTGAGCGCGTCCATCGCGTAGGCCGCGCGCGCCTCCTTGCCCTTCTCGACATAGATGCCGAGCTCGACCGCGCGGCCGGAGCGGGTGGTGAATCCGTCCGTGATCTTGCCGAGATCGCCGGCGACGAGCGCGAAGAGATAGGACGGCTTGAGATGTGGATCGTGCCAGACGGCATAATGCCAGCCGTCCTCGAGGTCGCCGCTTTCGACCGGATTGCCGTTGGACAACAGGATCGGCGCCGTCGCCTTCGGCGCCTCGATCCGCACCGTATAGACCGACATCACGTCGGGACGGTCGAGGAAATAGGTGATGCGGCGAAAGCCCTCCGCCTCGCATTGCGTGCAGTAGACGCCGTTCGACAAATAGAGGCCCATCAGCGCCGAGTTCGCCTCCGGCGCGAGTTCGGTTTCGATGACGAGCGTGAACGGGCCTTTCGGCAGGCGGGCGACGGTGAGCTGATCGGGCGCCGCGCTGTAATCCTGCGCGGTCAGTCGGGTGCCGTCGAGCGCCACCGACAGGAGCTTCAGCCCGTCGCCGTCGAGCACCAGCGGCGCATCGAACGCGGTATCCTCGCGTCTTTCGACGGAAAGCGTCGCGGTCACGCGTGCATGGCGCGGGTCGAGCCGGAAGACGAGGTGGGTCGCGCGGATGGCGTAGTCGCTCGTGCGGTAGTCCTCGAGGCGGTAGACCTTCCCGGTGTCGATCGTCATGCGTTGCCCCTGGATATGCGGAAACGGTCTGCCGCACTCCGCGAGAATTGATATGCTGGCCGGTCTTTACACGATGCTGGCCCTCGACAAAACTGTCGTTCCGCGCCAGTTCACTGGCATTCCTCCCCACGATCCGGAAAGTTTTCCATGAATGTGATGACGCCGAAGTTCGGAATGGGTGCGCCCGTCCGTCGCCTCGAAGACGATGCCTTCATCCGGGGGCAGGGCCGCTATACCGACGATCTGACGCGCGAGGGCGTGCTGCACGGCTATGTGGTCCGCTCATCCGTCGCCAGGGGTTCTTTCTCCATCGGTTCGACGGAAGCGGCGCTGGCAAGCGAGGGCATCAGGCTCGTGCTGACCGGCGCGGACGTCACGCATCTCGGCGCATTGAAGTCGGGCGCGATGCAGAAGCAGCCGGACGGCAGCCGCGCGCCGACGCGCGACATCCCGATCCTGTGTGCGGATGAGGTCGCCTATGTCGGGGATGCGGTCGCCTTCATCGTCGCCGAAACGCGGGCACAGGCGCAGGACGCCGCCGATCTCATCGAGATCGACTACGCGCCCGAAGATGCCGTCGCGGACATCGCGGCCGCGCTGGCGCAGGATGCCCCGCAGGTCTGGAGCGAGCGCGACGGGAATGTCGCCTTCGAATACCGGATGGGCAAGGCCGATGCTGCCGACGCCGCCTTCGCAAAGGCGGCTCATGTCTCGCGCATCGAGTTCCGGAACAATCGCCTGGTTTCCAATTACATGGAGCCGCGTTCCGCGCTGGGCGAATGGGTGGAAGACGAGGATCGCTTCACCCTGACGACGGGATCGCAGGGCGTCCATTCGATGCGCCGGGTCCTGTGCGACCAGGTCTTCGGCATCGGCCACGACAAGCTGCGCGTCGTCACGCCCGATGTCGGCGGCGGGTTCGGCACCAAGATGTTCGTCTATCGCGAATATGCGCTGGTGCTGGAAGCGGCGAAACGTCTCGGCCAGCCGGTCAAGTGGACCAGCGATCGCGCGGAGCACTTCCTGACCGACGCGCATGGCCGCGACAACCTCGCGATCGCCGAGATGGCGATGGATGGCGAAGGTCGCTTTCTGGCGCTGCGCGTGAAGACCGACGCCAATATGGGCGCCTATTGCTCGCAGGTCGGTCCGTTCATCCCGTGGATCGGAGCGACGATGGCGACCGGCGTCTACGACATCCCTGCGCTCGACGTCACGATCCGCGGCATCTACACCAACACGACGCCCGTCGATGCCTATCGCGGGGCCGGGCGGCCGGAAGCGGCCTTCCAGCTTGAAAAGCTGGTCGACCAGTGCGCGCGCGACATGGGACTCTCGCCTGTAGACATTCGCCGGCGCAATTTCATCCGGCCCGAACAGTTCCCCTACACCACGCCGACCGGGCGCAAATACGATGTCGGCGAGTTCGATGGTCATCTGACCACCGCCCTCGAGCGCGCCGAGTGGGACGGTTTCGACGCCCGCAACGAAGTGGCGAAGTCGAAAGGGCGCATTCGCGGCATCGGCCTGGCGACCTATGTCGAAGCCTGCGCCTTCGCCGGCTCCGAACCGGCCCATGTCGAACTCGGCGCGGACGGAAACGTCACGCTTTCCATCGGCACCCAGTCGAACGGGCAGGGCCACGCGACCGCTTACGCACAGTTCGTCGCCGAAAAGCTGAATATCGACATTTCGCGCATCACCGTCCATCAGGGCGATACCGACCGGCTGGAAAAGGGCGGTGGCACGGGCGGCTCGCGCTCCATTCCGCTCGGCGGCGTCTCGGCCGCGCGCGCCGGTGAAGACCTTGCCGAGAAGCTCAAGCGCATCGCGGCCGAGGAACTGGAAGCATCGCCCGCCGATATCGAGCTCATCGACGGCACCGCGAAGATCGTCGGCACCGACCGCGTGATCGATTTCGCCGGCATTGCCCGCGCGGCAAAAAACGAGTCTGATCTCAAGGGTTTCGGCGAGTTCGTTCAGGATGAGGCGACCTATCCGAACGGCAGCCATATCTGCGAGGTCGAGATCGACCCGGAGACGGGCGGGACCGAGGTCGTGCGCTACACGATCGTCGACGATTTCGGCGCGACGGTGAACCCCGTCCTGCTGGCCGGCCAGGTCCATGGCGGCGTCGTGCAGGGCATCGGCCAGGCGCTTTGCGAGGAGGCGGTCTATGGCGAGGACGGCCAGCTCGTCACGGCCAGCTTCATGGACTACGCCGTGCCGCGCGCCGACGACTTTCCGAACTTCCATTTCGAAACCCGCAACGTCCCGTCCACCACCAACGCGCTCGGCATCAAGGGCGCGGGCGAGGCCGGCACGATCGGCGCCACGCCGGCCGCGCTGAACGCGGTGACGGACGCGCTCTGGCGCGCCTACGGGATCGGCCACATCGAGATGCCTGCTACGCCACAGCGCGTATGGCAGGCGATTCAGGATGCGAAATAGGTTAACTGGATAATCGATTTCCGATTCGGCGCGGCGGCAACGTCGCCGCGCATTTTGTGGCAAGCGGGCGGATGAACAGACAAGAGGCGGAGGCTCTTTACGCGGACAGGAATCCGCTGACCGGCATTCTGCTCAAGGTCGTTTCCGTCGCAGCCTTCGTGGCGATGGCCTCGCTCATCAAGGCGGCGGGCCGCGTTCCGGCGGGCGAGATCGTCTTCTTCCGCTCCGCCTTCGCCATCCTGCCGATCCTTATCCTGCTCGCCTGGCGCCACGAACTGCGCTCGGCACTGAAGACAGCGCGACCCTTCAGTCACATTGCCCGCGGTCTCGTCGGCGTCACCTCGATGGGGCTCGGCTTCTTCGCACTGACGCGCCTGCCGCTACCCGAAGCGATCACGCTCAATTATGCGCAGCCGCTTCTGGTCGTCGTCTTCTCCGCGCTTTTCATGGGGGAGGTCGTGCGGCTGTTCCGCTGGAGCGCGGTCGTCGTCGGGCTCGTCGGGGTCGTCATCATCTCCTGGCCGAAGCTGACGCTCTTCACAGACGGCTCGGCGATGGGCAATGACGAGGCCCTGGGCGTCACCGCGGCGCTGCTCGCGGCGGGCGTCTCGGCCATCGCCATGCTGCTCGTGCGCCGCCTCGTCCACACCGAAAAGACCGCGACCATCGTGCTCTGGTTCTCGTTGACGTCGACGGTCGCCGCGCTCGGCACCGTTCCGTTCGGCTGGGTCGCGCTCACCGGCGCGCAGGCCGTCTGTCTCATCGGCTCCGGCATTTGCGGCGGCGTCGGCCAGATCCTGATGACGGAAAGCTATCGCCACGCGCCGATGTCGACCATCGCGCCGTTCGAATACACCTCGATGATTCTCGGCATCGCGGTCGGCTTCTTCGTCTTCGGCGACCTGCCGACGCTCTACACGCTCGTCGGTGGAACGATCGTCGTGGGAGCCGGCCTCTTCATCATCTGGCGCGAACAGAGGCTTGGCCTCAAGCGCGGCCAGGCCCGCAAGGTCACGCCGCCGACGTGAGCACCTTCAACCGTGCCTTGATCTCCAGAAGATCGTGCCATGCGAGTTTCTTGTGCGCCGGGTTGCGCAGGAGATAGGCCGGGTGGAGAAGGGGCATCGTCGGGATTGCCAGGCCGGTTGCGGTTCGGTGCTCCCGCCAGCTTCCCCGCAGTCGGGTAATCCCCTCGCTCGTGTTGAGCAGGATCTTGGACGACGGCCCGCCAAGCGCCACCAGCACCTTCGGCTTGACGAGTTCGATCTGCCGCTCGATGAACGGGCGGCAGATTTCCGTTTCGATGGGCGTCGGCGTGCGGTTGCCGGGCGGCCGCCAGGGGATGACATTGGTGATGTAGGCGCTGGTCCGGTCGAGCGCGATCGCCGCCAGCATCCGGTCGAGCAACTGCCCCGACCTGCCGACGAAGGGTCGGCCCTCGATATCCTCGTCGCGGCCCGGCGCCTCGCCGACGAACATGATGTCCGCCTCGCCATTGCCGTCGCCGAAGACGAGATTCTTGGCGGTGAATTTCAGATTGCAGCCGTCGAAACCTTCAAGGCACGCGCGCAGGTCGGAAAGCGACGCCGCCTCGCGTGCCAGAATCCGCGCGCTTTCGCTTTTGCCCTCGTCGGGGACGCTCGCCTTTATGCGGGGCGGGGAAGCGGGCACATTGGCATAGGCTGCGGCGCGCTGCGGATCGACGGGCGGCGCGGCCGGACTATGACGCGTCTCGACATGTGATGCCTTTGCCGGTTCAGCCGCGGCGAACCGGTCGACCGCCTCGTCCATGAGCGCGTCGTCCACGCCGCTATCGGCATAGAAGAGCAGGAGTTCGCGCAGGTTGATCGTATCGGCCATTCATTCTCTATACCCATCGCGGGGCAGGGGGCCAAGCGCGTCATTGTTTGACGTTTACGTCAACGGAATATAGATTGGCCGCTACGGCCTGTCGCATGGAGACAGATATGGTTTCGCTAAGGAAACCGATGCGATAAGCACGCATTATGACATCAGGCAGCGTCGTCGATGACGCGACCGAGACAAGCGGGTGGGAGATCGACATGAGCGAAGTTGAACGCGAAAGCATGGAATTCGACGTGGTGATCGTGGGCGCCGGTCCCGCCGGTCTCGCCGCCTCGATCCGCTTGAAGCAGCTCAACCCGGACCTTTCGGTCGTCGTTCTGGAAAAGGGCGCCGAAGTCGGCGCGCACATCCTTTCAGGCGCGGTGGTCGACCCGATCGGTATCGACCGCCTGTTGCCGGATTGGCGCTCGGAAAGCGATCATCCGTTCAACACGCCGGTGACGGACGACCAGTTCCTGCTGCTCGGCCCGGCCGGTTCGATCCGCATTCCCAATTTCCTGATGCCGCCCTTGATGAACAATCACGGCAACTACGCCGTTTCGCTCGGCAATGTCTGCCGCTGGCTCGCCGGCCATGCCGAGGCGCTGGGCGTCGAGATCTATCCGGGCTTCGCGGCGGCCGACCTCATCTACAATGACGAAGGCGTGGTCACCGGCGTCGTGACCGGCGACATGGGCGTCGAGCGCGACGGCACGCACGGCCCGTCCTATGCGCCCGGCATGGCGCTGCTCGGGAAATATGTGCTGATCGGCGAGGGGGTGCGCGGGTCGCTGGCCAAGAAGCTGATCGAGAAGTTCGAGCTTTCGAAGGACGCCCAGCCGCAGAAATTCGGCATCGGCCTGAAGGAACTGTGGCAGGTCGCGCCCGAAAAGCACAAGCCCGGCCTCGTCCAGCATTCTTTTGGATGGCCGCTCAATTCGAAAACGGGTGGTGGCTCTTTCCTCTATCACCTCGAGGACAACCAGGTTGCGGTCGGCTTCGTCGTCCATCTGAACTACAAGAACCCCTATCTCTCCCCCTTCGAAGAATTCCAGCGGTTCAAGACGCACCCGGCGATTCGTGACACGTTCGACGGTGGCAAGCGCATCTCCTATGGCGCGCGCGCGATCACGGAGGGCGGCTACCAGTCGGTGCCGAAGCTGAGCTTCCCCGGCGGCGCGCTCATCGGCTGCTCGGCCGGCTTCGTCAACGTGCCGCGCATCAAGGGTTCGCACAATGCGGTCCTGTCGGGGATGCTGGCGGCCGAGAAGGTCGCGGAGGCGCTCGCCGCCGGACGCAGCAACGACGAACTGGCCGCCTACGAGGCCGAATGGCGCCAAAGCGACATCGGCAAGGACCTGAAGCGGGTGCGCAACGTCAAGCCGCTCTGGTCGAAATTCGGCACCTGGATCGGCGTCGGACTCGGCGGGCTCGACATGTGGACGAACCAGCTTTTCGGCTTCTCCTTCTTCGGCACGCAAAAGCACGGCAAGCCGGACCACGCCGCGCTCGAGCCGGCCGATAAGCATTCGCCGATCGCCTATCCCAAGCCCGACGGCGTCCTCACCTTCGACCGCCTGTCCTCGGTGTTCCTGTCGAACACGAATCACGAGGAAAGCCAGCCGATCCACCTTCAGGTGAAGGACCCGGAATTGCAGAAGCGGTCGGAATATATGGTCTTTTCCGGCCCCTCGACGCGCTATTGCCCGGCCGGCGTCTATGAATGGGTGGATGCGGACGGCAACGGCCTGACCGGTGGTCCGGCATCGCCGACCAAGGGCGGCGAGGTCTCACATTCGGAGCCGGATGCCCGCTTCGTCATCAACGCGCAGAACTGCGTCCACTGCAAGACATGCGACATCAAGGACCCGAACCAGAACATCAACTGGGTTCCGCCGCAGGGCGGCGAGGGACCGGTCTATCCGAATATGTGAGCAGGGAGTGAATGGTGAATGGTGAATAGTGAATGGGAGTTGGTCGGCTTTTGGCCTTGACGTTGGTGAGTAGCCGAAACGACTACA
>NZ_JARGES010000047.1 GCF_029210365.1 Mesorhizobium sp. YIM 152430
CGGGGGAGTATGTGGGAGGATGGGCGAAGGGGGATAAGTTTTTTGAGAATGCGGGGTCGGCATACCCCCACCCCTTACCCCTCCCGTAAGGTGCAGATCGCGGCGACTAGCCGAGGTTAGCGACCATTTCTTCCTGCTTGCGGCGCAGCGCCCAAAGGCGGGTGGAGGTGTCGGGGGTGGCGTTTTGGAGGNGACCGGAACGGCGCGGGCCGCAGTGGCTTCGGCGGCGGTCATCGTCCAGGAGCGGTAGCAGGTCTCGCCGATGGCGTCGAAGGTTTCGCCGGGGGCGAGATCGCGCTTGGCGACGGCGGCGACTTCGGCGACGGGGCGCGGCAGCGGGACCATGTCGGCCTTGCCGTAGAGGACCGCGCGGGCACAGGAGAGCGGGACTTCGAGGCTGGTCAGGTGGTAGGGCCGGTGGAAGGCGTAGTACGGGCCCTTGCCGACATGGAGATCGTCCATGCGCTCGATGACGCGCGGATGCGTCGCCTCGACGACGACGAAGACGCCGGGCGCAACGCCCTTGCCGATCGTGTAGTCGACCACGCCC
>NZ_JARGES010000048.1 GCF_029210365.1 Mesorhizobium sp. YIM 152430
CGGCCTGTTCCTTGTCCTGCATGTTGGCGCAGCCGCCTATCACGGTCTCGTTCGCCGCGATGGCGTCTTTTCGCGTATGTGGCCGCCTACGGCCTCGCCAACGCGAGTTCCTTGAGACGTGGTGCGCCTGCCGCGATGTCGGCGTCGGACGGATCGACGCCGGCGGCAAGCAGCTTTCGCGCGATCATGTGGTCGGCCGCGCGGTTGATCGAATCGACCGCCAGAAGCCGCGGCCCGGAAAAATGCCAGACCGAGAAAGCGTCGTCGTCGGGATTGCCCGAAACGACGAAGCGGTCGGCATCCAAGGAGAGACCGGCCGTCTGGAGCTTGATGTCGCCCTGGTCGGACCAGAACCACGGCACGTCGCGATAGGCGCCGGCCTTGCCGGTGATGGTGCGCGCGGCGTGCTTGGCCTGATCGCTGGCATTCTGCACCGATTCCAGCCGCACGGGACGGCCGGCGTGCCAGTGATGGAAACTCGCCGCGTCTCCGAGCGCGAGGATGCGGTGATCGGCGGTGCGCAACGCTTCGTCGACGACGATGCCGTTGGCGATTTCGAGACCTGCGTCCGCTGCGAGTTCCACATTCGGCACGACGCCGGTGCCGAGGATGACGAGATCGGCCGGAATGCGCGAGCCATCGGCGAGCCGGACGGCCGCGACATGCCCGTTCGATCCTTCCATGCTGGCGACGCCAATATCGACCTTCAGATCGATGCCGGCTGCCCGCGCGCGCGCGTCGGCATAGATCGAGATGGCGGGCGCGACGGAACGCCCGAGAACGCGCGGCGCCATTTCGAGAAGCGTCACCTGCTTGCCGAGGCCGGCCAGCGTGTGCGCGATCTCCATGCCGATGAAGCCGCCACCGACAATGACGACGGACTGCGCGGCTTCGGTCCTTTGCCGGATGCGGCCTGCATCGGCAAAATTGCGCAGCGCAAAGATGCCGTCCAGCGCCACGCCCTCGAT
>NZ_JARGES010000049.1 GCF_029210365.1 Mesorhizobium sp. YIM 152430
ATCCGGGCCGACTTCGCGTCGAGTTCGCCGATATCGGTGACGAATGGCAGCGCGTCATAGTCGATCTTCGCCAGTTGGCACGCCCGCCGCGCCACCTCGCGCGTTTCGGCGATGACGGCGAAGAGCGGCTGGCCGAAAAACTCGACCTTTTCCGTCGTCAGCACCGGCTCGTCGTGCCGCCCTGTCGGCGAGATGTCGTTGACGCCCGGCACGTCATGGCCGGTCAGCACCGCGACGACTCCCGGCGCGGAACGAACCGCATCGAGGTCGATGGACTTGACGGTGCCGTGTGCGATGGTCGAGAGGCCAAGACAGCCATGCAGCGTGCCGGCCGGCTCGGCGATGTCATCGATATACACGGCCTGGCCGGTGACGTGCTTGGCGGCGGAATCGTGGCGCTGGTCGCTCGCGACCCCGCCCTTGATGGCGGCGGCGGTCAGGTCGGGCTGGGCGTGCTTGTTCATCACGCCGCCTCATGGCGCAAAACGGTAGCCGTCTCGCCGCTGCTTTCGAGAAACACCCGCATCAACAGATTCTTCGCCGTCATCATCCGATAGTCAGCGCTCGCCCGCATGTCCGAAATCGGCTGGAAATCCTGCGCATAACCCGCCATCGCAGCCTCGACCGTCTCATTCGTCCACGGCTTCCCGACGAGTCCCGCCTCGACAGCCTTCGCGCGTTTCGGCGTCGCTGCCATGCCGCCATAGGCGATGCGGGCCGATGTCACCTTCCCATCCTCGACCCTCAGCAAGAACGCCCCCAGCACCGCCGTGATGTCCTCGTCGCGGCGCTTCGTGATCTTGTGGACGGCGAACAGCGCCCCCGCCTCGGGCACCGGCACATGCACCGCCTCGACGAATTCGCCGGGCGCGCGGTCCTGCTTGCCGTAGTCGATGAAGAAGTCCTCGAGCGCGATCGTTCGACGACTCGCGCCTTTGCGCAGTGTCACCGACGCGCCGAGCGCGATCAGGGGCGGCGGCGTGTCGCCGATGGGCGAGCCATTGGCGATGTTGCCGCCGATCGTGCCCATGTTGCGCACCTGATCGCCGCCGATCCGGTCGAGCAGCGGGCGCAGCGCAGGGATGCGCGACGCCAGTGCCGCATAGGCATCCGTATAGCTGACGCCGGCGCCGATGGTGATCGTGCCGTCCGTCTCCGACACCTGCCGCAATTCGTCTAGCCCGCCGATGAAGACGACAGGCGAGATGTCGCGGAAATGTTTCGTCACCCAGAGCCCGACATCGGTCGAACCGGCGACGATGCGCGCGTTCGGCTCGGCGTCCAGAACAGTCGCGAGGTCGTCGACCGACGACGGCACGACGAGCCGGTCCTTGCCCGTGCCGATCTCGACGCGCGCGCCGTCACGCATGGCTTTCAGTCTTGCGATCACGTCTGCGCGCTCAGTGACGAGCGGGTCGCGCCCGGCCTCGCCATAGGACGAGATCGCCCGCGCCGCACGCATGATCGCCTCGTAGCCGGTGCATCGGCACAGATTGCCTTGCAGCGCCTTTTCGATGATCGCATCGGACGGGTTCGGCTCGCGCATCCACAACGCGTAGAGCGACATCACGAAGCCCGGCGTGCAGAACCCGCATTGCGAACCATGGAAATCGACCATCGCCTGCTGGACGGGGTGAAGCCCCCCATCCGAACCGCGCAGATGCTCGATGGTGACGACATGGCAACCGTCAAGCGAGCCGGTGAACCGGATGCAGGCATTGACGCCTTCATAGACGAGCCCGTCGCCGGCAAGCCGACCGACCAACACCGTGCAGGCGCCGCAATCCCCTTCCGCGCAGCCTTCCTTGGTGCCCTTCAGCGCGCGGTCGAGGCGCAGGAAATCGAGCAGCGTCGCATCGGGGCGCACGTCGGTGAGGGTGATCACTTCGCCGTTGAGGAGGAAGCGGATGTGGGAGCGGGAGCCCATCTCAACTCCCCCGATACGTTGAATAGCCGTAAGGCGAGATCAGCAGGGGCACATGGTAGTGCGCCGCCTCCGCCATCCCGAACCGGATCGGCACCTCGTCGAGGAAGGCGGGTTCGGGCAGGGTCAGGCCCGAGCCTCGCAGATAATCGCCTGCCGCGAACACCAGCTCATACTGCCCCGGCGCGAAATCAGCGCCCTGAAGCAGCGGCGCGTCGCAACGGCCGTCGGCATTGGTGGTGACGGACTTGACGTGCGCGCGCTCGTCTCCGTCGAGCCTGTAGAGCGCGATCTTCAGCCCCGCAGCCGGCCGCCCCGACGCCGTGTCCAGTACGTGGGTGGTCAGGCGACCCGAATTGGCGTTGGCCATATGCGCTCCCTTTTGTTCTTCTTGGCACGGACTGTAAGGCAAGTCATAAGCCCTCTGGAGGCGAGCGGCCACAAAAAGACTTTCAAAATTTTCGTCGGGAATGCGCGCCCGCGACAGCGCCTATTCTGCCATGGTGATGGGGAAAATTCGATGACCGAGCCGAAGCGATATGTCCGCAATATGCGCGGCTATGGCGCCAATCCGCCGAAGGCGAACTGGCCGGGCGGCGCGCATGTGGCCGTGTCCTTCGTCGTCAACTACGAGGAAGGCGGCGAGAACTGCGTCCTCCACGGCGACGCCGCCTCCGAGGCGTTCCTGTCCGAAATCGTCGGCGCCGCGCCATGGCCGGCCAAGCGCCACTGGAACATGGAATCGATCTACGAATACGGCGCGCGGGCCGGTTTCTGGCGGCTCCATCGCCTGTTCACGGAGGCCGGCCTTCCAGTGACGGTCTACGGTGTCGCGGACGCCCTCGCCCGCTCGCCCGACCAGGTGGCGGCGATGCAGGAGGCGGGCTGGGAAATCGCCTCGCACGGGTTGAAATGGATCGACTATCGCGACCATGAAGAGGATGCCGAGCGCGCCGATCTGGCCGAAGCGATCCGGCTCCATACCGAAGTCGTCGGCGAGCGTCCGAAGGGGCTCTATGTCGGCCGCACATCGGTCAACACCGTGAAGCTGGCGGCGCAGGAAGGTGGCTTCACATGGATTTCCGACACCTATGACGACGACCTGCCCTATTGGCTCGACCATGACGGCCAGGGCCGCGCGATCGACCCGCAACTTGTCATTCCCTATACGCTGGACGCCAACGACATGCGCTTTGCGACGGCTCAAGGGTTCAATTCGGGCGACCAGTTCTTCGCCTATCTCAAGGACGCGTTCGACACGCATTACGCGGAAGGCGAGGCTGGCCGACCGTCGATGATGAGCATTGGGCTGCACTGTCGGCTCGTCGGGCGGCCGGGGCGCGTGGCGGCGCTGAAGCGCTTCGTCGACTATGTGAAGAGCCACGACAATGCGTGGGTGGCGCGCCGCATCGACATCGCCGAGCATTGGATCGCGAAACATCCCTACAAGCCGCATGGGCTACGGCCGAGCCGGATGGGGCGCAAGGCGTTCGTCTCACGCTTCGGCTCGATCTTCGAGCATTCGCCATGGATCGCCGAACGCGCCTTCGAACTTGAACTCGGCCCCGCTCAT
>NZ_JARGES010000005.1 GCF_029210365.1 Mesorhizobium sp. YIM 152430
GAAATTTTGCCGACACGTTCGGCCGGATCGCTGACCAGACGATCACGCGCAATCTCGACGTGCAGCCCACCTTGGAAATCCGTCCGGGCTACCAGTTCAACGTCTTCGTTGAGCAGGACATAATTTTCCCCGGCGCGTTCAACTCGACCTGGGGCCGCTGATCGACAGCGGCTCCGCCTGTATTCAGGAGTATATTGTGAAGCTAACGCGAGCTGGCATCCGACTGCCGTTTATCATGAGCGCGACGCTCTTCCTGACCGGGTGCCTCGCCCCCGAAAAGATCGACGCGGATATCACGACGGATGGATACGATTACACGATGCGCGTTGAAAGCACGCTGGCGGAGCCGCGTGCGGTGATGGCGGCCGCCGAAGGACGTTTGACTGAACAGGATGAAGCAGGGGCGCAGCGCATGGCGGCAAATGACGCCGACATGCCCGGTTTCGAGCGGTTCGAATATATTGGGGAAGGCCGGTTCGAGCTGGTCGTCAACCTCGCGGGA
>NZ_JARGES010000050.1 GCF_029210365.1 Mesorhizobium sp. YIM 152430
GGCACAGGTCGCGCCAATCCTGTTGCTGTGCCTTGTTCATCGACACGATCATTTCCAGCTCGGGCGTTTTCAGCCCAAGTGGGGAAAGGTCGATGCCGTAAGTCCGATCCAACACAATGCGGCCATCATGGTTGTTGCGGTGCCCTATGCGCCGCCCGGTCGGACTATCTTTAAACGCGATAAGGCCGGCCTCTGCCAGAGCGCGCAAGGATCGCTTGAGGGCCGATAGCGAGCCGATGGCGCATTGCTCAAGCAGGCGCTGATTGTCGGGCCAGACGAGGGGTCGGGAAGTTCCGTCCCAATCGATCTCTTTCGAGAAGCTAAGGAGCTTGTTCATCAGCTCGATCAGATGGGGGCGCAGGCCCAGGAACTTAGTGCAGGAATTAAACGCTGTATGAGCGCGCTTCTTGGAAACTGCGGTCTGCGGTCCCCATAGATCAGCGGTTTCGAGGGCTTTGTGAATGCCAGGCGTCATCGCCCGGAATCCTGTCGGACTCGGCATAGGATCTCCTTTCAATGGACATAGCGATCCCGTTCGCCGAAGCGGCGT
>NZ_JARGES010000051.1 GCF_029210365.1 Mesorhizobium sp. YIM 152430
ATTTCGGCGGCCTCATCGATGACGCCATCATGCGCTTCACCGAGTTCTTCCAGACCATCCCGAGCTTCGCGCTCGCGATCGTGCTCGTTGCGATCCTGCAACCATCGCTGCCTTCGATCGTGCTGGCCATCGCCATCGTCTCCTGGCCGCCGGTGACGCGGCTCATTCGCGGCGAGGTGCTGTCGCTCAGGACGCGCGAATATGTCCAGGCGGCGGTCACCGTGGGTCAGTCGACCCCGCGCATCATCTTCACGCAGATATTGCCGAACACGCTGGCGCCCATCATCGTCATGGCCTCGCTGATGATCGCGACGGCGATCCTCCTGGAATCCTCCCTCTCCTTTCTCGGCCTCGGCGATCCCAACCTGATGACCTGGGGCTACATGGTCGGCGCCGGCCGCTCGCGCATCATCGACGCGTGGTGGATCAGCTTCTTCCCCGGCCTCGCGATCTTCCTGACCGTGCTGGCGCTCAATCTCGTCGGCGAAGGCATCAACGACGCGCTCAATCCGCGACTGCGCAAGGAGGTCCGCAAATGAGCGAGCCGGTGCTGAAGGTCGACAGGCTCTCCCTGTCATTGCCAAGCGTCGCCGATCGCGCCTTCGCGCTCAAGGACGCCTCGTTCGAGATAAATGCCGGCGAGACGCTGTGCGTCGTCGGCGAATCCGGCTCGGGCAAGTCGATGACGGCCCACGCCGTCATGGGCCTGCTGCCCCCCGCGGTAANGATGCGTCAGGTGCGCGGCCGCGACATCGGCATGATCTTCCAGGAGCCGATGACCTCGCTCAACCCGCTGATGCGCATCGGCGACCAGATCCGCGAAATGTTCGAGGCCCATGGCGCGCTCGATCCGTCCGCGCGCCAGAAGCGCGCCCTCGAACTCATCGAGGAAGTCGGCCTGCCCGATCCGGCCCGCATCGTGCGCGTCTATCCGCACCAGCT
>NZ_JARGES010000052.1 GCF_029210365.1 Mesorhizobium sp. YIM 152430
CCGGGCGCGGCGCTCGATCGCGCCGAACTCGCGTCCAGCGGTGCCGGATGCCTTTTGCATATTGCGTTCGAAGTCGCGGATGCGGGCTTCAAGAGAGACGACAAGGCGTTCGGTATCTTCGGACATGGTTCTTCCTATGCGGCGAGAAGGTCGTCGAACTCGTCTTCGGCGAGGTCGTAAATCGATCGGGTGTTGTTATTCAGCGAGGCAAAGCGCACGGCCATAAGGGCGGCTACCGCTCCGTCGATCTTGTCGCGGCTCTTGGACTTGTCGAACTTGCGATTGCCGGCGGCATCGCGCACCACGGCGACATTATCGAAGTTCCATCGCAGGATCGGATTGCCGGCGTGGTGGAATTTGCCGGTGATGATCGCGCGCTCGACTTCATCGCAGGCCGGCGACATCGAAATGAAGCCCTGCCGAAAATCGACCACCGGGAAGCCGTCATCCATGAGGTTGCGCTGAAGCTGCTGCGCACGCCACGGATCGAAAGCGATCTGGCGCACGTCATGTTCGGCGCAAAGCCGCCTGATCTCCGCTTCCACATAGGCATAATCGACGGCCGCGCCGGGCGTGGTCGTGATCAGGCCGTCTTTCTCCCATGCCAGATAGTTGACGCCTTCAGTGCGGGACTTCCGCGCCAGCGCGTCGGCCGGTATGAAATACCAAGGGCGGATGATGTAACCGCCGTCATCGGTCGGCCACGCGCCGACGATCGCGGTAAGGTCGGAAACTTCAGAGAGGTCAACGCCAAGGTAGCAAGGCTTGCCCTTCAGGGCGTCGAAATCGACCGGGACAGAGCCGCACCGATCGTAGGTCGCCATATCCACGAACGGGGCGGACGACTGGTTCATCCAAACCCCCAGATAAAGCTGAAGCAAGATCTCGCGCTCGATCAGCGAATAGCCGGCCTTGATCTTCCGTTCCCGCAA
>NZ_JARGES010000053.1 GCF_029210365.1 Mesorhizobium sp. YIM 152430
GAATGTTGCGGATCGCCGAGACGAGCGTGTCGTGAAGGGTCGTGTGCATGGCTGCCCCGCGATGGATGTGCGCTATTGGTAGAAGAAGGCGGCGGCGAAAGGAAGCCGCGCGCGGCCACGAAAAAAGGGCGCCCGCAGGCGCCCCTTGAAAACCATCGCGAACGTCAGTGCGCGACGTTCGACCAGATCTTGCGCTTGGTCAGATACACCAGCACCGCAAAGCCGATCAGGAACAGCATGACCACGAAGCCCATGCGCTTGCGATCCTCCATATGCGGCTCTGCGGCCCACATCAGGAACGCGGTCACGTCATGGGCATATTGCTCGACGGTCTCGGGCGTCCCGTCGTCGTAGCTGATCAGGCCCTCCTGAAGCGGGGGCGCCATCGACAGCGACGTTCCGGCGATGAAATGCGGGTTGTAATAGGTGCCGGGCTGCTGCTCGTAGCCCTCCGGCGCCTCTTCATACCCGACCAGGAGGTTGTAGATATAGTCCGGGCCGCTCTCGGCATATTGGGTGAAGATGTCGAAGACGAAGAGCGGAAAGCCCCGCTCCACCGCGCGCGCCTTGGCGATCAGCGACAGGTCCGGCGGCGCCGCGCCGTTGTTCGAGGCCGCGGCCGCTTCCGCATTGGGAAACGGGCTCGGGAAATAATCGGACGGGATCGCGGTCCGCATGAACATGTCGCCATTGGCGTCCGGTCCGTCCTCGATCTCGTACTCGCCGGCGAGCGCGCGAACCTGCGCCTCCGAATAGCCGAGGTCTTCGAGCGTGCGGAACGCGACGCGCTCCATTCCGTGGCAGGCCGCGCAGCCTTCGCGATAGACCTTGAGGCCGCGCTGCAACTCGCCCCGGTCATAGGTGCCGAACGGGCCTGCGAAGCTCCAGTTCTGTTCGACCGGCTTGATCAGCGGATATTCCGCCGCGCCTGCCGCCGCCGTCGCACCGACGACGATACCGAGCGCGGCAACAATCCCCTTGAGAACAGTCTTCATGTCTTGTCAGTCCTTTCGAGCCGGCGCGCCGGTTCAGCCTT
>NZ_JARGES010000054.1 GCF_029210365.1 Mesorhizobium sp. YIM 152430
CGGCGGCAATCGCCGCCGCGCAGCCGCCAGTCGCGCTGCCCTTCGCCGATGGCCGCTATCTCAGCGACGCGTCGCTGTGCGGCCTGAACCACGGCGAGATCGTCGACCGGATCGGCGACGACATCCATTATGTCCTGTATGACATCAATGACGGCTCAGTGAACGGCGCGGACTTTTTCTGCAAAGTGCGGGACGTGAACCGGGCCGGCGATCTTGTCCGCCTGAACACCGAATGTGAAGCCGAAGGAACCGCGAACGCATCGACGATGGAGATGACCTACATCTCGGAAACAGCATTCCGGCAGGGCGAGCGAATATTTTCGCGCTGCGAGTAGGATGGGCACCATGGCGAAAATCGAGATCGAAATCGACGACGAGATGCTGGCGCATGTTCCTGAGACTGGTCGTTCGCTGAAGGAGCTGGTGAGAAAAGGGCTAGAATTTGCTCTGTGGGAGCATGAGTCTCAATCCCTCCTTAAAAAATGGATGGACGAGCAGGAGGAGGAGCGGCTCAAAAGAGCACAGGAACATGCGCAGTGGATTGCGGCCCAGCACCCGCAAGTTGCGGCGTCCTTCAAGGACTTGTCCGACACATATCGGCTCGATATGGATCGGCAGAGGGAGGCGGCGGTGACACTGACCGAGGAACAGGCCGCAACCTTTGCGTGGCTTCATTTGGTCTCGCGCGCGCTGGC
>NZ_JARGES010000055.1 GCF_029210365.1 Mesorhizobium sp. YIM 152430
GTCCGCCAGGAAGCCCGCCGCCAAGAAGACGGGTGCGAAGAAGGCTCCGGCAAAGGCGAAGGAGTAGCCCTTGGCGCGAAAGATCTCCGGGCGAAAGTCTGCCGCGCCGGCGAAGCGGCCAGGAGCAGCCTCGTCCGGCGACTTCCGTCCGAGCCGCGATGAACTCCTCGCCTATATCGCCGAAAACCCGGACCTTTCCGGCAAGCGCGAACTCGCCAAGGCGTTTCGCCTCAAGGGCGAGGATCGCGTCTGGCTGAAGGACATGCTGCGCGATCTCCAGGATGAAGGGCTTCTGCAAAAGTCGGCCAAGAAGAAACTGAAGCGGCCCGGCGACCTGCCGCATATGGTGGTACTGGACGTCGTCAGCCGCGACCCTGACGGCCTGCTGATCGCGCGCCCGGCCGAATGGCCCGCCGATCTCGGCGCCGCGCCGCTGGTCGCGATCCGCACGCAGCGCCAGGGCCGCGGCCCGGCGCCGGGGATCGGCGACCGCGTCCTCGCCAAAACCTTTCCCAACGAGGAAAAAGGCGGCCCGACCTATACGGCGCGCGTCGTCAAGATTTTCGACAAGCAGCGCGACGCGGTGCTGGGCGTGCTGCGGCATCTGGCCGATGGCGGGTTCCGCATGGAACCGGTGGAGCGCCGCCAGCCCGAACTGATTATCGACGAGGACGATCTGAACGGGGCGAAGCCCGGCGATCTGATCGAGGTCGCGCCGCTGCGCCATGCCCGCTACGGCCTGCCGAAGGGCAAGGTCGTGGAGGTGGTCGGCTCGCTGACGAGCGAGAAGGCGGTCTCGATGATCGCCATCCACAGCCATGACATCCCGCATGTTTTTCCGAATGCGGTGATTGCGGAAGCGGAAGCCTGCCGCCCGGCGACGCTCGATAGCCGCGAGGACTGGCGCGACCTGCCGCTGATCACCATTGACCCGGCCGACGCCAAGGACCATGACGACGCGGTTCATGCGGCACCGGACGAGGACGAGGCGAATCCCGGCGGCATCGTCGCGACCGTCGCCATCGCCGATGTCGCGGCCTATGTGCGCACGGGGACCGAACTCGACCAGGAAGCGCTGAAGCGCGGCAATTCGTGCTACTTCCCCGACCGCGTCGTGCCGATGCTCCCCGAGCGCATCTCCAACGACCTCTGCTCGCTGCGCGAGAACGAGGACCGCCCTGCGCTTGCGGTGCGCATGGTCTTCAGCGCCGAAGGCCGCAAGATCCGGCATTCGTTCCATCGCGTGATGATGCGCAGCCACGTCAAGCTGTCCTACAATCAGGCGCAGGCGGCGATCGATGGTGCGGCTGACGAAAAAGCGGCACCGTTTCTCGACCATGTGCTGAAGCCACTCTGGGACGGTTACCGCGTCCTGAAGTGCGGCCGCGACAGCCGCCAGCCGCTCGATCTCGACCTGCCCGAGCGCAAAATTCTGCTGAAGGAGGACGGCACGGTCGACCGTGTTGTCGTTCCCGACCGGCTGGACGCGCACAAGCTGATCGAAGAATTCATGATCCAGGCGAACGTGGCGGCCGCCGAGACGCTGGAGGCCAAGCGCCAGCCGCTGATCTACCGCATCCATGACGAACCCTCGATGGCGAAGCAGGAAGCGTTGCGCGAATTCCTGACGACGGTGGGCCTGTCGCTGGCGCGTGGCGCGAATTTGCGCCCTTCGCAGTTCAATGGCATTCTCAAGGCGGTCGAGGGCAGCGAGCATGATGAACTGGTCAACCAGGTCGTGCTGCGCAGCCAGAGCCAGGCGATCTATTCCAAGGACAATGCCGGGCATTTCGGCCTGAACCTGCGCCGTTACGCCCATTTCACGTCACCGATCCGCCGTTATGCCGATCTGATGGTCCATCGCGCCCTGATTTCCGCGCTCGGCCTTGGCAAGGACGGCCTGACCAAGGCCGAAGAAGGCCGGCTGGAGGAGATTTCGGCGCTGATCTCGGCAACGGAGCGCCGCGCGATGGCGGCCGAGCGCGACACGGTCGACCGACTCATCGCCGCGCATCTGGCGACGCGGATCGACGAGACCTTTACAGGCCGCATTTCGGGCGTCACCAAGGCGGGGCTCTTCGTCCAACTGCCGCAGTTCGGCGCAGATGGCTTCGTGCCGGTGTCAACGTTGGGCGACGACTACTATATCTACGACGAAGCGGCGCACGCGATGGTCGGCGAAAAAACCCGAAAGGGCTTTCGGCTCGCCGATACGGTCGAGGTGAAGCTGGTCGAGATCGCGCCGATGGCAGGCAGCCTTCGGTTCGAGATGATGAGCGACCCGGAGCCCGTCTCGGGATCGCGCGCCTCGCTTCACAAAGCCAAGGGCCGGCGACGCGCAGACCAGTCGCGCCGGCCGGGCGGACGTGGATCGACGAGGAGCAGGCGATGAGCGAAATCCATTATGGCGGGGATGCCGCACAGGCAAACCGGCCCCTGATCCGTTCGATGTGGCGCGGCTTTCTCTGCCGCTGCCCCAATTGCGGCGAGGGCAGGCTTTTCGACCGCTTCCTGAAGGTCACGCCGGAATGTGCGAAATGTGGCGAGGAACTGCACCACCACCGGGCCGACGACCTGCCGGCCTATCTGGTGATCTTCATCGTCGGCCATATCGTCATTGCCGGCTTCATGGGCGTCGAGATGACAAGCGGTCTCGGCCTCTGGCAGCATCTTGCGATCTGGGTGCCTCTAACGATCGTCGGCTCGATCGTGCTTCTCCAGCCGGTGAAGGGCGCCGTCGTCGGCCTACAATGGGCGCTCCACATGCACGGTTTCGGCGGCGAGAAGGACATACTCGACGATCATCCGGAACTTTGATCGAACCGTCGCGAGGGGAGTGACATCTTGGAAGGTTTTACGCGCGCCCAGATCGACAAGGCCGAAAGCAAGGATTTCGCGCTCGGCGCCGGCCCGAAGCGGCCGCGCGACGCGGCGACGCTGATTCTGCTCGACCGCCGCGGCAGCGACATCTGCGTGCTGATGGGCCGCCGGCACATGAAGCACGCCTTCATGCCCGGCAAGTTCGTCTTTCCAGGCGGGCGCACCGACCCGAACGACAGCCGCATCGACGTTGCGACGCCGCTCGAACCGGCGGAGGAAACCAAGCTGATCGGGACCGGAAGCCGCGCGACCGCCGCCCGCGCCCGCGCCATCGCGCTTTCCGCCATTCGCGAGACCTACGAGGAAGCCGGGCTCCTGATCGGCCGCCGCGGTCCCTTCACGACCAACAAGGCCGACTGGCAGGGCTTCGCCGAGCACGGCATCCAGCCTTCGCTCGCGGGCCTGCGCTTCGTTGCCCGCGCGATCACGCCGCCCGGCCGCGTGCGCCGCTTCGACACGCGGTTCCTCTCGGTCTGGAAGAACGAGGTCGCCCTCGAACTGGAAGACGGCGGCCCGACGCACGAACTGGAAGAACTGGTCTGGCTGCCGATTGCGGACGCCAAACAGGCCGACATTCCGACCATTACCCGCACCGTTCTCGGCGATCTCGAAGCCCGGTTGAAAGCCGACCCGGACCTGAAACCCGGCGGCGAGGTTCCGTTCTATCGGCTACGGAACAACCGCTTCGAACGCAACATCATCTAGCGCCGGTTTCCCATGCATTCCGGCCTGTCGGTTCCCGGTGACGAGACCATAAGGTGGCTGTCGGTGTCGGCGGCCATCGCCTCGATCAGCGTGGTGGGAATCGCAATCGGCATCGGAATGCCGCTCTTGAGCGTCATCCTCGAGGGCCACGGTCACTCGGCGACCATGATCGGGCTCAACACGGCGATGGCCGGCCTCGCCTCGATCGTCGCCGCCCCATGCGCGACGCCCCTCGCGGCCCGCTTCGGCGTCGTCTGGACGATGCTGGCGATGATCGTCGTCGGCGCGTTTTCCTTCATCGGCTTTTATGCCGCGCCGGAATTCTGGATGTGGTTTCCGTTGCGCGCGGCGCTGCATTTTTCGATCACCATCGTCTTCATCCTGTCGGAATTCTGGATCGCGACGTCGGCGCCTGCGGCGCGGCGCGGCTTCATCCTGGGAATCTACGCCACCGTGCTCTCGCTCGGCTTTGCCTTCGGACCCTGGCTTTTCGCACAGGTCGGCAGCCAGGGCTTCCTGCCTTTCGGTATCACCTTCGCCATTGTCATGTTCGCGGCCCTGCCCGTCCTTGCGGCCTTGAAAGAAAGTCCGCGCATCGACGCCGCACCGACCGGCACGCGCTTCGTCGGCTATATCTGGCTGGTGCCGATGGCGACGGCGGCCGTCCTCGTCTTCGGCGCGGTCGAAACGGGCGGCTTCGCGCTGTTTCCCGTCTATGGCACCCGGATCGGCTATTCGGAAGGCGACGCGGCGTTGCTCCTGACCGCTGTCGGGCTCGGCAACGTGCTGCTTCAGATCCCGCTCGGACTGATCAGCGATCGCGTCAGTGACCGGCGGCATCTGCTGATGATCTGCGCGGCGATCGGCCTTGCGGGCATGGTCGCCCTGCCCTTCGTCGCTCATGACTGGTATCTGACGGCCGGCGTGCTCTTTGTGTGGGGCGGCGTCGTCGCCGGGCTCTACACGGTCGGCCTTGCCCATCTCGGCTCGCGGCTTTCGGGGCGCGACCTGGCCTCGGCCAACGCCGCCTTCGTCCTGTGCTACGGAATCGGCATGTTGCTCGGGCCTCAGGCGATCGGCATCGGCATGGACATCTTCGGCCCGAACGGCTTTGCCTATGCGATCATGATCTTCTTCGCGGCCTATCTCGGGCTGGGCGCGGTGCGGCTGGGTTCGGGCGTCGGGCGGGGTTGACAAACCGCGCCGATCCAGTATGTCTCGCGCCAAGCTTTCCGCCGCCGGGCCCGGCTCCCGTTCGTATGCGGTGATCTCTCTTTCAAAAAACGGACGACCAAAATGGCCAAGGCGACAACCATCAAGATCAAGCTTCTGTCGACCGCCGACACCGGCAGCTTCTACGTCACGACGAAGAACAGCCGCACGATGACGGACAAGATGACGAAGCGGAAATACGATCCGATCGCGCGCAAGCACGTCGAATTCAAGGAAACCAAGATCAAGTAGGCTTCACGCTTCCGATCGATTTCGAGCGCCGCCTTCGGGCGGCGTTTTGCGTTTGAGGATTGTCCAAATGAAAAGGGGCCGGCCGACGGCTGACAGTGGTACGAGGAGGCCACTTGAGTGTCAGTGTCGACCGGCCGACCCCACGGACCCAGGAGATGCGGCGGACCTGAGCATCATGGGGTAGCTTGCCGGGCAGATGCCCTCGTTTGCTGCCCTGATGGCTTCACAGTCGCGCAAGACCGATTGAAAATCAATAATTTCTTAACTTTGTCGCCAAGAGTCGCGCGTTAAGGTAAACACGCGCGGGGACAGACACTGACTGTCTAGAAGACGCCTTGACTAGGCTGCACTTGCGACGACACGATTGCGGCCGGCGTTCTTCGCCTGATAGAGCGCGACGTCCGCCCGCTTCATCATGTCGCCCGCCGTGTCGGGTTCCCCCTTGAGCGACGCAACGCCGATCGAGATCGTGACTTCGAGCGTTTTTGCGCCATCCTCGATGGTGAACGGGTTTCGCGCGATCTGCTCGCGGATGCGCTCGGCGACCTTTTCGGCCAGCGCCGGATCGGTGTCCGGCATGACGATCACGAACTCCTCCCCGCCATAGCGGCAGGCAAGGTCGAAGCCGCGCACGCTCTGGCGAAGGCGCATGGCGAATTCGCGCAAAATGTCGTCGCCGGCGTCGTGGCCGTGCGTGTCGTTGATCGACTTGAAGCGGTCGATGTCGGTGATCAGCACCGAGAGCGGCCTGCCCCGGCTGCGCGCCTTGGTGGCGAGACTCGCCAGATGGCTGTCGAGATAGCGGCGATTGTGCAGCCCGGTCAGCCCGTCGGTCACGGCCATCTCGATGGTCTGCGTGACGGACGAACGAAGCTGGTCGTTATAGCGCTTGCGCTTGACCTGTGTGCGCAGCCGCGCGATCAGTTCCTGCCGGTCGACGGGGCGGGTGACATAGTCGTTGATGCCGAGCTCGAGCGCGCGCACGAGGCGCTGTGTCTCGTCCGGCCCGGCGATCAGGATGATCGGCAGGAAACGCGTGCGATCGAGCGTGCGCAGTTGCGAGCAAAGCCGCAGCGGATCGTGCTCTTCGAGCGTGGTCGAGATCAGAACGCACTCATAGGGTTTTTCCGCCGCTTCCAGAAGGGCGGCTTGCGGATCGGACACGATTTCGAGCGTGCAGATGCCGCGCAGATATTTCTCGATCTGCTCGACCGAAGACGGACGATCATCGACCAGAAGGGCGCGGATCGGCGCATCGGCCGAGATGTCGCGCTTCTTCAGGAGTTCCTCGATGCCGATATTGCGCGTCGTCGAGGCGCGCATCCGCAACTCGTCGGTCAGCATCTTCAGGCGAACGAGACTCTTGACCCGCGTCATGAGTTGGAGGTCGTTGGCGGGCTTGGTGAGAAAATCGTCGGCGCCGACTTCGAGCCCGCGCACGCGGTCGGCCGCCTGGTCGAGCGCGGTGACCATGACGACGGGGATGTGAGCGGTTGCCGAATCCGTCTTCAGGCGGCGGCAGACCTCGAACCCATCCATGTCGGGCATCATGACGTCGAGCAGAACGACGTCGGCGCGGCCGGCCTCGCAGATTTCCAGAGCGTCGCGGCCATTGCTGGCGGTGAGCACCTCGAAATATTCGGCCAGCAGCCGGGCTTCCAGAAGCTTCACATTCGCCGGAATGTCATCGACAACAAGTATCCGCGCCGTCATTTCAACCCCTCGTCCGGCCGCCCGACCGGCTCCTCACGCATCGCCCAGATAGGACTTGATCGTCTCGATGAAGCGCGCGACCGAGATCGGCTTGGAGATGTACGCCTCGCAGCCGCCCTGCCGGATTCGCTCCTCGTCGCCCTTCATGGCGAAGGCCGTCACCGCGATGACCGGGATCGAGCGCAGATCGTCGTCGTCCTTCAGCCATTTGGTGACCTCCAGTCCCGAGACTTCGGGAAGCTGGATATCCATCAAGATGAGGTCGGGACGGTGCTCGCGCGCAAGGTCGAGCGCCTCGAGCCCGTTGCGCGTGCGCACGGTCTCGTAGCCCGACGCTTCGATGAGGTCGCGAAAGAGCTTCATGTTGAGCTCGTTGTCCTCGACGATCATCACCTTCTTGGTCATAAGTCCTCGACAGTCCAGGCGCCGAACGGTTTCGACCCCGCCGAAATGCTAGCGTGATTTGATTGACGAAACGCAAACTCTTGAAAACTAAGCCGACGACGATGCTTGATCGTAACCGGAACGCAGGCTAACCCAGCCGCATGAACAGGACCATGTCGGATTCGGGGCGCAGCGACAAGAAGTTGGCGCGGGAAACAGCCGATGGCATCGCCATTCAGGCGCTCCGCTTCATCGCCGGCGACGCACAATTGCTGCCGCGCTTCCTCGACTTGACCGGCATCGCCGCGCACGACATCCGCCGCGCTGCGGGCGAGCCGGGCTTCATGGCCGGCGTGCTGCAATTCATTCTGGCGCACGAGCCGACATTGATCAAATTCTCCGAGACGAGCGGCGTCGCGCCGCAGGATGTCGGGCGGGCTTTGCGCGCTCTGCCGGCGGGCGACGACAGATACGAGATGTCCTCATGAGCGACGACCCCGAGACGCTGCGCCAGATCGAGGAACTTGCAGCGGACGACCGGCCGCTGCTGATTCTCGACGTCGACGACGTCATCCTCGATTTCATCAAGCCGTTTCCGCGCTATCTCAAGTCGAAGGGCTTCGACCTCAGGCTCGACAGTTTCGCGCTGCACGGCAACATCTTCCATGTCGAGAACGGCAACGTCGCCGAAATCGAGCATGTGCGCACGCTGGTCGACGATTTCTTCCACGGCCAGGCCGACTGGCAGACGGTGACGGACGGCGCTGCCGATGCCATGACGCAGATCGCGCGGAGCGCGGAA
Source organism: Mesorhizobium sp. YIM 152430 (assembly GCF_029210365.1). Taxonomy (GTDB): domain Bacteria; phylum Pseudomonadota; class Alphaproteobacteria; order Rhizobiales; family Rhizobiaceae; genus Aliihoeflea. The sequence continues at coordinate 7,949 of NZ_JARGES010000055.1, forward strand.
ATCGTGCTCCTGACGGCGATGCCGCACCGCTTCCGCGATGCGCGGCGGCGCCATCTCGACGCGCTCGGCCTGCCCTACCCGCTCCTGACGACGGAGATGGCCAAGGGTCCGGCCGTCGCGCGCCTGCGCGGCGAAACGCCCCGTCCGGTCGCCTTTGTCGACGATCAGCCGCGCAACCTGATCTCGGCGCATGAAAACGTTCCCGACGGCGCATTCTTCCATCTGATGGCCGACAACAGCCTGCGCGAACTGATGCCGCCGCCGCCAGACTTCGCCATCGTCGTGCATGACTGGGCCGAGGCGCTGCCGAAGATCGAAAATGCGCTCGGCATCGGCCGTCACGACACGGCGGCAAGCGCGTAGCGCATCAGCGGCCGGCCGGCCTTGCGTTCGATGACGGTCTCGAACCCCGCCTTTTCGAAAACGCGCGCCGAGCCAACGAAAAGCCCGATGGAGCGCGAGTCCCTGGACTGCACCATCGGGCACGCCTCGACGAGGCGCGCGCCGTTCTGGCGGGCGAAGTCGAGCCCCGCCGCGACCAGCCGATGCGTCAGTCCCTTGCCGCGCGCGGACGCGCGCAGGAAGAAACAGGAGATCGCCCAGATGGCCTCATCGGCGGACTCGGCATCGAGAGGTGCGGACGCCCTGCCCTTGTTGTTCCATTCCGGTACGTCGGCGCGCGGGCCGATCTGCATCCAGCCGACCGCGCGGCCATTGTCGAATGCCAAAAGACCGGGCGGCGGGCCATCCTCGATCCGCCGCTTGATGAACGCCTTGTTCGCCTCACGGTCGTTGACGCGCCGGGCCGCGGGCGGCAACCTGAAATGAACGCACCAACAGCCGTAGCACGCGCCCTGCTTGCCGAAGAGGTCCTCGAAGGCGGGCCAGAACTCGGGCGTCAGGGGAAGGATGTCCTTTTCCATTGGCTCCTCCATGCCAGTCGATGATGCAACGCAATTCGCTTGCGGTGCCTTGAACATCGGCCTAGGATATTTGTTCCCTTTATGTTCACATCGATGCGCCAAGCTGTCAATCATCCGCTATATGGATTCTGCCGCGATTGCCTGACGCTCCAGCGCGGGAAGGCACCGCGCTGCGATGCCTGCGGAAGCCCGCGCATCGCGCGCCATCACGAGCTTTATTCGCTGCATCTGGCCCATATCGATTGCGACGCCTTCTACGCCGCGGTGGAAAAGCGGGACAATCCGGCGCTGCGCGACAAGCCGGTCATCATCGGCGGCGGCACGCGCGGCGTGGTGTCGACCGCCTGCTACATCGCGCGCATCAAGGGCGTGCGCTCGGCGATGCCGATGTTCAAGGCGTTGCAAGCCTGTCCCGAAGCGGTGGTGATCAAGCCCGACATGGAGAAATATGTCCGCGTCGGGCGCGAGGTCCGCCAGATGATGGAGGCGCTGACACCTCTGGTCGAGCCGCTTTCCATCGACGAGGCATTCCTGGATCTTGGAGGAACCGAGACGCTGCACGGCAAGCCCCCGGCGCTAGTCCTCGGCCAGTTCGCGCTGTCGGTCGAACGCGAGATCGGCATTTCGGTCTCGGTCGGATTGTCCTACTGCAAGTTCCTCGCCAAGGTGGCTTCCGACTTGAGGAAGCCGCGGGGGTTTGCCGTGATCGGCGAAGCCGAGGCGGTGGAGTTTCTGGCAGGACAGCCCGTTTCGATGATCTGGGGCGTGGGCAAGGCGTTCGAGGCGGTGCTCGAACGCGACGGCCTGCGGACCATCGGCCAGTTGCAGAAGATGGAGCGCGGCGATCTCCTGAAACGCTATGGAACGATGGGTTACAGGCTCTACCATCTGTCGCGCGGCGAGGACATTCGGCGCGTCTCCACCGACCGGGAAGCCAAGAGCGTGTCGGCCGAAACGACCTTCGACACCGACTTGTCGCGCGCCGACGATCTCGTTCCGGTGCTGCGCGCATTGAGCGAGAAGGTCTCGCGCCGCCTGAAAAGCCAGGATGTGGCAGGGCGAACCGTCGTCCTCAAGCTGAAGACGCCCGACTTCAAGACGCGCACGCGCAATCGCGCGCTCGCCGACCCGACCCGACTTGCCGAGCGAATTTTCCAGACCGGACTGGAAATGCTGAAGCACGAACTCGACGGCACGCGGTTCCGCCTGCTCGGCATCGGCGTCAGCGATCTGGCGGACGCGGCGCGGGCCGATCCTCCCGATCTGGTCGACCTGCGCGGAGCGAAGGCCGCGAAGGCCGAAGGCGCGATGGACCGGCTGCGCGAGAAGTTCGGCAACACGATCGTCGAGACCGGCTACACGTTCGGGCGGCCGCGCAACGGGCGGCCGCCGAGAGCGAATTGACTATTGGCGCTCGAAGGAAAGCTGCGCGGTGACGACCGGCTCGCCGGTTTCGGGATGCGCTTCGGTCGTCACGATCTGCAAGGCGTTGCCGGTGGACGAGAGTTCCATGCTTGCCTCGCGGCCCGTCTCCGGCCAGGCGACGGCGAGACTGACCGTATCGCCGTTGCGATTGCCCGAAAGGCTGGCCGGACCGCGCGGCGAGCCGATATATGTTCCCGAGTAGCTTGCGCCATTGACCGTCAGGTCCGCTCCGATGGCTCGCGACATGACGATCATCGCGCTGCAACTGCCGTTCATCGACAGGCTGGCGGCGGCGGCATCGGACGCGAGTTCGCAATTCACGTTGACGGGATTCTGTTCGGGTTTGAGGCGGATGGAGCCACCGCCGGACCAATTGCCTTCGAGCGTTTCCAGAAACTCGGCTTCCGATGCGTTGGCAGGGATTGCAACCGTCATGGCTGCAACGATCACACTGGCGTACAAGGCGCGCATGTCGAATCCTCTCGAATTTTGATGTCCTTCGAGACGGACAACGCGCCAAACCGGCGTTTTGGCAACTGTCGACCACACTTAACATGAAGCGACGATACGCCGTGTGATCCTCAGACCAGTTCGACGTCGACCACGCCCGGAACGGCCTTCATCGCGGATGCGATCTGCGGCGACAGGCGGTAGCGGTCGGGAAGCTCGACCTCGATCTCCCCCTGCCCGCCCTCGCGGATGACGACGAAGCTGACCTGCCCCTCGCCGCGCTGCGACAACTGGCCGGTGAGAATCGGGAGGGGCGAGGTATCCCGCAGGAAGATGCGCAGCGCCTTCTGGATGCGGCTCGCCTCTTCTTCGAGCGATACCATGGTCTGGACGCGCAGATTGACGCCTTCGGGCCGGTTTTCCGCAGCGACGGTCACCACCACCGACTTGCCGGGTTCCAGAAGGTCGCGGTACTGCGCCAGCATCTCCGAGAAGAGCACCGCCTCGTATTGCCCGGTCGCGTCGGACAGCATGATGATGCCCATCTTGTTGCCGGTCTTGGTGCGGCGCTCCTGGCGTGAGGTGATCGTGCCGGCGAGCCGCCCCGCCGAGGCGCCGCGCTTGACGGCCGCCTGGAACTCCGCCCAGCCCTGCACGCGCAACTTTTCCAGCGTCGCCTTGTATTCGTCGAGCGGATGGGCCGACAGGTAGAAGCCGACGGCGTTGAACTCGCGGTGGAGCCGCTCAGCCGGCAGCCACGGTTCGGCGAGCGGCAAATGCAGCTTTTCGGGCTCGGCGCCGAGCGCCTGTCCGAAAATGTCGGTCTGGCCGCTGGCGGCATTCTCGCTGGCGCGAGCGGCGAGCCCCATCATCCGGTCGATCCCGGAGGCGAGCGCCGCGCGATCATGGCCGAAGCAGTCGAACGCGCCGGCCGCGATCAGGCTTTCGAAGACGCGCTTGCCGACGATCTTGGGGTCGATGCGCGAGCAGAAATCCTCGAGGCTCTGGAACGACTTCTCCTTGCGCAGCGCCACGATATGATCGACCGCGCCCTCGCCGACGCCCTTGATGGCGGCGAGCGCATAGAAGATTTTCTTTTCGCCGACCTCGAAGGGACGATGGCTCGTCATCACCGATGGCGGCACGACCTCGATCCCCAGACGCATGGCGTCCTGTCTGAAATCAGACAGTTTCTCGGTGTTGTTCATGTCATACGTCATCGACGCGGCGAGGAACTCGGTCGGATAATGCGCCTTCAGATAGGCCGTCTGGTAGGAGACGATGGCGTAGGCGGCGGCGTGCGATTTGTTGAAGCCGTAATCGGCGAATTTGGCGAGGAGGTCGAAGATGAAATTCGCCTGCGGCTTGGTGACGCCGCGCTCGATCGCGCCGTCGACGAAGCGCACGCGCTGCTTGTCCATCTCGGCGCGAATCTTCTTGCCCATCGCGCGGCGCAAAAGATCGGCTTCGCCGAGCGAATAGCCCGAAAGCTCCTGCGCGATCTGCATCACCTGTTCCTGGTAGACGATGACGCCCTGCGTTTCCTTCACCAGATGGTCGATCTTCGGATGGATCGACTCGATCTCCTCCTCGCCATGCTTGCGGGCGTTGTAGGTCGGGATGTTTTCCATCGGACCGGGACGGTAGAGCGCGACGAGGGCGATGATGTCCTCGATGCAGTCGGGCTTCATGCCGACCAGCGCCTTGCGCATCCCTGCCGATTCCACCTGGAACACGCCGACCGTTTCGCCGCGCGAGAGCATGGCGTAGGTCTTCTCGTCGTCGAGCGGGATGGTCGCGAGGTCGATGTCGACGCCGCGTCGCTTGATGAGATCGACGGCGGACTGGAGGACGGTCAGCGTCTTCAGGCCGAGGAAGTCGAACTTCACCAGCCCCGCCTGCTCGACCCATTTCATGTTGAACTGGGTGACCGGCATGTCGGAGCGCGGATCGCGATACATCGGCACGAGTTGCCAGAGCGGCCGGTCGCCGATGACGATGCCTGCGGCGTGCGTCGAGGCGTGGCGGTAGAGCCCTTCGAGCTTCATCGCGATGTCGAGGAGATTCTGGACGATCGGTTCCTTCTCGACCTCCTCGGCAAAGCGCGGCTCGCCCTCGATGGCGTCCTTGAGCTTGACCGGGTTGGCGGGATTGGCCGGCACCATCTTGCACAGCCGGTCGACCTGGCCGTAGGGCATCTGGAGAACGCGGCCGACGTCGCGCAGCACGGCGCGGGCCTGAAGCGTTCCGAAGGTGATGATCTGGCCGACCTGCTCGCGGCCGTACTTGCCCTGGACGTAGCGGATCACCTCCTCGCGCCGGTCCTGGCAGAAGTCGATGTCGAAATCGGGCATCGACACGCGTTCGGGATTGAGGAAGCGCTCGAAGAGCAGCGAGAAGCGCAGGGGATCGACGTCGGTGATCGTGAGCGCGTAGGCGACGAGAGATCCTGCCCCCGAGCCGCGGCCGGGGCCGACCGGAATGCCCTGCGCCTTGCCCCATTTGATGAAGTCCGCGACGATCAGGAAGTAGCCGGGGAACTTCATCCGCGTGATGATGCCGATCTCGAATTCGAGCCGTTCACGATACTGCTCGACCGTATAGCCCTTGGTGGGGCCGTGCGCGGCAAGGCGCGAGTCGAGCCCTTCGCGGGCCTGGCGGGCGAGTTCGTCGGCCTCGGCCTGGAGTGCGGCATCGGCATCGGCCGCGTCGTTGCCGGTGAAGCGCGGCAGGATCGGATTGCGCGTCTGCGGATAATAGGAGCAGCGCCGGGCAATCTCGATGGTGGAGGCAAGGGCTTCCGGAAGGTCGGCGAAGAGGGCGGCCATTTCCTTTTGCGTGCGCAGATAGTGGTCCGGCGTCAGCCGTCGGCGGTCGTCGACGGCGACGACCGAACCCTCGGCGATCGCCATCAGCGCATCATGGGCGTCGTAGTCGGCGGCGGCGGGGAAGAAGGCTTCGTTGGTGGCGACGAGCGGCAGGTCGTGCGCGTAGGCGAGTTCGATCGTCGCCGCTTCCAGCGTGCGGTCGTAACCTGTGGGGCGCTGGAGTTCGACATAGAGCCGATCACCATACCATGCCTTCAATTGAAGAAGGCGCTGTTCTGCAAGCGCCGGCTGCTCGGCCCTGAGCGCCGCGCCGACCGGGCCGCGGTCGCTGCCGGTGAGGCAGATGATGCCGTCCGAGCGGGTCGAAAGCCATTCGGCGAGCACCTGGACGGGCTCGCCCGCAGGCACGTCGAGATAGGATTTCGAAACGAGGTCGACGAGATTGGCATAGCCGGTTTCGGTCGCCGCGATCAGCACCAGTGGCGTCAGCCCGCGATCGTGCTTGCGGCCGTTGCGGCCATTATCCTGCAAATCGCCGAAATTGACGTCGATCTGGCAGCCGACAATGGGCTGCACGCCGTCCTTGACCGCCTTTTGCGCGAATTCGAGCGCTCCGAAGAGATTGTTTGTGTCCGCGATGCCGATGGCCGGTGCCTGGTCCTTGACCGCGTGGCCGACGATCTTGCCGATGGGCAGCGCGCCTTCGAGAAGAGAATAGGCCGAGTGGACCCGAAGATGGACAAAGCGGTTCGAAACAGCGCTGGTCGGGCTGACGGTCATGTCGGGCTTTCGCAAGAAGAGTCGGCAGTCATTGTGTGAGCGGGCGGGAGCGATGTCCACCCTGCCCGCGACCTTTCAACACAAGAGCCTGCTTGAACGCCAGCCGGATTCCTGAAACGTTGCAGCAACAGAAAATCGCCGAGGACACAGGATGAAAACCCGCGCCGCCGTCGCCACCGCCGCTGGAAAGCCGCTTGAGATCATGGAAGTCGACCTTGATGGTCCGCGCGCCGGCGAGGTGCTGGTCGAAATCAAGGCGACGGGCATCTGTCATACGGACGAATTCACGCTGTCGGGCGCCGATCCGGAAGGCATCTTCCCGGCGATTCTCGGCCATGAGGGCGCGGGCGTCGTGGTCGACGTGGGGCCGAGCGTGACGAGCCTGAAGAAGGGCGACCACGTCATCCCGCTCTACACGCCCGAATGCCGCTCCTGCCCCTCCTGCCTGTCGCGCAAGACGAATCTCTGCACCGCGATCCGCGCCACGCAGGGCCAGGGGCTGATGCCGGACGGCACGTCGCGCTTCTCGATCGGCAAGGACAAGATCTTCCACTATATGGGCTGCTCGACCTTCGCCAATCACACGGTCCTGCCCGAAATCGCGCTCGCCAAGGTCAACCCGGACGCGCCCTTCGACAAGATCTGCTACATCGGCTGCGGCGTCACCACCGGCATCGGGGCGGTGATCAACACGGCCAAGGTGGAGATCGGCGCGACCGCCATCGTCTTCGGGCTCGGCGGCATCGGCCTCAACGTCATCCAGGGACTAAGGCTGGCTGGCGCCGACATGATCATCGGCGTCGATCTGAACGACGCGAAGAAGGAATGGGGTGAGCGGTTCGGCATGACCCATTTCGTCAATCCGTCGGAAGTCGACGGCGACATCGTTCCCCATCTCGTCAACATGACCAAGCGCGGCGCGGACCAGATCGGCGGCGCGGACTATACGTTCGACTGCACCGGCAACGTGAAGGTCATGCGCCAAGCGCTTGAATCGGCTCATCGCGGATGGGGCGAATCCATCATCATCGGCGTCGCCGGCGCAGGTCAGGAAATCGCCACGCGACCGTTCCAACTCGTCACCGGGCGAACCTGGAAGGGCACGGCCTTCGGCGGCGCGCGCGGGCGCACGGACGTCCCGAAGATCGTCGATTGGTACATGGACGGCAAGATCGAGATCGACCCGATGATCACGCACACACTGTCGCTCGACGAAATCAACAAAGGCTTCGACCTGATGCACGCAGGCGAATCGATCCGCAGCGTCGTCGTTTATTGACGAAAGTGGCGGCGGCACTTTTCGCCGCGCCGCGCGTTAACGCGCGAGCCGTCCGCCGCGGACGGATCAGCCGCTTTCGCAATCGGGAAAAACAGATGTTCGCAAACAAAGTCCTGCTCGCTGCCGCGGGCGTTTCGCTAATGACACTCGCTGCCTGCGGCGAGGACGAGACGACGACCTCGCAGGCCCAGCCGACGCCGCCGGCGCAGACCGAACCGGCCAATCCCGACTTCGATCGGACATTGGACGACGCCGAGGATGCGGCCACAGACGCGCTCTCCCGGATGCGCGAGGCAGCAGAGGAAGCGGCGAGCGAAGCGGGGCGTCTGGCCGGAGAAGCGCGCACCCGCGCCGAGCAGGCGCTTGAAGATGCTGGGCCGACGCTCGACAGGGCCAGCGAGGTTGCCGGTCAGATCGGCGCTTCGGTGAGCGAGATCATCGAGCGGGCCCGCGGCGACATCGAACGGGCAGCGAGAGAACTGGAAGCGCGCATCAACGAAGCGACCGGCGGCGACGTGCCGGACGAGCCCGTGGGAGACCCGGCCGCGCTGCTGGCTGCCGAAGGCGAACTCAACGCCGATACGCGCGCGGCCGCCCGCGCGTCGATGGCCGGTATCGGCCCCGACTATGTCGGTGTCTGGGCCGAGACCGCGGCAGCCTGCGCGCGAGTGGACCAGGAGCCGATCGAACTCTTCGCCGTCATCACCCCGACCACCATTCGCCGCTACGAAAGCGTATGCAATATCGAGCCTGGCGAGGCGGTCGCCGGAGCGACGACGGTTTCGGCCACCTGTTTTGCTGAAGGCGAGACGGAGGAACGTCAGATCACGCTCGACACGTCGCAGCCCGATACGCTGCGCATCAGCCAGGCGGCCGGCGAGGAAGGCATAGCACTGACCCAGTGCAGCCTGCCGTGACCAGACCTGCCATCTTCGTCGACGCCGATGCCTGCCCGGTCAAGAACGAGGTTCTGAAAGTTGCCGAACGCCACGGTCTCGTCGTGACGTTCGTTGCCAATGGCGGCCTGCGCCCCTCGCGCGACCCGATGGTGCGCAACGTCGTCGTCTCGGCCGGCTTCGACGCCGCCGACGACTGGATCGTCGAGAATGCGGCGGCCAACGACATCGTGGTGACCGCCGATATTCCGCTCGCGGCGCGTGGTGTCGAGAAGGGTTGCCATGTCATCGGCATGACCGGCCAGCCCTTCACGCCGGAGACGATCGGCATGGCCGTCGCCATGCGCGATCTGAAGCAGAACTTGCGCGAAAGCGGCGAAATCAAGGGCTACAACGCCGCCTTCTCGCCGAAGGACCGGTCGCGCTTCCTGGAGACGCTGGACCGGACGATCCGGCGGGCGCTGAACTCGAATTGAGGAACTGATGAAGATCATATCGGAAGCGAAAGCCCATGGCGGTGTTCAAGGCGTCTATGCGCACATGTCGCAGGCTTGCAACTGCGAGATGACTTTCGCGGTCTTCGTGCCGCCGCAGGCGAAGGACGGTCCCTGCCCGGTTGTCTGGTATCTGTCGGGCCTCACCTGCACCCATGCCAACGTTATGGACAAGGGCGAGTACCGGCGCATGGCGGCCGAACTCGGCCTGATCGTCGTGTGCCCGGATACGAGCCCGCGCGGCGAAGGCGTCGCCGACGAACCGGACAACTGGCAGTTCGGCAAGGGCGCCGGGTTCTATCTCGACGCCACCGAGGAACCATTTGCGAAGCACTACCGGATGTATTCCTATGTCACCGTCGAATTGCCGAAGCTGATTGCCGAGAACTTTCCAGCCGACATGGATCGTCAATCGATTTTCGGCCATTCGATGGGCGGGCATGGTGCGATGACGATCGCGCTGAAGCATCCGGACCGGTTCAAGTCGTGCTCCGCCTTTGCGCCGATCGTCCAGCCATCGACGGCGGGCTGGTCGAAGCCGGCGTTCGAGAAGTATCTCGGGACGGACGAGGCCGCCTGGCGCGCGTATGACGCGACAGCTCTGGTCGGGGACGGCGCGCGCTTTGGCGAGTTCCTGATCGATCAGGGCACGGCGGACGGCTTTTTCGACGACGGCTTGCGACCCTGGCTGTTCGAGGAGGCGGTGAAAAATACGGAAATCCGCCTGACCTTGCGGATGCAGGAGGGGTATGACCACTCCTATTTCTTTATTTCCACTTTCATGGACGATCATCTGCGGTGGCACGCGGAGCGGTTATCCGTTGTCAGATGAAATGAGGTGGCGGCGCTAACGCCCTGATCTGGAAGGCGGACCTGCCAAGCGGTTGCGGTTGTCGCCCTGATGCTTCATGCTTGGACGCGCGCTGCCGACCGGCACGCGGCACGATCCAGACCAACATCTCAGGGGGTGGCACAGGTGCCTGACACCGCGACGATCTATTCCGAAAATCCCGACCTCGACACGCTGGGCGGCCGGCTTTCACGCGCCCGCGACGCGGTCGGCATGACGACCGCGCAGCTTGCGCGCCGGCTCGGCGTGCAGACGGCGACGCTTCAGGCCTGGGAAACCGATCGTTCGCAGCCGCGCGCCAACCGGCTTTCGATGCTGGCGGGCGTGCTCAATGTCAGCCTGTCCTGGCTGCTCTACGGCGTCGGAACGGCGCCGGTGGAAGAGGATGCGCGCGACGACACGGTTCGCGCGATCATGGCGCAATTGTCCGAGTTGAAGCGGCTTCATGCACAGAGCGCGGCGGTGATTTCGCAGATCGAGGATGAGTTGCGGATATTCGCCCGCGATGGTGACAAGGCCACCGCAATCGTCTAGCGTCGATTCCGTCAGGGGTGCTCGCACCCCGCCGGTTTGCGGGAGAGAGCGTTTCGGGCCGATGGCCGGGATCGCCGCCGAAGGGGAAATCGCCCGAAATCTCTCAGGCAAAAGAACCGTCTGCCGGTCAAGACGCTCTGGAAAGTCGGGGTTCATCCCCCGCGCCGAAGGTGTAAGCGCTGCCGACAGGGTTCCGGTCGCGCGAGTCTCTCAGGCTTCCGACAGAGGGGCACGAACATGCCGCTGAAGCGGCTGGATGCGTGCGACCTTTGGAGGCCGAATGGCGGAACCGGGCGAACTGAAACGACTCCCACTACACGATCTGCACGCGGATGCGGGCGCGAAGTTCGGCGGATTCGCCGGCTGGTCGATGCCACTGACCTATCCGGCCGGCGTGATGAAAGAACACCTCCACTGCCGCGAGGCGGCGGGGCTGTTCGACATCTCCCACATGAAGCTGTTTGTCGTGTCGGGCCGTGAGGCAGCGGCAGCATTGTCCCGTGCCTGCCCTATCGAGGCCGATGCGCTGGCGGTCGGCCAATCGAAATACACCTTTTTCCTGAATGACGATGCCGGCATCCTCGACGATCTGATCGTCACGCGGGTCGGCGACGAGCGCTTCGTCGTCGTCGCCAATGCTGGAAATGCGGTAGCCGACGAGGCGCATCTGCGCGAAGTCGCATCGGGTTTCGACTGCATTGTCGAGGCGCTCGACCGTGTGTTCCTGGCCTTGCAGGGGCCAAAGGCAGAGGCGGTCGCGCGCGACGCCGGGCTTGAGATCGACAGCCTCGCCTTCATGAACGGCAGGGAAACCGCCGATGGCGGGTTCCTTGCGCGCAGCGGCTACACCGGCGAGGACGGGTTCGAGATCGCGGTGCCGCTCGATGCGGCGCAGGCGCTGGCCGAAAAACTTCTCGCTGACGAACGCGTCGAGTGGATCGGGCTTGCCGCACGCGACAGCCTGCGTCTCGAGGCCGGACTGTGCCTGCACGGTCAGGACATCGCGCCGGACACCGACCCGGTCGATGCCGGCCTGACATGGGCGATCCCCAAGGCGCTGCGCGCCGGCGGAAGCTATATCGGCGCCGACGCGCTCGCCGCCGCGATCGCCGCAGGCCCGTGCCGCAAGCGGGTCGGCCTGAAGCCCGAGGGCCGCCAGCCGGTGCGTGCCGGCGCCGCGCTCGTCGATGGCGACGGCAAGCCGGTCGGCGCGGTCACGTCGGGCGGCTTCGGCCCCTCTTTCGGCGGACCCATCGCCATGGGCAGCGTCGATGTCGACGCGCTCCACAATCCGATTTTCGCGGAGGTGCGCGGCAATCGCCTGCCTCTTTCGCTCCACCCGCTTCCGTTTCAGCCACATCACATGCGCAAAGGATGACGCAGATGGCCCAGACCTACTTCACCGAAGACCATGAATGGATCCGCGTCGAGGGCGACATCGCGACGGTCGGCATCACCAATTACGCGCAGGAACAACTCGGCGATCTCGTCTTCGTCGAACTGCCCGAGAAAGGCCGGACCATCGACAAGGGCGACACCGTGGTCGTCGTCGAATCGGTCAAGGCCGCGTCCGATGTCTATGCGCCGCTCGCTGGCGAGGTGACGGAGGTCAATGACGGGCTTTCGGACAATCCCGGTCTTGTCAATTCGGCCGCCGAAAAGGATGGCTGGCTGTGGAAGATGAAGCTTGCCGACAAGGCCGCGCTCGACGGCCTGATGGACCGCGCCGCCTATGACGCGACGACGGCCTGACGGAGATCGACCGATGAGCACCAGCTTTGCCAATCGCCATATCGGCCCCGGCCCGGCCGACCAGCGCGACATGCTGAAAACTCTGGGCGTCACCTCCATCGACACGCTGATCAGTCAGGCCGTGCCGAAATCGATCCGGCTGGAGGGACCGCTCGACCTGCCGGCGCCAGCCAGCGAACAGGAGGCGCTCGCCGAGCTATCCGGCATGATGGACAAGAACGTCGTCGCGAAAAGCTTCATCGGCGCCGGATATCACGGCACCCATGTTCCGCCGGTCATCCAGCGCAATCTCTTCGAGAACCCGGCCTGGTACACGGCCTACACGCCCTATCAGGCGGAAATCAGCCAGGGACGGCTGGAGATGCTGTTCCATTTCCAGACGCTGGTAACGGAACTGACCGGCCTGCCGGTCGCCTCCTCCTCGCTGCTCGACGAAGCGACGGCGGTGGCCGAGGCAGTCGGCATCGCCTTTCGCCATCACCGGATGAAGCGCCTGAAAATCTCGATCGCGGGCGCCTTGCATCCGCAGACGCTCGACGTGGTCGAGACGCGCGCCGAGCCGCTTGGCATTGCCATCGGGTGTGACCCCGTCGATGACGAGACGGCGGCGCTGATCATCCCCTGGCCGGACACCAACGGCGTCTTTGGCGAGCACAAGGACGAGATCACCAGGGCCAAGGCGGCGGGCGCGGTCGTCATCTTCGTCGCCGATCCGCTGGCGCTGACGATCACGCAGGCGCCGGCCTCGCTCGGTGCGGAAATCGCGGTCGGCTCGATGCAGCGCTTTGGAGTGCCGATGGGCAATGGCGGGCCGCACGCGGCCTATTGCGCCGTCGAGGACAGGTTCACCCGGCTGATGCCGGGCCGGCTCGTCGGCCAGTCGCTCGATGCGGGCGGCCGCGTCGGCTACCGCCTCGCGCTCCAGACGCGCGAACAGCACATCCGCCGCGACAAGGCGACCTCCAACATCTGCACCGCGCAGGCCCTGCTCGCCAACATGGCGGCTGCCTATGCGGTCTGGCACGGGCCGCACGGTTTGCAGGAAATCGCGAACCGCATCCATGGCTTCGCGGCGCGGCTTCATGCAGGGCTCAAGACCAAGGGCATCGAGGTCGCGAGCGACCGCTTCTTTGACACGGTCACCGTGACGACGAAGCACGCCGAAGCGATTGTCGAGAAGACGATGGAGCGCGGCCTGTGGCTGCGCGACTTCGAGGACGGCCGGATCGGCATCAGCTTCGACGAAACCTCGACGGAGGCCGACCTTGCCGCCATCGCCGACCTCTTCGGCGTGAAACTGCCGAAAGCGGCGGATGCGCGACTGCCCGGATCGCGCTCGGGCTCGTTCATGAGCCAGCCGGTCTTCCACGAGAACCGCTCTGAAACCGAGATGATGCGCTTCCTGCGCCGCCTCGCCGACAAGGACCTGGCGCTCGACCGGGCGATGATCCCGCTCGGCTCCTGCACGATGAAGCTCAATGCGGCGGCCGAGATGATGCCGGTGAGCTGGGCCGGTGTCGCCAACCTCCACCCATTCGCGCCGGAAGGCAGCGCCGAGGGCTACAAGGCGATGTTCGACCAGCTCGAAAAATGGCTGGCCGAGATCACCGGCTTCGACGCGGTATCCTTGCAGCCGAACGCCGGCAGCCAGGGCGAATATGCGGGCCTTCTCGCCATCCGCCGCTATCACCGGGCGCGGGGCGACGAACAGCGCACCGTCTGCCTGATCCCCTCCTCCGCCCACGGAACCAATCCGGCCAGCGCTTCGATGGCGGGGATGGACATCGTCGTCGTCAAATGCACCGACCATGGCGACATCGACTTCGACGACCTGAAGGCGAAGGCCGATCAACATGCCGAGCGGCTGGCGGCGCTTATGCTGACCTACCCCTCGACGCATGGCGTGTTCGAGGAAGGCGTCCGCGACATCTGCAAGATCGTCCACGACCATGGCGGTCAGGTTTATTTCGACGGCGCGAACCTGAACGCGATGGTCGGCCTCGCGCGGCCGGGCGACCTCGGCGCCGATGTCTGCCACATGAATCTGCACAAGACCTTCTGCATTCCCCATGGCGGCGGCGGACCGGGCATCGGGCCGATCGGCGTCAAGGCGCATCTGGCGAAGTTCCTGCCGGGCCATGTCGCGGACGGCTCGCGCCATGCGGTGGCGGCTGCGCCCTTCGGATCGGCCTCGATCCTGCCGATCACCTGGATGTATATCCGCATGATGGGTGCGCCGGGCCTGAAGCGCGCGACGGAACTTGCGATTCTTTCGGCCAACTACATCGCCGAACGTCTGGAGCCGCATTTTCCGGTGCTCTATCGCGGCCGCAACGGGCGCGTCGCGCATGAGTGCATTCTCGACACGCGGGTCTTGAAGGAAAGCGCGGGCGTTTCGGTGGAGGACATCGCCAAGCGCCTGATCGACTATGGCTTCCACGCGCCGACCATGTCGTGGCCGGTCGCGGGCACGCTGATGGTCGAGCCGACGGAATCGGAGCCCAAGGCAGAGGTGGACCGTTTCTGCGACGCCATGATCGCCATTGCCGGCGAGGCTGCAAATGTGGCCGACGGCAAGTGGCCGAAGGACGACAATCCGCTCGTCAATGCCCCTCATCCGGCGATCGACGTGATGGCGGCGGAATGGGCGCATCCTTATTCGCGAACCGAGGCGGCCTTCCCGGCCGGAGACGCGAACATGGCGTCGAAATACTGGCCGCCCGTCTCGCGCATCGACAATGTCGCGGGCGACCGCAACCTCGTCTGCTCGTGCCCGCCGATGGAGGCGCTGGCGAGTTGACGTCAGGGGCGCGACCTTCGATTCGGCAAGGCGCGCTCCCAATTGCCTGTGGACGAATCGAGAACGCGCCCCTTCATTTTTGCCGCGATCTCCTGCATTAGACTGGCCGCGGCTAGGATGACAGCCGCGCGAGAACGCTCGATCTGATTCGCGAACGGACCACGCCTCCGCCATGGACGACAACAACGACCTCTTCGGTGACCTCGCTGCCCCGACGCCGACCAAGCCGGCCGCGCGACCTGCCGACCCGATCGTGGCTGCTGCCAGGCGCGCCGGCACCGCGGCACCGGCGGTCGGAGCAAAGGATGCCAGCGACGGCTACAGCGCGGCCGACATCGAGGTTCTGGAGGGGCTGGAGCCGGTGCGCCGGCGGCCGGGCATGTATATCGGCGGCACCGACGAAAAGGCGCTGCATCACCTTTTCGCCGAGGTCATCGACAATTCGATGGACGAGGCGGTGGCAGGCCACGCGACCTTCATCGAGGTCGAACTAGACGCGGACGGGTTTCTGTCGGTGACGGACAATGGTCGCGGCATTCCGGTCGACCCGCATCCGAAGTTCAAGGAAAAATCGGCGCTCGAAGTCATCATGACGACGCTGCACGCGGGCGGAAAGTTCGATTCGAAGGTCTATGAGACGTCGGGCGGCCTGCACGGCGTCGGCGTCTCGGTCGTCAATGCGCTGTCGGACGATCTGGAGGTCGAGGTTGCGCGCGGGCGCAAGCTCTACCGCCAGCGTTTCTCGCGCGGCATCGCGCAAGGCGGGCTGGAATTTCTCGGCGACGTGCAGAACCGGCGCGGCACCAGGGTTCGGTTTCATCCAGACGCGCAGATCTTCGGGGCGAATGCCCGTTTCGAGCCGGCACGGCTCTACAAGATGGCGCGCTCAAAAGCCTATCTCTTCGGCGGCGTCGAGATCCGCTGGTCGTGCGACCCCGCGCTGATCGGTGAGAAGGACAAGACGCCCGACAAGGCGACCTTCCATTTTCCCGGCGGGCTGAAAGACTATCTGCTCGCCTCGCTGGGCTCGGAATATCAGGTTACGCGCGAACCCTTTGCCGGCAAGAGCGAAAAGGCGAACGGGCATGGTTCGCTCGAATGGGCAATCACCTGGCATGGCGGGGACGGTTTCCTCAATTCCTACTGCAACACCATTCCCACGCCCGAGGGTGGCACGCACGAAACGGGCTTGCGCAATGCGCTTTTGCGCGGCCTGCGCGCCTATGCCGAACTGACCGGCAACAAGCGCGTCTCGGTCGTCACCGCCGAAGACGTGATGATCTCTGCGGCAGGAATGCTCTCCGTCTTCATCCGCGAGCCGGAATTCGTCGGCCAGACAAAGGACAGGCTGGCGACCGGCGAGGCGCAGCGCATCGTCGAGAACGCGGTGCGCGACCCGTTCGATCACTGGCTCGCCGACAATCCGCAGGAAGCCTCCAAGCTTCTCGAATGGGTGATCGCGCGCGCCGACGAACGCGTGAAGCGGCGCCAGGAAAAGGAAGTCAGCCGCAAGAGCGCGGTGCGCAAGCTGCGCCTGCCGGGCAAGCTCGCCGACTGCACGCAGAACGCGGCGGCCGGAGCCGAACTCTTCATCGTCGAGGGCGATTCGGCCGGCGGCTCCGCCAAGCAGGCGCGCGACCGGGCGAGCCAGGCCGTGCTGCCGCTGCGCGGCAAGATCCTGAACGTGGCGAGCGCGGGCCGGGAGAAGCTGACCGCCAACCAGCAGATCGCCGATCTGATCCAGGCGCTCGGCTGCGGCACGCGGTCGAAATACCGCGAGGAGGATCTGCGCTACGACCGCGTGATCATCATGACCGACGCGGATGTCGACGGCGCGCATATCGCCTCGCTGCTGATCACCTTCTTCTACCAGGAAATGCCGGAACTGGTGCGCGGCGGTCACCTCTACATGGCCGTGCCGCCGCTCTACAAGCTGACGCAGGGCGGCAAGACGATGTATGCGCGCGACGACGCGCATAAGGAGGAACTTTTGCGCACCGAATTCACCGGGCGCGGCAAGGTCGAGCTCGGCCGGTTCAAGGGCCTTGGCGAGATGCTGGCGAGCCAGCTCAAGGAAACGACCATGGACCCGAGGAAGCGAACGCTCTTGCGCGTCGAAGTCCAGGAGAACGAAGACGCCACCAAGGCGTCCATGGACGCGCTGATGGGCACCAAGCCCGAACTGCGCTTCCGCTTCATCCAGGACAATGCCGAATTCGCGGGCGAACTCGATATCTAGGCGGCTATTCTCACCGTTTCGGTGGCTGCCGAGCGCATCGCGTCAGCTTGCACCTGCCGCAGAAGGCTGACGATCGGACCGGCCTGCGACGCGTTTTCATCGCCAATCGCGTCGATCATCGCCTGGCTGGCCTCGCGCACGCCCGCGATGCGGTCCCCGCGCGCAACCCCGCGCCAGACATGGATGGCGCCGACGAGCGGCCGGTGGATCGGTGCGGCGAGACGCGCCTTGTCGAAGAGCGCGGTGATCGCAAGATCGCGCCCCGAAACGAGGATCGTGCGAACCCGCTCCTGAGGGACGGCGGCAAGGTGAGCAACGAGATGGACGAAGAACTCCATCTTGCCGAGCGCCATGCAGCGCAGGACGAAGGCGGTGGTCAGATGGCCCGCCTCTCTCAGGCGGCTGACGAGGTCGGACATGTCCGCCGGCCGTGTGCCTTCGACGAGGGCGATGGTCGAGCGGGCCATCGCATCGCGGGTGACCCGCGCCGCGCGATCCGAACCGATCACCGCCTTGACGAAAGTCGACTGGCTGAGGACGTCGCCGATGCTGGCGAGCAGGCGGTGCCGGCAATCGACGGGCAGCCGCGCCTGCCGGATCAGGATCTCGCGCAATTCGGCCTCCGTACCGAAGCGCTCGACCATCTGGCGGAAGGCCGAGGGCAGGATTTCGGCATCGTCGTTGCGGGCAAGTTCGATGACGGCTTCGCGCGAACCGAATGCGCAAAGCGCGGCGGCAAGACCGGGCGCAAGAGCGGCGCGGCGGGCGATCACGGCCTGGCCGCGCGCATCGAGCATGACGACGAGTTCGACCAGATCGTTTTCGGTCAGAAGCGGCGAACGCAGGAGGATCGGCGCGGCGACGGACGGCTGGTCCTTGGCCAGATGCAGGACGATGTGAAGCGGCGCGCGGCGGCTGCCCGCGAGGGCGCTGGCGATGGCGCCGCGAACGTTCGGCGACGGGTCTTCGGCAAGAAGGGTGAGCGCCGAAATTGCGGCATGGCGATCCTCGCGCGGCGTTTCAGCGGCGACAACGGTGTTGGCGAGATATTCGGCCGCAGTGGCGCGTTCGCTGGCGCGCGTCGAGCGCAGATATGTTTCCGCGATTGCCGTCGTCACGCCCGTCCCCTTCGCAAACTATGCGTGGACGCTAGCGCGAATTGGTTTACGAACGGTTCACCATGTTCTTTAACGCGTCATGTTCGCGATCAGGAGAAGCCGTTCATGGCAGGACTTTACCTCGAGGAATTCGTGCCGGGACAAATCATCCGGCACACGCTGACCAAGTCCATCACCGAGAGCGACAATATGCTGTTCTCGGTGATGACGCTGAACCCGCAGCCGCTCCACATCGATTTCGATTTCGCGGCGAAAAGCGAATGGGGAAAGCCGCTCGTCAATTCGCTGTTCACGCTCGGCCTGATGATCGGCATCTCGGTGCATGACACCACGCTCGGCACGACGATCGGAAATCTCGGCATGACCGACACGGTGTTTCCGCATCCGCTCTTCCATGGCGACACGGTGCGCGTCGAGACCGAGGTGAAGAGCGTGCGGCCGTCGAAGTCGAAGGCCGATCGCGGCATCATCGAATTCGAGCACCGGGCCTATAACCAGAACGACGTGCTGGTCGCGAAATGCACGCGCCAGGCCATGATGCTGAGGAGGCCCGTCTGATGCGCTCCATGCTCTTCGTGCCCGGCGATTCGGAGCGCAAACTCGACAAAGGGCTCGGTTCCGGCGCCGACGCGCTGATTCTCGATCTGGAGGATTCGGTTTCGGCTGCGAACAAGCCGGCCGCGCGCGAACTGTCACATGACTTCGTCGCGAAGCGCCGGCCGGGCGGTCCGCAACTGATCGTGCGCGTCAACGACCTGACGACCGGCCTCACCGACGACGACCTCGCGGCCGTGATGGCCGCGCGGCCCGATGCGATCATGCTGCCCAAATGCAGCGGCTATGCCGATCTGGAGCATCTGTCGGCCAAGCTGCGCGTCCACGAGGCCGATCACGGCATCGAGGATGGGGCGACGCAGATCATTCCCATCATCACCGAAACGGGTGCCGGCGTCCTCGCCGCCGCGACCTACCGCGCCCATGCGCGGCTCGGCGCGCTGACCTGGGGCGCGGAGGACCTGTCGGCCGATATCGGTGCAAGCGCGACGCGCGACGAGACGGGCGCCTATACGGACCTTTTCAGTCTTGCGCGCGCGGTGACGCTGCTTGCGGCGAGCGCCGCGCAGGCCGCCGCGATCGACACGGTGTTTCCGAATTTCCGTGACGAGGACGGATTTCGTGCCGACTGCGTTGCCGGCATCCGCGACGGCTTTACCGGGCGCATGGCGATTCATCCGGCGCAGGTTCCGATCATCAACGAGGTCTTCACGCCCTCCGTCGAGGCCGTCGCCCACGCCCGCGCGGTGATCGCGGCTTTCGCGGCGGCCGGCAATCCCGGCGTCGTCGCCATCGACGGCGCGATGTTCGACCGCCCGCATCTCAAGCGCGCCGAGCGGCTGATCGCCCGCGCGGCCGCCGCCGGAATCGCCTAATCGGCCTTCCAGCGCGGACGGCGCATGGCGAAGGTCTCGGTGACGGAGGTATAATCCATGTAGCCGAGGCGGGCGAGATTGCCTGCCTTGACGACATCGAAGAGGCCGTTGGTGAGGACATCGTCGTCGATATGGACGCCGACGACCTCGCCGATGACCACGGTCGCGGCGGACGGCTTTCCGTCATGGCCGACGGGTCGGAAGATCTGCGTGACCTTGCATTCGAGCGCGGCGTGGGCGCTCGCCACGCGCGGCGGAGCGACGAGCCTCGACGGCGCGGTTTGAAGCTTCGCGTAGTCGAACTCGCTCATCCCGTGCGGCGCATCGACCGCGCTGGCATTCATCGCCTCGGCGAGATCACGGCTGGCGAGATTGATGACGAATTCGCCCGTCGCGCGACAGTTGACGACGCTGTCCTTCTCGCCTTCCGACGAGAACATGACCAGGAAGGGCGCGGTCGTCAGCGCGTTGAAGAATGAATAGGGCGCAAGGTTGAGAGCGCCCGCGCCGGACAGGGTCGAAACCCAGCCGATCGGCCGCGGCGAGACGATCGCCTTCGACGGGTCATGTGGCAGGCCGTGGCCGTTCTTCGGCTCGTAAAACATCAGGAATCGGCTCCGAATTCGGTGATCAGCGCATCGAGATCGGGGCGCGGGCGCTCGAACGCCTCGCCCTCGAAACTGCCGATATGGACGAAGCCGATGACGCGCTCCGGCGGCTTCAGGCCGAGGATCGCCCGCCCCTCCTCCAGGTCCGAATACCAGTTGGTGATCCAGTTCGCGCCATAGCCCATGGCGCTCGCGGCAACGAGGAGGTTCATCGCGACGGCACCGCCGGACAGGAACATCTCCCATTGCGGAATTTTCGGATTGTCGCGCGGAACGTGGACGACGCCGATCACCAGCGGCGCGCGCGAAAAGCGTGTGCGCTCCTGCTCGCGGCGCGCATCGGTGAGCGGTCCTTCGCGCTTCTCGGCCAGTTCGGCCAGTTTCTCGCCCACCCGCTCCCGCGCATCGCCGCGATAGAGGATGAACCGCCAGGGCGCCAGGCGGCCATGATCGGGCACTCGTGCTGCGATGGTCAGGAGCGTGCGGATCTCGTCATCCGAGGGGCCGGGGCCATTCAACTCGGCAATGGGGGCGGACTTCCTGTTGAGAAGGAATTCGATCGTCGAAGACGTCAAATCGTGTTTTCCTCTTCCAAGGGATTGAATCGGCGGGAATAACGGCATTCGCAAGATGGAAAGCCGACCTCCCCGCCCTGTCGGAGAGCCTTGAAATTGCCACCGCTTTCGGGTTCAACGCAAGGTATGTTTCCTGTGCCAGACCGTTCACAATGCGACTGATCCGCGTCGTCATTCTCGCCTTGCTGACAGGCATCGCTCCGGTTCACGCGCAAGATGGAGGTCCTGGCGGCGGATTTGGCGGTTCAGGTCCCGGACCCGGCGGCAATCTCGGCTTCGGAGCTCCATCCGGCGCAATGCCGCGGCTCGAAATCCCCGGCGCGGCAACGCCTCCCCCTCTTTCACTGCCGCCGATCCAGTCGCAGCCCGATGGGGGCGCTGGAACATTGCCGCAAATCCAGATGCCCTCTCCGTTGCCGCAAATCGAACTGCCGGGCATCACCGGCTATGCGGCGCCTTCGATCGGAGTGCCGCTTGCCATGCCCGGAGCCGGCTCGCTCACCCTGTCCGCCCGACTGACCGGCGACGGCGCCGAGATCGAGCGTGGCATGGTCTGGCGCGTCTTCCGACCCGAACCGGGACCGGACGGAAAACTGCCGCTGATCGCCACCGCACAGGGCGGAACCAGCAATTTCCAGCTCGATCCCGGCAGTTATCTCGTCCATGCGACGTTCGGCCGGGCCGGCGCGACGAAGCGCATCACCATCGGCCCGAATGCGCGCGAGGAACAATTCGTGCTCGACGCGGGCGGGCTCAAGCTCGACGCGGTCATTTCCGGCGGGGGTGGAATTCCATCCGACAAGCTACGCTTTTCCGTCTATGAAGGGGCCGGCGACGCAGCGGGCGAACGCGCGCTGATCGTGCCCAATGTCAGTCCGAAGGCGGTGGTGCGCCTCAACAGCGGCACCTATCACGTCGTGTCGACCTATGGAAACGTCAACGCGGTCATCCGCTCCGACATCCGCGTGGAGGCTGGGCAACTGACCGAGGCAACGGTCGAGCACAAGGCGGCCGAGATCACCATGAAGCTCGTGCGCGAGGCGGGCGGAGAGGCGATCGCCGACACGTCATGGGCGATTCTCACCGATTCGGGCGACATCGTGCGCGAGAGCGTCGGCGCATTCGCGTCGATGGTGCTTGCGGAAGGCGACTATGTCGCCGTCGCGCGCAACCGCGAGCGTCTCTACCAGCGTGAATTCAGGGTCGTTGCTGGCCGGAACAGCGATGTCGAGGTCATCGCCGACGAAAATGGCGGCGACCGGATCGACGCTTCCGGCGGTGGTTAGCGGACGAAGAATTCACCGAGAGTGGCCGGTGCCACAGCCCGCATGGTGCGCTCATCAGCCAGTTCGAAGACGGCCCGGTACATGCGCTCCAGAATCGCCTTGCGCTCACGATCGAACTCGTCGGCGTGAATGACGGGGCCGATCCGCACGTCCATCGGACGACCTGCGCGCCTCGTGAATTCCGGGATCAGCAGCGCGGTTCGCAGCGTCATCGAAAAATGGCTCGCAAGGTGAAACCACCGGCTGTTCTGGCCCTCGAAATGCAGCGGAACGACGGACGCGCGCGCATCGCGAACCAAGCGCGCCGGGAACATCTTCCATTCCAGATCGCTGGCCTTGCCGACGATCCGGGTCGCCGTCGCGACGCCGCCTGCCGGGAAGACGACGATGGTGACGCCCGCCTTCAGGAGACGCAGAGCCTCATTGCGCACGGCCAGATTGGCGGCGACCGCCTCACGGGTTTCGGAAAAGTCGATCGGAAGCGCATAGGGCACCATTTCCGATATCCGCATCAGATCCTTGTGGATCATCACGCGGAACGGGCGGCCGAGCCGCTCGGCGAGCGACAGGATCGCGATGCCATCGGCAATTCCGAACGGATGGTTGGCGACCATGACCAAAGGCGTATCTGGCAGGTGTGCAGGCGGCCAGACGCCCTTGATTCGCAATTCGATACCGACCATGCGCAACATGGTTGAAAAGAGATCGACGCCGCCCGGCGCGACGTCGCGACGCCAGATGTCGTAAAGGGCGGCGAAGCGGTCGCGTCCGCAGAAATGCTCGATACGCTCGATCACAAAGCGTTGCACCCGCCGATGGCTCGCATTGGCGTAGCTGAGTTCGGGAAAGAGGCGCTGGCGGCGGATCGCGATCATGGCCGGCAATGTCGCGCAGCGCCATGACAGCCATGTGAAAAGGGGCGACCGGAGCCGCCCCTCGTTCGATCAGTTCGCGGAAGCGAGCCGCTTCAGGTCCGGCGCGACCGCTTCCTGCCGCAAATGCTCCAGCGCCTCGTCCAGCGGCAGCGACTGCTGGTCGCGCGAGCCGAGGCGGCGCATGTTGACCGTCGCCTCCTCCGCCTCGCGCTTGCCGCACACGAGAATGACCGGGACCTTGGCCATCGAGTGCTCGCGGACCTTGTAGTTGATCTTCTCGTTGCGCAGGTCCGGCTCGGCATGGATGCCGGCCGCCTTCAGCCGGGCGACGACCGATTTCGCGTAGTCGTCGGCGTCGGAGGTGATGGTCGCGACGACCACCTGCACCGGCGCGAACCAGAGTGGGAAATGGCCGGCGAAGTTCTCGATCAGGATGCCGAGGAAGCGCTCCATGGAGCCGCAGATGGCGCGGTGGATCATCACCGGCTGCTTCTTCTCCGAATCCTTGTCGATGTAGAAGGCGCCGAAGCGTTCGGGCAGGTTGAAGTCGACCTGCGTCGTGCCGCACTGCCATTCGCGGCCGATCGCATCGCGCAGCGTGTACTCGAACTTCGGCCCGTAAAACGCGCCCTCACCCGGCATGATCCCGGTCTTGATGCGCCCGCCCGACTGCGCTTCGATCTGCTTGAGAACGTCCATCATGACGGATTCGGCGCGATCCCAGAGAGCATCGGAGCCGACGCGCTTTTCCGGGCGCGTCGAGAGCTTCACGACGATCTCGTCGAAGCCAAAATCCTCGTAGACCGAGAGGATCAGGTCATTGATCTTCAGGCACTCGGCCGCCATCTGCTCGTCCGTGCAGAAGATGTGCGCATCATCCTGCGTGAAGCCGCGCACGCGCATCAGGCCGTGAAGGGCGCCGGACGGCTCGTAGCGATGGACCGTGCCGAATTCGGCAAGCCGGATCGGCAGTTCGCGGTACGACTTCAGGCCGTGCTTGAATATCTGGACATGGCCGGGGCAATTCATCGGCTTCAGGGCGAAGACGCGCTGGTCCTCCGCCTTCGGATCGGCCGACTGCACCGCGAACATGTTCTCCTTGTACCAGCCCCAATGACCGGAGGTCTGCCAGAGCGAGGAATCGAGCACTTGCGGCGCGTTCACCTCGTCATAGTCGGCTTCCAGCCGTCGGCGCATATAGGCCGTCAGCTTCTGGAACATGCGCCAGCCCTTGGCGTGCCAGAAGACGACGCCCGGCCCTTCCTCCTGAAAATGGAAGAGATCCATTTCGCGGCCGAGCCGGCGATGGTCGCGCTTCTCGGCCTCCTCCAGCAGGTGCAGATAGGCATCGAGATCGGACTGCTCGGCAAATGCCGTCCCGTAGATGCGCGTCAGCATCGGGTTGTTGGAATCCCCGCGCCAGTAGGCGCCAGCCACCTTCATCAGCTTGAACGCGTTGCCGATCTGGCCGGTGGAGGCCATGTGGGGGCCGCGGCAAAGGTCGAACCAGTCGCCCTGCGCGTAGATCTTGAGGTCCTGGTCGGCGGGGATCGCGTCGATCAGTTCCACCTTGTACGCCTCGCCCTTCTCGGCGAAGACCTGACGTGCCTTGTCGCGCGTCCAGACCTGTTTCGTGAAGGGTTTGTTGCGGCCGATGATCTCGCGCATCTTCTTCTCGATGACCGGCAAATCGTCGAGCGTGAAGGGCGTGTCGCGGGCGAAATCGTAGTAGAAGCCGTTTTCGATGACCGGGCCGATGGTGACCTGCGTGTCGGGCCAAAGCTCCTGCACCGCCTCGGCGAGGACGTGAGCGGCATCGTGGCGGATCAGTTCCAGGGCGCGCGGATCGCTGCGCGTGATGATCTCGACCGCACCGTCGCCGGCGAGCGGATCGGACAGGTCGCGCACCTGACCGTCGACCGCATAGGCGACCGCCTTCTTGGCTAGCGACCTGGAGATGGAATTGGCGAGATCGGCACCCGTCGCGGCGGCGTCGTGCGCGCGAACGGAACCATCGGGAAATGTCAGGGAGATTTCGGGCATCAAATGCTTCCTATCCAGTCCTGCAAACGAGCGCAGGTGGTTGTCGATGCCAGCGCGTTTAGCCGATCAGGCGAATATCGACAAGATCAGGCCGCGCCGGTCTTGCGGCTGACGCGCCACAAGCGCCACGGCGCATACCATGCCTGGTCGCGGTCGAGCCGTTCGGGGACGAGGTCGATGCCGTGCGTCCCGCCCGGTCCGCACCGCATCACGCGAAAGAGCCCCATGAACCCGCCCCGCCACAGCCCATGGCGCGCGATCGCCTCATAGGCAAATTCCGAACAGGTCGGATAATGCCGGCACGAATTGCCGACGAAGCCGGAAAGCGTGAGCTGATAGAGACGCACCAGTCCGGTGCCGAACAGCCGCCCCGGCGTGCGCGGCCAGGGGCCGGACCAGTTGCGCGAGCGGTTGGTCATCGCCTTCGCGCAGCAAGCCCGCGCCGGGCTTCCTGCGCCAAACGCGGTGAGGCGAACGTCGCGGATCGCCAGATCGACGCGACGCTGACCGAGCCATAACCATGCGCAGTCCGATTGCGCGCCCGGTATGCCTGCTTCAGTTCGAGAAGCGGATAGCGCACCTGAAAGTCCGGATCGATTTTCAGTATTCGCCCCGACGCTTCGCCAACCACTTCGAGACAGCGGATAACTGCATCCTGCACGAGTTTACTTCGTTCGAACGCTTGGTCATAAAGATGTAGGATGTACGCCTCAATCCGCTCGGACCAATGGACGATGTCGGCCAACAGATCGTCAATTGCCTTGTCGTCGGATTGTCGCATCACAACGGCCGAAGGTCGCTTGCCACGCGGCTCGCAACATCTTTCGACAGGTCGGTCCTTAACCGCACATCGACCCTTGTTTTGAGAAGAGCTTCCAATTCGAGTTCAAGATCGGCGAGTTCGAATGTCGACATGGGGGCGCGATCCTCGACGAGAATGTCGATATCGCTTCCTTCCGCATCGTCACCTCTGGCGACCGAACCGAAAAGGCAAGGGTTGGCGAGCGGATAACGGGCGATGACGGCGAGAACCTCATCCCGGTGCCTGGCAAGCGATTCGGATGGCCGCATGTTCTCCCCCTACGCCGCCTGGCCGGCGCGCTTTTTTTCGATCTGGTCGATGGCGTCGACGACGGCGTCGAAGGTCAGCATGGTCGAGGCGTGACGTGCCTTGTAGTCGCGCACGGGTTCCAGATAGCGCAGATCGGCGAAACGGCCTTCTGGCGGCGAACCGTTTTCCTTCAACATGCGGCGCATCGTCTCGCGCACGCTGCGCAATTCGCCAGCGCGGGCACCGACGACATGGCGCGCCATGATCGAGGACGATGCCTGACCGAGCGCGCAGGCTTTCACCTCATGGGCGAAATCGACCACTTCGTCGCCGTGCATCCTGATGTCGATGGTCACGGTCGATCCGCACAACTTGGAATGTGCGGTCGCGCTCGCATCCGGGTCGGAAAGACGGCCGAGCCGCTCGATATTGCCGGCAAAGCCCAGGATTTTCGCGTTGTAGACATCGTCGATCATCGCAGATTCCAACTTTGCGGCGCGGCTGAACAATTCGTCGCCGCTGCCATGCCTTTTCATCGGCCGATGCGAGAATATATAGTGGTTGTGCAATTGACCCGACAAGCCGTCCCCGGCATCACGGTCATTTGTATGCACGCCATTTCGGATCGACGGCACGGTTGGCCGAATTTCCGGGAAAGGCTGTGGTCCGTTCAACTCGTTCCTCCGTAGAGGGGAACTACGGGAGACGCCTTTCATGGACGCAATTGTGAAATCATTCCCCAACCGCGCCGACGCCGAAAAGACGATTGAGCAAAAGCCGCGCCCGACACAGGCCGAAGTGGAAGCGGCGGTGCGCGTCCTGCTACGCTGGACCGGAGACGACCCGGACCGCGAGGGGCTGGTCGATACGCCAAAGCGCGTCGCAAAAGCCTATAGGGAGATGTTTTCCGGCTACGATCAGGACCCGTTCGAGGAACTGGGCCGGACCTTCGAGGAAGTGGCCGGCTATGACGATCTGGTCCTGATCCGCGATATCCCGTTCCACTCGCATTGCGAGCATCATATGGTGCCGATCATCGGCAAGGCGCATGTCGGCTACCTGCCGGATGGCAAGGTCGTCGGCCTGTCGAAGATAGCGCGCGTGGTCGACATCTTCGCCCACCGCCTCCAGACGCAGGAAGCCATGACGGCGCAGATCGCCGGCGTAATCCAGGATGCGCTCACGCCGCGCGGCGTCGCGGTCGTCATCGAGGCCGAGCATATGTGCATGGCCATGCGCGGCATTCGCAAATCGGGCTCCAGCACCATGACATCGACATTTACCGGGGCATTCCGCGATCATCCTGAAGAGCAGGCACGCTTCATGATGTCGCTGCGAGATTTCCGCGCCCCCTGATCTCCATTACCCGCAGGACCAGATGCAGTTCTCATCTCCCCCGACCTCCAAGGCGGCGCTCGAAGAGGGCGCCGTTCTGGCCCCGCGATTCGATGCAGCCGGCTTGATTACCGCCATCGTCACCGATGCGAGAGACGGTGTTCTGCTGATGGTGGCACACATGAATGCCGAAGCGCTTGCCCTTTCCCTGGAGACAGGCATCGCGCATTACTGGTCACGCTCGCGCAACGAACTCTGGAAGAAGGGCGAGACGTCGGGCAATCTCCAGACCATCGTCGAGTTGCGCACCGATTGCGACCAGGACGCGATCTGGCTTCGCGTGGAAGTCGCGGGGCATGGCGCGACGTGCCATACGGGCCGGCGCTCCTGCTTTTATCGCAAGGCCGAACTGGCGGACGGAAGCGCGCGGCTGATCATCGATTCCGAGCCGAAGTTCGATCCCGAAGACATCTACACCAAATAGGCGATTGCTCTGGCGCATCGCTCGTCTTCATTCTTCCGATACCATATCCAGGCAATATGGATCGATCTGAGACGGAGCGACCGATGCTCGACTGGGCGTCCTTCATGAGCAAGCCGGAAGCAGGCGCGCCCTTGCCGCCTTCGCCCGACATCAAGCTCCGGGAAAAGCCGGAGCCGATGGGCATTGCACTGGCGCTGGGCGGTGGCGCGGCGCGCGGCTGGGCCCATATCGGCGTGCTGCGCGCGCTCGACGAGGCAGGCATCCGCATCAACATGATCGCCGGCACCTCGATCGGCGCGCTGGTCGGAGGCTGCTATCTGGCAGGTAAGCTGGATGAACTGGAGGATTTCGCCCGATCGTTGACGAAGCGCCGGATATTCGGCCTGCTCGACTTCAACCTGCGCGGTTCGGGCCTTCTCGGCGGAATGCGGTTGACGGCGCGGATGCAGGAACATCTGGAAGGTTTGACCTTCGCCGACCTTCCGCGGCCCTTCGTATGCGTTGCCGCCGAGATCCGCACCGGCCACGAAATCTGGCTGTCGAGCGGATCGCTGATCAACGCGATGCGCGCATCCTATGCGCTGCCCGGCGTCTTCGAGCCAGTCGTCTGCAACAAGCGCGTTCTGGTCGACGGCGCTTTGGTCAACCCGGTCCCCGTGTCCGTCTGCCGCGCCTACGAACAGCCCCTCGTCGTGGCCGTGAACCTTCACTACGATCTGTTCGGGCGCGCCGCCGTCATCAAGCACTCGGCCGACATGCCGGAGGATGGCGAGGAAATGACCGACGGCAAGAAAACCCCGCTCATCGTCGACAAAGGGCCGCGCGACCGGGAATCACGGCTCGGCATCACCGGCGTCATGGTCGAAGCCTTCAACATCATCCAGGACCGCATTTCGCGAGCGCGGCTGGCGGGAGATCCGCCGGACCTCTCCCTTCATCCAAAGCTCGGCCATATCGGGCTGACGGAGTTTCACCGCGCCGACGAACTGATCAAGCTCGGCTATGACGCGACTCGGGCACAGCTTGCCGAACTCGATCGGCTGCAGAACGTCCTGGCTTAGGTTTTCGCCGCATCCAGAATCCTGAATTGCACCGAGCGCGAGCCGTTCCAGTAGTTGGACGCGATAGAGCCGGCGACATGGACCGTCTGGCCACGGGAAGTCGCCAGAAAACGGCCGAGATCGGTTTCGGCCGAGCGGAACGCCATGGCCTGCAACCGCCCGCCCATTTCCGAGACAAGTTCGACGCGCAGATGAGCGGCACCCACAGCGCGGGCGTCGAGGATGCGGTGGCGCGGCAAGGCAAGAACCGGCTGCGGATGGCCGGCGCCGAAAGGCCCTGCCGTTTCCATCGCGTCGAGGAGATCGAAGCGCGCACCCTCGGCGGAGAGCGCGGCGTCGATCTTCAGCGTCTCGCCGTCGCGAAGGTCCTTGACCTGCGCTGCCGCGCGCTCCTCGAAGAAGGCGCGCAACTCGCCGAGCTTTTCGCGGCGAACGGTAATGCCCGCCGCCATCGCGTGTCCGCCGCCCTTGACGAGCAGGCCGACATCGACGGCGTCGCGGACGAGGCGGCCGAGATCCAAACCGGGCACAGAGCGTCCCGAGCCGCTGCCGACACCGCTGGCGTTGAACGAGATCGCGAAGGCGGGACGGCGCGCGTGATCCTTCAAGCGCGAGGCGAGAAGGCCGACAATGCCCGGATGCCAATTGTCGCTGACGGCGACGAGAACGCCCGGCCCGTCGCCATGGACGAGTTCTGCATCAGCCTGCGCCTTGGCGTCGAGCAGCATGACGGCTTCCATCGCCTGACGCTCCTGGTTGAGCCGATCGAGCGTCTCGGCGATCGTGCCGGCCTCGACCGGATCGTCGCAGGCCAGAAGCTTCGATCCCAATGCCGCATCGCCGATGCGCCCGCCTGCATTGATGCGCGGGCCGATGATGAAGCCGAAATGAAAGACGTTCAGCGGCTCGCCGATCCTGGAAATGCGCGCCAGAGCTGCGATGCCGGGATTGCCGAGCCGCCGCGCGGCGGCCAGCCCCTTGACGACGAAGGCGCGGTTGACACCAGTCAGGGGAACAACGTCGCAGACGGTTGCCAGCGCGACGAGATCGAGCATCGACAGGAGATCGGGCAGATCGGTGCGGCCGCGCGACCGCAGGATGCTGGTGACGCGGACCAGCGTGACGAAAACCACGCCGGCAGCGCACAAATGCCCCTGACCCGACAGATCGTCCTCGCGATTCGGATTGACGACCGCGACCGCAGCGGGCAGCGGACCGCCGACCTGATGATGATCGAGAACGACGACGCCTGCGCCCGCCTCGTTGGCGGCGTCGATGGAGGGCGCGCTGTTGGTGCCGCAGTCGACGGTCACGATCAGCTTCGCGCCGCGCGAAATGAGGTCGCGCATGGCATCCGGGTTCGGGCCGTAGCCTTCGAAGATGCGGTCCGGGATGTAGATTTCGGCCGGCACGCCGAAATGGGCGAGATAACGCGTCATCAGCGCCGACGAACAGGCACCGTCGACGTCGTAGTCGCCGAAGATCGCGACCGGCTCGCGGCGCTCGATCGCATCGGCGATGCGTTCGGCGGCCTTGTCCATGTCAGTCAGCGACGACGGGTTGGGCAACAGGTCGCGGATGGTCGGGTCGAGAAAGCGCGGCGTCTCGTCGAGCCCGACGCCGCGCGCTGCGAGGACGCGCGCGACGATGTCGGGCACGCCATGGGACTGGGCGATGGCGAGCGCGATGTTTTCCTGGCGCGGATCGAGCCGGTGTTCCCAGGCGAGACCCCGCACCGACCGGCGCACGTCGAAGAAGCGACGCCGCTCCAGGGTCAAGGCGCTGCCCGGCGCGCCATCAGCCGGCACGCTCGATGCGGATGACCTGCGGCGTGTCGACGAGGTGGCCGTCCTTCGTCACGCCGTCGATCGCCTTGCGCACGGCCGCTTCCGTCGTCTCATGCGTGACGAGGATGACGGTTTTCTGGTCGGCCGCAGCATCCCGGTCGGAATGCTGGACAATCGATTCCAGCGAAATGTCGTTGTCGGCCATGCGCCGCGACAGGGCCGCGAAGACGCCGGTGCGGTCATAGACCGTCAGGCGGATGAAGTAGCCGCCTTCATGGGCGCGCATCCTCGCCTTCTTGCACGGCGCGAGTTCCCTGGCGGGGCGGCCGAAGACGGGTCCGTGCTGGAAGCCGGGACGGCTTTTGGCGATATCGGCGATGTCGCCGATGACCGCCGAGGCGGTGGCATTGCCGCCGGCGCCGGGGCCGGAGAGCAGCAGTTCGCCCAGAATGTCGGTCTCGATCGCGACGGCGTTGGTGACGCCGTGAACCTGCGCGATGACCGACGCGGTCGGCACCATGGTCGGGTGGACGCGCTGCTCGATTCCGGTCTCGGTCTTCTGCGCGACGCCGAGAAGCTTGATGCGGTAGCCGAGTTCGGACGCGGCGCGGATATCGGCCTGCGTGATGTTCGAGATGCCTTCCATGTAGATGTCGTCGGCGGCGATCTTGGTGCCGAAGGCGAGGCTGGTGAGGATGGCGAGCTTGTGGGCGGTGTCGTTGCCCTCGATGTCGAAGGTCGGGTCGGCCTCGGCATAGCCGAGGCGCTGGGCGTCCGCGAGGCAGTCCTCGAAGGAAATGCCTTCGGCCTCCATGCGCGTCAGAATGTAGTTGCAGGTGCCGTTGAGGATGCCGAAAACGCGCAGCACCGTGTTGCCGGCCAGCGCCTCGCGCATCGTCTTGATGACGGGAATGCCTCCGGCGACGGCCGCTTCGTAGTTCAGCAGCACACCGCGCTTTTCGGCGGCGTCAGCGAGAGCGAGGCCATGCTTGGCGAGAAGCGCCTTGTTGGCGGTGACGACGTGATGACCGGCGTCGAGCGCGGCCTTGACCGATTCGCGGGCCGGCCCCTCATCGCCGCCGATCAGTTCGACGAAGACGTCGATGTCCTTCGACTTCGCGAGAGCGACCGGATCGTCGAACCATTCCATGCCGTCGAGCGAGATGCCCCGGTCGCGCGACTTGTCGCGTGCGGTGACGGCAACGATGGAGATCGGCCGGCCGCACTGGCGGGTGAGTTCGGCCGCCCTCTCGGTGACCAGCCGGACGACGGAAGCGCCGACCGTGCCCAACCCGGCGATACCCACGCGCAATGCTTCGCTCATGCCCCCAATCGTCCTTTCAATACCCAGTTTTGTCGTTCAGCGCCGCGCGCCGATCTGCACCACATTGTCGGGTGCCGGAGCCGAGGCCCCCATGAACTTCTTGATCGAGCGCGCCGCCTGGCGGATGCGGTGCTCGTTCTCGACCAGCGCGAGGCGCACATAGTCGTCGCCATGCTCGCCGAAGCCGATGCCCGGCGCGACCGCGACGTCTGCCTTTTCCACCAGAAGCTTGGAGAATTCCAGCGAGCCAAGATGCCTGAACTGGTCGGGGATCGGCGCCCAGGCGAACATCGTCGCGGCCGGCGCCGGAATGGTCCAGCCGGCGCGACCGAACGCGTCGACCATGACGTCGCGGCGGCGGTGATAGACCTTGCGGACCTCGTCGACTTCAGCGCCGTCGCCGTTGAGCGCGGCAGTCGCGGCGACCTGGATCGGCGTGAAGGCGCCATAGTCAAGATAGGATTTGACGCGCGTCAACGCCGAGATCAGGCGCTCGTTGCCGACTGCAAAGCCCATGCGCCAGCCGGGCATGGAGAAGGTTTTCGACATCGACGTGAACTCGACCGCGATGTCCATGGCGCCCGGAACCTGGAGGATCGACGGAGGCGGCGTGTTGTCGAAGTAAATCTCGGCATAGGCGAGATCGGACAGGATGATAAGGTCGTTCTTGCGGGCGAACGCGACGACCTCCTTGTAGAAGTCGAGCGAGGCGACATGCGCCGTCGGGTTCGACGGGTAGTTCATGATCAGCGCCAGCGGCTTGGGGATCGAGTGCTTGATCGCCCGCTCGAGCGCCGGGATGAAACCGTTATCGGGCTCGACCTGCATCGAGCGGATGACGCCGCCCGACATGATGAAGCCGAAGGCGTGGATCGGATAGGTCGGGTTCGGGCACAAGATCACGTCGCCGGGCGCGGTGATCGCCTGCGCCATATTGGCGAAGCCCTCCTTGGAGCCGAGCGTGGCGACGATCTGCGTGTCGGGATTGAGCTTCACGCCGAAGCGGCGGGCATAGTAATTCGCTTGCGCGCGGCGCAGGCCCGGAATGCCGCGCGAGGACGAATAGCGGTGCGTGCGTGGATCGCGGACCACATCGACCAGCTTGTCGACGATCGCCTTCGGCGTCGGCAGGTCGGGATTTCCCATACCCAGATCGATGATGTCGGCGCCTCTGGCGCGAGCGGAAGCCTTCAGGCGGTTCACCTGCTCGAAAACGTAGGGCGGAAGACGGCGGACCTTGTGAAACTCTTCCATGGGGCAAACCCGGCGCGGCTAGAGGGAATGGACGCGGCTATACACAGTTTCAAAGCGACGGTCGAGACGGACCATCGCCCTCAATTGCGTTCGATGCGACGGATCGCGCCTTCGGCATGAGTGCTGCCGATCTGGCGCAACTGCGCCGCGGAAGACGCCGGCGGCGTTGCCGCAGCAGGGGCGAGGCCATCACGGCGGGCGCGCAATTCGTCTGCCGTCGCCGTGCGCTCTTCCGGCGTGATCTGCGCGGCGGCCGGTTGCAGCGGAACGTTGAGATTGGGATAGGTGCCCGAGCCGACAGATGCGGTTGACGCCGAAACGCCCCGGTTCGCCTGCGGCGCGGCACATGCCGAAAGGGCCAGGACGGCGACCAGAAGCGCGCCCGAAAGCTTCGAAATGAGATGACCGGCCATTCTTCCTCTTTCCGTCATTCCGGCGGTTGCAATCGTTGGACCGCCTGCGTCCCGTCGTGTTAGTCTGTAAAGAAAATGCCGCCGGGAGGAAGCGCAAAAATCATGGCCGGCCCCAAGACATCGCAAGGCGCGCAGAAGGCGGACGCCCCGGATATCGAAGACTACCTTGTGAAGGACCCCGAGGCATTCGCGGTCAACGTCTCGCACATGATGGAGGAAGCGGGAAAGGTCGCGGCTGCATGGACGGCGCCGCGCGAGGCCGGCGAGGTGCGCGACACGCTCGCCGAGCCGATGGCCGACATGGTCAAGACCTTCTCGCGACTCACCGAATACTGGCTGTCCGATCCTTCGCGCGCGCTGGAGGCGCAGACGCGGCTTTATTCGGGCTATATGGAAGCCTGGACGCGATCGATGGCGAAGATCGCCGATCCCGATGCTCCCGCCGCGCCCGAAACGGCCGACAAGCGCTTCAAGGACCCGGACTGGGGCCGCAACGCCTTTTTCGATTTCCTCAAGCAGACCTATCTCGTCACCTCGCGCTGGGCGAACGATCTTGTCGAACATGCGGACGGGCTGGACGAACATACGCGTCACAAGGCGGGGTTCTACGTCAAGCAGATCAGCCACGCGATCTCGCCGTCGAACTTCATCCTGACCAATCCGGAACTCTTCCGAGAAACCGTTTCGAGCAACGGCGCGAATCTCGTCCGGGGATTGAAAATGCTGGCCGAGGACATCGCCGCCGGAAAGGGCGATCTGAAGCTTCGCCAGTCCGATGCGTCGCGCTTCGAGATCGGCAAGAACATTGCGACGACGCCGGGCAAGGTCGTCGCGCGCTCCGACGTTGCAGAGATCATCCAGTACGAGCCGGTCACGAAGGACGTGCTGAAGCGTCCTCTCCTCATCTGCCCGCCCTGGATCAACAAATTCTACATCCTCGACCTCAATCCGGAGAAATCCTTCATCCGCTGGGCGGTCGAACAAGGGCACACGGTCTTCGTGATCTCCTGGGTCAATCCGGACGAGCGGCACGCGCGCGCCGGCTGGGAGGAATATATCCGCGACGGCGTGCAGTTCGCCCTCGATACGGTCGAGAAGGCGACCGGCGAAAAGCAGGTCAACGCGATCGGCTACTGCGTCGGCGGCACCCTTCTCGCCGCCGCTCTGGCGCTGTTCGCAAAGCAGGGCGAGAAACGCATCGCCACCGCCACCTTCTTCACCACGCAGGTCGACTTCACCCATGCCGGCGACCTCAAGGTCTTCGTCGACGAGGAGCAGATCGGCGCGCTCGAACGGGCGATGGAGACACGCGGCTATCTCGACGGCACGAAGATGGCGACGGCCTTCAACATGCTGCGCGCCGGCGACCTGATCTGGCCCTATGTCGTCAACAACTACATGCGCGGCAAGACGCCGATGCCGTTCGACCTGCTCTACTGGAACTCCGATTCGACGCGCATGAGCGCGGCGAACCACTCCTTCTACCTGCGCAACTGCTACCTGGAAAACAATCTCGCATCCGGCAAGATGAAGCTGGCCGGCAAAACTGTATCGCTCAAGGACGTGAAGATCCCGATCTACAATCTGGCGACCAAGGAAGATCATATCGCGCCGGCGAAGTCGGTCTTCGTCGGCAGCGGCCTTTTCGGCGGACCGGTCGACTACGTCATGGCAGGGTCCGGCCATATTGCGGGCGTCGTCAATCCGCCGACAGCGGGAAAATATCAGTTCTGGTCGGGCGGAGCGCCCAAGGGCGAATTCGAAGACTGGGTCGCAAAGGCGACCGAAACGCCGGGCTCGTGGTGGCCCCATTGGGACAACTGGATTCGCACCCAGGACGACAAGACGGCCAAAGCCAGGAAAATCGGTAAGAATACCGAAATTCTGGCTGACGCACCTGGGGATTACGTCAGGGTGCGGGTGTAGACAGACGCCGCGAATTCCCCAATACTCCGCGACGATTGGCGCAGGTGCCAAGCTGTGAATCGCTCGATTCGGCGGCTTGACATCGAAAGTTCGTTCGGCCGGTCAGGTGTTGTGCTCGACAGTCAATTCCGATAGGTCTCGACCCGGCGGATGCTTCGCGATCGCTCATTTAGACGCGAAGGCCAGCCCAAACGAGACGCACCAAGGGGACACGCATTGTCTGCAGAAGGTACGCGCCGCCATAGCGCCCTCAACCGTGCTGTGCTTGCAACGCTGACAGCGACCCTTCTGGCATCCTGCTCGGCCACGTCCGATACCGACATGGCGATGTTCGGCTTCAATCCGCAATATGGCGCAACCGGCGTGGCAATGCCGCAGGCAGCGCGGTCCGCCACCATCGATGATGGAGCGACCGAAGTCGCGGTTGCTGCTCCATCGGCCGTTCCGAGCTTCGTTTTCGACGAGACCGATCCGAACCTTCCCGAGCAGGTCGCCTCCGTGCCGACCATGATCAATCACATGCCTGCCGCCGATCCGGCCGTTCTGCCAGTAGAAGGCGAGGCGCAAGTCGCCGCGGCAATGCCGGATACCGCCCCGGTCGAGGGCACCGTGCAGGAAACGACGAGGACGGAAGGCGATGCGTCGACCGCCGAATTGCAAGGCGACGCGCAGCCGGCACAGACCGCGACACCCGAACCTCAAAAGCGCGGCTTTCTGTCGGCGTTCTTTTCACAACAGCCCGCCCGCGCCACACCCTCGCCGATCGTGCCGCGACAGGCGCCCGTTGCACAATCGACGTCTGCCGAAGAGGTGGCGACCACTGTCGAGACGCCGAAGCCGATCGTCGACCTTGCGGCCAACCGCGCACCCATTTCCACGACAGCGAAGCAGTCGCGTCCGGTCATGATCAGCACGGCTTCGATCAGCGAGAATGCGCTGCCCGGCGTGCGCGACAATGCGAATCTTTTCGAGATCAGCCGACGCAGCGGCATTGACGACGACAGCGACATCGATCTGAATGAGGATGGCGGGCTCTATCAGGTGGCATATGCGCCGGGGCTCGCTCGACTCGCGCCCAACGGTCTCCTGAAGCAGCATGACGATGTCGACGTGTCGTGCCTGCGGCCTTCGCTGGTGCGTGTCTTGAAGTCGATCGAAAGCCGCTTCGGCCAAAAGGTCGTCATCACGTCGGGTTATCGAAGCGCCGAGCGCAACCGCCGCGCGCGCGGCGCGCGCAACTCGCTGCACATGGCCTGCGCCGCAGCCGACATTCAGGTTGCCGGCGTCAGCAAGTGGGCGCTCGCCGAATATGTGCGCTCGATGCCTGGTCGCGGCGGCGTCGGCACCTACTGCCATACCGAGTCCGTCCATGTGGATGTGGGACCGGAGCGGGACTGGAACTGGCGCTGCCGCCGACGCGGCTGACTTCCGGCCCTGTTGCGACGTTGCGTAACGCCGGTTTCAGCGGAAAAAGTATGAAATTCTTGCCCTGCCGGGTTGTGCCTGTCGGCGAAGCTTACTATAAACCGCCTCGTTGTACGCGCCCATCGTCTAGCGGTTAGGACGGCGCCCTTTCACGGCGCAAACAGGGGTTCGATTCCCCTTGGGCGTACCAACACTCTCTCTTTTCATTCGTGAAATCTGACGCGTCCGGGCGACATCGGTTCCAGGTCGATGCCGTGGTCCATGATGGCGCGTTCGGGCGCCTTGCCGAGGATGAGCGCGGCAGCAAGTTTTGCAAGCGCCGGCGCGGTCTGGATGCCATAGCCGCCCTGCCCCGCCAGCCAGAAGAAGCTGCGCTCCGCATCGCCCCAGCCGACGACCGGGTTCTTGTCGGCCGCGAAGGTGCGCAGCCCCGCCCATTTGCTGTCGATCCGGCGCACCTGGATATCGAGCGCCGTTTCGACGCGGTCGACGGCGACGGCGACATCATATTCGTCAGGCTGCGCGTCGCAAGGTTCCGAGGGCGTCTCGTCGGCTGGCGAGATCAGTAGCTTGCCGGCATCCGGCTTGGCATAGAACTCTTCGTCGATGTCGACGACCATGGGCCAGCCATGGCCGGTCATGCCGTCAGGCAAGGCGATCATGGCGGCAGTCCGGCGCTTCGGCGTCAGTCCGACCGTCTTGACGCCGGCCATTCGTGCGACGACATCGGCCCAGGCGCCGGCAGCGTTCACGATTCTGGTCGCGTGGAACCGCTTGCCGCCAGCCTCGATCGTCCAGCCATGCGACGCGCGCTCCAATATTTCGACCCCGGCATTGGCGAAGAACTCGCCGCCCCGCGCCTTGAACTGACGCAGATAGCCATGATGAAGCGCATGGACGTCGATGTCGCGCGCGAAGCGCTCGAAGATGGCCGCAGCGACATGACCCTCGCGCAGCAGCGGGACGTGGACACGCGCTGCGGCTCCATCGAACCGCTCGATGCCCGGCGTGCCGGCAAGTTCGCGGTCCAGCGCATCGAGACTCGCCAACTGGTCCTGCCGCGCAATCATGAGCGCCCCGCGCGGCGTGAGCAACGGGCGGTCGAAGCCCTGCGGAGGATCGTCGTACAAGGATGCCGATGCGCGCGACAGGGCGCGGATCACGCGCGGACCATAGGTGGTGGAAAAGAGCGCCGCCGAACGCCCCGTGGTGTGATAGCCCGGCTGGCTCTCGCGTTCGAGAAGAAGGATGCTCGCCTTGTCGGCCAGTTCGGCGGCAACAGATGCGCCCGCGATCCCGGCGCCGATGACGCAGATGTCGAATGTCGTGCTCATGGCCATGCGCTGCTCCCTTTTCACCTGGCATAGTCGAGGCGGAAGCGGATGCAAGCGCCACATCGGCGAACGTAAGACGCCAAGGGGTTGAATGCCGCCGCGCTTGATGCCAAGTCTGTCCTCATTCAATTCAGACAGCGAGCCTGCGGGTAAACGGCAAATGGTCACCTATCTCGACGCGGAGACAGCCCCTCTGCGCAACACCGGCCAGATCCGGCTTTATAGTGAAGACGCCTTTGCCGGTATGCGCAAGGCGTGCCAGTTGACCGCGCGCTGTCTCGACGAGTTGGCCGCGATGGTCGTGCCCGGCGTGACGACCGAAACCATCGACAGATTCGTCTTCGAGTTCGGCATGGATCACGGCGCGCTGCCCGCGACGCTCAATTACCGCGGCTATACCAAGGCGTCCTGCACCTCGATCAACCATGTCGTCTGCCACGGCATTCCCGACGCCAAGCCGCTGCGCGAAGGCGACATCGTCAATATCGACGTGACCTACATCGTCGATGGCTGGCACGGCGATTCGAGCCGCATGTACCCGGTCGGGCAGATCAAGCGCGCCGCCGAACGCCTGCTCGAAGTCACGCATGAATGCCTGATGCGCGGCATCGCCGCCGTCAGACCCGGCGCACGCACCGGGGCGATCGGCGCGGCGATCCAGTCTTTCGCGGAAGCCGAGCGCTGCTCGGTCGTGCGCGATTTCTGCGGCCATGGCGTCGGGCGGCTTTTCCACGACGCACCGAACATCCTGCACTACGGAAGCGCCCATGAAGGTGTGGAGATGCGCGCGGGCATGATCTTCACCATCGAGCCGATGATCAATCTCGGTCGCCCGCATGTGAAGGTGCTGTCGGACGGCTGGACGGCCGTGACCCGCGACCGCTCGCTCTCGGCGCAGTACGAACACACGGTCGGCGTGACGAAGGATGGCTGCGAGGTCTTCTCCTTGTCGCCTGCGGGGCTCGATCGCCCCGGCCTGAACTGACGCAGACCGAGGGAGCGGCGGATGGGGGAGGCAGACGGCGACGACGAGCGCGGCTTCTTCGCCGAACGGCCGCTGGCCGGAAGCATCGATGGCATTGCAGTCCCGCCATTGCCCGCCGCCGCCGGCAAGAAGGCTGAAAAGCCGCATTATCACGGCCATCGCGACAGGCTGCGCGCCCGGTTCGAACAAGGCGGCGCTTCTGCCCTTGCCGACTACGAATTGCTGGAATTGTTGCTTTTCCGCTCGATCCCTCGCGCCGATACCAAGGGAACGGCAAAAGCTCTCATCGCACGCTTCGGCTCGTTCGCCGAAGTGCTGGGCGCCGATGCTGCACGTCTGGCAGAAGTGAAGGGCGTCGGCGCATCGACCGCGCTTGACCTGAAACTCCTCGCGGCAGCCGGCAGTCTGTTCGCCAAGGGCGAAGTCGGCAAACGTGAACTCCTCGGCTCCTGGAACCAGGTCATCGACTACTGCCGCGCCGCGATGGCATTCGAAACGCGCGAGCAGTTCCGGATTCTCTTCCTCGACAAGAAGAACGTGCTGATCGCCGACGAGGTGCAGCAGACGGGCACGATCGATCACACGCCGGTCTACCCGCGCGAGGTGGTCAAGCGCGCTCTCGAACTTTCCGCAAGCGCAATCATCCTCGTCCACAACCATCCCTCCGGCGATCCGACGCCCTCGCGCGCGGACATCGAGATGACCAAGACGATCGCCGACGCGGCCAAACCGCTCGGCGTCACCGTCCATGACCACATCATCATCGGACGCAACGGGCATGTGAGCATGAAGAGCCTGCGTCTCTTCTGACGGACCCGTTTGGTTTCGGTTCATCCAAGATTCAAATCGCGTTCAATGAGCGCACGCTAATGGCAGGCATCGTTCGAAACGGAACATGCCACCATGACATTCGCTCACCTGATGCCGATCGGCCTTCTGGCCATCTCCAACATCTTCATGACGTTCGCCTGGTACGGTCACCTGAAATATCCCGGCAAGCCGCTGCTCATCGTCATCGGCGTGAGTTGGCTGATCGCGTTTGCCGAATATTGCTTCGCCGTGCCCGCCAACCGATACGGCCATGAGGTCTATTCGGCGGCGGAATTGAAAACCATCCAGGAAGTCCTGACCCTGACCGTCTTTGCGGTCTTCTCGGTCTTCTACCTCGGCGAACAACTCACCCTCAACCACGTCATCGGCTTCGCGCTCATCTGCGCCGGCGCCTTCTTCATATTCAAGGGACCCATCGGCTAGGCGCCGGGGATCGAAGGGACGACATCATGCAACAAAACCCCTCGCAACGCTCGATCCGGGCGCTGAGCGCGATGAATTTCTCTTTGGCCGATGTCCGTGACGGGCTCGGCCCTTTTCTCGGCGTATTCCTCATCGGCCATGGCTGGGCGGCTGACGAGATCGGCTACGTCATGACCCTCGGCGGGCTGGCGGGGATGCTGGCGACAACGCCCCTCGGCGCGCTCGTCGACGCCACGCGCTTCAAGCGGACTATCATCGCCGCCGCCGCCGGGTTGATCATCGTGGGCACGCTGGCATTGCTGATCAGCACCAACTTCTGGGTCGTCGCCGGTTCGCAAATCGGCACCAGCGTGTTCGCGGCGATCATCGCACCGGCAATCGCAGGCTTGACGCTCGGACTTGTCGGCCAGACCGGGCTTGCCCGCCAGCTCGGAAGAAACCAGGCTTGGAACCATGGCGGAAACGTCGTCTCGGCAATACTTGCCGGCGCGTTCGGCTACGTCTTCGGTCTGATCGCAGTCTTCGTCCTGATGATCATTCTCGCAATCGCCTCGATCATCAGCGTCTACCTGATCAAGCCGTCCGAAATCGACCACGACGTCGCCCGCGGTCTCGAACCATCCGCGCAGCATCGGAACCGCGAACCTTCGAGCATCGTGATTTTGCTGAAGTCGCGCGCGCTCGTCGTTTTCGGCATCACGATCTTTCTCTTCCATTTCGGCAATGCGGCAATGCTGCCACTGCTCTCGCAATCTGTCGTTTCACGCGGATTGGCCGACCCGAGCGCCTACACCTCGGCAACCATCATCATCGCCCAGGGAACGATGATCCCCATGGCATTGATCGCAGCGTGGGTTGCGCAAAGGCGCGGGTTCGGCATCGTCGTCATGGCTGCGTTGATCGCGCTGCCCGTTCGCGGCCTGATCGCCGGATACTGGGACAATCCCTGGGCGCTGATTCCCGTCCAGGTGCTGGACGGCGTCGGAGCAGGTCTTCTCGGCGTCGCAACACCCGGCATGGTCGCACGCCTCCTTCGCGGAACGGGCCACGTCAATCTCGGCATCGGCGGCGTGATGACCATGCACAATGTCGGTGCGGCCCTGAGTCCGGCGCTCGGTGGCTTCGTCGCCGCGCATTACGGCTATGCGAATGCGTTTCTGGCGCTGGCGGCAGTCGCAACGGCAGCGCTCATCTTCTGGGCGGTCGGGTCGCGCATGGAAGGCAAAGCCTACGCCGCAACGGCCTGATCGACCAACCAGAACGCGAAAGCCCCGCCGATCGCCCGGCGGGGCTTTTTGATGCGTTCGACTTCTGGGCGAGGCTTATGCCGCTTCGTTCTCGCGCTGGGCGTCTTCAGCCTCGACGCGGGCACGGTCGGCCGCGCCCTTGGCATCGACGTCGCGATCGACGAATTCGATGACGGCCATGGCGGCA
Source organism: Mesorhizobium sp. YIM 152430 (assembly GCF_029210365.1). Lineage (GTDB taxonomy): Bacteria > Pseudomonadota > Alphaproteobacteria > Rhizobiales > Rhizobiaceae > Aliihoeflea. Next base: position 50,201 of record NZ_JARGES010000055.1, read on the forward strand.
TTGTCACCGTGGCGGAAGCCCGCCTTCATGATGCGCAGATAGCCGCCGTGACGGTCCGCGTAGCGCGGCGCGATGTCGTCGAAGAGACGCTTGGCAGCGGCTTCCGAACGGGTCGACGAGATGACCTGACGGCGGGCGTGCAGATCACCGCGCTTGCCGAGCGTGACGAGCTTTTCCACGATCGGGCGAAGTTCCTTCGCCTTCGGCAGGGTCGTCACGATCTGCTCGTGCTCGATGAGCGACGCAGCCATGTTGGCGAACATGGCCTTGCGGTGGCTGGCGGTACGGTTCAGCTTACGGCCGGAATTTCCGTGGCGCATGAGCTTGCTCCTTCACATTTGATGCGAGGCTAAGCCTCAATACTGATCTTCGTAGCGCTTGGCGAGATCGTCGATGTTCTCCGGCGGCCAGTCGGCCACTTCCATGCCAAGATGGAGACCCATCGAGGCAAGAACTTCCTTGATCTCGTTCAGCGACTTGCGTCCGAAATTCGGCGTGCGGAGCATTTCCGCCTCCGTCTTCTGGATCAGGTCGCCGATATAGACGATGTTGTCGTTCTTCAGGCAGTTGGCCGAGCGGACCGAAAGCTCCAACTCGTCGACCTTCTTCAGGAGCGCCGGGTTGAAGGCGAGCTCGGTGACCTGCTCGGAAGCGACTTCCTTCTGCGGCTCCTCGAAATTGACGAAGAGGCCGAGCTGGTCCTGCAGGATGCGCGCGGCAAAAGCCACGGCGTCCTCGCCGGAGATCGAACCGTCCGTCTCGAGCTGCATGGTCAGCTTGTCGTAATCGAGAACCTGGCCCTCGCGGGTGTTCTCGACCTTGTAGGACACCTTGCGAACCGGCGAATAGAGGCTGTCGACCGGGATGAGCCCGATCGGCGCGTCTTCGGCGCGGTTACGCTCGGCCGGGACATAGCCCTTGCCCGCATCGACCGTGAATTCCATACGGATCTCCGCGCCCTCGTCGAGCGTGCAGATCACGTGGTCAGGATTCAGGATCTCGACATCGCCCACGGTCTGGATGTCGCCGGCAACGACGACGCCCGGACCCTGCTTGCGCACGACCATGCGCTTGGGGCCCTCGCCTTCCATGCGGATGGCGATTTCCTTGATGTTGAGAACGATGTCGGTCACGTCCTCGCGGACACCCGCGATCGACGAGAATTCATGCAGCACGCCGTCGATCTGGACGGCCGTGACGGCCGCACCGCGCAGCGACGACAAAAGCACGCGGCGAAGCGCATTGCCGAGCGTCAGGCCGAAGCCACGCTCCAGCGGCTCGGCGACGAGCGTCGTCATGGTGCGGCCCTTGGACTTGAACTCGACCTTGTTCGGCTTGATGAGTTCCTGCCAGTTTTTCTGGATCATTCCGATTTCCTTCCGTTTCCCCGGCACCATCCAATCGTGACGGGCAATCTGGAAAACGCAGAGGAGCGCCGCGAACGGCGCTCATGCGATGATGACGAACTAGACGCGGCGCTTCTTGCGCGGGCGGCAGCCATTGTGCGGGATCGGCGTCACGTCGCGGATCGACGTGATCATGAAGCCCGCCGCCTGCAACGCGCGAAGCGCAGATTCACGACCCGAACCGGGGCCGCAGACTTCGACTTCGAGCGTACGCATACCGTGCTCCTGCGCCTTCCTCGCGCAATCTTCGGCAGCGACCTGCGCGGCGAACGGGGTCGACTTGCGCGAACCCTTGAACCCCTGAGCCCCGGCCGACGACCAGGCAATCGCATTGCCCTGCGCATCGGTGATGGTGATCATGGTGTTGTTGAAGGTCGAGTTGACGTGCGCGATGCCCGTCGAGATGTTCTTGCGTTCGCGACGGCGGACGCGTGCGGCTTCCTTGGCCATGGTCTTCCTTTCGATGATCTCTTCGCCGCCGTAATGCCAGCGGCTCCACCTTGCAGTGAATGGTGAATGGGAAAATGGTGAATGGTCAAAGTCAGCCTAGCGGCGAACACACCATTCACTATTCACCATTGACCATTCACCGAATTACTTCTTCTTGCCCTGAATGGCCTTTGCCGGCCCCTTGCGGGTGCGGGCATTGGTGTGCGTGCGCTGTCCGCGAACCGGCAGCGAACGACGGTGACGCAGCCCGCGATAGCAGCCCAGATCCATTAGACGCTTGATGTTCATCGAGACTTCGCGGCGCAGGTCGCCCTCGACCTTGTAGTCGCGATCGATCGCTTCGCGGATTTGCAGCACTTCGGCGTCGGTCAACTGATTGACGCGACGGTCGACCGGAATGCCGACCTTCTCGACGATCTCGGAGGCGAACTTCGCGCCGATGCCGTGAATGTACTGCAACGCGATGACGACGCGCTTGTTGGTCGGAATATTGACGCCAGCTATACGGGCCATCTTCTTCTCCATCTGCTGCCGGCTTTGGCCAGCGTTTCTGTTTATGCCCGCGTCCGGTGGAGGCCGGCCCTTGCGGGTGTTTTCCTGCGCCATGAGGGGCGCCAGCATCAAAGCAGCGCGCCCCGTTCACGAATTGGGAGACGCGCCGCTATAGGGCAACTCGGCAAGCGGGTCAACCCCGCCCGACTTCAGTTCGCCTTGACGAGAATTTCCTCGATCTCGGACGTGACGTTATCCATGTTCTGCATCCCGTCGATGGTGACCAATTCTCCCGTCCGGCGATAATGCGCCGAGAGCGGCGCGGTCTTCTGGCGGTACTCGTCGAGACGCTTGGCGAAGGATTCCGGATTGTCGTCGGCGCGAACCGAACCGCCGGCTGCCAGCGTGTCCGCAACCCGCTTCTTCATCCGCTCGACCAGAGCGGCCTCATCGACCTTCAACTCGATCACCGCATCGAGCTTTTGCCCCTTGTGCGCCAGCATTTCGGCCAGCGCCTCAGCCTGGGCGACCGTGCGGGGAAAGCCATCGAGGATGAAGCCCTTGCGGCAGTCGGGCTCGTCGATCCGGTCGGAAACGATCTGGTTGACGACGGCGTCGGAGACGAGTTCGCCCGAATCCATGATCGCCTTGGCACGCTTGCCGATCTCGGTGCCGTTTGCGACGGCCGAGCGCAGCATGTCCCCCGTGGAAAGCTGCGGTATGCCGTGACGCTCGACCAGTCGCTGCGCCTGTGTTCCCTTCCCCGCGCCGGGCGGTCCAAGCAGTATCAGTCTCATCGTCCCCTCTTGCCCCCCCGGAGCTTCGACTTCTTGATCAGCCCTTCATATTGATGAGCAATGAGGTGGCCCTGCATCTGCGCGACCGTGTCGAGCGTGACGCTGACCACGATCAGCAGCGAGGTCCCGCCGAGATAGAACGGAACGCCAGTGGCCGAAATCAGGAATTCGGGAACCAGGCAGACCACGACCAGATAGATCGCACCGACGGTCGTAATGCGAGTCAGCACATAGTCGATATAGTCGGCCGTGCGCTCGCCGGGGCGGTAGCCGGGAATGAAGCCCGAATGCTTCTTGAGCTGGTCCGCGGTATCTTTCGGATTGAAGACGATGGCGGTGTAGAAGAAAGCGAAGAACGCAATCAGCGCCGCATAAAGGACCATATAGAGCGGCTGGCCGTGGCCGAGCGCCGCGAGGACCGAATTGGCCCAGGACGGCAGGTTCGTCGTATCGGAGAAGCCCGCCGCCGTCGCCGGCAAAAGCAGCAGCGACGAGGCGAAGATCGCCGGGATGACGCCGGCCGTGTTGAGCTTCAGCGGCAGATGCGAGGTATCGCCCTGGAACATGCGGTTGCCCACTTGGCGTTTCGGATACTGGATCAGAAGCCGGCGCTGGGCGCGCTCGAAGAAGACGATGATGCCGATCAGCACGACGGCGAGCGTCAGGATCGCGAGGATGAGCCCCGTCGACAGAGCCCCGGTCCGGCCGAGTTCGAGCGTCCCGGAGATCGCCGATGGCAGACCGGCGACGATGCCGGCGAAGATGATCAGCGAAATGCCGTTGCCGAGGCCCCGCGCTGTGATCTGCTCGCCGAGCCACATCAGGAACATGGTGCCGCCGACGAGCGTGATGACCGCCGAAATACGGAAGAACCAGCCCGGATCCGTGACGATGTTGGCGCCGCCCTCAAGCCCGACGGCAATGCCGTAAGCCTGGACCGTCGCCAGAAGCACCGTGCCGTAGCGCGTATACTGGTTGATGACCTTGCGGCCCTGCTCGCCTTCCTTCTTCAACTGCTCGAGCGTCGGCACGACGGCCGTCATGAGCTGCATGATGATGGAGGCGGAAATGTAGGGCATGATGCCGAGCGCGAAAATCGCCATGCGCTCGACAGCGCCGCCGGCAAACATGTTGAACATGCCGAGCACGCCGCCCGACTGCTGCTGGAATGCCTGCGCAAATGCGTCCGGATTGATGCCCGGCATCGGGATGTAGGTGCCGAGGCGATAGACCAGAAGCGCGCCGAGCGTGAACCAGATACGCTTCTTGAGGTCTTCGGCCTTCGAGAAGGCCGCGAAATTCAGATTTGCGGCAAGTTGTTCTGCTGCAGATGCCATTAGTCTCTCCGAACGCAGGCGGATCAGCCGAGGAAAAGCCGGCGCGCGGAAAACCTGTCACGCACTGTCCGTCGGTGCAAGCCGTGGAAGGCACGACATAAGGCCACGCCCGACAATATGCAAGCGGCGGCTCGAAGGCCGCCGCTCGGGTATTTCAGTTGCGCACCGCGATTACTCGGCGGCGGCCTTTTCCGGCACCTTGACGGAGCCGCCGGCCTTCTCGACCTTCTCGATCGCCGACTTGGACGCGCCGGCGACGTCGAAGGAAACCTTCGACTTGATCTCGCCCGAGCCGAGGAGACGCACGCCGTCCCTGGCGCGGCGGATCAGGCCGGCCTCGACCAGTGCCTCGATCGTCACGGCCTTCTTGCCGTCAAGACGGCCCGAATCGATGGCTTCCTGAACCTTGCCGACCGAGATCTCGTTGAAGCTCTTGGAAAAGGGGTTCTTGAAGCCGCGCTTCGGCAGGCGACGATAGATCGGCATCTGGCCGCCCTCGAAGCCGTTGATGGCGACGCCCGAGCGCGAGCTCTGGCCCTTCACGCCCCGGCCCGACGTCTTGCCCTTGCCGGAGCCGATGCCGCGCCCGACGCGCTTGCGCGAGTGCGTTGCGCCGTCGACGTCACGAAGTTCGTTGAGTTTCATGTCTGTCGCTCCTGCTTACGCCTCGTCCACGACGCGGACGAGGTGCTGCACCTTGGCGATCATGCCGCGAACCGAAGGAGTGTCCTCCAGGGTGCGGCGACGATGCATCTTGTTCAGTCCGAGACCGACGAGCGTCGCGCGCTGTACGTCCGGACGGCGAATGGGGCTACCGATCTGCTCGACCGTCAGCGTCTTTGCCTTCTTGGCCATCTAACCAATCCTTACCTGAGCCCGACTACTCTTCGGACGACACAGCAGCGCCGCGGCGCGCCTGAAGCGTCGAATACTTGATGCCGCGCTGGGCTGCGACATCCTTCGGGTGAAGCTGGTGCTTCAGCGCGTCGAACGTGGCGCGGACCATGTTGTAGGGGTTCGAGGACCCCATCGACTTGGCGACGACGTCGTGCATACCGAGCGTCTCGAACACGGCGCGCATCGGACCGCCCGCGATGATGCCCGTGCCCGCCTTGGCGGTGCGCAGCAGAACCTTGCCGGCGCCGTGACGACCGTTGACGTCATGGTGCAGCGTGCGGCCATCGCGCAGCGGCACGAAGATCATGTCGCGCTTGGCGCTTTCGGTTGCCTTGCGGATGGCTTCCGGCACTTCGCGCGCCTTGCCGTGACCGAAGCCGACGCGGCCCTTCTGGTCGCCGACGACGACGAGAGCGGCGAAGCCGAAACGACGGCCACCCTTGACCACCTTGGCGACGCGGTTGATGTGGACGAGCTTGTCCACGAAGCCGTCGTCACGCTCTTCGCGGTCGCGTCCGCGACCACCTTCCCTACGATCCTGTGCCATATCCTGTCCTTATTCTTTTCCGGAAGCACGGCTTGCAAAAAGGACCGGGGCGGAAAGACCGCCCCTGCCCCGGTTAAAACTTCAGACCGCCTTCGCGGGCGGCATCGGCCAGCGCCTTGACGCGGCCATGATAGATGTACGGGCCACGATCGAAGACGACCTCCTTGACGCCGGCCTTGACGGCACGTTCGGCGACGAGCTTGCCGACGGCGGCCGCAGCGGCCAAGTCGGCGCCGGTCTTCAGCGAACCCTTGAGGTCCTTTTCCAGCGTCGAAGCCGAGGCGATCGTGTGACCGTTGGCGTCATCGATGAGCTGCACGTAGATGTGCTTCGACGAACGATGAACCGAAAGGCGCGGACGCTCGCCCGCGACCTTCTTGATCTGGCGACGAACGCGCGAAGCGCGCTTGAGCGCGGAATCCTTGGAAGCCATTATACAATTCCCTGCCTTGAAAAACGGGGCCGGCCCTGTGCGGTAAGCCAGAGCTTCCCGCGACCGCACCCCGTGGCGTTTCGATCTTACTTCTTCTTGCCTTCCTTGCGAACGATGCGTTCGCCGGCATAGCGCACGCCCTTGCCCTTGTAGGGTTCCGGCGGACGATATTCGCGGATTTCGGCTGCTACCTGACCCACCTGCTGCTTGTCAATGCCGCTGACCACGATCTCGGTCGGCTTGGTGACCTGGATGGTGATGCCTTCGGGCGTCTGGTAGACGACGTCGTGGCTGAAACCGAGCGCGAGTTGCAGGTTCTTGCCCTGCATGGCCGCACGGTAGCCGACGCCGGTGATCTCGAGCTTGCGCTCGAACCCGTCCTTGACGCCTTGCAGGATGTTCTCGATCTGGGTGCGGGACATGCCCCACTTCGACCGAGCGTCCTTGGATTCGTCGCGCGGCGAAACCTGGATCGCGCCGTCTTCCAGCTTGACCAGGACTTCGTCGTTGACGACGTATTTCAGTTCGCCCTTCGGACCCTTGGCGCTGACCGTGCGACCATCGACGGTCGCGGTCACGCCCTGCGGGACGGAGAGAGGCTTCTTGCCGATACGAGACATGTCGTTGTCCTCGTCTTCTTCTTATGTTTCGAGAAGCCGATCAGAAGATCTGGCAGAGAATCTCGCCGCCGACATTCTCTTCGCGGGCCTGATGGTCCGCCATGACGCCCTTCGGCGTGGAGAGAATGGCAATGCCGAGACCGTTGGCAACCTGCGGGATCGACTTGACCGACACGTAGACGCGACGGCCCGGCTTCGACACGCGGGCGATCTCGCGGATCACCGGCTGGCCTTCGAAGTACTTCAGCTCGATCTCGATTTCCGACTTGCCGTTGTCGTAGTCGACCTGGGCGTAGTCGCGAATGTAGCCTTCGGACTTCAGGACTTCGAGAACGCGGGCACGCAGCCGCGAGGCCGGCGTCGAGACCTTGGTCTTCTTGCGGCCATAGGCGTTGCGGATGCGGGTCAGCATATCACCGAGAGGATCACTCATGGACATGGAATATCCTCCTTACCAGCTTGACTTGACGAGGCCGGGAATGAGGCCGTTATTGCCGAGCTCGCGCATCGCAATACGGCTCATCTTGAGCTTGCGGTAATAGGCGCGCGGACGGCCGGTAACTTCACAGCGGTTGCGCACGCGGGTCTTGGACGAATTGCGCGGCAGGGCTGCGAGTTCGAGTTGGGCACGGAAGCGTTCATCCATCGGACGGTCCTGGTCCATGATGATCGCCTTCAGATCGGCACGCTTGTTAGCGTAACGCTTCACAAGCTTCGCGCGCTTCTGGTTCTTCTCGACTGAGCTGGTCTTTGCCATTTCAGATATGTCCTTTATTCGCTGCCGTTACTGGCGGAACGGGAAGTTCAAGGCCTTAAGCAACGCTCGCGCCTCGTCATCCGACCGGGCAGTCGTACAAACGATGATGTCCATTCCCCAGATCTGGTCGACCTTGTCGTAATTGATCTCGGGGAACACGATGTGCTCCTTCACGCCCATGGCGAAGTTGCCACGGCCATCGAAGCTCTTGGGATTGAGGCCCCTGAAGTCGCGAACGCGCGGAAGCGCGATCGTCACCAGACGATCGATGAAGTCGTACATGCGGTCCTGGCGCAAGGTGACCTTGGCGCCGATCGGCATACCTTCACGCACCTTGAAGCCGGCGATCGACGTGCGGGCACGTGTCACGACAGGCTTCTGGCCTGCGATCATCGCGAGATCTTCCGCAGCGACCGAAGGCTTCTTGGAATCGCCGGTCGCTTCGCCGACGCCCATGTTGATGACCACCTTGTCGAGACGCGGGATCATCATCTCGTTGGCGTAGTTGAACTCTTCCTGGAGCGCCTTGCGGATCGTCTCGTTGTAGAGCTTCTTGAGCCGGGGCTCATACTTGGAGTCAGCCATTGATCACTTCTCCGGAGCGCTTGGCGATGCGGACCTTCTTGCCGTCGCGGAAATCGAAGCCGACGCGGGTCGGCTTGTTGTCCTTGGGGTCGGCGATCGCGATATTGGACAGATGGAGGGGGGCTTCCTTGCGGATGATCCCGCCTTCCTGCGAAGCGGACTGCTTCTGGTGGCGCGCAATCATGTTGATGCCGCGGACGACAGCCTTGTCCTCCTTCGGCATCACCTGCACGACTTCACCGGTACGGCCCTTGTCCTTGCCGGCCAGAACGACGACCTTGTCGCCCTTACGAATCTTCTGCATCTTTCCGGCCCCTTAAAGCACTTCCGGTGCAAGCGAAATGATCTTCATGTGGTTCTTCGCGCGAAGTTCGCGCGGAACGGGACCGAAGATACGCGTGCCCACCGGCTCTTTCTTGTTGTCGACGAGAACGGCTGCGTTCTTGTCGAAACGGATCACGCTGCCGTCCGGGCGACGGATGTCCTTGGCCGTGCGAACCACGACCGCCTTCATCACGTCACCTTTCTTAACGCGGCCGCGCGGAATGGCTTCCTTCACGGAGACGACGATGATGTCGCCGACGGAGGCATACTTCCGCTTCGAGCCGCCCAGCACCTTGATGCACATGACACGACGTGCGCCGGAATTATCCGCGACGTCGAGGTTTGTTTGCATCTGAATCATGACTGGCCGCCTTCTTATTCGTTGGAGAGCGGCTCATATACGCCCTCTCCGGCTTTATCAAGTTTCGTTCTTATTCGGCCGAAGCCGCTTGGGACGGATTTTCGATCACGACCCAATTCTTGTCCTTGGAGTACGGCGCCGACTCCTGGATGAAGACGAAATCGCCCACCTTGCAGGCATTGTTCTCGTCATGCGCCTTGTACTTCTTCGTCTGGCGAACGGTCTTCTTCATCACCGGATGGGTGAAGCGACGCTCGATCTTGACCACGACCGTCTTGTCGTTCTTATCCGAGACGACCGTGCCCTGCATGATGCGCTTTGGCATGTTCTTCGTCCTTAAGCCTTCTTGCCGGCCGATTTCTCGGCGGCGATCGTCTTGATGCGCGCGATGTCCCGACGGACTTCCTTCACGCGCGCGGTTTTTTCGATCTGGCCGGTCGCCTTCTGGAAGCGCAGGTTGAACTGCTCCTTCTTGAGCGCAGCCAGGTCGTCATTCAGCTCATCGAGCGTCTTCGCCCGAACATCAACGGCCTTCATGATCAGCCCTTTCCTACTCTGCGATGCGCTGTACGAAGCGCGTGCGAACCGAAAGCTTGGCGGCGCCGAGGCGGAGCGCCTCGCGGGCGATCTCCTCGGAGACACCGTCGATCTCGAACATGACGCGGCCCGGCTTGACGCGAGCTGCCCAGTAATCGACCGAACCCTTGCCCTTGCCCATGCGGACTTCGGTCGGCTTCGACGTCACCGGCAGATCCGGGAAAACGCGGATCCAGACACGGCCCTGACGCTTCATCTGACGCGTGATGGCGCGGCGTGCCGCTTCGATCTCGCGGGCGGTGACCCGGTTCGGCTCAAGCGCCTTCAGACCGAACCCGCCGAAATTGAGGTCCGTTCCGCCCTTCGCGACGCCGTGAATACGGCCCTTGAACTGCTTGCGGAACTTCGTGCGCTTTGGCTGCAGCATTCTAATTCTCCAAAATAGCTATGCCATTCAGGCGTTTTCGCGACGACGGCCCGAGCCGCCCTGCGCATCGCCTTCAATGGCGCGACGTTCCGAAGCCATCGGGTCGTGCTCGAGGATCTCGCCCTTGAACACCCAGACCTTCACGCCGCAGATGCCGTATGCAGTCTGTGCCTCGGCCGTGCCGTAATCGACATCGGCGCGCAGCGTGTGCAGCGGAACGCGACCTTCGCGATACCATTCCATACGCGCGATTTCCGCGCCGCCGAGACGGCCGGAGCAGTTGATGCGGATGCCCTCGGCACCGAGACGCATGGCCGACTGGACGGCACGCTTCATGGCGCGGCGGAAAGCAACGCGGCGCTCGAGCTGCTGCGCGATCGACTGGGCGATCAGCGTGGCGTCGATCTCCGGCTTGCGAACCTCGACGATGTTCAAGTGCGTTTCCGACTTGGTCATCTCGGTCAGCTTCTTGCGAAGCTTCTCGATGTCCGCGCCCTTTTTGCCGATGATGAGCCCCGGACGGGCCGCATGGATCGTGACGCGGCACTTCTTGTGCGGGCGCTCAATGACGATCTTCGAGACGGCGGCCTGCTTCAGTTCCTTCTCGAGATAGGAGCGGATCTTCAGGTCCTCATGGAGGAGCTTGCCGTATTCGCCGGTGTTCGCGTACCAGCGCGAATCCCAGGTGCGGTTGATGCCGAGGCGCAGACCGATCGGATTGATTTTCTGGCCCATCAGGCGGCCTCCACTTTCTCTTCGACTTCACGGACGACGATCGTCAGATGCGAGAACGGCTTCTCGATGCGCGATGCACGGCCGCGGCCACGAGCATGGAAGCGCTTCATGACGATGGACTTGCCGACATGGGCCTCGGCAACCACCAGCGCGTCGACGTCGAGGTCGTGATTGTTCTCTGCGTTCGCGATCGCCGATTCGAGCGTCTTCCTGACGGTCTCTGCGATGCGCTTGCGCGAGAATTCGAGTTCGTTCAGCGCAGTGCCGACCTTCTTGCCGCGGATCATGGCAGCAACGAGATTGAGCTTCTGCGGGCTGACGCGAATGGTACGCAGAACGGCGCGTGCCTCGTTGTCAGCAAGCCTGCGCGGAGCCTTGGCCTTGCCCATCGTTACTTCCTCTTTGCCTTCTTGTCCGCGCCATGGCCGTAATAGGTACGGGTGGGGGCGAACTCACCGAATTTGTGGCCGACCATTTCCTCGTTCACGGAGACGGGGATATGCTTCTGGCCGTTATAGACGCCAAAGGTGAGGCCGACGAACTGCGGCAGGATGGTGGAGCGGCGGCTCCACATCTTGATCACCTCGTTGCGGCCGCCGTCACGAACCTTATCCGCCTTCTTGAGCAGATAGCCGTCGACGAACGGGCCTTTCCAAACTGAACGGGTCACGTTGACACCCTTTCCTTAGCTCTTGCGCGCGTGGCGCGAGCGCATGATGAACTTGTCGGTCGACTTGTTGGACCGCGTCTTCTTGCCCTTGGTCGGCTTGCCCCAGGGCGTGACCGGATGACGGCCGCCCGAGGTGCGGCCTTCACCACCGCCATGCGGGTGGTCGACCGGGTTCATCGCGACGCCGCGAACATGCGGACGCTTGCCGAGCCAGCGCGAGCGGCCGGCCTTGCCGAGATTGATGTTGCCGTGGTCCGGGTTCGAGACCGCACCGACCGTCGCCATGCAGGAGCCATGGACGAGGCGCTGCTCGCCCGAATTCAGGCGAAGGATCGCCATGCCCTGGTCGCGGCCGACGAGCTGGGCGTAGGACCCGGCCGAACGGGCGACCTGGCCGCCCTTGCCCGGTTTCAGCTCGACATTGTGGACGATCGTGCCGACCGGCATCGTGCCCAGCGGCATCGCATTGCCCGGCTTGACGTCGATCGCCTTGGTGCCCGCGACAACCTTGTCGCCGACGGCCAGGCGCTGCGGCGCCAGGATGTAGGCGAGCTCGCCGTCCTCGTACTTCAAAAGCGCGATGAAGGCGGTGCGGTTCGGATCGTACTCGATCCGCTCGACCGTCGCCGAAACGTCGTGCTTGCGACGCTTGAAGTCGATGATGCGGTAGGTCCGCTTGTGCCCGCCGCCCTGATAGCGGGCGGTGACGCGGCCGGCATTGTTGCGGCCGCCGGCCGACTTCAGGCCCTCGGTCAAACCCTTGACGGGCTTGCCCTTGTAGAGGCCCGAGCGGTCGACGATGACCAACTGGCGGGTGCCTGGCGTAACCGGATTGAATTTCTTGAGTGCCATTTTCCTGTCCTTCCGGTCGCTCAGAGGCCGGTCGAGACGTCGATCGACTGTCCGTCGGCCAGCGTCACGATCGCCTTCTTCACGTCACTGGTGCGCCCGACGGTGCCGCGGAAACGCTTCACCTTGCCCTTGCGCACGAGCGTGTTGACGCCGGTGACCTTCACGCCGAACAGAGCCTCGATGGCGGCCTTGATCTCGGTCTTCGTCGCCTTGCGGGCAACGTTGAAAACCACCTGGTTGTATTCCGAAGCCATGGTCGACTTCTCGGTGATCGACGGCGAGACGATCACGTCGTAGTGGCGAAGATCCGTCATTTGAACCGCTCCTCGAGAGCTTCGATCGCGGCCTTGGAGAGCACGAGCTTTCCGCGGCGCAGGATGTCGTAAACGTTGATGCCCTGAACCGGCAGCACGTCGATGTTCGCGATGTTCGACGCAGCGCGCTTGAAGTTCTGGTCGATCTCGGCACCGCCGATCATCAGCGCATTCGTCAAGCCGAGCTTGGCGAAATTGGTGACGAGCAGCTTCGTCTTTGCCTCGCCCACCGCCAGATCATCGACGATGATCAGGTCGGACGACTTGGCCTTGGCCGAAAGCGCGTGACGCAGGCCGAGCGCGCGGACCTTCTTGGGAAGGTCGTGCTCGTGGCTGCGGACGACCGGGCCGTGAGCCTTGCCGCCGCCGCGGAACTGCGGAGCGCGCGCCGAGGAGTGACGGGCGCGGCCCGTACCCTTCTGCTTGTACATCTTGGCGCCGGTCCGCGAAATTTCCGCGCGGCCCTTGGTCTTGTGCGTGCCCTGCTGCTTCTTGGCAAGCTGCCAGCGCACGACGCGCTGCAGGATGTCTTCGCGGGGCTCGAGGCCGAAAATCTCTTCCGAGAGCTTCAGCTTGCCGGCATCGTCGCCGGAGAGCGTGGTGACCTTGAGATCCATCATTCGGCTCCTTCAGCAGCCGGCGCTTCAGAAGCCTGGCTCTTGTTTGCAGCGCGGATCGCGGCCGGCTTCGGCGCGTTGTCCGGCATGGCCGACTTCACCGCGTCGCGGACGACGATCCAGGCACCCTTGGAGCCGGGAACGGCGCCGCGGATCAGGATCAGGCCGCGATCGACGTCGGTCGACACGATCTCGAGATTCTGGGTCGTCACGCGGGTCGCGCCCATGTGCCCGGCCATCTTCTTGCCCTTGAACACCTTGCCCGGATCCTGGCGCTGGCCGGTCGAACCGTGCGAGCGGTGCGAGACCGAGTTACCATGGGTCGCACGGCCACCACCGAAATTGTGACGCTTCATGACACCCTGGAAGCCCTTGCCGACAGACGTGCCCGTCACGTCGACCTTCTGGCCGGCGACGAAGTGCTCCGCCGTGATCTCGGCGCCGATATCGAGCATGTTGTCTTCCGACACGCGGAACTCCGCGAGTTGCGACTTCGGCTCGACGCTTGCAGCGGCGAAGTGGCCGCGCATGGCCTTCGACGTGTTCTTGACCTTGGCAAGGCCAACGCCAAGCTGAACGGCCGTGTAACCATTCTTCTCATGGGTGCGCTGAGCGACGACCTGGCAGTTCTCCATACGGAGAACGGTGACCGGCACATGCTCGCCTGCGTCGTTGTAGACGCGCGTCATCCCGACTTTCTGTGCAATTACACCTGAACGCATTGTCTCGTTCTTTCTTCAGAGGAACCTTGGGGCTCATCACCCGGCCGGTTCGTGTCTTGCTCGTTAGAGCTTGATCTCGACGTCCACGCCGGCGGCCAGATCGAGCTTCATCAGCGCGTCGACGGTCTGCGGGGTCGGATCAACGATATCGAGAAGGCGCTTGTGGGTGCGCATCTCGAACTGCTCGCGGCTCTTCTTGTCGATGTGCGGCGAGCGGTTGACGGTGAACTTCTCGATACGGGTCGGAAGCGGAATGGGCCCACGGACGTTGGCGCCGGTGCGTTTGGCCGTCGACACGATTTCACGCGTCGAGGCATCCAGCACGCGGTGGTCAAACGCCTTGAGGCGGATGCGGATGTTCTGTCCGTTCATGCGTTTCTTCCTTCAAGTCTTTCGCGGCGCGGGAGCGATCCCGCGCCCGCGACAGACTGCTTTCCAGTTATTCCGTGATCGAGGCGACGATGCCGGCGCCGACGGTGCGGCCGCCTTCGCGGATGGCGAAGCGCAGCTTCTCTTCCATCGCGATCGGCACGATCAGTTCGACGTCGACCGTCACATTGTCGCCCGGCATCACCATCTCCGTGCCTTCCGGCAGCGTCACGATGCCCGTCACGTCCGTCGTGCGGAAATAGAACTGCGGACGGTAGTTGGTGAAGAACGGCGTGTGGCGGCCACCCTCTTCCTTGGTCAGGATGTAGGCTTCCGCCTTGAACTTCTTGTGCGGCTTCACCGAGCCCGGCTTGCACAGAACCTGGCCGCGCTCGACGCCTTCACGGTCGACGCCGCGGATCAGCGCGCCGATATTGTCGCCCGCCTGGCCCTGGTCGAGCAGCTTGCGGAACATCTCGACGCCCGTCACCGTCGTCTTCTTGGTGTCGCGGATGCCGACGATCTCGACTTCCTCGCCCACCTTGACGATGCCGCGCTCGACGCGGCCGGTCACCACCGTGCCGCGGCCCGAGATCGAGAACACGTCCTCGATCGGCATCAGGAACGGCTGGTCGATCGGACGCTCCGGCGTCGGAATGTAGGCGTCGACTTCGGCCATCAGCTTGCGGATCGCGTCCTCGCCGATCTCCTTGTTGGAGTCTTCGAGCGCGGCCAGCGCCGAGCCCTTGACGATCGGAATGTCGTCGCCGGGGAAGTCGTAGGACGACAGCAGCTCGCGAACTTCCAGCTCGACCAGTTCCAGCAGCTCGGCATCGTCGACCTGGTCGACCTTGTTCAGGAACACCACAACCGCCGGCACGCCGACCTGGCGGGCAAGCAGGATGTGCTCGCGCGTCTGCGGCATCGGGCCGTCGGCGGCCGAGCACACCAGGATCGCGCCGTCCATCTGCGCCGCGCCCGTGATCATGTTCTTCACATAGTCGGCGTGGCCGGGACAGTCGACATGGGCGTAGTGGCGGTTCTCGGTCTCGTATTCGACATGCGCCGTCGAGATCGTGATGCCGCGCGCCTTCTCCTCGGGAGCGGCGTCGATCTGGTCATACGCCTTGAACTCGCCGAAGAACTTCGTGATCGCAGCCGTCAGCGACGTCTTGCCGTGATCGACGTGGCCGATCGTGCCAATGTTCACATGCGGCTTGTTACGCTCGAATTTACCCTTGGCCATGTGAATTCTCCATTCCTAGTTCGCCTGAACAGGCTTGATGTCGTTTATGCGCAGCCGTCAGGCACTTACGCGTATTTCTTCTGAATTTCCTGAGCGACGGCCTGCGGGACCGGCTCGTAGTGGTCGAACAGCATCGTGTACTGGGCGCGGCCCTGAGACATCGAACGCAGATTGTCCACGTATTTGAACATGTTCGCGAGCGGGACCATGGCGTTCACCACGACGGCCACGCCGCGCGTTTCCTGCCCCTGGATCTGGCCACGACGGCCGTTCAGGTCGCCGATGACGTTGCCGACGTAATCTTCCGGCGTGACGACCTCGACCTTCATGATCGGCTCGAGAAGCTGGGCGCCGGCCTTCTGCGCACCTTCACGGAAGGCGGCGCGGGAGGCGATCTCGAACGCCAGGACCGAGGAGTCGACGTCGTGGAAGGCGCCGTCGATCAGCGTCGCCTTGACGCCGAGCATCGGGAAGCCCGCCAGCGGACCGGAGGACAGAACGCTCTGGATGCCCTTCTGGACGCCCGGAATGTATTCCTTCGGAACCGCACCGCCGACGATCTTCGATTCGAAGACGAACTCTTCGCTCTCGGGGTTCGGCTCGAACACCAGCTTGACGCGGGCGAACTGGCCCGTACCGCCGGTCTGCTTCTTGTGGGTGTAGTCCACTTCGGCCGTGCGCGTGATCGTCTCGCGATAAGCAACCTGCGGCGCGCCGACATTCGCCTCGACCTTGAATTCGCGCTTCATGCGGTCGACGATGATGTCGAGGTGAAGCTCTCCCATGCCGGCAATGATGGTCTGGCCGGACTCTTCGTCGGTCTTGACGCGGAAGGACGGGTCCTCGGCGGCCAGGCGGTTGAGCGCGAGGCCCATCTTTTCCTGGTCGCCCTTGGTCTTCGGCTCGATCGCGATCTGGATGACCGGATCGGGGAATTCCATGCGCTCGAGAATGACCGGCTTCAGCGGATCGCAAAGCGTGTCGCCCGTGGTGGTCTCTTTCAGGCCGGCCAGTGCGACGATATCGCCGGCGAACGCCTCATCGATGTCCGAACGGGAGTTCGAGTGCATCTGAAGCATCCGGCCGATGCGCTCCTTCTTGTCCTTCACGGTGTTCTCGAGCGAAACGCCCTTCTTGAGAACGCCCGAATAGATGCGGCAGAAGGTGAGCGAGCCGACGAACGGGTCGTTCATGATCTTGAACGCAAGCATCGAAAGCGGCTCTTCGTCCGACGACTTGCGCGCGATCTCGGCTTCGGTCTTCGGGTCGATGCCCTTGATGGCCGGAACTTCGATCGGCGACGGCAGGAAGTCGACGACGCCGTGCAGCAGGGGCTGGACGCCCTTGTTCTTGAAGGCCGAGCCGCAGAACATCGGGAAGAACTTGACCGCGATCGTGCCCTTGCGAATCAACGCGCGCAGTTCGTCGTTCGACGGCATCTCGCCTTCGAGGTAACGCTCGAGCGCGCCTTCGTCCATTTCGACGGCGGTCTCGATCATCTGCTCGCGGAACTGCTCGGCGCGCTCCTGGAGATCGGCCGGAATTTCGACGACATCCCATTCGGCGCCGAGGTTCTCGGACTTCCAGACCAGCGCCTTCATCTCGATCAGATCGACCACGCCGGCGAATTCGTTCTCGGCACCGATCGGAAGCTGGACTACGACAGGCGTCGCGCCGAGGCGGCTCTTGACCATCTCGACCGAGCGGTAGAAGTCGGCGCCGATCTTGTCCATCTTGTTGCAGAAGATCATGCGCGGGACATGATACTTGTCGGCCTGGCGCCAGACGGTCTCGGTCTGCGGCTCGACGCCGGCATTGGCGTCCAGGAGCGCGATCGCACCGTCGAGAACGCGCAAGGAACGCTCGACTTCGATGGTGAAGTCGACGTGGCCGGGCGTATCGATGATGTTGAAGCGGCGCTTCTTGCCATCGCGACCTTCCCAGAAGGTGGTCGTCGCGGCGGACGTGATCGTGATGCCGCGCTCCTGCTCCTGCTCCATCCAGTCCATCGTCGCGGCGCCGTCATGCACTTCGCCGATCTTGTGCGACTTTCCGGTGTAATACAGGATGCGCTCGGTCGTCGTGGTTTTGCCGGCGTCGATATGCGCCATGATACCGAAATTGCGGTAGTCTTCGATCTTGTATTCGCGGGCCATGATTGTGCCTTTCCCTTATCGCCGGCTTTACCAGCGGTAGTGCGCGAAGGCGCGGTTGGCTTCGGCCATCTTGTGCGTGTCTTCACGCTTCTTGACTGCCGTGCCGCGATTGTTCGAGGCGTCCATGAGTTCGCCGGACAGGCGATCGATCATGGTGGTCTCGTTGCGGTTGCGAGCAGCGGTGATCAGCCAGCGGATGGCCAGAGCCTGACGGCGCTCCGGACGGACGTCGACCGGAACCTGGTACGTCGCACCACCGACGCGGCGCGAGCGCACCTCCACATGCGGCGCGACATTGTCGAGCGCGGCATGGAACAGGGCGACCGGCTCGGCCTTGGCGCGGCTCTCAAGCTGCTCCAGCGCGCCATAGACAATGCGCTCGGCAGCCGACTTCTTGCCGTCGAACATGACGGCGTTCATGAACTTGGTGATCACCAGATCGCCGAACTTCGGATCCGGGTTGATCTCACGCTTTTCTGCACGGTGGCGTCGGGACATGTCTCTCGTCTCTCACGATCGCGGCCGGCGGTCGAACCGCCCCAGCCGGAAAACCTTACTTCGGACGCTTGGCGCCGTACTTCGAACGACGCTGCTTGCGGTTCTTGACGCCCTGGGTGTCGAGAACGCCGCGGATGATGTGGTAGCGCACACCGGGAAGATCCTTCACGCGGCCGCCGCGGATCATCACCACGGAGTGCTCCTGAAGGTTGTGGCCTTCGCCGGGAATGTAGCCGATCACTTCGAAGCCGTTGACGAGGCGGATCTTCGCAACCTTACGCAGAGCGGAGTTCGGCTTCTTCGGCGTCGTCGTGTAGACGCGCGTGCAAACGCCGCGCTTCTGCGGGTTGGCCTGCATGGCCGGGACCTTGTTGCGCTTCACCGGCGCAATGCGCGGCTTGCGGATCAACTGGTTGACGGTAGGCATTAAACCTTCCTCTTTCTTTCAATCTCGTGTCTCAAGCCCGTCAGGGCGGCCAGCGGCAGCAATTCCATGCACGAATTCGGGCAAAACACCGCAACTGCGGTTTCGCCCAACAAACGCAGAGGAAGCGTCGCCGCTTCTTGCAAGCCGGAAATGTGTCGTCGCTCGTAATAACGAACCCTGTTTGAGACAAACTCCAAAGCGCGGCGCTTCGGAAAGGAGAGTCTCACATCGGCTCAGACGAGGCGGCTTCTAACCCTAAGCCACCGGATCGTCAACCCCATTCGGCTTTCAGCGGCGAGATAGCTCGGCCGTTCGGCGCGCGCGAAAGAAAATATCGCAAACAAGCCGAAAACGGAGCGAAAACGCCGCCCGACAGAAGGAGGTTGTCCCGTCCAGCGCCATATGGAATGACCGGGCATGGGAATCAAGACCGGAAGAGCGTCATGAACGACAATGAAGAGCCGCGGATCACCATCATCGTCGGCCGCGTTTGGCGCAGCGATTCCGCGCCGGCCGAACGGATCAATGTTCTCCTGCGTGCGCCCGACGACGACAGCGCCGTGCGCATGACGCTCGAGGCGCTTGCGGGTGAAGGATATGCCCGCGCCGAACTCGACCAGATCGGCGAACTGGAGGGAATGCCGGACGAAGAGCCGCACATGTCGGCGTGGCAGGGCGCGATCGAGGGCGAAATCGCGATCGTCCAGGTCGGCTGACGCTACTTTGACGTCGCCATGGCCGCGGCCGCGGCGGCCATCACGGTGGCCCCTGCCCGGTTGGTCAGCCGCACCGCACGGGGCGAGCGGATGAACCGCCGGGCGCGCGAGGCCAGCAGCACCCAGGCAAGGTCGACGGCGACCAGAACGCCCAGCATCGTAACGGTCAGTTCCGCCCATGCCAGCAGCGTCACCTGCGACAGGTCGATGATGACCGGCAAAAGCGCGACGTAGAAGACCATGATCTTCGGATTGCCGATGGTGACGGCGAAGCCGGCGAGAAACATGCGCAGCGGCGATGTTCGCGGAGCGATCTCGTGTTCCTCGATCGTCGACGGGGCGGTCCACATCTTCCAGGCGAGATAGAGAAGATAGGCGATGCCGGCATATTTGATCACCGCGAAGAGGCCCTGGAAGGTTTGCGCGATCGCCACGAGGCCGAACACCGCGCAGGCAAGCCAGATCGCCTCCCCCAGCCACATGGCGAACAGGAACGGCATGACATCCGAATAGCCGCGCGTCAGGACGCGCGCGACCAGCGCCGCGATGCTCGGGCCGGGCGAGCCGGCCGAAATTGCCAGCGCGCCTGCGAAGATGGCGAGATGCGTGAGATCCATCGATTGCTGACCTGTTGATGTCGAACCGTGCCACCGGCCTTGCCATCTTGCAAGCTGCATGAAAAAGGCCGCCGGATCGCTCCGGCGGCCATGTCCGTTCGCTGGCGGCGCCCGCCTTACTCGGCAGGCGTCTCCGACATGTCGGCCAGCATCGGGTTGGCCAGTTCCGCGCCCGAGGACTTGCGGCGCTCATCGAGGATCAGATCGTCGCGCGAGGAAGCGATGCGACGAATCTGGCTCATCTGGCCGCCGGTTCCGGCGGGGATCAGACGGCCGACGATGACGTTCTCCTTCAGGCCCTGCAACGTGTCCATCTTGCCGGCGACGGCCGCCTCGGTGAGGACGCGGGTCGTTTCCTGGAAGGATGCCGCCGAGATGAAGGACGGCGTCTGCAGCGACGCCTTGGTGATGCCGAGCAGCACCGGCTCGCCGGCCGCAGGCTTCTTCTTCTCCTCGATCAGGCGCTCATTGACCTCGTCGAGCTCGATGGAGTCGACGTGGTCGCCCGGAATGTACTGCGAGTCGCCCTGCTCCGTGATCTCGACCTTCTGCAGCATCTGGCGAACGATCACCTCGATATGCTTGTCGTTGATCACGACGCCCTGCAAGCGGTAGACTTCCTGGATCTCGTTGACGAGATAGGAAGCCAGAGCTTCCACGCCCTTGATCGCCAGAATGTCGTGCGGGGCCGGGTTGCCGTCGAGGATGTAGTCGCCCTTCTCGATGGAGTCGCCTTCCTGGAGATGGAACGGCTTGCCCTTCGGGATCAGGTATTCGACCGCCTCGACTTCCGAGTCATGCGGCTCGATGACGATGCGACGCTTGTTCTTGTAATCCCGGCCGAAGCGAACCGTACCGTCGATCTCGGCGATGACGGCGTGATCCTTCGGACGACGCGCTTCGAAGAGTTCCGCGACACGCGGCAGACCGCCGGTAATGTCCTTCGTCTTCGCGCTCTCCATCGGAACACGGGCAATCACGTCGCCCGGCTGGACCGTCGCGCCCGGCTCGACCGAGAGAATGGCCTCGACCGAGAGCAGGAAGCGCGCGTCGCCGCCCTTCGACAGCTTGGCGACCTTGCCCTTCTCGTCCGAAACCGTGATCGCCGGCTTCAGATCCGCGCCGCGCGGCGTCGAGCGCCAGTCGATGACCTCGCGCTTGGTGATGCCGGTCGACTCGTCGGCCGTTTCCTGCACCGAGATGCCATCCACCAGATCCTCGAACTCGACCCGGCCGCCGACTTCCGTCAGCACCGGACGAGTATACGGATCCCACTCGGCGATGCGCTGGCCGCGCTTCACCTTGTCGCCCTCGTCGACGAAGATGCGCGAACCATAGGTGACGCGGTGAACCGCGCGTTCCTTGCCCGCCTCGTCGACGATGACCACAGCCATATTGCGGCCCATGACGACCAGATGGCCGTCCGAATTGCGCACCACGTTGCGGTTGCGGACCTTGACCGTGCCTTCATAGGACGCTTCGAGGAAGGACGAGTCCACCACCTGCGCCGTACCGCCCATGTGGAAGGTACGCATGGTGAGCTGCGTGCCCGGCTCGCCGATCGACTGCGCCGCGATGACGCCGACCGCCTCGCCCTGGTTGACGGGCGTGCCGCGCGCAAGGTCGCGGCCATAGCAGACAGCGCAGACGCCGGTGCGCACTTCGCAGGTGAGTGCCGAACGGATGCGAACGGCCTGGATGCCCGCCTTCTCGATGGCGTCGACGTCGCGCTCGTCGATGAGAGTGCCGCCCTTGACGATCACGTCGCCCGAGACCGGATGAACGATGTCCTCCAGAGCCGTGCGCCCGAGAACGCGCTGGCCGAGCGAGGCGACCACCTGACCGGCATCGACGATCGGCTGCATGGTGAGGCCGTTTTCCGTGCCGCAATCGACCGCATTGACGATGCAGTCCTGCGCCACGTCGACCAGACGTCGGGTCAGGTAGCCCGAATTCGCCGTCTTCAAGGCGGTGTCGGCCAGGCCCTTGCGGGCGCCGTGGGTGGAGTTGAAATACTCCAGAACGGTCAGACCTTCCTTGAAGTTCGAGATGATCGGCGTCTCGATGATCTCGCCCGACGGCTTGGCCATGAGGCCGCGCATACCGGCGAGCTGGCGCATCTGCGTGGGCGAGCCACGCGCACCGGAATGCGACATCATGTAGATCGAGTTCATCGGCTTTTGCCGCTTGTTGTCGTCGAACTCGACCGCCTTGATGCGGCCCATCATCTCGTCGGCGACCTTCTCCGAGCACTTGGCCCAGGCGTCGACGACCTTGTTGTACTTCTCGCCCTGGGTGATCAGGCCGTCATTGTACTGCTGCTCGTATTCCTTCGCGAGCGCTTCCGTCTCGGCAACCAGCCCGGCCTTGGTGTCCGGGATGACCATGTCGTCCTTGCCGAAGGAAATGCCGGCCATGCACGCGCGGCTGAAGCCGAGCGCCATGATGCGATCGCAGAAGATGACCGTCTCTTTCTGACCGCAGTGGCGGTAGACGGTGTCGATCATCTTGGAGATGTTCTTCTTGGTCATCTCCTGGTTGCAGATGTCGAACGGCACATTGACGTTCTTCGGCAGCAATTCGCCGATCAGCATCCGGCCGGGCGTCGTGTCGAAGATCTTCGAAACGACCTTGCCCTCGGCGTCGACCGAGCGGAAACGGCCCTTGATCTTGGCGTGAAGCGTCACGGCCTTGGTCTCGAGCGCGTGCTGCAACTCGCCCATATCGGCGAAGATCATGCCTTCGCCAGGCTCGTTGTCGTTGACGATCGACAGGTAGTAGAGACCGAGAACCATGTCCTGCGACGGCACGATGATCGGTGCGCCCGAGGCCGGGTGCAGGATGTTGTTGGTCGACATCATGAGCACGCGCGCCTCGAGCTGGGCTTCCAGCGAAAGCGGAACGTGAACGGCCATCTGGTCGCCGTCGAAGTCGGCGTTGAAAGCCGTGCAGACCAGCGGGTGAAGCTGGATCGCCTTGCCTTCGATCAGGATCGGCTCGAAGGCCTGGATGCCCAGACGGTGCAGCGTCGGCGCGCGGTTCAGAAGAACCGGGTGCTCGCGGATGACCTCGTCGAGGATGTCCCAGACTTCCGGACGTTCCTTCTCGACCAGCTTCTTCGCCTGCTTGACGGTCGAGGAATAACCCTTGGCGTCGAGGCGGGCATAGATGAAGGGCTTGAACAGTTCGAGCGCCATCTTCTTCGGCAGGCCGCACTGGTGCAGCTTGAGCTCGGGACCGGTCACGATGACCGAACGGCCCGAATAGTCGACGCGCTTGCCGAGCAGGTTCTGGCGGAACCGGCCCTGCTTGCCCTTAAGCATGTCCGACAGCGACTTCAGCGGGCGCTTGTTGGCACCGGTGATGACGCGGCCGCGGCGGCCATTGTCGAACAGCGCGTCGACGGCCTCCTGCAACATGCGCTTCTCGTTGCGGATGATGATGCCCGGCGCGCGAAGCTCGATCAGGCGCTTCAGGCGATTGTTGCGGTTGATGACGCGGCGGTAGAGATCGTTCAGATCCGACGTCGCGAAGCGGCCGCCGTCGAGCGGCACCAGCGGGCGCAGGTCCGGCGGGATGACCGGAACGATCTTCATGATCATCCACTCGGGACGGTTGCCCGATTCCATGAAGTTCTCGACGACCTTGAGCCGCTTCAAAAGCTTCTTCTGCTTCAGGTCCGACGTCGTGGTCGCGAGTTCCGAACGCAGGTCGCCCGCGATCTTCTCGAGGTCCATGGACGCGAGAAGGTCGTGGATCGCCTCGGCGCCGATCATGGCGGTGAACGAGTCCTCGCCATATTCGTCGACGGCCATCATGTAGTCTTCCTCGCTGAGGAGCTGATGCTCCTTCAGCGCGGTCAGGCCCGGCTCGGTGACGATGTAGTTCTCGAAATAGAGAACGCGCTCGATATCCTTCAGCGTCATGTCGAGCAGCGTGCCGATACGGCTCGGCAGCGACTTCAGGAACCAGATATGCGCGACGGGCGCGGCGAGCTCGATGTGGCCCATCCGCTCGCGGCGCACGCGCGACAGCGTGACCTCGACGCCGCACTTCTCGCAGATGACGCCCTTGTACTTCATGCGCTTGTACTTGCCGCACAGGCACTCGTAGTCCTTGATCGGGCCGAAGATGCGCGCGCAGAACAGGCCGTCGCGTTCGGGCTTGAACGTACGGTAGTTGATGGTTTCCGGCTTCTTGATCTCGCCGTAGGACCAGGAGAGAATCTTGTCCGGGCTGGCCAGCGAAATCCGGATGGAATCGAAGGTCTGGGCCGGCGCCTGAGGATTGAAAAGATTCATGACCTCTTGGTTCATGCCGTTCTCCTTATCGGGGCAAAGCGCCCCTTACCTGGAAAAACGATGAGGCGCGACACGCCCTGATCGTTTGAATATCTCGATGTCTGGACACCGGCCCCACCGGACCGGCGAGAGGACGGGCGCCGCGTGTTCGCAGCGCCCTCATCCTTATTCGGCAGCGTCGGGCAATTGTTGTTGCTCCAGATCGGCCTGGGTGTTCTCCAGTTCGACATTGAGCCCCAGCGAGCGCATTTCCTTGACGAGAACGTTGAAGCTCTCGGGAATGCCTGCCTCGAACGTATCGTCGCCGCGCACGATGGCCTCGTAGACCTTGGTGCGGCCGGCTACATCGTCCGACTTCACAGTCAGCATTTCCTGCAACGTGTAGGCGGCGCCATAGGCTTCAAGCGCCCAGACCTCCATCTCACCGAAGCGCTGTCCGCCGAACTGCGCCTTGCCGCCCAGCGGCTGCTGGGTGACGAGCGAGTAGGGACCGATCGAACGGGCGTGGATCTTGTCGTCGACCAGGTGGTGAAGCTTGAGCATGTAGATGTAGCCCATCGTAACCTTGCGGTCGAACGCCTCGCCCGTACGCCCGTCATAGACGGTCGACTGGCCGCTCGTATGGAGACCCGCCTGCGTCAAGAGCTCGTTGATGTCGGCCTCGTTGGCGCCGTCGAAGACCGGCGTCGCGATTGTGACGCCCTTCTTCATCTGGTCCGCCAGACGCAGGATCGACTCGTCGTCGTAATCGCGCACCGGCTCGTTGCGATCGTTGGACGGGATGATGTCCTCGATCGTGGCGCGCAGATGCTTGATCTCGCCATTCTCGTTATAGGCTTCGATCAGTTCCCCGATCTTGCGTCCCATGCCGGCACAGGCCCAGCCGAGATGCGTTTCCAGAATCTGGCCGACATTCATGCGCGACGGCACGCCCAAAGGATTAAGCACGATGTCGGCATGGGTGCCGTCCTCGAGGAACGGCATGTCCTCGACCGGAACGATCTTGGACACGACGCCCTTGTTGCCGTGACGACCGGCCATCTTGTCGCCGGGCTGCATCTTGCGCTTCACCGCGACAAAGACCTTGACCATCTTCATGACGCCGGGCGGCATCTCGTCGCCGCGCTGCACTTTCTCGACCTTGTCCATGAAGCGCTGCTCGAGCGCCTTCTTGGACTCGTCATACTGGCCGCGCAGGGCTTCGAGTTCACTCTGGAGCTTCTCGTCGCCGACGGCGAACTGCCACCATTGCGAACGCGGGTAGTCGGTCAGCGTCTCACGGGTGAGCGCTGCGCCCTTCTTGTAGCCCTTCGGTCCGGCAATGACGTCCTGACCCGACAGCATGTCGGCCAGTCGGCTGTACACGTTTCGGTCGAGGATCGCCTGCTCGTCGTCGCGGTCCTTGGCGAGCGCCTCGATCTCCTCGCGCTCGATCGCCATCGCGCGCTCGTCCTTCTCCACGCCGTGGCGGTTGAAGACGCGCACTTCGACGACCGTGCCGAAAGCTCCGGGCGGCATCCGCATGGAGGTGTCGCGAACGTCCGAGGCCTTTTCGCCGAAGATGGCGCGCAGGAGCTTTTCTTCGGGCGTCATCGGGCTTTCGCCCTTCGGCGTGATCTTGCCGACCAGAATGTCGCCCGGCTGAACCTCGGCGCCGATATAGGTAATGCCGGCTTCGTCGAGGTTCTTCAGCGCCTCTTCCGAAACGTTCGGAATGTCGCGCGTGATCTCTTCCGGCCCGAGCTTGGTGTCACGCGCCATGACCTCGAATTCCTCGATATGAATCGAGGTGAACACGTCATCGGCCACGATGCGCTCGGAAAGCAGGATCGAGTCCTCGTAGTTGTAGCCGTTCCACGGCATGAACGCGACGAGCACGTTGCGGCCGAGCGCCAGGTCGCCGAGGTCGGTCGACGGACCGTCCGCCAGGATGTCGCCTTTGTTGACCTTGTCGCCCACCTTCACCAGCGGGCGCTGGTTGATGCAGGTCGACTGGTTCGAACGCTGGAACTTCATCAGGCGGTAGATGTCGACGCCGGACTTGCCCGGATCGAGATCTTCCGTCGCGCGGATGACGATACGCGTCGCGTCGACCTGGTCGACCACGCCGCCACGGCGGGCTCCGATGGCAGCGCCCGAGTCACGGGCGACGATCGGCTCCATGCCGGTGCCAACGAACGGAGCCTCGGCGCGCACCAGCGGCACGGCCTGACGCTGCATGTTCGAGCCCATCAGCGCGCGGTTGGCGTCATCGTTCTCGAGGAACGGGATCAGCGCTGCGGCGACCGAAACGAGCTGCTTCGGCGACACGTCCATCAGGTCGACGTTCTCGCGCGGCGCCATCATCACTTCGCCCGCATGGCGGCAGATGACGAACTCGTCCGTGAACTGGCCGTGTTCGTCGAGCTCGGCATTCGCCTGCGCGACGTAGTGCTTGGCCTCTTCCATCGCCGACAGATAAACGACGTCGAGCGTGACCTTGCCGTTCTTGATTTTGCGATACGGGCTTTCGATGAAGCCGTACTTGTTGACGCGGGCAAAGGTCGCGAGCGAGTTGATCAGACCGATATTCGGGCCTTCCGGCGTCTCGATCGGGCAGATGCGGCCGTAATGCGTCGGATGCACGTCGCGCACTTCGAAGCCGGCGCGCTCGCGGGTCAGACCGCCGGGCCCGAGCGCCGACAGACGGCGCTTGTGCGTGATCTCCGACAGCGGGTTGGTCTGGTCCATGAACTGCGAGAGCTGCGAGGAACCGAAGAACTCGCGCACGGCGGCCGCCGCCGGCTTGGCGTTGATCAGATCCTGCGGCATGACGGTGTCGATCTCGATCGACGACATGCGCTCCTTGATCGCGCGCTCCATGCGCAGAAGGCCGACGCGATACTGGTTCTCCATGAGCTCGCCGACCGAACGCACGCGGCGGTTGCCGAGATTGTCGATGTCGTCGATCTCGCCCTTGCCGTCGCGAAGCTCGACCAGCGTCTTGACGACCGCCAGGATGTCTTCCTTGCGCAGGACCCGCACGGTGTCTGCGGCGTCGAGTTCGAGGCGCATGTTCATCTTGACGCGGCCGACGGCTGAAAGGTCGTAGCGTTCTGCATCGAAGAACAACGAGTTGAACATTGCCTCGGCGGTTTCGAGGGTCGGCGGCTCACCTGGACGCATGACGCGATAAATGTCGAAAAGCGCGTCCTGGCGGCTCTCGTTCTTGTCGACTGCAAGCGTGTTGCGGATATAGGCGCCGACATTGACGTGGTCGATGTCGAGAACGCTGATCTCCTCGTGACCGGCCTCGATCAGGACCTTGAGCGTCTTCTCGTCGATCTCGTCGCCGGCCTCGAGATAGATCTCGCCGGTTTCGAAATTGACGATGTCCTCGGCCAGATACGAGCCGAACAGGTCGTCCTCGGTCGCCTTGATCGCCTTGAGGCCCTTTTCGGCAAGCTGCTTGGCCTGGCGGGCCGTGATCTTCTTGCCGGCCTCGACGACGATTTCGCCGGTGTCGGCATCGACCAGATCGGTCACGGCCTTCATGCCGCGGAAACGCTCGGCCGAGAACGGAATGCGCCAATGGTCGCCGGCGCGCTCGAAGGTCAGCTTGTTGTAGAAGGTCGAGAGGATTTCCTCGCCGTCCATGCCGAGCGCCATCAGAAGCGACGTCGCCGGAATCTTCCGACGGCGATCGATGCGCGCATGAACCACGTCCTTGGAATCGAACTCGATGTCGAGCCAGGACCCGCGATAGGGAATGACGCGCGCGGCGAACAGAAGCTTGCCGGACGAGTGCGACTTGCCCTTGTCATGATCGAAGAACACGCCCGGCGACCGGTGCATCTGGCTGACGATCACGCGCTCGGTGCCGTTGACGATGAAGGTCCCGTTGGACGTCATGAGCGGCATGTCGCCCATATAGACGTCCTGCTCCTTGATGTCCTTGATCGACTTCGAGCCCGTATCCTCGTCGATATCGAAAACGATCAGGCGCAACGTCACTTTCAGCGGCGCAGCGAAGGTCAGGTCGCGCTGCCGGCATTCATCGACGTCGAACTTGGGCGCCTCGAACTCATACTTGACGAATTCCAGCATCGCGGTTCCGGCGAAGTCCTGTATCGGAAACACCGACTTGAAAACCGCCTGGAGTCCCTCGTCGGAACGGCCGCCCTTGGGCTCCGTCACCATGAGGAACTGATCATAGGATGCTTTCTGAACCTCGATGAGGTTCGGCATCTCCGCAACTTCCGGAATCTTTCCGAAGAACTTGCGTACGCGCCTGCGACCGTTGAACGTCTGGGTCTGGGCCATCGTCGCTCCTTGCTGCCTCTTGGCAATTTGCCAACCACGCACCGCCGGAAGAATGTCGGCGGGTATCCATCAAAAACGGGCAAAAACCCGTTTCCTGAAAGCCGTTTCCGGCCCACAGGAAAGAGGTTTTCAAGTTCCACTTTTCCCGGTGGGACCGGTGGGCGGCTGATGCCGCCCACCGACAGAACCCACTGGGGTCTTACTTCAGGTCGACCTTGGCGCCGGCGCCTTCGAGCTGAGCCTTGATCTTGGCAGCTTCGTCCTTAGAGACGGCTTCCTTGACGGGCTTCGGCGCGCCTTCGACGAGGTCCTTGGCTTCCTTGAGGCCAAGACCCGTGATCGCACGGACTTCCTTGATGACGTTGATCTTCTGGGCGCCGGCATCCGTCAGGATGACGTCGAACTCGGTCTTCTCTTCTTCGGCGGCAGCGGCACCACCGGCAGCGCCGCCAGCGGCGGCAACGGCGACCGGAGCTGCGGCGGAGACGCCCCACTTCTCTTCGAGCATCTTCGACAGCTCAGCCGCCTCGAGGACGGTCAGGCTCGACAGGTCTTCAACGATCTTTGCAAGATCAGCCATTTTCTCAGTTCCTTGATTAAGTTCGAATGTGTGTTGGATTTTTGACAGCGAAGAACAGCCTTAAGCGTTCTCGTCCTTCCGGGCGTAGGCGCCGAACACCCGTGCGAGCTGACCCGCCGGTGCGTTGACGACCTGTGCGATCCGGGTTGCCGGGGTCTGAACCATGCCGACAATCTTGGCCCGAAGCTCGTCGAGCGACGGGAGCGAGGCGAGAGCCTTCACTCTGTCGGCGTCGAGCGCGGTCTCGCCCATGGCTCCGCCGATGATGACAAGCTTGTCATTCGTCTTGGCGAAGTCGGACGCGACCTTGGGGGCCACAACCGGATCGTCCGAATAAGCGATCAGGGTCTGTCCCTTGAACAGAACCTGGATCTTTTCGGACTGCGTACCCTGAAGAGCGATCTTGGCAAGACGGTTCTTCGCGACCTTTACCGTGCCACCGGCTTCACGCATCCTGGAACGAAGATCGTTCATCTGCGCAACGGTGAGCCCGGCATAGTGGGCCACGACGACTGAACCCGTGTTCGAGAACACGTCATTCAGGCCCGTGACGAATTCGCGCTTTTCCGCTCTTTCCACTGCCTATCTCCATTAGGCAACCGCCGAAGCGATTGCCGGGTTGCCTTTGCCGATCGGGCCTTCCTCGAAAGGATCGCCCGAACGACGTTCGAGGATCCTGCCCCCTTTTCTCCAGACCGGCAGACGCCGGCTTGTCAGACAAAAGGCACACACGGTTCGAACCTTTTCCATGGGCTTGCACCCGCAAAAAAGCCTCTCACCCGTCTCATGCAGACCCTTGCGAATTAAGGCTTCTCTTTCGAAAAACCGTCTGCAATCTCGGACAGGATTTCCGGGACTTGCGATCCCGGAGATCCGGGCCCCGTGAGGCCCGGAATTTCTTGGACTGGCGAGCCAGCCGATTACGCCGACGGCGCGGTCACGCTCGACGGGTCGAGCTTGAGGCCCGGCCCCATGGTCGAGGACAGGGCGACCTTCTTGACGTAGTTGCCCTTTGCGCCGGCCGGCTTGGCCTTGATCACCGCATCGGCGAAGGCGCGAACGTTCTCTTCGAGCGCCTTGGCATCGAAGGAAGCCTTGCCGACGCCGGCATGAACGATGCCCGCCTTCTCGACGCGGAACTCGACGGCACCGCCTTTGGACGCCTTTACGGCGGCCGCGACGTCCGGCGTCACCGTGCCGACCTTGGGGTTCGGCATCATGCCGCGCGGGCCGAGAACCTTGCCGAGACGGCCGACGAGCGGCATCATGTCCGGGGTCGCGATGCAGCGGTCGAAATTGATCTCGCCCTTCTGCACGATCTCGACTAGATCTTCCGCCCCGACGACATCGGCGCCGGCAGCCGTGGCTTCCTCGGCCTTCTCGCCGCGTGCGAACACGGCCACGCGAACCGTACGGCCCGTGCCGTTCGGCAGATTGACGACGCCGCGGACCATCTGGTCGGCGTGACGCGGATCGACGCCGAGATTCATCGCGACTTCGATCGTCTCGTCGAACTTGGCGGTCGCGCGGTCCTTCAGAAGGTTGATGGCTTCCGAAAGGCCGTACTGCTTGTCGGCATCGATGCCTTCACGCGCCTTGGTGATGCGCTTTCCTGCTTTCGTCGCCATGATCAGCCCACCACTTCCAGGCCCATGGAGCGGGCGGAGCCCTCGACCATGCGCATTGCAGCCTCAACGTCGTTGGCGTTGAGATCCTTCATCTTGGCTTCGGCGATCTCGCGGACCTTGTCGCGCGAAATCTTGCCGGCCACCGACTTGCCCGGCTCCTTGGAGCCCGACTTCAGGTTCACGGCCTTCTTCAGGAAGTACGACACCGGCGGCGTCTTCATCGCGAAGGTGAAGGACTTGTCCTGGTAATAGGTGATCACGACGGGGATGGGCGAACCCTTCTCCATCTCCTGGCTCTGCGCGTTGAACGCCTTGCAGAACTCCATGATGTTGATGCCGCGCTGACCAAGCGCAGGACCGATCGGGGGCGACGGCGTCGCGGACCCGGCGGGGACCTGAAGCTTGAGCTGGCCTGCAATCTTCTTAGCCATATCTCATCTGCCTTTTGTCGTTGTGCCGGCAAGCCGGCGGTTTTGCAGTTCGGTGGTGCGGATATGAACGGCCGGCCAGACCGCCTCACCTTCCACCCGATGACCGGCGCTCGCGCCCGCCACCGTCTCGGACCGGGACCGGTCCGCTTCCGGTCAGACTTTTTCGACCTGACCGAATTCCAGATCGACGGGCACGGCGCGCCCGAAGATCGAAACTTCCACCTTGAGGCGCGAACGCTCCTCCTCGACTTCCTGCACCGTTCCATTGAACGACGCGAACGGGCCATCCGAAACGCGAACGGCTTCGCCGATCTCGAAGGTGACCGACGGCTTCGGGCGCTCCACGCCTTCCTGCACCTGATGCAGGATGCGGTTCGCCTCGGCTTCGGAAATCGGAACCGGCTTGGCCGTCGTGCGGTCTTCGCCGAGGAAACCGGTCACGCGCGGCGTGTTCTTGACGAGGCTGATCACCGCGTCGGTGAGTTGTGCCTTCATCAGCACGTAGCCGGGGAAGAACTTGCGCTCGGCATCGACCTTCTTGCCGCGGCGGATTTCGACGACCTTTTCGGTCGGAACGACGATCTGCTCGATCTTGTCCGACAGGCCCTTCTGCTTGGCCTTGTGCTCGATATCCTCGGCGACCTTCTTCTCGAAATTCGAGTAAGCGTGGACGATGTACCACCGCGCAGTCATTCTGAATGGCTCTCCGTATTGCGGGTCTTAGCGAGCGATCCCGAGGATCAGTTCGATGCCCCAAGCCATCACCTGGTCGGCGACGAAAAAGAAGATCGATGCAATGAGGGCGAAGACCAGGACCATGATCGTCGAGATCAGGGTCTCGCGCCGCGAGGGCCACGTCACCTTGGACGTTTCCGTCCGCACCTGCTGGAGAAAGGTGAATGGATTGGTGGTCTTGGACGCCATCTGCCGCTCATTTTCTTGTCAGGTCCGGTGCGCAGCCAAGCCGCTCCCTTTCCATTTATCTCGAACAGTCCTGCCGGCGCATTTGCGCGCGCAGCCAGATCTGGGAACCTCGCAACGAATCAAAGAAAATGCTTTGTCCATGCAATTCGGGCGCGTAAAGCCGCTCTCCGGCTCCACGCACCGCGTGTTCGTGAAGCTGTAAATAGATTCGATTCCGCACCGATGCAAGCGCTTTGTTCGAATTGATGCGGGAGAACCTGGCAGGGGCAGCAGGGCTTGAACCCGCGACCTGCGGTTTTGGAGACCGCCGCTCTACCAACTGAGCTATACCCCTTCAGGTCGGTGGCTTCTCCCACAACTGCCCGCGCATTTCAAGCATCGGATGCAGCGCGGCGCTTATTTTATCCCATCCGATTCGAGCAACGCAACGTCAATCCGCGAAACGGAAACGGGCGGCCCCGAAGGACCGCCCGCATCGATTCTCAAAGGCTCGTGCGTCGATTACTCGGTGATCGAGGCGACGATGCCGGCGCCGCGGGCAAAGCGCTTGCGCACTTTGCCCCACTCTAGTGCGTCGGCAGCTTTCGGCCTCGACGCTTGATCACTCCGTGATCGAGGCGACGATGCCGGCGCCGACGGTGCGGCCGCCTTCGCGGATGGCGAAGCGCAGCTTCTCTTCCATCGCGATCGGCACGATCAGTTCGACGTCGACCGTCACATTGTCGCCCGGCATCACCATCTCCGTGCCTTCCGGCAGCGTCACGATGCCCGTCACGTCCGTCGTGCGGAAATAGAACTGCGGACGGTAGTTGGTGAAGAACGGCGTGTGGCGGCCACCCTCTTCCTTGGTCAGGATGTAGGCTTCCGCCTTGAACTTCTTGTGCGGCTTCACCGAGCCCGGCTTGCACAGAACCTGGCCGCGCTCGACGCCTTCACGGTCGACGCCGCGGATCAGCGCGCCGATATTGTCGCCCGCCTGGCCCTGGTCGAGCAGCTTGCGGAACATCTCGACGCCCGTCACCGTCGTCTTCTTGGTGTCGCGGATGCCGACGATCTCGACTTCCTCGCCCACCTTGACGATGCCGCGCTCGACGCGGCCGGTCACCACCGTGCCGCGGCCCGAGATCGAGAACACGTCCTCGATCGGCATCAGGAACGGCTGGTCGATCGGACGCTCCGGCGTCGGAATGTAGGCGTCGACTTCGGCCATCAGCTTGCGGATCGCGTCCTCGCCGATCTCCTTGTTGGAGTCTTCGAGCGCGGCCAGCGCCGAGCCCTTGACGATCGGAATGTCGTCGCCGGGGAAGTCGTAGGACGACAGCAGCTCGCGAACTTCCAGCTCGACCAGTTCCAGCAGCTCGGCATCGTCGACCTGGTCGACCTTGTTCAGGAACACCACAACCGCCGGCACGCCGACCTGGCGGGCAAGCAGGATGTGCTCGCGCGTCTGCGGCATCGGGCCGTCGGCGGCCGAGCACACCAGGATCGCGCCGTCCATCTGCGCCGCGCCCGTGATCATGTTCTTCACATAGTCGGCGTGGCCGGGACAGTCGACATGGGCGTAGTGGCGGTTCTCGGTCTCGTATTCGACATGCGCCGTCGAGATCGTGATGCCGCGCGCCTTCTCCTCGGGAGCGGCGTCGATCTGGTCATACGCCTTGAACTCGCCGAAGAACTTCGTGATCGCAGCCGTCAGCGACGTCTTGCCGTGATCGACGTGGCCGATCGTGCCAATGTTCACATGCGGCTTGTTACGCTCGAATTTACCTTTCGCCATAGTCAGTCTTCCCTTGGGCGCGATGTGTGCGGTTTGGGTTAAAAGGATGCGGGGCGATTAGCGAGTGCCAGACGAAAACACAAGTGCTTTGTTGCCTCGCTGATGGCTGGGTAAGCCATCGCGCGCCGATATCATGCCGGTCAAACGGGATCAGTTGGCGCCTTGCGCCAGTATGTCTTCGGCAAGGGCGATGGCCGTGCGGCGGTCGGCTTCCGGCGCCAGCGCGAACGCCTCTTCCTGCATGTTGCGGATCCAGATCTGGTCCGCCGGCGAAGCGCGATGCAGCGCCGCCGTCATCATCGCGAGCCCGCGTACGACGCGCCCGCTCTGGAAGAGCAGATTGCCGAGCGTGGCCTCGGCGCCGGCATGGCCCTTTTCGGCCGCAAGCTGCAACCAGCGCGCCGCCTGCTGGACGTTAGGCTTGAACCCCTCTCCGCCAAGGAACATGCGGCCGATCTCATATTGTGCGTCCGGGTGCCGGTAGCTCGCGGCCGCGCGCATGTAATATTCCTGGGCCGCGACCGGATTGGCGGCGACCGGCGAGCCGGGAATGCCGCGCTTCAGATAGCCGGCCAGCGCCACGAGCGCGTCTGCGACATACGAATCGTCCGGGCTGCCGGGCTCGACCTCCTGCTGGACGATCTCCTGGTAGAAGCGGAACGCCTCATAATCGTTCTGGGTGACACCGTCGCCCTGCGCATACATGCGCGCCAGTTTCCACTGGGCGCCGAGCTGGCCGTTCTCGGCCGCATAGCGATAGGCCTCGGCCGCCTCGTCCTTGTCGCCGGCCTTGTATGCGGAGAAGCCGAAGCGGAAGACGGCCCAGGGGCTGCGTTTTTCGCCAGCACCCTGCTCGGCCAGAACCTGCTCGTCGAGCGCGAACGCCGTCCCCACGCTGCCGAGAATGCTTCCGGCGAGCGATGCGGCAACGAGCCCGGCCCTGACCAAATCAGATATCAGCATAGCAGTGCGTTTCTCTGGCGCCGCCCGGATGGGTGACGGCGCCCTCGCGCGCCGACCCGACGGTCTGCGCATATTTCCAGATCGCGCCGGACTGATAATCCGTCTGGCGCGATGTCCAGGCTTTGCGGCGATCGGTGAGTTCCTCGTCGCCCAGTGCCACCGACAATTCTCCAGTCGTGGCGTCGATCGTGATCATGTCTCCGTCGCGCAGAAGGCCGATCGGCCCGCCGACGGCAGCCTCGGGGCCGACATGGCCGATGCAAAAGCCGCGCGTCGCGCCCGAAAAGCGGCCATCGGTGATGAGCGCGACCTTGTCGCCCATCCCCTGCCCGTAGAGCGCCGCGGTGGTCGAAAGCATCTCGCGCATACCCGGACCGCCCTTGGGTCCTTCATAGCGGATGACCAGCACCTCGCCTTCGCGATAGGACCGCTCGGTGACGGCCGCAAAACAGTCCTCTTCCGAATCGAAGCAGCGCGCCGGACCCGTGAATTTGAGATTGCTCATGCCGGCCACCTTCACGATCGCGCCGTCAGGAGCCAGATTGCCCTTCAGGCCGACGACGCCTCCGGTCGCGGTGATCGGCCGATTGGCCGGCCGCACCACGTCCTGCGCGTCGTTCCAGCGAACATGCTCCATGTTTTCGGCAACAGTACGGCCAGTGACCGTCAGACAGTCGCCATGGAGGTAGCCATGCTCCAGCATGGTCTTCATCAGGAGCGGAATACCGCCCGCCTCGAACATGTCCTTGGCGACGTAGCGGCCGCCCGGCTTGAGATCGGCGATGTAGGGCGTCTTCTCGAAGATACGGGCGACATCGAAGAGATCGAACGCGATGCCCGCCTCATGCGCGATCGCCGGCAGATGAAGCGCGGCGTTGGTCGAGCCGCCTGTGGCCGACACGACGGCAGCCGCATTTTCCAGCGCCTTCAGCGTGACGATATCGCGCGGCCGGATGTTGCGGGCGATCAGTTCCATGATCTTTTCGCCGGAGGCGTAGTTGAAGCGGTCGCGCATCTCGTAGGGCGCTGGCGCGCCGCACGAATAGGGCAGCGCCAGCCCGATCGCCTCGGCGACGGTCGCCATCGTGTTGGCGGTGAACTGGGCGCCGCAGGCGCCCGCCGACGGACAGGCCGCCTGCTCCACTTCCAGAAGGTCCTCGTCGGAAATCGCGCCGACCGAATGTTGCCCGACCGCTTCGAAAACGTCCTGGATGGTGATCTGGCGCCCGCGCCAGGTGCCGGGTAGAATCGAGCCGCCATAGATGAAGATCGACGGCACGTTGAGGCGCACCATGGCCATCATCATGCCCGGCAGCGACTTGTCGCATCCCGCAAGTCCGACCAGCGCATCATAGGAATGGCCGCGCATGGTGAGTTCGACCGAGTCCGCGATCACGTCGCGCGAGACGAGCGATGCCTTCATGCCCTGATGCCCCATCGCGATGCCGTCGGTGACCGTGATGGTGCAGAACTCGCGCGGCGTGCCGTTGGCGGCCGCGACGCCCTTCTTGACCACCTGCGCCTGGCGCATCAGCGAAATGTTGCAGGGCGCGGCCTCGTTCCAGCATGAGGCGACGCCGACCAGCGGTTGCGCGATTTCATCGGCCGAAAGGCCCATGGCGTAGAGGAACGAGCGGTGCGGCGCGCGCGCTGGACCAACCGTCACATGTCGGCTGGGCAGCTTGGCCTTGGATATTGCCTTGGCGTCCATTTCGCTCCTGCCCGCCCCGGGCGGGCGGCTTCCTCCGGTTGGACGCGCGTGCGTCTTCGGAATACGGCATCTGGCCTGCGCCCGGTTTATGGCGGGAAATGGGCGCTGCCTCCTCGGTCTCCTCTATAGCCTGGAACGGGTTGCCAGAGTGTTGCGCTGAAAGCACAAATCGCGCCTCGAAGGGCGCGATCTGTGTCGATAACGATTCATTAGCGACGTTTGGCGCTATTCGCCGTGCTTGGCCCGGTCGACGGCCGCAAGGTGTTCCGGCGTCTCCTCGGCCTCCCCTTCCTTGATCAGCCAGGAAAGCAGAACCGAACCGAGGATGAGGGCAGCGACGACGCTGAGCGAGATTTCCGACGGCAGCTTGTACCAGTGCTGCACGATCATTTTCGCACCGACGAAGATCAGCACCAGCGACAGGCCGTGCTTCAGGAAGCGGAACTCGCGCATCATGCCCGAAAGCACGAAGAACAGGGCGCGCAGGCCCATGATCGCGAACACGTTCGACGAGAACACGATGAACGGGTCGTTGGAGATCGCAAGCACCGCCGGGATCGAGTCGATGGCGAAGACGAGGTCGGTGACCTCGACCGTGACGAGCACGAGGAAGAGCGGCGTCATGAACAGGACGCCGTTGCGCCGCGTCAGGAATTTCGAGCCTTCATATTCGTCGGTGACGCGTCCTGTGGAGCGCAGCCATTTGACGACGCGGCTGTTGCCCGGATCGGCCATCTCGCCGTCCGAGGTCATCATCTTGTAGCCCGAAACGAGAAGCACGACGCCGAGAAGCGCGCCCACCCACCAGAACTGGTCCACCAGATGGACGCCGGGCACGATGAGCGAGAGCCGCATCACGATCGCGCCGACGATGCCGTAGAACAGGACCCGGTACTGCGCCTCCTGCGGCACCTTGAAATAGGCGAAGATGAGCGCGATGACGAAAATGTTGTCGAGCGACAGCGCCTGCTCGACCAGATAGCCGGTCAGAAACTCGGAGCCGCGCTGGCGGCCCTCGAAATAGAAGATGCTCGCCGCAAAGAGCATCGCCAGCGAAACGTAGCCGGCCACCGTCACCATCGCTTCGCGGGTGGAGATGACGTGGTCCTTGCGGTGCAGGACGAAAAGGTCGAAGAAAAGGATCAAGGCGACGAACGCCAGGAATCCGGGCCAGAGCCACTCGTGGTCAAACATGAGTATGGATTTTCGGATAGCGCTGCGTCGGCGCGGCGTCGATCGGTCCGACATCGCAGGCGACGCCTCGCCTGCCAGAGGGGCCCGGCCCGTGTGACGACGCGGAAAATGCGCCTTGCGCGCGCGACATACAAGACGTCGCACGCATTTTCTTTGACGGTCAGCTAGGCAGCGTCGCGAACCCGCGCAAGGGCGGTTTCCAACTTCGCCCTAGCTTGCTGGAATTCGGCAAGCTTTTCACGCTCGGCCGCCACGATCTCGTCCGGCGCATTGGCGACGAACTTGTCGTTGGACAGCTTCTTTTCGATCCGCTGCGCCTCGCCGTCGAGCTTGGCGATCTCCTTGGAAAGCCGCGCGGCCTCTGCCTGAAGGTCGATCAGATCGCCGAGCGGCAGGCACGCGGTCGCCTCGCCGACCACGATCTGGGCAGCGCCCTTAGGCGCCTCGGAGGCAAAGCCGATATCGCCGACGCGCGCCAGACGCCGGATCGCCGGCTCGTGCCGGCCAATGCGTTCGCGTGTTGCCGAATTGCCGCCGACGACGACCAACGGCGCGATCGCGGCCGGCGGCACGTTCATCTCGGAACGGACCGAACGGATGCCAGAGACGATGTCGATAAGCCAGTTGATCTCGGCCGCTGCGTCCGCATCCTCGAATTCGGGCGCCGGCCAGTCGGCATGGCACAGGAGCGTGTCGCGCGCCGCCGTATGCGCCCAGAGCTCTTCCGTCATGTACGGCATGAAGGGGTGGAGCAGCTTGTAGGTCTGAGACAGGACGTAGGCCGCGACCTTCTGGCTTTCCGCCTTCGCCGCCTCGTCCTCGCCCATGAAGACCGGCTTCAGGAGTTCCAGATACCAGTCGCAGACCTGGTTCCAGACGAAGCGGTAGGCAGCCGCCGACGCCTCGTTGAACCGGTAGGAGGTGATGCCCTCGGTAACCGCCTCGGTCGCGCGGGCAAGTTCGGTCAGGATCCAGCGATTGACTGTGAGTTTTGCGTCTTCCGGCACGAAGTCGGGATCGAGTGCCGCGCCGTTCATCTCGGCAAAGCGCGTCGCGTTCCAAAGCTTGGTGCCGAAATTGCGGTAGCCGGCGACGCGCGCGGGGTCGAGCCGCACGTCGCGCCCCTGCGCCGCCATGATCGCGAGCGTAAAGCGCAGCGCGTCAGCGCCATACTCGTCGATCAGGTCGAGCGGGTCGATGACGTTGCCCTTCGACTTGGACATCTTGGCGCCGTTCTTGTCGCGAACGAGCGCATGGACGTAGACCGTGTGGAACGGCTCTTTATCCATGAAATGAAGCCCCATCATCATCATCCGGGCAACCCAGAAGAAAATGATGTCGAAGCCCGTCACCAGAACGTCGGTCTGATAGTAGGTCTTGAGGTCCGGTGTCTTGTCCGGCCAGCCGAGCGTGGAGAACGGCCAGAGCGCGGAGGAGAACCAAGTATCGAGCACGTCCTCATCGCGGGTCAGGATGTCGCCGGGCTGATAATTTTCCAGCTTGTCCTCGACCCACGCCTTCCACGGACCCTCATGGGCGATGTAGTGCTGGATCGCCGCCTCGAGCGCCAGTTCCTCGTCCTTCTCGACAAAGACGGTGCCGTCCGGCCCGTACCAGGCGGGGATCTGGTGGCCCCACCAGAGCTGGCGCGAGACGCACCAGGGCTGGATGTTCTCCATCCAGTCGAAATAGGTCTTTTCCCAGTTTTTCGGCACGAACTTCGTCCGTCCGTCCCGAACCGCCTCGATGGCCGGCTCGGCCAGCGTCTTGGCGTCGGCGAACCACTGGTCCGTCAGCATCGGCTCGATGACGACGCCGGAACGATCGCCGAAGGGCTGCGTCACCTTGCGGCTGTCGACGAGCGGGATGGCATTGCCCTCCGCATCGCTCGTCATGACGGCCAAGCCCTCGGCATTGATCTGCGCGACGATCCGCTCGCGGGCTTCGTAACGGTCGAGCCCGCGATATTCGTCCGGGACGAGATTGATTGCGTCGACCGTCGCCTCGTCCGGCAGGCGGCCGGAGCGCACGATTTCTGCGGCCTGCGCGGCGCAGGTCGCGTAGTTCTCGCCGTCGGCGCGCATCGCCGCCGTCAGGTCCATCAGCCGGTAGAGCGGAATGTCGTTGCGCTTGGCGACCTGGTAGTCGTTGAAATCGTGCGCGCCGGTGATCTTCACCGCGCCCGAGCCGAAGGTCGGGTCCGGATATTCATCGGTGATGATCGGGATCAGGCGCCGATGTTCCTTCGGACCGACCGGGATTTCGCACAATTTGCCGACGATCGGCGCATAGCGCTCATCGTCGGGATGGACCGCCACCGCGCCGTCGCCCAGCATCGTCTCCGGCCGTGTCGTGGCGATCGAGATGTAGTCGCGGGTCTCGCGCAGGACGACGTTGCCGTCAGCGTCCTTCTCGACATATTCGTAGGTCTCGCCACCGGCCAGCGGGTATTTGAAATGCCACATATGGCCGTCGACGTCGCGGTTCTCGACTTCGAGGTCGGAGATCGCGGTCTCGAATTTCGGGTCCCAGTTGACCAGCCGCTTGCCGCGATAGATCAGCCCCTGCTTGTAGAGCGTGACGAAGACTTCGATTACGGCCTTCGACAGGCCCTCGTCCATGGTGAAGCGCTCGCGCGCCCAGTCGCAGGAGGCGCCGAGGCGCTTCAACTGGTGGATGATCGAGCCGCCGGACTGCTCCTTCCACGACCAGACGCGGGACACGAATTCGTCCCGGTCCATGTCGCGGCGCGACAGGCCGCTCTCGGCAAGCTGGCGCTCGACGACCATCTGCGTCGCGATGCCGGCATGGTCCATGCCCGGTTGCCAGAGCACGTTCTTGCCCCGCATCCGTTCGAAACGGACGAGAATGTCCTGCAACGTGTTGTTGAGCGCGTGCCCCATATGGAGCGAGCCGGTCACGTTCGGCGGGGGGATGACGATGGTGAAGGCTTCGGCGCCCGGCTTGGAGCCGGCACCCGCGCGGAAGGCGTCCTCCTCCTCCCAAAGGCTGGCGATCTTCGGCTCGACGGCTTTGGCGTCGTAGGTCTTCTCAAGCATGGGAAATTGTCCGCTCGTTCAGGCGTTTCGTGCGGACGGTAAACCGGAAGGCCAAAGCCAAGTCAACTGCGAGGAGAGCCCCTTAGCGGGACCCGCCGCGTGCCACGCGCTCGATTTCCTCGCGCACCAACCGCTCGACCAGCGTCGGCAGATTG
Source organism: Mesorhizobium sp. YIM 152430 (assembly GCF_029210365.1). Lineage (GTDB taxonomy): Bacteria > Pseudomonadota > Alphaproteobacteria > Rhizobiales > Rhizobiaceae > Aliihoeflea. The sequence continues at coordinate 91,135 of NZ_JARGES010000055.1, forward strand.
TCGTCGAGCCATTCCTGCAACATCGGCCGCAGCATGTCCTCGGCCATCTCCTCGAAGCTCTTGCGGCGGCTGGCCGCGAAGGCGTCGGTCAACTCGCCGAAGGCGGCCGCGACCTGGCGTTCGGGATTCTCCGAAAGGATCGGCCCGCGGCCGAACTGGGCAACGGGCCCATCCCCTGCCGGCACATCGTGCCCCGCCGCGTTGATCGCCTGCGCGTCCTGTTCGAGCGCAGCCTGCAATTCCTCGAACTCGGCGGCAAAATCGTCCGGCAAGTCGAACACATCCGTCTCGCCGGCTTCATCTTCGGGCGCAGATACCTGCGGCAGAGCAGCGGCAGGAATGTTCGACGCTTCAGGTTCTCCGTCGAAATCCGGCGCCGCGGCCGTCGGCTCGCCGCGATCCGCCACTTCCTTTCCGGCGACATCGGCCGGGCGAAGGAAGGAGACGACGTCCGAATTGGCCGGTTCCAACGCGGGCTCATCCGGATCGTCGATCTCCAGACGCGACGGTGAACGGCGGTCGAAGGATGTCGGCTTCTTCGCCGTATCGCTGTCCTCGATGATCCGCCGGATCGACGCGAGGATTTCCTCCATCGAAGGTTCACGCTGTGCTGAAGACGCCTGTGCCATTGCTTGCCCCGCCTTTCGGCCGTTTTTCGCCGTTGACGCCAGAAATCCTGGCCACGAATCACAGGTAGATTAGCGACAAGCCCCGGAGGAGAGAATCCCCCGAGGCTCGATCACGGAGCTTTACACAGCTTTGATTCTAAAGGGAAAGGTCAGCGGCCGTCGGGCGTGCGCGTTCCGTACCACTTGTCCTTGACGGCATCGTAGTGCTCTTCGGGCTGATGGAGCGTCACGGCGAGGCCGAGATTGGCGGCGGTCAGACGTCCGGCGGCCGAAAGGATCGCATAGCTTGCCACCACGACGTCGCGTTCGGAGCTTGCGAGATTGATCTGTGCGTTGATCACATCCGCCTGCGCGTTCAACACGTCGAGCGTCGTGCGCTGGCCGACATTGCGCTCTTCGCTGACGCCATTGAGCGCGAGCTGCGCGGCCGAGGCGAGCTGGCGATTGGCCGAAGATACTTCGCGCGCGGCGACATACTGCGTCCAGGCGGCGGTCACGGCCTGACGCACCTGATCGCGCGTGACATCCACTTCGATCCGCGCCTGGCCGAGCTGCTCCTTCGACTGGCGCACCAGGCCCGACGTCCGTCCGCCCTGATAGATCGGGATGGTCAGGTTGATTCCGACATTGGCCGAATTGGTGGTATCGGAGCCCGATGTCATGCCGACACCCGGCAGGCCGGATACCTGTCGGTCAGTATAGGTCGACGACACACCCGCAGAGGCCGTCACCGATGGCAGGAGCGCGCCTTCCGCGGCCTTGACCGAAAAGCCGGCCGCATCGACCAGATGCTGGGTCGCGAGAATGGCGGGATGCTGCGCGGCCGCGAGCGTGTAAGCTGCATCGAGGCTCGGCGGAAGAAGATTGGTCAGCGGGCCGGCGGCGGACAGGTTCGAAGGATCCTGCCCCACGATCTGCCGGTAGAGCGCGCTGCTGGCCTGAACCTGCGCGCGGGCGGCGGCGAGCTGGGCGATCGCGGCGGCGCGGCTCGCATCGGCCTGCGCGACGTCGGTGCGCGTGCCTTCTCCGACCTCGAAGCGCGAATTGGCCGCGCGGACCTGCTCGCCGAGGAAGGCGAGGTTTCGCTCCTGAAGACTGGCGATCTGCCGATCCCGGATGATGTCCATATAGGCGCTGGCGGCATTGAAAAGGATGTTCTGCTCGGTATTGCGCAGGCTTTGCTGCGCGGCGCGCACATTGGCTTCGGCAGAACGCACATTGTTCGTGGTCTGGAAACCGTCGAACAGGGATTGCTGGATCGAAACGCCGAACGAGCCGGTGAAGATGTCTGTGCCGGACTGCGTCTGGTAATTGATCTGGCCGCTGCCGCCCACAGTCGGGCGCCAGCCGGATTTGGCGATCGGCACGGTTTCGTCGGTCACCCGGACGCCGGCGCGCGCCGAATTCAGGCTGGCATTGTTCTCATACGCCTTTGCCAGCGTACCCAGGATCGTCTCCGAATGGGCCGGAACGACGATCATCGCCGAGGATGCGAAAGCTGCGGAAAACAGAAGACGACGAAATGCGGACACGTAAGCTCACCCTCTCCAAAGTGCGCGCCCGCCCGAGCCGCGCAAACTGTTCCAGCGATACCCGATTCGACGCGACACGCCAGCAACACACATTAGACGATAGCGAATAAATCCTGCCGATAGGTTGCAGATCGGTAACAGGCCGCCGCGCAAAATAGGACGGTTCAGAACTGGAATGACGGAACCTGGAGAAAGGCGGCGAGCGGGCGGATGGCGCAGTTGAAGGCGCGCCGTGTGGCGACGTTGCCGTTCTCTTTCAAGAAGAGCGTCGCCCTGCCGGCGTTGCCCTGTCCGACGACGGCCACGAGGCGCCCGCCATCCTTCAACTGGTCGAGCAGCGACGCGGGAACCTCATCGACGGCACCTTCGATGACGATCACGTCGAAAGGCGCCTCGGACGGATAACCCTCGCCAAGTGGGCCTTCCACGATGGCGACATTGTCGAAGCCGAGGCGGTTGAGCGTTTCGGTCGCGGCAGCGGCAAGGTCCGAGTCGCTTTCAAGCCCGATGACGGAACTGCCGATTTGCGAAAGAATCGCGGCCGGATAGCCCGTCCCCGTGCCGACGTCCAGGATGAAGTCGCCGGGGCGGATGTCGGCCAGTTGAAGGAGCTTGCCGAAGGGCGATGGCTCCATCAGGTAGCGTGCGGCGGCATCCTTGCGGGCCGCTGCGATCTCGATATCCTCGTCGATATAGGCTAGCGCCTTGCGTCGGCCCGGCACGAATTCCTCACGCGCGACGCGGGACATTGCGTCGAGCACGGCAACATCGGAGACGTCGGTCGTGCGCAACTGCCCGTCGACCATCTTGCGTCGCTGCGTTGCATAATCGGAAGTCATCGTCGCCCTGCCCGCGCTAAATGCCGCTTCGCCTGCGGCGTCCCGTGCCGACGTCCTGCGGCGCGTCGGAGCGCCGATGGAGGCCTCGCCCGGAATCGAACCGGGGTGCAAGGATTTGCAGTCCTCTGCGTAACCACTCCGCCACGAGGCCATCCGGGCGTCGAGCCCTGGCGCTCCATTAGGTTGGCGCCCGCCTGCCTGTCAACAGGCCAGTTGCCGTTTCACCCTGCCGCAGGGACAATCACGGTTCACGGCCACGCCTCCCCTTGCGACTGCCCCACCAGACGGCAGATCGACGACGCCATCTGCGAACCATGGCGAACTCGTAGGACAGGACGAGAATGCCGAGCGGAATCATCCAGAATCCGAGAATTGGCAGGAAGCCGAGAATGCCCCCGATCACAAGGAGGATGCCGATCGAAATCCTCAGCATCCGCGACTGCGGCAATGGAACGACCCTGCCGAACAAGGAAATGCGCTGCTGGAAGTCGGGCTCGGCCATCGGCAGGTCCTTGGGGATTTCGATCATCGTCTGATTCATCTAGGATAGATTGGGGCTCTTTCGGGGCTAAGTCCTCAATTTCGCAGGAAAAGTTCCGCACCGTAACGCAAATTTCGCCCGATCGGTCCAACTTTGATGCGGTTTTCCGCCCGATGCGCTTTGCAAATCGAAAAACTGTTTGCTATAGGCACGCTCGTTCTCACGAGCATCGTTCCCCGGTAGCTCAGTGGTAGAGCAACCGGCTGTTAACCGGTTGGTCGCTGGTTCGAATCCGGCCCGGGGAGCCACTTCACACCACCAAAGCCTTACAAGCCAAGCGTTTCAAGGGTTTCCGCTTTCCTGACGGTACACCATTCGGTACACCGGAAGGTACACGGATATGATGATCGCAATGGATTACCCCCACCTCCAGAAGCGCGGAAAGAACGAATGGCGGTATCGGCGCAAAGTGCCTCTGGCGCTGCGTCCCGTCGTCGGTAAGCTCGAAATCGTGCGCCGGCTCGGGTCTTCCGAGAAGGAAGCCATCAAGGCGTACCCGAAGGTGCACCAAGAGGTGGAGCGGCTCTTTGCTGAGGCGAAGAACCCCAAGAAGGCTGCGGAGAGCGCGCCGGCCCCGCTGTCGAGCCTTGAGGCCTTCCAGGAGGCTCAACGCCGTCTCCGCACCCTCCAGCTCGATCCCGAGTGGACACCAGGTGAAGAGGACGACGAGGAATGGATCGCGCGTGACGTGATCGCGGATCAGATCGCCAAGGCGTATGCGGTCGACGAGGAAGGGCACCCGGTGGGGGTCAGTGTCAGTGATGCCGCCCTCCTCCGTGGACTGGCGCAAGGTGGCCGGCAGAAACGTCCCGAGCCAACCCTTGAGGATGCCCAGAAGCTGTACCTGAAGGACAAGGTCCGGGACGACCGCAAGAAGAAGCTGCAGCTCGACCGGATCGTCCAATACATCGATGATGCGATTGGCAAAGACCGCAAGCTCAGCAGCCTTCGGCGCGAGGACGCCAAGGAGGTCCGCGACTTCATGCTGGATGGTCGCTCCGCATCTTCCGTGGAACGCTACCTCAACACTGTCCGAGCCATGATCAATCACGCAATCAGCGAGTTCGACCTCGACACCAAGAACCCGTTCATGAAGTTGGTGGTTGAAGCCCGCGACAAGGCTGAGCCGGATCGGCGCAAGAGGCGGTCCTATACCGATGGGGAGCTGGCCATGTGTCGCGACCGCGTTTTGCGGATGGCGCGGGATGACCTTCGCCACGTTTGGCGCATCATGGAGGGGACCGGCTGTCGGCTTGCTGAGGTCACCGGCTTGCGCGTCATTGACGTCATGCTTGATCACTCCATTCCCCATATCGACGTTGAGTGGCACGACGAGCGGCGGGTCAAGACCTCGGTATCGCGCCGCAAGGTGCCGCTTGTCGGTGACGCTCTGGTGGCCGCTCAGGAGGCTGTGAAGGCAGCGGAGGGGCACTCCGCGCTATTCCCCGCCTATTGCCGCGAAGGCGGCGCTGCCTCAGCCTCCGCAGCCCTCGGGAAGCATGTGCGCGCTTGCGTCAAAGACAAGAAGATCGCGCCTAACCACTCCATCCGCCACTGGATGAAGGACCGCCTCCGGCTCGCCAGCGTTCCCAAGAGCGAACAGGACATCATTCTCGGGCACTCGTCGGGCAATGTCGGGGAAGACTACGGTGGCGAAGAGGTGCGGCTTGCGGTGGCCAAGCGGGCACTGGAGAAGGCGTTGGCCTAACTGCATATTGAGAGCCCGCCAGAGACAACCTAGCGGGCTCTCCGCGTGTCAGCCAAAGCTGAATGTGAAGGTCTTCCCGGCTAGCGTACCTGTCCCGGTGCCCCGCGTCCCGGTCGACACGAAGTTGAACGGGCCGCTCGCGCCGTCGCTGCACATGAACGTCCCGCTGCCCTCGCGTCCGTTGACGTAAACGAACGTTCCTTCGCACGTCCTTCCGCGATTGCTGGAGATTGTCAGGTTTCCTCCCCCGTCTGCATAGCCAGTTGCGCTTCCGGTGAAGGTTTCGGAACCGTCGGCAATTTGCCCCCGAACTGGCAAGGTCATGGCACAGCCCGACAGCCCCACACCAATCAATACTGTCACGGCAATCACACGCATCAAATTTGCTCCCTCTCATAATTGCGGGACAACTATCGCGCGTGGGGAATTTTCAACAAGACGGGCTGGGAACCCATCCGATGGGAAACAGGCTCCTGCTTTTGGAGCGTCGCGTATAGGTGCCCATATGTGACAATTGGGCAACAGACTGCGAGTTGCGACATTCCGATGCGCTGGGCTGCAGTTCCGGCCAACAAAAATTAGGTGATGATTGCCGTTAAGTCCTCGTGCGGTCCAAAAAGACCCGTGAGCGCATTCGACTTCACTGTTTTGTCAGTAGCGAAATAGTAGGTCTCGCCGACGTCGATCACTGCGGAATACATGCGGCCCAGGGTCATTGCAGGGGGCAGCGTGGCGTCAGGGGAGATATGCCCTGTATATGTGTCACCTTCGGGCACAGACAGATGAAATGTGCGAGAGAGCATATTTGCTCCGACGAGCATCCCGCGAACCTCCTCGGTATAGGTGGTAGTGTCGGATGAAGCACCAATGTAGCCGGCGATAAGCTGCATCTGCCCTTGGTCGATCACCTGTCCCAACTGCCTGCCATCGGATCGGCTCCAGCGGATGTCTGCAGCGAAACCACCCTCGACATTAGCCGTCGTCCAGTCATGGATGCGTTTGACCACAGCGCGGCCGAGCGACTGTGCGATGTCCTTCACGTCATCGAGGTTGTTGATCTCCATGACCTGATACAGTGCGTCAATTGGCTTGTCCAAAGCGCCATCAAAGAAGTCGCGCTCGCTGTGTGCCAAGAGAGTTACGCCGAGTGATCCTGCAAAAGTGTACGCCATGTCGAGCGTACTAGCTCGCTGTGCTTCGACCCCAAACACGGCACGCGATTTCTTTCCATTTGCGAATGCGTCGAACAGTTGCGAGAACAGGTTCTGATACCCCAGCAACGACCGAGCTACATTGCTGAGGCCGAAGCTCATCTGGGGCAGTGGAACGAGCCGGTACTGGCAAACATCAACGTGCCGCCCAAGGGCCGCGCGTTCCATCTCCTCCCTCGCGCGCTCAGCGACGCGACGCATCGAACGCAGGTTGAGAAGTGCCACGGGATCGAGCGGATTTTGCTGCAGAGCGTCCTCCAGCTTTGCGACTGAAGAATGCGCTCTCTTGGCCCGGTCAACTAAGGATACGAAGTCCGACATCTGTCTATCTCACCTTAAGAACGACGAAACCCTTAAGCCACTGCTCCCCGCTCTCCAGACCATACTGGCAACCCCAATCGTACGCCGGATCAAGGTACGCGTCACCGAAATCTGGATGCTCCCGGTCCAGTCTTGCGTAAGCAAAACAATCGACGTCTTGGGCAAATGCCCCTTCGCTGACGGTGTGCATAAATGCCTGCTGATCAGCGTTCAGGCGTTGAGCCGTATCCGCTTCGACAATAAGGGTGACATCTAAGTCGCGCGGCTCTGGTTTTGTTGTCAGCCAACTGCCGTCGATCCAAATCTCACAGGGAATGCCGGACACCAAAACGGCCTGCAGGAACTCTTCAAAAAGAGTGAAGAGGTGCTTCCGGCGGGGATGATCAGGAAAAGGGTCGACGAAGTGAGCCTTGATGTCCGGTAGGGTCATCACGTGCCTGCCCGGTGCCAGTAAAGGCGGGTAGTCGTACTTGCTGAAAAACGCCATCTTCTCCCTCCCGGGCCCTTAAAGCACACCGTGGTTAACCAATGTTGCTGGTGGACCTCAGGAATGTTTGGCAGAAAAATGCGAGACCCCCATCGGATAAGCGGCACCGCGCGCATCCCCCCGTGCCCCTTACCGCGCAGGCGTGGGACGCGCATGTGTTTCCTGTCTGTGCGCGACCGTCAACCCATCAGTCTGCCGTGTGGTGCTGGCGTGCAGCGTCCGGGTCGCTCGGTCATCCATTAGAAGTGTTGGCCGGGGGTATGGGGTGCGTGGGGAGGCGCGTCGCCGGCCAGCCTAGGCATCGCGTGCAGCCATCCCACTGCCCGCGCTCTCCACAGCCTTCCCGTCGATTTGTCAGGCACAACGAACGTTGACATTGGACAAGCACGTGTCTAGGTCTCTTGTCAGGCACAACGCCTGGAGGGACAGATATGCAGCAGTACGTCGTCTACACCCGCGTCTCCACTGAGGATCAGGGCCGCAGTGGGCTAGGCCTGGAGGCGCAAGAGCGTGACATTGCCGTCTATCTGGAGACCTTCTCAGCCGTTCCCTTTGAGATCGTCGGCCGGTTCTGTGATGTCCAGTCCGGCGGTAGCGATGGACGTCCCGAGCTTCAGGCGGCGCTAGCTCTAGCTCGTCGCACTGGTGCGGAACTGCTTGTCGCCAAGCTCGACCGGCTGAGCCGCAAGGTGTCCCTTATCGCGACCCTCATGGATGACCCGAAGGTGAAGCTCCGGGTGGCTCAGATGCCCCACGCCGACAAGTTCCAACTCCACATCTACGCAGCCCTCGCTGAGCAAGAGCGCGACTTCATCTCCGCGCGGACCAAGGCGGCACTACGGGAAGCCAAGGCCCGGGGAAGGAAGCTCGGCGGGCTGCGTGACAAGACCATGAAGCGAAACGACGCCATTCAGTCCAAGGCCCGGGCTGAGGCGGACAAGCTGATGACCATCATCGGCCCGATGCGAGAGGCCGGCCGGAACCTCAGTCAGATAGCGGAGGCGCTCGGGAAGATGGACGTGGCGACGTCTCGGGGTGGCCAGTGGACGGCAAAGCAGGTTTCGCGGGTGATAGAGCGCGCCTCGTGAACTGATCCCTTCGCGGAGATAGTCCCGCGAACAGGAGCGAATATCCGAGTGCGTCCATGGGCTTAGGACGGGCCCGAATACCTCCGCTAGCGGGACAGTTCCGTCAACGCAATTATCCCGCATAAGTAGCTGTATTTTATTGGCTTTTTACCGTTGACGAGGCAGGCAAATCAGCCCCATGTCGCGTTCAGGGGCCGATAGGCTACCCCAAAAGTCAGCCGGCCGCAGCCTGTGGTGGTCGACATCAGGCAACAGACACACAGGCACCATCCCCGGGGGTCGGGGTTCCAAGCAAGGCGATTGGCAAGTGCATAACTTCATCACCATCAAGACGAAAAAGACTGAGATCGGCATCGGCGGGGTTCGGGGCGGCTGGTATCTCCAGACGCAGATCGGCAAGTGGCGCATCGAGCGCTATTGGTGTGTCTGGGACGAGCGGGTCGTCTGGTCGCGCGTTGACACCGAGCGGGAGGCTGCGGAGAGAGCGGCCGATGGTAGCGCGGGGGATTTGTGGGGCGGGACGACGGTCGAAGCTCTCCGCACTGCTCCGGCCGCGATCTGAGCCGATTGACGACCTGGACGAGCTGCGGTGCCCTGGGGAATGCTCCTCGGGGCACCTTACGTAAGATAAGGCTTCCACTAGGACTACCGAGTGCCTGTCTGAGGGTTTCCTCTTAGAGTATCCCCTCCGTTAACCCTGCCCAAGTTGCCAGAATGGATGGGAATAGGTGGCCCACTAAGACTACCGAGCGCCTCCCCTAAGGCTCCCTTCAAGTACCCAACCTGTTCACCGCATGGTGACCGCCCTGAGCCTGTCGTGTCGACCGTCAATCTGGTTACCGACAACTCCGGGGAATAGTCATACCACTAGCACTATGACGATGCCCTCCTGAGGTTGCTCCCGATTGGGGAATACCCCACCCACTAGGACTACCGAGTGCCTGCCCCAGGGTTCCCCTTAGAGTGCTTACCTGTCTGAGCCAATAGGGCCCCCACTAGCACCATGAAGGGTTTCCCTTGGTTTGGTCTATGGGAATAGGGTGACCACTAGGACTGCCGAGTGCCTTCCCGATGGTCCCGGGGGGAATACCACCCCCACTAGCACCACCAAGTTTCCCCGTGAGGTTGCACCTAAAGGTGAATACCCCCACCACTAGGATACTGAAGGTTTCCCCGATGGTTCAGACCTGAGGACAATACCCCCTCCACTAGCACTATCGAATGCCTCCCCGAGGGTCCTCACCCTAAGGTTCACCTAAGGTGCCACCAGCGTGACACCGCAGGGACACCATGTCCGAGGAGACCTCCTCCCGCCTTCTCCTGATCATGCACTCCCCTCTATCCCGACTGTTTGCCCAAACGCTCGAATAGGGGCCACACTAGATTACCGAGGGCTATGTCTTAGGGTTCCCCTTAAGGTGACACCTAGAGTGACACCCGACAGGTCACGTAGGGGACACCATGTCCGAGGAGACCTCCTCCCGCCTTCCTCCTGCCTGTCGAACTTGATCACCCCCTCCCCAAGACCAAGGCCCCGAGCAGTTCTCCCCTGTTGCGACAGCGGTTGACCCGTTTCTGGTCCCTTTCGGTTCACCCGACGTGGCGCATGTCGGTGGCCTTGGTCTTTGGGAGCGTGTCTCTCTTTACCTGTCTTTCAAGAGAATGCTCATCCACCCCAAAAGGACCCCCCGTTGCCCCTTCACACCCACCCATGTCGGTAACGATCCGCTGGGACTTCGACCCTGCTGAGTATCCGTCCGAGGAGGAGGCCCGGGAGCTGGTGTCAGCCGTCCTGGACCTTGAGACAGGCACCGCCGACCACAGCCCGACCCGCTTCACCCGGGCCCACCTCGCATATCGCCGCTTCGGCTTCCCCGAGTTGGACCCTGACAGGGTAGCCAGAGCGATTGCCGAGGCATCCTGTCGGCCGTGTCGAGGGATCGGCCCCGCGCCGGTTCGCCTTGATTGTCGAGAGAATGCCGAGCCGCGCAAGCTGCCTGTCATCGGCTACGGGTTCAACTTCCCGTCCGCCTAGCACCACCCCACACATCACCCCCCACGCGCATCTTCGGGACCACCCGAGGGGCGCACATTCACGACCAAAAGGAACCAAGCACCATGTCAGACATCCAATACGGAACGATCCACGTCCCGCTCATCGAGAAGCCCACGAGCATCTCCCGCGAAGAGATGGACGCACGGGTCGCCGCTACTCGCTACTCCCGCGAAATGGCCCGCATCGAAGCTGCCCGCGTGAAGGAGGAAGACCTCCAGAGCCGCATCGACGCTGCCACAGCCCGATCCGTCGCCAACAACCAGTCGCTCAATCATGGCGGGGTCCAGCGTGTCGAGGTCGTCCGTCAAGAGGACCGCTCCCGAGACATCGCCATCGTCGGCCCCGGCTCCGGCCCGACCTACTACCACGCCCAGGCCGACCGCGTTGCTGTCAAGGTGGGTGGTGTCGAGCTGTCGCCGGAACAGGCTAAGGCATGGCTGGCAGACGGCAGCATCACGCCGAAGCAGTACAGCGACGCCGTGACCGAAGCGATGCAACGCTATCAGCCCGGGTACCGCCATTCTTTCAGGTAACCCCGTCTGACCAGAGAGAGCCCCAAGGTGAAGACCTCGGGGTGTCTGGCGGGGATGATGCGGCCAATGACGAGGCCGACACCGACGACGACGACGAGAACGGCGACCACATGGCCAAGATCATCGCGGCAAGCGACCGGGTCATGGACCGCTGGGAGCAGACCCAGACCGAGGACGTCCGCAAGGCTGCGATCACTCGCTACATCGAAAGCGGCGAAGGCGATGCCGCCTCAGCGGGGATGGAGGAGATCGAGGGCCATGTCTTGGTCACCGCCTACTCCCATCACATCGAGAAGGATGTCTGCCAGCCGTTCGGGCTGACACTCGATACGTTCCAAAGCCACATTGACGACCAGCATGAGCACCTCTTCCGTGAGGCGGTCGTGAAGGGCAACTGGCAGTGGCTCCGGTCGTGGGCCCAGAAGGTCGCCGAACATCGCGCCGGGAAGTCGGCCACGGCATAAGCACCATGCCGGGGGGGGCTCGTCATCAGGCTCCCCGGCCCATCGTCATCGTGTGGCAGGGTAGGGCCTAGAACGCCTGTCGAGCGTCTGACGCAGCAATGCTGCACCCGACCCCGCGCCGCGCTTCCCCGCTTACCCGTGCCAACAACCACGGGCATTCCATCCATCTTGAAAGGACCAGATTGACCAATAGCAGACGCTTCCGGCCCATCCAGCCAGGACGCGAAGAAACCGACCAATATGACCGCGTAGTCCTCCGGTGGGACTTCAGCGCAGACCGAGCCACCCGCATCGTTTCCTTTCGTGATCACTGGGTCATCCAGCATCGCACGATGACCAACGGTCCCGAGTGGCGCTCCATTCACCTTTGCCAGACCCCGGCTGACCTCGTCAGGCTCCTCCCGGCGAAGGCTGGGGAAATCTTGGCCGCGTTGCCTCAGGAGGGCGCAACTGATGGGCAGTGAGGCTGAACGCACCTATTGGCGCGCGGAAGCCCGCAAGCGCTACTGGTCGGACCCCGACGTGAAGCGCGAGGCAGTGCGTCGGTGGCGTCGGGAGAACCCCGAGCGGGCTGCCGAGATACAGCGCGAGTACCGTAAGCGCAAGAAAGCGAAGCTGGTGGCCCTCCGCGCCAGTCTAGACGCCATGCTCGCCCAGCACGGCTGAAGTGGGCCCGGAGGCGCGCGGCAAGTTCCCATTGGGTGAATGTAGCCGCGCGCCTTACCGAACGCCTCCACGCTGACCCGTGCCAACAATCACGGGCATTCCTGACACCATGAAAGGACCAGATTGACCAATCGCCGACGCTTCCAGCCCACCCGGCCGGCAAGCGAAGAAACCGAACACTATGACCGCGTCGTCCTGCGTTGGAACTACAGCGAAGAGAAGGCAACCCGCATCATCGAATGTCGCCACGGCATTCAGTGGGTCGTCCAGCACAAAATGGGCACCCGCAAAGGCTCCCCGATCTGGCGTTCTCGCCACTTCTGTCGGACCCGTGCCGCCCTGGAAGCAATCCTACCGAGCATGTCCTCAGAGATCGCCGGCACCCTCCCCGAGCGCTTCCCCCAAGCGGCTTGAAGCACCCCCACCTGTCGCACACCCAACGTCACCCCCGGGCCAACGCTCGGGGGCATCTCTCCGCACCCTATAAGGACCAACAATGACACGATCACTCCGCATCCAAGCACCTGAACTTGGCGCTGCTCCGGCGCTTCGCCCTGCCCCCATGCAGTCGGACACCTACGCTCAGCCGGCGCGGCCCTCCAATGCCGAAAGCCTTGCGCGTCTCTCTGATGCACTAAGCGGCTTCTCCAACTCGCTGGGCAACCTCGTCCCTGTCATGGACAAGAAGGATGACGACGCCCAACTGCTCAGCCTCAAGAAACAGCTTGCCGGCATGGCTGAAGCGGACAAGGTGCGCGCCGTGCAAGAGGGTCGCGTTGTCGTCGGTGACACCGATCTGAAGACCAAGGCCATTCAGGCCTCCCACGGCATGGCCTACGGCTCCCACATGGTCGCGGAAACCCAGCGGCACCTCCAGACGGAATTTGATTGGGACCACGGCAACCCTGACGAGTTCATCAGCGAACGCATCCGGCACGACTTGGAGACGTACGGACATGATCGGAACTTCGTGTCGGCCTACCTGAGGTCTGCTGAGAGTGTTCGCAACTGGGCGATTGAGTATGGCCAGAAACGCAACACCGAGCAGTTCGTTCAGGCTCAGGGTAACGCAGCGTTTCTGTTTATCGACACGAAGGTCGACGAGCTGATTACGGCTGGGGCGGACCCCAAGGTCATCAGCCAACAGGTGATGCAGTGGTATGCCGATCTGGGCAAGGACGGCACCCTCGGGGTCGACTATGACCAGCTTGACCAAGAGGTCTTGAACAAGGCCCGAAGGATCACCACGACGCACCCTGAGGTGGCCCTAGCCTTCCTCACGGCCAAGCGTAAGGGGCGTGGGGGGCAGGACCTGTCCATCTCGACAAACCCGGCCATGCGGGACGACGTTCTGCGCATACGCGCGGCTGCTACCAGGGCGATTTCGGATCAGGCAGAACGAGCATTCCTCGACATGACGCTAGCTGAGGACGAGAACCTCCTCCGCAACGGCAATCTCGATCAAGTTCGCGATCTTCGCTACACTACACAGGCCGGCGAAGAGAAAGTCTTGTCGCGGGACGAGCGTGTCGAACGAGCGAAAGAACGCTACTTCGCCGGTTCGGTTAGGGAAGCGGCCACCAAGCGGGAAGCGCCGGATGCTACCCTGGCACGGGAGCTGCGGGCTCTGCGCATCAGTGGCGAGAAGCATCCCGTTGTCGAGGCCAATGTCTCAGGTATCGCCGGCATGGCCAGCACAGACATCCTGCAGGACCCTCAGGGGCTGGAGAAGCTCAAAGGCAAGCTCCAGGCCTACCAATGGCTGCAGGGTGAAAGCACGACCTCGCTGCTCTCCTACACTACGCTGGAGGACAGAGACTTCGCCGAAACCTACCTTATGGCAACTCGGTACCTCACCCATGAGAACGGCAATCGGTACTCCGACGACGAGGCCCTTACGTTCGCCATCCGCTCTACCCAGATCACCGCAGAGGGCAAAGCCAGCATCGGCCAGCACAGAGACGTGATTGAGGATGCTGTGGGCTCGCTGGGATCAGAGCCCGGATGGCTCTGGGGCACCAATGACGTGGAGCCGGCGAATGCCGCCGCCGCAGAGCAACGAGTATCTCTCCTCGCTCAGCGCTTCGTCGCAACGGGGGTGAAACCGGACAAGGCCGTTCGCATGGCCGCTGAGGCGATCAAGAAGACGTCGGTGGTCTACCGTGGCGTCCTGCTGGACCTTCAGGGCCACGATCTTCCCGACAATTTCGCAGAGGGGCTTGACAGCTTCATTGACGACTTTGCGAAGTCCAACCCCCTTACCCTCGAACAAAACGGCTTGTCGGCAGGCGATGTCTCAATCGCTCCCATTTTGGCAGGCGGTAACAGCGGCGGAAAGTTCATGCTGGTCGACAAGGCCGATCTTACGGGCATCGTCGGTGACGACGGCCGACCGTTCTACATCACGATCCCCGATGTTCGGTCGAAGTCCCGGGAAATCACGCAGGAACGCGAGCATAAGGCCCTTCAAGATGCGATGATGAAGGACAGCCTTGAGCACCGTGGCATCGTCCAAGCGGTCGACGTGGACGGCCAGACCTACTGGGTCAATGAGAAGACCCGCGAGGTCATGGACTTCACGCTCGGGGATGACGACCTCACTCCCGTGTGGCGGAAGACCGGCCGTCGCTACAAGCGCAACGTCATCACGACACCGATGGGTGGCTTCAACACCAACGACCGAGCTGACACAATCGGTGCAGCCGCAACGTCCGCAGCCGGCGCTGTCTTCGATGCAGGCATGGCCAACGCGAGGGCAGCCGCAGCCGGCGCCAAGGCAATCGGCAAGGTCCTGCCAGAGGTCAAGATTGGCGAAGATGCCTTCAAGGACAAGTCGGGTCGCTAACAGGCACCGCTAGATCAGCTCAGGAGCATCCCAGGGGAAACCTTGGGGTGCTCCAATTTCGTTGACCAATCCAACATCTTGAACTTGCCAAGGCCTTCGCCCCAAAGCTTAATGCAATGGGGCGTTGTGTTAGGCTTGGGGTTGCAATCATGTTCGGTCGGTGGTCGTCGGTCTGGAGCGCCGCGTTGGTGGCGGGGACTATGGTCTCGTCGCAAGCGAGCGCGCTTGAGTTCAGTGCGGAGACCAGCGACGACGGCTCACGGTTCATCTACGTCACCGGGGATTTCCGTGCGGACGACGATGTCTCCCAATTCTTTGGGATTGCACTCGACCACAAACCGCAGTTTGTGACCTTCAATTCCCCTGGAGGGAATGTCGAGACGGCCCTCAAGCTCGGCCGAACCATCCGCATGTTGAACCTTGGTACGGTCCAAATACGCAATCTCGAATGCTCCTCCGCTTGTGCCCTCGCCTTTCTCGGGGGGGTCTTCAGGGTCGCAGAAAGTGGCGCGATAGGGGTCCACCGGAGTTCCTTCTCCAATGCCTCGACGATGGATGCGGAAACGGCCATAGCAGCGATCCAGGAGGGCACTGCGAGGACTATGGCGTACATCGCGGAGATGGGGGCTGACCCGAGCCTCCTTCAACTCGCTCTTCAGTATGATCGCAGCGATATGCGCTACCTTTCATCAAGCGAGATGCAGCAGTATCGCGTCACGCTGGTTGATGGTGCCGACGGCCACGAGCCAGAGACTGCATGGGTGCCTCCCACGCCCGTCCCGCCCGCATCCACACCCTCCGTGCCGCCAATCGCGCGCGCGCCAATGCCGAGCCTTAATATCCCCCGAGCCCGTTCGGGCTACGTGCGACACCCCAAGGGTGCGGTCTTTCTTAAAGCAGGCCCGGCAGACGACAGCAGAAACATCGCGAACCTTCCGAACCGGACGGCAGTCTCCGTCGCAGGCACCGAGGGGCGCTGGTACATCGTCCACACGCCACAGGGTCGCGGCTACCTTCACGACACGTGGGTACTGGTCGACCAATTCGAGAGCGGCGGTTTCGAAGACCGACACATCCAAATCAAAAGCTTTGGGACGTACCCCGAGGCTGTCGCCTATGCGCAGCAATCGCCGCTGCGGGTTGCCGCCTATCTGGCGACCAACGGCTGGTTTGCGGTGACGCTAGAGGACACCTTCACGGCTACCCGAGGAGCAGAGGTGCTGAAGGTTCTGAAGGCAGAGGGGCGCGTCCCCGATGATGCCTACATGAGCTACGGCAACACATACGCTCGCAAGGTGTGTTGCAATTAATGGGGTGGGGGCGACAATGAGACTGTCTTTTCTAGCTGGAGCGGCGATACTGCTACTCTCCGGTTGTGGGTCCGTGACGCTCCCCGCAGCCGTGCAAATGGCGGACGGAACCGCGCTAGTCGGGACGACCACCGCAGCCATCTCGGGCGGACACTTCACGGTGGCCACCGCAGATCAAAGGATCAGATGCTCCGGCACTTACGACGCGTTGGACCAGCGTCCGACGATCTCGGTTCCCGTGACGTGCACCAACGGTCTTACCGGCAACGCAATTGTCACCCGGTCTCCTGATGGAATGAGCGGGTCAGGTATAGTCCAGGTCTCAGACGGCTCGGTCGCGCGTGTCGCCTTCGGAAACAATTCAGGGGCAATCTTCGCAGCGTCGACTGGACCTTCAGGCTCATTTGCCAGAGCGGCTACGTCCGCGTACCCGCCATCGCCCTCACCGATCTATGCAGCTTCCTATCCGACATCGACCTTGTACCGAGGTGGCACGGCTGCAGCATCGACCACGCCTCGGGCCACCGGTTCCTCAGCTTACGGCAGGACGTACACCGGCAATTGTCCCACCCCGGAGAGCCTAGACGCGGCCGGCCGACGTTGCGGCGCTCGCAGCGCTGCGTCACGGCCCGGGGGATATGACGGCTATGGCACCTGGGCCACGCCCCGCGCGTCATCTGGTGGCTCAACCTATGTCAGGGGACACTATCGCAACGGAAGCTGGGTGAGTGGTCATTATCGTCGCCGCCGATGATCGGCAAATTGCAGGCGTCGGGACTTGACGATCCGGTACACCGCGATTACACCTTCCGGTACACCAGCTCGGGTGAACCTTCAGGGGCACTCCTCGTAACTAGTTGTTTTGTAAGGAAGAATTGGCTTCACGGCAGGAGTTGGATTTATGTCCATAGGCCGGCCCGGGGAGCCATCATCCAGCCAGACGGATTTGGAGCAATGCGCCGGTTGGCGCATCGTCGTGTGTCTGGCTCTTTACTCATTGGCCAGTTATGCTACTGGCACGGCGTCGCCCTTGTAGCTCAGTTGGTAGAGCACCTGATTTGTAATCAGGGGGTCGCGGGTTCAAATCCTGCCGGGGGCACCACGCGCCAACAGCGCTTTGCAGCCCTTCAACGACATGCTACCCGCTTGGTCCCAGGCATTTTGACCGAGCGTATTTGATGGATTCCCGTTCTCTTTCGCAATCGATCGCCTTCGTCAGTGCCTCGACCGACGAGGCGCAATCCGCCGCCCGGCGCCTCGCCGCGCTCTACGGCCAGGCGAGCCTCGAAGAAGCCGAGGTGGTCGTCGCGCTCGGCGGCGACGGGTTCATGCTGCAAACGCTGCGCGATCAGATGGGCAGCGGCAAGGCGATCTACGGCATGAACAAGGGAACCGTCGGATTCCTGATGAACGAATTCGCCGAGACCGGCCTGCGCGAGCGCATCGCGGCCGCCCTGCCCGAAACGATCCGTCCCCTGGAAATGATCGCCGAAACCCTCGATGGGCCGAAAAGCAAGATCCTGGCGATCAACGAGATCGCGCTTTTCCGTCAATCTGCGCAGGCGGCCAAGCTGCGCATCACGGTTGATGACAAAATTCGCCTTGAGGAACTCGTCTGCGATGGAGTGATGGTCGCGACGCCGGCGGGATCGACGGCCTACAATCTGTCCGCGCACGGGCCGATCCTGCCGCTCGATGCGCCGCTGCTGGCATTGACGCCGGTCAGTCCGTTTCGACCGCGCCGCTGGCGCGGCGCCTTGCTGCCGAACCGCGCGAGCGTTCGCTTCGACATCCTCGAAGCAGCAAAACGACCGGTCAACGCCGTTGCCGACCATACCGAGATCCGCTCGGTCCTGACAGTCACCGTGCGCGAAGCGCGCGATGTCACGGCCACCGTGCTCTTCGATGCCAGCCACTCCTGGGACGAACGCGTGCTGGCCGAGCAGTTTCGCTATTGAGCAGCCTCCGCGTATAGGCGAAAAGGGCTTGAAAAGCGCGGGTTCGATTGACATTTACCCCGCTTGGCCTTAACGCCACGGCAGCACTTCCACGCCGCTGGCCTGGAACCCTTGTTGCATGAGCGCGCAATCGAGCGCCTCCAAACCTAGCAGAGACAATCAAAAACGTGTCAGAAAGCAAGATTGAAGACCAGGCGTCCGAACAGACCCTGACCTTTGCCGATCTCGGACTTTCGCCCAAAGTCCTCTCCGCCGTGACCGACGCCGGATACACCGTGCCGACGCCGATCCAGGCGGGCGCGATTCCTCACGCGCTTCTCGGCAAGGATGTCCTGGGCATCGCCCAGACGGGCACCGGAAAGACAGCCGCCTTCGTTTTGCCGATGATCACCCGCCTTGAAAAGGGCCGCGCCCGCGCGCGTATGCCGCGCACGCTGATTCTCGAGCCGACGCGCGAACTCGCCGCACAGGTCGAGGAGAACTTCATCAAATACGGCAAGAACCACAAGCTCAACATCGCGCTTTTGATCGGCGGCGTGTCGTTCGACGAGCAGGAAAAGAAGCTCGAGCGCGGCGCCGACGTCCTGATCGCGACGCCTGGCCGGCTTCTGGACCACCGCGAGCGCGGCAAGCTCCTGCTCAACGCGGTCGACATTCTCGTCATCGACGAAGCCGACCGGATGCTCGACATGGGCTTCATTCCCGATATCGAACGCATCTGCGAGATGATCCCGTTCACCCGGCAGACGCTGTTCTTTTCCGCGACGATGCCGCCGGAGATCACCAAGCTCACGGAAAAGTTCCTCCAGGCGCCGGTTCGCGTCGAGGTCTCGAAAGCCGCGTCGACCGCCACGACGGTCACGCAAAGGCTGGTGAAGTCCAAGTCGAAGGATTGGGACAAGCGCGCAACGCTGCGCGATCTGATCCGCGCCGAAGAAGGCGAACTGAAGAACGCGATCATCTTCTGCAACCGCAAGACCGCAGTTTCCGAACTCTTCCGTTCCTTGGTGAAGCACGAATTCGACGCAGGCGCCCTGCATGGCGACATGGACCAGCGCGCGCGCATGGCGATGCTCGCCGGTTTCCGCGACGGCAAGCTGAAGCTCCTCGTGGCCTCCGACGTCGCGGCGCGCGGCCTCGACATTCCCGACGTCAGCCACGTCTTCAATTTCGACGTGCCGATCCACGCCGAGGACTATGTCCACCGGATCGGCCGCACCGGCCGCGCCGGCCGCTCGGGCAAGGCCTTTACGCTGGCGACCAAGGCGGACGGAAAATATGTCGACGCGATCGAGAAGCTGATCGGCCAGAGCATCGAATGGCACGACGGCGACCTGTCGACCATCGTCCACGATGACAGCGCAGACGAGGCACCGCGCCGTGGCGCCAAGGGCGCTCGCGGCCGTGGCGGCCGCAAGAGCGATGCCGAAAAACGCCCGCGTCGTGGCCGCAAGTCCGATGAGGCTCCGGCGGTCGCCGCCGCCGTCGATGCGCCCGTTGAGGACGTGGCGCAGGCACCGGCCGTCGCGATCGAAGAGCGCACCGAGCGGCGCGACGCGATCCGCGTGGGAAATGCCGAGCGCCAGCGTGCCACTTACGGGTCCGACCAGCGCAACACGCGCAACCAGGACCGCGACCGCCGCCACCGCCGCGACGATCTGGGCGAAGCTCCGATCGGCTTCGGCGACGATATTCCTGCCTTCATGAAGGTTGTGGCGAAGGTTTGATCTTTTTCGACATTTCGGCGCGGCGGGAAGCCGCGTCGGCCTTGCGCGCCCATTCGGCGAATTCCGCCGGATCGTCCAGCGCGGCATCCGGAATGGACCAGTACGGCATCAGCGCCGGCTTGCCCTTGCCCTCATAGACCCATTGCCGCGAGCCTGCCGCCGCAAATTCGGGCGCGGTTTGCGCATCAGCCTTCAGCCAGACTTCGTCGAAAGCGTGAAGCGCGATGATCCGGCCCTGATGGTAAATCCCGTGGCCGCCGAACATGCGCCGGACCGTGACCGGACCGAATTCGGCAAACATGTCGATGAAATCGGCTGTCTGCATCGCCGGGCTCCGGTCAGACGACGACACCCTGTCCGCGCGCTTCGGCCAGCGCCTTGAGGTCGGCCGGCTGAAGCTCGATCGATTCGCCGCAGCCGCAGGCGGAGGACTGGTTCGGATTGTTGAAGGTGAAGCCCGAGCGCAGCTTGGTCGTCTCGAAGCCCATTTCCGTGCCGAGCAGGAACAAAGCGGCTTCCGGCGCGACATAGACATGCGCCCCATCGCGCTCGACATGGTCGTCTTTCGGGTCGGGCGCGGTGACGAGGTCGACCGTATACTCCATGCCCGCGCACCCGCCCTTCTTGATGCCGACGCGGATGCCCACCGCACCCTCGCGCGCGGCAACGATGTTGCGAACGCGCGCGGCTGCCTCGTCGGTCAGGGTCAGAACTTGAAAACGTGCCATCAACTGCTCCATGCCGGCGGGTTCAAGGCCCGCGGAATGATCTGGACCCCGAAGATGGGGAAGTTCGCGTCCGCGTGCAACCACGAACCTCAGATCAGTACCAGCCGACGGCGACCTGTGCCTCTTCGGACATGCGGTCCGGCGTCCAGGGCGGATCGAACACCATCTTCACGTCGACATCGGAAACGCCTTCGACGGTGCTGACGGCGTTCTGCACCCAGCCGGGCATTTCGCCGGCGACGGGGCAGCCCGGCGCCGTCAGCGTCATGTCGATCTTGACCGACCGGTCGTCCTCGATGTCGATCCTGTAGATCAGGCCGAGTTCGTAGATGTCGGCCGGGATTTCCGGGTCATAGACCGTCTTCAGCGCCGACACGATGTCGTCGGTCAGCCGCGCGATCTCTTCCGCGGGAATGGCGGAAACACTCGTGTTTTCAGTGGTCGCTGCTGCATCGTCGGTCATGGCTTCACCCGAAGAAACTACGCGCCTTTTCAAGCGCTTCGGCGAGAGTGTCGATCTCGGCCCTGGTATTATACATGGCGAATGAGGCACGGCATGTCGAGGTCACGCCGAAACGCTTCAAAAGCGGCTGCGCGCAATGCGTGCCGGCGCGCACGGCAACGCCGGCGCGGTCTATGACCATCGACACGTCATGGGCGTGGATGCCCTGAAGTTCGAAGGAGACGATGGCGCCCTTGCCCGGCGCGTTGCCGATGATGCGCATCGAATTGATGCGCGACAGCCGCTCATGTGCATAGGCCGCAAGCTCGGCCTCATGCGCCGCGATCGCCTCGCGGCCGATGCCTTGCATGTATTCCAGCGCCGCGCCGAGCCCGATCGCCTGCACGATGGGCGGGGTGCCGGCCTCGAAGCGGTGCGGCGGCTCGTTATAGGTGACGTTTTCCTCCGTCACCTCCTCGATCATCTCGCCGCCGCCCTGGAACGGACGCATCTTCTCCAGCATTTCCTTGCGACCGTAGAGAATGCCGATGCCTGACGGGCCATAGACCTTGTGACCGGTGAAGACGTACCAGTCGCAGCCAAGATCCTGCACGTCGACGACGGTGTGGACCGCCCCCTGACTGCCGTCGACCAGGACCGGAATGCCGCGCGCATGGGCGATCCGCACGATCTCCTTGATCGGCGTCACGGTGCCGAGCACGTTCGACATGTGCGTGATCGCGACCAGCTTGGTCCGATCCGTCAGGCGCTTCTCGAATTCCTCGATGTGGAACCGGCCCTCGTCGTCGACCGGCACCCAGACGAGCTTGGCTCCCTGCCGCTCGCGAATGAAATGCCAGGGCACGATGTTGGAGTGATGCTCCATCACCGAAAGCACGATCTCGTCGCCCTCGCCGATATTCGGCATCCCGTAGCCATATGCGACCGTGTTGATCGCTTCGGTCGCGGACTTGGTGAAGACGATCTCATCGACGCTCGACGCGTTGAGGAAGCCGCGCACGGTTTCTCGCGCCGCTTCATAGGCGTCCGTCGCTGCATTGGACAGGAAGTGCAGGCCGCGATGGACATTGGCGTATTCGGACGAATACGCCTTCGCGATACGGTCGATCACCGCCTGCGGCTTCTGCGCCGACGCGCCATTGTCGAGATAGACCAGAGGCTTGCCGTAGACTTCCATCGACAGGATCGGGAAGTCGCGGCGGATCGCCTCGACGTCATAGGGCTTCAACGTTCCTGTCGGCGCATTCATGGGTTTACCCGTGATTCGCGAACCAGTCCTCGAGCCGCGCTTCCAGCGCCTCGACGATGGCCTCGTCGTCCAGTTCCTCGATGATTTCGCGCAGGAACGCCTTGACGAGCAGCCCGCGCGCCAGCTTCTCCTCGATGCCGCGCGCCATCAGGTAGAAAAGATGTGCGTGGTCGATCTCGGTCACCGTCGCACCATGTCCGCAGGCGACGTCGTCGGCGAAGATTTCCAGTTCCGGCTTGGTGGAAAACTCGCCGTCGTCCGACAGAAGCAGCGTGTTGCACGCCATCTTCGCGTCCGTCTTCTGCGCGATGCGGTCGACGCGGATCTGGCCCTGGAACACGCCATGCGCCTTGTCGGTGATGACGTTGCGGATGATCTCGGTCGAGGTCGTGTGCGGGGCCGCATGGTCGAGCACCATCGTCACGTCGCAATGGACGTCGCCGCCCAGAAGATTGACGCCGCGCAGGCGGAAATCCGAACCCTCGCCGGCCGCCACGACATGGACTTCCTGCCGCACGAGCTTGCCGCCGGTGTTCATCAGGAAGATCGTGACCCTGGCATCGGCGCCGATCCGCGCGCGGATCTGGCCGAGATGGGTCGCAGCCTTCGGCTGGTCCTGGATGATCAGCCAGTTGATCTCGGCACCGTCGCCGATCTCGACGTCGGTCACCGAACTGACCAGCGCATCGGCCGTGCCGGTCTGGCGCTCGACGATCGTCGCCTTGGTGCCCTTGCCGATCCGGGCGGCAAAACGCGCATGAACCTGTCCGCCGGAATGGACGTTCTGAAGCTCGATCGGCGCGGCGATCTCGGCGCCGTCCGGGATCGTCAGGTCGAAACCGTCGGAGACGAATGCGGCATTGATCGCGCCGACCGCATCGTCCGCCTTCAGCGGCGACAGATCGCCCGCGAGCGCGCCGCTCATCAGGCGGTCGGCGATCTTTTCGATCCGCACGCCATCGAGGCCGGCATGGGGCTGGGCGTTGCCGTCGATGACCGACAGAACCGACGAGCCATCGACCAGGGGCGCGATGGCTGCTGCATCGCCCGCGCCGCCATTCGCCGGAACGGACGCCAGCAGGCGGCGCAGATCGGTGTAGTGCCACGCCTCGACGCGGCGCGTCGGCAGGCCGGCCTTGAGGATCGCGGCGGCCTCGTCGCGCTTGGTCGCGACTTCCGGCGAGCCGGTCAGCGACGGACGGCGCGCGGCGAAACCTTCGATCAGGGCCTCCTCGGCGCTCGTCAGCTTGGGTGCTGCGTGAACGTTCATGTCAGCCACCCCGCTCAGGCCGCTTCGCCGATGATGCCGGCATAGCCGTCGCGTTCCAGTTCGAGCGCGAGCGACTTGTCACCCGACTTCACGACCTGGCCGCGCGAGAGCACATGCACCGAATCCGGCACGATGTAGTCGAGCAGGCGCTGGTAGTGCGTGATCACGACGAAGGCGCGATCGGGCGAACGCAACGAGTTGACGCCGTCGGCCACGATCTTGAGCGCATCGATGTCGAGGCCGGAGTCGGTCTCGTCGAGAACGCACAGCTTCGGCTCCAGAAGCTTCATCTGCAAAATTTCCGCGCGCTTCTTCTCACCGCCGGAAAAGCCGACATTGAGCGGGCGCTTCAGCATCGCCATGTCGATGTTGAGGCCGGCAGCGCTTTCCTTCACGCGCTTCAAGAATTCGGGAATCTTCAGATCGTCCTCGCCGCGTGCCTTGCGCTGCGAGTTCATCGCGACCTTGAGGAATTCCATCGTGGCGACGCCCGGTATCTCCATCGGGTACTGGAAGGCGAGGAAGATGCCCGACGCGGCGCGCTCGGCCGGATCCATTTCGAGGATGGATTCGCCATTGTAGAGAATGTCGCCTTCGGTGACCTCATAGTCCTCGCGGCCGGCGAGGATGTAGGACAGCGTCGACTTGCCCGAGCCGTTCGGGCCCATGATGGCCGCGACTTCGCCCTTCTGGACGGTCAGGTTCAGGCCGCGGATGATCTCGGTGCCGTCTTCGGCGATGCGGGCGTGCAGGTTCTTGATTTCAAGCATGTCGTCCTCTTGAGGCTAGTCTTGCCTTGTACCGTGATGCGCGCCCGCCACTGCGAGGAGGCCCGCCATGATTCCCAAATTCTTGGTGAAGAGCTGGAATTGGATCGAAGCCGCTTCACCGTCGAGCACCCAGAAAGGATGCAGATACCAGTTCACCACCGCCACATAGGCGATCAGTCCAAACGAAGCGGGCCACACCAGCCGCCCCGCGATCAACGCAATTCCCGCCGCCATCTGGGCGGCAGATACGAGGTAAACGAACGGCAATGGCCGCTCGAAACCCGCCCCCGAAAGCATCGCCACCATCGTGTCTGTCGCGCCGAGCTTCAGGATTGCCGATCCGGCAAAGAAAACACCGAAAGCGATGCGCGCGATGACGACCGCGGAAATCAGCCGACGCTGCCTTCAAGGCTGATGCCGATCAGCTTCTGCGCCTCGACCGCAAACTCCATCGGCAGTTCCTGGATCACGTCCTTGACGAAGCCGTTGACGATCAGCGCGATGGCCTCCTCTTCGGGAATGCCGCGCTGCATGACGTAGAAGAGCTGGTCTTCGGAAATCTTCGACGTCGTCGCTTCGTGCTCGAACTGGGCGGTCGCGTTCTTGGCTTCGATGTAGGGCACGGTATGCGCGCCGCAATCATTGCCGATCAGGAGCGAGTCGCACTGCGTGAAATTGCGGGCGTTGGTCGCCTTGCGATGCGCGGAGACCTGGCCGCGATAGGTGTTGTTCGAATGCCCGGCCGAAATGCCCTTGGAGATGATGCGGCTCGACGTGTTCTTGCCGAGATGGATCATCTTGGTGCCCGAATCGATCTGCTGGTGACCGTTCGAAACGGCGATCGAATAGAACTCGCCGCGTGAATCGTCGCCGCGCAGGATGCAGGACGGGTATTTCCAGGTGATCGCCGAGCCGGTCTCGACCTGCGTCCACGATATCTTGGAGCGATCGCCGCGGCAGTCGCCCCGCTTGGTGACGAAATTGTAGATGCCGCCCTTGCCGTCCTTGTCGCCCGGATACCAGTTCTGGACCGTCGAATATTTAATCTCGGCATCATCGAGCGCGATCAGTTCGACCACGGCCGCGTGGAGCTGGTTTTCGTCGCGCTGCGGTGCCGTGCAGCCTTCGAGATAGGACACATAGGCGCCCTCCTCGCAGATGATCAGCGTCCGCTCGAACTGGCCGGTGTTCTTCTCGTTGATGCGGAAATAGGTCGACAGTTCCATCGGGCAGCGCACGCCCTTCGGCACGAAGACGAACGATCCGTCGGTGAAGACCGCCGAATTCAGCGTCGCGTAATAATTGTCCGTCGTCGGCACGACCGAGCCGAGATACTTCTTTACAAGGTCGGGATATTCGCGCACCGCCTCGGAGATCGAGCAGAAAATGACGCCCGCCTTGGCGAGTTCTTCCTTGAAGGTCGTGACGACGGAGATCGAATCGAACACGGCGTCGACCGCGACACGGCCGGACTTGTAGACGTTGTCGTTGGCAAATCCGTCCTCGTCCTTCTGGACGCCGGCCAGGATTTCCTGTTCGCGCAGCGGAATGCCGAGCTTTTCATAGACGCGCAGAAGTTCGGGATCGACCTCGTCGAGCGACTTCGGGCCGGTCTGGTTCTTCGGCGCGGCGTAGTAGTGGATGTCCTGGAAGTCGATCTTCGGATAGTCGACGCGCGCCCAGGTCGGCTCTTCCATGGTCAGCCAGCGGCGATAGGCGCCGAGCCTCCATTCGAGCATCCATTCCGGCTCGTTCTTCTTTTCCGAGATGAAGCGAATGATGTCTTCGCTGAGGCCCTTGGGGGCCTTGTCCATCTCGATCTCGGTTTCGAAGCCGTATTTGTACTGGTCCACGTCGATCTTGCGGACCTGGTCGATGGTCTCCTGCACAGCAGGCATGAGCGCTCTCCATCCAGGCCGGGGTCAAGGCCCCGCAGTTGTCGATTTCGCATCCGCAGCAATGCCGCCGGGATGCGCGTTACATAGGGAGGATCGTCGGCAAATGCACCCCGCGGCGAGCCGATATCCTCGAAATTTCCTGGCCGTCAGGCGGCAGCCTTCCTGCGGCTCATAAACCCTTCAAGTGCGGTTGCGAAAGCCGCGATCTCTTCGTCGCCGGTCCAATGGCCTATCGAGACGCGAATGCCGCTGACATCCTCGCCATGGCCCATGGCCTTGAGCACCCGGCTGGCGCCCACCTTGCCGGACGAACAGGCAGACCCTGACGACACGGAAATGCCGGCGAGATCGAAGGCGATCTGCGCCGTCTCGGCCTTCACGCCCGGAATGCCGAAGAACACCGTATTGGGCAGACGCTCCGTCTTGTCGCCGAAGATGACCGCCTCGGGAACGCGCGCGCGGATCGCGGTCTCGATGCGGTCGCGCTTTGCGCGCAGGGCATCTGCCTGGGGCAGCACGGCGAGAGCGCTGCGCGCCGCGGCCCCGAAACCGGCGAGCGCGGCGTAATTCTCCGTCCCGGCGCGATGTCCGCGCTCCTGCCCGCCACCGGTGGCGATCGGCGTCGGCATCAGCACGTCGCTGTTGCCGACCAGCGCGCCCGCGCCCTTCGGTCCGCCGATCTTGTGCGCGGCGAGGATCAGGAAATCGGCGCAAAGCGCTGCGATGTCGAGGGAAATCCGCCCGCCAGCCTGCACCGCGTCAAGCACAAGCACGCCGCCGGCTTCGTGGACGATGGCGGCAATCTTCGCAGCCGGCTGGATCACGCCCGTCTCGTTGTTGGCCAGATGCACCGCGACGAGTGGCAGGCCCGTCGAGCGGTCATGTGCGTCGAGCGCAGTCTTCAGCGCATCGAGATCGAGCACGCCGTCGCTGCCCACCGGCAGTTCGACGATGTCGTCCATGGCAAAACGACCACCGCCGACGACGATCGTGTGATCGGTGGTCGACGTGTAGAGCCTTGAATAACGCAGCGGCGAACGGCCCATGCGCCAGTCCGGCGTCAGCACCAGCGCCACGGCCTCGCTCGCGCCCGACGTGAAGATCACATGATCCGGCTTCGCGTTGCACATGGCCGCGACGTCGCGCCTTGCCTCTTCGATCAGCCGCCTTGCCTGCCGACCCTCCGCATGGACGGAGGACGGATTGGCCGTCAGGTCGAGCGCAGCCACCATCGCCGTCTTCGCTTCAGGCAGAAGCGGCGCGCTGGCATTCCAGTCCAGATAGAAGCGGCGTCCGGTCATGGCGGCGGCGTCATATCCAATTCGTGGCGTTGGCGGCGGACGGCGTTATTTCCTTGAATTCGCAAGGCGAGCCGTCCTATCTACCCGCTTTGCGAAAAGCGGCGAACCCTCGCCACTTTTGAATAATTCTAAACTAGTTTCTATGGAGACGCCCGCCCCGCGTCAAGCCCGAACCACCAGTCCTGGGTTTTGCGGCGTCCATCGGCGGTTCAACTGGAGTATCCCATGCCCGAGGTCATCTTCGCAGGTCCGGCCGGACGCCTTGAAGGTCGCTATCAGCCCTCCAAGGAGAAGAACGCACCGATCGCGATCGTGCTGCATCCCCATCCGCAATTCGGCGGCACGATGAACAACAAGATCGTCTACGACCTCTTCTACATGTTCCAGAAGCGCGATTTCACCGTATTGCGCTTCAACTTCCGTAGCATCGGCCGCAGCCAGGGCGAGTTCGATCACGGCACGGGCGAACTTTCCGATGCGGCGGCCGCACTCGACTGGGTGCAGTCGCTCCACCCCGATTCCAAGAGCTGCTGGGTCGCGGGCTATTCCTTCGGCGCCTGGATCGGAATGCAGCTTCTGATGCGTCGCCCGGAGATCGAGGGCTTCATATCGATTGCCCCGCAGCCCAACATCTACGACTTCTCGTTCCTCGCGCCTTGCCCGTCCTCGGGCCTGATCATCCATGGCGATGCCGACCGCGTGGCGCCGCCCAAGGACGTGCAGACGCTCGTCGACAAACTCCACACCCAGAAGGGCATCACGATCACGCAGAAGACGCTACCCGGCGCGAACCACTTCTTCGCGCAGCACAGCGAGACGCTGATCGAGGACTGCTCGGACTATCTCGACCGGCGACTTGCCGGCGAACTGGCCGATCCCAAACCGAAACGCCTGCGCTGACCTGACGCAACGTCAACCACTCTCGACTTGGTGCCGGACTCATGACAGCTTCCGGTTGTCATCAGACAATCGAGGGGATCGCGATGCACAGGTTCGAGATCTACAAGGACAAGAAGGGCGAAACGCGCTTCCGCTTTCGCGCCGGCAATGGCGAGATCATGTTCTCGTCGGAGGGCTACAAGTCAAAGGCGTCGGCCGTCAAGGCCGTCGAATCGATCAAGAAGAATGCGCCCGAAGCCGCCGTGGACGACATGACGGCCGCCGCCAAGCCGGAAGCAGCAGCCAAGCCCGCGAAAGCCGCTGCCAAATCGGCCGCCAAGAAGGCAGCGCCGAAAAAGGTGACGGCCAAGGCCTGATGCTTCAATCCGACGCTGCGATCACGCCGCCCGTTGCCGGCCTGCGGCAACCTGTCGTGGTCGGCCAGGTGAGCGGCAGGCCGTGCAGGGAACGGACGGCGAGATAGGCCCAGGCTTCCGCCTCCATGGCATCGCCGTCGAGGCCGACATCCTCGGCTAGCAACACCCGCGCGCCTTGCGCCTCCGCACCCTTGCGCAGATCGGCGACGATGTGCGGATTCTTGCGCCCGCCGCCGCAGACGATCCAGCTCTTCGGCGCGGCCGGCATATGGTCGGCTGCCTTCAGGATCGCCTTTGCCGAAACGGCGGCAAGCGTGCGCGCGCCGTCCGCAAGCTCAAGTCCTGCCGCAGGTTCGAGCGAGAAGTCGTTGCGATCCAGAGATTTCGGGCCGGAGCGCGCGAAGAACGGATTGCCCAGATAACGCTCCACGACGCCGCTAACCACACCGCCTTCGCTTGCGATAATGCCGTTCTGGTCGAAAGGCACGCCGCCTTCGCGCGACACCCACTGGTCGATCAGCGCATTGCCCGGCCCGCTGTCGAACGCGACGGGCGGGCCTTCCGCGGCAACGAAGGTTATGTTGGAAATTCCCCCGATATTGACGAAGCAGACCGGTATTTCAGCACTGCGAAGCGCGGCTCCAAGGGCGGCATGATAGGCCGGCACCAGCGGAGCGCCCTGCCCGCCCGCCACCATGTCCGCCGCGCGCATGTCGAAGACGACGGGCGTTCCCGTCTCGCGCGCAAGCAGCGCGCCGTCACCGATCTGCACCGTCAACGCGTTTTCGGGTCGGTGCAAAACCGTCTGGCCGTGAAATCCGATCAGATCGACCGGGCCATGCTTTTCGACGAATGCCGAAACCGCGCGGGCATGACGAAGCGTCAGATCGCGCTCCAGATCGGCAAGATCGCCCGGCCGTTCCGCGCGCTGAGCGATGCCCTTCGCGACCTCGAGCGCCGCTTCGATCCGACGCCGAAACGCCGCGTCGTAAGGGACGAACATTGCCGGCCCGCGCGTCACCGATCGGTCGCCATCCGTCGCAACGACGGCAAGGTCGATCCCGTCCATCGACGTCCCGCTCATCAGGCCGAGCGCGCGCATGAGAGCCATGTCGGGGTCCATTCTTGTGATTCCGCCCGGCAAAATGCTAAAGCGGCGCGGTCCCGATTGCCAACGGCGATCGGACGTTTCGTTTCAACCAGAAAGAAAAGACCATGTCCGCCTTCAAGTCCGATTTCCTGCGCACGCTGTCCGAGCGCGGCTTCATCCACCAGATTTCGGATGAAACCGGTCTCGACGATCTGTTCGCCAAGGAAACCGTGACGGCCTATATCGGCTTCGACCCGACGGCGCCGAGCCTGCACGCAGGCGGCCTGATCCAGATCATGATGCTCTACTGGATGCAGAAGACCGGCCATCGCCCGATAGCGCTGATGGGCGGTGGAACCGGCATGGTCGGCGACCCATCCTTCAAGGACGAGGCGCGCAAGCTGATGACGCTGGAGACGATCGCGGACAACATCGCCTCGATCAAGCGCGTCTTCTCGAACTACCTGACTTTCGGCGACGGCCCGAAAGACGCCATCATGGCGGACAATGGCGACTGGCTGCGCAAGCTGAACTATCTCGACTTCCTGCGCGATGTCGGCGCGCATTTCTCGGTCAATCGGATGCTGTCTTTCGACAGCGTGAAGCTCAGGCTCGACCGCCAGCAGTCCCTGTCCTTCCTCGAATTCAACTACATGGTGCTGCAAGCCTACGACTTCGTCGAACTGAACAAGCGCTACGGCTGCCGGCTGCAGATCGGCGGTTCGGACCAGTGGGGCAACATCGTCAACGGCATCGATCTCGGCCACCGCATGGGCACGCCGCAACTCTACGCGCTGACGACGCCGCTTCTGACGACATCGTCCGGCGCCAAGATGGGCAAGTCGCTCAATGGCGCGATCTGGCTCAACCCGGACATGCTCTCCGCCTATGATTTCTGGCAGTACTGGCGCAACACCGAGGATGCCGATGTCGAGCGCTTCCTGAAGCTCTACACCACGCTGCCGATGGACGAGATCGCGCGGCTCGGCGCGCTCGGCGGCTCGGAGATCAACGACGCCAAGAAGGTGCTCGCGACCGAAGTCACGGCCATGCTGCACGGCCGCGAAGCCGCGGAAGCAGCCGCCGAGACCGCGCGCAAGACGTTCGAGGAAGGCGCGCTCGCCGAAAGCCTGCCAACGGTCGAATTGCCTGCGGCTGAACTTGGCGCGGGGATCGGCGTCCTCCAGCTCTTCGTCAAGGCCGGCCTTGCCGGGTCCAACGGCGAGGCGCGTCGTCATGTGCAAGGCGGTGCCGTTCGGATCAACGATGCGACGGTCAGCGACGATCGTCAGATGATCGGCGAGGCAGACGTGACGGCGGACGGAGTCATCAAGCTCTCGCTCGGCAAGAAGAAGCACATCCTCGTCCGCCCGGCCTGAGCCTATTCGGAAAACTCGAACACCGAGCGGAAAATGCCCGGCGCAATCGCGGAAAGCGGATTGATCTGCAACTGCGGCGCGTCGGTCGCCCCCGCGAGCTTGAAGGTGATCCCGATCAGTCCGCGGTCTCGGCCATTGCCGAGAATCTGCCCGATCAGCGGGATTTCGGCGAAAAGCCGGTTGATCCCATAGGCCGGCATGAAGGTGCCGGTCATCGACATGTTCCCGCTGCCGTCATAGACGGTGCCCTGGAAGGTCGAGCCGATATCCGGCCCGCGGATCACCCCGTTTTCCAGCGCCAGATAGCCCTTGCCCTGTTTGATGCCCGAAAAGGCACGGTCGAAGAAGACGCGCTGCACGTCGAGCCTGCCCTTGACGACATCGTTGAGCGAGCGCCCGCGCGTGTCGGAAGGCGTCGAGACGAGCGACGCCAGACGCGGCTCGTCCACCAGCCAGAACTCGCGCGCGGCGATCCTTCCGACCAGCGCCCCGCCTTCCGCGCCGCGCAGTTCGACGTTCAGGCGCCCGCCCTCCATGCGGCTGTAGAGATCGAGAAAGCGCAGCACCGCGCCCGCATCGCCTGTTTCTGCGCGCAGATAACGCCCGCCCTGGCCGATGCCGTGATTGACCTCAAGCTTCGCACCTGAGCCGGTCGTGGCGGTCGCCGACAGGTTTTCGATGGTCGCGCCGGCGCCCGAATATGCGATGACCACGTTGCGAAGCGTCTCGTTGCCGAAGCCGGTGACGTTTGCCACGTCGAGATCGAGACGGATCGGCACCGGATCGCCGCCGCCGCCGCTGGCAGCTTCGCTCGTCGCTCGCAAAGCCTTGATCAGCGAGCGCGCGTCGAGCGTTTCTCCCTTGACGGTGATCCCGTAGCCGCGTCCGCGTCGCACGATGTCGACACTGAACGCATCGCCGCGATTGAGCCGCACCTGCGGGAAGCTCGCCTTCGTGAGCCCCGCCTCGTCGAGCGAAACCTCTCCGCCGACCGCAAAGCTTTCGCCCTTGATGCCGAAGCCGTGCAGGAAGGTCTGGCCGCCATTGCGCTCCATCTGGAAGGCGGTGGTCGCGGCGATTCCCGCCCCCTTGGACCAGCCGATCCAGGGAAGGCTCAGCACCGAGCCGGAAAGATCGGCGGTGACCGACTGCCGTTCAGCGCTCGTCAGGTCGATACCGACATCGGCATTGCCGGAGAGCAGCATGGAAAGTGCGGGCAAAAGCTGGTCGCGCGCCGCGTCGTCGAGCTTCAGATCGACCTTGCGCGAGCGCTCGACCGTTTCGTCGAACGGCTCCGTCATGGCGATCGTCGCCGCGACGCCGTTCAGCTTCGCATTCACCTCGATCTGCGCATGGCTCGGGCGTACCCGCACCGTGCCATAAGCCTCGCTTACCGCCTGGCCCTGGAAAGGTTGCGCCAGCGCAATATCGGCGACGTCGAGTTCGACGTCGAAACCAACCGGAATGTCCCGCCCTTCCTCATTGAGCGGAAACTGCGCCTGCACCCGGCCCGCGACATGGCCGGAGATGTCCGACGGCGCGAAATCGAGATGACGCGCGGCATCGATCGGCTTCAGCGAAGCGAATTCCAGCGCCGCATCCGCATCGGCGTCGATATCGACGGACAGGTTTCCAACCAGCGGCTCGCCCCGCCTGATGTCCATTGAAAAGGCCGCATCCTTGCCGATGACCCATTTGCCGCTTTCGAGCTGCGCGCGCGTCGACGTCACGCCGACTTCGATGCGGTCGCCTCGAAAGCGCACATTCCCCACGCTGTCTTGAAGTTGAGGCAGTTCGCCGGCAAGGGTGACGGATGCGCCCGAGATCGCGAAAGAGCCCGAAACCTCGTCGGTGAAGGGAACGCCGTCGCCGAACCGGCCGGGCTGCGTATCCAGCCGGATCGCGCCGGTCTCGATCCGGCCGCCTTCGACATTGGTGGACGCCCAGCGTCTGGCACCCGGCGCCGCAAAGATCGGCCACACCGCCTTGGCATGTTCGACCTGGATGGCACGTGCATCGAGCGCGAGTGCAACGCCCGGACTTTTGCCGGGCACGAAGCCGATCCGCGCGTGCCCCGCGATTTGCCCCTCGCCGCTACGCAGATCGATATCTTTCAGATCCAGCACGCGACGAAAGGGATCGAACGTGCCGGCGATGCGCGTCTCGACGGCGATTTCCTCGTCGCCTTGAGGAAGTGTCAGCCGCGAGCCCTCCGAAACCAGTTCGAAGCGATAGCGCGCGGCATTCCCATCGCTTCGCGGCTCCGGTCCCACCGCGCCGTTGAACGACCAGGCGGTGTCCTGCGAGGCCAAGCGTAGACTGTCGATTTCGATCTTGTCGGCCCCGGTGACGGAATAGGCATTGAGCGTGCCGGACATGGTGACCGTGTCACGACCGATATCGATGGCGGCATTGTCGAAGCTGGCATCGATATCGAGCCTGTCGGCGGCCGATGAAAGGCTCTGCGCGCCCGACAGGCTGACCGTCAGGCCGCCGATGCGATGCGCCAGACCGATGCGTTCGGTTCCTTCGACGACCGGCGCGAAGCTCAGATCGAGGTCGAGCATGGCGATCCGGGTTCGCGCGTCGTCACGCTGCGCCCTGCCTTCGAAGACGATCGTGCGGTCGGCGATCTCCGCCGTACCCGACATTTCGAGCGCGTCTTCG
Source organism: Mesorhizobium sp. YIM 152430 (assembly GCF_029210365.1). Lineage (GTDB taxonomy): Bacteria > Pseudomonadota > Alphaproteobacteria > Rhizobiales > Rhizobiaceae > Aliihoeflea. The sequence continues at coordinate 125,121 of NZ_JARGES010000055.1, forward strand.
GCCGTGTTTTCGAGTTGCGCGCCCACGATGCGCACCGATGTGCCGCGAACGCTGTCGAGCACGATGGTGACGTTGCGCAGTTTCAAGTCGCGCGCAGCGTTGCTTTCGACGAGATCGAAAACGCGATGAATGGCGGCGAAGATCGCCGGCGTGACGAGATCGGGATCGAGAAGGCCGTCGGGATTCCGCAGGCCCGCCAATGGTCCCGGCCCGCCCCGGTCGGGCAACTGGTCGACGACGAGGCGCGCATCGCTCAGCCGGGCATTGGCAAGCTGAAGGCGCCCTTCGAGCAGAGGCAGAAAACGGATGCCGAAGCGAAGAAGCCCGACATCGACGAAACTGTCGCCGGTCTCCGCGCCGGACAGGCCCGCACCCGCGATCTCGAGCGCAAGAAACCGGTCCGCGTCGATCCGCAACCGGACCGAACCGATCGTCGCGACGACATCGCCGCCGGCAAGGTCGGTGAGCACGGTCTGCGCTTCCTGACGCAGACGGTCGCCGCCGAACCCGGCCATCACCCCGCCGGCAACGAGAGTGACGAGAAGCAGGAGAACGCCCACTGCAAGCGTCGCGCCTCTCAGGAAACGCGAGAGCGGCGAACGACGGCGCACGGCGGACCGGCGCGGCTTTGCGCCGCGCAACAGGGCACGAGCATTCGCAGGCGTCTGTGGCCGATCGGGATGGTCGGTCAAGCGGCGTTCCGTCAATCGTGCGGCATCATGGACGAATCGTGTCCATCGACTATATCCACCGCTTCCCGGTCCCGTAACAGCAAAATGGAGGTCAAATCATGTCCGAACCCGTCGCAGGCGATCTGGCACCGGATTTCACCCTGCCCGGCGATGGAGCGACGACGATTTCGCTGTCCTCGATGCGAGGCAGCCCGGTTGTCCTCTTTCTTTATCCAAAGGACGACACCAGCGGCTGCACGGCGGAGGCGATCGACTTCACCCGCCTGAAGGACGCATTCGCCGCCATCGGCGTCTCGCTGATCGGCATGTCCCCCGACAGCCCGAAGAAACATGACAAATTCAAATCCAGGCACGAACTCACCGTGCCGCTCGCTTCCGACGAGGAGAAGACCGCGCTGCAAGCCTATGGCGCGTGGGTGGAAAAGAGCATGTACGGCCGAAAATACATGGGCGTCGACCGCTCGACCTTCCTGATCGACAAGGACGGGCGGATCGCGCGCGTCTGGCGCAAGGTGAAGGTTCCTGGCCATGCGCAGGAGGTTCTGGAGGCTGCGAAGACCCTTTGATTGAGGAACATTTTCACGCTCGCTGAATTAAGGCCACGACACCCCCGCGACGAATGGAGAAGGCAATGTTCAAGGGTTTGCTTCTGTGGCTGATCGGTATTCCGATCCCGATCATCATCCTCCTGCTTTTGATCTTCTGATCGATCGGCTGCGATTGATCCGCACTGTTTTCGGCTCCGCTTCGGCGGGGCCGTTTTCGTTTTGCCTCGGCCGTGAACCAGCCATTAACCCTAATGAGGCGTAATACTCCGACATCAGCCCAGCATTCTCGGAGACCGGACAGTGCCGAAACCTTCTGGCAATCGCCGCGAGCCGCACACCGTCATCATCGCCCGCGGCGACCGCATCCGCCACTTTCAGGTCCGGCCCTGGATCGTCGGCCTCGTCGGCTCGACTCTCGGCATTCTTGCGATCGGTTATCTGCTGGCGACGTCCTATCTGGTCCTTCGCGACGATCTGGTCGGCGCAACCGCCGCGCGCCAGGCACGGATGCAGCAGGCTTATGAGGACCGCATCTCGATCCTGCGCACCCAGGTCGACCGCATCACCAGCCGGCAGCTTCTCGATCAGCAGCTTGTCCAGGGCAAGGTCGCCGAGCTTCTCGCCCGCCAGAGCCAGATCACCCAGCGGCACGGCCAGATCAGCCCCATCATCGAACGCGCCATGGGCACGGCGGAGGCTCTGCCCGAGACGGCGCCCGTTCCGCAGGCACGTCCGGTCCTGCGCGCAGCCATCGGTTCCGGCAAGGCCGCCTCGATCTTCGCCAAGCTGACCGGCGAGACGACAACCGGCGAGGCCCCCGAAAGGCTCGGCAACGCCTTCTGGTCTCAAAGCGACGTGCCGGAAAAACCGGTGCCCGCCATCGCCCCCATCTTGATCGAGGAGGACACGGAAAGCGAGAAAAAGACCGACCTGTTCGATTCGCTCGGCGCATCGCTTGCCGCCATCGAGACGGAACAGTTGATGAGCATCGAGACGCTCACCTCGCAAACCTTCGAGACCGCTGACTTGATCCGCGAGGCGTTGACCGGGGCCGGGCTTGCCGTCGATGCCGCTTTCGGCTCCGATGAGGCGGGGGTCGGCGGCCCGCTCGTGGAAACCGACGAGGACAGCGCGTTCGAAGACCGCGTGCGCGAACTGGAAGAAGCGCTTGGCAATCTGGAGGCGCTGAAGGCTTCCGCTCGAGACTATCCGATCTTCAATCCTGCCCCCGGTCAGGCCGTGTCCAGCCCGTTCGGCGTCCGCCGCGATCCGTTCCTGCGCCGGCCGGCGATGCACGCCGGGATCGATTTTCGCGCCAGATCCGGCACCCCGGTCCTTGCGACCGGCGCCGGAAAGGTCGTCCGGGCCGGCTGGGCGGGCGGTTACGGCCGGCTGATCGAGATCGATCACGGCAATGGCTGGTCGACGCGCTATGCGCATCTGAGCCGCATAGACGTCAAGATCGGCGAAAAACTTGCCACTGGCGATGCAATTGGCGCCGTCGGCAGCACCGGCCGCTCGACCGGCCCGCACCTCCACTACGAAATCCGCCGCCATGGCAAGGCGACCGACCCGCTTCGCTTCCTGAAAGCCGGCAACCAGATCGCCGACCTGCTCTGAGAACCGAAGAACTGAAAAGGCCGGGAATTTCCTGGCCTTTTCGGCAACTGGATGCCGTCGTTGCAGGTCGCCCCAGGCCGAATATCGACGCAGCCTAGTCGATGTCTGCGATCGCTTCGCCCGCCGAACCGTCGATCTTGTGCGCGAGTGCAGCTTCCATGAAGTCGTCCAGTCCGCCGTCAAGCACGTCCTGCGGCGACGTGCTTTCGACGCCGGTCCGCAGGTCCTTGACGAGTTGGTAGGGCTGCAGGACGTAGGAGCGGATCTGGTGACCCCAGCCGATCTCCGTCTTCGACGCTTCGGTGGCGCTTGCCGCCTCCTCACGCTTTTTGAGCTCGGCCTCGTAGAGGCGCGCGCGCAGCATGTCCCAGGCTTTGGCGCGGTTCTTGTGCTGCGAGCGCTCCTGCTGGCACGCAACCACGATGCCCGTCGCGATATGGGTGATGCGCACGGCCGAATCCGTCGTGTTGACGTGCTGGCCGCCCGCGCCCGAAGCGCGATAGGTGTCGATGCGAACGTCCGATTCCGACACGTCGATCTCGATGGACTCGTCAATCACCGGATAGACCCAGACGCTGGCGAAGGAGGTGTGCCGACGGGCGTTGGAATCGTAAGGCGAAATGCGCACCAGGCGATGCACGCCCGATTCCGTCTTCAGCCAGCCATAGGCTTTCTCGCCCTTGATCAGGATCGTCGCGGACTTGATGCCGGCTTCCTCGCCGTCGTGAAGTTCGAGGATTTCGACCTTCATGCCGCGGCGCTCGGCCCAGCGCGTATACATGCGCAGAAGCATCGACGCCCAGTCCTGGCTCTCGGTCCCGCCGGCACCCGAATGAACTTCGAGATAGGTGTCGTTGCCATCGGCCTCGCCCGAAAGCAGGGTGTCGACCTGCCGGGCGGCGACCTCGCCGCGCATCGAGCGGATCGCGGCCTCGGCGTCCTGGATGATGGCCTGGTCGCCCTCCTCCTCGCCAAGCTCGATCAGCCCGACATTGTCGTCGAGAGACTGTGTCAGGCCCTTGATCGCGGTGATGGCGTCGTCAAGCGCCTGGCGCTCGCGCATCATTTTCTGCGCCTCCTGCGGATCATTCCACAGGTCGGGGTCTTCGGCACGGTTGTTCAGGTAATCAAGTCGCTTTACGGCCTGATCCCAGTCAAAGATGCCTCCTCAGCAGGGTTATGCCCTGCTTGATTTCGTCGATGAGATTTTCGGTCTCGGCGCGCATGGTGGCTCGCCTTTCATTCACTTGGAGGTTGGAAATCGGCGCGGAACATAGGGGCGGCCCACCGCGCTGTAAAGGCGGCGGACTGACCTCCTTCAATGTCCCGTCAGTAGAGACCGCCGCCCGATCCCGAGATCAGCGCCTCGCTGGCCTGCGGCGAGATTTCGCGCGCACGTTCGGCGGTCGCGCCATCCATGCCGATGACCCAGTAGCTGTCGGCGGGTCCGGTACCGGGCTTGAAGGCTTCCATGATGACGCCGCCCTCGCCCTGACTGGCGCGCATCCCGGTCTGGCGGTTGATGGCGATCTGCTGCATCCCTTCGGGCACGCGGAAGGCGACCGGCGTCTTGTCCTTCAGCACCTCGGCCATGAATTCCTTGTAGATCGGCGCCGCAAGCCCGCCGCCCGTCGCGCCATTGCCCAGCGTGCGCGGCTGGTCGTAGCCGACATAAAGGCCGACGACGAGGTCGGGCGTGTAGCCCACGAACCAGGCATCGCGCGAATCGTTGGTCGTGCCGGTCTTGCCCGCGATCGGATGGCCGAGTTCGGCAAGCGTGGTGGCCGTGCCGCGCTGGACGACGCCTTCCATCATCGAGGTGATCTGGTAGGCGGTCATCGGATCGAGAACCTGGTCGCGCTCGTCGATGAGTTCAGGTTCGGCCTGACCTTCCCACGTCGCCGCGTTGCAGCCGTGGCAGACGCGCTGGTCGTGCTTGAAGACGGTCTTGCCATAGCGGTCCTGGATACGGTCGACGAGCGAAGGCTGGATATAGCGTCCGCCATTCGCCATCACCGCATAGGCCGAAACCATACGCATGACAGTCGTCTCGCCCGAGCCCAGCGACATGGCGAGCACCGGCAGCATCTTGTCATAGACGCCGAAGCGCTCGGCATATTCGGCGACGATATCCATGCCCATGTCATTGGCGAGCCGCACGGTCATCAGGTTGCGCGAACGCTCGATGCCCATGCGCAGCGTCGACGGGCCGGCAAAATTGCCGCCATAGTTCTTCGGCTCCCACACGTCGTTGCCGATGCGGATCGTGATCGGCGCGTCGTCGACGACGGATGCGGGCGTGTAGCCATTGTCGAGGGCGGCCGCATAAAGAATCGGCTTGAAGGACGATCCGGGCTGACGCATCGCCTGCGTCGCACGGTTGAACTCGGACTGCGCGTAGGAGAATCCGCCGACCATTGCCAGCACGCGGCCGGTATGCGGGTCCATGGCGACCATCCCGCCGGCAACCTCGGGGACCTGGCGCAGAAGATAGCCGCCATCCGCCTTCGCTTCGACATAGACGACATCGCCGGCCTGGAGCACCTCGTCAATCGAGTTGGCGCGAACGCGCTGGCCGTCGACGGTGTGTCGCAGCGCCCATTCCATGTCGGCAACGGCGAGCGTCGCGGTCTCGCGATCCTCGACGAGTTCGCCCGAAGCCTGCCGCCGGGGCTGGAGACCAACGGTAACACCGCCCTCGCCCGTCTCCAGAACCACGGCGGGACGCCACTCCGGAACATCAGCTATTGCCGGAACCTCGCCGACCGCCACACCCCAGTCGTCGCCGAGTTCGATCTCCGCGACAGGTCCGCGAAAACCGCGCAGCGTGTCGTAGCGGATGAGCCCGTTCTGAAGCGCTTCACGCGCCTGGAGTTGCATTTCGGGGTCGAGCGTCGTGCGCACCGACAGGCCGCCTTCGTAAAGTGCGTTCTCGCCGTAGCGCGCGATCATCTCGCGCCGCACTTCCTCGGTGAAATACTCGCCGGCCTCCATATAGGTGCCCCCCCGGCGGGGGCTGACGCCCAGAGGCTCTTCCTTGGCCTTGGCAGCCTCTTCGGCTTCAACGAAACCGTTCGCGACCATCTGGTCGATGACCCAGTTGCGGCGCTCGATCGCGCGTTCGGTATGGCGGTAGGGATGATAGTTCGTCGGACCGCGCGGCAGCGCGGCCAGATATGCCATTTCCGAGATCGTCAGTTCGTTGACCGATTTGTCGAAATAGGTGAGCGCCGCACCGGCAATTCCGTACGACCCCAGACCGAAGAAGATCTCGTTCAGGTAGAGTTCGAGAATGCGATCCTTCGAATAGGCCTGCTCGATGCGAAACGACAGGATCATCTCGCGAATCTTGCGGTCATAGGTCTGGCTGGAATCGAGCAGGAAGTTCTTGGCGACCTGTTGCGTGATCGTCGACGCGCCGACCGGGCGCCGGCCCGTGCCGATGTTCTGGACGTTCGTCGCCACCGCGCGGAACAGGCTCAGAATGTCGATGCCGGGATGCTGGTAGAAATTCTTGTCCTCGGCCGAAAGAAAAGCCGCCTTCACGCGGTCGGGAATGGCCTGGACCGGGAGATAGAGCCGGCGTTCGCGCGCGAACTCGGCCATCAGCGCGCCGTCGGAAGCGTGGACGCGGGTCGTCACCGGGGGCTCGTAGCGCGCCAGCACCTCGTAATCCGGCAGATCCTTGGAGATCGTGCCGATGTAGAACGCCACGCCGGCGGCAACCACCAGCGCGAGCATCACACCGATGCCGAAGAAATACCCGATGAGACGAATCATGCCCGCTCCAGTCTGTCGTTCGATTCGGCGGCGCAGCAGGATCGGTCCTCGCCTGCGTCCACCGTTTCGCATCGTACCTGTCGTGCGCTTGTGGGCAAATTGCGGCGCTTTGCAAGTGCTCGTTGCTTTCGAGGATTAATCGACCGCGTGTTGCCGTCAAGCCACGATCGCGCGAGTGTTCAATCCACGGCGCCCAGCTTGGCGTCCGCGAACTGGCCGATCGCCGCGACGATGCCGGCCGACGCCTGCGCCCGCCATTCGACATCGCGCAATTGCTCCTCGTCGCGCGCGTTCGACAGATAGCCCAGTTCGACGAGCACCGACGGCACGTCCGGCGCCTTGAGAACCTGAAAACCCGCGAAGCGATGCGGGTTCTTGATCATCCCGATCTCGTCGGACAACTGCCCGACGAGCGCCTTGGCGAAGCGAAGCGAGAAACCGTCCGTCTCGCGGCGGACGAGATCGGTCAGGATGTCGGAGACCTCGTCGCCCGCATCCTGGACGGCAAAGCCGGCGATCTGGTCGGCAAGGTTTTCGCGCACGGCCTTGGCGGCGGATGCGGCGTCGGACGGCGAATCGGAAACCGTGTAGACGGTCGCGCCGCGAACGTCGCGATGGCGGATCGCATCGGCATGGATGGAGATGAAGAGGTCCGCCTCGTGCCGGCGGGCGATCTTCACGCGCTCGTCGAGGCGCAGGAACTTGTCGCGGTCGCGCGTGAGGTGAACGTCGTAGCGTCCGGTATCCTCAAGCGCCTTCTTCAGTTCCAGCCCGAAGGCAAGCGTGATCGTCTTCTCATAGACGCCGCTGACGCCCTTGGCACCACTGTCCGCGCCGCCATGGCCTGGATCGACGACGACGGTGAAGCGCCGTTCGGCAGGCTGTTCGGCGGCATCCGTACCTGCGGTCGTCGCGATCTGTTCGGCCAGCGCCGCCTCGAATTGGCGATCCGAACCGGCGACGATGTCGATGACGACCCGATGGCCGGGCTCATTCTCGTTCTTCACGATCTCGACGTTCTCGACGACGAAGGCGTCCTCACACGTCAAAACCAGCCGTGATCTCGAATCGCCGGCAGCGCCGAACGCGATGTCGGTCACGAGGCCGCGCGGCTTCACGGGTTCGTCTTCGTGCCGGTATTCGACATCACCCAGTTCGAGTACGAGACGATGCGGCGCGCGCACGAGGAACCAGCGCAGGTCGGGGCTTTGCGAAACGTCGATGACGATGCGGGCGCGCGACGCGTCGCCGACCACGCGCAGACCCTCGACGCGCAAAGACTCGGCCTGCGCGACAAGGCTGAAGAACGAGACGAACAGCACGGCTAATGCGGCCGGCATGAATCCGCGAACCCGATCATGGCTGGCTGTGAAGAGCATTTTCGGCATCGTCTCGCCCGTCCTGCTTCGAAGCGGTCGCTTGGCGACAAGGATGCCTTGAGTGGTAGCCCGACGTGGTTAATCAATCCTTGTTCGAACCCGGCCGCATCGTCCGATTCTGCATTGGCTGGGGTGAAAATTAAGTTTCGGAAATCAGGGTTGCCTTGGAAGCCGTCAAATCATAAAAGCATGGCAGGACATTTGCGACGTCCGTAAAAGGTTGCGCTGACGCGCAAGCGGCGGAATTTTCCTCCCTCTCCTGATGCGGTGCATCTGTCCGAACAGAATTCTTCGGCATGTCGGCTCAACCCCGTGCCGTTTGGAAAACGGCTGGGATGATCCCGTGCCGGCTCTTGAACGAGCAAATCGCAGTTGGTCCGGCGACCGCCGGGCCTTGGTTCAGAAAGGATCCGCAGGCTGTAGCATGGCTTCCGACACAATCAGGCTCTCGACCGCATTTGACCGCGCCTTAACGGCAGCGGGCGGCCAGCCTCTCGCGTCACGCCAGCAGTCTCGGCTCCCCCTTTTATCCGGCACGACATTCCCGCCTCCACGGCGCGGCGCTACCACGACCTCCCCTCGGGCGGTGCGTGCCGGGGAGACTCATCAAAATGCCCAACAAAATGCTTATCGATGCCTCCCACCAGGAGGAGACGCGGGTCGTCGTCGTTCGCGGCAACCGCATTGAAGAGTTCGATTTCGAATCCCAGGATAAGAAGCAGCTCAAAGGCAATATCTATCTGGCCCGCGTAACGCGGGTCGAGCCTTCGCTTCAGGCGGCTTTCGTGGAGTATGGCGGCAATCGCCACGGCTTCCTCGCCTTCTCTGAAATCCACCCCGACTATTACCAGATCCCCGTCGCCGACCGGCAGGCGCTGCTGCGCGCAGAAGCGGAAGCTGCCGCCAATTCGGACGATGACGAAGAGGACGAGGATGGCAATGGCCGCAATCGTCGCCGTCGCCGTTCGGGCAAGAGCCGCGACCGCGCCAGCCAGAAGACATCGGCCGACACGAACGACGGCGAGGAGAACGAAGCCGCGGACGAGGCATCCGGCGAAGAGGAAGCCGGTCAGGCGATGGCCGAAAGCGTGGCTTCGGACGTCGTTTCCGAAGAGGCGCCGGCAGCCGAATCCGACGACGACGACCTTCGTCCCGGCCGCAACGGCGATAACGGCCATGACGACGAACAGATCGAATCCGTCGGCGCCGAGGATGCGATCGAGGAAGCGGCCGCGCGCCGCCGGCCCGTCCGCAAACACTACAAGATTCAGGAAGTCATCAAGCGCCGGCAGATCCTGCTCGTCCAGGTCGTCAAGGAAGAGCGCGGCAACAAGGGCGCGGCGCTGACCACCTATCTCTCGCTCGCCGGCCGCTATTCGGTGCTGATGCCGAACACGGCGCGCGGCGGCGGCATTTCCCGCAAGATCACCAATGCGGCCGACCGCAAGCGCTTGAAGTCCGTCGTGGAGGATCTGAACGTGCCTGACGGCATGGGCGTCATCCTGCGCACGGCCGGCGAGAGCCGCACCAAGGCCGAGATCAAGCGCGACTACGAATATCTGATGCGCATGTGGGAAAACGTGCGCGGCCTGACCTTGCAATCGACCGCGCCCGCCCTCGTCTACGAGGAAGGCTCGCTGATCAAGCGCTCGATCCGCGACCTCTACAACAAGGACATCGACCAGATCATGGTCGCCGGCGAGGACGGCTATCGCGAGGCCAAGGACTTCATGCGTATGCTGATGCCCAGCCACGCCAAGATGGTCCAGCCCTATCGCGATTCGGTTCCGATCTTCGCACGCAACGGCATCGAGGCGCAGCTCGACAAGATGGTCCAGCCGCAGGTGACGCTGAAGTCCGGCGGTTACGTCATCATCAACCAGACCGAGGCGCTGGTTGCCATCGACGTCAATTCGGGCCGCTCGACGCGCGAGCACTCCATCGAGGACACCGCGCTCCAGACCAATCTGGAAGCGGCCGAGGAAGTCGCCCGCCAGTTGCGCCTGCGCGATCTTGCCGGCCTGATCGTCATCGACTTCATCGACATGGAGGAGAACCGAAACAACCGGGCGGTCGAGAAGAAACTCAAGGAGTGCCTGAAGAACGATCGTGCCCGCATCCAGGTCGGCCGTATCTCGCATTTCGGCCTTCTGGAAATGTCGCGCCAACGCATCCGTGCCTCGGTGCTCGATTCCACCATGCAGCCCTGCCCGCATTGCGGCGGCACCGGCCATGTGCGCTCCGAATCGTCGGTCGCCCTGCTCGTCGTCCGTGCGATCGAGGAATATCTGCTCAAGGATTCGCGCTGCCACATCACGGTGCGCACGCCGGCCTCGACCGCGCTCTACGTGCTCAATCACAAGCGCGCCACGCTCGCCGACCTCGAGCGCCGCTTCGATCTGACGATCACCATCGAGGCGGACGAGGAGGTCGGCTCGCAATATTACGTTATCGCGCGCGGCGCTCAGATCGAGCGCCCGGAAGGCTACAAGGCTCCGACCCTGCCGGCCGCCGCCCCGACGGTGGACGACGAGGCGGAAGCGGCCAAGGACGAAGCCGCTGCTGCCGCGGCAGCCGCTCTTGCCGATGCGGACGACGAGGACGGCGACGTCGTGGCCAAACCGCAGCCCGTCGCAGAGCGCGACACCGCTCACTCCACGTCGGACGAGGACGGCAATCGCGATCGCAAGAAGCGCCGCCGTCGTCGTCGTCGCGGACGTGACCGCGAGACCAACGGCGAAGCCGGCCATGTCGAGACGGCGGCCGCCGACCTCGGCGACGAGGAGGCCGCCGATGCGGCAGCAGCAATCGGCGCGGACGATAGCCAGGATGAGGACAGCGAGGCCGGCCGCAAGAAGCGCCGCCGCGGCAAGCGCGGTGGACGTCGCAATCGCCGCGACGATGCCGAAGTTTCGGCCGAAACGACCCCGAGCGGGGCAAGCGAAGGTGATGCGGCGAACGACGTCGACAGCGAGGCGATGACGGCTGTCGAGGCCGCCGCTTCCGTCGAACCCGTTGCCGATGAGGCCGTCGCTGCCGAGGAACCCCCGGTCGAAGACGCTCCGAAGCCGAAGAAGGCCCGTGCGCCGCGCAAGAGCCGCGCCAAGGCCGCGACGGGCGATGCCGTTTTGGAACCGGCCGCTCCCGAAGCGGCAGCCGCCGTGGCGGACAATTCGGAAAAGCCGACGCCGAAGAAGCGCGCCCCCCGCCGCAAGAAGGTCGCCGAGGAGGCCGCCGCAGTGCCCGAAATCGCCACGGCCGAAATCGCAGCCGAGCCGATTTCCGCTCCCCAGACCGTCAAGCCGGCTGCACCGGTCGCCCCTGTCGTCCAGTCGCTCACCCCCGAGGGCGAGGTGACGACGCCGGAGGACAAGCCGCGACGGCAAGGCTGGTGGCAGCGCAAGGGGTTCTTCTAGAATCAAGTGAAAAAGCCGGCGATCTTGCCGGCTTTTTTCTTATCCGAGCCATCGGGTCAGGCGGCGGATCGCCTCTGCGATGTCGTCACTGCTGCCGGCATAGGAAAACCGCATGTAGCGATTGCCCTCGAACGGATCGAAGTCACGCCCCGGTGTCGCGGCGACGCCCGCCTCGTCCAGCATCGTCGCCGCGAACGCCATGCTGTCGTTGGAATGCCGCGTGACGTCGCAATAGGCGTAGAAGGCGCCGTCCATCGGTGCGGCGAAGGCAAGGCCGAGCCGGGGCAGCGCCTCGGCAAGCATCGCGCGGTTGGCGAGATAGCGCTCGCGAACGGCGTCCAGTTCGTCGGTCGCCTCGAAGGCGCGTGCGGCTGCGATCTGCGACAGGTCGGGCGCGGAGATGTAGAGGCTTTGCTGGATGCGCTCGAGGGCGCGCACGAGTCGCTGCGGCGCGACCATCCAGCCGATCCGCCACCCGGTCATGCAGTAATATTTGGAGAAGGAGTTGATCACCGTCACGTCGTCGTCGAAGGTGAGCGCGGTGACGTCGTCGGCCGTGTAGCAGAGCCGGTGATAGATTTCGTCCGAGATGGTGCGGATGCCCATGTCCTTCGCCGCCTCGACGAGGGCCTTGAGTTCGTCGGCAGGGATCACCGCACCGCTCGGGTTCGCCGGGCTGGCGAAGAGCAGACCCTTGAGCCCTTCCTTGCGATGAACGCGCTCCAGCGATGCGGCTGTCAGCCAGGCCGCGCCCTCGAGGTCGATCTCGACGACCTCGATTCCGAGCGCCTTCATGATGTTGCGGTAGGCCGGATAGCCCGGAACGGTGATGGCCACCTTGTCGTCCGGATCGAACATGGCAAGGAAGGCGAGGTTGAAGCCGGCCGAGGACCCGGTCGTCACCACCACGCGGTCCGCCGGCACGTCGAGCCCGTAATGGTCGCGATAGTGGCCGGAAATCGCCTGCCGCAATTCCGCTCTTCCGAGCGCGTCCGTATAGCCGAGGGCGCCGGCCGCGAGTGCCTGGGTGGCCGCCTCGCGAACGCTCCGCGGCGCAGGGTCGGAAGGCTGGCCGACCGCGAGCGACACCACCCTTCGCCCCGCCGCACGCAACGCATTGGCGCGCGCGAGCACATCCATGGCATGGAACGGCTCGACGTCGGAGCGGCGGGAAACGAGGATCGGCGACAAGGCTGGCAACTCCGGCAGTCGGTCAGGGGCCGCACAAATGCCCGATTGATATGGGGATCACAAGTCCACGAGCCGCACCGGTCCGTGCTTTTCATCGCCGCCCGGCTCGACTAGGGATAGACACGTTCGTCTAGGGAATCGCCATGTTTCTGTCCGCCAGACGCGTCTGCAAGTCCCTTCTGACCGGTCTTGTCGCCGCTCAGATCGCTTTCGCGCCCATGTCTTCGGCGCACGCGCAACGCAGCGTACCGGTCGTCCGCGATGCCGAGATCGAGGCGCTGGTGCGCGACTATGCACGCCCGATCCTCGAGGCCGCCGGCCTTTCGCGCTCCGGTATCGAGATCATTTTGGTCAACGATCCAGCCTTCAACGCCTTCGTCGCCGGCCGGCGCATGTTCATCAACACCGGCGCCCTGCTCCAGTCCGAGACGCCGAACGAGATCATCGGCGTAATCGCGCATGAGGCGGGGCACATCGCCGGCGGCCACCAGCAGCGCCTGCGCGACCAGCTCGAAGCCGCGCAGACCATGGCCGTCGTCGCCGGCCTGATCGGCATCGGCGCAGCCGTCGGCGGCGCGGCCAGCGGCACCGGCGGCCTGGCGCAGGCAGGCGCCGGCCTTGCCATTGGCGGTGGCGAAGTCGCGCGGCGCGGCCTCTTGAGCTACCAGCGCACCGAAGAGATCACGGCCGACCGCTCCGCCATCACCTATTTGGAGAAGACCGGCCAGTCGGCCCGCGGCATGGTCCGCACCTTCGAACGCATGGCGAGCGGGCTGGCGCTGGCGGGCCGCCAGATCGACCCCTACCAGATCAGCCACCCGCTGCCGCGCGAGCGCATCCAGAACGTTCAGGAACTGGCGCTGGCCAGCCCCTACTACAATCGTGAAGATCCGCCCGCGCTGCAAAGGCGCCACGACATGATGCGCGCCAAGATTGCGGCACACACGCAAGGGCAGTCCGCCACGTCGCGGCTCTTTCGCGACACGCAAGGGATCGCCGCGCGCTATGGCGATGCGATCGTGACCCATCTTTCCGGCTCCCCCTCGGCCGCCTTGCAAAAGGTCGATGCCCTGGTCGCGGCCGAGCCGAACAATCCCTACTTCCACGAACTGCGCGGCGAAATCCTGATCCGCGCCAACCGGCCGCAGGACGCCGTTAGCGCCTTCGAGCGCGCCGCCAGGCTCGACGCCTCGAATTCCGGCTTCATGCAGTTCGGCCTCGGCCAGGCACTGCTCGCCGCCGGCGGGCCCGATGCCGCAAGCCGAGCGGTAGACGCCTTGACGCAAGGGCTGGCGCGCGCGCCGGAATATGTCACCGCCTATCGCTATCTGGCGCAAGCCTATGGCCAGATGGGGGAAATCGCCGAAGCGGAGCTTGCGACGGCGGAAGGTCACTATTACAGCGGCAATTTCCGCGAGGCGCGCCAGTTCGCCGCGCGCGCCCAGTCGCGGCTGATGCCGGGCTCGCCCAGCCATGTGCGTGCGCAGGACATCATCAATCAGAGGCCGGCCAATTGACCGGCCGCAAGAAGGAACCGAAATGAACGCTTTGATCCCTGCCGCCGCTCTCGGTGCCGTCATCGCCCTAGCAATGGGCGCTGCCGGCTATGTCGCCGGCTCGTCGTCGACGGCTTCAGTGCCGGTCGCTGCCACCGGAGCGGCATCGGCCGCACCGGACCGCGCCGCGGTCGAGGCGATCGTGCGCGACTATCTCGTCGCCAATCCGGAGATCATGATCGAGGTCCAGCAGGCGCTCGAAACACGCCAGGCCGAAACGCAGCGCCTCGCACAGACCGAAATCATTCGCTCCGCCGAAAACGAAATCTTCAACGCCGCTTATGACGGCGTCATCGGCAATCCCGACGGTGATATCACCATCGTCGAGTTCTTCGATTACAATTGCGGCTACTGCAAGAGAGCATTGCAGGACATGGAAGCCTTGGTCGAGGCCAATCCCGACCTGCGCTTCGTCTTGAAGGAGTTCCCGATCCTCGGGCCGGACTCGCAGCGCGCCCATATCGTCTCCATGGCCTTTCGCAACCTGCTGCCCGAAAATTACGGCGCGTTCCACAGCGACCTTCTCGCCGGCGAAGCCCGCGTGACGGAGGACGAGGCGATCCTTGCCGCCGTCTCGCACGGTGCGGACGAGGCAACCCTGCGTCAGGAGATGCAGAACCCCGACATCATCGCCGCCTTCCAGGCGACCTACGCGCTGGCCGAGCAGCTCTCCATCACCGGCACGCCATCCTACGTGGTGGGCAACGAAGTCGTCTTCGGCGCCATGGGTCAGGAGGTATTGGCCGAGAAGATCGAGCAGGTTCGGGCCGAAAACCCTTCCTGATCAAGTTTTCGACATGTTTGTCGCCTGTTGAAGCTGTCCACACGCCTCGCAGCCTTTGCGTTGCGGAACAAGGCGACTATAGAGGGTGCGTCGCGCAGAAAAGCGCGCCGCGTGGAAATGTCCGAATGCCCAAGAACATCCTGATCCTCAACGGCCCGAACCTCAACATGCTTGGCAAGCGCGAGCCCGGAATCTACGGGTCCAAGACGCTTGCAGACATCGAGGTCGATTGCCGTACCGCAGCGGAAAGACTGGGATACGGGCTCGATTTCCGCCAGTCCAATCTGGAAGGCGAACTGGTCACCTGGATTCAGGGCGCGCCTGACCACGCGGTCGGACTCGTCATCAATCCTGCCGGATATGGCCACACCTCGATCGCCATGCACGACGCGCTGCGGCTCTTGTCGATGCCGATCGTCGAGGTCCATCTGTCCAATATCCATGCACGCGAGGAATTCCGTCACAAGACCATGGTGGCGCCGGTCGCAACCGGCATGATCTGCGGCTTCGGCCCGATCGGCTACACCCTGGCGCTACAGGCACTTGCCGCCCGGCTTTGACCGGAGAAAACCAAGAAAAAGGGCGAAATCAATGTCGACCAAGAAAGCCGGCGTAGACCAGCAACTGATCCGCGACCTGGCGGGCATCCTGAACGATACCAATCTGTCCGAGATCGAGATCGAACAGGACGATCTGCGTATTCGCGTGTCGCGTCAGGCCCCGGCGCCGGTTCAAGCCTACGCGCCCGCCATTGCGCCTGCTCCGGCCAATCATCCGGTGCCCGCCGCCACCGAGGACCGGCCTGCCGCTCCGGGAGCCTCCGACCCGGCGCGCAATGCGGTTCCCTCTCCGATGGTCGGCACCGCATACCTGTCGCCGGCGCCCGGCGCCCGTCCCTTCATCGAAGTGGGCCAGGCGATCAAGGAAGGCCAGACGCTCCTCATCATCGAGGCGATGAAGACGATGAACCAAATTCCCGCGCCGCGATCCGGCAAGATCACCGCGATCCTTTGCGAGGACGCGCAGCCGGTCGAATTCGGAGAGCCGCTGGTCGTGATCGAATAGGAGCGACCATGTTTCAGAAGATCCTCATCGCCAATCGCGGCGAAATCGCGCTCCGCATCCTGCGCGCGGCCAAGGAACTCGGCATCCAGACCGTCGCCGTCCATTCGACGGCGGACGCCAACGCCATGCATGTGCGCCTTGCCGACGAGAGCGTGTGCATCGGGCCGCCGCCCTCGCGCGACAGCTATCTGAACATCCATCAGATCGTCGCTGCCTGCGAGATCACCGGCGCCGACGCCATTCATCCGGGCTACGGCTTCCTGTCCGAGAATGCCAAATTCGCCGACATCCTCGCCGCCCACAACATCACCTTCATCGGCCCTTCGGGCGACCATATCCGCGTGATGGGCGACAAGATCGAGGCCAAGCGCACCGCCAAGCGCCTCGGCATTCCGGTCGTTCCCGGGTCCGAGGGCGGCGTGACGGATGAGGGCGAAGCCAAGCGCATCGCCGCCGATATCGGCTACCCCGTCATCATCAAGGCATCGGCCGGCGGTGGCGGACGCGGCATGAAGGTCGCGCGCTCGGAGGACGAACTGTCGGTCGCTCTCCAGACCGCGCGCTCCGAAGCCGGCGCCGCCTTCGGCGACGACGCCGTCTATATCGAGAAATACCTCGAAAAGCCGCGCCATATCGAGGTGCAGGTGCTCGGCGACGGCCGCGGCAACGCCGTCCATCTCGGCGAGCGCGACTGCTCGCTCCAGCGGCGCCACCAGAAGGTATGGGAAGAAGCGACCTCGCCCGCCCTCAACGCCGCCGAGCGCTCCAAGATCGGCGAGACGGTGTCGAAGGCGGTCGGCGATCTCGGTTATTCCGGCGCCGGCACGATCGAGTTTCTCTACGAGAACGGCGAGTTCTACTTCATCGAGATGAACACCCGCCTGCAGGTCGAGCATCCGGTGACCGAAGCCATCACCGGCATCGATCTCGTCCACGAGCAGATCCGCGTCGCCTCCGGCAGCGGCCTGTCGGTCACGCAGGACGACATCCGCTTCAACGGCCACGCCATCGAGTGCCGCATCAATGCCGAGGACGCGCGCACCTTCGTGCCATCGCCCGGCACGGTGACGACGTTCCACACGCCGGGCGGGCTTGGCGTGCGCGTCGATTCCGCCGTCTATTCGGGCTACAAGATCCCACCCTACTACGACAGCCTCATTGGTAAACTCATCGTACATGGCCGCAACCGCGTCGAGTGCATGATGCGCCTTCGCCGCGCGCTCGACGAGTTCGTCGTCGACGGCATCAACACCACTTTGCCGCTCTTCCGCGACCTCGTCGGCAATCCGGACATCGCCAATGGCGACTACGACATCCACTGGCTGGAGAAGTATCTGGCCCAGAAGCCCTGAGGGCGCCATAGGATGAGCCGGCCCTTCGCTCCCGGTTTCACGATCCCGACCGACCTCCTGCTGCGTGCCTATGCGGCAGGAGTCTTCCCCATGGCGGAAAATGCCGGCGATCCGGAAATCTTCTGGGTTCGCCCGGAAATGCGCGGCATCCTGCCGCTCGACGATTTCCACACCCCGCGCAGCCTCGCCAGGACGGTCCGTCGCGCGCCGTTCGAAATCCGTTTCGACACCGATTTCGAGGCCGTCATCGCCGGCTGCGGCGCCGCCCGTCCCGGCCGCCCCAACACCTGGATCAATCTGCCGATCCGCGCCGCCTACGCGCGTCTCTTCGCCATCGGCCATTGCCACACGGTCGAGGCATGGAAGGATGGCGCGCTCGTCGGCGGACTCTACGGCGTGACGCTCGGGCGCGTCTTCTTCGGCGAAAGCATGTTCAGTGTCGAACGCGATGCCTCGAAAGTCTGTCTCGTCGCGCTGGTCGAACGGCTTCGCGACCGGGGCTTCGACCTCCTGGACACGCAGTTCACCACCGAGCACCTGAAGCGATTCGGCGCGATCGACGTGCCGCGGCGCAAATACGAGACGATGCTGGAAAAGGCTCTGGACGGCGAGCCGGCAATCTTCTGAGAGCCGTTCAGCCTTCGGCTGATTCAGGCGCCGGCACGTCGGACTGCTGCTTGCAGGCTTTCAGCCAGACGTCGTAGACGGCGTGCTCGACGGCGTTGAGTCCGGGGCTTTCGGCAAACATCCAGCCCGAGAAGATGCGCCTGATCTTGCGGTCGAGCGTGATCTCGTCGACCTCGATGAACCCGTCGGTGCGCGGCTCCTGCCCCTCGCCGGACGAATAGCAGACGCGTGGCGTCACCTGTAGCGCGCCGAACTGGACGGTCTCGTCGACATAGACGTCGAAGGAGATGATGCGCCCGGTGATCTTGTCGATGCCGGAGAACTCGGCGACCGGATTGGTCACGCGCTGGATCGGCACCTCGGTCGGCGCCTCTTCCATCGGGATGTCCTCGAAGGAACCGCCCTCGGCGGGCGCTTCCTCGTAGATGAACTCGTCGTCCGGCGGCAAGTCGAACTGGAGGTCCTGCGCGAACGAATTGCCCGGAGCGGCAAGCCCGGTTGCAAAGACGAGTCCCGCGATTGCCCCTGCCAGTCTCGATGTCATCCTTGAAGCCCTGTTAGCTGAGTCGCGACCGGTCCGGCCTAGCCGTCGATTGTGGCGATTGTGGCCTCGCCGTCAGTTGCCAGGCGTCCAGGCGTCGTAGTCGCCGGTCACGCGCGGACGCTGCTCCTGCGTGACGATCGAGCCTTTCGGCCGGTAGGCGAAGCTCGTGCCCGTCATGTTCGGCAGATGCGGCTTTTGCCACTCCTTTGGCCGGTAGTTGTCGTCCTGCGGCGGCGTGTCGACGCGGTGGTGCATCCAGCCATGCCAGCCGGGCGGGATCATGCTGGCTTCCGCATAATCCTTGTAGATCACCCAGCGCCGCGTGCGCCCTTCGGTGTCGACGCCGCCCTCGTAATAGAGATTGCCGAACTCGTCCTCGCCCACCGGCTTGCCGTGCCGCCAGGTATGGAAGCGCGTGCCCAGCGTCTGGCCGTTCCACCAAGTGAAGAACTGCGTGAAGAAGGTTTTCAGTGACATTCGCACATCCGCAACTGGGTACCCGATCTTCCCCGCCTTATGGCGTTCCGGGCTGCCGATGACAAGAGCTCACTCCGCCCACATGATCGGCCGCTCGTAGATATCGGCGGGGATGCCGGAATCGGGCCGCCCGCAGCTCGCCGTCCGTCCGACCTTTGCGAAACCCTGCGCCAGATAGAAGGCGACGGCCTTCGCATTCGCTTCCTCGACCTCGAGCCGGATCTTGTCCGCATCGGGAAAGCAGCCCTCGATTTCGTCCAGCAGCAACCCGCCGATGCCGCGGCCCTGGCTTTCCGGACGGACATAGAGCTGATGCAGCATCACCGTCTTGCCCTCGTCGACCGCCGTCGCATAGGCGACACCACCGACCGCCGTCCCGTCATCGGCGACGAGGAACTCCGACAGGGGCGCCTCCAAGCGTTTCTCGAGTGCCGCCATCGAATGCCATTCGGCAATGATCTCGTCGACGCGCGCCTCGCCGTAGATGGCATCATAGGTCGCGTGCCATGTCTCGGCGAGAAGCGACTGCACCGCCTTCAAGTCGCGTTTCGAGGCGGTGCGGACGAACATCAATTTGTCCAATGACGCACGATGTTTCCCGAAAACCGGCTGCCACTTTTCGGCATCATGCGTCGATCCCCAGCCGCGCCTTGACGAGGTCGTTGACCGCCTGCGGGTTGGCCTTGCCGCCGGTCGCCTTCATTACCTGGCCGACGAACCAGCCGGCCATGGTCGGCTTGGCACGCGCCTGTTCGACCTTGTCGGGATTGGCCGCGATGACGTCGTCGACGGCCTTTTCGATGGCGCCGGTGTCGGTCACCTGCTTCATGCCGCGCGTTTCGACGAGCTGGCGCGGATCGCCGCCTTCGGTCCAGACGATCTCGAAGAGGTCCTTGGCGATCTTGCCGGAGATCGTGCCTTCCTTGATAAGTTCGATGATCGCTCCAAGCTGGTCGGGTGAAACGGGCGAATCGGTGATGTCCTTGCCGGCCTTGTTGAGCGCTCCGAGCAGGTCGTTGATGACCCAGTTGGCGGCGGCCTTGCCGTCGCGGCCCTCGGCGACCTTCTCGTAATAGTCGGCGATCGCCTTGTCGGAAACGAGGATCGAGGCGTCATAGACGGAAAGGCCAAGGGTTTCGATCAGCCGCGCGCGCTTGTCGTCGGGCAGTTCGGGCAGGTGCGCGGCGAGCGCGTCGACATAGGCCTGGTCGAATTCGAGCGGCAGAAGGTCCGGGTCGGGGAAATAGCGGTAGTCGTGCGCTTCTTCCTTGGAACGCATCGAGCGCGTCTCGCCCTTGTTGGGATCGAAGAGCCGCGTTTCCTGGTCGATCGAGCCGCCGTCTTCGAGGATGGCGATCTGGCGCCGCGCTTCGGATTCGATCGCCTGGCCGATGAAGCGGATGGAGTTGACGTTCTTGATCTCGCAGCGCGTGCCGAAGGGCTCGCCTGGACGGCGCACCGAAACGTTGACGTCGGCGCGCAGCGAGCCCTCGTCCATATTGCCGTCGCAGGTGCCCAGATAGCGCATGATCGTGCGCAGCTTGGTCACATAGGCTTTGGCCTCGTCGGCCGAGCGGATGTCCGGCTTGGAGACGATCTCCATCAATGCCACGCCCGAGCGGTTCAGATCGACATAGGACATGGTCGGATGCTGGTCGTGCAACGACTTGCCGGCGTCCTGTTCGAGGTGAAGGCGCTCGATGCCAACCTCGATCTCCTCGAACTCACCCTTTTTGTCCGGGCCGACCGAGACGAGCACCACGCCCTCGCCTACGATCGGCTGCTTGAACTGCGATATCTGGTAGCCCTGCGGCAGGTCGGGATAGAAATAGTTTTTCCGGTCGAAGACCGAACGGTGGTTGATCTGCGCCTTGAGGCCGAGCCCGGTGCGGATCGCCTGCTTGACGCATTCCTCGTTGATCACCGGCAACATGCCCGGCATCGCCGCATCGACGAGGCTGACATTGGAGTTCGGCGCCGCGCCGAATGTCGTCGACGCCCCGGAAAAGAGTTTCGATTGCGACGAAACCTGCGCGTGGATTTCCATGCCGATGATGATTTCCCAATCGCCGGTCGCCCCGGAGATCAGGCGCTTGGGATCGGGCGTGCGGGTATCAATGAGCGTCATCGTCTGCCTGGCGTTCGCGATGGTCGGAAGTGTTCCGGTTCGCTAGACCAATCGCGCGCGCGAGGCAAGGTTTTCGCAGGCCGTCGGCTCAAGCCGTGGCGATATACTGGCGGATCTCGTCGGCCTCGCGCTCCACGTCCTCGATGCGCTGCTTGACCACGTCGCCGATCGAAACGATGCCGGCAAGCTTGCCCTCGCGTTCGACGGGAAGGTGACGGAAGCGCCCGCGTGTCATCAGTTCCATCACCTGATTGACCGTATGGCCCTCCTGGCAGGTCTTCACCTTCGAGGTCATCGCACTCGACACCGGCTCATCCAGCGCCACGGCGCCGCGCAGCCCGATCTGGCGAACGATGTCGCGCTCGGAGAGGATGCCGGCGATCTTGTCGCCCGGCTTGGTGACGACCACTGCGCCGATCCGCTTTTCGCCGAGAAGCTGGGCAGCCTGAGCCAGCGACATCTCCGGTTCCACCGTCACAACGTCGCGGCCCTTGGCGTCCAGAATTGCCTTTACCGTCATGCGCACCTCCTTTTCGGCATTTGATGGCATCGTGCGCCGCGCTTCGATGCTTTTCAAGCGCGGAGGCATCACGGGACATGTCGTGTTGTCAGCGGCGATCAAAAAGGGCGAGGCCGAAAAATCCCGCCAGGAGCCCGCCAATATGCGCCTCCCAGGCGATCTGGCCGATGCCGGGCGCGATGGAGCCGAGGCCCATTGCCAGGTTGATGACGAACCACACGAGAAGGAACATGAAGGTCATGCGGTGACGCAGCACGACGCCGACCGGCAGAATCGGGCCCGTGAAAGCCGGCTTGCCCGCGAATCGGTCGATCTGGAACGCGAAGCGCGCCGCAGCGCCCATCATGCCCGAGATCGCCCCCGACGCACCGACGACCGGCGTCGGATCGCCCGAATGGAGCACATAATGCAACCCGACGGCGGCAAGGGCGGTGAAGCCCCAGAAGGCGATGAACCGCGCCGCGCCGATCCGATGGGCGAGCGGCGAGCCGAACGCCGCCAGCCACACCATGTTCACCGCCAGATGCGCGATCCCGCCATGCAGAAAGGCATAGGTGACCGGTCCTGCAAAGGCATAGGCGTCGATGATGTACTGCCCCGAATAGCGGATCGGGATGAAGGCGAAGCGTGCGATGATTCCGATGTCCTGCGGCTCGGACAGCACGAGCATTCGCACGGCATGGATGCCGACGCAGACCGCGATCAGCCCGATGACGACCGCAGGCAGGTTGAAGATCGGCTCGTATCGTGGTGGCGGCGTTTCCCGCCAGTCTTCGTCGGAAGGGCTATCGATCGGGCGTGGCTGGTCCATCGTGGCTCTCTTGGGCGTCAGCCCGCACATAGAGGCCAAGGGCGCCGACCGCCAGTGCAGGGTCAAAAAGAAAGCCGTTCGAAGGGATCCCTTCGAACGGCCAATCGAGCCCCCTGCTCTCGCAGCGCGACTGGAGTTGCGCTGGCTATCTGCTTCCCGTGCCCCGAAGTTCTCACGAGCCACCCACGCTGGCAATGTCAACCTTTCGTTAACCTTAACGTCCTCGAGAAGCGTTAAGAACTCCTAACGGGGCTGGCACGTCCCCTGCATCCTTGGCCATGTGAAGACCATCTGGTGGCTCGATTCGTCCCAATCCGGGACGCTTCGGCGAGAAAACGGGAGCAGGCATTGATGAAAATGGACGGCACGATTGCGATGTTCCGGTATTGGGACATGCTGCGCGCCGGCCGCCCTGCCCCGTTTCGCACGGAAATCGACCCGACCGCGATCAAGGGACGCCTGCCGGATACCTTCATTCTCGAATTCGACACGGCCGCCGAATTGCGGTTCCGGCTCGCGGGCACCAATGTATGTGCGGCATTCGGTCGCGAGTTGCGCCATCTGGCATTCGCCGAAATCTGGCGACTGGAGGACCGCAATGCGGTCGACGCTCTTGGCAAGGCGACCCTGACGCAGGGCGCGGTGGTGCTGGCGCAGGCGCACGGCAGGAGCCGCCAAGGTCGCCCTGCAGGCTTCGAGTTGTTGCTGTTGCCGCTCGACGCCGGTCCGGGGCGCCCTCGCGCCATGGGCCTCGCCACGCCATTGGAGCGCCCCTTCTGGCTCGGCGCGCATCCACTGGCCACGCTCGAACTCGACGAGGCGCGCCTGATCGATCCAAAGGCAATGCCGGCGCTCGACTTGGGCAAGCGGACGCCGAGCCTGGCCCCGCAGGATCTCGAACCTGCGGAAGGCGACCGCACCCGGCGCGTCCGCCATCTCGTCGTTCTCGACGGCGGAAAGTCGCAGGACGGCTGAAACGGCATCGAAACCTCGTTCACAGCGCGCCTTCGACCAATTCGAATTACAACATGTTAACGACTGTGGCGCTATTTTTGTCACAGTCAGTCGGACATGTCCGACGGAATTGGCGGGGGCTGAGGCGAAGATGAGTTCAGCGGCGTTGCAAGTCGCTCCGACACGAAACGAACGGCGCGGTTTCCAGCGCGTTCGCGTCAAGATCTATGGTCGCTTCATGCTCGAGGACCGTTCCGAGCACCCCTGCCAAGTCATCGACATGTCGCCCGGCGACGTCGCGATCCGTGCCGACCGCCCTGGCGAGCCCGGCGAGCGTGTGATCGCTTATCTGGATCACATCGGCCGCATCGAGGGCGTGGTGACGCGCCTGACAGACGACGGCTTCGCGATGACCGTCATCGCCTCGGAACGAAAGCGCGAGAAACTCGCCGCCCAGCTTACCTGGCTCGCCAACAAGCACGAACTCGACCTGCCCGAGGATCGTCGCCACCAGCGCGTCGCGCCGCGCAATCCGATCACGGTGCTTCAGCTTGGCGACGGGCGGCAATATCGCTGCCGCATCGTCGATCTTTCCCTTTCCGGCGCAGCAGTGGAAATCGAGGTGCGGCCCGCGCTTGGCGTCCAGGTCACGCTCGGCGCCATGCGGGGTCAGGTCGTTCGCCACTTCCAGGACGGCATCGCCATCGAGTTCGCTGCATTGCAGCGCGAGGAAACGCTGGAAGCCGCCTTCTCCGACCGCTGATCGAATGCTCCGAAAGGAACGAAAGGGCTGGCGCCACGCTGGCCCTTTTTTTCGTTCATGCTCCTGCGAAACCCATGGTTACCGGCTGGTGAAAAAAATATTCGCAATTTGAATAAGTATTGATTCAAATACTGTTTTGATTTTACTACAAACTACACTTGACTTTTCGCGCAGAATAAATCCGTACCTGTCATTGTCTCTCCAAACGGGGAGACGATACGATGGGGAATTCGAAGTATAGCAAAGTCGCGCTGGCCTTGGCAGGTCTTTTTGCCATGGTCGCGACGACCGCCGCCGCACAGCCTTTCATGCATGTCGGCGGCCTGACCACGCAGCCTGTCGGCCACTATGATTTCTGTCAGCGGAAGCCGGCCGAATGCCAGCCGACCGCGGATGCCGACGCGCCGACGGAACTGAGCCGCGAATTGTGGGCCGAAATCGTCAATGTCAACAACATGGTCAATCTGGCCGTGCGCCCGCGCACCGACATGGAAATGTGGGGTGTCGAGGAATACTGGTCCTATCCGGTCAACGGCTATGGCGATTGCGAGGACTATGCGCTCGAAAAGCGCAAGCGCCTGATCGAGAAGGGCGTGCCGGCTTCGAACCTGTTGATGACCGTCGTTCGCCAGCCCAATGGCGACGGTCACGCGGTCCTCGTCGTCCACACCTCGATGGGTGACTTCGTCCTCGACAATCTGGAACTGCGCGTCCTGCGCTGGAACGAGACCGAATACAGCTTCCTGAAGCGCCAGTCGTCGCGTCATGCCGGAATGTGGGTCGGCATCAATGACGACCGTGACATTCTGGTCGGCAGCGTCGCTGCCCGCTGATTTGTGGGGATAGCCCGGTCGAGCCCCCTACTCCCCGTCCGTTCGACCTGGCTGGAGCCGGTTCTTCCCCGAGAACCGGCTCCAACTTTTTCAGTCGATGCGCTTCATGCCCTTGGTGAAGCGCTTGCCATTGGCGACATAGCTCGCCGACGAAGCGCGCAACGCATCCTCGTTCGACAGCGTGCGGATAGCCTTGGCGGGCGAGCCGACGATCAGCGAATTGTCGGGAAACTCCTTGCCTTCGGTGACGAGCGCCCCGGCGCCGACCAGCGAGTTCCTGCCGATCCTTGCACCGTTGAGGATGATCGCACCCATGCCGACCAGAGAATTGTCGCCGATCGTGCAGCCGTGCAGAATCGCGCGATGGCCGATGGTGCAGCCCTTGCCCACGGTCAGCGGGTAGCCCGGATCGGTGTGCATCATCGTGTGTTCCTGCACGTTGGAATCGTCGCCGATCTCGATGCGTTCATTGTCGCCGCGCAGCACGGCCCCGAACCAGATGCCGACATTGCTCCCGAGCGTCACCTTGCCGATCACATGTGCATCCGGCGCGATCCAGTTGGTGTCGCGATCCTCGAATTGCGGCCCGACGCCGTCGAGTTCATAGACCGGCATTGTTTTCCTCCAGGCGGTTGCTTTACGCCGCGTTTACCATGTTCACGCAAGGATGGAACCGCCGATCCGGCAGGCGAACACTCCCGAACCGAGCGCGATGACCGACTTCACACGTTTCGACAATGCGACCATCGAGGAAGTCGGCAACGGCTTCATGGTGAAGATTTTCTATATCTTCGTTGCGCTGGCACTGCTTTCGATCGGCATCAGCTATGCCGGCAAGACCTTCGGCAGCGCGATCGCGCTTGCCGGCCACACGGACGATCGGACGATTCAGGGCGTGGTGATCGATGGGGAGATGATCGCGGTCCCGGCCAACATGATCCGCTTTGCGAGCGACCGCCGGTCCGGCGAGGCGAGACGACTCGACCTTTATCTTTCCTGGCCGCGCCTCGAAGGCTATTCCGAAGACGAGCGCGCCCTCTTCAATCATGCCGGCGAGGATCATCGCATCGTCTTCGCCAGCTTCGAGCCGCGTTCGATGCCGCTCGACATGTCGAGCCGGCTGACGCCGATCTATCGTCTCCTGATCGAAGAGCCGGGGGAGCCGGCGGAAGCCGGGCTTGTCGCCCATCGCTTCATCGCGGCATCGGGCTATGGCGACGAGATCCTGATCGTCGACCCGACGCGTTTCGCCGCTCCCTTCGTGGCGCGCTGCCTGACTGGAGCGGAAGCCGATACCGCGCTGGCGCCTTGCGAGCGCGATATCGATGTGGGTGCCAATCTGTCGCTGCGCTACCGCTTCCCGCGGGCGCTGCTCGAGGACTGGAAGGCGCTGGATGCCGGGATGCGTGCCTTCGCCGCGAAGGCACTGCAACCGGCGACGTGATCAGGCCAGATCGACGTCGAGGATCGCCATCGAGAAGTTATAGGACAGTTCCCCGTCATCCTCGTCCTTGAAGATGATTCCCAGGAACTCGTCGCCGACATAAAGTTCGCAGGAATCGTCCTTGCGCGGGCGTGCCTTCACTTCGAGTTGCGGGTTCTGGAACGTCCGCTTGAAATAGGCGTCGAGCTTTCGGATTTCTTCCGGTTTCAATGGGATTACTCCGGTCCTGGTTGGAAAGAGAGGGGCTTCTGGCACGCACTCGACGGGCATGTAAAGCCAAAAGCGCCCCTTTCAACCCGGCGTCGGGTCAACCTTGCGAGGCTTGCGGGTTGAGAAGCTGGTCCATTGCCCGTGAGGGTTCCTCGCAACCCGCCTCGCCTACGATCCGGGCCGGCACGCCGGCGACGGTCTTGTTGTTGGGCACCGATTGAAGCACGACGGAGCCTGCCGCCACTTTCGTGCAATGACCGATCTCGATATTGCCGAGAATCTTCGCGCCCGCGCCGATGAGAACGCCATGACGGATTTTCGGATGCCGATCGCCCCCCGCCTTGCCTGTCCCGCCGAGCGTCACGCCATGCAGAATGGAGACGTCATCCTCGATGACGGCCGTTTCGCCGACCACCAGGCCCGTCGCGTGGTCGATGAAGATGCCTTTGCCCATGACGGCGGCGGGGTGGATGTCGGTTTGGAAGATCGCGGACGAACGGCTTTGCAGATAGAGCGCGAAATCCTTGCGTCCCCGCCCCCAAAGCCAATGCGCGAGCCGGTGCGTCTGGATCGCGTGAAATCCCTTGAAATAGAGGATCGGCATAAGGAACCGGTCGCAGGCGGGGTCGCGGTCGAAATACGCCTGGATGTCGACCCGCACGATCGAACTCCAGTCGGGATTGTCGCGCAGCATCGCCTTGTAGGTCTGCCGGATCAGGTCTGCGCCGAGATCCTGATGATGCAGACGCTCCGAAAGGCGATGGATTACCGCCTCCTCGAGACTGTCCTGGTTGAGGATGGTTGCGTAAAGAAATGCGGACAACAGCGGATCGGCGGCGACCGCATCGGCGGCTTCCTGGCGCACGGCGCTCCAGATCGGATCGACCGGCTGAACCTGCTGGCTGCGCGCCTTCATCGAGATGGTCATCGGCTTCCCCTGTTGTCGGCCTTGGCAGTCGTGAAATTCTAGTCCACACACGGCGCGGTTTGAACTCAGATTTCCTTAACTTGGCTTCAGGTGGCGTAAATTGTCCGAGATTCAAGACGGTTTGGTAAAGCCCGGCTTTCATGTCAACCGATCGGGCCATGTCGTTTCGCTCCAGATGGCGCGTCCCGACAAGAAGAACGCGCTCACCGAATCCATGTGGCTTGACCTCGCGCTCATTTTCGAGACGCTCGGTCGCGCGAACGACGTGCGCGCCATCGTTCTATCGGGCACCGGCGGCAATTTCTGCGCCGGGGCCGACATCGCCGAGTTCGACACTGCACGCCGCGGCCCGCGCGCGGCAACCTATGAGGCGGCGAATTCCCGTGCCTTCCGGGCGGTTCGAGACTGCCCGGTGCCGACGATCGCTGCGATCGATGGCATCTGCTTCGGCGGCGGTTTCGGGCTTGCTGCCGCCTGTGACCTTCGCATCGCCTCGCCGGGAGCCCTTTTCAGCGTGCCTGCGGCCAGGCTCGGCCTCGCCTATCCCGTGGATGCCATGGCCGACATCGTCCATGCACTCGGCCCCCAACTCTCTCGCTACATGACGTTTTCGGCCGGAAGACTCGATACTCCGACGGCGCTGACCCTCGGCTTCCTCCTTGAAGTCACCGACCAGCCGCCTGCGATCGACCGCGCCCGGGAAGTCGCGGAGACGATTGCCGCCAACGCGCCCCTGTCGGTCCGCGCGTCCAAGGCCGCCATCGCTGCGGTCCTGACGAACGATCCGGCCGACATTGCGCGGGCCGGCGAACTTGGCAGCGCGACCTTTTCCAGCGGCGACTATGAAGAAGGCCGTATCGCCTTCCGGGAAAAGCGCAAGCCGTCCTTCACGGGTAGCTAGGATGCGTTGATAGCCGGGTGCGCCGAAGGCAAACCCGCGCCGAGGGCTTCGGTCTGCGGCACCTCGGCGCTCAAGAACCTGTCTTCCTGGACGCGTCTATATCCAGATATCGAAACAGACCAGTTCAGCATTTACTTACCACACGAGGGTGTGATCGACGTGCGATAACGTCATTATCACACTTGTTAACCACCCCGCGTCTATCGTTTGGCTTCGACTGCATCGAGGGTGGTGACGTGCTGGAAGTAATCTCTTGTCTCGTCTACGAGCATGACTATCGGTTTGTGCTTTTGGCCGCCGCCATCTGCGTCGCCGGTTCCGTCATGTCGATGCGGCTCTTCGCGCGAACCCGGCGCACCACGGGCGCCCGACGCGCCAATTGGCTGTTCCTTGCCGGCGTGGTGTCCGGCAGCGCGATCTGGACGACCCATTTCGTCGCGATGATGGGCTATTCGCCGGCGCTCCAGCATGTCTACGACCCGGCGATCACGCTGATATCCCTCTTTCTGGCGATCGGTTTTTGCACCATCGGCATGGTGATTGCGGCAAGCACGCGCACCAGCCCTCTGATCGAGGTCGGCGGCGCCGTGCTCGGCCTCGGCATCGCCGTCATGCACTATACGGGCATGAGCGCGATGCGGGTGACCGCGGCGATGAACTGGGACACGACCCTCGTCGCGGTGTCGATCCTTCTGGGGGCGTCGTTCGGTGCAATTGCCATGAACCGCATCGCGCGTCCGGTCACGCGCTTTTGCCGCTACGGCGGCGCTCTGGCACTGATCCTGGGCATCGTGTCGATGCACTTCACCGGGATGGGCGCCCTGACGCTCGTGCCCGACCTGTCCATCGCCGTGCCGGAAAAAGGCATTTCGGACAGCCTGATGATCCTCGGTGTCCTCGCCGTCATGTCGCTGGTCATGGGCACCGGCCTGTCGAGCTACCTCATCGACAATCACAACGAAGTCGAAGCCGTCCAGCGCTATCGCCAGCTCGCCCTGCATGATGCCGTGACCGGCCTGCCGAACCGCCATCATCTGACCAGCAAGCTCGCCGAGATCATCGGCGGAGATTATGATGACACCTCGCGCGTCGCGGTGATCGGCATAGACCTCGATCGCTTCAAGGACATCAACGACGTGCATGGCCACGCGGCCGGCGACATGGTTTTGAAGATCATCGCCGAACGCCTGTCCGACTGCCTTCAGGAAGGGGAGTTCCTGGCCCGCGTCGGCGGCGACGAATTCGTCGCGGTCAAGACGAAGCTCTATCAGAAGGGCCAGGCGCTCGAATTCGCCACCCGGCTTCACGGTGTCGTCTGTCGGCAGATTGAAGACGACGCGCGCATCCTGACCGTTGGCGCCAGCCTCGGGGTTGCGTACTACCCCGACGATGCCCCGGACGCGCCGGCGCTGCTGACGCGCGCCGATCTCGCGATGTACCGCGCCAAGCAGTCGGCCTTCACCAGCATCTGCCGCTACGATTCCTCAATGGACGAAGCGAACCGGACGCGCTCTGCCCTTTCGCTGGAACTGCGCCATGCCGTCGAGCGCAACGAGCTGGAACTCTATTTCCAGCCGCAGAACGACGTCGCGTCGGGCGATCTGATCGGCTTCGAGGTGCTGGTCCGCTGGAACCATCCGCAGCGCGGCCTGGTCTCGCCGGTGGACTTCATTCCGCTGGCCGAGGAGACCGGGATGATCCTGCCGATCGGCGAATGGGTTCTGCGCGAATCCTGCGCTGAGGCCGCACGCTGGGATAAGCCGTACAAGATCGCCGTCAACGTCGCCTCGGCGCAGATTTCACAGGCCGACCTGCCCGCACTGGTCGACGAAATCCTTGCCAAGACCGGCCTGCCCGCCTCGCGACTGGAACTCGAAATCACCGAGTCGAGCATCATCGAGGACCACCACCATGCCCTTGCCGTCGTGCGCAAGCTGAAGGCCAGGGGCGTCAAGATCGCGATGGACGACTACGGCACGGGCTACTCGTCGCTTTCGACCCTCCAGAACTTTCCGTTCGACAAGATCAAGATCGACCGCTCCTTCATTTCCGACATCGACACCAGCGCACAGGCAATGGCGATCGTGCGCTCGACGATCATCCTGGCCGAGAGCCTGCAAATCCCCGTCTTGGCCGAAGGAGTCGAGAGTGCCTCGCATCTGCGATTCCTGCGCGATCAGGGCTGCCATGAGGCGCAGGGCTATTTCTTTGGCAAACCCGTGCCGCTCGCAAGCATCCAGTCGCTCGTCACCTCGACCGTGATCCAGATGCCCCTGTTGAAATCGGCATGAGACGGATTCGATTTCGCAACATCCTATCGTAAACGATTGATCGCATTGGCGGCCTCGACCGCCAACGGCGCGAAGCGGCTGCGAAACGCGTCCGGTGTCCATTCGCTGAGAGAACCGGCGACATGAATCGCTCCGAGCGGGCGCCCGCCCGGTCCCAGAACGGCGACGCCAATCGCCACTTCGCCGACCAGCACTTCCTCGACCGTCAGCGCATAGCCGGTTTGGCGCGCTTCACGCACCATTTCCCGAACTCCGCCGGGCGTCGTGATCGTCTTGTCGGTGAATGGCCGGCGGTCCGAGCGGGCAATGATGTCGTCGACCTGCGCGTCGGTCAGATGCGCCATGATTGCCCGCCCGCCCGACGTGCAGAAGGTCGGCACGGAATGGCCGACCAGCGTCGCGAAAAACGTCTCCCGCTTGCTTTGCAACCGTGCGGCATAGACGACGCGCAGATCGTCGAACAGGCTGAGGTCGACGCGCTCGCGTGCGTTCTTGCGCAGGTCGAGCAGAACCGGTGTCGCCCGCTCGATCAACTTGTTCAACCGCAGATAATCGACCGTGTGGTCCAGCACCCGGATGCCCGGAAGATAGCCCCTGCCCGTCTCGTCGCGCTCGATATAGCCGAGCGCGCGCAAAGTGTGGATGACGCGCTGCGCAGCGCTGCGCCCGGTTCCGCTCGCTTCCGCGATTTCGTTGAGGCTGAGCGGCTGTTCGGCCTTGTGAAACACCGACAGGACATGAAGTGCGCGGGCGATCGACTGGACGAACAGCGGATCGTCCATCTGCGCCTGGTCGAGCGGCCGCGCTCCGTCCTCTCCGCTGATGATGCTGCGATTCATACCTGCCCTTGAATGCCGGTTGACGGCGCGTCATACCATCACTACCGTTGAATTGCGATATATCTGTATCGCCTGTCGATACCAACTTTCGTCGGATGCTCCAACCGCACAGGACCTCAATGTCGAAGCGCGTGGCGATTGCCGGTTTTCTGCACGAAACCAACACTTTCGCGCCGTCGCGCGCCGCTTACGGGAATTTCGAGCAGGGCGGCGGCTATCTGCCGATGAGCCGCGGCGCGGAAATCACGCACCGCTGTAGCGGCGTCAACCTCGCCATCAGTGGTTTCGTCGACTATGCGAAAAGGGCCGGCTGGGAACTCGTGCCGCTGCTCTGGACCGGCGCCATTCCCTCGGCCCATGTCGAGCGGGACGCCTATGAGCGCATCGCCGGCGAAATCGCCGACCGTCTGCGCGCGGCGGGCGAGATCGACGGACTTCTTCTCGATCTTCACGGCGCGATGGTCGCCGAGCATCTGGACGATGGCGAGGGCGAACTTCTGAAGCGCCTGCGCGCGATCGTCGGCCCGCAAATCCCGATATCGGCCAGCCTCGACCTCCATGGCAACGTCACGCGCGACATGGTCGACGCCGCCGACATTCTCGTCGCCTTCCGCACCTATCCGCATGTCGACATGGCCGAAACCGGACTGCGGGCGGCCGAGCAACTCGACCGCCTGATGGCGCGCGGCAGGCCCTTTGCCAAGGCGTTCCGGCAGTTGCCGTTCCTGATCCCGATTCCGTGGCAATGCACGACGATCGAGCCGTCTAGGTCGCTATATGCCCAGATCGAGCGCGTCGAAGGCGGCAACGTGTCCAGCGCCTCGATCCTCACCGGCTTTCCGGCTGCGGATTTCGAGGATTGCCGGCCTTCGATCCTGGCCTATGCCGGGACGCAGGGCGAGGCGGACGCTGCCGCAGATGCGCTCGAACGCGCCTTCCTGGAGCGCGAGGGCAGCTTCGCCGGCAAGGCTTACGCGCCGCTCGAAGCGATTGCCGAAGCGGAACGTATTGCAGTCTCCGTCACACGGCCCGTCATCATTGCCGACACGCAGGACAATCCCGGAGCCGGCGGCGATTCCAACACGACCGGCATGTTGCGCGCGCTTCTTGAGAAAGACGTTCGAAACGCCGCCATCGGCCTCATCGTCGATCCCGCATCCGCAGCGCGGGCCCATGCGGCCGGCGAAGGCGCCGATATCGAACTGGCGCTCGGCGGCCAGTCCGGCATTCCCGGCGACGCACCGTTCAAGGCCACCTATCACGTTGACCGCCTGTCGGACGGCCGCTTCAAGGCCACCGGCCCTTATTACGGCGGCGCTGACATGAATCTCGGGCCTTCCGCCTGCCTCACCATCGACGGCGTGCGGATCGTGGTCTCCACCTACAAGGCCCAGATGGCGGATCGCGAAATGTATCGCTTCGTCGGGATCGAACCGGAAGACCAGGCGATCCTGGTCAACAAGAGTTCGGTCCATTTCCGTGCCGATTTCGAGCCGATCGCCGAAGCCGTTCTCGTGGCGACGGCACCCGGACCGATGGCGCTCGATCCGGCTGACCTTCCCTTTACGCGGCTGAAGCCTGGCCTCAGGCTGTCGCCGAACGGCCCCGCCTTCCAACCCGCGGAGGCTGCCCGACGCGCCGGCTGACCACGCGCGCTTCTACCAAAGCCGGCGTCAAGACCGGCATCCTGAACATTGGCGAAATCAATCGAAGAGGGTTACCGATGACATTCATTCCAAATGGCTTTTCCGGCTCGCTCCTGGCGAAGAGCCGTTCCATCGCGCTCGCAGCCGCGCTTGCTGCCTCCACGGCCATCGTGCCGGCCGGCACCGCGCTTGCACAGGACGGCGAGACGATCACCGCCGTCATGCATTCGGGTCTGCGCGTGCTCGACCCGATCATCACCACCGCTCACATCACCCGCAATCATGGCTACATGATCTATGACGTTCTGATCGCCATGGACGAGAATTTCGAGGTCCATCCGCAGATGGCCGAGTTCGAGGTCTCCGACGACGGCTTGACCTACACCTTCACGCTGCGCGACGGCCTGATGTTCCACGACGGAGAGCCGGTCACGGCTGCCGACGCCGTCGCCTCGCTCAACCGTTGGGGCGAGCGCGATTCGGGCGGACAGTTGATCTTCGACGTCACCGAAAGTCTCGAAGCCAGCGACGACAAGACAATCACCTGGACGTTGAGCGAGCCCTTCGCGCCGCTTCTCGACATCGTCGGCAAGCAGTCGGCCGTCCCGCCCTTCATCATGCCCGCGCGCGTCGCCGAAACGCCGTCAAGCGAGGCGATCACCGAATATGTCGGCTCCGGCCCCTTCACCTTCGTCGAAGAGGAGTTCGAACCGGGCGTTTCCGTCACCTATGCCAAATTCGAGGACTATGTGCCACGCGAGGAACCCGCGAACTGGATGTCGGGCGGCAAGGTCGTCAATGTCGACCGCGTCGTCTGGACCACGATGCCGGACGCGCAGACGGCGATGAACGCTCTGGTTTCGGGCGAGATCGACTATCTCGAACAGAGCCAGATCGACCTTCTGCCAATCCTGGAGGCGAGTCCCGACGTCGTCGTCGAGGTGCGTGATCCGCTCGGCTACCAGACAATGGGCCGCATGAACTTCAAGCATCCGCCCTTCGACGACGAGAAGATCCGCCAGGCCGCGCTGATGGCGATGGGCCAGGAATCCGTTCTGGCGACGCTCATCGGCAATCCTGAATATTACTCGCTTTGCGGCGCCATCTTCGGCTGCGGCACGCCGCTGGCATCCGAAACCGGCAGCGAGACCTTGAAGGCCGGCGGCGATCCCGAAGGCGCCCGCGCGCTTCTGGAGGAAGCGGGATACGACAACACGCCCGTCGTCCTGATGCAGCCGACCGACGTGACCACGCTGACGGCCCAGCCCGTCGTCGCGGCCCAGCAGCTTCGCGAGGCCGGTTTCAATGTCGACATGCAGGCGATGGACTGGCAGACCCTCGTCACCCGCCGCGCAAGCCAGGCAGCGCCGGCGGATGGCGGCTGGAACATCTTCTTCACCAACTGGATGGTCCCGGAGATTTCCTCCCCGCTGATCAACCCGATGGTGAATGGGCGCGGCGACGACGCCTGGTTCGGCTGGCCCGAAGATGCCGATCTGGAAGCCCTGCGCGACGAGTTCATCGCGGCTGACGATGCGGAAACGCAGGCCGAGGTCGCCGAGCGTATCCAGGCGCATGTCATTGAAACGGTGAACTACGTACCGCTCGGGCAATATCTGACCGTGCAGGCACGCCGCTCCAACATCGTCGACATGATCCAGTCGCCGGTTCCCGTCTTCTGGCAGATCGACAAGTCGGAATAGCGGCCTCCACCGCCTGGAGCTCCCGGCATTTGACGCCGGGAGCCTTCACGTTCCAGTCTCGTGAGGATCATTGAGCCCATGCTCGGTTATGTCATCCGGCGCATCCTCGCCGTCATTCCCGTGATGGCGATCGTCGCGGTTTTCGTATTCCTGCTTCTGCGCCTGACGCCGGGCGACCCAGCGGCCATCATCGCCGGCGATTCCGCCACGCCCGCCCAGCTCGAACGCATCCGTGAATCGCTCGGTCTCGCCGATCCGCTCCATATCCAGTTCGTCACCTGGATGGGCCAGCTATTGCAGGGGGATCTCGGCACGTCGATCATTTCGAACCAACCGGTCACGCGCCTGATCGGCCAGCGCATCTGGCCGACGCTTCAGATAGGCACGCTGACGATCCTCCTGTCGGTTCTGATCGCCGTCCCGCTCGGCGTCCTTGCCGCATGGCGGCACCGGACCTGGATCGACTACGCCGTGATGACCTTTTCGGTCCTTGGCTTTTCCATCCCGGTCTTCGTCATCGGCTATCTCTTCATCAAGCTCTTCGCGATCGACCTGCGCTGGCTGCCTGTGCAGGGCTATACATCGCCCTCCCAGGACCTTCAGGGCTTCCTGTCCCGCGCCGTCCTTCCCTGCCTTACGCTTGCCACTATCTATATCGCGCTGATCGCCCGCATGACCCGTGCCAGCCTGCTTGAAGTGCTCGGCGAGGATTATGTCCGCACCGCCCGCGCCAAGGGGGTCAAGGAGCACATCGTCCTCTTCCGCCATGCCCTTCGCAATGCAGCCGTGCCGATCATGACTATCATCGGCACCGGCTTCGCTCTTTTAATCTCCGGCGTGGTCGTGACGGAAAGCGTGTTCAACATTCCCGGCATCGGCCGCCTGACGGTCGATGCGATCCTGGCGCGCGACTACCCCGTCATCCAGGCGATGATCCTCCTGACGAGCGCAATCTACGTCTTCGTCAACCTGCTGATCGACCTTTCCTACACGCTCTTCGACCCGAGGATTCGCTACTGATGGCCGCTCACCCGCAACCGACCTCCGCCATGCAGGTCGTGCTCGGCGCGATCCAGCTTCCGCGCAACTGGCGGCTGGGTTTCGGCCCGATCCTCGCGGCCATCGTGCTCGTCCTGATCGTCATTGCCACCGCGTCGGCCTATCTCTACGTGCCGCACAATCCGATGAGCATGGACGCCCTCCAGCGCTTGAAAGGCCCGAGCGAAACCTACTGGCTCGGAACCGATCCATACGGCCGCGACCTCTTTTCGCGCGTCATGGTTGGCGGCCAGGTTTCGCTTCTGATCGGCATCGGCGCGGCCATCGTTTCGGTCATCATCGGCCTCCTGATCGGTCTCGTTTCCGGCTTCTTCCGCCTGGCCGACGCCATCATCATGCGCATCATGGATGCGCTGATGGCGATCCCGTCGATCCTGCTCGCCATCGCGCTGGTCGCGCTCAACGGGCCGAGTATCTGGTCGGTGATCTTCGCCATCACCATTCCGGAAATCCCGCGCGTGGTGCGGCTCGTGCGCTCCGTCGTCCTGTCGGCGCGCGAGGAACCCTATGTCGAAGCCGCGATCGCGCTCGGCTCGTCCATGCCGAAGATATTGTGGAAGCACCTGATGCCGAACACGCTCGCCCCGCTCATCGTCCAGGGCACCTATATCTGCGCCTCGGCGATCCTGACCGAAGCGATCCTCTCCTTCCTCGGCGCGGGCGTTTCGACCGAAATCCCGACTTGGGGCAACATCATGGCCGAGGGTCGCCTGTTCTTCCAGATCAAGCCGGAACTCATCTTCTGGCCGGGCCTGATGCTGTCGCTGTGCATCCTTTCGATCAACCTTCTCGGCGACACCGCGCGCGATCTGCTCGACCCGCGTCTCAAGAAGCGGGAGGCTTAGCCGATGCTGTTTCGCAATCGCCAGTTCGACGACAAGCCGGTCGCGCTCGAAATCCTCGGGCTTTCGGTCGCCACCTCCGGCATCGATCGCGTTCCCATCCTGAACGCGATCGACGTCACCATTCGCCAGGGCGAAACCGTCTGCCTCGTCGGCGAGAGCGGCTCGGGCAAGTCGGTCACCTCGCTCGCCGTCATGGGCCTGCTGCCCAAGGGCGCGCTCGACGTGATCGCCGGCCGCATCGAGCTTGAAGGCCAGAACCTTCTCGATCTCAACGCCTCGCAAATGCGCGAACTGCGCGCCCAGCGCATTTCGATGATCTTCCAGGAGCCGATGACCGCGCTCAACCCGGTAATGAAGGTCGGCGACCAGATCGAGGAAGTGCTCGACAGCCACACCAGATTGCCGGCGAAGGAAAAGAAGCGCCGCGTTGTCGACATCATGCAGCAGGTGCATCTGCCGGATGTCGAGCGCATCTACGGCTCCTATCCGCACCAGCTTTCCGGCGGCCAGCGCCAGCGCATCATGATCGCCATGGCACTGATCCTGGAGCCCAAGCTTTTGATCGCCGACGAGCCGACCACCGCGCTCGACGTGACGACGCAGAACCAGGTCCTGAAGCTGATCGCTGAATTGCAAGAAAGCCACGGCACCGCCGTCCTCTTCATCACGCACGACATGGGCGTCGTCGCCGAGATCGCCGACACCGTCTATGTCATGCGCAATGGCGAGATCGTGGAAAGCGCCGCGGTTGAGATCCTGCTGCGCGCGCCGCAAAAGGATTATACGCGCCGGCTGCTCGAAGCCGTTCCGAGCCTTGTCCCGCGCGACGCGCGCCCGGCAAGCTGGGCCGATCCCGTGCTGTCGGTCGACGGCCTGACCAAGATCTACGACACGCGCGGCTTCTTCAAGAAGGGCCGCGAAACGCGGGCTGCGCAGGACGTGAAGTTCCGCATCAAGCCCGGCCGCACGCTCGGCATCGTCGGCGAGAGCGGATCAGGCAAGTCCACCGTCGCGCGTTGCGTGATGCGGCTGATCGATCCGACGGAAGGCCGCATCAGGGTCGGCCAGACCGATATCGCCAAGCTCGGCCGCAGCGAATTGCAGCCGCACAGGAAGCACATCCAGATCGTCTTCCAGGACCCGTTCCGCTCGCTCAACCCGCGCTGGACGGTCGGCGACAGCCTGATCGAGGGGCCGTTGAATTTCAGCCAGTCGCGCAAGGAAGCCCTCGACCATGCGCGCGAACTGATGGAACTCGTCGGCCTGCCCGCCGATGCGCTCGGGCGCTATCCGCACCAGTTTTCCGGCGGCCAGCGCCAGCGCATCGCCATCGCCCGCGCCATCGCCATGCGGCCGGACATTCTGGTCGCCGACGAGGCCGTGTCGGCGCTCGACGTCTCGGTTCAGGCGCAGGTTCTGCAACTGCTCGACGAATTGCAGGAAAAGCTCGGCATCGCGATCCTCTTCATCACCCACGATTTGCGCGTCGCCGCCCAGATCTGTGACGAGGTCGTCGTCATGCAGCATGGCCGCATCGTCGAGCACGACACCGCCGAAAACGTGCTGTCGCAGCCGCGCCACGACTATACGCGCGCGCTGATCGAAGCGGCGCCCGGCCGCCATTGGGACTTCGCCAATTTCAGGGAGTTGTCCCTGCACCAGACCGAGACGGCCTGACCGCCGCCCCAGCATTAAAGGAGACCGACATGCCGACATTGCCGCGGATAGCCGAATACGCCGACGAACTCACCGCCATCCGGCGCGACTTCCACGCCAATCCCGAGATCGGCTTCGAGGAGACGCGGACCGCCGGCATCGTCGCCGAAAAGCTGAAATCCTGGGGCATCGAGGTCCACACCGGCATCGGCAAGACCGGCGTGGTCGGCGTCCTTCAGGGCAAGGGCGGCAGCGAGCGCGCGGTCGGCCTTCGCGCCGACATGGACGCGCTGCCGATGGACGAGGAGACCAACCTTCCCTGGCGCTCGACCGCGCCCGGCAAGTTCCACGGCTGCGGCCATGACGGCCACACGACCATGCTGCTCGGCGCCGCGCGCTACCTCGCCGAAACGCGCGACTTTTCCGGCAAGGCCGTCTTCATCTTCCAGCCGGCCGAAGAAGGCCTCGGCGGCGCCCGCGCCATGCTTGCCGACGGCCTCTTCGACAAGTTTCCGTGTGACGAAATCTACGGCATGCACAACAATCCGATGGCCGCCCCCAATAAGGTCGGCGTTAAGCCCGGACCGGCCATGGCGGGCTCCACCTTCTTCGATATCTACGTCAAGGGCGTCGGCAGCCATGGCGCGATGCCGCACCATTCCAAGGACCCGATCGTCGCGGTCACCTCGCTTGTCCAGTCGCTGCAATCGATCGTCAGCCGCAACGTTCCGGCGGTAAAGCCCGCCGTCCTGTCGGTCACGCAGATCCATTCCGGCTCGGCCTATAATGTCGTGCCCGACAAGGCGGTCATCTGC
The DNA here is from genome assembly GCF_029210365.1 of Mesorhizobium sp. YIM 152430. Classification (GTDB taxonomy): domain Bacteria; phylum Pseudomonadota; class Alphaproteobacteria; order Rhizobiales; family Rhizobiaceae; genus Aliihoeflea. The sequence continues at coordinate 164,498 of NZ_JARGES010000055.1, forward strand.
GGCACGATCCGGTATTTCGACGACGAGGTGAAGGATTTGATCCACGCCCGCATCCGCGACATGTGCGAGGGCTATTCGAAGATGTTCGGCATCGAGGTCAAGCCGGATCTGCGCGAGATTTTCACCGTGCTGATGAACGACGACAAACTTTCCGAAACCTATCTCGAAGCGGCATCCGACATCGTCGGAATCGACAACATCACCAACGAGAACGAGCTTGTGATGGGCTCGGAGGACTTCGCCGACATGCTCAAAGCCGTGCCCGGCGCCTATTGCACCATCGGCCATGGCGGCGACGTGCCGGTTCACAATCCCGGCTTTATCTTCGACGATGCGATCCTTCCCGTCGGCGCCAGCGTCATGGCCCGCATCGTCGAAAAACGCCTGCCGCTTTGATCTGAGGGACCCCCACCCTTTATCCCTCCCCACAAGGGGGAGGGAGACCTGCACGCCGCGTTTCCATTTCGGCTTCGAGCCTGGCTGACGGAAAGAGCGCAACGTGAATGCCCTCCCTCCCCCTTGTGGGGAGGGATAAAGGGTGGGGGTCCCCTTCGAAAAAAACCGTCAAACACGCGATGCCAAGGTGACCCCATGAACATCAACGCCCTGCCCTTCGACGCCGACGCCATCCTCAACGGCCTCAAGCCCTGGATCGAGTGCGAAAGCCCGACCTTCGATGCTGCCGCCGTCGACCGGATGATGGACCTTGCCAGCTACGACCTCGCCGCCGCCGGCGCCGAGATCGAGCGCATTCCAGGCCGCATGGGCTTCGGCGGATCGGTGCGCGCGCGCTTTCCGCACAAGGATTTCGGCAAGCCCGGCATCCTGATTTCCGGCCATCTCGACACGGTTCACCCGGTCGGCACGCTCGAAAAGCTGCCCTTCCGCCGCGAAGGCAACAAGGCTTACGGCCCCGGTATTCAGGACATGAAGGGCGGCAATTTTGTCGCCGTCGAGGCCATCCGCCAACTGGCGCTCGCCGCCATCGACTGCCCGCTGCCGGTCACCGTTCTGTTCACGCCCGACGAGGAAGTCGGCACGCCGTCGACGCGCGAACTGATCGAGATGGAGGCGCGCAAGAACAAGTATGTGCTCGTGCCCGAACCCGCCCGCCCCGACGGCGGAGCCGTCACCGGCCGCTACGCCATCGCCCGCTTCAACCTGAAGACCGAGGGGCGCCCGAGCCATGCCGGCTGGGCGCTCGGCGAAGGCCGCTCGGCCATCGCGCTGATGGCGAAGAAGCTGCTCCAGGTCGAGAAGATGACCACCGACGACTGCACCTTCTCGGTCGGCGTCATCCATGCCGGCCAGTGGGTCAACTGCGTCTCGTCAGAATGCCGCGCCGAAGCCCTTTCCATGGCCAAGCGCCAGGCCGATCTCGACCGCGGCGTCGAGGCGATGCTCGCCATGGCGACCGAGGAGAACGACGTCCGCTTCGAGGTCACCCGCGGCGTCACCCGTCCCGTCTGGGAGCCCGATGCGGGCACGATGGCGCTTTACGAAATCGGCCGTCAGGTCGCCGCCGACATCGGCTTCGACCTGACCCATGGCAGCGCCGGCGGCGGATCGGACGGCAATTTCACCGGCGCGCTCGGCATTCCGACACTGGATTCCATCGGCGTGCGCGGCGCGGGCCTGCACACATTGAACGAGCATATCGAAGTCGACAGTCTCGTCGAGCGAGCGCGCCTGATGGCCGGGCTGCTGATGCGCCTCGAATAGGGCGAAAGCCCCTCGCGCCCGATTGCCAGAACATCCTAGACGGCTTGGCTGTTGCAATGGGCATCGACCACGCGCTGCACCATCGGGGCGTAGTGGGCGAAACCGGGTGTCTCCATGTCCGCGATCTTGCCGGCATCGTCGAGATGCCGGACCCGGACGATCTCGTTGACGTTGGGATTGCGTTCGAACGCCCTGACTTCGTCGGCATTCATCGGCCCGCCCTGGAGCTTCAGCGAATGGATCGACGCCGCCGACAATTGCCCGAAATAGGCGGGATCGGTGGCACAGATATAGCGCTTCGCAGCGACGTGGTGGCGCACACAATCGACAACGAGGCTCGGGAAGAAGCGCTCCAGCACCGCTGCGCCTGCCTCCTCGTGATGTTTGTCATGAGTGTCGTCCATCGAAAACGTGCCGAACTCGCTGGTGAAATGGCCGATATCATGCAGCAACGTCGCGACGATGATGATTTCCGGCTCGCCCTGCCGTTCGGCAAGATAGGCCCCTTGCAGCATGTGTTCGGCCATCGTCACGGGTTCGCCGAGATATTCCTCGCCGCCGCGACGCTCGAAGATGTCGGCCAGAAACGCGACGATCGTTTCCGGCGTCAGCTTGTCGGGATCGGGCTTCGTCATCAGGCCGCCTTCCGCTCTTCACTTTCGATTGCGGCGAGCGTCGAACGCAGGCCGTCCTTGTCGGCGTAGCAGCCTTGCAGCCACCGCGAACCGGCGCCCGAATAGCCCTTGCGGGCATGGAGGACGCGCGTGTTGTCGACGATGAAGGATTCGCCCGGCGCCAGTTTGAACGTGACCTCCATTGAAGCGTCGTCGATGATCTCGCCCAGGCGTCGGTAGGCCGCATAGTAGCCGGCCATGTCTTCGAACGGAACGTCGGTGATCGCCGCGGCCGACCGGTTGTTGAAGCGGATGCCGACGAGTTCTCCATCGGGCGCAAGCTCGATCATGGGGCGGCGCGATTGCAGACACACCCCGGAACTGCCCGCATATTCGAAACGCGCGCACCAGCGCGTCAGGAGATCGAAGCCGCGCGGGTTCTCGTCGCGCAGGCGTTCGGCAGCCCGGAACCCGTCCACCACCATGTTCTCGCCCCCCTCGGCCGAGTTCTCGAGGCAGTAGAGAATCTGCAATGTCGGCACCGGGTCGCGATAGGGATTGTCCGTATGCGCCTGCAAACCGAGCCCGGTATAGGCCAGGTTCGACGGGTTCACCTCGGTGCGCACCTCGAAATGACGGCCGTAATTGGTTTCGCGGACATAACCGAACAGGTCCGCAACCTTGAACAGCGCTCCGTTTTCCACCGGGCCGCCGGTGAGCTTGCCGAAGCCGAAGCGACGCACGCCGTGAAGCCAATGGGCGAGCGCCTCGCGGTCGCTGCCGACCGCAGTAAAATCGGCGATCGGAATGTCTGCGCCGAGCATCGCATCCCAGGTTTCGATCTCCGGCGCGGTCCAGCCGATGCCGCGCTCGACCTTGCCGTCATAGGCATGGCCGGCAAGCCAGCCCAGATCGAAAGCGACGTCCTTTCCCTCGGGCTCGAACCGCACATGAATCTGTCCCGCCTCGATCCGGGCCGAGGCGATCCGTGTATCGGCGGGAATGTCGCCAAGCGTGATCAGCCGCTGACCGTTGCCGGGCGCACGCGTCGCCTCGTCCCACGCATTGTCGCGCAGCCAGATGGCATGAAAGCGCCGGCGCCCCCTGACGGGCAGATCGAGCGCCAGCGCATCGCCGCCGTCCAGGATTTCGATAGGGGTCGTGCCGGGCATGGATCGCTCCTTTGCGGGATTGACGATTGACTGCACGAACCTTGACACGGGCTCCGGTATAACCACAAACAATCATATTCGATGATATGACCCCAAATCGATTATGTCTCTGGATCGACATCAACTGCCGCCGCTCGAATGGATACGCGTTTTCGAGGTGGCTGCGCGGCTCGGCAGCTTCACGGCCGCGGCCAACGAGTTGGGGCTGACGCAGGCCGCGGTCAGTCAACGCATCCGAAACCTGGAACTTCACCTTGGCGCTCAGCTCTTCACGCGCCAGGCACGCGGCGTCATCCTCTCGACCCAAGGCGAATCGTGGCTGCCCCATGTGCAGGACGCGCTGGCCCAGCTCCTGCACAGCGCGGCAAATCTGTTCGAGCAGCCGCGCCGCAAGATCACCATCGCGGCTTCCGGCTCGGTGATCGAACTCTGGATCGTCCCGCGTCTGGGCGAAATCGCGCGCCGTCTGCCCCATGTGCAGCTTTCGCTGGAGACCATTCAGCATATGCCGGACTATCAGCGTCTCGAAGCCGATTTCGAGGTTCGTTTCGGCACGGGCAACTGGCCGGACCGCGAGGCGAGGCAACTCTTCAAGGAGGAACTGGCCCCGATGGCGTCGCCAGCCCTGCTTTGCGATCCGTCAAGATCCTGGCATGACCATCCGCGTATCGCCACGTCCGGCCCAAGGGCAGGCTGGCGTGACTGGGCGAGCGCGATGGCCGAGCCTGCGCCATCCGTACCGACGCTCCGCTTCGACACCTTCGTTCAGTCTTTGAGAGCCGCCGAGTCCGGCGCCGGCGTTCTGCTGGCATCCTTGCCGCTGTGCAGCGACGCGATCACAGCCGGAAGCCTGCGGCGACTGACGGAACGGACCCTGCGGATGGAGACAGGCTATTGGGTAACCTGGCCGAAAGATCGACCGCCCTTCGCCGAACGAGCGCCCTTGATCCAGTGCCTCGCCCCGACCATCGGACCATGATCCGTCGAACCAGCTTCGAAGGTGGCGTCTGAGCCGATCAGCGGGGAGCGGACCGAAGATCGCGAGCAGCCCGTCATTTTCCTAGCGATCGGCCACCCCAGAGCCTTCCTTTTGACCGCCCTGCGCCTTCGTGTCGGTCTCCGTCACCGGATTAACTCGCAAACGGGACGACCCCATGAGCGCCGCAACTCACTGGAAATGCAAGGATGTTTTACGTCGTCCCGTGACCATCGAGGGGCGCTCGAAGAAAGACGCAGGCCATTCGGAGACCCATTCCGCGTCAAGCGCCCAGTCTCCGAAGGGCGGATGGCCCTGCCAACGCCCTTTGAAACAAAAAGAAAAAAGCCCCACTCGGGGACCGTGGACGGGTTCGGCTTCTGAATGTGGCGGAGGGAGTGGGATTCGAACCCACGGAGACATTGCTGCCTCGCCGGTTTTCAAGACCGGTGCCTTAAACCGCTCGGCCATCCCTCCACTGCTGATGAATGCAGCAGCAGGCATTTAGGTGATCCGGCCCGCAGCGGTCAACATCTGCGTTCGCCCCTTGCGACACCCGGCGCCAGCGCTATGTTGCCGTTCCTATCGGAGAACACGGTCGCGATGGATGCGCGGCCTTTCAAGGGGCGGGCATGACGGCTGGGAGCAAGACGGACATCGACCACGAGCTTTTGAAGAAGGTGGTCGAAGGGATCGCTGTCGAGATCGGCAATGCAACCGAATGGGGCAAGGCGGCCGACTACATTCCCGAACTCGCCAAGGTCGACATCAAGCAGTTCGGCATCGCCGTCCTGACGCGCGACGGCCAGATGATCGACGGAGGCGCGTCCGGGACGCAGTTCTCGATCCAGAGCATTTCCAAAGTCTTCGCGCTGACGCTTGCGCTGAAGCTTCATGGCGACAAGGTGTGGAAGCGCGTCGGCAAGGAGCCCTCGGGCGACCCCTACAACTCCATCGTCGACATGGAGCGCCACAAAGGCATCCCGCGCAATCCCTTCATCAATCCCGGCGCTCTGGTCGTCGACGACATGCTGCTCGACGGCCAGACCGGCGACGGCATTCCAGATACGGTGCGCGACTTCATCGCCGAGATGATCGGCGATGGCGAGATCGGCATCGACGAGGACGTCGTCAGATCCGAGCACACATCCGGCTATACCAACAGGGCGCTCGCCAATCTGGCGAAGTCCTTCGGCAATCTGCACCACGAAGTCGATGACGTGATGCACATCTATGTGCGCCAGTGCGCCGTTGCACTTTCCTGCCGGCAACTCGCGCGTGCCGGACGCTATCTGATGCTCGATCGCGAGGACATGGATTCCAGGGTCTCGAAGGCAGACGCCGAGCGCGCGCGCCGGATCAATGCGATCATGCTGACCTGCGGCCAGTATGACGGGTCGGGAGATTTCGCCTACCGCGTCGGCCTGCCCGCGAAAAGCGGCGTCGGCGGCGGCATTCTGGCGATCGTGCCGAACACGGCGTCGATTGCGGTCTGGTCGCCCGGCCTGGACGAGAACGGCAATTCGCTTCTCGGCACGCTGGCACTGGAACGCCTGTCGCAGCGCATGGACTGGTCCATCTTCGGCGCCATCCGCCGCGTCTGACCGGCCATGTCGCTGATCTTCGATCATATCGCCGGATTGAACTCGGCGCGCCCTTGGGGACGGGTGCTCGACGCGGGGACCGGCATCAACTCGCTGCGCTGGCTACGCGGCCTGCCCGCCGACGAACTGACAGCCGTCACCGGCGCCGATCTGATGGTCCGGCGCATTCGCGATGCGCTAGGTCCCTCGCCTGCCAACGAAAAGATCGTGACGGGCAACTGGGCCGATCCGGACTTCCTTTCAGGCAAGCGTTTCGACACGGTCGTCGCCGATTATCTCATCGGCGCCATCGACGGCTTCGCGCCCTATTTCCAGGACGAGATGATCGGGCGGCTGCGCCAGCTCACCGCCGGCCGTCTCTATCTCGTCGGGCTCGAACCCTATGTGGTGGAAAAACCGGGGACGCCGGCCGGCGAGATCGTGTTCAGGATCGGCCGCCTGCGCGACACGTTCCTGCTCTTGTCGGGTCAAAAGCCCTATCGCGAGTTTCCTCTGGTATGGGTGGAAAAGCAGCTTGCCGCCGCAGGCTTTTCCATCGTTGCGACGAAAAGATTTCCGATCCGCTACCGCGCCCGTTTCGTCAATGCCCAGCTCGACATGTGCGTGAACCGGCTGCACCTCGTGCCGGACGATCTGCGTTCCGCCCTCGCCGCTCATGTCGAGACCCTTCGCGCGCAGGCGCTGGCGCTCGAAACGCGGCTCGACGGGCTGCGTTGCGGTTTCGACTATGTCATCACCGCCGAACCTTGCTGATCCGCACATTTTCGTGAGTGGAAACGACGACTTGCACCGATCCGGTCTGCACGCTTCCGCGTAAAGGAAGGCATTGATCCGCAACGGTTCGCACAGGACACGCTTCCCGACAGATGGCATCCACAGACCGCACGCGCACAAGACCCGCGCTCGTCCTCTTCCGTCACGATCTTCGGCTGGCCGACAATGGCGCGCTCCGCGCCGCCGTCGACAGCGGCAGGCCGGTCGTGCCCGTCTTCGTCTTCGACGAGATGAGCGAGGGCGTGCGCAAGATTGGCGGCGCGCGCCGCTGGTGGCTGCATCACTCGCTGGAGGCCCTCGCCGCCTCGCTGAAGAAGGCCGGCGCCGAACTCGTCCTGCGCGCCGGACCGATGGCGGATGTGGCCGCCGATCTGGTGAAGGAAACCGGAGCCGGGGCGGTCTATTGGAACCGGCGCTACGATCCGCCGGCCATCGCCGCCGACAAGGAGATGAAGTCCCGCCTGGGCGAGGGCGGCATCGAGGCGCAAAGCTTCGACGGCCATCTCCTCCACGAGCCCTGGCAGGTGAAGACCGGAACCGGCGGCTATTACAAGGTCTATACGCCGTTCTGGCGCGCGCTGACGGCGGAGATCGATCCCCGCGCGCCGGTCGCGCGCCCGCGCGAGATCGCGCCGTTCGCCGGAAAGGTGAAATCAGAGAAGCTTGCCGGCTGGAAGCTGCTGCCGACGAAGCCCGACTGGGCCGGCGGCCTTCGCGAGACCTGGCAGCCCGGCGAGGACGGCGCGCATCAGGCGCTCGACGCATTCCTGTCTGGCCCGATCAAGGGCTATGGCGAAAACCGCGACCGGCCCGATTTCCACTCCACCTCGCGCCTGTCGCCTTATCTGGCCCATGGCGAGATCACGCCGTTCCAGATCTGGCACGCACTCGAAACCCGCAGGATCGACGCTGCGTCCGGCGACGTGGAAAAATTCCGCAAGGAGGTCGCCTGGCGCGAATTCTCCTATCACCTTCTCTTCCACAACCCCGATCTGGGCGCGACCAACTTCAACCGCGACTTCGATGCCTTCGCCTGGAAGAAGGACGCGAACGCGCTTCACGCATGGCAGCGCGGCCAGACCGGCTATCCGCTGGTCGATGCCGGGATGCGGCAATTGTGGCAGACGGGCTGGGTTCACAACCGGGTCCGCATGGTCGTCGCGTCCTTCCTGGTCAAGCATCTGTTGCAGGACTGGCGCGCCGGCGAAGCCTGGTTCTGGGACACGCTGGTCGATGCGGACCCCGCCAACAACACGGCGAGTTGGCAGTGGGTCGCCGGCTCGGGCGCCGACGCCGCCCCCTATTTCCGCGTCTTCAACCCCACGCTCCAGGGCGAAAAGTTCGATCCGCACGGCAAATATGTTCATGAGTTCGTGCCAGAACTGGCAAGACTCAAGTCAGGCGATCTCCACGCCCCCTGGACCGCCTCGAAGGACGCACTATCCGCTGCCGGTCTGAAACTCGGAACCGATTATCCCGTAGCTATCGTCGACCATTCCAGCGCCCGCGACCGGGCGCTTCAGGCCTACCAGCAGATGCGAGGGAATTCATGAATATTGTTCCGATCAGCCGAACTGTCGACGGCCGCAAGAAGATCGCCGTCATCGGCTCCGGAATTTCGGGCGCGTCCGCCGCCTGGGCCTTGCGCGAAGTCGCGGACGTGACGTTGTTCGAATCCGATCACCGCCCCGGCGGTCACACGGCCACGGTCGACATCGACTACGACGGAACCCCGGTCGCGGTGGATACCGGCTTCATCGTCTACAACGAGCACAACTACCCGGACCTGACCGCCCTCTTTGCGCATCTCGATGTCGCAACACATGAAAGCGACATGGGCTTCTCGCTTTCGCTTGACGGCGGCAAGCTCGAATGGAGCGGCCAGAGCTACGCGTCCATCTTCGCCCAGCGCCGCAATCTTTTCTCGCCGCGCTTTTTGAAGATGCTCGGCGAAATCCTGCGCTTCAACAAGCAGTGCGTCGCCGACCGCGACGGCGGCCGCCTCGCCGGCATGACCATCGGCGACTACCTCGTCGAGCGTCGCTTCTCGCCGGGTTTCCGAGACAATTACCTCATCCCCATGGCCGCCGCCATCTGGTCCACCCCGCGCATCAAGATGCTAGACTACCCGGCCGCGACCTTCGTCAATTTCTTCCAGAACCACCGTCTCATCCATCACGAGCGCCCGATGTGGCGCACGGTGACCGGTGGTTCCAGGACCTATCTGGAAAAACTGCTTGCCCCCCTGACCGGCCATGTCCGGCTTTCCAGCCCCGTCGAAACGATCATCCGCGACGCGCTCGGCGTCACCATCTGGACCGGGGATGCCGCTCCTCAACGCTTCGACGCGATCATCGTCGCCACCCATTCCGATCAGGCACTGAAGCTTCTCGGCGACCCCTCGCCGCTCGAACGAGCGATCCTCGGCGACGTCCATTACCGGTCGAACCGCGTCATCCTTCATCGCGACCAGAGCCTGATGCCGCGCCGCCGCATCGCCTGGTCGGCCTGGAATTACCTGCGCGCGAGCGGCGACGAGGAGGAGCGCGATGTATCGGTCACCTATTGGATGAACCGCTTGCAGGGCATCGATCAGAGCAAGCCGCTTTTCGTTTCGCTCAATCCCGCCATAGACCCCGCCCCCGACACCGTCTTCGGCGAATGGTCCTACGAGCACCCGCAATTCGACGCCCGCGCGTTGACCGCGCAATCGCGGCTCGACGAGATCCAGGGTGTGCGCCACACCTGGTTCGCAGGCGCCTGGACCGGCTACGGCTTTCACGAGGACGGCCTTCGCTCGGGTCTTGACGCGGCCGTCGCTCTCGGTGCGGCCATTCCATGGTCGCGCGGAGAAACCGGCTCCGCCGAACTCCCGCTGGCGGCCGAATAGGCACCGATCATGATCCGCAAGGAGCGCATTACCACCATCGAAGCGAACGGCGCAGCACCCGCCGCCGCCGCTTCGCTCTATGCCGGCGAGGTGATGCACGCGCGCATGAAGCCCTTCGTGCACCGCTTCACCTACCGCGTCTTTTCGCTTCTCGTCGATCTCGATAGGCTTGCGGAGGCCGGTCGGCAATCGGCGCTCTTTTCGGTCGACCGGCCGGGCATCGTCTCCTTCCATCAGAAGGATCATTGCGGCCATGAGGGCGAGACGCTCCGTGAGAAGGCTGACCGCCTGCTGGCCGAGGCCGGCCTTGCGCAGCCTGCAAGCCGAATACTGCTTCTCGCCTATCCGCGCATCCTCGGCTACGTCTTCAATCCGATCTCAGTCTATTTCGCCTATGGCGCGACGGGCGAACTCGTCGCTCTCATCTACGCCGTGCGCAACACCTTCGGCGAAAGCCACACCTATGTCGCGCTGGTCGAGGACGGCAATTTGACTCCGGCGGGCATCCGGCAGGAGCGCACCAAGATCTTCCACGTCTCGCCCTTCATCGACATGGCCGCGCGCTACCATTTCCGCGTCCTGCCGCCGGGCGAAGTCGTGCGCCTGCGTATCCACGAAACCGAGGCCGACGAAGCGCTTCTTTCCGCAACATTCGCCGGCACGCATCATAAACTGACGACGCGCGCCCTCGCGCGCATCCTCTTGCGCACACCGCTGATGACATGGAAAGTGATCGCGGGGATACATTACGAAGCGCTGAAGCTCTGCCTCAAGGGCGCGCGCTTTCACAAGAGCCCGCCGCCGCCGAAGCCGGTCAGTTTCCGCGACGAAGCACGGACTTTGCCGGCCGGCAAATAGCGGCCGACAGCATGAGGTTGGAGGGAATGGAAGACAGCGCGACATTGCAGCCGAACACCGCGGCGGTGACATTGACGGAGGCGAACTTCGCCACGGCCGCGCGCGGCCTGCCGACGCGCGCCCGCATGGCGCTCAAGGTCGGCATGTCGATGCCGCACGGCTCGCTCACCGTCGAGCTTCCCGACGGCCGCGCCCTCAAGGTCGGCGGCAATGGCGCCGGCCCCGACGCCCATGTGAGGCTCAACAACTGGAATCTCGTCGGCCGCGCCTTTTCCGGCGCCACGATCGGCGTCGCCGAATCCTATGTCGACGGCGACTGGGAAAGCGCCGACGTCACCGCCTTCCTCGAACTCTTCGTCATCAACGAGGAAGCGGGCGAGAAGGTCGCGGGCGGGGCGAGTTTCATGCTGACCCTGTTCCAGCGCCTGCGCCACTGGTTCCACCAGAACTCGAAAGCCGGCTCGAAGCGCAACATCTCGGCCCATTACGACCTCGGCAACGCCTTCTATCGGGAATGGCTCGACCCCTCGATGACCTATTCCTCGGCGCTCTACACCTCCGGCGCGAACGATCTGGAAGGCGCGCAGGCGGAAAAATACCGGGCGCTCGCCCGCGATACCGGCATCGGCCCGAGCGACCATGTGCTGGAGATCGGCTGCGGCTGGGGCGGCTTTGCCGAATTCGCCGCCCGCGAGATCGGCTGCAAGGTAACCGGCCTGACGATCAGCCGCGAACAGCACGATTTCGCCACCGCCCGCATCGCCAAGGCGGGACTTTCCGACAAGGTCGAGATCAAATTCCAGGACTATCGCGACGAAGCCGGCCGCTATGACCGCATCGCCTCGATCGAGATGTTCGAGGCCGTCGGCGAAAAATACTGGCCCGTCTTTTTCTCCAAGATGCGCGATTGTCTGAAGCCGGGCGGCGCGGCCGGCTTGCAGATCATCACGATCAAGGACGAGGTTTTTCCGGCCTACCGTGCCCGCCCGGATTTCATCCAGCGTTACGTCTTCCCTGGCGGAATGCTTCCGTCTCCGCGGATCCTGCGTGCGCTCGGCGCCGATCATGGCCTGAACCTCGCCGCCGAGCGCGTCTTCCCGCAGGACTACGCCCGAACGCTCGCGGAATGGCGCGACCGCTTCCACGCCTCATGGCACAAGATCATGCCGCTCGGCTTCGACGACCGCTTCAAGCGGCTCTGGGAGTTTTACCTTCACTATTGCGAAGCCGGCTTCCGCGCCGAATATATCGACGTCCGCCAGATCATTTACCGGAACTAGTAGCCCTTATGGGCGATAGGCAAATCGTTGCGTCTGCGTCACCCTTTCTGGTTGTCGTCAGGGAGAGGATTCATGGCCGATATCGCTCCACAATACGTCGCGCCCGTTACCAGCCATGAAGCTGGTCCCCGTGGCTTGCCCCTTCTCGGCAGCGCGCTGGATTTCGGTCGCGATCAGCTTGGCTTTCTCGAAGCCTTGTCGCGCACCTATGGCGATGTCGTGCCGTTCCGCATAGGCGGCTGGCCTTGCCTGCTCATCGGCGACATGGCCGCAATCGAGAACATTCTCGTCAAGGACCATCAGAACTTCATCAAGAACCGGATAATCTGGCGGCATGTCCGCGCATTGTTCGGTCAGGGTCTCTTGACCAGCGAAGGCGAGTTCTGGCATCGGCAGCGCCGTCTTGCCGCTCCGCCATTCGCCGCGCGTCAGATTGCCGACTATGGGCCGGACATGGTGAGAATTACGCGCCGGATCGCGTCCCGCTGGACAGATGATGAAATCGTCGACTTCCATCCCGCGATGATGGAGCTCAGCCTGCGGATCGCCGCCAAGACCCTGTTCGACACCGAAATCGCCAGCGACATCGAGACAATGGAATTTGCCACCGACGATTTGGTGGCGGAGATGGCGGCGCGCTTCAGGCGACCATTCCTGATTCCCGACTGGGTCCCGCTGCCCGGCCATCTGCGGTATCGCCGCGCAATACGCGAGGTGGAAGACGTAGTCGCGCGGATCATCTTCGAGCGCAGTCTTGACGCTGATCTGGAGAATCGCAGGGATTTTCTGTCGCGCATGATGCTGGCGCGAGGTGACGATGGACACCCCATGTCCGAAACGCAATTGCGCGACGAAGCATTGACGATGCTGCTGGCCGGTCATGAGACGACCGCGCTCGCCCTGTCATGGACGATCGAACTGCTGGGCCGCAACCCTGTCTCCTGGCAATTGCTCGTCAACGAAGTGGACGATGTTCTGGAAAATCGTGATGTGACGACGGAGGATGTCGAGCGGCTCGAATATGCCGAAGCCGTCGTCAAGGAAGCGATGCGCCTTTATCCGCCCGCCTGGGCCATCGGACGAGAGGCAAAACAAACGTTCACGATCCGCGGCAAACGCTGGCCGGCTGGTACGACGATATTCATCAGTCAATGGGTGCTGCATCGCGACGCCCGTCACTTCGAGGACCCGCTGGCTTTCCACCCGGAACGATGGATCGACGGAACGCTCGAGAAGCGCCTGCCCCGCTTTGCCTACATGCCGTTCGGCGGTGGTCCGAGAATTTGCATCGGCAACCGGTTCGCCATGATCGAGGCGGTGATGGCTCTGGCGACGGTGGCGCAGATGCTGACGACCACGCCCGTCGAAGGACGTGCTCCAACGCCGTTTCCATCGATCACCCTGCGTCCGCAAGGCGGCGTGTGGGCGCGTGTCGCCACGCGCCCGAAACGTCACTGACTTGGGTGCCCCCTAAAGCGTGATGCGATACCGCGCGAACCCGTTCTCGCCCTCGCCCGCCTCCTCGATCGTCACGCCCTCGACCTCGGCCATGAACTCGCGCGCCTTCGGGCCGGTGTCGAATACGACGGTCGTGCCTTCCATCGGCGCAAACGACCAGTTGGCGTCGGCGGCCGGGTTGATCGTGCCTTCCTCGACAATGTAGCGCACGATGACGTCGCGGTTGGTGTCCGGCGCCTCGTAGACGACCTTGTCGGCCGCGATGTCGGGGAAGTTCCCGCCGCCGCCGGCGCGGTAATTGTTGGTCGCGACGACGAAACGCGCTTCCGGGTCGATCGGCTGGCCGTCGAAGGACAGGTCGACGATGCGGCTCGCCTCGGGATTCACCGCCTCGCCGTCCTTGTTGTATTTCGCCGGCTGCGACAGGTCGATCCTGTAGGTCACCCCGTCGATCACGTCGAAATTGTACGACGGGAAGTCCGGGTTGATCAGCGGAGCATCGCTCGCCCCTGCCTCGACCTGGTTGAACATGCCGGCCGACATTTCCAACCACTCCTTCACCTGCGCGCCGGTGATCACCACCGCCTGCACCGTGTTGGGGTAGAGGTAGAGATCCGCCACGTTGCGGATCGCCACGTCGCCGGGCGGAACGTCGGTATAGTAGTCCGGCCCGCCGCGACCGCCCGCCTTGAAGGGCGCCGCCGCCGAAAGCACCGGCAGGTCCGCATATTCGGTCGCCGACAGCATGTCGGTGATGTACCAGATCTGTGCCTGGCTCACGATCTGCACCGACGGGTCGTCGGCGACGAGCGCGAAATAGGAATGGAGCGGCGCCGAGGTCTGCCCCACCGGCGTGCGCACATATTCGATCGTCGCGTCGTGGTCTTCCTGAACCGCCGCCTCGACTTCTGCATCGCTTTCGACCAGCGGCTTCACCTCGCGTTCCACGCGCTCGAAGATCGGCCGCGCCTCGGAGGTCGAGGCGACCACCTTCCAGGCTTCGCCGTCGCGCTCCAGCATCAGGTCGATGAGCCCCAGATGCGAGCCCCAGAACCCGCCCATCACGCCCGGCTTGCCGCCGATCAGTCCGGCGGCATTGTCGACGCCGTCGACATCGTCGAAATCGGTGCCGGGGAAGGCCAGATGCGAATGTCCGGTGACGATCGCATCGATCCCCTCGATACCGGCGATCAGGATCGAGGCGTTTTCGAGATTCTCGGCATATTCCGTCGGTCCCATGCCCGAATGCGAGAGCGCGATGACGATGTCTGCGCCTTCCTCGCGGATTTTCGGCACCCACGCTTCGGCCGCCTTCACCATGTCGCGAGCCTCGACATTGCCGACGAGATGACGCGAATCCCACGTCATGATCTGCGGCGGCACGAATCCGATCAGTCCGACCTTGATCGGATGCTCCTCGCCCGCGCCGTCGACCACCGTCCTTTCGAGAATGACGTAGGGCTCGACCAGCAGGTCGTCGTCGAGCGGGCTGTCGGCCAGCGTCCCCTTGGCGACGTTCGCGCACACGAACGGGAAATCGGCCCCGTCGAGCACCTTCTGCATGTAGTCGAGCCCGTAATTGAACTCGTGATTGCCCAGCGTCGAGCAGTCATAGCCGAGCACGTTCATCGCCTTGATGATGGGATGCACGTCGCCATCGTTCATGCCCCGCTCATAGGCGTAGTAGTCGCCCATCGGGTTACCCTGGAGGAAATCGCCATTGTCGAGCAGCATCGAGTTCGTCGCCTCGGCGCGAATCTCGTCGATGATCGTCGCGGTTCGGGCAACGCCCATCGTGTCGTTCGGCCGGTCGCCGTAATAATCGTAGGGGAAGACGTGAACGTGGAGGTCGGTTGTCTCCATGATGCGCAGATGCGCCTGGTTGGCCTGCGCGCGCGCCGAGAACGGATGCAGCGCGATCAGCGCGCCTGCGGCAGCCGAACCGGCGAGAAAAGCGCGGCGCGACAGCGGATGAAGCGTAGCGGGCATGGGGTTCTCCGTCTGAAGGATTTTCGTTGGTCTATCGAGACGCCGCGATTTGAGCGCCTGAAAGAGCGCCAGTCCAGCAATTTTTGGTGACGCGTGGATGACGCGGCGCCCGACGTTGCGTCACGCCAGTTCCGGATCGATGCCCATATTCGTCCGGTCGATCACCTCACGCAGCGCGAAGGACGAGTTGATCTTGGTGACGTGCGGCATCGCCGTCAGCCAGTCGCGGTGGATGCGCTCGTAGTCGGCGAGGTCCTTCGCCGCTATGCGCAGAATGTAGTCGTATTCGCCCGACATCAGATGACAGGAGAGCACATTCGGGCAGCGCTTCACCGCTGCCTCGAAATCCGCCAGCGTCTTCTCGAACTGGCCCGACAGAGAAACATGGACGATCGCCGTCATCTTGTGGCCGAGCGCGGCATTGGAAAGCCGCGCGTGATAGCCGCGGACCACGCCGTTCTTCTCCAGAATGTCGAGCCGGCGCGAACACGCCGACTGCGACAGACCGACCCGATCGGCAAGCGCGGCATTCGAAATCCGCCCTTCCGCCTGAAGCGTCTCCAGAATGGCGACATCCGTCTTGTCGAGCTGCATCATTCGCAGAATTCACCGCTATTTGAACTTTGGACGCAACGATACGCCATTCGTGCCGCGATCCGCAATCGTCGCCGCAAGCCCGTTCGACGATCCGGGCGCTAGAATCGCGCGAAATTCAGGGACAAGAGGAGAACACCCCATGCGCGTCGGTTGCCCGAAGGAAATCAAGAACCACGAATATCGCGTCGGGCTCACCCCCGGTTCTGTTCGCGAATATATCGCGCATGGCCATGACGTGATCGTGGAAACCGGCGCGGGCGCCGGCATCGGCGCCGACGACAACGCCTACCGTTCCGCCGGTGCGACGATCGTGAAGACCGCGGCCGAGGTCTTTGCCAAGGCCGACATGATCGTCAAGGTGAAGGAGCCGCAGCCCTCCGAATGGGTGCAGCTTCGCGAAGACCAGCTTCTCTACACCTATCTCCACCTCGCCCCCGACCCGGAGCAGACGAAGGGCCTGGTAGAATCCGGCGTCACCGCGATCGCATACGAGACCGTGACGGATGATCGCGGCGGTCTGCCGCTGCTGGCGCCGATGTCCGAAGTCGCCGGCCGCCTGTCGATCCAGGCCGGCGCCACCGCGTTGCAGAAGGCCAATGGCGGCCGCGGCGTGTTGCTCGGCGGCGTTCCGGGTGTGCTGCCAGGCAAGGTCGCGGTCATCGGCGGCGGCGTCGTCGGCCTCCATGCGGCCAAGATGGCGGTAGGCTTGGGCGCCGACGTGACGATCCTCGACCGTTCGATCCCGCGCCTGCGCCAGCTCGACGACATCTTCAACGGCCGCGTCCACACGCGTTATTCCACCGTTGAGGCGCTCGAGGAAGAGTGCTTCTCGGCCGACATCGTCGTCGGCGCCGTGCTGATCCCCGGCGCCGCCGCGCCCAAGCTCGTCACCCGCGAGATGCTGTCGGGCATGAAGAAGGGTGCGGTCCTCGTCGATGTCGCCATCGACCAGGGCGGCTGCTTCGAGACCTCCCACGCCACAACCCATGCCGATCCGACCTACGAGGTCGACGGCATCATCCATTATTGCGTTGCCAACATGCCGGGCGCCGTGCCGGTCACCTCGGCCCATGCGCTCAACAACGCGACGCTGCACTACGGCCTGCAACTGGCGGACCGCGGTCTCAAGGCCATCCTCGACGACAAGCACCTGCGCAACGGCCTCAACGTCCACAAGGGCCGTATCACCAACGCGCCGGTCGCCGAGGCGCTCGGCTACGAGATGGTCGACGTGCAGAAGGCGCTCGCCGCCTGATCCGTTTCGCTGCGGTCTCTCCTCCTCCCCCGCAGCGACGCATCGGGCCGAAACCTGGTATTCGGTATTCGGCAATCCGATGTCCTCGAAGCCCGTCGATCTCTGGATCGGCGGGCTTTCGCTTTAGGGGCTAGCGAACGAACTCGTCGATCCGGCGGATCGTGACGCGACGATTGCGCCAGTCTTCCAACGGAGTATCGACAAGCAGGAAGTCCTCGCCGTAACCGACGGTTTCAAGAATTCGCGGCTGCACCCCAAACTCGTTGACGAGCACGCGCTTCAAGGATTCGGCGCGACGTTCGGACAAGATCTGGTTGGACCCGCGCGATCCCACCGCATCCGTATGGCCTTCGATCAGAAAGCGCGCGCCGCGCCGGCGCCGGCCAAGTTGGTCGAACGCCGTCGCGATCTCGCGAACCTTGCGAAACTCCGAGCGAGGAATTTCGGCCGAGCCGAACGCGAAATTGATGGCTTGAATGTCAATGGACGGCGCTTGCCGGCGAAGCTCGGGCCTGCGCCGGAATTCCTGGATCGTCACGCGCTCCTCCGGCCGCACGCGTCGACGTGGTGCCGCATCGAGCTGGCGCATGATCTGGCCCGAGGATGGCCCGCCACGATCCTGCGTGAAAGCAATTGATGGCAGAGCCAATGCACCAGTGGCGGCGGCGGCGCTGGCAAGGAAGAATCTGCGGTTCATGGTTCGTCTCTTTCTCGTATGTCGACCAGGAGCCGAAATTGGCAACGGATGGGTGAAGCTAACGTGAACGCCCTCGTTGGCAGGCATTCAGCATCGTTAATGCGCGACCTCAGACCCAGGGCTCGACCTCTTCCTCATCGAATCCGACGGGGCGAAATCCCATGCGCTGGTAGAGTTGCAGCGCGCGCGGGCTGTCCAGCGTATTGGTGTGGATCGTCACCCTGGCAGGTTCATGGTCCCACGCGGCATGAATGCCCTCCGACAGGAAGAATTTCGCCAGCCCCCGCCCTTGGAAATCCGGCATCAGGCCAAAATAGAGGATCTCGGCCTCGTCGGGCCTGCGCGAAAGGTCGAGTTCGCAGAACCCTGCCGGGCATCCGTCGACATAGAGCACCTCGATCTGCGTTGCCGGCGACCGGATCATCTCCATGAGTTCGCCATCGGGCGTGTCGCGGCGCAGCATCCAGTGGTGTGGCTTGCCGATCTCGCGATAGAGATAGCGATAGAACGAGACAGGCATGTCGCGTGCGCGCATCAGCGCGACGCGCTGGCCGAGCGGCATCGGTATTCGCGCCGCCGGCCGCTCCGTCATTTCCAGATGCGTGATCCGCGCCTTGAGCGGGCGGGTCACGAGCCGGTTTCCACCGGCGTGTCGGAGCGCCCGCCCCATTCGGTCCAGGACCCGTCATAAAGCCGGTTGTCCGTGTGACCCACCGATTCGAGCGCCAATGTGATGACGGCGGCCGTCACGCCCGACCCGCAACTCGTCACGACCGGCTTGTCGAGATCGACGCCACGTTCCTGAAGAAGGTCGCGCAACGCGTTGACAGGAAGAAGCTTCCCGTCCTTCGACAACCCGCTGATCGGCACGTTGACGGCACCCGGCATATGGCCGCCGCGCACGCCCGCGCGCGGTTCGGGATCGGTTCCGGCAAAGCGCCCGGCCGGCCGTGCGTCGGCAACCTGCCCCTTGCCGACGATGGCGCGCATGTCGTCCAGCCGCGCCACGCGCGCCTCGTCGAAATCGGCCTCGAAGAAGCTCGGCGCGATCTTCGTCAGCTTGTCCGTCACCGGCCGGCCGTCCGCCTTCCAGCGGTCGAAACCGCCATCCAGAACAAAGACTTGTTTCGCTCCCATGATTCGAAACATCCACCAGACGCGCGGCGCCGAAAACATGCCGGGTCCGTCATAAACGACGATCGTGTCTCCGGCGGAAATCCCCATCGATCCGGCGAATTCCGCGAAGATCCCCGGCGAGGGCAGCGTATGCGGCAGGTCGCTGTCCGGCTCGACCACGAGGTCCTGGTCGAAGAACACGGCGCCCGGAATATGGGCCGCGTCATACTCCGCCTTGGCGTCCCGTTTTTGCGCCGGCAGATACCAGGAGGCGTCGATGATCACGATGCCGGGTGTCCCGATCCTGCCTTCAAGCCAGTCGAAATCGACGACAAACGGGCTGGTTTCCATCAGTTTTGACCTTTTTCAAGCTGGAAGTGGCCCGAAACGCAGCCGAAACCTGCGGTTTTCGCGGCCCTTTTTCTCGATCTTCCCGACATGTATCGCACCGATCTCGCCCAATGAGCGCACATGCGTCCCGCCGCAGGGCTGGCTGTCGATCGTGCCGTTTTCGCCGATCAGCACCAGCCGGATTCGCCCCGATCCGGTCGGCGGGCGCACGTTCTTGGATTTGACGAGTGACGGATTGGCCGCCAGTTCGTCATCGCCGATCCAGCGCGTCGAGACAGGATGATCCGCCGCGATCAGTTCCCGCAATCTCGCCGTCACCTCTTCCTTGGTGAACCCCGCATCAGGCAGGTCGAAATCGACGCGGCTGTCCTCTTCGGAAACCGCCGCGCCGGTAATCGGATAGGGGCAGATGACGGTCAGCAGATGGCAGGCCGTGTGCATCCGCATCAGATTGAAACGCCGGTCCCAGTCGATCCGAAGCGTCACCGTCTCGCCCGCCTCAAAGACCGGCTGGTTTGGCGCCGGCAAGTGGATGATCTCGTCCTTGGTTTCGCCGGTGATCGTTCCGGCGATTTCGACCGTCTCGCCATTTGCCCGGACGATGCGGCCGGTGTCGCCGGGCTGGCCGCCCGATGTCGCGTAGAAGATCGTCCGGTCGAACAGAACGCCGCCGCGGTCATTGACGCCGAGAACCTTCGCCTCGGTCTCGCGCAGATAGGCATCCTCGCGGAAAAGCGCTTCCGTCACCGCCATCAGGCGACATCCTCGAACGGCACGGAGATGGTGGATTTCTCCTCCATCCAGCCCGGCACCGGCAGGTTCTTGGAGCGCAGGAAATCCGGATTGAACATCTTCGACTGGTAGCGCGTGCCGTAGTCGCAGAGGATGGTCACGATCGTATGGCCCGGCCCCATTTCTCTGGCGAGCCAGATCGCGCCGGCAATGTTGATGCCGGACGAGCCGCCGAGGCACATGCCCTCTTCCTGCACGAGATCGAAAACGATCGGCAGCGCCTCGTCATCGGGAACCTGGAACGAGAAATCGGGCTGGAAGCCTTCGAGGTTGGCGGTGACGCGCCCCTGTCCGATACCCTCGGTGATCGACGAGCCTTCGGATTTCAACTCGCCGTTCGTGTAATAAGAATGAAGCGCCGCACCGAGCGGGTCGGCAAGCGCGATCTTGACGCCGTTGGACTTCATGCGCAGCCCCGCCGCGACGCCCGCAAGCGTGCCGCCTGTCCCGACCGCCGAGACGAAGCCGTCGACCTTGCCCTCGGTCTGGTCCCAGATTTCCATCGCCGTCGTTTCGATATGGCCTTCGCGATTGGCAATGTTGTCGAACTGGTTGGCCCAGATCGCGCCGTTCGGCTCGGTCTTCGCAAGCTGCTCGGCAAGCCGGCCCGAGACTTTCACGTAGTTGTTCGGGTTCTTGTAGGGCACCGCCGGAACCTCGATCAGTTCGGCGCCGAGCACCCGCAGCGCGTCCTTCTTCTCCTGGCTTTGCGTGTCGGGAATGACGATGACGGTGCGGTAGCCGAGCGCCTTGGCGACGACCGTCAGCCCGATGCCGGTATTGCCCGCCGTGCCCTCGACGATGACGCCGCCCGGCCGCAGCAGGCCCTTCTTCTCCGCATCGCGGATGATGAAGAGCCCGGCGCGATCCTTGACCGATTGGCCCGGATTCATGAACTCGGCCTTGCCCAGAATGGTGCAGCCGGTTTCCTCCGACGCGCGCTTGAGCTTGATCAGCGGCGTGTTGCCGATGACGTCGATGACTGAACGGTCCATGGATTGATCCTTAGAATTGCTGCCCGCGAAACTAGAAACCCTGCGGAAAGCTTTCAAGGACGGAATTTCGCGCTCGGTGCCGCGCGATGAAAAACTGTTCGCCACGGCCGCATTGTCGACCCGAAACAGTGATCCGGATTGCGCTTAGGGCCGTATCTTGGGAAAACAAGCGGAAAATCCGCAATCTGAAGAGTCGGGAGCCGAATTGAACCAGGGCAACGCAGTCGGGGCTTGAAATGACCGCAGAAACCATCGAGACGATCGACGCGCTGATGGCGCGTTACGCGGCGGGCACGCTTCCCTACCCCGCTCACATCCTCGTCCAGTCGCATCTCGAAATAACGAGCACCAATCGCAACCTCGTCGCCGGCCTCGAAGAACTCGCCGCCGAAACATTGCAGGACGCCGAGCCGCAGCCGATGACCGACCGCGCGCAGCGCCTGTCGTCGATCTTCGGCAGCACGCCGCCGACCGAAGCGATCCGCCGGCCCTCGACGAGTATCTTCCCGACCGCCTTGCGCGATTTCGTCGGTTTCGACGCCGACGAGGTGCCATGGCGCACCAAGATGCCCGGCTTTCGCGAATATGAGATGGATGTCGATGGTTGTCATGCCAGCCTGTTCTGGATCAAGCCGGGCCGCAAGATTCCCGCCCACACCCATGAAGGACAGGAACTGACGCTGGTTCTCGACGGCGCCTTCATCGACATTTTCGGCCGTTATGGCCGTGGCGACATCTCGATCGCCAACGAGGCCGTCGACCATCGACCGATCGCGGAAAAGGAAAGTCCCTGCATCGGCTTTGCGATCACCGACGCCCCGCTGCGCTTCACCGGGCCGCTCGGCCAGAGGCTGACCGACATTCTCGGCGCCTGATCCCATCAATCGAAGGTTCTCACCGATGACGCTCTACCGCGCCCGCCCCGAAGACGGCGTCGCCTGGATCACCGGCGCCTCGACCGGCATCGGCCGCCAGGTCGCGATCGACCTCGCGCGGGACGGCTATGTCGTCGCCATCACCGCGCGCGATGACGACAAGCTGGAAGAAGTGTCGCAGGCTGCAAGCGGGCTCAAGGGACGGGTCGTGCCGATGGCCTGCGACGTCACCGATGCAGACGCCATGGAACGGACCGTCCAGCGTATCGAGCGCGAACTCGGGCCCATCGTGCTCGCCATCTTCAATGCCGGCACCTATTCGCCGACGATCGGCGAGCGGCTGGAATTGGCGAACTTCCACGGCACTTTCACCGTCAACCTGTTCGGCGTCGTCAACGGCCTCGTGCCGGTGGCCGACCGGATGCGTGACCGCGGCTTCGGCCAGATCGCGATAACCGGCTCGGTCACGGCCTATTTCGGCCTGCCCTCCGCCGCCGCCTACGGCGCCACCAAGGCGGCGCTGAACAGCATGGCGCGCAGCCTGAAATACGATTTCGACAAGCAGAACATCCGCATCCAGATGTTCAATCCCGGCTTCGTCGACACGCCACTGACCGCCAAGAACAAGTTCCCTATGCCTGCTTTGATGAAAGTCGAGGATGCCGGCGCGCGCTATGTCGAGGGCCTGAAGACAGGTGGTTTCGAGGTCTCCTTCCCGCGTCGATTGTCCTATGTTCTCAAGGTGTTCGGCTACCTTCCGGATTCGCTTTATTATCGCCTCGTCAAGCGCGTGACCGGCTGGGACAAGCGTCGCGTCGCTTCCGGCAAGGACAAGCGCAAGATGGTCAGCCGGTAGCCTCGATCCGCGACCTCAAATCGCGTTGCGCCGTCTCGTCGA
Organism: Mesorhizobium sp. YIM 152430; assembly: GCF_029210365.1. Lineage (GTDB taxonomy): Bacteria > Pseudomonadota > Alphaproteobacteria > Rhizobiales > Rhizobiaceae > Aliihoeflea. Next base: position 187,411 of record NZ_JARGES010000055.1, read on the forward strand.
GCGGGAAGTTCCACATCAGGCCGATCGCCCCGAGCTTGAGCGCCACCGGCACCCAGGCGTAGGTCACGGCAAGGGCCGTCAGCGCCCGCGCATCATTGTCGCCGCCTGCCTCGAACCCGAACGATTGCAGCAGAGGAAAGGCAAGGCCGACGGCGAGCGCCAGCGACAGCTTGGTCGCCAGACTCCAGGCCGCGAAATAGAGCCCCGACCGCTGCTCGCCCGATGATGCCGTGTCGACGTCGATGACATCCGCCTGGATCGCCGCCGGCAGCGCGAGATCGAAGCCGAGCATTAGCCCCGTCGCGACCGACAGCGCGGCGAAGGCCGGCCAGTTGCCCTCCCCGATCAGCGGCGCGAAGGCGAAGACGGCGCAGGTGAAGAGCATCGCCACGCACCAGGCGCGATGCTTGCCTAGCCTTCGCGCAGCCATAAGCGCCAGCGGCATTCCGGCAATGCCGGCAAGGAAATAGATGAACAGCAGCGGCCCGCGCAACTCCGGCAGGCCGAGCCGGTCCGAAACGAAATAGAGGAAGAGCGTCGCGGGAATGCCGTTGGCGAGCCCGTTGATGAGGAACGCCGCGATCAGACGGACGAAGGGCCGATTGCGCGTCATATGGCCAAGGCCGTCGCGCAGATCGAGCCGCGTGCGCGAATATTCGCGCGGCTCGGGAACCCGCCAGACGGTGAGCCCGCCAAGAAGCACAAGCAGGATGGCGACGGCGATCCCCAGCCCGGCAAGGCCGTGCAGGCCCTCCACGGTTTCCATGCCGATGGCGAAGGGCAGCGCGATGGCGATGAGCGTGCCGCCAAGCGTAAACCCCTCGCGAAAGCCCGCCACCCGCGCCCGCTCGCGGTAGTCCCCCGCCATCTCCGCCCCCCAGGAGGTGAGCGGAATGATCGCGGCCGTATAGCCGAGTGAAAGAACCGCGCCCCAGAAGACCAGATGGCCCGGCCCCGCATCGACGGGCGGCCAGAACAGCATCAGTGCAGCGAGCGCTGCAATCGGCAGCGAGACAAGGAATGTCGCGCGCCGCCGACCCATGCCGGGGCGCCAGCGATCCGCCGCCCATCCCACGAGCGGATCGTTGAACGCATCGAACAGGCGCACGACGAGCAACGCAGTCCCCACAGCGGCAAGCGACAGGCCCAAGGTCTCCGAATAGAAGGTCGGCACGATGATGTAGAGCGGCAGCGTCAGCGCCGCGAGCGGGACCGCCGGCAGCGCGTAGAGGACGAGGCGGGACGCCGGAAGGGACATGCAGAACTTTCGGACGATGCGGGACTGTTGATGTTTACGCCGAAAAGGCACATTCGGTTTCGATCAATGAGGCAAGTGGCATGGCGACGAAAGCGGCTTCGGGAAAAGGCAGGCGTTGGATGTGGGCGATCGTCGCGGTTCTTCTTGCGGCCGCAATCGGCGCGGTCGCATTTTTTGCAGGTCCGCGCGTTGCCGTCGACACAGCTTTGAGCTTCGATCCCGCGATTATGGGCGAAGATGTCGAAGCCTATCTGGCGGGTCGCGAGCGCGAAGTCCCGAACCTGCGTCCCGATCTCGCCAAGGAAATCGTCTGGGCGTTCCCGATGTCGAAGGCGCGCACGCCGCTCGCCATCGTCTATGTCCACGGCTTTTCCGCATCGAGCGGCGAGATCCGGCCCGTCCCCGACGAGATCGCGTCGCGTCTCGATGCCAATCTCTTCTTCACCCGCCTGACCGGCCACGGACAGGACGGCGCCGCGATGGCGACGGCCAGCGTCAATGCCTGGATCAACGACTATGCCGAGGCGATCGAGATCGGTCGCAGGCTGGGCGAACGGGTCGTCGTCGTCGCCACCTCGACGGGCGCCGGCCTTGCGACCTGGGCGGCAACGCGCGCCGAACTGTCGGAGGATGTCGCAGCGCTGGTCCTGGTCTCGCCGAACTACCGCGTCCGCGCGGCCGGCACCCGGCTTCTCACCGGCCCCTGGGGCGGCCGGATCGCGCGCCTTGCCAGTGGCCCCGAACGCCAGTTCACGCCGCGCAACGAGGCACATGGCCGCCTGTGGACCCCGCGCTACCCGACCGAAGCGATCCTGCCGATGGCCGCACTGACCAAACTTGCGCATGATGCGCCCGTCGAGGAAATAGGCATCCCCGCCTTCTTCATCTATTCGGCGGCCGACCGGATCGTCGACGCCGATGTGACGGCGGATATCGCCGCGCGCTGGGGGGCTCTTGCCGACAGCCTGCTCATCGAAAGCTCCGGCGATCCGCAGAACCACGTCATCGCCGGCGACGCGCTCTCACCGCAGACTAACGAACTGATCATCGAAACGACCGTCAACTGGCTGCGCGAGAACGCGCTTTAAGCCGTCGTGAGCTTTGCCCGTTCCGGTTTCGCGTCGCGCACGAACAGATAGATGAAAAGCGAGATCGCCAGCATCGCGGCATAGAAGGCGAAGAGCGCCGCATAGCCCGCCTCCGGCTGGCCCGCGACGGCATTGGCCGAGACGATGGGCCCGGTCGCGAACTGCATGACGCCGACCCCGCCGATCGAGAAGAAGTTGAGGAGCGTCACGCCGCGCCCGGTCAGGTGCGCCGGCAGGAAAGCGCGGCCATGCGCCATCAGGAGCCCGTAGGCGGCCCCGGTCACGCCGATCATGACGAAGATGAGCGTCGTCTGGGCGATGCTGGTGACCGGATTGAGTGCGAGATAGACGAGGACGGCAAGGCTCAGCGAATTGCCGACGATCGCCACCCATTTGCGCGTGCGGAAGATCGTGTCGAGCGGCCCGTAGATGAACCCGCCGGCCACCATCGCAAGCGCCATGAACAGCGTGACCTGCCCGATCATCAGCGCATCGGCGCCATAGACGTCGGCCAGATAGGGGCCGGCCCAAAGGCCGCGGATGCCCGCGGCCGCGGCGTAGTTGATAGCGGTGAGCGGAAAGAGCGCCCACAGAACGCGAATCTTGAAGAGTTCGAGATAGCCGGAAAAACCGACGCCCGCGGACGAGCCCGCGTCGCGGTGCGGATCGCGCAGGAACACCATGATGGAAGCGGCGGTGAGAAGCGTGACGACGCCGAGCCCCATCATCACCGGGCGCCAGCCGAACGCATCGGCGGCAGCGGCCAGCGGCGAGGCGCCGACGACATTACCGAGCGAACCGAAGGCGACGAGCCAGGAGGTGAGGATCGCCAGTCGCGCGGCCGAATAGGTGTGGGCGAAAATGAAGACCGAGGCCATCAGCACCGGCGCGCAGCCCACGCCGATCAGCGCCATCGCCGTGATCACCATCCAGGGCTGGGTGGCGAAGGCGAAGAGAAACGCCCCGCCCCCGCCGCCGATGGCGAGCAGGACGGCGGCCGTGCGCTTGGGGCCGTATTTGTCGAGGCACACGCCGACGACGAACTGCATCGCCGAGAACGATGCGAACCACGCGCCCGACGCGAGCGAAAGGTCGGTATTGCTCGCCCCGAGTTCGGAACCCAGAACCGGGGTGAGGACCGCCAGAAACGAGCGGTAGAATTGCGACAGCACATAGGCGATCGCAAGAGCGGCCAAGCCAGCCATGAAGCGTTTCCCGTCGACTTTCATTGGTGCGGCCACCGGCCGACGGGAAACCGATTAGTTGATTAACCCGTTAGGCGCAATCAGGCAGCGCGGCGCGAACCACCGCCATTGCTTGGGCCACGGCGCTTGGCGCGGAAGGGCCGCTTCTGGCCCTCTGCCGGCTTGCCCGCACCCTGGCCGAAGCCGGGATTGCGGCCCTGGCGCGGCTTGCCATTGGCATTTGCCGGACGGCGATTTTCGCGCTCCTCGGCCAGCGGCTCGGACTTGCGCTGCACCGGGTCGGCCAGGCCGAGATGATCGGCCGCGATCGGCAGCTTCATGCGGATGATCTTCTCGACCTGACGCAGCTTGGAGCCCTCGGACGGATCGCAAAGCGTGATCGCGATGCCGTCCGCGCCGTTGCGGCCGGTCCGGCCGATGCGGTGGACATAGCTTTCCGCCTCGTCCGGTAGGTCGAAATTCACCACATGGGTGATGTTCGGAACGTCGATGCCGCGCGCGGCGATGTCGGTCGCCACCAGAATGCGGACCTCACCATCGCGGAAGCCGTTGAGCGCTCGCTGGCGGGCGTTCTGCGACTTGTTGCCGTGGATGACGGCCGCCTCGAACCCGTCGCGCACGAGATCGCGGGTGACGCGGTCGGCGCCGTGCTTGGTGCGCGCGAAGATGATGACGCGCGACATCGCCTCGTCCTTCAGCATGGTCGACAGCACGTCGCGCTTCTGCTTCAAGCGCGCCATCACGACGCTCTGGTGGATTTCGGCCGCCGTCGTGCCCTGCGGCGCGACCTCGACATGGACCGGGTCCTTGAGGATGCCGCGGGCGAGCTGCTCGATCTCATTCGGCATGGTGGCCGAGAAGAGCGCGGTCTGGCGCTTCGGGTGCGTCGCACGGGCGATTTTCTTCACGTCGTTGATGAAGCCCATGTCGAGCATCCGGTCGGCCTCGTCGAGAACGAGCCAGCGGGTTTCAGCAAGCACGATCTCGTTCTGGCGAACGAGGTCGGTCAGGCGGCCGGGCGTGGCGACGAGAATGTCGATGCCCTGCGCCATGCGCTTGACCTGGCTGCCGCGCGACACGCCGCCGAGCACCAGGCCCGTCGAGATGTGGAGGCCCTTGGAGATGGCGCGGACCGTCTCTTCGATCTGCACGGCGAGTTCGCGCGTCGGCGCGAGGATGAGCGCACGGCAGGTCTTGGGCTTGCGCTTGTCGCCGAGCGCAGCGATGTGCTTGAGGATCGGCAGCGCGAACGCGGCCGTCTTGCCGGAACCGGTCTGGGCGACGCCCAGAATGTCCTTGCCCGCGATCTGCGCGGGAATGGCCGCGACCTGGATCGGCTTGGGCTCGACGAACCCGGCGCGGGCAGCGCTTTCGAGCAGCTTGCCTTCGATGCCGAGGGGGCCGAAACCGCTGGTCGCGGCGATGGTTTGGTTTTCAGTCGTCAAAACAGTCTTCTTTCTGGCGCGCGGAACGTTCCGGGCGCAAAATTCAATGCCGCAGGGCGCAACCTGCGTGCGATATGTCAAAATGGGATCGACAAGGCGGCAGACCCTGCGGGCCCGCGCGACTGCGCTGTCGTCGCCGCGGTCATCCGCGGGCTTGCCTTGAAAATGAGACAAGGCAAAGACGCAACCAGTCCGTATTCGGGAAAGCCGGAAAGTCCGGCCCAAGCGCCTCGTGAGGCTCATATGGCCCTGTTCGCTGCCAAATGCAACCGAAACTTGCTGCGGTGCAAAATCAGATCACCAGACCGGCGATCGTCTCATTGTCCGTGATGTCCTGATAGGTCCATCCTGCCGCCTCGAATTTTTCGGCGAGAACCGCAAAATTGGCCGGGTTCTTCGTCTCGATGCCGATCAGCACGGAGCCGAAATTGCGCGCGGATTTTTTCAGATACTCGAACCGGGCGATGTCGTCCTCCGGGCCGAGCAGGTCGAGGAAATCGCGCAGCGCGCCGGGACGCTGGGGAAAGCGGAAGACGAAATATTTCTTCAAGCCTTCGAAGCGCAGCGCCCGTTCCTTGACGTCCGGCAGGCGCTCGAAATCGAAATTGCCGCCCGAGACGACGAGGACGATCGTCTTCCCGGCGATTTCGTCAGGCCGCAGATCCTTCAGCGCGTCGATCGCCAGCGCGCCGGCCGGCTCCAGCACGACGCCCTCGACATTCAGCATCTCGATGATCGTCGCGCAGACGCGGTTTTCCGGAATGCGCGTCACATCGACCGGCGAAAAATGCGACAGCGCCGCGAAATTCGCCTCGCCGATCTCCGCCACCGACGCCCCGTCGACGAAATTGTCGACCTGGGGCAACCGCACGCGCCGACCTTCGCTCAGGCTCGAATGCAGGCTCGACGCGCCGACCGGCTCGGCAAAGAGAAACTGTGTCCCGGCATCGGCGAGATAGTGCGTGACACCTGCCGCGAGCCCGCCGCCGCCGACCGGCAGCACGATCAGGTCGGCGCGAACGTCGCCGGGAAGCTGCGCCTCGATCTCCTGCGCGACGCTCGCCTGTCCTTCGATGATGTCTTCATGGTCGAAGGGCGGCACCATCAGCCCGCCCGTCCCGGCGGCGAAAGCCTGCGCGGCGCGGTAGCAGGCGTCGAAATAGTCTCCGGTCAGGCGAATTTCGACGAACTCGCCGCCGAAGAGGCGCGTCTTGTCGATCTTCTGCTGCGGCGTCGTCACCGGCATGAAGATGACGCCGCGCTTGGAAAGATGCCGGCACACATAGGCAAAGCCCTGCGCGTGGTTGCCCGCCGAAGCGCAGACGAACACCTCCGGTCCCGAACCCGCTTCCAGAACCTTGCGGAAGAAGTTGAATGCACCGCGGATCTTGTAGGAGCGCACCGGCGACAGATCTTCGCGCTTGAGGAAGATGCGCGCGCCGGTCTTTTTCGACAGATACGCATTCTCCTGCAACGGCGTCTCGGGAAAGAGCGCGCGCATGGCCTCGGTTGCCTGGCGAACGGCGTCCTTGAAGTCACGGTGCAAGGGCTTCAGCCTTCCTGCGGGTCTTTGTCTGTTGGCGCGTCAGCCGCGCTATTGCATATTCGGTGCGCGGAAGCCACTGTCGCGCCGCTTCAAGGGGTCAAGACGGGGAAGACGTGCAGTATCTCGCCATTCGCACCGCGATCCACATCGCGGCGATCTTCGCCATCTATCTGTCCCTCGCCATGTTCATCCCGGCTGGCGTGGACCTTTATTTCGGCAATGAGGATTGGCAGGTCTTCGCATTCTCCGCGGTCCTGACCGGCGGGCTGGCGCTGGCCGTGGCGGCGGCGACGCAGGGGCGCCCCCCGGTTCTTTCGGCGCGCTTCGGCTTCTTCGTCGTCAATCTTCTCTGGCTGACGACATGCATCGTCGGCGCCATTCCTTTCCTCACCTCGTCGCTGGAAATATCGCTCACCGATGCCGTGTTCGAATCGGTTTCCGGCATCACTACAACGGGCGCAACTGTCCTGACGGGCCTTGATTCCCTGCCGCCCGGCATCCTGATCTGGCGCTCGCTCCTGCAATGGATCGGCGGGCTCGGCGTCATCGCGCTCGGCCTTTTCGTCCTGCCCTTCCTCAATGTCGGCGGCGTCTCCTATTTCAAAATCGAATCCTCCGACATTTCGGACCGGCCCTTCGAGCGGTTCTCGACCTATACGGCGAACCTGATCGCGATCTATGTCGCGCTCACGGTCATCTGCGCCATCTGCTATGCGGCCGCCGGCATGACCGGCTTCAATGCCGTCAACCACGCGCTGACGACCATATCGACCGCCGGCTTCTCGACCCATGATTCATCCATGGCCTTCTACGACGACAATTTGCCGGTGCTGTGGATCGCCACCGTCTTCATGTTCATCGGCGCCCTGCCCTTCGCCATCGTCATCCTGCTCCTGACGCGCGGGCGCATCGATTCCCTGCGCGATCCGCAATTGCGAGTCTTTGCAGGCTATGTGCTGATCTTCATTCTGGCCGTGACGATCTATGTGCGCCTGTCGAGCGACATCGCCTTCATCGACGCGCTGACGCATTCGGCCTTCAATTTCATGTCGATCATCACGACGACGGGCTACGCAAGTTCGGACTATACGGCCTGGGGTCCGTTCGCCTTCGCCTGCGCCTTCGTCGCCATGTTCCTCGGCGGCTGCTCGGGCTCGACCACCGGCGGCATCAAGGCTTACCGCTTCCTGATCCTGTTCGAACTGGTGCTGAACGGCCTGCGCCGCCTCGTCTATCCCAACACGGTGCAAAGCGTGCGCTATGGCGACCGCCCTGTCGACGACGCCATGCAGCGCGCCGTCGTCCTCTTCATCGCCTCGTTCTTCATCCTGTGGCTGATCACGACGATCCTCCTGTCGGCGACGGGGCTCGATTTCATCAGCGCCATGTCGGGTGCCCTGACGGCACTCACCAACGTCGGCCCCGGCCTTGGCGACGTCATTGGACCGGTCGGCAATTTCGCGACGGTCCCCGAGACGGCCAAATGGATTCTCGCCCTCGCCATGCTGATGGGCCGGCTCGAAATCCTGGCCGTCCTAGTGATCTTCACGCCGATCTTCTGGAACCGTTGAAAAACTCAAGCCCGCAAGAACGCATCCATGTGAAACGCCTGCACCACAGCGGGATAGCGATACGCATCGTGCGGGCAGGCATTGCGCGCGATGCAGCCCTGCCCGCGACAGGTCGCACCGTCCGCGCGGACATGGCCCCGGCACGCCCCGACATCATATCCGTCCGCGTCGAACGCCCCCACCGGGCAAACCGCCAAACACGGCTTCTTCCGGCATTCATCACAAAGATGCCGCGCCCTCGGCGCCTCCCCGAACGCCAGCGCGCGATCGAGCAGCAGCGCCCCGCGATAGGCGTGCCACAATCCGAACTCCGGGTGCATCAATATGCCGAGCGGCGACGGTTTCAATCCTTCCGCCCGCATCGCCCATTGCTGGAACGGCAGGTATGGCCAGTCGCTGGGATAGACCGCCCGCGCGCCGAGCGCATTTGCAGCTTCATCGATGACATGGCGCGACCAGGAGTCGAGCGGATCGGCAACGCCTTCGTTCCGAGCCTGCCACGCCTGAAAGTGCGTCCAATACTCCGCTCCGCCGTGGCCGATGAGCAGAACCGCCTGCGCCGGCGCATCCTCGCCGGTCTCGAAGTTGAATCCGCCACGCAAGATGAGACCTGAGGACGATAATAAGGTGGAAATGCTCTCGGTCATCACGTGGCTGAGCCGCGAAAAACCTGCACCCTGCGTCGTCGCTCCCGTTCCAGCCACGACACCAAGCATCACCCCTTCCCGTCCGGCCCTCGCATCGCCGAGCGCCAGACTTCCTTGTGAATGATGTCGGCCACTTTAGCCCGGCCTGTCACGGGCTCCTTTCAAGTGAAGGCGTCGGGCATGGACTCCTTCTTCTTTCCCATGAAGTCCTTCAGCCCGTCCTCGATGCCAGGATCGAGAAATGGCGCCTCATAGGTGTCGAGCCAGCGGCGCGCGAGGTCGTTCGCGCGCTGCGGCGCGGTCTTCTCGCCCTCGGCCAGCCATTGTTCGTAGGAATTGTTGTCGGCGATCGACGAGCGGTAGAACGCGGACTGGAAATTCGCCTGCGTATGCGCGCAGCCGAGATAATGGCTGCCGGGACCGACTTCGCGGATCGCATCCAGTGCCTGTCCGTTTTCCGAAAGATCGACGCCGGCGGCGAACTTCTGCTGCATTCCAAGCTGGTCGACATCCATCATGAACTTCTCGTAGCAGGAGGCGAGCCCGCCTTCGAGCCAGCCGGCGGCGTGCAGCACGAAATTCGTGCCGGCCAGAACGGTCGAGTTCAGCGTGTTGGCGCTCTCATACGCCGCCTGCGCATCCGGCACCTTGGAGGCGCAGAGCGATCCGCCGGTGCGGAAGGGCAGGCCGAGCCGGCGCGCGAGCTGGCCCGCGCCGTATGAAACCAGCGTCGGCTCCGGCGTGCCGAAGGTCGGCGCGCCGGACTGCATCGAGATCGACGAGGCGAAGGTGCCGAAAAGCACCGGCGCGCCCGGCCGCACCAATTGCGTAAAGGAGGCGCCGGCGAGCACCTCGGCCAGAACCTGCGTCAGCGTGCCGGCCACCGTCACCGGGCTCATCGCGCCGGCCAGGATGAAGGGTGTGATGATCGTCGCCTGGTTGGCGCGCGCATAGACCTTTGCCGCGCCCAGCATGGTTTCGTCGAAGACCATCGGCGAGTTGGCGTTGATCAGGTTGATGATGACCGTGTTCTCGTCGACGAATTTATCGCCGAACAGGATCTTCGCCATCGCCACCGTGTCCTCGGCGCGCTCCGGCGCGGTGACGGAGCCCATGAAGGGCTTGTCGGAGAACTTCATGTGGCTGAACACCATGTCGAGATGGCGCTTGTTGACCGGAATGTCGACCGGCTCGCACACCGTTCCGCCCGAATGATGGATCGACGGCGCCATATAGGCGAGCTTCACGAAATTGCGGAAATCCTCGATCGTCGCATAGCGGCGGTTGCCGTCGAGGTCGCGCACGAAGGGCGGGCCGTAGACCGGCGCGAAGACCGTCGCATCGCCGCCGATCTGGACGGAGCGCTCGGGATTGCGCGCGTGCTGGGTGAAGACGGACGGCGCGGTCTTCAAGAGCTCGCGGCACAGCCCCTTGGGAAAATGCACGCGCTCGCCGTGCACGTCGGCCCCCGCCTCTCTCCACAGTTCCAGCGCCTCGGCATCGTCGCGGAACTCGATCCCGATTTCTTCGAGAACCGTGTCGGCATTGGCCTCGATCAGCGCCAGCCCTTCCTCGTTCAGCACTTCATAGAGCGGGACCTGGCGCTTGATGTAGGTCAGCGTCTTGCCCGGACCGCCGCCCGAACGCGCCGCGCGCCGTGCCGACGCGCCGCCGCCGGCACCGCGCCCGCGCCGTCCCGTGCCCGCCTCTTCCGCGTGAGCGAGATTTTCGTCCATGTCCAACCCGTCCTTATTCCGTTCGCCGCCGGTCGCGACGTTTTCCCGCCAATCTAGTGGAGGGCGGTTTGCGAACGGGCTTGGCCGCGCCAAACCGTGTCGCAAAATCGACACGGAATCCTGCGTGTTTTCGGCTGAGTTTCACGGTCGTTTTCGTTTCCGCCGACGTCGCATTCCGACTATGGGAAATCGCCGCCGTCAGAATATGAATTGGGCACGACAAATCAGGCGTGTAGTCGCGCTTGCCCGAGCCTTTCAGGAGTACCCGATGTCCGACGACGAAATCATCCTGTCCGAACTGTCCGACGACGAACTCGTTCAGCAGATGCACGACGATCTCTATGACGGGCTGAAGGAAGAGATCGAGGAAGGAACCAACATCCTGCTCGAGCGCGGCTGGGAACCCTACCGGGTGCTCACCGAGGCGCTGGTCGAGGGAATGCGCATCGTCGGCGAGGATTTTCGCGACGGCATCCTGTTCGTTCCCGAAGTGCTCCTCTCCGCCAATGCGATGAAGGCCGGCATGGCGATCCTGCGCCCGCTGCTCGCCGCCACCAATGCGCCCAAGCAGGGCAAGCTGGTCATTGGCACGGTCAAGGGCGACATCCACGATATCGGCAAGAACCTCGTCGGCATGATGATGGAGGGCGCCGGCTTCGACGTGGTCGACCTCGGCATCAACAATCCAGTCGAGAACTATCTGAATGCGATCGAGGAACACCAGCCGGACATCATCGGCATGTCGGCGCTGCTCACGACCACCATGCCCTACATGAAGGTCGTCATCGACACGATGAAGGAGAAGGGCATTCGCGACGATTTCGTCGTGCTCGTCGGCGGCGCGCCGCTCAACGAGGAGTTCGGCAAGGCCGTTGGTGCCGATGCCTATTGCCGCGACGCTGCGGTGGCGGTCGAAACAGCCAAGGACTTCATGAAGCGCAAGCACAACGTCCGCGCTTCGGTCTGAAACGAGAAAGGGCGCCAGTGGCGCCCTTCGCTGTTCCGATTGGCGGCGGCTCAGTTCGCCGCGCGCGAGACGTTGCGGCCGGCAGACTGCGTCGCCTCGACCGTGTTGGCAGCATCCGCACCCACGCCGCGGATGGTGTTTGCACAGCCGCTTGCCATCACCGCGACAGCGAAGACGATTGCGATGCTCGAAATTGCCTTGGACATTTGATCTGCTCCCGGAATGATGTGGCATGGAAAAATCTGGTTCCATCCGTGAACGCGCCAGACCGCAAAAGGTTCTCGTCATCGCCTGCGGGATGATCGCGCGCGAGGTCATTGCGGTTAAGGAAGCCTTGCGCCTCGATCACCTGGATCTGACCTGCCTGCCCGCCGAGTTCCACTATCGTCCTGATCGCATCGCCCCCGCCCTCGACATCGCGATCGGCAAGGCGCGCGCGGAAGGCATCGAGAACATCTTCGTCGGCTATGCCGACTGCGGCACGGGCGGCGACATAGACAAGGTCTGCGCGACCCATGGCGTCGAGCGCATCGACGGTCCGCATTGCTTTGCCTTCTACCAGGGACTTTCCGCCTTCGAGGCAATCGCCGACGCGGACATGACTTCGTTCTACATGACCGATTTCCTCTGCCGGCATTTCGACGCCTTCTTCATGAAGCCGATGGGTCTCGACCGGCATCCCGAACTGATCCGCGACTTCTTCGGCAATTACGAGAAAGTCGTTTATCTGGCGCAAACCGACGATCCGGCGCTCGAGGCCGTGGCGATCCGCGCGGCGAAGATGCTCCGCCTCGCCTATGAGCGCCGCCATACCGGCTATGGCGATCTGACCCCCGCCCTCAAAAAGGCACATGGCATGGTCAATCAGGGCGCCTGACACGCCAATTGGACCGCCCATGCTTCGCCGCCCCGTCCTTGCGCTTCTCGCGCTCTTCTCCTCCATCACCGCCTCGCTCGCCACCGGCGAAATCGAGAACCTGATCACCGATGCCGACCGCGAGCGCCTTGCCGCCTTTGATGGCGCCAAGCAGCGGGCTCTCGACGAGGCCGGGGATGCCGACAGCCAGACGGCCCTTGCCGCGTTCCGCAAGGCGGCGACGGCCGAAACGTTTCCCTTCGCCGATTTCGACCTCACCGGCGACTGGCAGTGCCGCACGCTGAAGGCCGGCGGTCTCGCCAGCCTCGTCGTCTATGGCTGGTTCGACTGCCGCGTCACCGATGACGGTTCGGGCTGGCGGCTGGAAAAGCTCACCGGCTCGCAGCGCACGGTCGGCCGCTTCTTCACGCAAAGCGACACGCGCCTGACCTATCTTGGCGCCTTCTTCGTCGCCGGCGACGCCGCGCCCGAATACGGTGCCGGGGTCGACAGCGATCAGGTCGGCTATGCCGTGCGCACCGGGCCGGAAAGCTGGCAGATCGAGTTTCCGCTGCCGCGCTACGAATCGACCTTCGACATTCTCGAATTCAGGCGTTAGGGCGCAATCCCCACGCAACAAATCTGTGGCATTGCTATTGTAGTGCATCCAGGGCTGCCCATCTTGGCGAGCGAATGCGAATGATCATCAGGACGACATGACCGACGAACTCGCCCGTCCCGCGATGCTGCCCGTGCCCGCCATGGCCGCCGGCAAGGCGCGCCTGTCGCAGATATTCCGGCGACTCGCGGCCGAATCGGAACACTCGGTTTCGATCGAGGAATTGCGCGATTCGATGGGCGACCGCGGCTTTGCAATGCTGCTCGTCCTGTTCGCCGCGCTCAATCTCCTGCCGCTGCCTCCCGGATCGACGCTGATCCTCGGCATACCGCTGATGCTGGTTTCCGCGCAGATGATGCTGGGCTATCCGTCCGCATGGCTGCCGCGCTTCCTGCTCGCCAAGTCGATCGGCGCGGATCGCTTCCGCCATGCCGTCACCTATGTCATTCCGCGCCTCGAATGGCTGGAAAGGCTTGTCCGTCCACGCAACTGGCCGTTCGAGGCGGCCGATGCCGACCGCTATCTCGGGCTAGCGACCTTCGTCCTTGCGGTCGCCGTCTTCCTGCCGATTCCGCTCGGCAACTGGCTGCCGGCCTTTTCGGTCGCGGTGATCGGGCTGGCTCTGTCCGAGCGGGACGGCGTCTTCCTCGCCATCGGGCTCGGCCTCGGCGCGCTTTCGCTCGCTATCATCGCCGCGGTCGTCGGGGCCGGCGCGTTCCTAGCGAGCGCCGTGTTCGGCATCTGATCGCGACATGCCGGTGCGTCGCTTTTGAAGGCACCCGCGTCGTCCGGCAACAAGCGGCGCTCATCGCCATGCGGCAATGCTCCGGCAGGTTGATTTCACGGAGCCTTCATGGCCGATCTCATCATCGTTTACTGGCGCGACATCCCCGCCCAGGTGATCGTGCGCAAGGGGCGGCAGAACGCCAAGCGCGAACTGCCGCTGCGCTTCACCGAGGCGATCGACATGTGCGCCATGCGCACTGGCGCCGGCGAAACCGATGCGTATCTTGCCGAATGGCGCAAGGCCGATCCGGTGCCGGTGGGAGACGATCTCGAAACCGAGGCCGACAAGGCGCTGGCCGAATTCGACGCCGCCTATGATCGCGAGCGCCTCGTCGCGCTCGTCAAGGCCGGAGGTCGCGAGACCGACAGGGCAACAAACGGTCGCGAGACCGACCGGGGATCAGCCGGTCTGGAAAAGAACATGGCGGAGGAGCGCTGAATGACGAAGATTGCCGCATCGATCGAGGTTGCGCCCACGCAAGCCGTCGAATCCAACGACCTGCCGGGTCTCTTCCCGGAAGGCTCGCGCGTCTACATCACCGATATCGGAAACGATTCGACCGACACGCTGGTCGCCGCCGCAAGGCGCGTGCGCGATCTGGGCTACCGGCCCGTCCCGCATTTCGCCTCGCGCCGCCTGACGACCCGCGCGGCACTCGAAGACCGCATCCGCCGCTCGGCCCAGGAGGCCGGCATCACCGACGCGCTTGTCATCGGCGGCGGTCTCGACAAGCCGGCCGGCGAGTTCGCCTCGACCATGGACGTGCTCGAAACCGGCTTCTTCGAGAAATACGGCATCACGCATCTCGGCGTCGCCGGTCATCCCGAGGGCAGCCCCGATTTCACCGAGGCTGAGGCCATCGAGGCGCTTCGCCAGAAGCAGGATTTCGCCAAGCGTTCGGGCATCGAATTGCGTATCGTCACCCAGTTCGGCTTCGACCCGCAGAAATTCATCTCGTGGGCCGAGGACCTGAAGGCGCAAGGGATCGACCTGCCCGTCCATCTTGGCGTCGCCGGGCCCGCCAAGATCACGACGCTGATCAAGTTCGCAGCCATGTGCGGCGTCGGCAACTCGATCTCCTTCCTGAAGAAGAACGCCCTCTCGCTCACCGCGCTCGCCACCAGCCATTCGCCCGAAGGCATGGTCGGGCCGATCGAGAAGCACTGGCAGGCAACGCCCGGCAGCGCCATCGCGCAGATCCACGTCTTTCCCTTCGGCGGCCTGAAGAAGAGCACCGAATGGCTCGGCGAGCGCGGCTCGTGGCCATCGCCCGCCGCCGCATCAGTCGCCCATGCATCCCGTTAAATCCTCGCGCCCAAGGATCTTGAAATGACCCGCACGATCGTCGCCTCCGCGACCAGGGAAATCATCATCGGCTTCGATCAGCCCTTTTGCGTCATCGGCGAGCGGATCAATCCGACCGGCCGCAAGAAGCTCGCGGCCGAAATGGTCGCCGGCAATTTCGACACGGTGACGAAGGACGCGCTCGAACAGGTCGCTGCCGGCGCCACCATGCTCGACGTCAATGCCGGCGTCACCGCCGTCGACCCGAACGCGACCGAACCCGCGCTTCTCGTCCAGACGCTGGAGATCGTGCAGAACCTCGTCGACGTGCCGCTTTCGATCGACAGTTCCGTCTCCGCCGCCATCGAGGCTGCGCTCAAGGTCGCCAAGGGCCGCCCGCTGGTCAATTCGGTGACCGGCGAGGAGGAAAAGCTCGAGGCGATCCTGCCTCTGGTCAAGAAATACGACGTCCCCGTCGTCGCCATCTCCAATGACGAGACCGGCATTTCGATGGACCCGGACGTGCGTTTCGCCGTGGCGAAGAAGATCGTCGAACGCTGCGCCGATTTCGGCATTCCCGCCCATGACGTCGTGGTCGACCCGCTGGTCATGCCGATCGGCGCGCTGGGCGACGCCGGCCGCCAGGTCTTCGCGCTCCTGCGGCGCCTGCGCGAGGAACTGAAGGTCAACACCACCTGCGGCCTCTCCAACATCTCCTTCGGCCTGCCGCACCGCCACGGCATCAATGCCGGCTTCATCCCGATGGTCATCGGCGCCGGCATGACGAGCGCGATCATGAACCCCTGCCGCCCGCAGGAGATGGAGGCCGTGCGCGCCGCCAACGTCCTCAACGGCACCGACCGCGACTGCACCACCTGGATTCGCACCTACAAGGACTACAAACCAGCCGAAGGCGGCCACGCGGTCGCCGCGCCGGTTCCCGTCAGCGCACCAGGCGAAGGCAGCAACGGCCGCCGCCGCGGCGGACGCGAAGCGCGGATGGCGCGGGGATAGGCTTTCGTGCCTGAGAGAGTGTTTCGTTTGAAAGAACTCGATTGAACGCCCCCTCCAACATCAAGGACCCGCTGGTCCTGTTCATGCCCTCCGGCAAGCGCGGGCGGTTTCCCGTCGGGACCACCGTGCTCGACGCCGCGCGCGATCTCGGCGTCTATGTCGAAAGCGTCTGCGGCGGCCGGGCGACCTGTGGGCGCTGCCAGATCGAGGTGCAGCAAGGCCATTTCGCCAAGCACAAGATATCGTCCGCCGCCGACCACATCTCCCCCTTCGGCGCCAAGGAAGAGCGCTACGCCAGGGTGCGCGACCTCAAGGAAGGCCGGCGCCTGTCCTGCTCCGCCACCATTCAGGGCGATCTCGTCATCGACGTGCCACAGGACGTGCAGATCAATGCGCAGGTCGTGCGCAAGTCGCCGATCGACCGCGTCATCGAGCGCAATCCGGCCGTCCAGCTTTGCTATGTCGAGGTCGACGAGCCCGACATGCACAAGCCGCTCGGCGATCTCGACCGACTGAAGGTCATGCTCGAAAGGGATTGGGGCTGGCAGGATCTGCTCGTCTCCCAGCATCTCCTGCCGCAGGTCCAGTCGATCCTGCGCAAGGGCAACTGGGGCGTCACCGCCGCCATTCACCGCGACCTCGATTCCTCGCGGCCGACCCTTATCGCGCTGTGGCCGGGCCTCAAGAACGAGGCCTATGGCATCGCCTGCGACATCGGCTCGACCACCATCGCGATGCACCTCGTCTCGCTGCTCTCGGGCCGCATCGCCGCGACTTCCGGCACGCAGAACCCGCAGATCCGCTTCGGCGAAGACCTGATGAGCCGCGTCTCCTACGTGATGATGAACCCGGACGGGCGCGAGGCGATGACCAAGGCCGTGCGCGGCGCGGTCAATGACCTCATCGACAAGGTTTGCGCGGAAGCCGAAGTGGAGCACGACACGCTGCTCGACGCCGTCTTCGTCGGCAATCCGATCATGCACCACCTCTTTCTCGGCATCGATCCGACCGAACTCGGCCAGGCGCCCTTCGCGCTCGCCGTCTCGGGCGCGGTGCATACGTGGGGAAGCGAGATCGGACTGAAGATCAACCACGGCGCGCGCGTCTACGTGCTCCCATGCATCGCCGGCCATGTCGGCGCGGATGCCGCCGGCGCAACGCTGTCGGAAGGCCCGCACCGGCAGGACCGCATGATGCTGCTGGTCGATGTCGGCACCAACGCCGAGATCGTGCTCGGCAACCGACAGCGCCTCCTCGCTGCCTCCTCCCCCACCGGTCCCGCCTTCGAGGGCGCGGAGATTTCGTCCGGCCAGCGCGCCGCGCCGGGCGCGATCGAGCGCGTGCGCATCGATCCCGACACGCTGGAGCCGAAGTTCCGCGTCATCGGCGTCGACAAATGGTCGGACGAACCGGGCTTCTTCGAGGATGCCGAGGCCGTCGGCATTACCGGCATCTGCGGCTCGGCGATCATCGAGGTCGTCGCGGAGATGTATCTTGCCGGCATCATCACCGAGGACGGTGTGGTCGACGGCTCGCTCGCCGCCAGATCCCCGCGCATCGAAGCCTCGGGCCGCACCGCGACCTATGTGCTTCACGAAGGCAAGCAGCGCATCACCGTCACGCAGAACGACGTGCGCGCGATCCAGCTTGCCAAGTCGGCGCTTTATGCCGGCATCAAGCTCCTGATGGAGAAGCAGGGCGTCGAGACCGTCGAAACGATCTGCTTCGCCGGAGCCTTCGGTTCGTTCATCGACCCGAAATATGCGATGGTCCTCGGCCTGATCCCCGATTGCGAGTTGTCCGACGTCAAGGCCGTCGGCAATGCCGCCGGCACCGGCGCGCTGATGGCGCTTCTCAACCGCGACCATCGCCGCGAAATCGAGGACACCGTTCAGCGCATCGACAAGATCGAGACCGCCTTGGAACCGAATTTCCAGCAACTCTTCATCAACGCCATGGCACTGCCGAACAAGGTCGACCCGTTCCCGAAGCTGGCAGCGCAGGTGAAGCTGCCCGAGCGCAAGGCGACCCCCGCCGCCGAAGGCGATGCCGTCCCCCGCCGCCGCTCGCGAGAGGAACGCGCCGCAAGACGCAGCCGGGATTGACCAACCGCCCTATTCGACGAACAGATCCACCTTCTGAAACGTCCGCACGTCGACCAGCCCCTGATCCGAAATCCGCAATTCGGGGATGACCACGAGCGCCAGAAGGGAGTGCTGCATGTAGGCGTTGTTGAGGTCGCAGCCGACCGCGCGCATCGCCGCCGTCAGCTTCTCGGCCTTCTGCGCGACGGTCTCCGCCCGCTCGTCCGACATCAGCCCTGCGATCGGCAGTTCGACCAGAGCCAGTTCCCGGCCTTCCGAGATCAGCACGACCCCGCCGCCGACCTCGCCGAGACGATTGGCCGCCTGCGCCATGTCGGCCTTGTTGGTGCCGACGACGATCATGTGATGGCTGTCATGGGCGACCGTCGAGGCCATCGCGCAGGGCTTCGTGTATCCGAAACCGGAGACGAGCGCGTTGACGACGCTGCCCGTCGCCCTGTGCCTCTCGACCAACGCGATCTGGCAGACGTCGTTCGCGCCGTCCATCGCCACCAGCCCGTTCTCGACGGCTAAATCCATCTCGAGCGCGCGCGTCGGCGCCTGGTTCTCGATCACGCCGATCACCCGCGCCCGGACCGAATTCGCGCCCTCCGGCGCCCTAATGTCGAAATCGGCCGCCGTCAGCGTCTTGCCGAGCCTCACCGTCTGCTTGGCCCTGGCCGGATAGGGATAGGGCTCGATCTCCGCGACGAGCCGGCCGCTCTCGGCCAGCAGGCGGCCATGCGCATAAACCTCGTCGATCTTCAGCGCCGCCAGATCCGAAACGAGGAGGAAGTCGGCCATGCGCCCCGGCGAAATCGAGCCGATCTCGCGCTCCAGCCGGAAATGCTGCGCCGTGTTGAGCGTCGCCATCTGGATCGCCGTGACCGGCTTCAGCCCCTGCGCGATCGCGTGGCGCACGACGCGGTCCATGTGGCCGTCCTCGACCAGGGTGCCCGAATGGCAGTCATCGGTGCAAAGGATGAAATTGCGCGGGTCGAGCCCCGATTCCGTCACCGCCTTGACCTGTTCGGCCACGTCGTACCAGGCCGAGCCGAGCCGCAGCATGGCGCGCATTCCCTGCCGCACGCGGGCGATGGCATCTTCCGCGCGCGTGCCTTCGTGGTCGTCCTCCGGCCCGCCGGCGACATAGCCGTGGAAGGCGGGACCGAGGTCCGGCGAGGCATAATGTCCGCCGACGGTGCGTCCGGCCTTCATCGTCTCGGCGATCTCCGCGACCATCTTCGGATCGTTCGCCGAGACGCCCGGAAAGTTCATCATCTCGCCGAGCCCGATGATGTTTTCCCAGGTCATCGCCTCGGCAACGTCGGCCTCATCGAGCGTCGCGCCCGGCGTCTCCAGCCCCGGCGCGGACGGCACGCAGGACGGCATCTGGACATGGACGTTGACCGGCATCGCCATCGCCTCGTCATGCATCAGCCTGACGCCGTCGAGCCCGAGAACATTGGCAATCTCGTGCGGATCGATGAACATCGAGGTCGTGCCGTGCGGAATGACGGCGCGGCAGAACTCGGTGACCGTCACCATGCCGCTCTCGACATGCATGTGCGCGTCGCACAGGCCCGGTACGAGATAGCGCCCGCCGGCGTCGATCACCTCGGTCCCCTCGCCGATTGCGTGGCTGGCATCCGGCCCGCAATAGGCAAACCGGCCACCGGACACGGCAAGATCGGTCCCCGCGATGATCTCGCCGGAATAGACATTGACCCAGCGTCCGTTACGGATGACGAGATCGGCCGGCTTGCGGCCGGTCGCGACATCGACGAGCGTGGACGCCATCTCGTGCCAGGGGGCTGGCCTGCGGCGCGGGCGATTGAATTTTTCTGACATCTTCGATGACACTCCGTTTGAACCGAATGTGCCAAGCCGTTGGACGGAAAGCCAGATTGCTTTCCGTCCGATCCCGCGAAAACTGTTTCGCCTAATCCGCGCCGCGCGCCAGGGTCCGCGGCTCCACCACCCGCTTCTGATATGCGAACAGCGCACCGCCGACCGCAAGGCCGATCAGGTCGGAGGTCCATCCGCCCTTGATCATCGCAAGCGCTGCGAAAAGAAGCAGGATGCGCAGGACGGCATTCAACGGCCCGAAGAACCAGCCGATGACGGAGGACGACAGGAGGTAGATGCCGATCGTCGCCGTCACGAAGACGTGGATGATGTCGAGCCACTCGCCCTGCATCAGCATTTCCGCCGAATAGAAGAACATGAACGGCACGACGAAGGCCGCGAGCCCGATCTTGAAGCTCTCCACCGACGTTTTCATCGGGTCGGACCGGGCGAGCGCCGCCCCCGCATAGGCGGCCAGCGCCACGGGCGGCGTGATCGCGGACATCACCGCGTAGTAGAAGATGAAGAAATGCGCCACGAGCGGCTGGATGCCGAGTTGGATCAGTCCCGGCGCCAGCACGGATGCCGCAACGGCATAGGCGGCCGTCGTCGGCATTCCCATGCCCAGGATGATGGAGACGCACATGGCGAAGAACAGCGCGATGAGTTGGTTCTGCTCGGCAAGTGCAAGAAGCACCGCCGAAAAGCGCGTGCCGACGCCCGTCAGCGCGATCACGCCGACGATGATGCCCGCCGCCGCGCACACCGCGACGAGCTGGAGCGACATCTTGGCGGCGAGTTCGAAGGCGTAGAGGATCGCGCGCGGCCCCATTCTGTTGGGCGTCAGCCAGGAGACGACGGCCGCCGCAATCATCGCCAGCGTGCCGGCGCGGATGACCGAATAGCCGGCGAAGAGCGCATAGATCAGGATGACGATCGGAACGAACAGATAGACCTGCATCAAGAGCTTGCCAAATTTCGGCAGTTCCGAACGCGGAAGCCCCTTCATGCCCTTCTTGGTCGCCTCGAGATCGACCATGAAATAGACCGAGGCGAAATAGAGGATGGACGGGATGATCGCGGCGACCACGATCTCCGTATAGGGAATGCCGGTGATCTCGGCCATGATGAAGGCGCCGGCGCCCATGATCGGCGGCATGATCTGGCCGCCCGAGGATGCGGCCGCTTCGACGGCCGCCGCTGTCTGCGGCTTGTAGCCGACCTTGCGCATCAGTGGGATGGTCAGTGATCCGGTCGAGACGACATTGCCGGCGGATGTGCCGTTGATCGTGCCCATCAGGCCCGAGGCGAAGACGGCGACCTTGGCCGGTCCGCCGCGCGCCTGCCCGGCGGCTGCAAAGGCGAAATTGACGAAATACTCGCCCACTTTCGAGGCTTGCAGAAACGCCGCGAAGGTGACGAACAGGATGATGTAGGTCGACGAGATGGCCGTCGTCGGCCCCAGAATCCCCTGGTCGGTATAGACATAGGTGAAGAAGCGCGACACCGAATAGCCGCGATGCTGGAGGAAGCCCGGCAGCCACGGCCCGACGAAACTGTAGAGGATGAAGACGCCGGCGATGATGACCAGAGCCAGTCCGGCAAGGCGGCGGGTCAGTTCCAGGATCAGGATGACGCCGGCGATCGAGGCCCACATGTCGCCCGGCTGCGCCATGCCGGTGCCGGCGCGAAGGCGCAGCGCGCCCGCATTGTAGATGATGTAGAGGCAGACTGCCCCGGCGGCGACCGCCAGCAGAACGTCCGCGAGATTGATCCGGTCCTCGGCCGGGTCGGCGAAGAACCAGCCATGGACGACGGCAAGGACCGTGCCCGCAAGCAAGGGGATGCCGAAGGTCTGGAACGCGAAGGCAGGCGGCGCGGCCTGGCCCGTCGTCCACCAGTTGCCCCAGGCGACGAGCATACAGAACGCTCCGTAGAGAATGCCGGCTGCGGCGCCGAAAAGCACGATGAGGCCAAGCGGGTTGCGTTTGGCCTCCCCGGCCTCCTTGGTGACGCCATGCGCGGAATAGAGCAGGAAGCCGATCGCAAGACCGCCCGCGATGTGGATCAGCCGATAGGTCCACGTCTCCAGCGGGTAGAGGTTCATCACCGCGATGTGGAAGACGGTGTAGGCGATGCAGGCGACGACGACCAGCCAGTGCATCGGCCCGCGGAAAAGCCGCTGGTTGTAGCCCTGCGGCTCGATGTCCACGCCTTCGGCGAGATTGATCGTATCTGGCGATGCCGTGCTGGTTTGCGTCATGATATCCCTCCCCGAGGACACCGGTCAGATGGCAAAAGCCCCGGCGGCGCGGGTGCGCAACCGGGGCGTGAGAGGCGCGAAGGCGATCAGTCCTTCAGATTGTCGGGCACGGTGATGCCCTGCTCTTCCAGATACCGCACGGCGCCCGGATGATAGGGCATGAACGAGTTCTTGTCCCAGTTCTCCGTCAGCGTCTCGGCCGAGGTGGCGTGGATCTGCATCATCCGGTCGTTGTTCTCGAGTACCAGTTTGGTGATCTCGTAGGCCAGGCTCTCGGGCATGTCCTTGTGGGCGATGGCGAAGTTCCACAGACCGACCGTCGGCTGGTCGTAGTCGTGACCCTGATACGTGCCGCTCGGGATTGTGAACGCCGCCATTTCCGGATGCGCCTCGAGGATCTGCGCCAGTTCTTCCTCGCTGAATCCGAACATTTTTACGTCGTTCTCGGCGGCGAGCTGGGCGAAGGCCGAGATCGGCACGCCGGCAGCGAACGCGAAAGCGTCGATCAACCCGTCCTTCAACTGGCCGCCGGCATCCGAAGCACCGGCGAAGGACACGTTGGCGTTGACGCCGAGGGTCTCCATGAAGCGCGGCCAGTAGGTGCCTGGCGTCCCGCCGGCCGGACCGACGCCGACGCGCTTGCCCTCCAGATCGGACACCGATTCGATGCCGGAATTGGCCAGAACCACGACCTGGAACGGCGTCTGATACATCGGGAACAGGGCGCGGATGTCCTTGTGCTCGACGCCGGGCGCCAGCTCGCTCTCGCCATTCCAGGCTTCGAGCGCCGGCCCCATCGTCACGAGACCGATCTGATGATCGCCGGTCTGCACCAGGGTCACGTTCTGCACCGGCCCGCCGGTCACTTCGCCCGACGCGTTGATGCCGAGGCTTTCGGAGATGAAGCTCGCCATGCCGTTGCCGTAGATGAAGTAGGTTCCGCCCTGGCTCGCGGTGCCGATCGTCAGATCGTTCGGCCAGTCGGCGCGGTCGTCCTGCGCATGAGCGAGCGAGCCCGCGAATGCGACCGAAACGGCCAATGCGATGGAACGTGTGAGTGTGAGCATGGATCATCCTCCCTGATTTTTCTTGATCGCTTCGTTTGTAACGATTGAAACCCGTGCGGCAACCGATTTGGACTAAGACTAAAGTCTAATTTGTGGATTGGTGCGGGCGGCGGGACTCGAACCCGCACGGCCATGGCCTCCGGATTTTAAGTCCGGTGTGTCTACCGGTTCCACCACGCCCGCGCGTCTTGCTTCTGTCCCGCTTGGGGCGAAGCGTCAAGCGCCGGGCTTGCAGCGGCCTGCCGGCTCGGCTATCGCCACACACATGCGATCGAAACGAGGCTGACGATGACGAAGCTGATTGCCGCCATCCTGGCAACCACCCTTCTGGCCGCCTGCGGGGCCGGCACCCCGATGCGTGTGGAGTCGCGCTCCGCCCAGAGCGACGAGGTGCGCGCGGCGGAAATGCGCGCCGCCTCGATCAGGTTGACGCAGCGCTCGCGCGGCGGCGACTGACCGGCGTCAGGCGCGCAGGGCATCCTTGCGCCGGAACTGCATTGTGACCTTCATCCCCTCGCCTGCAACCGACTGCACCTCGACATCGGCGTGCGCGTTCTCGCGCAGCGACTTGACGATCAGGCTGCCGAGTTTGCCCCGTGCCGGCCATTCGACGCCTTCCGGCAGGCCGATGCCGTCATCGGCGACCGTCACCGTGCAGTGGCCGTCCTCGGTCAGGCTGTGAAGCAGGATCGTGCCCCCCTTGCCGTCGGGAAAGGCATATTTCAGGGCGTTTGTGAAAAGCTCGTTGACCACCAGCCCGGCCGGCATCGCGACATTGATCGAGACCGGATAGGAATCGAGCTTCATGTCGAGTCTGACGCCCTCGACGGCATGGCTGCGCATGACGGCGGACGCGATGTCGCCGAGATAGAGGCCGAGATCGACGGTTTCGCTGTCCCTGCCCGCCTCCAGGGCCTGATAGAGCAAATGCAGGGAATCGATTCGCCCGGCGAGGCGGCTGAACGGCTCCTTGCCCGCGCCCGGCCCGGCATTCTTCGCCTCGATGCGGATGAGCGCGGCGACCATCTGGAGATTGTTCTTCACCCGATGCTGGATTTCCTTGAGAAGAACGTCGCGCTCGGCGATCTGCTGGATCAGGGCCTCCCGGTCGTCGCCTTCGGCCTGGGGCAATTCGACGATGGCGACGACGCGGAAGACGGCATCCGACTCCTCATTCTCGATGATGCTTGCATAAAGCCCGACGCGGCGTCGTTCACCGTCCGTCCCGATGGCACATTCGAGCGGCTCGTCGCTCGGCTCCCGGATGAACGCGCTGACCGCGCCGACCTCGTCCGCGCATGGCGTCAGCGCCGCATCGACCTTGTTCCAGGGATGTCCATCGAGTTCATCTTCCGTCAGCCCGACGCAATCGTGGAAAGCCGGGTTCGCATAGACGATGCATTCGTCGCCTTCACATTCCGACACAGCGATGGCGATCGGGATGTGATCGAGAAACTGGCGGAAATGATCGCTCTCAAGGGCTTCGGCGAGATGTTCGGTGGCGAGCAGGTCTTCCACCTGCTCGACCGCACGGTCGTCGGCAGTCATGATTGTTTCGTTCTCCCCTGAAGCGCTTCAGCGTGCCGCGTTCGCCACCGCTATCGGATGGAATGCGCGTTCGGCAATGCGGCGGATGAACGCCACGACCTGGCCCGTCACGGCATATTGCGGCATGTGGCCTACGCCTTCGGCGATTTCAAGGTCCAGATCGGCGATCTTGTCGCGCATCGACAGGCCGTGCCGCCGGTAGTTGAGAACCCGGTCCTTGTCGCCGAAGAGGATGCCGACAGGCAGGTCGATCTCGCCATAGCGCGTCTCGAAATCTTGGAGATCGTGCCGCAGCGCGACGAGATCCGTCGAGGTCGCATAGATGTGGCTCGGCCGCATTCCGGCCAGCGCGCCGCCCGCGACGGCGAAATCGGCCGGCGGCTTTTGCGGGCCGAAGACGAAATCGAGCGTGCGCGGCGCATTGCGCGCCGAGGCCGGCACCGCGACGGTGTTTGCAATCAGCCGGCGCAGCAGGGGATTGGGAATGTGCAGCGGCGCGAATTCCGGCGGCACCTCGGCATAATGATGCGTCAGCGGCGAGATCAGCGCCAGCCCGCTGATCTTGCCGGGATGGCGCAGCGCAACGGCGAGCGCGATCGCCCCGCCCAGCGAGTGACCGACGACCAGCGGCCGGTCGAGCCCCATCGCGTCGATGAAGTGAGCGATGAAATCGGCCTGTTGCGACAGGCGACCGTCGCCGCGCGGCCGCGTCGAATATCCCGAACCCGGACGGTCGATCGCGATCAGGCGATAGTCGTCGCCGAACTGTTCCATCAGGGGCCGGCGCATGTGGTGCAGATGCCCGCCGAGGCCATGAATCATCAGGATCGGCCGACCCTGCCCGCTCTCGACATAATGAACGTCGTGTCCGTCGATGGTGATGCGTTTGCCGGCCGCCGGAACGAGTTTTTCCGCCTGGCGGGAGATGCGCCGCGTGACATGCATGAAAAAGCCGGTGACCAGAAGAAGAACGACGACGGCCGTCACGACCAGCCAGAACAATACCGAAATGAAACTCATGCGCGTCTCCTGAACCCGGCCGCATTTAGGGCGTCGCGTCCTGGACGGCAAAGAAAAAAGCGGGACGCCGCAAGGCCGGTCGATTGCCTGTAAGCGGCCTTGGCCTTAAGCGATAGGAAAAACAGGATCGGGACCGACATGACCGAAATCGTCACCGCCGCCATGATCGTCATCGGAGACGAGATCCTCTCGGGCCGCACCAAGGACCGCAATATCGGCCACCTCGCCGACGTTCTCACTGCAATCGGCATCGACCTGAAGGAAGTGCGCATCGTCGCGGACGACGAGGCCGCGATCGTCGAGGCGGTCAATGCGCTGCGCGCGCGGTACACCTACGTCTTCACCACCGGCGGCATCGGCCCGACGCATGACGACATCACGGCCGATTCCATCTCGGCCGCCTTCGCCGTTCCCTGCGGCTATGACGACCGCGCCTTCGCGATGCTCGAGGCGCATTATGCGGCGCGCGGCATGGAGTTCACCGAGGCGCGCCGGCGCATGGCGCGGATGCCGCAGGGCGCGACCCACATCGACAATCCGATCTCGATGGCGCCCGGCTTCGTCATCGGCAACGTGCATGTCATGGCCGGCGTGCCGGCGATCTTCCAGGCGATGCTCGACAATGTCGTGCCGACTTTGAAAGGCGGAGCGAAGCTCCTTTCCGGCGCGGTCCACTGCCCGCATGGCGAAGGCACGATCGGCGGCCCGCTCGGCGAAATCCAGAAGCGCCACCCCGAAACGATCATCGGTTCCTATCCCAAATACCAGGACGGCTCCTTCTGGACAGAACTGGTGGTGCGCGCACGCGATCAGGCGAAGCTCGACGCGGCGCTGGCGGAAGTTCGCGCGATGGTGGAAGCTATTTCAGCCAACGCTTGATCTCGATCGAGGCAAAGCGCATCATGAGTGGCCTATCGGTTTGCAATGCAACCCATGGGAGGCTTGGATGAGCTACAGGACGATTCTCGCCGTCCTTCAGGACGAAACCGACGCCCGCCGCGTGCTCGACTGCATCGCACCGCTCGCCGAACGTTTTTCGGCCCATGTCATCGGCGTCCACGCCGAACCGCTCCCCGTCCCCTATGCGACGCCGATGGGCTTTCCCGACGCCGACTTCATGGTCACCAGCAGCGAGACCAACAAGGAACGCTCCGAGGCGATGCGCCAGATGTTCGACGGGCGCATGTCGCGCTCCGGGCTTTCGGCCGAGTGGCGGGCGCTGGAAAGCTTTTCCGGCGACAGCGCGATCTCCTCGCTCGAAAGCGCCCGCGCCGTCGACCTGATCGTGGTCCAGCAGCGCGATCCCTCGTCCCATATGCCCGGCGCCAATGTCGATGCGCTGCTGCTGCAAACCGGCCGGCCGGTCCTGTTCGTTCCCTATGCGATGCCGGTCGACACCCGGTTCGAGACGATCCTGATCGGCTGGAACGGCACGCGCGAATCCACCCGTGCAGTGTTCGACGCCCTGCCCTTGCTCACCGCAGCGCGCCAGGTCGAAATCTTCACCGTCGATCCGGATCGCTATGGCGGGCACGATGCGATGACAGCCGGCGGGCAGATTGCGGCCGCCCTGTCGCGCCATGGCGTCCGTGTCACGGTCCAGAGCCAGCACAAATCGGAGCTGACGCATGGCCAGGCGATCCAGAACCGCGCCGTCGAGCTCGGCGCCGACCTGCTGGTCACCGGCGCCTACAGCCAGTCGAAGCTGAAGGAGTTCTTCTTCGGCGGCGTGACGAAGACCGTGCTGGATTCCATGCCGACCGCGACCTTCATGTCGCGTTGACGAAACCCGTCAGAACGCTTTGGAAAGCCGCATCAACGCGATGAAATGCACGAACGGGGACCCGGCGTTCCAGGCGAGGTAGCGCGGTTCCTCGCGACCGTGGAAACGGCGCTTGAAGGCGGCGTGACCTTGCAGGTTGAACACCTTGCGATTGACCGCGCCGGACCGGTAGAGCCGTTTCAGCATCGCCCGGAACGCCGCGCTTTCGGCAAAACCGCTCGGCTCGACGTCGCACAGCGGCGACAGGCCGAGCATGAGCATCTCTTTCCCTTCGGCCTTGAAGATGTCGGCGGCGCGCTTGG
Organism: Mesorhizobium sp. YIM 152430; assembly: GCF_029210365.1. Classification (GTDB taxonomy): domain Bacteria; phylum Pseudomonadota; class Alphaproteobacteria; order Rhizobiales; family Rhizobiaceae; genus Aliihoeflea. The sequence goes on from NZ_JARGES010000055.1 coordinate 215,349, forward strand.
TCAGCCCGATCTCGGCGTGGGAGGTCGTGTCCGGCAGCTTGCGCTTGAAGGCGGTCAGGTAGCCGATCACGTCGCCGTCGCGGCAGATCGGATCGAAATAGACAAGGCAGCCGACGCGCCCGTCCGGTTCGATCAGCACGAAGCGGCGCATCATCGGCCCGCCCGCCTCCGGCAGCGGCCGGTTGAGAAACGCCATCTCGCGCTTCCTGACGATGCGCGAGGCGCGCCAGCGCTCCGAAAGGTCGCGGATCATCGCCTCCGCGCCGTCGACTTCCTCGGCTTCGGCGATGCGATAGCCCTTCTTGTCCAGCCAGCGCTCCGAATAGCGCACCGTCTCCTTGCGCTTGCCGGAAAAGTCGTAGGTCTGGAGATCGAGCGCGCTGTCGATACCCATCATCGCGACCCTGTAGCCGCGCGCGGCCAGGTGCTGTGCCGTCTCGCGGCGGATTTCGGCGAAGATCGGCGTTTTCGCGGCACCGACGAAAGCGTCGAGCAGCCGCGCCTTGTCGTCCGGCGCACAGACCGGATCGCCAAGCGCGATCAGCGACCCCATCTTGGCCGAATGCGCGACGTATCCCCGCGCGTCACCGAAATGACGCAGCCCAGTCTGCACAGCCGTCGAATAGGCGAGCGAGAAATCACCGTGGCGGGAGACGAGCGCAAGCCGTTCGTCTTCGCTCAAGGGCGCCTCGGGCAGGTCGGCGAGATTGCGGTCGAGAAAACGGTCGATCAGTTTGCGGCTCATGCCGACACCTCCGGCTTGGCGAAGACGAGCGTGCGGTAGAGCGCGGGACCGATCCCGAACAATTTGTGATCGTGAACGGCGCGCTCGACCAGCCCGAGCCGCGCGGCGTGCGGCCGGTAGTCGTAGATCGGGTGCTGCGAGGCCAGCCCGAGCAGCCAGAAGAAGGTCAGGCCGAATTTGAGATAGAGCCAGGCGAGCGGGCCGAGCAGTCCCGATGGTGGCGCCATGTCGGCGATCATCAGCTGGCCGCCCGGTCGCACATGGGTCGCCGCCTTGGCGAGCACGACCGGCATGTCGTCGGGGCCGAAGACATTGAAGAAATAGTTGCCGCAGACCGCATCGAAAAGCGTCTCGGGCGCGAGCGTGAGCGCATCGCCGGCGATCAGTTCGGCTTTCAGCCCCTTGCGCGCCATGCGCCGGCGCAGCCTTTCGATCATGCGCGCCGAAAGGTCGATGGCCGTGACGTCCACCCCTGCGCGAGCCGCCGCCACCGCGTCCTCGCCCGAGCCGGCACCCAGATAGAGCACTCTGTCCCCACGCTTGAAATGGATGAGTTCGGCCATCTTTGCGCGGCGGATCAGCCCGAACGAATAGATATTGGCAAGCGCCTCGTAGAAGCTCGCGACGGCGTCGTAATTGCGGCTCTTGACCTTCGTCCGCTCGTCGGATGACTGCACGCTGCTGCTGCCTTTCGGGTGGCTCGGTCCGGCGGTTCTAGAAGATCGGCGGATGGAACGGAATGCGGTATGTGCGCGCGCCGATTGTCGTCGATCCGGCTGACGGGCGGCCGTGTTTCGCGCGCCAGCATGGCAAGAAAGCGGTCGCGGGCGCAAACCGCTTGCCAAAAGCGCATGAATGCGGCTAGTTCCGCGCGCATTCCGCCTTTTTCAAGCCGCCGCGCCCGGAGTGCCCCGCAAAATGTCCCTGCCCGAAAAAGCCTTTCCCGTTTCCTGGGATCAATTCCACCGCGATTCACGCGCGCTCGCCTGGCGCCTGTCCGGCATCAACGGCAACTGGCGCGCGATCGTCTGCATCACGCGCGGCGGTCTCGTTCCCGCCGCCGTCATCTCGCGCGAACTCGGCGTGCGCCTGATCGAGACGGTCTGCGTCGCCTCCTATCACGACTACACCGAGCAGGGCGAACTGAAGGTCCTGAAGGAGATCAATCCCGCGCTGCTCGAGGACGAGGGCAAGGACGTGCTGATCATCGACGACCTGACCGACACCGGCAAGACCGCCGCCATCGTCCGCGCGATGATGCCGAAGGCCCATTTCGCCACCATCTACGCCAAGCCGAAGGGCCGCCCGCTCGTCGACACTTTCGTAACGGAAGTGTCGCAGGATACGTGGATCTATTTCCCTTGGGATCTGGGGTTCACCTATCAAAAGCCGATTGCCGAAGGCCATCTCGGTTAAGCCGAACCGAAAGCGAACCGAAACCGGTCGAAACTTGCGCGGGACTTGCGTTTTTGCGCAGGGGACCCCATTTCGGTGTGATCTCCACGGAGAAAATGCTTTGAAACTCTCGACTTGAGGAGGATACTCCTTGAGTTGGCAAACGAATCGGACTCGAAACAGGACCATGATCTTCAGCCACCAGACCCGCGCGCATGTCGCCGAACGGCTTCGCCGTCTGATCGGCGGGCTGCCCTGCCGCACGCAGGTCGCCGCGCTGCCTTTCCGGCAGTCGGATGCAGGCTATGAAGTCATGCTCATCACCAGCCGCGGCACCGGCCGGTGGGTGATCCCCAAGGGCTGGCCCGAGGGCGAGGAAGATCTGTGGCACGCCGCCGCGCGCGAGGCCGACGAGGAAGCGGGCGTCGCCGGCGAGATCGCGCAGGACGCGCTCGGCCGCTTCTACTACGCCAAGCAGCTTGCCCGCGGCCGCCAGTGGCGCTGCGAGGTTCTGGTCTATCCGCTGGAAGTCAAGGACGTTGCCGATAAGTGGCGCGAGAAGAAGAAGCGCCGCCGGCGCTGGTTCCCGGTTCAGGACGCCGCCCGTCTCGTCAACGAGCCCGATCTTGCCGAACTGATCGCCAAGTTCGGCGCTCATCCCCGAAAATCTGCCGCCTGACGGTCGCATTTCGTCTTCATATGGGCTAGCCGGCTAACCGAGGAACCAACCCGGTGGCGAAACCCTTTGGACTGACGATGGCCGACACGACGATACGCAAGGAAACGCTCGACAAGGACCTGGACAAGCTCGTCCATGTCGAGGAAGCCACGTCCGTCGTCGCCCGCGGGCTCGTCGCGCCGGGCCTGTCGCTATTGTTCCTGGCGCTCAGCGCCGTCTTTGCCTCGCTATATGTCTTCGACGAGCCGCGCGCGGTGCTGATCGTGGTTGCCGCCGTGCTCGGCGGCTATATGGCGCTGAACATCGGCGCCAACGACGTCGCCAACAATGTCGGCCCGGCCGTAGGCGCCAAGGCGCTGACCATGGGCGGCGCAATCGCGATCGCGGCCGTCTTCGAAAGCGCCGGCGCGCTGATAGGCGGCGGTGACGTCGTCAACACGATCTCGCGCGGCATCATCGACATCTCCTCGGTCGGCAGTCCCGATGTTTTCATCCGCGCCATGACGGCGGCTCTGATCTCGTCGGCGCTTTGGATCAACCTCGCGACCTGGATCGGCGCGCCCGTCTCGACGACGCATTCCGTCGTTGGCGGCGTCATGGGCGCGGGCATCGCGGCGGCCGGCCTTTCGGCGGTCAACTGGCCGATGATGAGCGGCATCGCCGCGAGTTGGGTCATTTCGCCCCTTCTGGGGGGCGTCATCGCCGCCCTCTTCCTCGCCTTCATCAAGGAGGCGATCATCTATCGCGAGGACAAGATCGGCGCCGCCCGTCGCTGGGTGCCGGTTCTGGTCGCGATCATGGCGGGCGCCTTCGCGATCTATCTCGGCATGAAGGGCTTGAGCCGCGTGATCGACCTGTCCGGCTCCGCGCTGCTGCTGATCGGCGCTGTCGTAGGGTTCGTGACCTGGCTCTGGTCGCGCGGCCATGTGCGCCGCCAGTCCGTCGGCATGGAAAACCGCAACCAGTCGCTGCGCAAGCTCTTCAACATCCCGCTGATCTGCTCGGCCTGCCTCCTGTCCTTCGCCCATGGCGCCAACGATGTCGCCAATGCCGTCGGCCCGCTCGCGGCGATCGTCTATACCGCCGAGGCCGACGCTATCGCGTCGAGTGTCTCGATCCCGCTCTGGGTCATGGTTATCGGCGCGTTCGGAATCTCGCTCGGCCTCGTCCTGTTCGGTCCCAAGCTGATCCGCATGGTCGGCGAGCAGATCACCAAGCTCAACCCGATGCGCGCCTTCTGCGTCTCCTTGTCGGCCGCGATCACCGTCATCGTCGCCTCCTGGTTCGGCCTGCCGGTCAGTTCCACCCACATCGCCGTCGGCGCGGTCTTCGGCGTCGGCTTCTTCCGCGAATGGTATACCGCCAATTCGCCGCGCCGCCGCCGCTACATGGAGCGCAAGAATGCACTTCATCGCGCCGCCCGCGGCCAGCTTGCCGAGGATCAGGCGAGCGAAGCGTCGATCCCCTTCGACGGCAATGGCACGGACGGCGACCGTGACATCGACGCCGCGCCGATCTCCACCGAGGAGGCCAGGCGCCGCCGGCTGGTTCGCCGCGCCCACGTCTCCACCATCGTCGCCGCCTGGATCACGACCGTCCCCGCCGCCGCCCTCCTGTCGGGGCTCATCTTCCTGGTGCTGAACGCGCTGGCGTGAACCGGGAAAGCACAGCCAAGCGCGGCTGATTCTTCTCCCCGTTATCCACATCGCTCCCAACAATATCTAGCGGTCGGCTAACGATCGTAAACGATCCCTTGACGCTCCGACCCGAGTCGCGTTGTTATGATCCTCGTGCGCTCTTTTGGGTTGCACCGAGGCGGGTTTCTTCGGGGTCGGGGTTTTCCGGTAATTGGATGGAGACAGGTCGGAACGGCGCAGTTAGCGCCGCGCCGAATGGGTTTCGACGCGCAATTTTTCTGCGTTCTGGGTTCGGAATTTTTGATCGTAAACACTATATTTAGTGTTGCAGCGTCAGAGTAACCCAAGATAGAGTTGGGTTCTGGTTTTCGGAATCGGGATACGGGGTAAGCCTCGCCGGTTCGCAGAGCGAGCATGAAGCCCGCGACGAGGATCGGCCAAGCGTAGGATTTTCAAGCGTTTTCGAGGGAACGGGCTTTGGCGCGCGGGGCGTCGGCCGGATGCGGAAATCGGTTCTTGCGGCAATCGCCCGGCGGCGAGGCAGGACCACAACATATAGACGGATGGGACAATCAAGATGCGTATCGAACGTCGCTTCACCAAGCCCGGCCAGTCGGCCTATGCGGAAGTCGAGTTCCGCAAGGCGGTCAGCGAAATCAAGAACCCGGACGGCTCCATCGTCTTCCGCCTTGCCGACATCGACGTGCCGGCGCAGTTCTCCCAGGTAGCCAGCGACATCCTCGCGCAGAAATATTTCCGCAAGGCCGGCGTGCCCGCGCGGCTCAAAAAGGTCGAGGAAAACGACGTCCCGTCCTTCCTGTGGCGCTCCGTCGCCGACGAAGCGGCACTTGCCGCGCTGCCCGAAACCGAGCGCTACGGCTCCGAGACCGACGCGCGCCAGGTCTTCGATCGCCTTGCCGGTACCTGGACCTACTGGGGCTGGAAGGGCGGCTATTTCGCCTCCGAGGAAGATGCGTCCGCCTTCCGCGACGAACTCGCCTACATGCTCGCCACCCAGCGCGTCGCGCCGAACAGCCCGCAATGGTTCAACACCGGCCTCCACTGGGCCTATGGCATCGACGGTCCCGGCCAGGGCCACTATTACGTCGACCCCTTCACCGGCAAATTGACCAAGTCGAAGTCCTCCTACGAGCACCCGCAGCCCCATGCCTGCTTCATCCAGGGCGTCGAGGACGACCTCGTCAACGAGGGCGGCATAATGGACCTGTGGGTCCGCGAGGCACGCCTGTTCAAATACGGCTCGGGCACCGGTTCGAACTTCTCCTATCTGCGCGGCGAAGGCGAGAAGCTGTCGGGCGGCGGCCGCTCGTCCGGCCTGATGTCCTTCCTCAAGATCGGCGACCGCGCCGCCGGCGCCATCAAGTCGGGCGGAACCACCCGCCGCGCGGCGAAGATGGTCGTCGTCGACGTCGACCACCCGGACATCGAGGAATATATCGACTGGAAGGTGAAGGAAGAGCAGAAGGTCGCCTCCCTCGTCACCGGCTCGCGCATCGTCAAGCAACACCTCGCCGCCATCATGAAGGCCTGCGTCAATTGCGAGGCGGGCTCCGAAGATTCTTGGGGCGACTGCTTCGACCCGGCCAGGAACCCGGCGCTGAAGCGCGAGATCAAGGCGGCGAAGAAGAACTTCGTGCCCGAGAACTACGTCAAGCGCGTCATCCAGTTCGCCCGCCAGGGCTACACCGCGATCGAGTTCAAGACCTACGACACCGACTGGGATTCGGAAGCCTATCTCACCGTTTCGGGCCAGAACTCCAACAACTCCGTCTCGCTGAAGGACGACTTCCTGCGCGCGGTCGAGAATGACGGCGACTGGAACCTGACCGCCCGCAAGGACGGCAAGGTGATGAAGACGCTGAAGGCGCGCGATCTGTGGGAAAAGATCGGCCACGCTGCTTGGGCGTCCGCCGATCCGGGCCTGCACTTCAACACCACGATGAACGACTGGCACACCTCGCCGGCCGCGGGCCCGATCCGCGCCTCGAACCCGTGCTCGGAATACATGTTCCTCGACGACACGGCCTGCAATCTCGCCTCGATCAACCTCCTGCCCTACCGGAATCAGGACGGTTCCATCGACATCGCCGCCTATGAGCACACCGTCCGCCTGTGGACGATCGTCCTCGAAATCTCGGTGATGATGGCGCAGTTCCCGTCGAAGGAGATCGCGCGGCTGTCCTATGAATACCGCACGCTCGGCCTCGGCTACGCCAATATCGGCGGTCTCCTGATGACCTCCGGCATCCCCTACGATTCCAAGGAAGGCCGCGCCATCGGCGGCGCGCTGACCGCGATCATGACCGGCGTCTCCTACGCGACCTCGGCCGAAATGGCCGGCGAACTCGGCGCCTTTCCGGATTACGAGCGCAACGCGGCCAACATGCTGCGCGTCATCCGCAACCACCGCCGCGCCGCTCATGGCCTTGCGGATGGCTATGAGGGGCTGTCGGTCAACCCGGTTCCGCTCGTCGCCGAGGATTGCCCGCATTCCGACCTGATCGACCACGCCCGCCTCGCCTGGGACAACGCGCTCGTCCTTGGCGAAAAGCACGGCTACCGCAACGCCCAGGTCTCCGTCATCGCGCCCACCGGCACGATCGGCCTCGTCATGGATTGCGACACGACCGGCATCGAGCCCGATTTCGCGCTGGTCAAGTTCAAGAAGCTTGCCGGCGGCGGCTATTTCAAGATCATCAACCGCGCCGTGCCGGAGGCTCTCCGCACGCTCGGCTATTCGGAAAGCCAGATCGCCGAGATCGAGGCTTACGCGGTCGGCCACGGTAATCTGAACCAGGCGCCCGGCATCAATCCCGGCTCGCTCAAGGCCAAGGGCTTCACCGACGAGAAGATCGCCGCGCTCAACGCCGCGACAGCGCAGGCATTCGACATCAAGTTCATCTTCAACCAGTGGACGCTCGGCGCCGACTGGCTGAAGGAGACTTTCGGCTTCACCGACGAGCAGCTTTCCGACTTCTCCTTCGAACTCCTGCCCGCGCTCGGCTTCACCAAGAAGGACATCGAGGCCGCGAACATCCATGTCTGCGGTGCGATGACGCTGGAAGGAGCACCGTTCCTGAAAGACGAGCATCTGCCCGTCTTCGACTGCGCCAATCCCTGCGGCAAGATCGGCAAGCGCTATCTGTCGGTCGAAAGCCACATCCGCATGATGGCGGCCGCCCAGCCCTTCATTTCGGGTGCGATCTCCAAGACCATCAACATGCCGAACGATGCGACGGTGGAGGACTGCAAGGAAGCCTACATGCTGTCGTGGAAGCTGGCGCTGAAGGCCAATGCGCTCTACCGCGACGGCTCCAAGCTCTCCCAGCCGCTCAACGCCTCCCTCATCGCCGATGACGAGGACGAGGCAGACGATCTGATCGAGGAACTGGTCGCCGCCCCGACGGCGCAGCAGGCGCAGATCGTTACCGAGCGCATCGTCGAGAAGATCGTCGAGCGCGTGGTGCGCGAGCAGGAAAAGCTGCCCTCGCGCCGCAAGGGCTACACGCAGAAGGCCAAGATAGGCGGCAACACCGTCTTCCTGCGCACCGGCGAATATGACGATGGCCGCCTCGGCGAGATCTTCATCGACATGAACAAGGAAGGCGCGACCTTGCGCGCACTCCTGAACAATTTCGCCATCGCGATCTCGCTCGGCCTGCAATATGGCGTGCCGCTCGAGGAATATGTCCACGCCTTCACCTTCACCAAGTTCGAGCCGGCCGGCATGGTCCAGGGCAATGACGCGATCAAGAGCGCGACGTCGATCCTCGATTACGTCTTCCGCGAACTGGCGATCTCCTATCTCGACCGCGGCGACCTCGCCCATGTCGACACGTCCGACTTCTCCAGCACGGCGCTTGGACGCGGCATCACCGAAGGCAAGTCGACGGCGTTCTCCAAGGGCCTGACCCGCGGCGCCTCGCCCCTGAAGGTTGTCTCCGGCGCGTCCGAACCCAAGGGCTCGGCCGCTGGCACGCCAGCCCCTGCCCGTCCGGCAACGGCCGCCTACACCTCAAACGTCCGCTCGATCTCCTCGGGCAACGCCACCCTCGCCCTCAGGACCGATGGCGCGACCGCCTTCAAGCGCGACTACGAGGAACGCGCGGCCGAACTCGCCGAAGAAGTCGCCGAAGACGCCACCGCCCTCTTCACCGACGCGGCCGCCGAAGAAGCCACCGAAGCCAAAGCCCTCGCCGCCCAACGCCGCGCCAAGTCCATCATGCAGGGCTACACCGGCAACATGTGCACCGAGTGCCAGAACTTCACGATGGTCAGGAATGGAACGTGCGAGAAGTGCGACACGTGCGGGGCGACGAGCGGGTGTAGCTGAGCGCAACGATTCCGATTTAACTTAACTTAATGGACAATTTCAAAAACTGATTAGGAAGGCCGTAGAATGCCCATATCCGAAGCAGCAATTGAAGATCAGGCAAAATTTGTCCGGGATCGAATTGGCATTAGTAGAACGTGTGCGCCGAATATGTATTGGGTACTTGAGCAGCTATCCAAAAATATAGCGCGGTTCAGTTTTCGACCAGAATTCGCATCTCGGATGGGCGACGACGAGGCGATAATGAATAGCGACACGCACACTTTGATGGTGCGCGAGGCTGTTCTTGAATCAGCTAAGGCGGGCCATACACGCGCGCGCTTTACAATCGCCCACGAGATTGGGCACTATTTTCTCGGTCATGACGGCGAGCGTCGCAGAAACCCTGACAAGAAAATATACATTAAATCAAAAGAAATTATTGAAGAACGAGAAGCCGACATGTTTGCGTCGTACTTTCTCGTTCCGACAGAAATGGCTCTTGATTGTCAAAATTCCGAAGAAGTCGCATCCAGATTTGAGATTAGCACCCAAGCTGCCGAAATCGCCTTTCAACGGGTGGAGCGCGCCCAGAGGAAAGTGGCAGGAAAAGAAAGGATTCTGCCGCGGGGCGTTATTGACCTTCTTCAAGAGCTAAAGCGTCAAGGACGCACTCTAAAGTCTACAATATCAGACTGACCTCTCCCGCCTCTCATATGGGAGAAGGGCTGTGGCAACGCCAGGATTCCAATCGATCAACGTAAAGATTAGCAATAACGTTGTCGTCGCCCTCCCTTCTCCCCTTGTGGGAGAAGGTGGCTGAGCGAAGCGAAGTCGGATGAGGGGTGTTCCAGCATGGCACCGCCGCATACCCCTCATCCGCCCCTTCGGGGCACCTTCCCCAACAAGGGGAGAAGTGAACGCTTACCGCCACGGCTGCAAGGATACGTCGCGCACATAGGCGATGATGGTGTCGCAGACGCCGTTCATATCCTTCAGAACATCGTCGTTCCAGAACCGCAGAACGCGAAATCCGCGTGCCTTCAATTCCGCATCACGCACCATATCATGCGCCGATTCCGCGTGCTGGCTGCCGTCAAGCTCGACGACGAGCATGGCCTCTAGACAGACGAAATCCACCACATAGCGTCCGACAGGAACCTGACGTCGGAACTTGATCCGGTCCAGCCGACGGCCCCGCAATTCATGCCAAAGCCTGTTCTCCGCCTCGGTCGGCTCACGCCGCATCGAACGGGCGAAACTTCGCTTGGCAGGAGGAACTGCTTGGTGCGGCATGTCGGGACGCTAACGGCATGTTCGTGTTTGTCAAATACCCCTCATCCGACCCTTCGGGTCACCTTCTCCCACAAGGGGAGAAGGAAGGGCGCTTTTCCTTCTCCCCTTGTGGGAGAAGGTGGCCGAGCGAAGCGAGGTCGGATGAGGGGTGTTCCAGCTTGGCGCCGCGGCAAATCCCGCGGATTGCGGCGTGAAGGGAGAGCGCAAAAAACTTATCCCCCTCCCTTTAGTCTCCCCCATAATCCCCCACATCGCCCTCATGGGAACCGGTGCGCACCGGGTGTCGGGAGGGCGGCGATGACCTCCCCCCGATGGCGTCGGACACCATCGGGCACGTGAGGGCTGGGAACAGGCCGGCGTGGTCGCACGACCATGCGGAAAAGCCGCTGGGGGCAAACGTCTTTCGGGACAAAGCCCGCCGTGACCGGTCGAGAGCCAGACAGCCATCGGCGGGGTGCGCGGGTTCGCGCCACACACATACCATTCGGAAGGCACGGCCCGCGCGCCCCGCTTCCCGTTCTTTGACAATGGCCGGATGCCGAAAAGGCAGGCGCGGCGAGCGCTAATGCCTGCGCGCCTGCACGAGATAGGCGCTGATCGTGGTCTCGCCGAGAAACTTCATCGCTTCGAGCCGATGCAACCCTTCGACCAGAACGTAGCGCGCGCCGTCCTCGCGCACCTGGATCGGCATCTTGAGGCCGTTCTCCAGGATGTCCTCCGCAAGCAGGCGCGCCGTTTCGGGATGAAGCGTCTTCTTGCGCGCCGTCGGCACGTAGACTGCATCGATCGGGACGGGCTTGGAACGCAGCATGACGAGTTCCTCGGCGGCGGGTGGGACGTTACAACCAGATCAGTTCCAGCCGGTCCCGGCAAGAGCGCCAAGGCGGATGCGGCCGTCGCCGGCCGTATCCGGATGCCGTCAGAGCGTCGCGTTGATGGCGCCGCCGTCGAGCAGGATGTTCTGGCCGACGATGTAGCCGGCATAGGCGCTGCACAGGAACGCGCAGGCCGCGCCGAACTCCTCCGTCGTGCCGAACCGCCCGGCCGGATTGGCCGCATAGGCCGCCGCGCGCGCCTCGTCCACCGTGATGCCCTTCTGCTTCGCCGTGTTGTTCATCAGCGATTCGATGCGGGCCGTCTCATGCTGGCCCGGCAGCAGATTGTTGATCGTCACGCCGTGCCGCGCGACCTGGCGCGAGGTGCCGGCGACGAAGCCGGTCAGGCCGCTGCGCGCGGCACCGGAAAGGCCGAGCGCCGGGATCGGCGCCTTGACGGAGCCGGAGGTGATGTTGACGATCCGGCCCCACTTGCGCTCGATCATGCCCGGCAGGACGGCGGTGATGAGATGGATCGGCGTCAGCATGTTGGCGCGAATGGCGTTTTGCCATTCGTCCTCGCCCCACTCGCTCCAAAGGCCGGGCGGCGGCCCGCCCGCATTGTTGACGAGGATGTCCGGCGCCGGCGCCGCCTCCAGCAGCCTGGTCCGGCCTTCGGGCGTCGTCACGTCGGCCGCGACCGTCGTCACCTTGACGCCGAACCGCTCCGCGATCTCGCCCGCCGTCTTCTCGAGCGCCTCGGCCGAACGCGCATTGAGCACGATGTCGACGCCCGCCTCCGCAAGCTTCTCCGCCGACCCGCGCCCGAGCCCCTTCGACCCACCGCAAACGATGGCCGTACGGCCCCTGATTCCCAGATCCATTCGTCCGTCTCTCCCTCTTCTCATCCGCAGCAATCGTTCCACCCTCCCCGAAGGAAGGTGCATACGTGCAATATACCGCCAACGCGCGGAAACATACCCCCAAAGCCGATGCTGAGAGCAAAACGCGAACGCCGCCCCGGAGGGCGGCGTTTAAGCGTTTGATAATGCAGGAAAGTTTGGTTGCGGGGGTAGGATTTGAACCTACGACCTTCAGGTTATGA
>NZ_JARGES010000056.1 GCF_029210365.1 Mesorhizobium sp. YIM 152430
GTCAGCGCGCCGACGACATCGGCCTGATCGATCATCGCGCCGAGCTTCGCCTTGATTTCATCGCGCATCATCCAAACCAGAAATTCTGCGCCGCCTCCCTGCGCCCGCAGCCCGTGTCCGCTTTCGGGGTTCGATTGCCAGAGGCTGATACGAAACTGATCGGCAAAAGCGAGCGGCGGACCGGGACGACGACGCATGTCGAAACGGGGTGCGCCCCGCGCGGCAACTGCATCGATCTCGTCGGCAAGCGCCGCTTTGGCATCCGCAATGGGGCACGGTGCGTTTTCGGCCTCGTTCCACTGATCAGAGACAGACATGATCTCGCCCCTGATCCGATCAACTTCTTGCTGAAAGCTCTTCGTCTTGACGGCCGGAAGGGGGAAATCCTTGAAGCGGTCACCATCTTTTTTCTGCTTGGCAAGCCATTCCACAGCGCGACCCGCGCCGATATGAAGCTCAAGACGCTGCTGGGCAGCTTCATGCCGCGCCCGAAGGCGGTCGCGATCAGCTTCCGCCTTGCGCAAAGGAGCGCGAAGCGTATCGACTTCCGCCTCGTAGGCGGCATACTTCTCTTTCGACCACATGATCGTCGGCGATGGCAGCGCATCGATTTGATCCTGCACCCGCCGCCTGATCTTCATCACAAGTTCGGAGGCTTCGCGCGCTTCCTCGAAGAACGATCGAACCGCCATATAGGCGGTCTCGCGAGCCGCCAAGAGCGCGTCGATTTTTGTGGCTGCGCGCGCCGACAACATCGCGCGGAGATCATCAGAAAGTTCCATCGGTGGCTCCCTTGTTGACCGCACAATGCGCCCGCTGGACCCGCATTTCGATTATGCAAAACCATGCAAAAAGGGGCGCTATTCGCGCCCCGCCATCAGCTTGCGTCGATCGATCCACCATCGGCCATCGTACTTTCGGCCATATCGCTCGATATTGCGGCGGATCGTGTCTGTAGAGCATTGGCGAAGATGCGCCGCCTTTGGGATCGTCAACCATCGTTCTCTGTCTGAAAAATCCATGCGGGCCGGATCATCGAGATCGTCCCGCTCTCCCAGGACGGCTTCGAGGGAAGCGACGACACGCCTGGCATGTTCATGGAGGCCCCGCGCATCTGCAAGGGCAGCGCGGATGGCAGCGCGATCGACATGTTCGAAGAGGTCAGGCGCGCTCATGCCATCCCCTCCTTCGCGAAGGCCGATGTCACTTCGACATGGAGGGCGCGCAGATCACGCACGGCGAACTTGCGGACGATCTCAATCGGGAGATCGATGACCTGCGCGACCATGATCGCTGAAAGCGCGGGGCCGTCGAGGGGGCGAGCGCGCCGGGCGCGCTCATTCTCGACCGAAGCCGTGATCTTGGCCTGATCACCTCGTGTAGGACGGCGAATGATGACCTCGCGGATCATGCTGCCGTCTGCCGCGATGGCCGGGGCTTTGAGCTTGTAGCGCTGCATCGCCGCCCCCTATGCCACGTCCGCGTGCAGCCCGCGCATTCCTTCGCGAATGGCCTGCTCGATTTCCCGGCGAACCTGCCGAGCGATCTCCTTCGCGTCGGCTCCCCCTCCATGGATGGTGATCGGTGCGTTGACCTCGATCGGCCGAAGCGCCTGCCCGCCACTGCCCGAAGAGATCGAACTGCCGCCGCTGCCCTGCCGAAGCATCGCCATCGTCTCGCGGTTCGGGATGATCCGGCCGTTGCGTTCGGGCGTGAAAACTTCCGCGCCCTCTTCGCCGACGAGATAGGACTTGCCGCGAAGAACTGGCCCGCCCCGCGCCCTTGCTCCTGCAAGTGACCCCGCAGTTGGGGAATTGTCGTTTGCAGGAGCGTCACCGCCGCCAAACCATCCCTTCACGCGGTTGATCGCAGATGAAGCTCGATCAGCGATCGCGCTCCCGATCTGCCGGCCGATATCCGCAGCCCACCCGACAATGCCGGCGAACGCTGACTTGATCGCCTCGATCATGCGCGTGGCAGCGTCGAAGCCGGCGTTTTCCCACTCGGCTTTCTCGCTATCGGAGAGAACCTCCCTTGAGAAAAACGACCCGATCCAGCCTATGAAGTCTCTGACCGCCGTCGTAGCCTTCTCCCAACCGGACGCTATACCCTCGCCGAGTGGTGCCATCCATTCGAGGTAGGGCTTCGCTGCGTCGAAAGCGGGCTGCAACTGTTCGCTGATCGCCCGAGCGACGCCCGAGAAGATCGCCGTCAGCCGATCCCAGTACTTCCAAACGAGGTATCCCGCTGCGCCAACCGCCGCGACGCCTACGGCAATCGCCCCCCAGGCGGGTGCCGTCAGCGCGGCTACAGCCGCGCCGATGCCCGATGCCGCGCCCGCAAGCAGCGAGATACCGGGGATTGCACGTCCGATTGCCGTGAAGGCCGTACCGGCTTTGGCGAGGTTGCCGTATTTCGCCCCGCTCATCGCAGCAAGCGAGCTTTGTAGGGCGATCGATGATGCAGCGGCGCGACCGCTCCACACGGCTACGCCCTTGATGACGCCTACGGCGATCCCGCCGACGCCGCCGATCAAGCTGATTGCCGAACCGACGCCGCCGAGGGCGAACCCGAGAGGGCCGACCACGGCAAGCGCGCCGAGCGCATAGGTGCCGAAGCGGAGCATCATCGGATTGGTCTCACCAAGCCGAGTGACGGCTTGGGATATTTTGTCGAGAGAATTGGCAACGGCGTCCATGACGCCGCTCTCGGCGATTGCGATAAAGGCGTTCTCCCACGCCGCCTGCCAGCGAGCTACGGAGCCGACGATCCCCTTCATCCGCGCTTCCGCCATCTTCGCCGCGGCGTTCGGAGCGCTCTTAAGGATCGACGCTACCGCCGCGTCCATGTCGCCCGCGAGGTTGGTGGAGAGACGCGACCCTTGCCGCGTATCGAAAACATGGCTCATGTCGCCGGTGGTTGCGCCCTTGCGCCGAAGCTCGTTGATGAAGCCGATCAGATCGACGCGCTCCGCAGAGCCAACAAGCGCGGCCGAAATGCTGTCGGCAAGGCTGTCTCTGTCGATGATGCTGTCAGCCCCAAGGCCCTGGGCGATCGTGTCAGTGATCCGCTCGATCATTCGCGCGGGGGCCTGGGCGAGGATGTCGTCGTTCAGGAGGTCATTGATCTGATCCTCGAATTCGCTCGCGTTGACGCCCTGGGCCATCAGGCTTTCGATTACGTCGCCCGCCTCGATCTCGCGGCCAAGGTGGATGAAGTCGTTCAGGTTGACGTTGAGCCGCCCGAGCGCGGCCACCATCGGCTTCACCGGCTTGACCATGCGGACAAGGGCCGAGCGCAGCGCGACGCCGGCTTCGGAGCCCTTGATGCCGTTATTTGCCATGATCATCGCCATGCCGGCGACTTCTTCAAGCTCCATGCCGAGGCCCGCCGCCATCGGCGCGACGTACTTCATGGTCTGACCCATATCTTCCACAGTCATGTTCGACCGCGTGGCAGCATAGGCGAGCGTGTCGTTGACGCGCTGTAGCGATTTCTCGACCTGCTCGCTCGTCTCCATCGGGAGCCGCATCGCGGTCATGACGTTCGTCGCGATATCGGTCGCAAGCCCGGTCCCGAGGTCGCCGGCCTGCGAAAGCTGCAAGGTGCCGGCGAGCGAGCCCATCGTCTGCTCGTAGGTCAGACCGGCCTTGAGAAGCTCTTCGGCCGCGCTCAAGATTTGCGAATTCGTGAAGGGAAAGGAGGCGTTCAACTCCTTCGAATAGGCCTCGATCCCCTTGCGCTGCTCGTCCGTCAGAAGGCCGACCGCTTCGACCGCATTGCCGACCTTCGCGTAATTGTAAGCCCCCTCCGCGCCGACGCGGCCAATCATCATCAGCGGGGCCGAGACGCCGATCGACGCGCCCACAGCAGCGCGCTGAACGCGGCCCATGCTGCTTTGCAAGCCATGAAACGCGCCCTGCGCCTGGCCGGCCATGACCCCGGAGCGGCGATTGGCATGATCGGCGGCTTCGCCAATCCCGCGGATCGAGCGCTGCGCTCCCTTCGCCGGCCCGGAGATACGATCGAGAAGGCGGACGATCAGCGTCGATGTCAAAGCTCTGGACATGAATGCTCCTTCGCGCCGAGCGGCGCGTCTGCGGCGCTGCGGCAAATGCCGCGCGCGCGAATGGTAGGGATGAGGACTTTCATCGCGCGCCCTCCAAGGGCGGCGACCAATAGGCGCGCCATATCGCGGCGCGATACGCGGCAACATCGGCTTTTACGAGGTGGGGCGAGAGCCCCGCGTTGACGCGCATATCCGAAACGCGGCGCAGGTGCGCTTTCAAGATCGCGTCGCGCTCTGCCGTGTTTCGCGAGCCGCGCATCAGGGATGCGACCTTCGCCACGTTTTCATGCGCGGCCAGCGGGAAGATGAAGACCGAAGCCGACTTTGGCGATCGCTCGCCTCGGGCGGCGGACTGCCGCTTGGGACGCGCAGCCGGCGGCGCAACGATCAGTTCCGGCCGAGGAGCGAAGAGATCAAGTTGGACTTCACGCGACATTCCGAACTCCCCTGCGCTCATCTTCGAAATCTTCGTCAAAGTCTTCGTCCGGGAGATCATCGCTTTCGACCGGATCGGGGGCTTCCAGAATGTGACCGGGCACATTGTCGAGGTCGAGCGCACACGGCTCGTAGTCCAACTCGAATTCGACCAACGGGCTGGATCGGCCGGCGTCAGCCGGAGCCGATCCTTCACCCTTAAACGTGTCTGCTACTGTTGAAATGGAAGCCGCTTGGGCGGCTTCCTTCTTCTCTACCTCTGTTCCTCGTATCGAAGGCCGATTGTTTTCATTGGATTTTCCCCACCGTTTGCGCACGTTTTCCGACGCTTTTTCCGAGTTTTCCGTGCGGTGAGCGATCTCCTTGGAGATCATGGAGCAGGTCAGGAAGTCGCCTTCGTCCGTCAGATGACCGGCTTCGCAGAGCCGATCGAGGCTCTTGATCAGAGCCGCTTTCGTCATGCCGCAGAGCCGGGCGAGACGCTTCGGATCATTCGCGATCGCGCCGTCGCGCAGATGTATTTCGGACGCGATGATCATCAGAACGCCGGCATCCTGAGCGCCGAGGGCGCGCGTCGCCCCGAGGAATTGAGCCGGGAAGAAGCGGAACCAGAGGGCAGACTTCATCATGCCGCCGCCTCGCAAGTGCGAAGAAAGCGATCGATCTCCGCGGTCGTGATCCGCGTCGAACCCCGGATGCGGATCGCCCGCAGTTCGCCGGCTTGGATCAGCTTTCGCACCGTGGTTCGGCTGATGCCCAGCAATTCGCTGGTTTCGGTGATGTTGTGACAGAGCCGCGCGGAACGCGGTTCAATAGTGGAAGCTGGGGGAAAATCGGTCATGACGCGCCCGGAGTGATTGAGGGGAAGCTCGGATCAATCAATCAATCGGTCGCGCAAATGCGATGACCGAGACGTTAAAGCCATTGTGGGCGCGGCGCAAGCCGCGGTGCGCGCGAATGCGCCCCGATGCGCGCTCGTGGTCAACATGATGCAGCGACGAAGCCGCGAACGCTGCCGAGCGGGACGGAAACCCGCGCAATCGTGGCGATTTCGGACTGGCTACAGAGGTTGCTACGCCCCTCCGCTACCACCGTTAACAACACCGAGGTTTCCGAAGCCTTCCGCGCCTACCAGAGCATTCAATTTCCCTTGGATGCTGATGCTGATCCCGCCGCTGCGGTTCGGGCGAACAGTCACGCTATCGACCAGTTCCCGAAGCCCCTTGGCTCCCGCGCTGTTGCCGTCATCCACTCCAGCTTGAAGTTCCTCGCGTAGCTGCGCGAGCTTGATCTTATATTGGCCGAGAGCCTTGTCGTGTAAGGCAACCACATTGACCTCCGCCGGGACTTCTGCGAGTTCCTGCTCCAACTCCTGCCGCTCCGTCTTTACTGTTGGCAGGCTTAACTGCGTGTCCGAAAAACCGGCAGCAGGCCAATCGATTTTCCGCAGCATCGCCAAATGAGTGCAAGTAGGGTTGATCGGGCAAAAAAATCGCATTGTCTATTGCGTTTTTTCGCAATCGTTTTTATATGCGTGTTATCGATCGCGGCCCGGCCGCCTACGCAGGACAGACGCATGAAACAGGTTTCCGACAAGCTCTTCATCGCCCCGCAGTTGACCGCCGGCGATATCAGAGCCGCCAAGGCTGCGGGCTTTGCAGCAATCGTCAACAACCGCCCGGACGGCGAAGAGGCGGGACAGCCGACCGCGTCGGAGAACCGCCGCATCGCGCAGACGGCGGGCCTCGACTACAAGCACATTCCCGTCGCCCCCGGACAGATCACAAGGGGTCAAGTGGCCGATTTCCATGCGGCGCTCAACGATGCCGAGGGTCCCGTTCTCGCGCATTGCAAGACTGGCACACGTTCAGCGACGCTGTACGCAATCGGCGAAGTGCTGGACAGCCGGATGGCGAAGGACGACGTCATGCCGCTCGGACAGCGTCTGGGCGTCGACCTGTCCGGCGCGGTCAAATGGCTCGACGCCAACGGCCGATAGAGCTGTCCCGATCGTCCCCATTCCGTTCAAGCGAGTGCCATGATGAGCAACAGCCCCGACGTGAAGGCCTTCTTCGACAAGCGTACCTTTTCGGTGCAATATGTCGTCGCCGATCCCGCCACGAATAGATGCGCCATTGTCGACCCCGTTCTCGATTTCGACGAGAAGTCCGGGGCGACGGCGACGATCAATGCCGACCGCATCCTCGATTACGTCGAGAGCGCCGGGCTGACGGTCGAGTGGATTCTCGACACCCATCCCCATGCCGACCATTTCTCAGCCGCGCGCTACCTGAAGGAAAAGACCGGCGCACCGACGGCGATCGGCGAGAAGGTGGTCGAGGTGCAGAAGCTCTGGAAGGGCTTCTATCACTGGCCCGACTTCCCCGCCGACGGCTCGCAGTGGGACAAGCTCTTTGCCGAAGGCGAGACGTTCAGGGTCGGCGAGATCGACGCCAGGGTGATGTTCTCGCCGGGCCACACGCTCGCCTCGATCACCTATGTGATCGGCGATGCCGCCTTCGTTCACGACACGCTGTTCATGCCCGATTCCGGCACGGCGCGGGCCGACTTTCCCGGCGGCAGCGCCGCGCGCCTTTGGGATTCGATCCAGCAGATTCTCGCCCTCTCTGACGCGACGCGCATCTTCGTCGGCCACGACTACCAGCCGGACGGGCGCGAGCCGCGCTGGGAATCGACGGTCGGCGAACAAAAGGCGACGAACACGCACATTTCCACGTGTCGCACGAAGGACGAGTTCGTCGCGGTCCGCGAAGCGCGTGATGCGACGCTGCCGATGCCCAAGCTGATCCTGCACGCGCTTCAGGTCAACATGAATGGCGGCCGTCTGCCGGCACCCGAGGCCAACGGCAAGCGCTATCTCAAATTCCCCCTCGACGTGCTGGAGGGCGCGGCATGGGAATGACCGTCATGACCCGCGAACTCTCGCAGGAAACCGCCGAGATGGTCGAAAATGCCGGCGAGGCGGCGGATTTCCTGAAGAAGCTCGCCCATCCTTCGCGGCTGATGATCGTCTGCGCACTCGTCGACGGCGAGCGCTCGGTGCGCGATCTCGAAGACACGCTCGGCATCCGCCAGCCGGGCCTGTCGCAGCAGATCGCCGAACTGCGCGAGGCCGGCTTCATCACCGGCCGCAAGGAATCCAAGCACATGTTCTACCGGCTCGAAGACGGCCGGGTCTCGGAATTCATCTCCATGATGCACGCCATGTTCTGCGCCGCGCCGGCCAAAGGATCCAAGCCATGACCGAATTCACCCCCATCGCCTCTCTCATCGGCGGCATGATGATCGGCCTGTCGGCCGTCCTCCTGATGCTGTGGGAAGGTCGCATCGCCGGCATTTCCGGCATCGCCGGCCGCCTGCTGCCGCCCTATCGCGACGGGGCGTTCCTGTCGCGCTTCGGCTTCGTCGTCGGGCTCGTCGCCGCGCCGCTCGCCATGATCGCGCTCGGCGGCGTCGAGATCAGCCAGACGGTGTCCTCGAACATCCCGCTGATGGTCGCCGCTGGCCTCCTCGTCGGGTTCGGGTCGGTGTGGGGCAATGGCTGCACGTCGGGCCACGGTGTCTGCGGCCTTTCGCGGCTTTCGACTCGCTCCATCGTCGCCACAGGTGTCTTCATGGCGACGGCCATCGTCACCGTCTTTCTCGTCCGCCACGTCATCGGAGCCTGAGCCCATGTCCTTCTTCGTCAATCTCGCGCTTGGCCTCCTCTTCGGCGCAGGCCTGGTCGTCTCCGGCATGTCGGACCCGGCAAAAGTCCTCAACTTCCTCGACCTGTTCGGCACTTGGGACCCGTCGCTCGCCTTCGTCATGGGCGGCGCAGTGATGGTGGCCTTCGTCGGTTATCGTCTGGTGCTGACGCGCGCCGAGCCTATCGTCGGCGATCGATTCCACCTGCCGACGCGCAGCGACATCGACGCCAGGATCGTCGCCGGGCCGGCGATC
The DNA here is from genome assembly GCF_029210365.1 of Mesorhizobium sp. YIM 152430. Taxonomy (GTDB): domain Bacteria; phylum Pseudomonadota; class Alphaproteobacteria; order Rhizobiales; family Rhizobiaceae; genus Aliihoeflea. The sequence continues at coordinate 8,468 of NZ_JARGES010000056.1, forward strand.
TTCGGAATCGGTTGGGGGCTCGGCGGCTTTTGCCCCGGACCGGCACTGACCGCGCTCGGGCTCGGAGCCACCGGGACCCTCGCCTTCATTCCCGCCATGATCCTCGGCATGTGGGCCGCGAGGCTGCTGGCCGACGGAACCGCCGCACCACGCCCCGCCTGACGCGGGCAACTTTCGAAAGACCAAGACAATGAACCGGCTGGCAGATTACCTGCCGATCCTTCAATGGGGTCGGCACTACTCCCGCGCGACCCTGACCAACGACATGGTCGCGGCGATCATCGTCACCATCATGCTGATCCCGCAATCGCTCGCCTATGCGATGCTGGCGGGCCTGCCGGCCGAGATCGGACTCTACGCCTCGATTCTGCCGCTGGTCGCCTATGCCGTGTTCGGCACCAGCCGCACGCTCGCCGTCGGTCCCGTCGCGGTCGTCTCGCTGATGACCGCCTCGGCCATCGGCGAGATCGCCGCGCAGGGCACGCCCGCCTATCTCGCCGCCGCCATGCTGCTCGCCTTCCTGTCAGGCGCGATGCTGATCGCCATGGGCCTCTTCCGGCTCGGCTTCGTCGCGAACTTCCTCAGCCACCCTGTCATTTCCGGCTTCATCACGGCGTCGGGCCTTCTGATTGCGGCCGGCCAGCTCAAATATTTGCTCGGCATTCCGGCCAGCGGGCACACTTTGCCGCAGATCGTCATGGGCATCGTCGAGAACATCGGCTCTGTTAATTTGCCGACCCTCGTCCTCGGCGCTTCGGTACTCGCTTTCCTCTATTTCGTGCGACTGCGCCTGAAGCGAGTGCTCGTCGCGGTCGGCCTATCACCGCGGATGGCTGATATAACCACCAAGGCAGGGCCGGTCGCCGCGGTCGCAGTGACGATCCTTGCCGCCACGATGCTGGATCTCGGCGAGGAAGGGGTCGCCCTCGTCGGTGCCATTCCCCAAGGCCTGCCCGTGCCCGCCCTGCCCGCGTTCGATCTCGAGCTTATCCGCACGCTGGCTGTGCCCGCACTTTTGATCTCGCTGATCGGATTCGTGGAATCTGTCTCGGTCGCGCAGACGCTCGCCGCCAAGCGCCGCCAGCGCATCGTCCCGGACCAGGAGCTGATCGGCCTCGGCGCGGCCAACATCGCCTCGGCCATCTCGTCGGGATATCCCGTCACCGGTGGCTTTGCCCGCTCCGTCGTCAATTTCGACGCTGGAGCCGAGACGCCCGCTGCCGGCATCTACACCGCCATCGGCATCGCGCTTGCCACGCTGTTCCTGACCCCGCTCCTCGCGAACCTGCCGCAGGCCACGCTCGCCGCGACCATCATCGTCGCCGTCCTGTCACTGGTAAATGTCGCCGTCATCCGGCGTGTATGGACCTATTCCAGGGTCGATTTCTCGGCCATGGCCGCCACCATCCTGGGCACGCTCTTCCTCGGTGTCGAAATCGGGGTGGTCATGGGCGTCGTGCTATCGCTGCTCCTCCATCTTGACCGCACGTCGCGCCCGCACATGGCCGTTGTCGGCCAAGTGCCTGGAACCGAGCACTTCCGCAACATCGAGCGCCATCAAGTGGAGACCTCGCCGCAGACCCTGTCACTGCGCGTCGACGAAAGCCTTTACTTCGCCAACACGCGCTACCTCGAAGATCGCATCGCCGCCCTCGTTGCCGAGCGGCCGGAACTCAAACACGTCATCCTGATGTGTTCGGCCGTCAACATGATCGACGCCTCCGCGCTCGAAAGCCTCGAGGAGATCAATCACCGCCTGAAGGATGCCGGCATCACCTTGCACCTTTCGGAGGTGAAGGGCCCGGTCATGGACCGCCTGAAGCGCAGCCACTTCTTCGCCGAACTGACGGGCAGCGTGTTTCTAAGTCAATACGAGGCCGTGCGGACGATTGAAAAGTTCAGCGACAGGTCAGCTGGTACCGTGAGCGCGCGCTGATTGGCGCTCGGTGGTTCGCCCCCGCCTCTTCATCGTCTGGAGTTGCCTTGCGCCGGTTTCCCGGTCGGCGGCAGGTTTCGATGGTCTGTCCCGGTCTTCGGCAACGCATTCGCGCAATCCGAGAACGCATTCCGTGCATCGAACGGATTTTTCCATCGCGCTGTTGAAGGATCGGCCGCGAGCGGACCGAATCGCCCGGGCGCCCGATACGATTTACGGTCGCTCTACCGCATCAAAAGATGCTAGCGACGATGCAGGGACGCCAAGGCAGGAAACGAAATGGCCAAGCGAAAGACTTCGAAGCCGATCTCGACCGGGATCGCCGGACTGGACGATATCCTGCGAGGCGGTCTTCCGCCATCGAACCTCTACATGCTGCAAGGCGCTCCCGGCGCCGGCAAGACGACCGCCGCGCTTCAGTTCCTTCGGGCCGGCGTCGAGGCCGGCGAGCGTTGCATCTATGTGAGCCTGTCCCAGACCGCCGCCGAACTGGAATCGATCGCCGTCTCGCATGGCTGGACGATGGACGGTATCCGGATCGAGGAGCTTTCGGCCTCGGATGCCGTCAGTGGCGGCGCCGACCAGTCGATCTTTCAGACGGCGGAACTGCGCCTCGATGAGACGCGCCAGGCGATCGAGCGCGCGATCGAGGAGCACAAGCCCAGCCGGCTCGTCTACGATTCGCTGCTGGAAATCCGCCTCATCACCGGTGACACGCCCCGCTTCCGGCGCGAGCTGATCGGCTTCAAGGCATTCCTCGCCAAGCGCAACGTCGTTGCCCTGTTGCTCGACACCCAGGACAGGGAAGGCAACAATGGCGAGGAAGTCGAGGGCATCGCGCATGGCGTGATCCGGTTCGACAAGTCGCTGGAAGACTACGGCGCCGTGCGCCGGCGCATCGAGGTCTCCAAGATGCGCGGCGTGCCGATCGCCGACGGCTATCACGACATGGCGATCCGTGAAGGCCAGGGCGTCGTCGTGTTTCCCCGCATCGTTGCAGGCTCCGCCACGGAGAGCACCAAACCCGAACTGATCAAGTCGGGCGTCGACACGCTCGACGAAATGTTCGGCGGCGGGCAGGAATCGGGAACGATCACCCTCGTGATCGGCCAGTCCGGCACCGGCAAGTCGACGATGGCCTCGCTCTATTCGACAGCCGCGCTCGAACGCGGCGAAAGCGTGGCGCTGTTCCTGTTCGAGGAGCGGCTGGAAACGTTCTTCCGCCGCTCCGAAGGTCTCGGCATGAACCTGCGTCCCTTCTACGAAAAAGGACAGTTGATCATCCGGGATTTCAATCCCAACGAGATCTCGCCGGGAGAGTTCGCCCAGGTCGTCCAGTCGATCGTGACGGAAGATCGCACGCGTGTCGTCGTGATCGACAGTTTCACCGGCTACCTCAATTCCCTGCCGCATCGCGACAAGGCGGTTCGCGACATCCAGTCCCTGCTCAAATATCTGGCGCGAGCCGGGGTGCTGACGATGCTGATCGTCGCACAGCATGGACTGCTGGGCCAGAATGTGGGCATCGACGTCGATGTCAGCTTCCTCGGCGACACCGTGCTTCTGCTGCGGCTGACCGAGCATGACGGTCGTCTTCGACGCAACATCACGGTTGTCAAGAAACGGCACGGACCGCACGATCTCGATGTCCACGAGCTGTTCATCGAAAGTTCGGGGATCACCGTCGTGCCCTACAATCCGCTTCCGGAAGCGTGACCGGGCTCGACAAAGACAGCAACTCCCCGCTGGATCATGTCTTGATCCTGGCGCCTTACCGCAAGGACGCCGAATATCTGGGGCGGCTTCTGGCAGCGCACGAGATCGCCGTGCGGATCGGCACGCGAGCCGACGATCTCGACGCACTGCTCGGCGCCGCTCCAGGCGTGCTGATAGCCACGCACGAAGCGCTGACGCCGCAGGCGCTGGCGATCGTTTCGAGCCATCTGGACGCCCAGCCTTCATGGTCGGAAATGCCGATCGTGGTGCTGCTCGACCGGGCTTCTAAACCCGATCAGGTTCAGGCGGAGCTCAGCCGTGCCTGGCCACGGGCAAGGCAGATGTTCTATCAAAGGCCGGTCACGACCGTCGAGCTTGTGAGCGGCGTTCAGTCGGCGTTGCTGGTTCGGCTTCGCCAGCGCGACGTTCGCGACCATATCGCGCAAGAGATCGAACTGCGCCGTGAACTGAACCATCGCGTGAAGAACATTCTCGCCAGCGTCAACTCGATCTTCGAGATGACCCGGCGGGGCGCGACCTCGATCGAGGAATTTGCCGAAGACTTCCGCGGCCGCCTCGGCGCACTGGACAAGGTCCATTCGGCGGTGTTCCATTCGGAAGGCGACAACGTGTCGATCGCCGACATTGCCGAACTGACGTTCGAACCCTATCGCCTCGCTGGAAAGGACCGGATCGTCACCCATGGCCCGGCGGTGTTGCTCAGCCGCGCGGCAGGGACCACCCTTGCTCTCTGCCTGCATGAACTGGCGACGAATGCGATCAAATATGGTGCGCTGTCGCGGCCGGAAGGCCAGGTCTCGTTCGAATGGACGCTGTCGCAAGGCGACGAGCCTGAACTGGCCGTTTTCTGGCAGGAGCGTGGCGGCCCGGTGGTGGAGGAACCGAGCCGCGCAGGCTATGGCACGCGCTATGTCCGCTCGGCGCTGGCCAGCATCTTCGGGCAAAAGCCGGTCATCTCCTTCGAAAGGGAGGGGCTGATATGTAAAGCGCGCGGCGCTTTTTCACGGCTGGAAGGGCAACCACAAAGGCCGGGGGGAGTTGAGCAGCAATGAGCGAGAACATTTCCACCCCTGCCCCGCCGATGCGCATTCTGTATCTTGAGGACAATCCGCTCATTGCCTTCCATGTCGAGCAGATGATCGAGGATCTGGGTCACGTCTTCGCCGGCGCGATGGACAGCTTCGCCGAACTCAAAAAGCAGTTCGCCTCGCTGGAAATCGACGGCGCGCTCATCGACATCGATCTCGCCGACGGGGCGACCGGGCCGGCCGCCGCCGCATGGCTCAATGAACGCGGCATCCCGTCCATCTTCGTGACCGGGCAAAGGCAGGTCGCCGCGGAACACGGCGACGTCTCGCTTGCCATCATCACAAAGCCGGTTTCGCAGGTGGAACTTGCCGAGAAGCTTCGGTTGTTCCGGCCCGATCACCGGCCCGTCGTCAGCGGCTGCGCATCGGACAGATAGTTCGTCACGACCGACGGCACGTCGGCGGATGCAAGGGGATAGGTGCCGCAGGCGCGGATGAGCTTTCGAATGTCCGGGCGGGCGCCATGACACCTCCACATCATCCGCGAGGCATAGGGCTGGTTGTCCTTGCGCCAGGAAACCCCCATCGTCAGCCCGCGCAGATAGAGGCGCTGGTGGATTTCGAACGGCAGCAGGATGGTCTGCCCGAAGGTCGGCGCCTCGCCCCGCGTCCGCTCCGTCACGAAAATCCGGCCTCGGCGATAGGCGGCAAGGCCGTTGTAGCGCGATCGCTGCCGAATGCCGCTTTCGGGATCCTCGATGCGTTCGAGAGTCGTCACCACGACCCGGCCGTCCTGTTCGCGCAGATGGGCGCATGAGCAGACGATCCGGCCCGGCCAGGACAAGGAGACGTGCCAGGTCTGGTAGAAGCCGAGATATCGGCGCAGTTCGCCGATGTCGCCGGGAAAGGCGTCATCCAGGGATTCGACTTGCGCGGCGGGCATCCGCCGCCGCGCCAGCAAGGCATCGAACCGTTCGCGGCTGAGGTCGAAATCGCCGGGGTCAAGAGCGAAAGCCGCCGCGATCCGAAGCTGGTTGTTCGCAGAGGGACGCGACTGGCCGGCGATGTAGCGGTTGAACTGCTGCCGGTTGAAACCATGTTCGCGGCAGAACTGCGAGACGGACGGCACCGTCGCGCAGGCGCGGCGCAGGTTTTCGGCGAATGGTGTTGGACGGCGCAGCATGGTCATAGCGTAAAGTCGCGTAAAGCAGCGTCAAGGCGCGAAATTGTGCCGAGAGCCCGTTTTGCCAGAATGTCACGATCTCAGCATCAACCCGAGGACCCTGCCATGACATTCGATATGTCCAAGAGACGTGCTTCCTTCAAGCTCAACCGGCGCGGCTTTCTTCAAGGCAGCGCGCTCGTCGGCCTTTCGGCGGCGGGCAGCGGGTTTCTCGCCGGTCCCGCAAGAGCCCAGGAGCCCAAACGCGGCGGCAATCTGCGCATGGGAATCGGCGGCGGTGCATCGGCCGACACGCTCGATCCGGCAATGGCGACGGCAACCGTGGCATTCGTCATCGCACATTGCTGGGGCGATACGCTGGTCGAATCCGATCCCGAAACCGGCGAAGCGGTGCCCTCGCTCGCCGAATCCTGGTCGCCCTCGGCGGATGCCAGGGAGTGGACGTTCAAGATCAGGCAAGGCGTGACCTTCCACAACGACGCTGCCATGACGGCGGCGGATGTCGTCGCGACATTGCGCCGTCATGCCGACGAAGCTTCGCAGTCGGGCGCGCTCGGACTGTTGAGCTCGGTCGAGCGCATCGAGGAAGTGGCCGGCGACGTGGTCATCACCTTGAACGAAGGCAATGCCGATCTGCCGCTGGTGCTCTCCGACTACCATATCCAGATCCAGCCCAATGGCGGAAATGACGATCCCATGGCTGCGATAGGCACCGGTCCGTACAAGCTGACGGCGTTCGAGCCGGGAATCCGCGCGACGTTCGAGAAAAACGAGAACGATTGGCGCGATGATCGCGGCTTCGTCGACAGCGTCGAGATCATCGTCATGAACGACGCCACCGCGCGCGTCTCGGCAATCACGTCCGGTCAGGTGGACTTCATCAACACCGTCGATCCGAAGACCGTTTCGCTTCTCGAACGCGCATCCGGCGTCGAGATCCTGCAAACCGCAGGAAAGGGTTTCTACTCGTTCCTGATGCATTGCGACACGGCGCCATTCGACAACAACGACCTTCGCATGGCGCTGAAATATGCCATCGATCGGGAGGCGATCCTTCAGCAGGTCGTCGGCGGGTACGGCACGCTCGGCAATGACTACCCCGTCAACGAGAACTATGCGCTTGCGCCCGAGGGCATCGAGCAGCGCGTCTATGATCCGGACAAGGCGAAGTTCCACTACGACAAGTCCGGCCATGAAGGGCCGATATTGCTGCGCACCTCGGAGGCCGCCTTCCCAGGCGCCGTCGACGCGGCTCAACTCTTCCAGCAAAGCGCTGCCGAGGCCGGCATCACCATCGACGTCCGGCGGGAACCCTCGGACGGCTACTGGTCCGAGACGTGGAACGTGCAGCCGTTCTGCGCCTCCTACTGGGGCGGACGCCCCACGCAGGACTCGCGCTATTCGACGTCCTATGTCTCCAATGCGGAGTGGAACGACACGCGCTTCAAGCGGCCGGACTTCGACGAAATGGCGGCGAAGGCGCGCGGTGAACTGGACGAGGACGTCCGGCGCTCTCTCTACCGGGACATGGCGCTGATGATCCGCGACGAAGGCGGCCTGATCCTGCCCGTCTTCAACGACTATGTGAATGCATCGACGTCCCGCCTGAAGGGCTACGTCCACGACATCGGCAACGACATTTCCAACGGGCGCATCGCAAGCCGGGTGTGGATCGACGGCTGATCCTGGAAATCGAGGCCACCCGGTCCCGATGAAACGACTTGTCACGGCAGGCGGGCGCCTGCCGTGACGCCTGTTGCCAAGGCTTTTCCCCATGACAAACCGAAACTTCCAAGTCATCGAAAACGAATGGATCGTGCTGGGGGACGGCACGCGCCTTGCCGCGCGCATCTGGATGCCGGATGGTGCAGATGTCGACCCCGTGCCGGCCGTTCTGGAGTTCCTGCCCTATCGCAAGCGAAACGGCACCGCGCCGCGCGATGAAGCGACCTATCCGGCTTTTGCCGCCGCCGGAATTGCCGGCGTGCGCGTCGACATTCGCGGCTCGGGCGAATCCGATGGCGTCATCGACGGCGAATACACGCCGCTGGAACTGGCCAATGCGGTCGAACTGATCGAATGGATCGCGGCGCAGCCATGGTCGAACGGCAATGTCGGCATGATGGGGATTTCCTGGGGCGGCTTCAATTGCCTCCAGGTCGCGGCGCTGAGGCCGCCGGCGCTCAAGGCGGTCATTTCGATCGCCTCGACCGTCGATCGCTACAATGACGACATCCACTACAAGAACGGCACGCAACTCGCCGCGCAACTCGCTTGGGCCGGCACGATGCTGGCCTATCAATCCCGCTCGCCCGACCCCGCCATCGTCGGCGAGCGCTGGAAGGAGATGTGGCTCGAGCGCCTTGAGAACGAACCCTTCTTCATGGAGGACTGGCTGTCGCATCAGCGTCGCGACGACTTCTGGCGGCACGGGTCGACCTGCGAGGATTTCGACGGTTTTCCGGTCCCTGCCCTCGTGATCGCGGGCTGGGCGGACGGCTATCGCAACACGCCGCTGAAGGCGGTCGAGGGGATGCCCGGCAAGGCGAAGGCCCTGATCGGTCCATGGGTTCACAAATATCCGCATTTCGCATTTCCAAAGCCGCGCACGGATTTTCTCGGCGAGGCGATCGGCTGGTGGAACCGCTGGCTGCGCGACGACGGCGACGCGGCCGATGACATGCCGCAGGTCCGCGCCTTCATTCTCGACGGGCCGCGCCCGGCGCTCAGGCGCGAAAGCGATCCGGGCTACTGGGTGGCCAAGGACGAATGGGCGGCGCCGAGCCTGCTCGAACTCGAACTGGACGAGGCGCACCGCCTTGCGGCAGGCCCTAAGCGGCGCGCTTCAGGGCGCAGATTGCTGCGTTCGCCGCTCGACACGGGAACCGCCGCGGGCGAATGGTTCACCAGCAGCCCCGACGCCGAACTGGCAGGCGACCAGCGCATGGACGATACCGGCTCGCTGGTCTTCGAAACGCCTGTGCTCGACGAAGAACGCGTCATCCTCGGCCGGCCCGTCCTGCGGGTGAGGCTGGCCAGCGACAGCCCGCTTGCCAATCTCGCCGTGCGGCTGGTCGACGTCCACCCGGACGGAACCGCGACGCGCGTTTCCTATGGCGTGCTCAACCTTGCGCATCGAAACGGCAATGCAAAACCGCAGCCCCTGACCGTCGGTGAGGATCACCTCATCCGCGTCGAGCTTGATGCGTGCGGCTACCGTTTCGGGCCAGGACACGGCATCCGCCTCTCGATCTCGACCGCATACTGGCCGACCATCCTGCCCCCTCCCCACGACGCGACGCTCGATATCGACCTGTCTTCGCTGACCTTGGGTTTGCCGCTCATCGGCGCGCATCGGAAGATCGAGGTCGCTGCGCCCCCAAATCCCGATCCGTTGCCGAAATACCAGCCGATGGAGCCCGGCGAATCGCGGCGCTGGGTCGAGCGCGACTTGCAGAACGGCGTGACGCGATACCGGATCGTCGACGATGGCGGCCTCAATCGCCACCCGGAAAACGGCCTCGCTGCGCGGGATCGGCGCGAGGAAACATGGACCATCGTCACAAGCGATCCTCTCTCCATGACCGGCGAGACGCGATGGACCTGCGTTCTGACACGCGAGGGATGGGAAACCGTTACCGACTGCGTCTCGACCCTTGCCTGCACCGAGACCGACTGGCTGATCACCGATCGCGTCGAGGCGCGGCACAATGGCGAGACGGTGTTTGCGCGCAGCCGGGACCGGCGGATACCGCGCGACTGCATGTGACCCGATTGCTTCGCGAATGGCCGTCCCCGTGGCTGCCTTCAGATGACGTGCAGCGCGCCGAGGCTCGACTGCATCCCCGAATAGGGAAGGTCCGGGGCATCGATATACGACAGGCCGATCAGGTCGACCGCAGGCGCCGCCGCGCCCTCGACGAAGCTGAAGGCGGCCTCGCTGAGATCGGGTTCACCGGGAAGGCCCGAAGGCAGCGGGGCGATCGAGGCGGTGAGCGCGTCCGCGGCCGAAAAGCCGTCTGACGAACCGCCGTCGCTGTAGAACAGTTCCGACAAAAGCCCGCCGCCCAGATCGTTGACGATCTCCGCGCCGAGCACGTCGGATGGCAGTTCGAAGAGTTTTCCGCTTGCCGTCCCGCTCGGATCGAGCAGCGGCTTCAAACCGTCCGCAATCGTCTCGACCGTCGGAACCAAGTCGCCGATCCGGGCAAGTTCGGTCTCGACCGTGGATGCGGCGTTCAGGTCGCGGGCGATCGAGACGGCCGTGTCGGCGATCTCCGCCGCGATGGACTGGGCGAGACCGGCGGCAAATCCGTCCGCATGAAGTCCTTCGGCGACCTGCCCGATCGCCGAGACAACCTGATCGGAAATGCGCGACGCGATGGCCTCGATGTCGGCGGCGGCCGGAGCGTCGGTTGCGACGGGTTCGGACGGCGGCTCTTCGCGCGGCGCGGTCATCGCCCGTTCGACCGGCTGTGGATCGGGCGGTGTTGTCCGGTCCGGCACGTCGCCGGCCGGAGTCGGCACGGGCGCATCGTCCGCTCCGGCAGGAGGAAGCGAAAGATCCCGAGACGCGGCTTCATCCATCATGATGTCGCCCGTCGCCAGCAATGCGGACAGGGGATCGCCGGCGTCGACGGCGGACGCAGCCGTTTCGAGCGCGGCGTCCTTGCGTGCGGCTTCGGCCTGAACGACGCCCAGCATCAGGGCGCCGGCGGTGGTGCCTGCCGCAATCGTCTCGGCCGACATCGACGACGGGGCGGGCCGGGCCGAAGTGGTTTCACTGCTCGATTTGACGCGTCTGGTACTCATGTCGATCTCGCTTTCATCGCTCGCGCAATGCGGTGTCGAATTCGTCGAAGAGCGGGCTGGTCAGATAGTCGATCAGCGTGCGCGCCTCGGTCGGCATCACGACCTGCACCGGCATTCCCGCCTGAAGGGGAAAATTCGACGCCGCCACATCGTCAGCGTCAAGCCGGACCTGGATCGCGTAATAGGCTTCGCCGGTGCGCTCGTCCTCCAATCGGTCGGCCGACACCGTCTCGACGAGGCCGCTCAGGTCGGGGCGGGTGCTGCGCGGGGCGGAGAGAAGCTGGATTTCCGCCCGCTGGCCGGCGGCGATGCCGTGAAGCTCGGTCAGCCGCAGCCGCGCATCGACGAAGAAGGGCGCGGCGGACGGCACGATCTCCATCAGGGGGGCGCCGGCGGCGATCACCCCGCCCTCGGTGAAGACGGAAAGCGCGACGATCTCGCCGCTCGCCGGCGCGCGGATGTCGGTGCGCAAAAGCGCGTCTTCGGCTGCCGCGATCTTCGGCTCGACTGCCGAAAGCGCAGCTTCCGCGTCGCGCAATTCCTCGGTGACGGCTGCAAGACGCGACCGTTCGAGGCCGGCGATCTCAGCCTGCGCCTCCGCGACGGCCTCTCCGGCCGATGCGATCTCGGCACGCTTGGCGGCAAGGGCGGAACGCAACTGCGAGGCATCGCGCTCGAGCGCCAGGACGCGGGGCCGCGGCGTATATCCCTGTTCGAGAAGCGTGCGCGCGGCCTCCAGTTCCTCCTCGGTCAGGGCCGCCTGTCGCTCCAGCCCCGTGGCCTCGACCTCGGCGCCGTCGCGCCGCGTCTGAAGCTGTTCGATGCGGCGCCGGACGACGGTGACGGCGGATTCGTGCTGGCGAAGCCGCGCCGCCATCAGCGCGCGCTCGCTGGCCACCGCCTCGCCGAGCGTCGCGGCGTCGATGCCGTCGATTCCGGCCGGCGGCTCGAAATCGGCCGCGCCGTCACGTTCGGCGACGAGGCGCGCATGGCGGGCGGCAAGGCCGGCCTTTTCGACCAGCAACACGTCGCGGTTGGAACGCGGCTCGGTATCGGACAGGGTGACGACGATCTCGCCTTTCTCGACATGCTGGCCCTCGGTGACCGCGATCTCCTTCACCACGCCGCCATAGGGATGCTGCACGCTTTGCCGGCGGCCTTCGACTTGCAGGCTGCCTTCGGCGATCGCGGCATCGGAAAGCGGCGCGAACGCGCTCCATCCGCCGATCGCCAGAACGAAGGCGGCGATCACCACGAGCCCGATGCGGGCCGGAGTCTGCGGGCGCGACCAGGTGGCGCGGTCGTCGGGTTCGTGCGTCATGCCGCCCTCGCCTTTTCCATCTCGGGCACGACCTTCTCCTTGATATGGGCGTAGACCGCATCGGGCGGGCCGCAGGCTTCGAGCCGGCCTTCGCGCACGAACATCAGCACGTCGACCACTTCGAGAATCGTCGTGCGGTGGGTGACGAGCACGATGGTCGTGCCGCTCTTCTTGATCTCGACCAGCGCGTCGCGCAGGCCCGTTTCGCCGGCCGCGTCGAGATTGGCGTTCGGCTCGTCGAGGACGAGGAAGGCCGGTTTGCCGAGAAGCGCGCGGGCAAGGCCGAGCCGCTGGCGCTGGCCGCCCGAAAGTCCGACGCCGCCGGGACCGAGCACCGTGTCGTAGTGCTTCGGCAGGTCCATGATCATGTCGTGGATGCCCGCCGCGCGCGCCGCCGCGATCACATCGTCGATCGACGCCTCGCCGAAGCGGGCGACGTTCTCGCGCACCGTTCCGGCGAAAAGACCGACATCCTGCGGCAGATAGCCGATCTGCCGGCCGAGCGCATCGCGGTCCCATTTGGCATAATCGAGCCCGCCATAGCGCAAGGTTCCGGCCGACGGATCGATGGCGCCGATGAGAAGCCTTGCCAGCGTGCTCTTGCCCGAGCCGCTGGGACCGACGATCCCGACGGCGCTCCCGCCCGCAATCTCGAAGGACACGCCGGACAGGATGGGTTTGCGCTGGCCGCCGATCGCGTAGCCGACGCCATCGGCGACAATGGCGTTGGTCGTGTGGGGAAGGATGGTCGTGTCTTCGGGCCGCGGCACATCAGCCAGAAGCGCGCGGACCTGACGATAGCCTTCCCGCGCCTCGCTGAACTGCTTCCAGGTCGAGACACCCTGCTCGACCGGAACGAGCGCGCGCCCCAGCACGATCGAGGCGGCGAAGATGGTTGCCGGCATGATGATGCCGTCGATGGCAAGCCACGCGCCGGCGCCGAGCATCAGCGCCTGAAGGAAAAGCCGCGCGAAGCGGATGCCGGACGAGACGACCGCATTGCGGTCGCTGGCGAAGGCCTGGCGCGTCAGCATCGTGTCGCGATTGCCCTGCCAGTGCCGCTCGATCGCCGGCTGCATCCCCATCGCGATGACGACGTCGGAATGGCGCAGGATATTCTCGGTGAAGGCGTAGGAACGGTTGCCGGCGTGCTCCGAAGCGGTCAGCGCCGGCCGCGTCAGCCGTTCGTTCAAAAGCGCAAGGCCGAGCAGCATCACTGCGCCGAGCGTCGCGACGACGCCGAGCAGCGGATGGATGAAGAAAAGCAGCGCCAGATAGATCGGAATCCAGGGAAGGTCGAAGGCGAAATGGATGCCCGGTCCGGTGATGAAGCTGCGGAACTGGTCGAGCTGGCGCAATTGCTGCGATCCGCGCGAATAGCCCTGCCGGGCCGATTTGGTCACCAGTGCGGAAAAGACGCGCTTGGACAACCAGTTGTCGAGCTTCATGCCCGAGCGGATCAAGACCTGCGCCCGCAATGCGTCGAGAAAGGCCATGGTCACGAGCGCCGCAAGCAGGATCAGGGTCAGGAGACCGAGAGTCGTCACGTTCTCGGAGACGAGCACGCGGTTGTAGATCTGCATCAGGTAGAGCGGCGAACTCAGATAGAGCAGGTTGATCGCGCCGCTGAAGAGACCGGCCATCGCGAAATGCGGAAGAAGCCTCCGCAGCGCGGCGCGAATCTCGTCTGTCGGTCCATGAGAAGACACGGATTGCATCCCGATAGGAGGTGCGGCGGGGGCAGAGGCCCCGCCGCATTCATTTCAGGCGATCTAAAGAAGGCCGCCCAGAAGGCCGCCATTGTCGCTGTCGACGCTGCTCGCGCTGGCCGACTCGCTCGACGAGCTGGTTCCGATCACGATCGGCGAGGCGAAGCCGAGGCCGACATCTCCGATTCCGACGAAGTCGTTCGATTCCATGCCGCCATTGTCGTCTTCCCGGTTCGACGAACGCAGGATATCGGAAGCGCCCAAGGCAAAGCCCGGCGATGCGCCGAAGTCGAAGCTGGACGAGTTGGATTCCGCGTTGGCGCTCTCGCGATCCGAGCCGCCAAGAAGTTGGTCGAGGATGGACATTTGATTGTCCTTTCTGCTTCAGGTTTCCAACGCCCGGCTCGCTCCTTCAGGGAAGGAAATCCTGCCGGGCAACACCGCCTGTCTGGTGGTGTCGGGGCGAAGAACAGCACGAAGACGCCGTCCGTTCCATTTTTTCAGAGCCTTGATTCTTCAAAAGAATTTACCGCCGTCGCGAACAAGATTGACTGAAACTTTTCATAAAATCCCTCGTATCATGCGCTTGGCGCGAGGCGGCCAATCGCCATTTTCGAGGCCGGACTGCGCGCCGAAATGGCGGTCCAGCCGGGTGTTGCGGGCCGGTGCCGCCATCTGGACAACGGTCTCGATCAGATGAGTGCGGGGTTCGGTCGCGCCACGTCGCGGCCATCTTTCACCACTGCATCCGCAGGAAGCGCCCGTCGCTCACGCAGATGTCAGGTCAATTTTTCAAAAGAGACAGGGCACGGCCGAATGATTAACGTGCCGCCGATTGCGTCGGAAACGACGCACCGTGGATGAATCGGAGCTTTTCAATGACGGAATACACCCCACCGAAGGTCTGGACCTGGGACAAGGAAAGCGGCGGCAGATTCGCCAGCATCAACCGGCCGATTGCAGGCGCGACGCACGAGAAGGAATTGCCGGTCGGCAAGCATCCCTTGCAGCTTTACTCCCTGGCGACGCCGAACGGCGTCAAGGTCACGATCATGCTGGAGGAACTGCTTGCCGCCGGTCACGAGGGCGCCGAATACGACGCCTGGCTGATCCGCATCAATGATGGCGATCAGTTCGGCTCGGGCTTCGTCGCCGTCAATCCGAACTCGAAGATCCCGGCGCTCGTGGACCGAAGCGGCGACACGCCGGTACGTGTGTTCGAGTCGGGCGCGATCCTGACGCATCTGGCCGAAAAGTTCGGCGCTTTCCTGCCGACCGACCCGGCCGCGCGCGCCGAATGCTTCTCCTGGCTGTTCTGGCAGATGGGCGCCGCGCCCTATCTCGGCGGCGGCTTCGGCCACTTCTACGCCTATGCGCCGGCCAAGTTCGAATATCCGATCGACCGCTTCGCGATGGAGGTGAAGCGCCAGCTCGACGTGCTTGACCGGCAGCTTGCCGAACGCCGCTTCATCACCGGCGAGGACTACACCATCGCCGACATGGCGATCTGGCCCTGGTATGGCGGGCTGGCAAAAGGCTGGCTCTACGAGGCGGGAGAGTTCCTGCAAGTCCACGAATACAGGAATGTCGTGCGCTGGGCCGACGAGATTTACGCCCGCCCCGCCGTCAAGCGCGGCCGCATGGTCAACCGCGCCTTCGGCGATCCGGCGAGCCAGCTCCACGAGCGCCACGACGCCAGCGACTTCGATACGAAGACGCAGGACAAGATCGCGACGGCGGCCGGATAGCGATCAGCCCTCCGCCGGCGGGGCGATCGGCCGACCGAATGCGTCGACAGGGCCGAGGGATTTTGCGCCTTCGGCCTGTCGTTCCAGCGCGCGGCGATGCCCGCCGCGCGCGCGGATGCGGCCGAAATAGGCGTTGAGCATATCGGAAAACTCGGCGTCGAGCCCGATCGTCGCCGCGAGCATCAGCGCATAGCCGACCGAGATGTCGGCGGCGGTGAAGCGGCCGGCGCAAAGGTAATCGCGGCCCGCCAGCCGCGCGTCGACCGCGCGCAGGCGGGCGAGGAACCAGCGCTCATAGTCGTCGGCGACCTGCGGCAGGCGCCGCTGCTCCTCCTCGAAATGGCGATAGCGCAGCACCAAAGTCTGCGGAAAGGTCAGCGTCGCCTCGCCCATGTGAAGGAAGTTGAGATAGGCGCCGTAGTCGGCTTCGTCCGGCGTGACGGCAAGCGGGCTCGGGCCGTGGCGGGTCGCCAGATAGTGGCAGATCGCGGCGGATTCGGTCATCCGCGTTGCGCCATCGATCATCAGCGGAATCGTACCGAGCGGGTTCATGTCCTTGTAGCCGGGCGCAAGATAGCGCGGCGGGAACGGCAGGACGTGGAGCGTGTAGGCCAGCCCCATTTCCTCCAGCGTCCAGAGGGGGCGGAAGGAACGGGCGTTCACGCAGTGGTAGAGGTCGATCATCCGTCTTTTCCAGTGCCGCCGGTCAGGCGCTTTTCGAGTTCGTGCCGCATGATCTTGCCGGTGGTGCTGCGCGGCAGGTCGGCGTCGGTGACGAAACGGATTTCCTTCGGCACCTTGTAGCGTGCGATCTCGGTGCGGCAGCGCTCGATCAGCACCTGCGCGTCGAGCTTCTCCTTCGCCACCACGAAGGCGATCGGCACCTCGCCCCATTGCGGATCGCTTCTGCGCACGACGACCGCGTCGGCGACTTCGGGCTGGGCGAGCAGCACGCGCTCGATCTCGGCCGGATAGACGTTCTCGCCGCCGGATTTGATGAGGTATTTGCGCCGGTCGACGAAGGCGAGCGTGCCGTCCGGGTTGCGCCTGAAGACGTCCCCCATGTGGAACCAGCCGCCGCGGAAATCCTCGGCATTGGCCGCCTCGTTGTTCCAGTAGCCTGAAAAGAGCGCCGGGCTGCGGATCGCAAGCTCGCCCGGCTCGCCCTCTGGCACCTCGCGGCCGTCGGGATCGACCAGCTTGATCCGGCAGAACGAGCTCTGGCGCTTGTCGAGCGAGGCCGGCACGACGCCGACCGGGATGGTCGAGAGGGAGGCGGGCGGAAAACCGGTCTCGGTCGCGCCGAACGTGTTGAGATAGGGTGCGCCGACCGCGCTCGTGATCTCGGCAAGCTGCTCGCGCGGGACGAGATCGGCCATCACGCCAACCCATCTGACGCCGCGCGCCGGCCGCCCGTCCGCCTTCATCGCATCGAGGAAGGCAGTGATCATGCCCGGCATCAGCGTCAGCCGGCCGAGCGTTTCGGTGGCAACGATCCGCGCCAGTTGGTCGGCGTCGAACCCGTCGGTGACGATCACCTTGCCGCCCTGGATCAGCGTCATGAAAACGGTGTCGGTCGAGACCATGTGGAAGAGCGGCGCCCAGGCGACGAAGGCGTCGTCGGCCGTATTCGGCATGTCGGTCATCTGGATGTAGGCGCGCGCGATCTCGGCCCGCTGGCTGATCAGCGCACCCTTCGGCATTCCCGTCGTCCCGCTCGTATAGAGGATGACGAGCCCGTCCTCGCCGTCGCATCTGTCGGAAACTGGTGCGGGGCTCACAGCCGTGAGCGCGGCTTCATAGGGCGCGCCGAACTCCAGCGTCGGCGCGATGTCGGCGAGCGCGGCCGCGCGTTCGGAAAAGCGGCGTGAGGCGAGGATCAGCTTCGGCGCGACGAGTTCGACGCAGTGGCGCAGTTCGGCGTCGGCCAGCCGCCAGTTCTGGGAGGCGGCGATGACGCCGAGCTTGGCGCAGGCGATGAAGGTCTCGATATATTCGCAGCGATTCTCGGAAATTATGGCGATACGGTCGCCGCGCTTGACGCCGAACCCCGCCAGATGATTGGCGAGGCGTGTGCTGCGTTGGTCGAGGTCGCGATAGGTGACGGTCCGCCCGCCCTCCTGAAGGGCGATCCGTTCCGACCCTGAGCGCACGGCATTGGCGAAGAGCGCCCCCATGGTGAGGCCGGACGATAGGCGGACGATGTGCGGATCGATGCCCGGTGCCGGCACCACCTGGTCTTCATTCGTCAACGCATCTCCTCCCGATTCACGCAACGCTCGGAAGGGAGCATGACCGGCCGCCGCGCGCAACGCGTCAGTCAGGTTCGCGCGGATTGAAATCGACGAAGAAGCCCCAGACGGAAAGGGCGAAGAAGGCGGCAAAGATCAGGCCCCAGACCGTGGCGCCGGTCGAGAACTCGAAAACCGCCCAGCCGCCGGCGACCGCGCAGACGGCAAGCCTGATCCAGAGCGGCCGGAAAAACGGATGGTTTGTGTCGAAGAGCTTCACGCGACGACCCAGTGGAGCGGGAACATCGGATCGAAGACGGTGATGTCGTCCTCGCCGGTATTGCGCTTCCTCGGATAGTCCCACGCCGCCGCGCGCTTCTCCAGCGTGATCGTCGCCTCGTTGGGCGGCAGGCGATAGAAGGCAGGGCCGTTGAGCGAGGCGAAGGCTTCGAGCCGGTCGAGCGCGCCGTCCTCCTCGAAGACATGGGCGAGGCAGGACATGGTGTTGAGCGAGGAATAGATGCCGGCGCAACCGCAGGCACATTCCTTCAAGGGGTCGACATGGGGTGCGGAATCCGTGCCGAGGAAGAAGCGCGCGTCGCCCGACGTCGCGGCGCGGCGCAGCGCCAAGCGGTGTTCCTCGCGCTTGGCGACGGGCAGGCAGTAGTAATGCGGGCGGATGCCGCCGGCGAGGATGGCGTTGCGGTTGATGATCAGATGATGCGTGGTGATCGTCGCGCCCATGTTCTCGGGCTGCGAGCTGACGAAATCGACGCCGTCCTTCGTCGTGACATGCTCCATAACCACGCGCAGTTCCGGCAGCCGCGCGCGCAGCGGGGCAAGCACGCGTTCGATGAACGCCGCCTCGCGGTCGAAGATGTCGATCGCCGGATCGGTGACCTCGCCATGGACGCAGAGCGTCATGCCGATCGACGCCATGCGTTCGAGCACCGGCATGACCTTCGCGATGTCGCGCACGCCGCTTTGCGAATTGGTCGTAGCGCCGGCGGGATAAAGTTTTACGGCGGTAACGAGACCGGAGCGGAACCCGGCCTCGACATCGTCGGCGCTGGTGCCTTCGGTGAGGTAGAGCGTCATCAGCGGCGCGAAGTCGTGGCCGGCCGGGATGGCGGCGCGGATCCTGTCGCGATAGGCCGCGGCGTCCGTCGTCGTCACCACCGGCGGAACGAGATTGGGCATCACGATCGCGCGGGCGAAATGCGCCGACGTGTCGGACGTCACCGCCTTCAGCACCGCGCCATCGCGCAAGTGCAGATGCCAGTCGTCCGGCCGCCTGATCGTCAATCGCTTCATCTCGTCCTCCAGCCGCATCCTGCGGCTCTCCTTAGACGATTTCGGCAGCGGGCCGAAAGACCACCTATATGCTTTTCGACGGACGATGCGGGATCGAGAGCGAGACCTGCGAATTCACGTCTCGAACAATGGAAGGAGATTTCAATGGACCGCAACGACCAGCAGGCGATCGAGGAACTGTTCGGCAAACTCGCCGAGGTCGAACGGCAGGGACAGAAGCGCGACGGTGAATCGGAAGACTTCATCCGCGACCGGATCGCGCGCCAGCCTGGCGCACCCTATTACATGGCGCAGACCATCGTCGTGCAGGAAGAGGCGCTGAAGGCGGCGCAGGCGAGGATCGCCGAACTCGAATCGAGCGCGGCGCAGGGCTCGGGCGGTTTTCTCGGCGGCCTCTTCGGCGGCGCGGCGCAAAATGCCAGAGGCTCCGTTCCGCGCGTCGGGCGTTCGCCGATGGGCGCGCCGCGCGTGCCGCAGCAAGCTGCCGCGCGCGCGGGAAGCGGCAGTTTTCTTGGCGGCGCGGCGCAGACCGCGATGGGCGTGGCCGGCGGCGTTCTTCTCGCCAACATGCTGGGCGGCATGTTCGCCGGCGACGCGGAGGCGGCCGATGCCGGCGCGGACGAGGCCGAAGCCGATTTCGAGGATCCCGGCATGGATGGCGGCGATTTCGGCGGTTTCGACATGTGACGTTTCGTGGCGAGTCTCCGGCCGGTCGCCGCGACGATCCTTCAGGCTGCGTTGCCGGTCGGCCAGAGCAGGGCGATATAGGCGATATAGCCGGCCAGAAGCAGCGCGCCTTCCCAACGCGCGATCCTGCGGCCGGTATAGGCGAGCACCAGCACCAGAAGCGACGCGCCGATCATGATGTAATTGTCGAAATTGGCGATCTCGGCCGGGACTTCGCTCGGCGCGATCAGGACGGTCACGCCGCCGATGCCGAGGATATTGTAGATGTTGGAGCCGATTATGTTGCCGAAGGCGACGTCGGCCTGCTTGCGGAAGGCGGCGACGAGCGACGTCACGAGTTCGGGCATCGAGGTGCCGACCGCGACAATGGTCAACCCGATGACGGTCTCCGAAATGCCGTATGAGCGGGCAATGGCCACCGCGCCGTTGACGAGGAGATAGCCGCCGCCGACCACGATGGCGAGGCCGGCGATGGCGGTGACGAGGCCCATCAAGGTCGAGCCGCCGGCTGTGCTGGAAAACCCCGGATCGACGCCCTGCGCAGCGGCGGACTTGCCGTGCGCGGCGCCATGATCGGCACTCCCGCTGCTCTCCTGGCGAAACGCGGTGTAGATATAGACGGCGAGCGCGGCGACGAAGGCGAGGCCGACGGCGCGGCCAAGCGGCATGACGAGCGCCAGGATGACGAAGACGATCGTGGCCGCGACCATCACCGCGCCGTCCCGCCGCAGCGCGCCCGATGCGATGGCGATCGGCGTGATCAAGGCCGAGACGCCCAGAATCAGCAGGAGATTGGCCATGTTGGAGCCGACGATATTGCCGAAGGCGATGCCGGGCGATCCGCTGAGCGCCGCCTGGACGGAGGTGACGAGTTCCGGCGAGGAGGTGCCGAAGCCGACCAGCGTCAGACCGATGACGAGCGGCGAGACACCCAGATTGCTGGCGACCTTGACCGCGCCGCGCACCAGAAGCTCACCGCCTATCACAAGCAGGATCAGTCCGGCGATGAGGGGGAGCCAGGTTTCCATTCATATCTCCGGGATCGTTCGGCACGAAGACCGCCAGCGCGGTCGGTGAACGCGCTTTAGATAAGTCGCCCGGCCGTTCTTCAAGGGGTTTGGAGGCGTGAGCGGCAAGATTCGAAGAATAATGGCTTCAGGCCGGCATCAAAAGGCCGTTCCGGTCGACCAGAAAGCGCTCCGAAAGCGGAATCGCGGCCGCGCCGAGCGTCCGCGCCTGCGGTCCCAGCGAGCCTTCGCCGAAGACGGGTTCCGCCACGCCGGAAAGATTGTGGCCGCGCATCCGCGCTTCGGCGATGGCGACCAGCCGCCTGCGCACGTCGGCCGGCATCGACCCGTCGATGATCACCGCGTCGAAATCGACCAGCGCGACGGCGGCAAGCGCGGCATCGGCGATGCCCGCCCCCGCCGCCTCGATCCAGCGGTCGAGAATGCCCGCATCGACACCCCATGCCGACGGCGTTTCCCAAAGGCTTTGCGCCGGCCGGCCGGCAGCTTCCAGTAATTCCTCCAGCCCGCAAATCGAGGCCCGCTCGATGAGTTGCACCGTCACTCCATCGTCGCGGCGCACCGGCATCGAGCCGACCGCGCCGGCATTGCCGCTGCGACCGGTGTAAAGCTGGCCGTCGAGGACGACGCCGCCGCCGATGAAATAGCCGACATAAAAATAGAGGAAATCACCCGCCGGCACCGCGTCGCCGAAAATGAGCTCGGCGCCGCAGGCCGACGAGGCGTCGTTTTGCAGGAAGACCGGGAAGGGATAGGCCTCGGCAAGCGCGGCGCGGATGTCGAGCGTTTCCCAGCCGGCGAGATCGGCCGGCGGGGCGCCGATCCGCGCCGACCACTGCCAGAGCTGGAACGGCATCGCGACGCCGAGCCCGGCAATGCGCGCACGCATTTTTGGCGCGATTTCGCCCACCACCGCATCGATGGCGCCATGGGCGAATTCGAGCACGCTGCCGGGCGTCGGCCAACGATAGACCAGCGTGCGCCGCGCACGGATGTTTCCGACGAAATCCATCAGCACGAGTTCGCTCGACCGCCGGCCGATCTTGAGGCCAAGGAACAGCGCGCCGTCCGGGGCAAGCGACATCGGCACTGAGGGCTGGCCGACCCGGCCGCGCTGGGGCTTGCCCTTTTCGAGCAGCCCATCCTTTTCCAGCGCCCGGATGATGACCCAGGCGGTCTGCGTGGAAAGGCCGGTGATGCGGGCGATGTCGGCTTTCGACATCGGCCCCTGCCGGCGCAGGATCGACAGGACCAGCCGCTCGTTCCAGGCCCGCATTCCGGACTGGTTGGAGCCGCGAAGCTGCGGATCGAAAAGCGGCGTCGTGTGCGGATCGTCCAGCAATGCGCCCTCCCAAGCGTCATCGGCGAACATGCAGTCTGGCACGTCGACCGTCAATTATAAATTAGATTGATTTATTAATTGACTCACAGCGGCAACAATGGTTCCCTGACGGCAGATTGCGATGGCCGCCCGAACGGCCGCGCAATGTTCCCGCCAGGAGGTGGCGGTCAGTTCAACGGAGGATTTTGCGATGAAGACGACGATCAAGCTCGCTCTGGCGGCAACCGCTCCCCTGGCCCTGATGCTGGCCGGCCCGGCAGCCGCGCAGGAAGAGGTCTCGGCCTGCCTGATCACCAAGACCGACATCAACCCCTTCTTCGTCAAGATGAAGGAAGGCGCCACAGCCAAGGCGCAGGAACTCGGCGTCAGGCTGTCGACCTTTGCCGGCAAGATCGACGGCGACCACGAGACGCAGGTTCAGGCGATCGAAAGCTGCATCGCCTCGGGCGCCAAGGGCATCCTGCTCACCGCGTCCGACACCAAGGCGATCGTGCCGGTGGTGCAGCAGGCGCGCGACGCCGGCATTCTGGTGATCGCGCTCGACACGCCGCTGGAGCCGATCGATTCCGCCGACGCGACCTTCGCCACCGACAATTTCAAGGCCGGCGAACTGATCGGCCAGTGGGCCGCCGCGACGCTCGGCGCCGAAGCCGAGAACGCGAAGATCGCCATGCTGGACCTCTCGGCCAGCGCGCCATCGGTCGACGTGCTGCGCGACCAGGGCTTCCTCAGCGGCTTCGGCATCGACATCAAGGACGAGAACCGGATCGGCGACGAGGACGACCCGCGCATCGTCGGCCATGACGTGACCGACGGCAACGAGGAAGGCGGGCGCACCGCGATGGAGAACCTTCTCCAGAAGGACCCCGACATCAACGTCGTCTACACGATCAACGAGCCGGCCGCGGCCGGCGCCTACGAGACGCTGAAATCCTTCGGCAAGACGGAAGGCGTGCTGATCGTCTCCGTCGATGGCGGCTGTCCCGGCGTCCAGAACGTGTCCGAAGGCATCATCGGCGCGACCTCGCAGCAATATCCGCTGTTGATGGCGTCGATGGGCATCGAGGCGATCGCCAAATTCGCCGAGACCGGCGAAAAGCCGGCGCCGACCGAAGGGCTCGACTTCTTCGACACCGGCGTCACGCTGATCACCGACCAGCCGGCCGACGGCGTCGAGTCCATCGACTCGGCCGAGGGCCTTGAGAAATGCTGGGGGTGATTGGCCCCTGAGTTCGGGCGGCGGGCGGTTCTGAATCGCTCGCCAGCAGCCGACCGGCTGTGCCGAAGTTTTTGACCCCGACGTCGATCAGGTTCACACTCGCTTCGCTTTTGGGAGGAAGCAGCATGACCGATACCAGCGCCCGGCGCGGCCAGGAATTCGAGACGAACCTGGACAAGAGCGATCGCGCCGTCGCCGCCTTCGAGGGGCACGACAAGAACCTCATCGACCGGTTGCAGCATGTGCTCCATGCCAATCCGACCATGGTGCCCTTCATCGTGCTCGGCATCAGCATCGTCGCCTTCGGCTTCATCGCCGGCGCGAACTTCTTCTCAGCCTTCAACCTGTCGCTGATCATGCAGCAGGTCTCGATTATCGGCATTCTGGCGGCCGCGCAAAGCCTCATCATCCTGACCGCCGGCATCGACCTTTCGGTCGGCGCGATCATGGTTCTGATGTCGGTCGTGGCGGGCAATCTGGCGGTCGGGCTCGGGGTGCCCGCTCCGCTCGCCATCGGCATCGGCATGGTCGGCGGCGCCGCCGCCGGCGCGCTTAACGGCCTCTTCGTCACCCGCTTCAAGCTGCCGCCCTTCATCGTCACGCTCGGCACCTGGAACATCTTCTTCGCGCTGACGCTGTGGCTGTCCGGCGCGCAGTCGATCCGCAGTCAGGACATCGACGCGGCCGCGCCGCTGCTCAAATTCTTCGGCCAGAGCTTCCGCGTCGGCGGCGCGCAGTTCACCTATGGCTCGATCCTGATGGTGCTGATTTTCGCCGTCCTGTGGTTCATGCTGAACCGAACCGCCTGGGGCCGCCACGTCTACGCCATCGGCGACGACAAGGAAGCGGCCGAACTTTCGGGCATCCGCACCAACCGCACGCTTCTGTCTGTCTATGCGCTGGCCGGCCTCGTCTGCGGCCTCGCCGCCTGGGCCTCGATCGGCCGCGTCGGCTCGGTCTCGCCACAGTCCTTCCAGGAGGCGAACCTGCAATCGATCACCGCCGTGGTGATCGGCGGCATCTCGCTTTTCGGCGGGCGCGGCTCGATCCTGGGGCCGCTCGTCGGCGCGCTGATCGTCGGCGTGTTCAATTCGGGCCTGCGCCTCGCCGGCGTCGACGTTCTGTGGCAGGTCTTCGCCATCGGCTGGCTCACCATCGTCGCCGTGGCCATCGACCAGTGGATCAGGAAGCTTTCGTCATGATCATTCAGCCCGTTCTGTCCGCTCGCGGCCTCGTCAAGCGCTATGGCCGCGTCACCGCGCTCGACCGCGCCGACTTCGATCTTTATCCGGGCGAAATCCTCGCCGTCATCGGAGACAACGGAGCCGGCAAGTCGTCGCTGATCAAGGCCATCTCCGGCGCAATCAGGCCCGACGAGGGCGAAATCCGGCTCGACGGCAATGTCATCAATTTCCGCTCGCCGATGGAGGCGCGCGAGGCCGGCATCGAGACGGTCTACCAGAACCTCGCTCTGTCGCCGGCGCTCTCGATCGCCGACAACATGTTCCTCGGCCGCGAAATAAGGAAGCCGGGCTTTCTCGGTCAGATCTTCAGGCTGCTCGACCGCGCGGCGATGGAAAAGATCGCCCGCGACAAGCTCTCCGAACTCGGCCTGATGACGATCCAGAACATCGGCCAGGCGGTGGAGACGCTGTCGGGCGGGCAGCGCCAGGGCGTTGCAGTGGCGCGTGCGGCGGCCTTCGGCTCCAAAGTCGTCATCATGGACGAGCCGACGGCCGCGCTCGGCGTCAAGGAATCGCGCCGTGTGCTCGAACTCATCCTCGACGTGCGCTCGAAGGGAATGCCGATCGTGCTCATCTCGCACAACATGCCGCATGTCTTCGAGGTCGCCGACCGCATCCACGTCCATCGCCTCGGCCGGCGCCTGTGCGTCATCGACCCGAAGGAGCACACCATGTCGGACGCCGTGGCGTTCATGACCGGGGCCAAGGCGCCGCCGGAACTGGCGGAAGCGGCGTGACGCCATGATCCTGTGCTGCGGCGACGCGCTGATCGACATGCTGCCCGTCGAACTTGCGGACGGGCGGCGCGCCTTCGTGCCCCATGCCGGCGGCGCGGTGTTCAACACCGCCGTCGCGCTCGGGCGGCTTGGCGTCGGAACGGGCTTCTTCAATGGCCTGTCGACCGATCTTTTCGGCGATATGCTGGCCGCTGAACTTGCCGCGTCCGGCGTCGATTTTTCGCTGTGTCCGCGCACCAGTCAGCCAACCACGCTCGCCTTCGTCACGCTCGAAGACGGCCACGCCCGCTATCATTTCTACGACGAGGCGACCGCGAGCCGGCTCCTGTCTCCTGCCGGTCTCCCAACCCTGGCAAAAGATGTGCGGGCGCTGTTTTTCGGCGGCATCAGCCTCGTCGCCGAGCCCTGCGGATCGGCCTTCGAGGCGTTGATGACGCGCGAGCGCGCAAGCCGGCTCGTGATGATCGACCCGAACATCCGGCCCGGTTTCGTCACCGACGAGGCCGCCTACCGCGCGCGATTGATGCGGATGATGGCAGGCGCCGACATCGTCAAGCTGTCGGACGAAGACCTCGACTGGATCTCGCCCGACGCCGACGCTTTCATTGGTGAACTGCTCGCCGCCGGCCCTTCGCTCGTGCTCGCCACCCATGGCGCGCGCGGCGCGACCGGTCACATCTCCGGCAGGACGATCTCGGTGCCGCCGCGACCGGCGGCCATCGTCGATACGGTCGGTGCGGGTGACGCCTTCAATGCCGGCTTCCTCGAAGCGCTGGACGGCCTTTGCCGTCTCGACAAGGATGCGCTCCGGGCCATGGGCGAAGGCGATCTTCGCCTTTGTCTCGATCGCGCGGCGGAAGTCGCCGCCGTCGCCGTCTCGCGTCCCGGCGCCAACCCGCCCTGGGCGGCCGACATCTCCGCGCCTGCATGGCGGCTGCTCGCAGCGCGGGCCTAAAGCACGTGCGGCCGCCAGACGATATCGGCCGATGCGCCATGCGCCTTGACGAGATCGACATTGGGCATGTCGTTCGACGCCACCCAATGCGCCGCCCTGTCCGCGCTCCAGCCGAGATCGAGCCAGCGGCGCATCAGCCGCTTTTCGAGCTCGGCGCGTGGCACGTCGATCAGCACCGTCAGGTCGAAGAGCGGGCGCAGCGCGCTCCATGGCGCGGCGTCGAGCGTCAGGTAATTGCCCTCGACGATGACGAACCGCGCATCGGCCGAAATCCGCGCCGCGCCGGCCCGCGCCAGGTCGAGCGGTCGGTCGAATACGGGCACCACGACATCCCCGCCGGCACGCACGCGCATGACGACGCTTTCGAGCCCCGCGACGTCGAACGTGTCCGGCGCGCCCTTGCGCTGGTGCCGGCCGAGCGCGTCGAGGATCGCATTGTCGTAGTGGAACCCATCACCCTGAAGGATCGCCGCATCGCCGAGCGCATCCGCCAGAAGCTCCGACAGCGTCGATTTGCCGGAGCCCGGCGGCCCGGCGAGAGCGACGACGAAGCGGACGTGCCCCTTGGCCCGCTCTTCGATCTTCCCGGCAATGTCGACAACCGAATCCATACTGCGAAGTGAACCGATGAAACGTTCTGAAATCAACGACATCATGCGCCGGGCTGACGAGATGATGCGCCGCTTCGGCTTCGTCCTGCCGCCCTTCGCCCGCTGGACGCCTGAAGCGTTTCGCGCGCGAAGCGACGCGCAGGCGATCGTCGACGCGCGTCTCGGCTGGGACATCACCGACTATGGCGCGGGCCGGTTCGACGAGATGGGCCTGTTCCTCTTCACCTTGCGCAACGGCCGCCTCGCGGACCTGAAGCGCGGCGGCGGCATGTGCTATGCCGAAAAGCTCCTCATCTCGCGGCGCGACCAGTTGAGCCCGATGCACACGCATCGCCTGAAGGCCGAGGACATCATCAATCGCGGCGGCGCGACGCTTGTGGTCGAGCTCTTCGGCTCCGACCCGAATGGCGATTTCGATGCGACACGCGGCGTCACCGTCGCCTGCGACGGCATCGCGCGCACACTGCCTGCCGGCGGCAAGTTGCAGCTTGCGCCGGGCGAAAGCGTGACGCTGATGCCGGGCAACTGGCACGCCTTCTGGGGCGAAGGCGGCGACGTGCTGATCGGCGAGGTCTCGACCGTCAATGACGACCTGACCGACAATGTCTTCCGCGAGAAGATCGGCCGCTTCGCCGAAATAGAAGAGGACGAGATGCCGCTGCACCTTCTCGTCAGCGACTATCCGGCATGGCTCGTCCGCAATTCGTGATCGGTGCGGGCGCCAGCCCGTCTGGTCAGGATTGATGTTCGGGCGTATAGCTCGCCGGATCATACCGTGTGGTTCGACAGCATCTTGAACACGCTCCATATTCGCGCCGTCACCTTCGTCGCAGCGATCTTCTCGGCCTATCTCGCGCTTTTCATGGCCCTTCCGGCGGTGGTCGACCTTTATGTCGGCAACCCGGACTGGCAGGTCTTCACCTTGTCGGGGCTGCTGGTCGGCGGCCTGTCGGCGGGAGTCGCGCTTGCGACCTTCGGCTCCTCGCCCCAGCTTTCGGCCCGCTTCGGGTTCCTGCTCGTCAATGTCCTGTGGGTCACGACCGCCATTGCCGGCGCCGTGCCGCTTTATGCCGCCTCGATCGGCCTCAGCGTCACCGATGCGATCTTCGAAAGCGTCTCGGCGCTGACGACGACAGGATCGACCGTGATCGCCGGCCTCGATTCGCTGCCGCCGGGCCTGCTCTTGTGGCGTTCGCTCCTGCAATGGATCGGCGGCGTCGGGGTCATCGCGCTCGGCCTCTTCGTCCTGCCTTTTCTCAATATCGGCGGCGTTTCCTATCTGAAGATCGAATCCTCGGACATCGGCGACCGGCCCTTCGCCCGACTTTCGACCTACACCATCGCGCTTTTAGGCATCTATGCCGCTCTGACGCTGATCTGCGCGCTCGCCTATGCGGCTGCTGGCATGACCGCGTTCGACGCAATCAATCACGCCATGACGACGCTTTCGACCGGCGGGTTCTCCACCCATGACGCCTCGCTCGGCTTCTATGCCGACCGGCCGGCGATCCTGTGGATCGGAACGGTCTTCATGTTCGTCGGCGCCCTGCCCTTCTCGATCCTCATCCTGCTCGCCGTGCGCGGCCGGATCGATCCACTCGGCGACCCGCAGATCCGCGTCTTCGCGACCTATTGCGCGGGCTTCATCCTCGCCGTCGCGATCTATCTGCGCGTGACGACCGAGATCGGCTTCGGCACGGCGCTGACCCATTCGGCCTTCAATTTCGTTTCCATCATCACCACGACGGGCTATGCCAGCGGCGACTATTCGGCCTGGGGGCCGTTCGCCGTCGGCTGCGCTTTCGTCGCCACCTTCCTGGGCGGTTGTTCCGGCTCCACCTCGGGCGGCATCAAGGCCTACCGGTTCTACATCCTCTACCAGCTTCTCGCGCGCGGCCTGAACAAGCTGATCTATCCGAATTCGGTGCAATCCATCCGCTATGGCAAGCGCGTCATCGACGGCGACATGCAGCGCGCGACCACGCTCTTCGTCGCCGTTTTCCTCATTCTGCTGTGCGTCGGCACGCTACTCCTGACGCTGACCGGCCTCGACCTCGTCAGCGCCGTGACGGGCACCTTGACCGCGCTGACCAATGTCGGCCCCGGCCTCGGCGACATCATCGGGCCGGCCGGCAATTTCGTGCCTCTCTCCGATGCCGCAAAATGGGTGCTGATCGCGGCCATGCTGCTTGGGCGTCTCGAAATCCTGGCGGTCCTCGTCCTGATGTCGCCTGCATTCTGGCGACATTGATCGGAACATTTCACATTAGAGACTGTTCATGGAGCGAACGACCGGAAGGTCATCCCCAGCCTCGACAGGAGCATTCTCATGGCGAAAAGCGCCAAGGTTCTCGACACCAAGCCCAAGGACGTTGAAATCAATACCGGCATCGCCGCAAAAGATCGCAAGGCCGTCGCCGAAAGCCTCTCCGCGATCCTGGCGGATACCTATGCGCTTCTGGTCAAGACGCACATCTACCACTGGAACGTGGTCGGCCCGCTTTTCCATTCGATCCATGTGATGACCGAGGAACAGTATAACGATCTGTTCAAGGCGACGGACGAACTGGCCGAACGCATCCGCGCCCTTGGCTATCGCGCGCCGGTCGCCGGCAACAAGGGCGCCGACATCGTGATCGAGCTCGGCGCCGATTCGAAGTCCGCGCACGACATGGTCGCCGATCTCGTCAACGGCCATGAGTCGGCCATCCGCAAGATGCGTGACGCGGCCGAACAGGCCGAGGAAGCCGAGGATTTCGTCTCGCACGACATGCTCGTCGGCCGCATGACCTATCACGAAAAGGTCGTGTGGATGCTGCGCGCGGTCGTCACCGAATAGCAGCAATCAAGCCGGCGGGCAGCGATCGTCCAACGGCCTTCAGCCAATGATGTTCTGGACGATGAAGGCGCGCTTGCCATGCGTGCCGGACGCGATCGACGCGACCTCTTGGATGTCGAAGTGCAGGCGGCTGTCGGTTCGCGCTTCGAGTGCGCTTGCAAGCCGCTCGGCGTCAGTTTCCCCGCCTCCGGTCGCCGGCACATAGCGAAGAGCTGCGATGCCGGGCGTGTCCTGCACGAACTGCCATTCGGCGAGCCCGCGCAGGAGCGTCACGTCCTCCGGCACGAGGTCGGTGGCGACGATCCGGCCTCCATCGCGGCCAACCAGGAAATCCGGCTTGCGGCGCGGGGCGATGTCGCGAACCGTCAGCCGCCAGCCATTTTCGCGCGTCGCCGCCTCGACGAGTCGCGCCCGGTCGCCGGTGTCGTAGCGAATGAAAGGCATTCCGGTGGAAATAAAGCCGGTGCCCAGAAGCCGCCCTTCGGTGCCCGGCGTCGCGACGGGCGCGCTGTCATCGTCGACCAGTTCCGCCAGCCCGTAAAGCGGCTCGAACGTGTAGACGCCCGCCTCGCCCGGTCGTTCGACGGCAAAGGCGACTTTCTCGCTCATGCCGTAGAAAGGCACGATGTCTGCCTGCGGGAAGACCCTGGCGAAAAGCGCGCGCTGGTGGGCGAAAAGGGGCTCTGAGATCGGAAAGATGCCCCGGACCCGATGCGCCAGCCGGCGCCCGGCATTGTCGAGATGGCGCGCGAACAGCTCGATCGCGGATGGATAGCCGTGAATGTAGGCAATGCGTCGCCGCTCGATCTCGTCCGCCATCGCGGCCGCTTCCACGGGTCCAAGCGGAAAGACGGCAAGTCGCAGTTCGTTCAGCGCCGGGTCCCATTGATGAGGCGCATTGGCGTTGTCGAGGCGAAAGCCGCGCAGGACGGCGCGCGCGTCACCCGGCCGGTAGCCCGCGCGGGCCCAGGCCGTGGTGACGAAAGCGAATTCGCGCACGCTGCGGTCGGCATCGACCAGGAATTCGAACGGCGCCTCGGCGTTGGAGCCGCTGGTGGTCGTATGGACAAGCGCAGGCGATGCGTCGACGCGCGCGGCGTCCCCCGCCTCGCGCATCATCTGCTTGGTCGTGATCGGCACGTTCGCCAGCGCCTCGAGTTCGAAGGTCGCGAAGGCCGCGGCGCCGAGAACCTTGCGCCAGAACGCGCTGCCCGCCGACGCCTTGCTGAGAAGCCCCTGCAACTGCGTCTGCGCCCGCTCGACCGCGAAGGCAGGATCGGTCTGCGATTGGCGGATGTCCCGCCGCCAGCGCTCGAAAGCCGGCCCGTATTTCAGGCTGCGCGGAACGAGCGCGACGAGTGGCGCCAGCCTACGCCTTATCGGTGCCGGCGTGCGGGTATAGGCGCTGCGTGCGATGTCGACGATCCGCATGGTCCTGGGCTTTCAGTGCGACGCATTGTTCCTCACCTGAAACGCATCACTGTGCCTGTTCGCCTCACCGCACAATCGCAACCTTAAGCAATGGTTAACATTCCGCCGAGGCGGCCCGTCGGCGCCGCGAGGTTTTTGCCATCAGTGGTTGTGACCAGACTGCCCGCCCGTTCCGCCCATTCCCTCGACGGCGAACTCGACCTCGACCTCGCCGGCCTTTTCGAAGACCAGCGTGCCGGCGAAATTCTCGCCCTCCACGAACTGCCTTTCGGGGCCCATGAACATGATGTGGAAGGAGCCGGGTTCGAGCTTCACTTCGCCGCCTGCCGGGATTTCGATGCCGTCTGCAAGCGGCCGCATGGTCATCACGCCGTTGCCGTCGACCGCCATCTCATGGATTTCGGCCGAGGCCGCGAAATCGCTGCGCACCTCGATCAGCCGGTCGGCTTCCGACCCGTTATTGGTGATGGAGGCATAGCCGGCCGCAACCCGCGCGCCCTCAGGCGTCGCCCGCGACCACGGATGGTCTATCGTCAGATCCCCGGCGGCGAAGTCGTGGGCCGAGGCCGGCACGGCGAATGCTGCAAGGGCGCCGGCAAGGGCGATGGATGGGATGAACTTCATGCCTCTGTCTCCTGATCTCCTGACGCTGGTTCTACCACCGGAGGAAGCGAATTTCCTGTGCGGCAAAACGCGCCGGCGAAAACCCGAAATCCTTTTCCCGCCATCCCACCAATCTTGGAATGCAAATTCTCTACACTGCGTCCCGAATTTGCGCATTGTCGCGGCCGGAACGAAGGCGTAGTCACGCCGCCATGAAGAACATGACAGAGACGACCGCAGCTTTTGGGAGGGAGCCTGCGGTTCGGAAAGGCCCGGCAAGGACAATGACGATGAACGCCCCGCGACCGGCAGGCTGGCCGGCATGAACATGGCGCCCCGCAATTTTGCTGCCGCCGAGGCCGCGTCGACGGATGCGATCGTCCGCTTCGAAGCCGTCTCCAAGAGCTTTCCCGCCGGGCGCGCCTCGGGCGAGGTCGTCGCGCTCGACGGCATCGACCTTGCCGCCCCGCGCGGCTCGATCACCGCCATCATCGGCCGTTCCGGCGCCGGCAAGTCGACGCTGATCCGCCTTGTCAACGGGCTGGAGAAGCCGTCCGCAGGCAAGGTGCTGGTCGACGGAACGGACATCGCACCGCTCGGCGAAAAGGCACTGCGCGACACGCGCCGGCAGATCGGCATGATCTTCCAGCATTTCAATCTCCTCTCCTCGCGCACCGTCTTCGACAATGTGGCGCTGCCGCTGGAGATTTCCGGCGTTTCCGCCAAGGAGATCGAGGCGCGCGTGACGCCGCTGCTCGACCTCGTGGGGCTCGCCGACAAGCGCAACCGCTACCCGTCCGAACTCTCCGGCGGCCAGAAGCAGCGGGTCGGCATCGCCCGCGCGCTCGCCATGCAGCCGAAACTTCTCCTGTCGGACGAGGCAACCTCGGCGCTCGATCCCGAAACGACGCTTTCAGTGCTGGCGCTCCTGCGCCGCATCAACCAGAAACTCGGCCTGACGATCATCCTCATCACCCACGAGATGGAAGTGGTGAAGTCGATCGCCGACCATGTCGCGGTGATCGAACAGGGCCGGATCGTCGAGAGCGGCACGACCTTCGACGTCTTTACCCGCCCTGAGCACGAGACCACGAAGGCGCTGCTCGCCGGCATTCCCGGCATGACGCTGCCGGAATTCGTCACCGCGCGGATCAGGCCGGAGCCGTCACCGGGCAGCGAGGCGGTGGTGCGCATCGTCTTTACCGGAACCCATGCCACCGACCCGGTGCTTTCGCGCCTGTCGAAGCAAATGGACCTCGAAGTGAACATCCTCGGCGGCGCGGTCGACGAGATCGCCGGCCGTCCCTTCGGCACGCTGATCGTCTCGTTCAAGGGCGACGACGCCAAGATCGCCGAGACCCGCGCCTTCCTCGCCGGGCTCGGACTCACCACGGAGGTGCTCGGCCATGTCGCCTGATATCGTATGGCTCATCGTCCGCGCCACCGGACAGACGCTGCACATGGTCTCGGTCGCCGCCCTCATCGGGTCCCTGATCGGCATCCCGCTCGGCGTGTTCCTCGCCACCTCGGGACGCGGCGAACTCTTCCACGCGCCGGTGACGAACCGCGTCCTCGGCGCGATCGTCAACGCCACGCGCTCGACGCCCTTCATCATCCTCGTCGTCGCGATCATCCCCTTCACCCGCCTCGTCGCCGGCACGTCGATCGGCACCACGGCGGCCATCGTCCCGCTGACGATCGCGACGATCCCCTTCGTCGCAAGGCTGGTGGAATCGGCGATCCGCGAGGTCGATCCGGGTCTGATCGAGACCGCGCGCGCGATGGGAGCCTCGCCGTTCCAGATCGTCTGGAAGGTGCTTCTCGCCGAAGCCCGTCCCGGCATCACGCTGGCACTGACGCTGACAATCGTCAGCCTGATCGGCTATTCGGCGATGGTCGGCGCGGTCGGCGGCGGCGGACTGGGCGACCTTGGCATCCGCTACGGCTACCAGCGCTTCATGCCCGATGTGATGCTCGCGGTCGTCGTCGTGCTGATCGTCATGGTGCAGATCGTGCAGTCGGCCGGCGACCGTCTAGCCCGCCATTTCGACAAGCGCGCCCGCCCCAGATAGCTGGCAACGCGTTGAATCTTTCCATCTGATCGCAAACGGAGACTTCTGAAAATGTTGAAGAAACTGATCCTCGGCACCGCGCTCGCCACTGCGTTCGCCGGCTCCGCCTTCGCGCAGGAGATCAAGATCGGCGTGACGCCCGGACCGCACGCGCAGATCATGGAAAAGGTGAAGGAAATCGCCGCCGCCGACGGGCTCGAGATCGAGATCCTCGAATTCTCCGACTATGTCGTGCCGAACCAGGCGCTGAACGACGGCGAGTTGCAGGCCAACTCGTTCCAGCACAAGCCCTATCTCGACAACCAGGTCCGCGATCGCGGCTTCGAGATCATCGACGTCGCCTACACGGTCAATTTCCCGATGGGCATCTATTCGCAAAAGCACGAGAGCTTCGAGGCGCTGCCGGACGGCGCGACGATCGGCATCCCGAACGACCCGACCAATGGCGGCCGCGCGCTGCTGGTGGTCGCGGACTCGGGCGCGATCACGCTCGACCCGGAAAAGGGCCTCAACGTCACCATTGCGGACATCACCGAGAACCCGAAGAACTTCAACTTCGTCGAACTCGACGCCGCGCAGCTTCCGCGCTCGCTCGCCGATACGGACGCATCCGCGATCAACACCAACTACGCGCTCGAAGCCGGCCTCGACCCGGCCAACGACCCGATCCTGAAGGAAGGCGCCAAGGCGCCCTACGTCAATCTGATCGCCGTCAATGCGGCCGACGAGAATGCCGAATGGGTCGCCAAGCTGGTCGCGGCCTACC
The DNA here is from genome assembly GCF_029210365.1 of Mesorhizobium sp. YIM 152430. Lineage (GTDB taxonomy): Bacteria > Pseudomonadota > Alphaproteobacteria > Rhizobiales > Rhizobiaceae > Aliihoeflea. Next base: position 43,021 of record NZ_JARGES010000056.1, read on the forward strand.
ACAATGACGAGGTGAAAGCCTTCGTCGACGAGACCTTCAAGGGCTCGGTGCTGACCGCCTGGTAAGTCTCTGAAAGGGCGGCGAAAGCCGCCCTTCTCTAGAGGCGCATCAGCACGAGGCCGGCGATGACGATGAGGATGGCGAGAACGCGCTGCGCCTTGATCTTCTCGCCGAGGAACAGGATGCCGATGATCACCGCAAAGATCACGCTCGTCTCGCGCAGCGCGGCCACCAGCGCGATCGGCGCGACGGTGAAGCCCCAGATCGCGATCCAGTAGGCGCCGAGCGACAGCGCGCCGGCGATGAAGCCCGCCTTCCAGTTCTGCGCGATCATGCGCGCCGTCGCCTTGCCCTGCCGCCAGAAGGCCCAGGCAAGAAGCGGAATGCCGTTGAGCACGAACAGCCACAGCACATAGGCGTGCGGGTCCTGCCCCGTGCGGGCGCCCACACCGTCGGAGAGCGTGTAGCCGGTGATGAAGACGGCCGTGACGAGCGCGAAGACGATCCCGCGCGGCGAGGCTCTCAGTGCCTTGATGCCGCCATCGAGCGACAGCGTCACGATGCCGAGGCCGAGCACCACGATGCCGACCGTCGCGAAGGGCGTCAGGTCCTCCCCGAGGAGGAGGATACTGGCGCCGAGCGTCAGCATCGGCGCCGAACCGCGCGCCAGCGGATAGATCTGCCCAAGTTCGCCATGCGCATAGGCGTTGGCGAGGAAGACGTTGTAGCCGAGATGGAGGCAGACCGAGAGCGCCAGCCACGGCCACGCCTCGGCACGGGGGACGTCGACGAAGAACAGCCCCGGCAGCGCGATCAGCGCGCTCATCGCCGCCAGCATGGTCATCAGGGCAATGCGGTCGCCGCGAAAGCGCAGGACGGCGTTCCAGCCCGCGTGCATCAGGGCGGAGGCAAGGACGATGGCGATGACGGTAAGGCTCATGGCCCCGCACTATAGCCGGCGAAGGAAAAGGACAATCTGTGCGCTTGGCCCAAGCCGCGCCGCGCCCCTAGTCCAGACGGCAATGTAGCGATTGCCTCACCGCATATATGCTCTACTGGAATTCCAACGACTTGCGACCGGAAAGCGAATCGATACCTGATGCAGACACCGACACCCATCTTCGACGGCCACAACGACACGCTGCTGCGGCTTCACCTGAAGAAGAGCGCCGACCCGGTCGCCGAATTCCTGAATGGCGGCGTCGGCGGCCATATCGACCTGCCGCGCGCGCTGGAAGGCGGCTTGCGCGCCGGGCTGTTCGCGATCTTCATCCCCTCGCCCGGCAAGGAGGCCGATGTCGAGGCGATCATGAACCAGCCGACCTATGACGCGCCGCTGCCCCACCGCTGCGCGACCGATGCGGCGCTGGCCGAGACGATGGCGATGGCCGCGCTTCTCTTCCGCATCGAGGCGGCGGCCGAAGGCCGGCTGAAGGTCTGCCGCACGGCAGCCGAGATCGCCGCCACGGTCGATGCCGGCAATCTCGCGGCCGTGCTCCACATCGAGGGTGCCGAGGCGATCGACACGGATTTCAACACTCTCGACGTGCTCCATCAGGCCGGCCTGCGCTCGCTTGGCCCGGTCTGGAGCCGGCCGAACGTTTTCGGCCACGGCGTGCCGTTCCGCTTTCCCTCTACGCCCGATACCGGCCCCGGCCTCACCGATCTCGGCCGCGAGCTTGTGCGCCGCTGCAACGCGCTCCGCGTCGCCTTCGACCTGTCGCACATCACCGAAAAGGGCTTCTGGGATGTGGCGGAACTGACCGACGCGCCGCTCATCGCCTCCCACTCCAACGCCCATGCGGTGACGCCCCACGCGCGCAATCTGACCGACGCGCAATTGAAGGCGATCGGCGAGACCGGAGGCATCGTCGGGCTGAACTATGCCACGGCATTCCTGCGGGCCGACGGACGCATGAGGCCCGACACGCCCTTCGACGTGATGCTGTGCCATATCGATCACATGGTCGAAAAGGCCGGCATCGATTCGGTCGGCCTCGGCTCGGACTTCGACGGCGCGATGGTGCCGCAAATGTTGGGTGATGCCGCCGGCCTGCCGAAGCTGGTCGAGGCGATTCGCGCGCATGGATATGGCGAGGCGGAAATCGGAAAGCTGTGCTTCGGCAACTGGCTGCGGGTGTTGAAGGAGACGTGGGGCGGCTGATCGTCCGGGGCGTCAGAGCTGCGTCCGAAACCAGCTCGCCGCCCAGTCCTTGGTCTTCTCCCACATTCCGCGATTGCGCCATTGCTCCAGCGTCACTTCGTCCGACAGCGCCAGATCGGCGTCGAACACGTCGATCTGCGTCTGCGCGAAGGTCTCGTCATAGACGTTGAGGTTGGATTCGTCGTTCAGCCGGAAGGAGCGCTCGTCGAGATTGGTCGAACCGATGGTCGACCAGTGCCGGTCGATGATCAGGACTTTCGGGTGATACATGGTCGGCCGATATTCGAAGATGCGCACGCCGGCTTCGAGAAGTTCGCCCCAGAAATGGCGCGAGCCGTGGCGCACGATCGGAACGTCGGTCAGCGCGCTCGGGACGATGATGTCGACCTGAACGCCCCGCGCCCGCGCCTCGACGAGCTGCGCGATGGAAACGTCGTCGGGCACGAAATAGGCCATGGATATGCGGATATGCTCGCTCGCGCCGGCCATCGCCATCAGGAGCATCTGGTGCATGGATTTCGAGCCGCCATTGGGCGACGACTTCACATGCTGCGCCAGAAGCTCGCCGGCCGGTTCGAGTTCGGGGTAGAAGGCGTCGCCTTGCAGCACTTCGCCGGTCGCCTCCAGCCAGTTTTCGGCGAAGGCGCCCTGCATGTCGGCGACGACCGGGCCTTCGACGCGATAATGATTGTCGCGCCATTCGTCCGGGTTGCGCGCATCGCCCAGCCACTCGTCGCCGATGCCGACGCCCCCGGTGAAGCCGATCCGCCCGTCGACGATCAAGAGCTTGCGGTGGGTGCGGTAGTTGACGCGATCGAGCGTATACCAGCGCACCGGCCGGAAGCGCTCGAAGACGACGCCGGCACCAGTCATGATCGCGATGATGTCCTCGTCGAAGGGCAGGCTGCCGACCGCGTCGACCAGCACCCGCACCGGCACCCCCTCGCGCGCCTTGGCTGCGAGCGCGTTCGCGAAAGTCAGCGCGATCTCGCCCGACCAGTAGATGTAGGTCTCGAAATTGATGCTGACTTCCGCCGCCTCGATCGCCTCCAGCATCGGCGGAAATATCTCGTCGCCATTGACCAGTGTCGAGATTGCGTGGCCGCCTGCGATATCGCCGTCGAAGACCGCGTGCATGGTGCGCAGGAAGGCCGGATCGGACACCGCGACCACATGCGGCACCGGCCGCCTGATGTCCGTTTCGTCCGGCATCAGATTGACCGCGAGCAGGCTGAGCGCAGCGGTCGCGACGAGAAACGCGCCGATCTTGAGTGCAAACCGCCAGTCCATCGAACCCCCGCGCCATCCCTTCCCCCGCTTGTGCCATCAAGCGGCATCGGTTGACAGCGCGAAATGCGGCATGATCCACCGGAGGGATCGACTGGCGCCCTTTGGCGTTTGTCGAAACTGGCAAAAGGCAACGATGTACGCAACGCTTCAGGAATACTGGCCCTATATCCTCTTCACGCTCGGCCTCGCCATCGGCATTCCGGCGGCGATCCATGCGGCGATGACGAAGGACGACGTGCGCGCCGCGATCGGCTGGGTCGGCATCATCCTGCTGTCGCCGATCCTCGGCGCGGTCATCTACGCGGTGGCCGGCATCAACCGCATCCGGCGCGAGACGATCGGCAAGAGCAAGTCGAGCGACGAGGTGCAGGCCGCCGCCGGCGCCGAGCCGGGCATGGGTTTCGATGCAATCCATGCCGAGCCGCGCTTCCAGGCGATCAAGACGCTGGGCGACCGCGTCTCGCCCTTCTGGCTGACTGCCGGAAACGCTGTCGAGACGCTCGAGGGCGGCGACGAGACCTATCCGGCGATGATCGCGGAGATCGACGCCGCGACACGCTTCGTCGTGATGTCGAGCTACATCTTCGACAATGACGCGGCCGGCCGGCAGGTCGCCGACGCGCTGGCGCGCGCCCGCCGGCGCGGCGTCGAGGTGCGGGTGCTGATCGACGCGGTCGGCGCGCGCTATTCGCGGCCCTCCATCCGCCGGCAGCTTCGCGACGGCGGCGTGCCGAACCGGCTCTTCCTCGGCAACATCATCGGCTTTCGCCTGCCCTACGCGAATTTGCGCAACCACCGCAAGATCATGGTCGTCGACGGGCGCGTCGGCTTCACGGGCGGCATGAACATCCGCGAGGGCTTCGTCACATCGGCCGAAAATCGCGAGCCGCATCGCGACCTTCACTTCCGCGTCACCGGCCCCGTCGTCTCGCAGTTCTTCGCCGTCTTCGCCGACGACTGGTACTTCGTCGCGAAGGAACGGCTCGACGGCCAGGTCTGGCGCACGGCGACGCCAAAGCTCTCCGGCTCGTCCATCGCCCGCGTCATCTTCTCCGGCCCCGACACGCGGCTCGACGCCACCCATGCGATGGTGATGGGCGCGGCCGCCGTCGCGCGCCATCGGCTGATGATCGCCTCGCCCTATTTCCTGCCGGATCTCCAGATCGTCGGCGCGCTCGCCTCGGCGGCCCGGCGCGGCGTCGAGGTCGACATCGTCATTCCCGCCGCCAACAATCTGCGCCTCGTCGACTACGCGATGACGTCGCAGCTCGACCAGGTGATCGGGCCGGGCTGCCGGGTCTGGCGTTCGGACGGGCCGTTCGATCATTCCAAGCTTCTGACCGTCGACGGCACCTGGTCGCTGATCGGCTCCTCCAACATCGACACGCGCAGTCTCAGGCTGAACTTCGAGTTCGACATGGAAATCTTCGACCGCGATTTCGCCGCCGGCATCGAGGCGCATCTGAGGCGCCGCATCGAGGGCGGCCAGGAGGAAACGCTGGTGACGCTGACCGGCCGCCCCTTCCTGAAGCGCCTGCGCAACCGGATCGTCTGGCTGGCGTCGCCCTATTTGTAGGGTAAATTGAATGTGACGGGCTGCGTTCGCCAAAACGTCATACTTGCAACGGATTGCTGGGCATGACGTTAGCAGTCACGATGCTCGACAAAACCCCGGATGACGTGATGAAGGCTTTGCGCCGCATCGGCAGGATCAAGACGATCAGGAATTCGCGGCTCATCGCCAATCTGCGCGACGCCCAGTCCGTCTACGAGCGCCACGATGGCGCGGGCGACAGCGCCGATCTCGTCGTCGCCTCCTACAACATCCATAAATGCGTCGGCACCGACGGCCGGTTCGATCCGATGCGCACCGCCGCCGTCATCGACGAACTGGGCGCCGACATCGTCGCCATTCAGGAGGCCGATCGCCGCTTCGGCAAGCGCGACGGTCTGCTCGATCTTCTCCACATCGAGGAAAAGCTGGGCCTCACCCATGTTCCCGTCGCGGCCCACGCGACCGGCCATGGCTGGCACGGCAACGCGCTTCTCTACCGGGAGGGCGCGGTGCGCGACGTTCAGAAGCTGAAGCTGCCGGGCGCCGAGCCGCGCGGCGCGATTGTCGTCGACCTCGAGGTCAAGGGCGGCGTCCTGCGCGTCATCGCGGCGCATCTCGGCCTTCTGCGCCATTCGCGCAAGCGGCAGATCGAGACACTGATCGCCGAAGTCTCCGAATGCGGCACCAAGCCGACGCTGATCCTTGGCGATTTGAACGAATGGCGGCTAGGTCGACGCTCGTCACTGACCCGCCTGCCCGCCTCCTTCGGCCCGAGCGAGGCGCTGCCGAGCTTTCCCGCGCGTTATCCCGTGCTGGCGCTCGACCGCATTTTCGGAACGCCGGAAAGCCTCGTCGCCAGGCTCGAAGTGCATGATTCAGAGCTCGCCCGCGTCGCCTCCGACCACCGCCCGATCAAGGCGTTCATCGACATGAAGCCGGTGGCGCGGCAGGCCGGGCGCAATGCGGAAGATGAGGCCGCCTGAACCGGAACTCCCCTGCCCCGCCGGCGTTTGGGTGGAATAACAGGAGTTACTGAAATGGCAGCCACACGCACCCTCACCGACCGCGACGAAATCCGCGACTGGGCCGCGGCCCGCATGGGCTCGCCGGCCATCAGCGAGGCTTCGCCCTCCGTCGGTGGCGACGATCCGATCCTGTCGATCGTGTTCGATCAGGCTTCCTACCAGGACCAGGATCGCGGCGCGGACGCCTCGATCGCACTCGGCGGGCGCGAGATCGTCGAATGGGACGACTGGTTCAAGATCTTCGAGGAAAAGCAGCTCGCGCTGGTGGTTTCCGAGGAAGTGCCGGGACGCAAGGATTCGTTCCACGAGATCGTCGCGAGGTAGGTCAAGATGGCGCCGCGGTCGTTCTGGAAGGGCTATCTGAAGCTGTCGCTGGTGACATGCCCCATCTCCATGACGCCCGCGACGACCGCGCACAACAAGCTGCGCTTCCACACGATCAACGCGAAGACCGGCAACCGCGTCGAAAGCCGCTATGTCGATGCGGTGACCGGCAAGCCGCTCGGCGAGCATGACGAGATCAAGGGCTACGAGATCGGCGAGGACAAGCACGTCATGCTGGAGGACGACGAGCTCGACGCCGTCGCCCTCGAAAGTACCCGCACCATCGACATCGAGCAGTTCGTCCCGGCCGATTCCATCGGCTGGATCTGGCTCGACAAGCCGCATTATATCGCCCCCGACGACCAGGTCGGCGAGGAAGCCTTCGCGGTCATCCGCGACGCGATGCGCGCGACGAAGAAGGTCGGCATTTCCCGCGTCGTCCTCTACCGCCGCGAGCGCGCGGTGATGCTGGAGCCACGCGGCAAGGGCATCGTGCTCTGGACCCTGCGCTATGGCGACGAGGTGCGCGAGGAGACCGAATATTTCTCCGACATCGAGCGCGACAAGCCCGAAGCGAAGCTGATGAAGCTGGTAAAGTCGCTGATCGACGACCGCTCGACCAAATGGGACCCGAAACTGGTCGAGGACCCGGTGCAGGACAAGCTCCTGAAGATCATTGCGGCGAAGAAAAAAAAGAAGAAGCCGACGCTGGCGAAGGCCAAAAGCGAGCCTGAGTTGGAGACGCCCTCCAACGTCGTTTCCATCATGGACGCGCTGAAGAAGAGCATTGCCAGCGAAAAGGCGGGGAAGAAGCGGTAGGCGGCAGCGCTCCCCCTCTCCGGCCGAATATCGCCGGATGATTGCCGCCATCGACGATGGCATTTCCTCGCCCCTTCGGGGGAGAGGTCGCTCGGGCGATAGCCCGAGACGGGGAGGGGACCTCAACCTCTCCGCTTGCCCTTCCCCCCGATCACCGCCTCCGCCTTTCTGAAATCCGCCCACGGATCGACCTTCAGATTGTCGAGCCGCGCCATCGCGTTCGCCACCGTGTAATGATCCGCCCTGATCTGCGGCGACAGTTCGTCCCACGACAGCGGCATCGACACCGCAGCGCCCTCCCGCGCCCGCGTCGAATAGGGCGCGACGGCGGTCATGCCGCGGCCGTTGCGCAGATAGTCGATCAGGATCTTGCCCTTGCGCTTCGCCTTGGTGATCGTCGTGACATAGGAATCCGGCTGGTCCGCCGCCATTTCCTCCGCGATCGCCTTGGTGAACGCTTTCACCGTATCCCAGTCGGCCTTCGGCTTCACCGGGGCCACCACATGCAGCCCCTTGCCGCCGGACGTCTTGATGAACCCCGTCAGCCCATGCGCCTCCAGCCGTTCGCGCACCGCATGAGCCGCCTCGATCACGCGCTCCCATGCGACGCCGTCGCCGGGATCGAGGTCCATGATGATCATGTCCGGCTTCTCGATGTCGGCAAGCGGCGCGCCCCAGGGGTGGATTTCGAGCGTCGCGCCCTGGACCAGGCCGATCAGCCCGTCGAGATCGTCGATGGCGATGCCGGGCTCGGCCGAATCGTCGAGCTTTTCGTGGACGGTGAGGATTTCCTTGCTCTGCCCTTTCCACGCATGTTTCTGGAAGAAGCACTGGCCGGAAATGCCGGTCGGGCAACGAAGCAGGGCCAGCGGCCGGTTGACCACGAATGGCGCCATCAGCGGCCAGACCTGCGAATAATAGTCCGCCAGCCCCTCCTTGGTGACGCCGGCATCTTTCCAGTAGACCCGGTCGGGATGGGTGAGCTTCACCGCGCTCTTGGGCTTGTCCTTAGCCTTCTCTTCGGCGCCGCCCTCGCGAACGATCTCGGCCGCGGGCTTGTCCTCGCGGATGCCGCGGAACGACGCGTGTCGCACGTTTCCGTCCGCCGTCCACGCGCGGAACTCCACTTCCGCGACCATCTTCGGCTCGACGAACACCGCGCCGCGCCGCGCCTCGGCCGAAAGCTTTCCGTCGAAAGGTGAGTCCTTTTCCTCGATCGCCTTCAATCGCTTGAACACATCCTCGGCCACCGCACGCGAAAAGCCGGTGCCGACGCGACCCGCATGGATGAGCCTGCCGCCCTCATGATAGCCGATCAGCAGCGAGCCGACCGCCGTCTTCGAGGTCGAGGACGGCACATAGCCGCCGATGACGAACTCCTGCCGCTCGGCGCATTTCGACTTGATCCAGTCGCGCCCGCGCCCGGAGACATACTTGCCGTCGCGCACCTTGGAAATCACGCCTTCGAGGCTGAGCCGGCAGGCATGGCGCAGGATCATCTCGCCGTCTTCCTCGAAATGGCTCGAAAAGCGCAGCGCGTTCGGCGCGTCCGAGAGCAGCCTTTCCAGCACCGCCTTGCGCTCGATCAGCGGCGTTCCGCGCAAATCCTTCCCGTCGAGATAGAGAAGATCGAAGGCGTAGAAGACGAAGCGGTCGGACCGCCCTTCGCTCAGATCGGCCTGCAACGCGGAAAAATCCGAGGCACCGCCATTGCCCTCGACGACGAGTTCGCCGTCGATGATGGCGTCCTTCAGGGCGAGCTTGCGGAAAGCGTCGGGCACGGCCTCGCCGAACTTCTCCGTCCAGTCGAGCCCGCTGCGCGTGAACAGCGTCACCTTGCGGCTCTGCACATGCGCCTGGAGGCGGTAGCCGTCGAACTTGATCTCGTGCAGCCAGCGCGTGCCCGACGGCACATTCGGCTTCAGCGTGGCCAATTGCGGCTCGACGAAGCCCGGATAGCCGGACGTCTTCGCGCCCTTGATGCGCCTCAGTGGCGCCTTCTTCGTCTCGAGCTTGCCGGTCTTCGACGACCAGCCCGGCGTCTCGCCGGCCACGTCGGCGATCAGCCGTCCGGTCTTCACCGATTCCGGCCGTTCCTCGAGAATGTCCGGGTCGTCCTGCGAGCGTGCGAATTCGTCGTCGCTCTTGATCATCAGCCAGTTGTCGCGCTTCTCGCGCGGCTTTCGCGCCATGCGGACGAGATGCCAGACGCCCTTGAGCTTTTCGCCGGAAAGCTCGATTTCCAGATGCCCCTTCCTATAGCCCTTGGCGTAGTCGACGACCGGCTTCCACGTCCCGCGATCCCACACGATCACCGTGCCGCCGCCATATTCGCCCTTCGGGATGGTGCCCTCGAAATCGCCATAGTCGAGCGGGTGGTCTTCCGTCTGAACGGCGAGCCGCTTCTCGCCCGGAACGAGGCTCGGGCCGCGCGTGACGGCCCAACTCACCAGCACCCCGTCCACCTCGATGCGGAAATCATAGTGCAGCCGCGTCGCATCGTGCTTCTGGACGACGAAGCTGTTGCCCTTCGATTTGGTCTTGCGCACTGAGCCGGACGGCTCAGGCGTCTTCTTGAAGTCGCGCTTCTGCCTGTAGGTTTCGAGCGCCATCTCAGCTTGCCTTGCGTCGCGGTGCTTCCGTCTTCGGCTTGCGTTTCGCCGCTGCCTTCTGCGCGCCGGCGCTCTGGCGCAGCGCGTCCATCAGGTCGATCACCTTGCCCTTGGCCTCGCGCTTTGGCTTCCTGATTTCCTTGCCTTCCATCTTCGCCTTGACGAGATCGGCCAGCGCCGCATCGTAGCGATCGTCGAACCTGGCGGGATCGAACGTGCCGCTCTTGGTGGAGATGATGTGCCTGGCGAGGTCGAGCATCTCGCCCTTGATCTTCAGATCCGGGATCTTGTCGAACGCGTTGTCGGCGGCACGAACCTCGTAGTCGAAATTCAGCGTGTCGGCGACCAGCCCCCGCCCCTGCGCGTGGATGAGAACCGTGCGCACGCGCCGGAAGAGGACGGCGGTGGCGAGGGCCGCGACGCCCTTCGCCTTCATGCCTTCGCGGATCAGCCCGAACACCTCCTGCGAGGCGTCGTCCGCCGGCGCGAGATAGTAGGGCTTGTCGAAATAGACCGTGTCCACGTCGGCGCAGGAAATGAAGTGCTCGACCGTCAGCATCTTGTCGCTCTGCGGCGTCGCCGCCGCGATCTCCTCGGGTTCGAGCAGGATATAGGCGCCCTTCGACGTCTCGTAGCCCTTGACCTGATCGTCATGCTCGACCGGCTTGCCGGTCTCGGCATCGACATATTCACGCTTCACGCGATTGCCGGTCTTCTTGTTGAGGACGTGGAAGGAAACGCGCTCCGACGTCGTCGCGGCCGAATAGAGCGCGATGCCGCAGGCGAGTTCGCCGATCTTCAGGTGACCTTTCCAGATTGCACGTGGCGCCAAGGGCTGAACTCCGAACGCAATGCCGCAATCACCAGAACTCGCAAGCGTCGTGCCTGTTCCGCCCAAGCGATTGCGCCAGCACTTGCCCGGCGCCGAAAGCCCGGCCTACGATGGCGAAAGGCATCAAAGGGGCTTGATCTTGGCACAATCCGCCGAACTCATCGTCACGAACGCGCGCATTCTCACCATGGACGAGGCCGCCCCGCGCGCCGAGGCGATCGCCATCGCGGAAGGCCGCATCATCGGCGTCGGAAGCAATCGCGAGATCGAGGCGCTGGCCGGGCCGTCGACGCGCCGCATAGACGGCAAGGACCGCTCACTCCTGCCCGGCTTCGTCGAAAGCCACATGCACCTTTTCTCCGGCGCAGCCGAACTCGACGACCTGCATCTGGCCGGCGTCAAGGGTTTCGAGGCGCTGAAGGCGGCCGTCACTAACTACGCGGCGCAAAACCCCGACGCCCCTTTCCTGATGGCGCAGCTTGCCGACTATGCGATTTTGTCGCCGCAGGAACGCGTCACCCGCCACCATCTCGACGCGATCCTTCCCGACCGCCCCTTCGCCATGTCGGCCGCCGACCACCACACGGTCTGGGCCAACACGGCGGCGCTTCAAGCCGCCGGTCTGCTGCATGGTCGGACGCTCGGCCCCGGCAACGAGATCGTCATGGGCGAGGACGGACTTGCCAATGGAGAATTGCGCGAATCCGAGGCGTTCGGCCCCGTCGTCGCGCTGACCGGCAAGGAGCGCGCGGGTCTGGGGCTGCGCACCGGCGGCGAGCCCGATCCCGCGCCGACTGCCGATGAGCGCGCCGCCGACCGGGCGATCATGAAGAAGGGCCTCGATTTCGCCGCCCGCCACGGCATCACCTCGATCCACAACATGGACGGCAATCTCTACACGCTCGAACTTCTTTCCGAGATCGAGGCCGAAGGCGCGCTCGACGTTCGCGTCAAGGTGCCGTTCCACTTCAAGAACTTCATGGAGCCCGAAGCGCTCGAAAAAGCCTCGCACATGGCGGCGACCTACAAGTCGGATTGGCTGTCGTCGGGCTTCGTCAAATTGTTCTATGACGGCGTCCTCGACGGATGGACCGCGGTCATGATCGAACCCTATGCCGGCAAACCGGGCTGGCATGGCGAGCCGCTCTTCTCGCCCGAACGGTTCAAGGAACTGGCGATCGAGATCGACCGGCGCGGGCTCCAGATCGCCGTCCACGCAATCGGCGACGGCGCCGTGCGCGCGGTGCTCGACGGTTACGAGGCGGCGCGAAAGGCCAATGGCGCGCGCGACAGCCGCCACCGCATCGAGCATATCGAGGTGACGACGCCGGCCGATATTCCGCGCTTCGCCGAACTCGGCGTCGTCGCGTCGATGCAGCCACCCCACCCGCCCGGCGCGATGGATTTCCCGCTGGAGCCGACGATTTCCGTCATCGGCCGCGACCGCTGGCCCTACGCTTACGCCTGGCGGACACTGAAGGATGCGGGGGCGCAAATCTGCTTCGCCTCGGACTGGCCGGTTTCGGACATTTCGGTCCTGCGCGGCATCAAGGCCGCCGTCACGCGCGAGAAATGGGCCGACGACATGCCCGACCAGTCCTTCACGCTGCACGAGGCGATCGAAGCCTACACCGCCAAGGGCGCCTATGCCGGCTTCGCCGACGACCGGCTCGGCCGGCTGAAACCGGGCTATCTTGCCGATTTCGTCCTTCTCGACGGCGACATCGAGGCCCTGGCGCCAGAGGCCATCGACACGCTCGCCGTTGCGATGACCGTCTGCGGCGGAAAGGTCTCCTACGACGCATCGACCACCTCCGGTTGAACGGGCAAAAATTCCCCAACTTCCTCATTTTTGGGGTGAATTCGAGTTCGAAACGGTTAGGCTAGAGCCATTCAACCGATACGGAGACGCGCTTGCCACCCTCAACGACCCGTTCGGACATCGAAGTCGAGAAGCTGAGCAAGATATTCGGTAGCGGCGACGATGCGGTTCGGGCGCTCGACGATGTCAGCCTGACCATACCGGAAAACGAGTTCTTCACGCTTCTGGGTCCATCGGGCTGCGGCAAGACCACGCTCCTGCGCATGATCGCCGGCTTCGAGCAGCCGACATCCGGCCGCATCAGGCTCGGCGGCTCGGACATCGCCGATCTGCCGCCCAACAAGCGGCCCGTCAACACCGTCTTCCAGTCCTACGCGCTCTTCCCGCACATGACGGTGGCGCAGAATATCGGCTTCGCGCTCAAGATGCTGGGCAAGCCGAAAGCCGAAATCGAGGCGACGGTTTCGGAAATGCTGAAACTGGTGAAGATGGAGCCGATGGCGAACCGCAGGCCGGCGCAGATTTCCGGCGGCCAGCAGCAGCGCGTGGCGCTGGCCCGCGCGCTTGCGCCGCGCCCACGCGTGCTTCTTCTCGACGAACCGCTTTCCGCGCTCGACCTGAAACTGCGCAAGGAAATGCAGGTCGAACTGAAGCGCCTTCAGGCCGAAACCGGCATCACCTTCATCTTCGTCACGCACGACCAGGAAGAGGCTTTGACCATGTCGGACCGCATTGCGGTCATGAGCGCGGGAAAGGTGCTCCAGGTCGGCCCGCCGCGCGAAATCTACAATCACCCGGCCGAGCGCTTCGTCGCCGACTTCATCGGCGACACCAACTTCATCGCGGGCAAGGTCGAGCGCGCGAACGGCCAGTCCGCAACGGTGCGGCTGTCGTCGGGCCAGGCGCTGGACGCCGGCCTGCCGAAAGGTCTGTCGCCGAGCGAAGGCGATCAGGTCACGCTGGTCGTGCGTCCCGAACACGCCAAGCTCGCCGCCGACGGCCCGCTCAAGGGCACGGTCGAGAACGCCGTCTATTTCGGCACCGACACGCATTTCCATGTCCGCCTCGACACGGGCGATCTCTTCATCCTGCGCAGCCAGAACGCGGCCATGCCCGCCGGCCTGCCCGACACCGGCGACGCCGTCTCGATCGCGATTCCCGAAGGCGCCGTCCAGGTGGTGCGCGGATGAGCGCGGTCGAACTGGCGCCGCACGGCGCGGACACGGCCAAGCCGAAGGCAGGGCGCGGCGACATCGCCTGGCGTTGGTGGCTCGTCGCGCCGGCGCTCGTCGTGCTGTTGCTCGCCGCCTCCGGGCCGCTTTTGATCGTGCTGGTCTATTCCTTCCTGGAGCCCGGCAATTTCGGCGGCGTGATCTGGAATTTTTCCACCGAAGGCTGGTTCCAGGTCTTCTTCACGCGCGACATTTTCGACGAGACGGTGGCGCCCGCCACCGCCCATCTCGACATCTTCTGGCGCTCGATCAAGCTGGCGCTCTATACGACCTTCTTCGCAGCCATCCTCGGCTTTCCGACGGCCTGGTTCATCGCCACGCGGGCGCCCGACGTGCGGCCGATCTGGCTCTTCCTCGTCACCATTCCGTTCTGGACCAATCTCGTCATCCGCACCTTCGCCATCCAGGAAGTCATCCGCAACGAGGGGCTGGTGAACAACGTGCTGCGCGGCCTGGGAATCATCTCCGCGCCGATCCAGATGCTCTACACCGATTTCGCCATCATGCTCGGCATGGCCTACGTCTTTCTGCCGCTGATGGTGCTGCCGCTCTATGCGAGCATGGAAAAGCTGGATTTCAAGCTGCTCGAGGCCGGCTACGATCTCTACGCCAGCCGCCTGCGCGTTCTCTGGCACATCGTCCTGCCACTGGTGAAGCCGGGCTTCATCGCCGGCTCCATCCTCGTTTTCATCCCCGCTATCGGCGCCTATGTGACGCCGCGCATCCTCGGCGGCGGGCGCAACCTGATGCTGGGCAATTTGATCGAGCTTCAGTTCGGCCAGGGCCGCAACTGGCCGCTCGGCTCGGCGCTCGCGCTGACGCTGCTCGTCATCGTCGTCTTTGCGCTGCTCTTCTACATCCGCTCGACTTCGCAGCCCGAGGGTCAGCGGCATGGGTAAGCGCAACTTCTCCATCGCCAGCCTGCCCGGCTTCGCGACGGTCGCGATGATCACCTTCGTCTTCCTTTATCTGCCGATCGTCACCCTCGTCGTCTATTCCTTCAACGAAGCCGCCTCGATGGCGCGCTGGGAGGGGTTTTCGCTGCGCTGGTACGAGGCGGCGCTGAACAACCGGCAGGTGCAGGACGTCTCCATCCGCTCGCTCGTCATCGCCGCGTGGGCGGCGACGCTGGCGACGATCCTCGCCACGATGGCCGCGCTCGCCACCACGCGAAACGAGCGCCGCTTTCCCGGCCAGACCATGGTCTATGCGCTGATCAACCAGCCGCTGATGGTGCCCGAAATCGTGACCGGCGTGGCGCTCCTGATCTTCTTCGCCATGATCAAGGTATCGACCGGCTATCAGGGCCTCGGCTATCTCGTCGCCGCGCACACGGCCTTTTGCATTCCCTTCGCCTATCTGCCGATCCGCGCGCGGCTGGAGACGATGGACCTGACGCTGGAGCGCGCCGCCGCAGACCTTTACGCCACGCCGTTCCAGTCATTTCGCCATGTGACGCTGCCGCTGCTCGTGCCGGGGATCATCGCCGGCTTCATGCTCGCCTTTGTCACCTCGCTCGACACCGTCGTCATCACCGAATTCATCAAATCAGCCGGACAGGATACGCTGCCGACCTACATGCTGGGTCAGATGCGCCGCGTCATCACGCCGGAGATGAACGCCATCTCCACGCTCTTCCTTCTCCTGTCCCTGATCGCCGTGACCGTCTTCTTCCTTTTGTCACGCAAGAAAGCCTGAAAACCGGAACCGAATGGGAGTGCCGAAGATGAGAACCACAGGACTGATATTGGCGGCAGGCGCGCTTGCCGCCTCGACCGCGCTCAGCGCCGCGCAGGATGGCGGCCAGCTCAACATCTACAATTGGGGCAACTATACGAGCCCCGAAATGATCGAGAAGTTCGAGGCCGAAACCGGCATCAACGTCACCGTTACCGATTTCGATTCCAACGACACCGCGCTGACCCGCATCCGCGCCGGCGGCCATGGCTTCGACATCGTCGTGCCGTCGAACAATTACGTCCCGATCTGGGTCGAGGCCGGGCTCCTGATGGAACTCGACCCGGAGGAAATTCCGAATATGGCGAACATCGCCGAGCGTTGGCGCGATGTCGAATGGGACCCGAACCGCACGCACACGATTCCGTGGCAGTGGGGCACGACCGGCGTCATCGTCAACACCTCCGTCTATGACGGCGACATCAACACCTCCGCCATCTTCCTCGACCCGCCGGACGAATTGAAGGGCAAGATCAACGTCATTCCCGAAATGACCGACGTGATGAACCTTGCCGTGCGCTATGTCGGCGGCGAACAGTGCTCGACCGACCGCGACGTCCTGCGCCAGGCGCGCGACAAGCTGATGGAGGCCAAGCAACACTGGATCGCGCTCGATTACGGCACGGTCGACGCCTATGCGGCCGGCGACATCGCCGCCGGCGTCTACTGGAACGGCGCCTCGATGCGCGCCCGACTCCAGAACGACGACCTTGCCTATGGCTATCCGAAGGAAGGCTATCCGGTCTGGATGGATTCGGCAGCGATCCTCGCCGATGCGCAGAACCCGGAAAACGCCAAGACATTCCTGAACTTCGTGCTCGAGCCCGAGAACGCCGCCATGATCTCCGAATTCGCGCGCTATGCGAACGGCGTCGAGGGCTCGGAAGAGTTCATGCCCGAGGACATGACCACGGCGCCCGAGATCGTCGTTCCTGCCGAACACGAGCCGGCCGGATATTTCTCCGTCACCTGCCCGGCCGAAACGCAGCAGATCTACACCCAGATCTGGACCGAACTTTTGCGCTAAGCCGTTCTTGCGTCTTGTCTTTTGAAAGCGCCGGCTTCCGAGCCGGCGCTTTTTCATGTGTTGCATGAAAGACTCACCCGTCCTCGCGGTCCGTGAACGCGCGAAACTTGTCGTGGCGAATCTTGACGCGAATCAAGCCTTTACGTAACTCTGTTGACAGGGACGAGTGGTGCTTTGCGATCGTTCAGCGCACCTGGCTTGGGTGACGGATCGCGCAAGGTCCCGCGGGGGCGACTTCGCTTTGTCGAGAGTTCAATGCGTTTTGCGACTGCCATGGCGACATGGCGGCGAGGGCTGGGTGCGTCCATGCGCTGGCCCGCCTGATATCGAATGGGACGACGACAGACCGCGATGACCGAAGCTTTCTCGACCTTTCGCACCGACCGCATCGCAGCTTCCGGCCTGCGTGAACTGGGCGTCCTGATGCGCGGCTTTGCGCGCCGCATCGGCGCCGATGCCTATCTGCTCTTCGAACACCGCCCGCAGACCGGCAGCGTCGGACTGATCGCCTGCGACTGGCCGTTCGACATGATCGCGGAAATCGGCTCGGACGGCCTCAATCGGCTCGCCGGGGCAGGAATCGCCTGCGCGCCAGGCGAGACCGCAAAGGCCATCGCGCTCGACGCACCCGCAATTCCCGAAGACGTTTCGCTTGCCGCGCGCGACAGCGGCTATTCGAGCCTCATCTGCCAGAGCCTTCCCGTCGGCGAGGCGCTTTTCATAGCCGTCTACTGCGCGGGCGACGACGGCGCATTGTGCGTCGAGGAAGCCGAACTTGCGCAGATGCGTTCCATCTACGCCATCTCGCAGCGGCTGAAGGCGAAGGCCGAGACCGCCTCGCCGCTCTCCGTGCGCGAAAAGGAGTGCCTGAGCTGGGTCGCCGAAGGCAAGACCACCGAGGAGGTCGCGATGATCCTCGGCGTCTCGGCCAACACCATCAATGCCTATATCGCCAAGGCGATCCAGAAGGTCGCGGCCACCAACCGCGCCATGGCGATCGCCACCGCGATCCGCTCCGGCATGATCTGATGCTCCAGGACGGCCCCGATCCGCATATCGCCGCAGACGGGATGGAACGCGAAGTCTCGCGCGCCTTCCTCGCCGTCGTCGAACGGGGTCGGGAACTTGCCGTGATGGTGGAGGCGAAGCGCTTCGCCATCGCCTTCGCCGCCTATCGTGACAGCCGCCTTTCGCTCCTGCCTTTCCTCGATTCGAGCTATCCCGGCCTCTCCGCCCTTTCGCGGGCGCTGACGGCGCCCGGCGAGAGCGCGGACCTTCAGCAGGCCGTGTCCCGCGCCCAGCCGACCATCTTTTCCGCCTCGCTCGAGCGTCCCGCCCTTCATGGCCAGGCTTGCGCGCCCGCACTTCCGGGCAATGAGACGAGCGTCGTCCTTCCCGTCCATGCGCCATGCGGGCGGCGCGGGCTCGTCGCACTCAGCGGCCCGGACATGAATGTCGGGGAGGAGCGCCTGATGCGCGCGCATCTGCGTGCCTTTTCGCTCTTCCGCGCCGCGTGCGACCTGCGCGCGCCCGAACCGCGCCTGCGCCACGGCCTGTCGAAACGCGACATCGAATGCCTGCGGCTGACCGCCGACGGACTGACCAGCGAGCAGATCGCCGACCGCCTCGGCCTGTCGGTGCATACGGCCAATCAGTATGTCGCCGCGGCCGCCGAAAAACTCGACGCGGTCAATCGGATGCACGCCGTCGCCAAGGCGCTGCGCGCCGGCATCATTTCCTAGGGTGTGTTGAAATTCGGGCCTGTGCGAGTCGAAAATGACAGCTTTCGAGAACCGGAGCGGAATGTACGTTCGGGTACATGAGCACCGGAAACGCAGGAAGCTGACATTTGCAGGCCGCTCAGGCTTGAATGTCGACGCATCCTGATCATCCAGCCTTGCGCAGCGGCTCGCTGGCTCTGAGGCGCGCATCGTCGAGGCTCGTCTTCAGCCGCATCGTGTTCAGGTCCGCATCGTCCGACGCATCGTCGAACGAGACATAGTTGAGTTCGACCGACGCCGTCTCGTCGGCCAGCGTCAGGGTGAAGAACACCTTGGCGCCGCGCGGGTGAAGTTCGAGATCGAGCGCGATGCGCGGCGGCAGCGTCCAGCAGGCATGAGCCTCGCCGCCATGGCCGAGCCTGAGCGTTCCGGGCATGAAATAGAGTTCCGCCGCCGAATCCACGAGGTCCGCCACGGAGGCGAACCGCTCCATGCGGATGAAGGCGATGTAGTCGGCGATGTCGACCAGGCGCAATTCGCTGACGACGTCGCGGATCGCATCGGCGACGATGATCTCGCGGGCTTCGGTGTGGGGCTGTTTTATCATTGTTGTCGGCTTCCCGCGGAAGGCTGCCCCTTCTGGCCGTAGACGATGCGGACCAGTTCGGCGACAGCCTGGTAGAATTCAGGCGGGATCACCTTATCGACCGAAACTTGCTTATACATGGAGCGGGCGAGATCGACATTCTCGAACACCGGCACGCCGTTCTCCTCGGCGATCTCGCGAATCTTCAGGGCGATCAGATCCTGCCCCTTGGCGACGACCGTCGGGGCGGCCATCTCGTCGCGCACATAGCGCAGCGCGATCGCATAGTGGGTGGGATTGGCGATGATCAGCGTCGCGGTCGGCACAGACGTCATCATGCGCTGGCGCGCGCGGTCGCGCTGCAACGAGCGCAGGCGCGACTTGACGATCGGATCGCCGTCCGTCTGCTTGATCTCGTCCTTGACCTCCTGCCGGGTCATCCTCAATTCCTGGCGCCAGTGGAAGCGCGACCACAGGAGATCGGCCGCCGCGATCACGACCATGATCAGGACGATCGAGACGACGATCTCGATGGCAACCTGCCGAATCGTGCTGGCGAAGACGTCGGGCGGCGTCAGCATCCCGTCGAGCAGCCGCGACTGCGCCTCGCGCATGGCGAAGACGACGAAGCCGCCGACGATGAAGATCTTGCCGAGCGACTTGCCGAACTCGACCCAGCCCTGCTGCCCGAAGAGCCTTTCCCAACCCTTCTTGAGCGAGATGCGCGAGAGTTTCGGCTGGATGCGGTCCGGCACCATTCGGGGCATGTTCTGCACGACCGAGGCGACGATCGCCGCCAGCATCATCAGGACCAGAAGGGCGACCAGCGCCTTCGCGATCTCCATCACGACGAGACGGTAGATGTTCACGGCATCGGGCTGGGTCGAAAGGCTCCATTCGTGGGGCCGTTCGAGGAAGATCGACAGAAAGGCGCCAAGCTGCATGAAGCCGCTCTGGGCAAAGAACATGAAGAAGGTCAGGATGGCAAGGAACGAGGCGACGGCCGAGATTTCCTTGGCGACAGGTATCTGTCCCTTGTCGAGGCTGTCCTGAATCTTCTTCTCGGTCGCCTCTTCTGTCTTGCTTTCCTTGTCCGCGCCCTCGCTCATCGCTCAGTGCGGTCAGGCCGCATTGTCGAGAACGGGCAACTCGACCAGTCCCTCGCCCGAAAGCTTGAGCGCGGTCGAGGCGATCGACTTGCGCGCATTCATGATCGCGTCGAGATTGACGTCCGCCGGCGCCGAAAGTTCGGATTCGATCATGCGCCGCGAGCGCGCGCCGATCGCCGACAGAGCCGCCTCGCGCAGCGCCGCATCGCATTCGCGTAGTGCCAGCGTCACGATCTCCGTCGACAGCCCGTCGAAGAGCGCCACGCGCGACTTCTGGTCCAGCTTGACGATGTCGTCGAAGGAGAAGAGCCGCGAGCGCAGCGCGGCGACGTCCGTCTGTCCCGATGCTTCGAGGTCCGACATGACCTCGTCGAGTTCGGATTTGTCGAGTTCGTTCAGCAGGCTTGCGACCCGCGCCTGCGCCACGCCGACATTCTTCGACTTCGACTGTTCGGCGATCCGGTTCTGCAACTGGCCTTCGATCAGCTTGTGGGCGGCCGGCTGGACGGTGTTGAGCGCCAGCATCCGCCGGATGATGTCGCTGCGCTCGGCCTTGCCGAAAGTCAGCACCACCTTGGCTGCGGCCGGCGGCTTCATGGAGGTCAGCACGACGGCGATCGTCTGAGGGTGCTCGTCGGCGAGCAGGAGATTGACCTTCGCGGGCTCCATGTCGTCGAGCTTCGACCAGATGGTGGGCGCGGCGTCGGCGATGACGCCCGGCTTGCCCCGCCCCATGATGACATCGACCTCGTCCTGCGAGAACGTATCGTTCAGGAGGCTGTTCATCTTGTCGCTGGAATCGAGCAGGCCCGCGCCCTCGGTGAACTCGCCCTCGAATTCGGCCACGATGCGTTCGAGTTCGCCTTGCGAGATCGTCTGCAACATCCGCGCGGCCTCGATCAGTGCCTTCAATTCCTCCTGCTTGAAGAACTTGAGAAGCTTGCCGGCCGAGGGCTTGCCCATGGCGACGAGAATGGCGGCGGCCTTCTGCGCCTTGGACAGCCCTTGCGTTGCCGCATGGGCGGAACTGCGCGGATCCTCTGCGGGGGCGTTGGCGTGTTTCATCAGCCTTGCTTGGTCGTGTCCACGATCTGGGTGAGCTTCACCCCGAAGCGCGACGGATCGTCTTCCAGAACGGTGATCTCGCCCGACGCGATCTTGCGGCCGTTGACGACGATGTCGACCGGCTCGCCGATGCGCCGGTCGAGCGCGACGGTGGAGCCCTTCTGCAACGCCATCAGCTCGGAAACCGGCATCTCGGTCGAGCCGAGCACGATCTGCACGTCGACGGGGATGTTCATGATGATCGAATTGCCGGCCGGCTCGCCAAGATCGGCCGCCGATGCGGGCTTGGCGCCGCCCGCGATCTTTCCGGTGTCGGCTGCTGCGGCGCCTTCGCTTTCGTTGAGCACGCCGCGCAGTTCCTCGATCGCGCGGTTGAGCTGCTCTTCCTCGATGTCTTCGGGCTTCGTCGCCTGCGCCTTGGTCATGTCGTCCCCAGTCAAGTCCTTCAGCCCGAGATCAGGCCGTCCATGAATTCCTTGCCCGCATCATAGGGATGACGGACGCGGACGGTGAAGTGATTCCCGAGCTTCCCGAACTCGCATACGAATACTGTCTTGCGCCGGGCTGACAGGCGCGTATTGGCCTGCGCATCCTGCGGAAATTCGATCACCTGCCCGACGCGCAGCCCTGTCAGCTCGGAAAGCGTCATTTTCGACAGCGGGATCGTCGCTTCCAGCGCGACGCTGGAGCGCATCACCTCCTCGCCGAACCGCGCCTTCCAGGCGCCGGGTGTAGCCGCGCCCGGTGCGGCGGCCTGCGCGGCATCGCCGCGATGCATCAGGAGCACGCGCTGCGGCATGGTCACGCTGAGCGTTCCGAAGCCGGCGGAAGACGAGAGCTTGAAGGTGATCTTGACCCCCGGACCGTCGCGCAGCACCAGCTTGCCGAGTTCCGCCCCGCTCGTGGGCGTTCCTACCGGAAAGCGCAGGTCCAGCGCGCGTTCGCCCGATCCGTTGAAGGCTTTGGCGACGCTTTCGAACAGCGAAGCGACCAGTTCGAGTTCGATGGGCGAAGGCTTGCGCGTGATCGGTTCGGCCGGAAGGTCCGGATCGCCGCCGAAGACGGCGCCGACGAGAAGCCCGACGAGATCGGCTCCGGCCAGGATCGCCAGCGCATCGGGCGAGGATTTCGACGGCACGATCGACATCGCCTCGAACTGCGGGCGCTTGGGCCGTGCCTCGCCGAAACGGACGACTTCGACGGCCTCGACTTCCATCTCCAGCGGGAAGGAGATCAGTTCCTCGATATCGCTCAAAATCCGGGGGATAACCCGCGTGCCAAGCGCCTGCGCCGCATCCGCCACGCGCTGCGGTTCGCCCGTTTCGCCGACGAGACGTTCGACGATCGGGCTGCGCACGGGCGCTGGCGACGTTTGAGCAGGCGACATTACTGGACCTTGACGAGAATCACTTGGCGATTAGGCAGCCTTTTTGGCCGCTTCGCCACCCATATTCAAAGTGCTTTGCTCCACTGCGTCGATCGTCGGGCGGTCATAGGCGGAAATCGTCTTGCGGCCGAATTCGAGCGCGACCTGCGGCAGCGAGCCGTTCATGTAGGCGAGCAGCGTCTGCTTGACGATGATGTAGAGCCTGTTCTTCTTCTCGCGCACCACCTTGATCTTGGCGGCGACCGGCGCAACGACCGCGTAGTTCAGGAAGATGCCGAGGAACGTGCCGACGAGGGCCGCGCCGACGAGGCCGCCGAGGATTTCCGGCGACTGGTCGATGGCCCCCATTGCCTTGATGACGCCGAGCACGGCCGCGACGATGCCGAGCGCCGGAAACGCGTCGCCGACCACGGTCAGCGCATGGTAGGATTTCAGCTTGTCGTGGCGGATGGTGTGGATTTCCTCGTCCATCAGCGCCTCGATCTCGAACGGGCGCGCGTTGCCGATGATGATGATGCGGCAATAGTCGCAGATGAAATTCGTCAGGTCCTTGTTCTTGATGACTGTCGGATAGGCCTGGAAGATCGCCGATTCTTCCGGGTTGTCGATATGCGCCTCGACCTCGTTGCGCGATTTGGTCTTCAACTCGCGCATCAGGGAATGCAGCACGCCGAGAACTTCGAGATAGTCCTGTTCCTTCGGCACCGCGCCCTTGATCGCCTCCATGGTCGCCTTGCCGGCGTCCTTCACGGTGGAAAGAGGATTGGCGATCAGGAAGGTGCCGACGCCGGCGCCGCCGATGATGACCAGTTCCCAGGGCTGGTAAAGCACCTCGAGATGGCCGCCCATGGCCATGTAGCCGCCCAACACGCACCCGAAGATGACAACGAAACCAATGAGAATGCCCACGACGATCCTTCCCGTGCCAAGACCGCTTCTCCTCTAGCGCCTGCGCCTTGCGCGAGGCTTGAACGGCGGCGCTGCCAGCTTCGCGCAAGCCGTTCGCGCTATGGGGCGGGTAGTTTGTGATGGCGAGAGGATTCGGCCGTGATCGGGACGCTTGCGACCTACCAGAACATCGTGCGCAATCTCGACCGCTCTCTGGCGCGCATCGAGGCGCAGCCGATGGTGCAGCGCGAGACCGAGCACTACCTGGCCAATATCGGCAAGATCACGAGCGTCGAGGAGTTCGTCGACGATTTTCGCCTCTTCAACTACGCGATGAAGGCGTTCGGCCTTCAGGACATGGCCTACGCCAAGGCGTTCATGGTCAAGGTGCTCGAGGAAGGCGTCGCCGATCCCGATTCCTTCGCCAACAAGCTGACCGACAAGCGTTATGCCGAGTTTGCCAAAGCCTTCGATTTCGCCAGGCACGGCGCAGGCGCGACGACCTACAATCCCGCCCAGGCCGGCGCGATGGAACTCTATGCGATCGCCGCCAAGCGCGACCTGATCCCCGCCGAGACGCAGAAAGCCGAGACCGCCTATTACCTCCAGACCATCCCGGCCATTACCTCGGCCGACGGACTCATCGCCAACCAGCGCGTCTATGACTACGCGATCCGTGCCTACGGGCTCGAGGAGCGTGCCGGCGATGCCGATTTCATCCGCCGGCTGCTTGCCGGCGGCGTCGAGGGCGTGGACGCGCTTGCGAAGGACGAAGCCGAAAAGCCGAAGCTTCTCGCTTTCGTGCAGGCATACAATTTCGCCGAATATGGCGCGAGCGCCACGACCTTCACCAAGGCCGGCGACCTTGCCGTCGACAGCTATATGCGCCAGACGCTGGAGGAGGATGCCGGCACGCAGAACGAAGGCGTTCGTTTGGCACTCTACTTTGAGCGCAAGGCCGGCGGCATCTCCAACTGGTACGAAGTATTGGGCGACAGGGCGCTGGCGCAGGTCGTGCGCGGCGCACTCGGGCTTCCCGATGCGTTCGCCCAAGCCGACATCGACAAGCAGGTCAAGTTCTTCGAAAGCCGCCTCGACATCGAGGACTTCAAGAACCCCGAAGCGCTCGGCAAGTTCCTCGCCCGCTTCGCCGCCATGTGGGAAATGAACAATCCGTCGAGCGGGGCGAGCAATCCGGCCCTGGTGCTTTTCCAGCAGCCCGAATTCGGCATCTCGCAGGACATCCTTCTCACACTTGCCCGAATGAAAAGCTGAGGATCGCCCGTGCAGCCCGGACTTTACGTCGCCCTTTCATCGCAGGTCGCGCTCGAACGCCGCCTCACCACCATCGCCGACAATGTCGCCAATGCCGGCACGGTCGGCTTCCGCGCCACGGGCGTCAAGTTCGAGGATCTCGTCTCCGGCATGGGCAAGGGCGCGATGTCGTTCGTGTCGACCGGCGAGACCTATTTGTCGACCACATCTGGAGGCATGAAGGAAACGGGCAATCCGCTCGACATGGCGGTCAAGGGCGATGCCTGGTTCGGCATCCAGACGCCGCAGGGACTGATCATGACCCGCGATGGCCGCTTTACCATCCAGCCGAACGGCCAGCTCGTCTCGATCGAAGGCCATCCGGTCGTCGATGCCGGCGGCGCCGAAATCATTCTCGACCCGCAGGCCGGACCGCCCGTCGTCTCCGCCGACGGCATCATCCGCCAGGGCGGCAATCTCGTCGGCGGCATCGGCCTGTTCGAATTCAACCCGGGCGCGGATTTCGTCCGCTACGGCAATTCCGGCGTCGTCCCGCCGGTCGAGCCGCAGCCCGTCGTCGACCGCATCGATGTCGGCGTGATGCAGGGCTTCGTGGAAAATTCCAACGTCGATCCGGTTCTTGAAATGACTCGGCTGATCCAGGTCCAGCGTGCCTTCGAGAACATGGCGGCACTGACCCGCAACAGCGAAACGACGCTCGACGAAGCGGTGAAGGCGCTGGGCTCGTAAGATGAGATCGACGCCGGTCCCGACCGCGCTCGAAGCGCTCGAACGGCTGCATCTGCGCTTTGCCGATGCGGACGGGCTCGTGCGCACCGGCGGCCGCGTGACCGAGGTCACCGCAACCCACATCATGGTCGACGGGCTGACGCGCACCGCGCGTCTTGGCGATGTGGTGGAACTGCGTTCCCGCGCCGGGCTGAAGCTTGGCGAGGTCGTCCAGATCGCCTCGTCCGGCGTCATGGTCTCCCCCTTCGACCGCTCCGCCGATGCGGGTGTCGGCGAGACGGTGACGATCGTCGGGTCGCTCGGACTTGCCCCGGACGACTCCTGGCACGGCCGCGCCATCGACGCGCTCTGCCGACCGATCGACGGCTTAGGTCCCCTTGCGCCGGGCACGGCCGACACGGCACGGTCCGCGCCGGCGGCCATGTCGCGCCAGCGCGTCGACACCCCGTTTCGCACCGGCGTCAAGGTCATCGATATCTTCACCCCGCTTTGCTACGGCCAGCGCATGGGCGTCTTCGCCGGCTCCGGCGTCGGCAAGTCGACGCTGCTCGCCATGCTCGCCAATGCCGACGCCTTCGACACGGTCGTCGTGGCGCTGATCGGCGAGCGCGGACGCGAGGTCCGCGAATTTCTCGAGGACACGATCGGCAAGGCGATCCGCAAGACGGTCGCCATCGTCTCGACCAGCGACGAGAGCGCGATGATGCGCCGGCGCGCGCCCGAGACGGCGATGAGCGTCGCCGAATATTTCCGCGCCCGCGGCGACCGGGTGCTGCTCGTCCTCGACTCCATCACGCGCTACGCCCATGCGTTGCGCGAGGTCGCGATCGCCGCCGGCGAGCCGCCCGTCGCGCGCGGCTATCCCGCCTCCGTCTTCACCGACCTGCCCAAGCTTCTCGAACGTGCCGGCCCCGGCCCCGCCGGCGAAGGCTCGATCACCGCCATCCTGTCCGTGCTGATCGACGGCGACGACCACAACGATCCCGTCGCCGACGCGACGCGCGGCATTCTCGACGGCCATGTCGTCCTCGAACGCACCATCGCCGAGCAGGGCCGCTATCCGCCCGTCGATCCGCTGGCCTCGATCTCGCGCCTGAGCTCGAAGGCATGGTCGACGGAGGAGCGCAAGCTGGTCACCATGCTGAAGGCGCTGATCGCCCGCTTCGAGGACACGCGCGACATCCGCCTTCTCGGCGGCTACCAGCCCGGCGCCGACCACGAGCTCGACCAGGCCGTGCGTCAGGTGCCGCTCGTCTATGCCGCGCTCGCCCAGTCCCCGCATGACGGCCCCTCGCGCGACCCGTTCGCCGATCTGGCCGTCGGCCTGAAGCCCAAGGAGCAACCCGTTGCGCCCGCTGCAAACTGATCCCCACGACACGGCCTGGAAGCGGTTCCTGCACCGGCGCGGGCTGACCAAGGGCGACATCGTCATCACGGCGGGCGGACTCGGCCTTGCCTTCGCCTGCGCCATCTTCCCCTGGTACGTGTTTTTCAACCAGGAGAGTTTCGGCCCCCCCGAGATGCGCTTTTCGGGCAACATGACGCCCGGTCGCCCGGACCCGTCGACGGTCCAGCCGCCGCTGGTCATGGCACCGATGACGCCCGACGAGTTCCCGGTGATGGAACTCGACCTCTTCGCCACCGGCACGCCCGGTGCCGACGAGCCGCGCGAAGCGATCGCCGAACAGCCCTTCCCCGGCGAACTGCCTGTCTACCGCCTCGTCCACGTCGCCAATGGCCGCGCCATGATCGAGGACGATGGCGGTCTCTTCGTCGTTCAGCCCGGCTCGTCCCTGCCCGATGCGACGACCGTCGCCTCGATCGAACAACGTGATGGAAACTGGGTGCTCGTCAACTCGAACGGCTCGGTCTTTACGGTCGAGTAACCATCCGCAAGGCTGACGCAAGACTGGCCCGCTAGGTTCCCCGTCAAGATCGAGGAACATGTCATGCAACCAGTCAACCTGTTCTCGCTGGCTTCCGAACAGGCCAAGTGGCTTTCGGTTCGTCAGGCGACCGTCTCGGGCAACATCGCCAATGTGAACACGCCGGGCTATGCGTCGAAGGACGTCGAGCCGTTCGAACAGGTGCTGTCGAACACGCGCGTCTCGTTGCAGCAGACGCATGTCAATCACGTCTCGCTCGGCGCCACGGCCCAGGATTTCCAGATCCGCGAAAACGAGGTCTCCGGCGCCGAACTGCCGTCGAAGAACACGGTCGCGATCGAGGAAGAACTGATGAAGGCGGGTGAAATCCGCCGCGGGCTGGAGCTCAATACGGGCATCGTGAAGGCGTTCCACCGCATGTATCTGATGACGACGCGAGGCTGACGCAGATGGACCCGCTTCTCACTTCCATGAAAGTCGCCGCCTCTGGGCTCGGCGCGCAGTCCGAACGCCTGCGCATCGTTTCGGAAAACATGGCGAACGCCCAGTCGACCGCGTCGACGCCCGGCGCCGATCCGTTCCAGCGCAAGACGATCACCTTCGCCGCCGAACTCGACCGCGCCTCGGGCGGTTCCTTCGTCAACGTCACCTCGATCGCCAGGGACCAGACCGCCTTCCCGCTCGAATATCTGCCGGGACACGAGGCGGCGGACGCGAACGGCTATGTGCGGATGCCCAACGTCAACATGCTGATCGAAATGGCCGACATGCGCGAGGCCAATCGCGGCTATGACGCCAATTTGCAGGTCATCAAGCAGGCCCGCGAACTGATTTCCATGACAATCGACCTGATGCGGAGCACCTGATGCTGACAGCCATTCCCGGCCTCCTGAACGCGCAAGGGCCGGCCAGGCCCTTCGAGGCTTCCTTCGCGCAGCCCACGCAGGCGGCCTCCATCGGACAGAGCTTCGCCGACGCGCTCGGCGACACGGCCATGGCGACCATCGGCAAGCTTCAGAACGCCGAGCAGGCTTCCTTCAAGGGAATGCAGGGCGGCCTCGAAACGCGTGAGGTGGTCGACGCAGTCATGAGCGCCGAACAATCGCTCCAGGCGGCCATCGCGATCCGCGACAAGATCGTGAGTTCCTACCTCGAAATCAGCCGTATGCAGATCTGACGGAGAAGACCTGAATGAAAGCGCTCGCCATCGCGGCTACGGGGATGACGGCCCAGCAGGCCAATCTCGAAGTCATCGCCAACAACATCGCCAATCTGAACACGACCGGCTTCAAGCGCGCCCGCGCCGAATTCACCGATCTTCTCTATCAGGTCGACCGCCTGCAAGGCGTGCCCGCGCGCGCCGATACGGGCATCGTGCCGGAAGGCGCGAGCTTCGGGCTCGGCGTCAAGCTCGCTGCCGTGCGCAACGTCCACATGCAGGGTGCGCTCGCCACCACCGGCAACACGCACGACCTCGCCATTCAGGGCGGCGGCTGGTTCGAGATCGAGGGGCCGGACGGAGAAGTCCTCTACACCCGCGCCGGCGCATTCAACCTCAACGCCGAGGGCGAAGTGGTGACGGTGCAGGGGATGCGCGTCCTGCCCAACATCGTCGTTCCCGAAAACGCGCTCGACTTCACGGTCAACGGCTCGGGTCAGGTCTTCGCGCGCATTCCCGGCCAGGACGAGCCGGCCGATCTCGGCCAGTTGAACCTCGTCGCCTTCGCCAACGATGCCGGTCTCGCGCCGCTCGGCGACAACCTCTTCCGCCAGACCGCCGCTTCGGGCGACCCGGTGCAGGGCCTGCCCGGCATCGACGGCCTCGGCACGATCGCGCAAGGGTATCTGGAAAGCTCCAACGTCGATCCGGTTCGCGAAATCACCGAACTGATCAGCGCCCAGCGCGGCTACGAGATGAATTCCAAGGTCATCACCACCGCCGACCAGATGGCGGCCACCGTTTCGCAGAACATGAGGTAGGACGCCATGTCGCGTCGCTTGATCGGCATCGCCTTCGCTGCTCTGGCCTTTCTCGCACCGGCTTTCGCCGCTGCGCAGGAAACGGTCGTGGTGCCGACGCGCGTCATCTATCCGGGCCAGGAGATCGGCTTCGACCTGCTCGAAGTCGTGCCGCTGCGCCGGCAATTGCCCAATCCGTCGATCTATGCGCTCGAGATGGAACAGTTCGCCGGCAAGGTTGCGCGCAACACGCTGCTCCCCGGCCGCATGGTCGCGGTCGCCGCGCTGCGCGACACCTATGTGGTCGAGGCCGGCAAGCCGGTCGAGATGCAGTTCGTGCAGGGTCCCCTGATCATTTCGGTCACCGGCGTGCCGCTCCAGCCGGGTTCGGCCGGCGACGTCGTGCGCGTCCGCAATCTGGATTCCGGCGCGGTCGTCTCCGGTGTCGTGATGGCCGACGGCACCGTCCGGGTCTCCGCATTATGATGCGGTTCTGGATCTTCGTCATCGCAGCCGTCGCGGCCTTCGCCCTGCCGGCCGGCGCGACCTCGCGCATCAAGGATGTCGCAACGCTGCAAAGCGCGCGCGACAACCAACTCGTCGGCTACGGCCTCGTCATCGGTCTGCAAGGCTCCGGCGACAGTCTGCGCAACTCGCCCTTCACCGAACAGTCGATCCGCGCGATGCTCGAAAATCTCGGCATCGCCTCGCAGGGCTCGGCGGCGCGCTCGCGCAATGTCGCGGCCGTCATCGTCACCGCCAATCTGCCCGCCTTCGTCCAGTCGGGCGCGCGCATCGACGTCAACGTCTCGTCGATGGGCGATGCGGCTTCGTTGCAGGGCGGCACGCTGGTCATGACCCCGCTGCGCGCGCCCGACGGCGACATCTATGCCGTCGCGCAGGGCGGAATCATCGTCTCCGGCTTCACCGCGCAGGGCGCGGCCGAAACGCTGACGCAAGGCGTGCCCACCGCCGGCCGCGTGCCGAACGGCGCCATCGTGGAGCGGCAGGTGCCCGGCTCCTTCAACGGCGACGCGACTCTGACGTTGCAATTGCGCAATCCCGATTTCTCGACCGCCGTGCGCATCACCGACGCGATCAACACTTATGCCCGCCAGCGCTTCGGCACGGCCGTCGCGTCCGAGCAGGACGCGCGCACGGTGCTGATCACGCGGCCCGCCAACATCTCGACGGCGCGCTTTTACGCCGAGATCGAGAACCTCGCCGTCCAGTCCGACACGCCCGCCCGCGTGGTGGTTGACGAGCGCACCGGCACCATCGTCATCGGCCAGGATGTTCGGATCGCCCGCGTTGCGATCAGCCACGGGTCGCTGACCGTGCGGATCACCGAGATGCCGCAGGTGGTCCAGCCCGACCCCTTTACCGATGGCCAGACCGCGATCGAGGACTTCACCCAGATCGAGGCTGAGCGGCCCGACGCGCAGGTCGCGCTTCTGGACGGGCCGAACCTCGAAGCGCTGGTCGCCGGTCTGAACCGCCTCGGCGTCAAGCCGGACGGCATCATCTCAATCCTCCAGGGCATCAAGACCGCCGGCGCGCTTCAGGCCGAGCTGGTCGTGCAATAGGCCGCGCGATGACACATATGACCCTCTCCCAGACATTG
The DNA here is from genome assembly GCF_029210365.1 of Mesorhizobium sp. YIM 152430. GTDB lineage: Bacteria > Pseudomonadota > Alphaproteobacteria > Rhizobiales > Rhizobiaceae > Aliihoeflea. The sequence goes on from NZ_JARGES010000056.1 coordinate 73,689, forward strand.
CGGCTTGCCGCGGTCGCCGGCTGCCTTTCCGTCCTCGCCGGCCCCGCCGCCACGCAGGAAACGCCGGTCACGTCCAACGATGTCGAGCGCTTCTGCACCAACATCGCCGATGCCGCGCGCGACCAGCGCTATGCGCTCCAGGCGCAGGAACTGCGCAATCTCCAGGCCGAGGTCGATGCCCGCATCGCAGCGCTGGAGGAAAAGCGTGCCGAATACGAGGAGTGGCTGGCACGTCGCGAGACGTTCCTGTCCAAGGCGCGCGACAATGTCGTCGACATCTACGGCCGGATGCGCCCGGACGCGGCCGCCGAAAGGCTGACCGAACTCGGGCCGGAGCTAGCCGCCGGCATCCTGATGAAGCTCGACGCCCGTAAGGCCGGCATCATCATGAATGAAATGGAAACGAAGGCCGCCGCCGGCGTCACGTCGATCATGGCGAGCGCCGCGCGCGAGAAGGACCCGTCATGATGGCCCGCAACGGCATTGCCGTCCTTACCCTCCTCATCCTCGCCGGCTGCTCGCAGACCGCCGAACTCGGCCGCGAGCCGAAGCTGACGCCGGTCGGCTACGGTGTCGTCTCCGGCACGAAGCAGACCATGACCTACCCCAATCCCGAAGCGCCGCAGGTGCGTCGCAACTCGCTCTGGGACGACCGCCAGAGCCGGCTCTTCACCGATGCCCGCGCGCTCGACAATGGCGACATCCTGACGGTTCTGATCTCGATCAACGACCGCGCCGCCCTCAACAATGAATCAGATCGCCGGCGCACCTCGGCCCGCTCCATGGGCCTGTCCGGTAACGCGTCGTTCGAAGGAGCATCCACCGGCGGGGGGCTCGACCTGACGGCTTCGGGCAACAGCCAGAGCCTTGGCCGGGGCTCGACCGAACGCTCCGAACAGATCAACATGCGCGTCGCCGCCGTCGTCACCGACGTCCTGCCGAACGGCAATCTCCTGATCATGGGCTCGCAGGAAGTGCGCGTGAACGCGGAACTGCGCATCCTCACCATCGCCGGCATCGTGCGCCCGTCGGATATCGGAGCCGAAAACACCATTTCCTATGAGCGCATCGCCGAGGCCCGCGTCTCCTATGGCGGACGCGGCCGTCTTTCCGAGGTCCAGCAGCCGACCTGGGGGCAGCAGGTCGTCGACACCGTGCTGCCCTTCTAGGAGATCGCAACCATGGCCGCAGCGATCGAAGACAAGACGGGCGAGAAGAAGAAGGGTGGCTCCGTCGTCGTGACGGGCGTCGTCTTTCTCGTGCTGACGGCAGGTGCCGTCGGCGCAGGCTGGTTCCTCGGCGACATGCTGGGGTCCGAGGCGCGCGCCGCCAAGGCCGAAGCTGCCGAAACGATCGCCGGCGCCGAGGCGGGCGCGCACGAATCGAGCCTCGCCCTCCTGCCGCTGCCCGCCATCACCACCGCGCTCGCCGCCCCCGCCGACGTCTGGGCCCGACTCGAAACCACGCTCCTCTTCGAGGAAAAGGTCGACGAACTCGTCGGCGAAGCCGTCCATCAGGACATCCTCGCCTTCCTGCGCACGATCAAGCCGCACCAGATCGAGGGTGCCTCGGGGTATCGCCACTTCAAGGCCGATCTCGACGACATCGCCCGCATCCGCTCCGACGGCAAGATAAAGGGCGTCCTGATTAGGACGCTGCTCTTCGAATGAAATTTCTCGTCTACGCGATCGCCTTTTTCTGGCTGACGGGATCGGCCGGCGCACAGACGCTCGACCTCGGCGCCTTGACCGGCCAGACGGACGGCTCGACGGTCGGCACGATCATCCAGCTCTTCGGCATATTGACGGTTCTCTCCGTCGCGCCGGGCATCCTGATCATGGTGACGAGCTTCACCCGCTTCGTCATCGCGCTGTCGATCCTGCGCGCCGGCATGGGCCTGCCCTCGACGCCGGCGAATTTGATCCTGATCTCGCTGTCGCTCTTCATGACCTTCTACGTCATGTCGCCGACCTTCGACCGCGCGTGGCAGAACGGCCTCCAACCGCTCATCAACAACGAAATCAGTGAAGAGGAAGCGGTCACCGAGATCGCGGAGCCGTTCCGCGCCTTCATGCTGCGCAACGTGCGCGACCAGGACCTCGCGCTTTTCGCAGACCTTGCCGCCGAGCGCGGCCAGGCGATCGCCGAGGGCGAGGCGGTCGACATGCGCATCCTCGTCCCGGCCTTCCTGATCTCGGAAATCCGGCGCGGCTTCGAGATCGGCTTCCTCATCGTCCTGCCTTTCCTCGTCATCGACCTCATCGTCGCGACCATCACCATGGCGATGGGCATGATGATGCTCCCCCCCACCGTCGTGGCCCTGCCCTTCAAGATCCTGTTCTTCGTCCTGATCGACGGCTGGAACCTGCTCGTCGGCAGTCTGGTCAGGTCGATCGCCTGAAGTTCTTCCTGAAGTGACCCCCACCCTTTATCCCTCCCCACAAGGGGGAGGGTGGGCATCCACGTCGAGTCCACTCTTCAAACTGGATGAAGCATTGAAGGGTCAGACTCAACGCCGACGGCTCCCTCCCCCCTTGTGGGGAGGGATAAAGGGTGGGGGTCCGGCTCAAAAAGCCCCATCCTTTTGAAAATAAACAACCTGTGAAACACCTCGTTAAGACCTCGTCCCTATGAATCACGAGGCACGACGGACTGACGCTCATTGAGGGGATGTCACAGGCATGATGCCGCTCCGTCGCACCGGTTCTGAAGCCCGGTATGTCCCGTAGAGTTTTCCGTACACACAGGGGCAATTATCATGTCGAGCCTTCTCACCAACACCTCCGCAATGACCGCTCTCCAGACGTTGCAGAGCACCAACAAGAATCTCGCGACGACGCAGAACCGCATCGCCACCGGCGAGCGCGTTTCGACCGCATCCGACAACGCGGCCTACTGGTCGATCGCCACGGGCATGAAGGCGCAGAGCGGTGCGCTTTCGGCCGTCAAGGACTCGCTCGGCTTCGGCGCCGCCGTCGTCGACACCGCAGTCACCGGTCTCGAAGAGGGCATCAAGCTCGCCGAACAGATCATGCAGAAATACGTCGCCCGCGAACAGGACGGCGTCGACACGGCTGCGATCGACGCGGAAATCGTCGAACTGAAGGCGCAGATGGTCTCGATCGCCACCTCGTCCGACTTCGAAGGCCAGAACCTGATCTCGGCCGGCGGTGCAGCCGTCAACATCGTGAGTTCTTATACCGCTGCCGGTGGCGTCACGACCGTTACGGTTGCTGCCTACGATCTCGAAGGCGAAAGCGCCACGATGCTCGACGCTGCATCCTCGCAGACGGCCCTCGACGCCATGCGCGCCGCTGCCGCCACGATGGGCGCCTCCAAGGCCCGCATCGACTCGCAGCTCGAGTTCACCGGCAAGCTTATGGACGCCATCGACCGCGGCGTGGGCGTCCTGGTCGACGCCGACATGAACGCCGAATCGGCCCGCCTCTCGGCTCTGCAGACGCAGCAGCAGCTCGGCATCCAGGCGCTGTCGATCGCCAACCAGAACTCGCAGTCGATCCTGTCGCTCTTCCGTTAATCGGAACGCACAGTCTGACTTCATGGATCGGGCCGCGCATGTCGCGGCCCGATTTCATTTTCGCACAAGCTTGAATGCCTAAGGTCTGCGCAACCCGCAGCATGTCGCCCGAAAGTGGTCGCCGGTTTCGGGACGACGACATGCGACGATGCATTGCCGGAGCGCGAAGCCTTTGCCTGAACAGTTCAAGACCCTTCTCGACAATCTGCGCGCCTTCGGCCCGCAAAAGCTTGCCATCATGGGCGGTGTCGGCGCCTTCGTCGTGGCGACCGTCATCGGCGCGTCGATCTGGTTGAACAAGCCGAGCTACGAGACGCTCTATGTCGGCCTCGACCGGGGTGACATCAACCAGATCGGCATGGTGCTGGGCGAGAACGGGATCGATTTCGACGTCGCCAGCGACGGCACCACAGTCATGGTGCCGGTCGGGCGCACCGGCCCGGCGCGGATGCTGCTCGCCGAACGCGGCCTGCCGACCTCGACCAATGCCGGCTATGAGCTTTTCGACAATGTCGGCTCCTTCGGCCTGACCTCCTTCATGCAGCAGGTCACGCGGGTTCGCGCGCTCGAAGGCGAGATCGCCCGCACCATCCAGTCGATCGCCGGCGTCAAGGCGGCGCGCGTTCACATCGTCATGTCGGAGCGCGCCAACTTCCGCCGCGAGGAACAGCGTCCGTCGGCTTCCGTCGTCATCCGCACGGCGGGCAGCGACGCTACGCAGGCCGCGATGTCGATCCGGCACATGGTCGCCTCGGCCGTTCCGGGTTTGTCCGTCGAGGACGTGACCGTCCTTGATTCCGCCGGCACCCTGCTTGCGGCCGGCGACGACCCGAACAACATGGCGCTGACCCGCGCGATGGGCGTCGAGCGTTCGGTCGAGGCGCAGGTCGAGGACAATATCCGCCGCGCGCTTTCGCCCTATCTCGGCTACGACAATTTCCGCGCTTCGGTGAAGGCGGAGGTCAACACCGACAGCCAGCAGATCGAGGAAACGATCTTCGATCCCGAAAGCCGCGTCGAGCGCTCGATGCAGGTGGTGCGCTCCAACGACCAGTCGAACCAGCGCGAGGCCACCCAGGCGGCATCCGTCCAGCAGAACCTGCCCGAGGAGCAGGCCGCGCCCGGCGCCGGTCCCGAATCCTCCGAACAGCGCGAGCGCCGCGAGGAAACGACCAATTACGAGATCAATTCCAAGCGCATCGCCACCGTCTCGAACGGCTACACCGTCTCCAAGATGTCGATCGCCGTCGTCGTCAATCAGGCCCGCCTCGCTTCCGTCATCGGCGAGAATGCGACGCCCGAGCAGATCGAGATGCGGATCGCCGAAATCCGCAACGTGGTTGCCTCCGCCACCGGTTTTTCCGAAATGCGCGGCGACGTCATCACCGTCTCCGCCGTCGAGTTCATGGACGGGCTCGAAGGCGCCGATCCGGTTGCCCAAAGCTGGCTGGAATCCGCCGGCCGCCACACCGGCACGATGATCAATGCGCTCGCCTTCGTCATCGTCGTCTTCCTCGTCTCCTGGTTCGGCCTGCGTCCGATGACGGCCGCGCTGACGCGTCCGCAGGAAGCCATCCCCGGCCCCTCATTCGACGAGGTGCAGAATAGCCTGCCCGCGCCGGCCGACGCTGCGCAGGCGGAAGCCTCGCAGGCCCTCCCCGGCCCCGCGGCCAACAACGTCACCGACGATCTGCGCCGCAAGCTGAAGCCCAATCCGCAGGAGCGTCTGGCGCGCATGGTCGATCTGAACGAGGAACGCACCGCCCTCATCCTGCGCAAATGGGCGCATAAGGAAGCCGCCTGATGCGCACGCAGGCGCTTTCCGACGCGCTGCCCGATTTCGGCGCGGCCGCCATTTCGCCGCGCGCGCCCAGACCCGCGCGCGCACAAGCCTTGCCCGAGCCGCGAGGCTCTGCCACCAGCGACGCCGAATGGCAGGCACGGCTCGACCGCGCCGTCGCCGACACCGAGACGCGCATGGCAGCTTACATGCAGGAACGCCACGAGGCCGAACTCGAACGCCTTGCCGAAACCCATCGCGAGGAAATGGAAAGCCTGTCACAGGATTTCGCATCGACCATGGGCGCGACGATTTCCGCCCGCCTCCAGGAACTCGAGGACCGGGTGGTCGACCTGACCGCGACCGCCGCTGCGCGCCTCCTCTCGGGTGTCCTGTCCGACGAACTCGGCCGCAGGTCCGTGGCGCGCATGGCGGCGGTGATGCGGTCCGCGCTCGAGGACCGCGACGCGGTCAAGATCACCGTGCGCGGCCCCGCATCGCTTTACGAGCCGCTGCGCCGGGCCATGGGCGCGTCCGCCGACCGGATGCGCTTCGTCGAGACGCCTGGCGCGGACCTCTCCGTCTCGATCGACGAGACCGTCTACGAAACGCGGCTTGCCGAATGGTCCGGCGCGCTGTCCGAGGTGATCGCATGACTATGCCCGACGGCGACGAGTCCAAGCGCGAGATCATCATCGTCAAGCGCCGCGGCGGCGACGACGATCACGGCCACCATGGCGGCGTGTGGAAGATCGCCTTCGCCGATTTCATGACCGCCATGATGTGCTTCTTCCTGGTGATGTGGCTCGTCAACGCCACCACCGAGGAGACGAAGGCCGCCGTCGCCAGCTATTTCAATCCGATGCGTCTGGCCGATCCCATTCCCAGCACGCAGCAGCAGGAAACGCCCTCCGGCGGCTCGAGCCAGGAGAGCGTCGAGGGCACCGCCGGCTGGCAGAACGAGAACCCGGCCGGCGACCGCAGCGCCATGGCGGGCCCGTCGCAGGAGGGCAGCGCGCCCGGCCAGCGCGACCAGACCGAAACCAGCGACGCGCATCTTTTCGCCGACCCCTTCGCGGTCCTGGCCGAGATCGCCCAGCAGACCGCGACGATGCAGAACATCTCCGCGCGCGGCGATGGCGGCGCTCAGACCTCGGGTCCGGCGACCGGCGCGCAAGGCGGCGAATCCTATCGCGATCCGTTCGCGCCCGACTTCTGGTCCGAGCAGGTGGCGATCCCGCCGCTTCCCGACGCCGAACCGCTCGTTCTAGAGGAAGCGACCCCGCCCGTGCCGCAGGCCCCCGCCATCGTCGAGGCGCCCGCCGGAGAGGAACTGGAAGGCCAGGAGGTCGCCGCACTTGCAGCCCCGGCGCCGGAATCTCCGCAAGCCGTCAGCCCGGAGGCTGCCAAAGCCGAACCGCAGGACGACGCCGCAGAACGCATCGCCGAGACGCTGCGCTCTGACCTTGCCGAAGCCTTCGGCGAGCACAGCAGGCTCAATGAATCGATCACCGTCACGCCGGTCGACAGGGGCATCCTGATCTCGCTCACCGACGATCTCGAATACGGCATGTTCCAGGTCGGATCGGCCGTGCCCGTCGGCCAGCTCGTGCGCGCGATGGAAAAGGTCGGTGCCGCGCTCGACCAGCGGCCCGGCAAGGTCTCCGTCATGGGCCATACCGACGGTCGCCCCTTCCGCAGCGCCGAATACGACAACTGGCGCCTGTCCACGGCCCGCGCCCACGCCGCCTACTACATGCTGGTGCGCGGCGGGCTGGACGAGACACGCATCGGCGAGGTGGCCGGCTATGCCGACCGTCAGTTGAAGAATGCCGCCGACCCGTTCGACGGGCTCAACCGCCGGATCGAGATTCTGCTCGAGGTCGAGGGATGAGAACCGCGCTCGCGAAGCTCGGGATCGCACTTGCGCTGAGCGGCCCCCTCGGCGGCGGGGCGGCGGCGAGTTCGGCACTCCAGCCCTTCCAGATGATCCGGTCGCTGCAACTGGTGCAGGACCGCATCGCCAATGGCGACCACGCGGCCCTGCCGATGCAGCGCAAGCTTCTGGAGATGATCGACGCGCGGATGCGCAATGCGACGCCGGAAGATCTTGGCGATCCGCGCAATCTCTCGGCGCTCCTGATCTACGCCATGAGCGGCGGCAATCCGGTCACGCTCGATCTCGCACTGTCGAAACTGGATGCCGGAAACCCGGCCAAGCCGCTCGCCGACGCCCTGCGCGCCTATCTCGGCGGCGATTTCCAGTCGGCACGAACGGTGCTCGCAACCATCGCGCCCGAGACGCTGGGCGACCACGCACCCTTCGTCGCGCTGGTCAAGGGAACGGTTCTGTCGAACGACGAGCCGGATGCCGCCCTTGCCGATCTCGACACCGCGCGGCTGCTCGCACCCGGCACGCTGGTCGAGGAAGCCGCGCTGCGCCGCGCGCTGCTGATCGCCGTCAGCGCGTCGAGGCCGGACGTCTTCGCCCGCACCTCCTCCGCCTATGTGCGCCGCTTCCTGCGCTCGCCTTATGCAAGCCAGTTCGCCGAAGCCTTCGTCTCGGGCCTCGCGGCGATGCACGCCAGCCTCGATGCCGGCGAGATGGCCGAGATTCTCGCCTGGATGACGCCCGAGCAGGCCGAGACCATCGCGTTGCGCATGTCGCGCCAGGCGGCGATCGCCAACGATCCGGTGATGATCGCCTTCGCCGCGCGCCTTGCCGAAGGCGACAAGGAACAGGACCCCCGCGCGCTCCTTTATTCGAGCCTTGGCGGCGTTGCCTCGCCCGATGTCGCGGACACGCTGTCGACCCTGCGTGCCATCGACCGCTCGCGGTTGTCGCAGGGGGATCGCGCGCTGCTCGACGCGGCGACCGACATCGCCCGGACGGTCGTCGACCGCCCGAAACCCGCTTCAACCACATCTTCGCCCCCCATTCCGGCGGCGATGGATGCCGTCGAACCAAGCGAAACCGACAGTTATATCACCTCGACCCGCGCCAAACTGGATGCGATCGATCGGCTTCTGGAGGATTCCCAGTGATGCGTGCCATCGACATGGCCGGCGTGCAGGCAGCGCCAGGTCGCCCACCCCTGGGCAAGGAAGATGCTTCCGAAGCGAAGAACGCCTTCGGCGACTTTCTGGACCGCGATGCGAGCTCCGGCAGGGCAAATGGAGCCGCGATGCGGGACATGGCCGGCGAGGCCGCGCTTCGGTCCGCGCACCCTGCCGAGGAAAAGGTCGAGGAGTTCATCCCGATGGCCGCATCGAACCGGCTCAATCCCGAAAGGTCCGGCCGGAACTCGTCCGACGAGGCCGGACGCGAGGTTTCGAACGCCGCTGCCCGCCCGGCGTCCGGCAGCGATGCCGCCGGTCACGACGACATGCGGATTCAACCCGCCGGCCGCGCCCGCATCGACTGGCTCGCACTGACGATGCCGAAGGGCGAGGATGCACCTGCGGCCGAGCCCGCCGAACCGACGGTCGAAGACGCCGAACCCGCTCCCCCCGCCGACGATGCCCTTCCCACCGCGTCGCAGAAGGTGGCGGAGGCGGTCCCCGATGCCCGGCTGGCCGCTTCCGGGCTGCGGCGCGACGAGCGCGCAATGGACGACCGCGAGCGGCCGTCGATCCGCACGGAGGCTTCGCGCGGCAGCGCAGCCGACGCGCCCCCACGCCTGTCGATGTCGCAAACGCCGGCCAATTCCACCGAGACTGCCGCGCCCACCCCGCGCGATCCCGCGGCGCGCGATGCCGCCGCCAGATCGACGAACGCTCCGCTGCCTGCCCGCCAGCCATTCGCCTCGACGTCCGCCGAACAGGCGCCCGACATGTCGGCACGGCCCGTCGCAACCTTGTCCGTCCAGACGGTCCCCGCTTTCGCGGCTGGCTTGCAAGGCCCTTCGCAAACCGTGCTCGGAGCGATCCGCGACGAGGTGCCGGAGCTTGCCCGGCCCGCGGCAGCGATTGCCGGTCAGCCCCGGACGGCCGAGCCGATGCGCGTCCTGAAAATCCAGCTTCACCCGCTGGAACTGGGTGTCGTTACGGCGCGCCTGTCGTTGCAGGGGGGCGAAATGCGCGTCGAACTTCAGACGGAAACCCGCGAGGCGGCCTCCAGGCTGGCAGTGGATTCCAACGAGATCGCCAAGGCGCTGCGCGGGCTGGGCATCGAAATCGACCGCGTAACGGTCACGCAGCAGCCATCCGGCAACATGCAGCCGCACGGGCAGCAGGCCGGTTCCGAACGCAGCGGCGAGCGATTTGCGAATGAAGGCGACGCGGGCGGCCGTCAGAGCGGTCAGCGCGGCGCCGACAATGGTGCGGGCGGTTTCGAGGGAGAGCGTAATGCGGGCGACAGCCAAGGCAGCCGCGGCGTTTACATTTAGCCTCCTTGCCGGCTTGCTTCCTGCCGCCCCTGCATTCGCCAATGTCTGCGAAGCCGAGATCCTGCGCGCCGCCGACCGCTATGCCATCCCCGCCGGCATCCTCTACGCCGTCGGCCTGACCGAAACCGGCCGCAAGGGTTCGATGCAGCCCTATGCTATGAACATCGAGGGCAAGGCCGTCTTCGCGGCATCGGCATCCGACGCCATCCGCCGTTTCAAGGACGCGAAGGCCGGCGGCGCGCGTCTCATCGATCTTGGCTGTATGCAGATCAACCATCGCTGGCATGGGGAGAAGTTCGCCTCGGTCGGCCAGATGCTGGAGCCCGCGCGCAATGTCGACTATGCCGCGCGGTTCCTCGTCGAACTCAAGGCGCGGCACGAGAGCTGGTCGATGGCGGTCGCGCGCTACCATGCCGGCCCCGACAACGACCCCGCCCAGAAGCGCTATGTGTGCCGCGTGATCGCCAATATGGTCGCCACCGGATTCGGCCGCTGGACCCCGGAAGCGAGGCAGTTCTGCGGCCCCTGATCCCGACAGGAATCGAATCCCCAATTCTGACCTACAAGAATTCGAGGTTGTGCCCGATTCGCATGAAGCGTTAACCATAACGCACGAGATTGATTAACTGATTCGGAGGGCGGCCGATGATCGTGATCGTGGACGAGCGCGACCTTGTGAAGGACGGCTACCACTCACTCTTCAACCGGGAAGGCGTGGCGAGCGTGGGCTTTGGCGCACGCGAGTTCGGCGAGTGGGTCGAAAGCGCGGCCGACGAGGATATCGGCGCGGTGCGTGCGGTTCTCCTCGGCGATTGCGACACCGAGATCGCGTCGCCGGCCCGCATTCGCGACCGGACGAGCGCGCCGGTCATCGCCCTTTCCGAACAGCCCTCGCTGGAAAACACGCTGAAGCTCTTCGAAGCCGGCGTCGACGACGTGGTGAGGAAGCCGATCCACATCCGCGAGATCCTGGCCCGCATCGCGGCAATCCGCCGCCGCGCGCAGGACGAGGCGACCTTCACCGATATCGGCCAGTTGCGCATCTTCCTCGACGGCCGCGATCCGCAGGTCGCCGGCCAGCCCCTGCCGCTCCCGCGCCGCGAGCGCCGCATCCTGGAATATCTGGCGTGCAATGGCGGCCGCCGGGTCACCAAGACGCAGATCTTCAACGCGATCTACGGCGTCTTCGACGAGGAAGTCGAGGAGAACGTCGTGGAAAGCCACATCTCGAAGCTTCGCAAGAAACTGCGCGAGAAGCTGGGCGCGGACCCGATCGATTCCAAGCGCTTCCTTGGCTACCAGCTGGTTGCCTGAGCCGGGCGTCCTCCAGTCTCGCGCAAGCCATCGGGCTTATGCTGGCTCAAGGCAGATCGTGAACCTCGGGAGACCGGAATGAGCCTTTACGGAATGATGCGCACGGGCGTGTCGGGTATGAATGCGCAATCGAACCGTCTGGGCACGGTGGCGGACAACATCGCCAACTCCGGCACCATGGGCTACAAGCGCGCCTATACGGAATTCTCGGCCCTGATCCTGCCGAGCGAGAACGGCACCTATTCGTCGGGCGCGGTCAAGACGACGGTGCGCAACTCGATCGCCGACCAGGGGCTGCTCCAGTTCACCTCGTCCACCACCGACATCGCGATCCAGGGCGACGGCTTCTTCCTCGTGCAGAACGCAGCGGGCGACCAGTTCATGACCCGCGCCGGCTCCTTCGTGCCCGATGCGCAGGGACGCCTCGTCAACGCCGCCGGCTTCTACCTTCTCGGCACCACCAACATGGCGGCCGGCCTGACGCCGGACGACTTGCAGGTCGTCTCGATCTCGTCGACCGGCCTCACGGCTTCGCCTTCGACCGAAGGCGCGTTCTCGCCAAACCTGCCTGCCTTGGCCGACGTCGTTCCCGCCGGCTCCCGTGCGAGCGACAACGTCGCCGGCGCCCAGTTCAGCGGCAAGACCTCGATGACCGTCTATACGGGCCTCGGCGAGGAGCGCATCATCGATCTCTACTTCACCAAGGTCGGTCCGAGCGAATGGGAAGTCTCGGCCTATGACGCCAGCACGGCGGACCCGACGAACGGCGGCTTCCCCTATTCGACAGGCCCGCTGAACGACGTCACGCAGACGATCGAATTCAGCACCGTCAACGGCGCGATTCTCGATCCGGCCAACGCCAACGTCCAGTTCAACATTCCCAATGGCGGACCGTTCACCCTGTCGCTCGCCGGCACCCAGTCGCTTGCCGCCGACTACACCGCCCGCGCCCCTGCCGTTAACGGCAGCGGCACTGGCGGATTCGATCAGATTTCGATCGACCTCGACGGCATGGTCTCCGCACTGAACAAGAACGGTTCGGTCATCAACCTCTTCCGCATCCCGATCGCCACCGTCACCAGCCCTGACCGCCTGACGACCCTGCCCGGCAACGTCTATCAGGCCAATAACGGCTCGGGCGGCATGACGATCGGCGTCGCGACCACCTCGAACTTCGGCGAAATCGTCGCCGGCGCGCTCGAAGGCTCCAATGTCGACATCGCCGAAGAGCTGACGAGCATGATCGAATCGCAGCGCAACTACACCGCAAATTCGAAAGTCTTCCAGACGGGCGCAGACCTTCTGGATGTCCTGGTCAACCTGAAGCGTTAGGACCGGGCGTCGTGCCCGGCTGAAGTGGGAAATGTCACTATCGTCTGTCCTGAATACCGCACAGTCGTCGCTGACCAACACGTCACGGCAGACGAGCGTCGTTTCCCGCAACATCACAAACGCCTACAACACCGACTACACCCGGCGTCAGGCGGTGCTCGCAAGCACCGCCCCCGGCGCGCGGGTCGTCTCGATTACCCGCGCGGCCGACGCAGCCCTGATGCGCCAGAACGCGGACGCCTTGTCCGTCTGGCACGCGCAGAACACACTGATGACCGGATTCGAGCGGCTGAGCCTTTCGGTCAACGGCGTTGACAACGCCACCTCGCCGGCCATGCGCATGGGCGAGTTGCAGATGGCCTTGCAGACCTACTCGGCCTCGCCCGGTGATCGCAGCCTCGCGGTCAATGTCGTCAATTCGGCCGGCGACATGGTGCGTTCGCTGAATGGCGGCACGTCCGCGATCCAGCAACTGCGCACGGATGCGGACGTCGAGATCAAGCAGTCGGTCGACAGGCTGAACTCGCTTCTGGCCGATCTCGAAAAGATCAACACCGACGTCATGACCGCGACGCGGCTGGGCCGCGATGCGTCGGAATCGCTCGACCTGCGCGACGGCATCGTCAAGCAGATCTCAGAACTCGTCCCCATCACCACGCAGTTGCGCGGCGACAGCGACATGGTGATCTTCACGAAGGACGGCGTCACCTTGTTCGAAACCGTCGCCCGCAAGGCGACCTTCCAGGCTTCGCCCCTGCTGCTTGCCGGCCAGCCGGGCAACCAGGTCTATATCGACGGCGTGCCGCTTGCCGCCGGCCAGGGCGGCGACACCGATGCGGGCGGCACCATCGCCGGCCTGCTCCAGCTTCGCGACACGGTTGCGCCGCAGATGCAGAACCAGCTCGACGAGATCGCGCGTGCGCTCGTCGACGCTTTCCGCCAGGCGAGCGGTGACGACGGCCTGTTCACCTGGGCCGATCCCGCCGGAGAACTGCGCGCCTCGACGATCGTGGTCAACGACCTCTACAAGACGAACCCGACGGCGGTTCGGGACGGCACGGGCGGAACGCTCAATCCCGATGGCAATGCCGGCTTCACCGGCGAGATCGCACGCCTGCTCGACGGTTTCGACGCCAGCCGCACCTTCGATCCCGCCGGTGGGATCGAGGGAGCCACCACGCTGTCCACCTACGCCACCGCCTCGATCTCCTGGCTCGAAAGCCTGCGTCAGCTTTCCTCGGTCGCCGCCGAGAAAAAGAGCGCGACGCTCGCCCGCACGTCCGAGGCGCTGTCCAACAAGACCGGCGTCAACATCGACGACGAACTCGCCAAGCTTCTCGAACTCGAACAGTCCTATGCGGCCTCTGCCAAACTGATGCAGGTCGCCAACGATATGCTGTCCACGCTGATGGCGACGGTTAGGTAGTCCCATGAAGGCGATGTCCGTTTCCTCCAACGCGGTCAGCCAGGCGCTTCGCCTGCAAATGGCGCGCGCCCAGGCCGAGATGATCCGGGCCGAGAAGGAAGTCACCACCGGCCAGGTCGCCGACCGGGGGCTGCATCTTGGCGTGCGCACCGGCCAGTCCGTCTCGCTCGACCGCGACATCGCGCGGCTGGAGAATATCAAGAGCACCAACGGCATCGCCACCGCCCGTCTCGAAGCCACGCAGGATGCGCTGGGCGAGACGCGCGAAGTTGCCGAACAGATGCTGGGCATGTTGATGACCATGCTCAACGGCGCCCTCGAGCCCGCGGTCCCGCGCACGCAGGCCCGGTCGATGCTCGAAACCATGAACGCGGTGATCAACACCACCGTGGGCGGCGATTACATCTTTGCCGGCACCAATACCGACGTGCGTCCGCTGGCCGATTTCACCGACCCCGCATCGACTGCGCGCGCCCATTTCGACGACGTCGCAGTCAATGCCGGCCTCACCGATCCGATCGACGCCGCGCAAATGGCGGCCTTCCTCGGCAATCTCGAAACCGAGATGCTCGGCGCCGGCCCCGAATGGGGGCTCAACTGGTCCGGCGCCACCGACGCCACGATCCAGAGCCGCATCGCCCTCGGCGAAACCGCGCAGACCTCCGTTTCGGCCAATGAGAGCGGCATCCGAAAGCTCGCCATGGCATCGGCGATCATCTTCGGTCTCGTTGACCGCGACATGGACGCGGATGCCTATCGCCTCTTGACCGAGAAGGCGGTCGAGCTGACCTCGGAGGGGATCAACGACATCACGGCCGTGCAGTCGCAGGTCGGTCTCGTTCAGGGTCGCGTGTCGCAGGCCAATGATCGTCTCACACTCCAGGCGGACCTGTTCAAGCGCACGCAGATCGACATGGTCGGCGTCGACCCGTTCGAAGCCAGCACGCGGCTGACCTCGCTTCTGGCGCAAGTCGAGACGTCCTACGCCCTGACCGCCCGCATCCAGCAGCTTTCGCTGCTCAAGTTCATGTCCTGATGACCCCATGGGCTCGAACGACACCCTCACCCGCATAGAAAGATCGGCCTGCTGATGTACCAATTCGCCTACGCTGACATTCAGACAGATTCCGTCGCGGATGCGCGGGACCGCGAAAAGCAGGTGCTCGCCCGATCGATCGACCTCCTGGTCGAAGCCCGCGACGCCGGCCCGCGCTCGATGAAGTCCATCGAGGCGATCTATTTCATGAACCGCGTCTGGACCTCTTTCATCGAGGATCTGGGCTCGGCCGAAAATGCGCTTCCCAAGGAATTGCGCGCCAACCTCATCTCCATCGGCCTGTGGCTGTTGCGCGAGGGCGAGGAAATCCGCCAGGGCCGCTCGGACAATTTCGACGGCCTGATCGAGATCTCGGAAATCATCCGGGACGGCCTGCAATGAAGAACACCCTGAAGATCACGCTCAAGCCCGGCGAAAAGATCTACGTCAACGGCGCCGTGATCCGGACCGACCGCAAGGTCTCGCTCGAATTCATGAACGACGTGCAGTTTCTTCTCGAAAACCACGTCATGCAGCCCGAAGCGGCGGTGACGCCCTTGCGGCAGCTCTATTTCATCGTCCAGATCATGCTGATCAGCCCGCGGGAGACGGACGACGCGCGCGCCATGTTCCGCAAGTCGCTGCCGCGCCTGATCGACTCCTTCTCCTCCGACGCCATCAAGGCCGATCTGAAGCAGATCGACCAACTCGTGGCGGAGGGTCAGGTCTACGAGGCGATGAAGATGCTGCGCGGCCTGTTCCCGCGCGAGGACAACATCCTCGGCGCCACGCCCTTGCGGCCGCGCCCCGCACCCGAACCCCAATTGCTCGCCGGAGAATGACGCCATGAACGTTGCAGCCCTTTCCAGCGCCGGCCAGGCGAGCCAGACCAGCGCTGCCAGCGCCGCCACGGTAGACTACGAATCCTTCCTGAAACTCCTCGTCGCGCAGATGAAGAACCAGGATCCGACCGCGCCGATGGAATCGACCGAATACGTCGCCCAGCTCGCCACCTTCAGCCAGGTCGAGCAACAGGTGCAGATGAACAGGAAGCTCGACGACATTCTCCAGGCATCCGCCCTGTCGCAGGCGAGCGGGCTGATCGGCCGCGAAGTCGTCAGCCATGACGGTTCGGTCAGCGGCAAGGTCAAGGAAATCAAGCTCTTTTCCGACGGCGTCGTCGCCGTGCTGGAATCCGGCGGCCAGATCCCCATTCTGCCCGGCGTGACCATCCGCTGAACCGGGACGACCCTTCGAATGAATGAGGCCGACGCCCTCGATATCGTCCAGTACGCGGTCTGGGTGGTGCTCGTCGCGTCGAGCCCGGCCGTCGTCGTGGGCATGGCGGTCGGCGTCGGCATCGCCCTCGTCCAGGCGCTGACGCAGGTCCAGGAAATCACCTTGACCTTCGTCCCGAAGATCGTCGCGATCCTCCTGACCGTCGCCCTCACCGGCCCCTTCGTCGGCGCCCAGATTTCTTCTTTCTCCACGGTCATCTTCCAGCGCATCGAAAGCGGCTTCTGACGGGTTTCTCCTGAAGTGACCCCCACCCGTCCGAACGCCCGCACCTTTCGCGCAAGCTTCATCCTCTAGCGTCCTCCCATTCCGGTCGCGTCGCGGCCGCATCTGGCATGGACGAACCTTATGGCGATGAACGAAGCAATGGGCGCGGCGCCGGTCCGCAACAACGGCCGCGACATCGGCTTCGCCTTCGGCATCATCGTCATCCTCGCCGTCCTTTTCCTGCCGATCCCGGCCTTCCTCATCGATCTCGGGCTCGCCTTTTCCATCGCGGTTTCCGTCCTCGTCCTGATGGTGGCGCTGTGGATTCAGCGCCCGCTGGAATTTTCAGCCTTTCCGACCGTCCTCCTGATCGTCACCATGCTGCGCCTGTCGCTGAACATCGCGACGACGCGCGTCATCTTGAGCCACGGCAATGAAGGAACCAACGCGGCCGGCCACGTCATCGGCGGCTTCGCCAATCTCGTCATGGCCGGCGATTTCGTCATCGGCCTGATCGTCTTCCTGATCCTGATCGTGGTGAACTTCATCGTCATCACCAAGGGCGCGACGCGCATCGCCGAGGTCGGCGCGCGCTTCACCCTCGACGCCATCCCCGGCAAGCAGATGTCGATCGACGCCGATCTTTCGGCCGGCCTCATCAACGAGAAGGAAGCCCAGCTTCGTCGCCGCGAACTGGAGGAGGAATCGTCCTTCTTCGGTTCCATGGACGGCGCCTCGAAATTCGTGCGCGGCGATGCCATCGCCGGCCTGATCATCACCGCGATCAACATCGTCGGCGGCATCGCCATCGGCTATGCCCGCCACGACATGCAGATCGGCGAGGCGGCCGACGTCTTCGTCAAGCTGTCGGTCGGCGATGGTCTGGTCACGCAGATTCCCGCGCTGATCGTCTCGCTCGCCGCCGGCCTGCTCGTCTCCAAGGGCGGCACGCGCGGCTCGACCGACAAGGCGGTCTTCGGCCAGCTCGGCGCCTATCCGCGCGCGCTGTTCGTCGCCGCAATCCTTCTTTTCACGCTCGGCCTGATGCCCGGCCTGCCCTTGCTGCCCTTCGCCTTCCTCGGAACTGCGCTTGCCACGCTCGCCTATGTCATCCCCCGCCAGCGCCAGCGCGACAAGGACGCCGCCAAGGCGATCGAAGCGAAAAATCAGGCGGACCGGGACGAGGAGGAAAAGCAGTCGGTCAAGTCGTCGTTGCGCACCGCAGAGGTCGAACTGCTGATCGGCAAGCAGCTCTCGACCAAGCTCCTGACCTCGCATCAGGAACTCGCCTTCCGCATGGGCAAGATGCGCAAGAAGTTCGCCGCCCAGTACGGCTTCGTCGTCCCGGAAGTGAAGCTGACCGACGATTTCTCGATCCCGCCGAAAAGCTACCAGATCAAGATTCACGGCACGGTCGTCGCCGAATACCAGATGCGGGTCGGCGAACTGATGGTGCTGGTCGGCACGGGCGACCTGCCGCAGCTTCCCGGCGAGGAGGTGCGCGAGCCCGCCTTCGGAATGCGCGCCTTCTCGGTGCCCGAAATGTTCGCCGAGGACGTCAAGCGCGAGAAGCTGACCGGCGTCGACAACATGTCGGTCCTGCTCACACACCTTTCCGAGGTCATCCGCAACAACCTGCCGCAGCTTTTGTCTTACAAGGACATGAAGGCGCTGCTCGACCGTCAGGACCCCGAATACAAGAAGCTCGCCGACGAGATCTGCACCACGCACATCACCTATCCGGGTCTCCAGGCCGTGCTCAAGCTTCTGCTTGCCGAGCGCATCTCGATCCGCAACCTGCATCTGATCATCGAGGCCATCGCCGAGATCGCGCCCCATGTGCGCCGCACCGAGCAGATCGTCGAGCATGTGCGCATCCGCATGGCGCAGCAGATCTGCGGCGACCTGGCCGAAGGCGGCGTGCTCAAGGTCATGCGTCTCGGCAACCGCTGGGACCTCGCCTTCCATCAGAGCCTCAAGCGCGATGCCAAGGGCGAGGTGCGCGAGTTCGACATCGATCCGCGCCAGCTCGAGGAGTTCGGCGACCAGGCATCGAAGGCGATCCGCGAGCAGATGGAAAAGGGCGAGCGCTTCGTCGTCGTCGCCGCGCCCGAAGCCCGCCCCTATGTCCGCATGATCGTCGAACGCCTGTTCTCCACCCTGCCCGTCCTCTCCCATGTGGAGATCGCGCGCGGCGTCGAGATCAAGGTGCTCGGCTCGGTTTCCTAGGCCGATATGGAATTACCGGCCTCCCTCGACGCCATCGTCATCGCCGCCTTCCTGGCGTTCTGCCGGATCGGCGCGTGCTTCATGCTGATGCCGGGCCTGTCGAGCATCCGCGTTCCGGTGCAGATCAGGCTCTTCGTGGCCGTCGCGGTAACGTTCGCGCTGCTTGCGCATCTGTGGGATTTTCTCGTCCCGTTCGTTTCCTCCCGGCCGGATGCGCTCCTGCTCCTGATCGTCTCGGAAGTCCTGATCGGCGCCCTGATCGGCCTTCTGGCGCGGCTCTATCTTCTTGCCGTCCAGTTCATCGGCTCGGCGATGGGCATGATGTCGGGCTTCAACGCGATGGGCGGCACCGTCATCGAGGAGCCGGACCCGCAAGGCGCGCTCGGCGCGATCATCTCCCTGTCGGTCCTGCTGCTGCTGTTCGTCTTCAACTTCCATCACGAGATCATCCGCGCGCTGGTCGACAGCTACAGCGTCGCGCCGATCCAGACGCTCTACAATCCCGCCTCCGCACTGGCCGACATGTCGGACACCCTGTCGGAAGCATTCATGGTCATGCTGCGGCTCGGCTCGCCCTTCATCGCCTATGCGATCCTGGTCAATTTCGCCATCGGGCTGGTCAACAAGCTGACCCCGCAGATTCCGATCTACTTCGTGTCGCTGCCCTTCGTTCTGGCCGGCGGCCTGATTCTCGCCTGGTTCGCCATCGGCCCCTTCCTGTCGCTGGCGGTCGACGGCTTTCTTCCATCCACGATTGCGAGATAGCCATGTCGCGCCGCACCGACCGCCTGACCAAGGTCCTCGTCCTTCAGGAAAAGCTCAAGGAGCTTCACGAAACCCGCCAGGCGATGCACGCGGCCAATGCGCATTTCGCGGCAAGGGAGGCGGAAGACGTCGTCGAGGCGTTCAACGCCGAAGGCTCGCTGTCGAGCGTCTTTCCCGAGATCTACCATGCCCGCATCGCCGCGGCGACCGCCGCCAAGCAGCAGCATCTGGCCAACGCCCATGTCGAGGGCCTGCGCGTCGCCAAGGCGTCCGCGCGCGTCGATGCGGTGGGACGCGCGGTGACGGTTTCGCGCCGCGCCGACGAGCGCTTCGCCGAGGAGCGTGACCGGACCGAAGCGCTCTCGCGGCAGCCGGCTAAACCGAAGTAAGGCTGCCACAAGCTTCCTGAACGATAGTCCATCGAGACCGAATGGAGGATTTTCTTGGCCATCAGCCCGCCTGTCGACATCGTGCTGGACGTTGCGCGCGCCGCAAGCGCCGATGACGTCGCTGCCGCCCGCGAGCGTCTCACCGCGCGCGCCACATCGACGGCGGCGCCGGGCTTCGAGATCGCCGCGCCGGCCGCACCGTTCCCGGCTAGGGAGGCGAACGCCACGCCCGAGGTGTTCAGGAAGTTCGAGGCGATGATGTTGCAAAGCTTCATCCAGTCGATGCTGCCGCAGGAAAGCGAAGCGGTGTTCGGAAAGGGCCTGGCCGGCGACATGTGGCGCTCGATGATGGCCGAGCAGATCGCCGGCGTCATGGCCGACAGTGGCGGCATCGGCGTCGCCGACCGCATCCTGAAGAATTACTACGGGCGCGGCGAGGACCAGGCCACGCTCGATGCAGCCGGACGTTCGCTGGTCACGCAATCGATCCTGCACGAGGCCCAGCGCATGGCGTTGCAGCCGGGCCGGAGCGAGGCAGACACGTCCCTGTTCGACAGTTGAGCACTTTGCGACGGTTTTAGGATTGCCAATGATGACGCGTTTTTCAGCACCAGCCCTTCAAACCACGGCGACGCGGGCGCGCGCCGGCTCCGCGCCGGCCGATCTCGGCACCATCCTCGCCCGCATTGAAGAGGCGATCGAGACCGAGACCACCGGCATCCGCACCGACATGAATTTCGACATCGCCGCCTCGAACGCGCGCAAGAGCCGTCACCTCTACGATCTGACGCGCGCGATCCGGGGGCAGGACGACGCGGCGCTGATCGCCTCCTTCCGGCCCGAGATCGAGCGCCTGCGCGACAAGCTCGCCGTCAATCAGGGCGTCATCGTCGCCCATCTCGAAGCCGTGACCGAAGTCGCGACGCTGGTCAAGACCGCGTTGCAGGATGCCGAGGCCGACGGCACCTATTCGCAGGCCGAATTTGCGGAAGCAAAGCGCGGATGATCAAGCTCGTCGCCGCCGCCGTCTGGATCGCCGCCGCCACCGCCGGCTCCGTCTTCTACGCCTTCCAGCAGGCCGGCGAAGTCGAGGCGGCCGCCCCCGCCACCGAGGCCGGCGCCTTCGGCGGGCTCGATTATGTGCGGCTCAACGTCGTCTCCGTGCCGCAACTGAAGAACGGCGAGGTCGAAGGCTATTTCCTCGCCCGCCTCGTCTTCACCGCCCCCGCCGAGCGGCTGAAAAAGCTCGTCATTCCGGCCGACGCGATGCTGACCGACGCCGTCTACACGAAACTCTACGCCGACCCCTCCGTCGATTTCTCGCAGGTCGAAGCGCTGGACGTCGACGCCTTCCGGGCCGGCCTGCGTGATGCGGTCAACGCGAAGATCGGTGAGGACCTGATCGCGGAAGTGCTGATCGAGCAGGTCGATTTCCTGTCGAAGGCCGACATCCGCCGCGCCAGTTTCCGCGGCTGGGACAGCGCCGCCGCCGCCCAGTCCGCGCCGAAGAAGGCGGATGGCGGCGGGCATTGACTATCTGAAATTCGGCTTGCGCTTCTCCAGAAACGCCATCAGCCCTTCCTTCGCGTCCGCCCCCGTCTGCGACAGCGCCGCCGACAGGCTCTCCGCATAAAGCCCATCGGCCTGCGACATGTCGTTGATGCGCGCGATGGACTGGATGATGAGATAGTTCACCAGCGAGGCATTGTCGGCGATGTCATTGGCAAGGGAGAAAGCCTTGGCCAGCCCTTCGCCTTCGCCGACGAGATAATGCGCCAGCCCCAGCCGCTCGCCCTCTTCGGCCGTATAGAGCCGGCCCGTCAGCATCATCTCGGTCATCCGGTCCGGCCCGATGATGCGCCCGACCCGAACGGTCGCGCCGCCGCCGACGAAGATGCCGCGCTTGCCCTCGGGCAACTGGAACCTTGCCGAAGGCTCGGCGACCCGCACATGCGTTGCCGCCGCGATCTCGAGCCCGCCGCCCATCACCGCCCCGGTCAGGACCGAGACGACCGGCACGCCCGAAAGCTGGATCTTGTCCATGATCGCGTGCCAGCCGCGCGAATGGCGCAGCACCTCCGCCGCCTCGCGCTCGGACTGTTCGGCAAGGTCGAGCCCGGCCGAAAAATGCCCGCCCTCGCCCGAAAGCACGATCGCCCGCACCCCCTGCTGTACGTTCGAAAAGAAGGCGTCGAGCGCGGCCAGCGTCGCATCGTTGATCGCATTGCGCTTGGCCGGGCGGTTGAAGGCCAGATGCGCGATCCGCCCGTCGATCTTGACGCGCAGCACGTCGTCCGTTCCGCCCCTCGACGCACCTGTCATCGCATTCATGTCGCTTTTCCCTCGCCGGCGGCCCATCCCCGCCCTTTTTCGCTTGAATTAATTGTTCTGTATCATAACAATCTATTTTCGTTCAAGCTGGCGGGGAGGAAACCGGCCGCTTGTCACGGCAAACCTGTCTGGCCAATCTGTCTGGGAGGACATCATGAAGCTCGTCAAGACCGCAATTCTGGCCGCGTTCGTCGGCACGTCGACCGGCGCCCATGCGCAGGAAGAGGTGAATCTTCGCCTTGCCCACTGGTTGCCGCCGACCCATCCGGTTCAGGAAATCGCCATGACCGACTGGATTCAGTCGATCACGGAAGCCTCGGAAGGGCGCATCGGCATCACGATCTTCCCGTCGAGCCAGCTCGGCGCGCCGGCCGACCACTATGACATGACGCGCGACGGCATCGCCGACATCGGCTACGTCAATCCCGGCTACAATGCCGGCCGCTTCCCGATCTACGGCCTGGCCGAAATCCCCTTCCACGTCTCCGATTCCAAGCGCGGCGCGGTCGCCCTGCACGAATGGTACGACCCGATCGCCGAAACCGAGATGTCGGAGGTCTATTTCTGCCTCATCAACCCGCACGATCCCGGCACGATCCACTCGAAGACCGAGATCAGGGTGCCCGAGGACATTCGCGGCAAGAACATCCGCCCGGCGCACGCCACGATGGCCAAATTCGTCGCCCGTCTCGGCGGCACGTCGATCCAGGTTTCCGCGCCCGAGGCGCGCGAGGCGATCGCCCGCGGCACCGCCGACGCGATGACCTTCCCGTGGAACTCGATCTACATCTTCGGCATCGATTCGGAGACCAAGTACCATCTCGACATGCCGTTCTATATTTCCTCGCAGATGCTGCTTTTTAACAAGTCGGTCTATGACGGCCTTTCGGAGGAAAATCGCGCCGTGATCGACGATCACTGCACGCCCGAATGGTCCGGCCGCTTCTCGGAAGGCTGGGTCGACAACGAGGCTTCCGGCCGCGACAAGATGATCGCCGACGACAGCCACACGCTCTATGAGCCAACGGCAGAGGAAATCCAGCTCTGGCGCGACGCCGCCGCGCCTCTCCTCGACGACTGGCGCGCGGAAGTCACCGCTGTCGGCGCCAATCCGGACGAGCTTTACGAGGGCTACCGCGAGGCGCTGACCCGGCACGACGCGCTCTACGAATGACGGAGGGGCTGCGCCTCGCACATCTGTGCGACCTGAAGGTCGAGCTTGCGGCACCCGTCGAGCTCGGCCTTTCCCCGCGCGGGCGCCGCCGCATGATCCCGATCGTCGGCGGCACCGTGACGGGGACGCGCCTTTCCGGCCGCATCCTGAACCTCGGCGCGGACTGGCAGACGGTCTTCGCCGACGGTTCGGCCGAACTCGACACGCGCTATGCGATGGAGACGCATGACGGCGCGATGATCGACATCCGCAATTTCGGCTATCGGCACGGTCCCCCCGACGTGCTGGACGCGCTCGGCAGGGGCGAAAACGTCGATCCGACGCGCTACTATATGCGCACGCAGCCCCGATTCGAGACCGGTGACGCCCGTTACGCCTGGCTCAACCGCACGATCTTCGTCGGATCTGGAGCACGCGAGGCCGACTGCGTGAAGATCGCGTTCTACGAGGTGCTATGAGCGAGACCGTGACGAAACTGCCCGGCGCTGCGAAACGAGGCCGCCCGCGCCTCGACGAGCTGACGGCGTCCGACATCGAGTCCATCCCGGCGCTCGAGACGATCATCGGATACCGGCTGCGCCGGGCGCAGCTCTACGTCTTCCAAGACTTCATCGAGAATTTCACGCGCATGAAGCTGCGGCCGGCCGAATTCTCGGTCCTCTCCGTGATGGCGCGCCGTCCGGGCCTCAAACAGACCGAGATCGCCGAGGAACTGGGGATCAAGCGCGCCAATTTCGTCGCCCTGATGGACGGCCTCGAAACGCGCGGTCTTGCCGAACGGCGCAAGGCCGACACGGACAAGCGCTCGCACTCCCTCCACCTGACCCCCGAAGGCGTTAAGTTCGTGCGCAAGATGATGGCAGTCTGGACCGCACATGAGGAAAGGCTGGTCGAAAAGCTCGGCGGCCCGGAAGAGCGCGACAGGCTGATCGAACTGCTGGACCGCATCGTCGCGCCCGACTAACTCTGCGAAAGCGCCGCAACCACCTCGTCCGGCATGGCGACAGCCTTGATGCGTGACGGATCGTCCGGGTCCCTGCCCGTCCACACCCGCGTCTCATGCGCCTCGACGGCGATCTTCCCGCCCTTCAGCACGCGGTGCGCGATGTCGAAGCTCGACCGGCGGATGTCCCTGATCGTGCTCTCGATGGCGACGATGTCGCCATAGCGCGACGGAATCGAGAACTTTGCGCCGGTATCGACCATCGGAATGCCGACGATGCCGAATTTCTTCGTCCACGCGATCTTCTTCATGCCGAGCCCCTTTTCGAGCAGATAGGCGGTGGACGCGTCGAACATGGCGAAATAGCGCGGATAAAAGACGATCCCGGCGGCATCGCAATCGCCCCATTCGACTTCCACGTCGCGGGTGTTGGTGAGCATTTGTAATTCCTTTACTTGGTGGGTCGCCCTAAGCCACATTCTCCACCAGCACCGCAATCCCCTGCCCGCCGCCGATACACGCCGACGCGATGCCGTATCGCAAACCGCTGCGCTGCAACTCCCGCCCCACCGTCGTCGTGATCCGCACGCCCGTCGCGCCCAGCGGATGGCCGATGGCGATCGCGCCGCCATTGACGTTGGTCTTTTCCTCGTCCAGCCCCAGTTCGCGAATGCAAGCCATGATCTGGGCGCCGAAGGCTTCGTTGATCTCGATCCGGTCGATCTGGTCGAGCGTCAATCCGGCCTCCTCCAGCACCGCCCGGATCGCCGGCACTGGGCCAATGCCCATGATGTGCGGCGGCACGCCGACAGATGCGCCGGCAACGATGCGCGCGATCGGCCGGATGCCGTTCTTTTCCGCCTGCCGCTTCGAGCCGACCAGCGAAGCCGCCGCGCCATCCACCACGGCCGACGAATTGCCGCCGGTCTGGACGCCGCCGAAGGCGGGACGGATCTTCGCCAGCGCCTCGTAGGGCGAGACGCGGATGTGGCTGTCCGCCGTCACCGCCTCGACCTTGCGCGGCAGGCGAATCCAGCGGTCGTTGAAGCCGTCGGCCGAAAACGTCTCGCTCGTCACCTCCACGATCTCGCCGGCGAGGAAGCCGCTCTCCTGCGCCTTCACCGCGCGGGCGAAGGAGCGCTCGGCGAAGCGGTCCACTTCCTCGCGGGTGATCTGGTAGTCGCGGGCAAGGTTCTCCGCCGTGTCCCCCATCGTGCAGGAACAGGCTGGATCGAGCAGCGCTTCCCAGAGAAAATCCTTGAACGCCACCTGGCCTAGTCTGAAGCCGTTGCGGTGCGTGTAGGCGGCGACGGGATTGCGGCTCATCGATTCCGCGCCCGCGCAAAGCACCACGCCCGCCCGCTCCTGCTCCACCATGTCGGCCGCCTGAAGGATCACCTCAATGCCGGTGCCGCAGATGCGCTGGACGAGATGTGCCGGCCGGTCGACCGGAACGCCGGCATAGAGCCCGATATGGCGTGGCGTCATGTAGGCGTCGAACGAAGCCTGCGCCATCGAGCCGGCGATCGTCGTGTCGATCTCGTCCGGCGAAATGCCCGTCTTCTCGATCACCGCCCGCGCGGCCTTGATGCCGAGGTCGATCGGCGACACCTCGGCGAATGCGCCGGTATAGTCGACGAAGGGCGTGCGGATGCCGTCATAGAGCCAGGCATCCTCGAAGGAATAGCGAAGTCCGCGATGCTGAATCATGAGGCTGCCTTTCGGTTGGCGATGAGGACATGGGCGGGCGACGGCTCGGCGTAAAGATCGTCGACCAGCCCTGCCCGCGCGGCCATCACGGCGCGCTGGTTGATCGAGCCCTTGTCGGTCACTTCATGCTTGTCGATCGAGGGAGTCGTGTCGAGGATGATGGCGCGGGCAACGAGATTGGAGCTGCCCGTCGACTTCGCAGCCAGCGCGTCGAGCCGCTTCTGGATTTCCGCGCGAACGGCCGGATGGTGCGCGACTGTCGCCTCGTCCGCACCGTCAAGCGAAGCGTCCAGCTTGCGCGCGGCGTCGAAGTCCAGCAGCAGCAGCGCGCCGATATGGTTGGCGTTGAGCCCGGTCAGCACCACGTCGCGCACATAAGGCGCGCAAGCCGAGATCAGTCCCCCGCGCACGCCAGCCATATTGACCCAGGTCCCGGTCGACAGCTTGAAATCCTCCGACACGCGCCCGTCGAACAGGAACCCCTTGTTGACGTCGTTCGGGTCGACGAATTTCAGCGCATCGCCGATCTTGTAATACCCGTCCTCGTCGAAGCACTCGGCCGTCTTGTCCGGCTGGCGCCAGTAGCCCGGCGTGATGCTCGGACCCTTCAGGCGCAGTTCCAGCTTTTCGCCGTCCGGGATCAGCTTCAGTTCCAGCCCCGGCGCAGGCAGCCCCACCTCGCCCGGCCGCCCGACCGGCCAGGTCGTGGTCGAGGCGAAGGGCGCGGTCTCCGTCGAGCCGTAGCCGGTGACGGTCATGATCTTGTGGCCCGTCGTCTCGACCGCGAGCCGTTCGAGCGCATCCCAGACATGCTGGGCAAGCCCCGCGCCGGCATATTGCAGAAGCTCCACCTTCGAGAAGAACGTCTCGCGCAGCCTGTCGTTCTTCGACAGATGCTCGGCCAGCATTTCGAAGCCCTTCGGCACGTTGAAATAGAGCGTCGGCGCGACCTCTTCCAGATTGCGCACCGTCTTCAATATTCCTGCCGGCGTCGGATTGCCGTCATCGATGTAAAGCGTCCCGCCATTGTGGAGCGCGATGCCGAAATTGTGGTTGCCGCCGGCCGTGTGGTTCCACGGCAGCCAGTCGACCATCACCGGCGGCTTGTCTTTCAGGAAGGCGAGCGCCGTGGCGATCATCACCTGATTGCAGGCCATCATGCGATGCGTGTTGATCACCGCCTTCGGCATTCCCGTCGAGCCGGAGGTAAACAGGAATTTCGCGATCGTATCGCCTGACAATGCCGCATCGGCGGTTTCAACCGCTTCGGTTGCCTTGGTCGCCAAGAGAGCGTCGAACCCTGTCGCCTCTTGTCCTTCCGGCGCATCGCGCGCGACGACGAGTTCCATGTCCGGCGCCATCACCGCGTCGAGCGCCTTGGCGAACGGCGCCCCATCTGCCGCGAACACCAGCCCCGGCGTCAACAGCGAGAAGATATGCTTCAGCTTGGCATGGTCGCTGGAGACCAGCGAATAGGCCGGCGATACCGGCGCATAGGCGATCCCCGCCATCATCGCGCCGAGCGCCATCAGCCCGTGCTCGATCGAATTGCCCGAAAGGATCACGACCGGCCGCTCGGTCGAGAGATCGCGGTCGATCAGCGCCTGCGCGATCGACCGGGTTTTTTCCAGAACCTGCGCATAGGTCAGCCTGCGCCATTCGCCATCGGGACCATGGTCGGCGAGGAAGACGCGATCGGGCGCGGCTTGCGCCCAGTGGCGCAACCGGTCGATCAGCGAGCGGGGATAGGGGTCGAGCGCGGCCTTGGCGCGCACGCGGATCACATTGCCTCCCGGCCCCTCGCGGCTCATCTCCGCCGCCAGTTCGCCCATGTTCACCGGGCGCAGGCCCGGCATCGAAACGATCGGCATCGGTGTCCTCCGGTTATTGTTATGCGTGATAACAATAACCGTCCCTGCCTGCAAGATGGTCTTGGTTTTCACCGATTGTCGTTGACGTAAACGTCAATCGACTGCTACGCATCGGATCAATCCAGCCATTCCTAGAGGAGTTTCGAAATGGACACGGAAGCGATTGCCGCCAAGATGCGCGACAAGGTTGCCACCTCCGGCTTCGACCGTTCGGTCAAGTTCGACATGGGCGACGAGGTCATCGTGATCGACGGCCAGAACGTGTCGACCACCGACGCGCCGGCAGACTGCACGATCAGGATCTCGAAGGAGAATTTCGAGGAACTGATCGCCGGCGAACTCAACCCGACCGCTGCCTTCATGACCGGCAAGATCAAGGTCGAGGGCGACATGTCCGTCGCCATGCAACTCAGCCAGTTGATCTGACTGACGTCCCTCCCAGGACTTGAAAAGGCGGCCGACGACGGGCCGCCTTTTTCATGCGGCCTTGCGGACCCGCTCGCGCACGGACTTGCGGCCGGCTGGCGCCAGCGTCCCCCGCGCGCCGTCGAGCGCGCCTTCGACAAGCTCCAGCGCCAGGAACCGGTGCCGCTCAAAGGGACCGGGCATGGCGAGTTCCCCGGTCTTGTCCGCCGAAAAGCCGAACCGCTCATAATAGGCCGCGTCGCCGACGAGCAGGATCGCGCCATGGCCGAGCCGCTTGGCCTCTCCGACCGCATGGCGCATCAGCGCCGATCCGATGCCGGCCGATTTGGCGGCGGGATCGACCGCAAGCGGGCCAAGCAGAAGCGCGCGGCGTTCATCTGCGACGACATCCCACAACCTCACCGTCCCGACGACCCCGCCCGCCGCATCGCGCGCGACAAACGCCAGCCCCTGCGAGGGCAATCGCCCGCGGCGCAGCTTCTCCGACGATTTCTTCTTCCACCGCGGCCCCATGGCCCGGTCGAGCAGCGCATCGCGCGCGGGAATCTCGCCTGCCATCTCTGCGGCGATCGCAAACGGCACACCCGGCGCGAAATTATCCCGCTGAAATTCCATCTCCACGATCCTTCACGAGCGGAGGTCTGTTCCACAAGCGAGCCTGCCGGCGATGTCCCGCCGACAGGATGATCCGAGGCGACCGAAGCCGCCTCAGATCACGTAGGCCGAGCGGACCTTGGTCCGCTCAAATCACGTAGGAACGCAGCGGCTCGAAGCCGTTGAAGGCGACCGAGGCGTAGGTCGTGGTGTAGGCGCCGGTACCCTCGATCAGCACCTCGTCGCCGATCGTCAGCGTCAGGGGCAGCGGATAAGGCATCTTCTCGTACATCACGTCGGCCGAATCGCAGGTCGGGCCGGCGAGCACGCAGGGCGCCTTTTCGTCACCGTCGCGTGTCGTGACGATGGGGTAGCGGATCGCCTCGTCCATCGTCTCGGCGAGACCGCCGAACTTGCCGATGTCGAGGAACACCCAGCGCACATTGTCGTTGTCGGCCTTCTTGGAGATCAGCACGACTTCCGATTTGATGGTGCCGGCATTGCCGACCATGCCGCGGCCCGGCTCGATGATCGTCTCGGGCAGGCGGTTGCCGAAATGCTTCGACAGCGACTGGAAGATCGCCTGGCCGTAGGCCTGCGCGGTCGGCACGTCCTTCAAATAACGGGTCGGGAAACCGCCTCCCATATTGACCATCTTCAGGAGAATGCCTTCCTCGGCAAGGCGCGCGAAGACGGACTTGGCATCGCCGAGCGCCTTGTCCCAGGCGCCGAGATCGGTCTGCTGCGAGCCGACATGGAACGAGACGCCATAGGCGACGAGGCCGAGCCGGTTGGCGTGGCGCAGAACGTCGACGGCCATGGCCGGCACGCAGCCGAACTTGCGCGACAGCGGCCACTCGGCGCCTTCGCCGTCGGTCAGGACGCGGCAGAACACGCGCGCCCCTGGCGCGGCGCGGGCGACCTTCTCCACTTCCTCGACGCTGTCGACGGCGTAGAGGTCGATGCCGAGTTCGTGGGCGCGCGCGATGTCGCGCTCCTTCTTGATCGTGTTGCCGAAGGAGATGCGGTCGGGCGTCGCGCCGGCGTCGAGCGCCATCTCGATCTCGGCGACCGAGGCGGTGTCGAAGGACGAGCCGAGGCCGGCCAGAAGGCGCAGGATTTCCGGCGCCGGGTTGGCCTTGACGGCATAGTAGATCTTGGATTCCGGCAGCGCCTTTTCAAACGCATGGAAATTGTCCGCGACGACGTCGAGGTCGACGACGAGGCAGGGGCCCGAAGGACGGCGGGTGGCGAGGAAATCGAGAACGCGCTGCGTGGCCATGTTGGTCTCCAGTCGCGGCGAAAGCCGCTTCGTCAAAGGCTCGGAGCGTCGGCGCGCGGCCATCGGCTCCGAATGGACAAAGGCGTGATGCGGCGTGTCACGGTCCGACCGGTGGAGACACCGGACCTTGAACATGCGCTTCGCGCGGCGATGAGCGAACGCCGTCTGCGGCGAAAGCTTGCTTTGTCTGCCTCAGCTTTGGAGAATGCCTCCGCACTGCCGGCAATGAGGGTGTGCCTCTTTGAGTACCCCGGTCTTTGGACAACCGGGAAAACACCAGAAAGGCCCGCACCGTCGTTGCTTCAAGATGTCCTCGGACTGGCGGTTGGCCGACAGACCGACTGGAGGGGTTAGTTCCAGGTACCTTACCGGTTCCCTCACCATTCGAGGGTCGGCGGACACCCACAGGCACGTGCGACTTTGGGCAAGGCGCATATAGGCAAGATCATCGATTCGTTCAATGAAAAACTGCATCCGCCTTGAAAAACCGGCCGCACTGAACGACGTTGCGGTTAACGTCAAACGAGACTGAACGATGACCTCGACACGCGACGATCTGAACGCCTTCCTCGACTATCCGCAAATCGAAGTGCCGCACGCCGCGACCGGCCCGCTCGCTGGCCTGACGCTCGGCGTCAAGGATATCTTCGACGTCGCCGGCCACCCGACCGGCGGCGGCAATCCGCAGTTTCCCGGCGCCTCGAAGCCCGCCACGGCCACCGCGCCCTCGGTTCAGAAGCTGCTCGACGCCGGGGCGGCCTATGTCGGCAAGACGCAGACCGAGGAACTGACCTTCTCGCTGATCGGCCAGAACGTTCACTTCCCCCACCCGGTCAATCCGAAGGCGCGCGATCGCGTCACCGGCGGCTCGTCGTCGGGCTCGGCAGCGGCCGTCGCCGGCGGCCTGTGCGACATCGCGACGGCATCGGACACCGGCGGCTCCGTGCGCGGCCCGGCCAGCTTTTGCGGCCTGATCGGCCTGCGCGCGACGCATGGCCTGCTCTCGCTCGAAAAGACGATGCCGCTCGCCCCCAGCCTCGACGTTTTCGGCTGGTATGCCAGGGACGCCGCGACCTATGAGAAGGTCGCGGATGTCATGCTTGGCGAAGCGCCCGCCACGCTGCCGAAACTCCGCCCGCTGCGCCTCGCCGCCTTCGACGCGCTCGTCATCGGCCCCGACGAGGCCGCCGAATATGCCCGCATGATCGCCATCGTCGAATCGGTTCTCGGCGAGATACGCCAAGCCCCCTCACTCTCCTTTTCGGCCGACGACCTCTACTGGATGTTCCGCCGCATCCAGGCCTACGAGGCGTGGGCCGTCCATGGCGATTTCGTCTCCAGGACCGAAAACATGGACCCCGCCGTGCGCGCCCGCTTCGAATTCGGTAAGACGCTCGGCTGCGAGGTTGCAGCCGAGGAGACGCGAAAGCGCAACGCTTTCCGCGCCGAATTCGAAGCGCTCCTCGGCGCGGACGGACTTCTGATCCTGCCGACCATGCCCGGCGCCGCGCCGCAAAGCGCATCCACCGGCGACGAACTCCTCGATTACCGCGAGCGCGCGCTGCGGCTCCTGTGCCTTTCCGGCCTTTCCGGCCTGCCGCAGATCACGCTCCCCCTCGGCACCGTCCACGGTGCGCCCTTCGGCATCTCGCTCATCGGTCCGCGCAATTGCGACCGTTCCCTCGTCGCGCTCGCCACCCGCATCATGGACGGCATTTGATGGACACCCTCACCCGTATGCGCGCCTTCATCGACGTGGTGGAGGCGGAAGGGTTCTCGGCCGCCGCGCGCAAGATCGGCCGCTCCAAGGCGCTCTTGTCGAAATATGTCCGCGAACTGGAGGACGAGCTCGGCGCGCTGCTCCTGAACCGCACCACGCGGCAATTCTCGCTGACCGAAGCCGGCCACACCTATTTCAAACGCGCCTCGGAACTTGTCCGCGAGATCGACAGCCTGGCCGAGACGGTGCGCGAATCCTCCGGCGACGTGAAGGGCCGCATCAAGCTGACCGCGCCGCGCACCTTCGGCGACGCGGCGATCGGCCGATCCCTTGTCGATTTCGCCAAGGCCCATCCCGACATCACGCTCGAAATCCATCTCGACGACCGCTTCGTCGATCTCGTCGAAGAGGGCTTCGACCTTGCAATCCGCATCACGCGGCTCGAGGATTCCTCGATGATCGCGCGCCGGCTTTCGCCCTTCCGGATCCGCATTTGCGCCGCGCCCGAACTTCTGGAGCGCGTTGGAACACCCATGCAGCCTTCCGAACTCGCCAGGCTGCCCTGCATCATCGACACCAATGGCCGCTGGCTGTCCAACTGGCCGTTCCGGCGCAACAATGGCGAGATGATGAGCGTCTCCGTTTCCGGTCCGATCGAGGTCAACAGCCCGCTCGCCACGCGCGCCGCGGCCGTTGCCGGCCTCGGCTTCGCACCCCTGCCCGATTTCATCGCCGCGCCGGCGCTGGCGAGCGGCGAACTCGTCTCGGTCCTCGACGAGTCCGTCCCGCGCGACGGCGGCATCTATGCCGTCTACCCGCACCGTCGCTATCTGCCCGCCAAGATCCGCGTCTTCGTCGACTTCCTTGCGCAATGGTTCAAGGAGCACGAACGCGGCTGATCGCGCAATCCCGATTGGGCTCCCAAATCTTGCCGCGATTCTGCTAGAGTCTCGCCGTGCAAATCACCGAGGGGCCTGATGGCGATCCGCATCCGATCATTCCTGCTGGGCGCTTGCGCGCTCTGTGCCACGGCGGCGCCTGCGCTCGCCCATCCCCACGTCTTCGCCGAAGCCCGGCTGGAGATCGCCACCAAGGACGAGCAGGTCAAGGCACTGCGCCATGTCTGGCGTTTCGACGACCTTTTCTCCTCGACCGTCATCTTCGAGTTCGACCAGAACAAGGATCTGAAGCTCGACGCCCAGGAACTCGAAATGGTCGGTTCCGTCATCCTCGAATCGCTGGCCGAGTTCGGCTATTTCCAGTTCGTGACCGCCAATGGCAAGGACATCGCGATGAACCCGCCGGAGCGGATCGTCGCGATGCTGGAAGACCAGCAACTGATCATCCTGTTCGAATCGACGCCCGAGGAAGCGATCGCCCTCGATGGCAATCTCCATTTCGGTGTCTACGACCCGACCTTCTACACCGCGATCGACTTTTACGACGACGCCAATCTCGTCGTCGCCGACATGCCGGACAATTGCGGCAAGGAAGTCGTGCGCCCCGACCCCGACGAAGCGTTGGCGATGAACCAGCAGTCGCTGACGGAAGCTTTCTTCAACGAACCTGGCGGCGTCGACTATTCGAAACTCTTCGCCACGCGCCTTGAAATCTCCTGCGGAGCGGCCGGATGATGCAGCTTTCCAGACGCACGATGCGCGTCGTCTTCGTCGCGGTTGCGCTCGTCTATGTCGCGACCCATTTCCTGGGCCACGCCCATGCGCAAAGTTCGCTCGGCATCGGCGCGGCGGAAGTCGCTGCCCCTTCGACGGGCCTCTTCGCCGGAACGCTGAACTGGATCAACGCGCAGCAGCAGGATTTCTACCGCTCGCTGACCGGTGCGCTGCGCGCCATGCGCGACGGCGGCTCGGGCATCTGGCTCCTCGCCGGACTTTCCTTCGCCTATGGCATTTTCCATGCCGCCGGCCCCGGCCACGGCAAGGCGGTCATCTCGTCCTACATGCTGGCGAACGAGGTCGCGCTGCGGCGCGGTGTCATGCTGTCCTTCGTCTCGGCCATGCTGCAAGCCGTCACCGCCATCGCCGTCATGGGCGCGGTCTATCTCATGCTGCGCGGCACCGCCGTCTCGATGACCGACGCGACGCGCTTCCTCGAGATCGCCAGCTTCGCCCTCGTCGCCGCCTTCGGGGCCTGGCTGTTGTGGAAGAAGGCCGGCCCGCCCCTCGCCGGCCTTATCTGGGGCCGCCCCGTGCGCGCATTGTCGGCCGCGGTCCACGACCATGCGCACGCGCACCATCACGATCACGGCCAAGCCTGCACGCATGACCACCATCACGACCACGCGCACAGCCACGCGCATGACCATGCCCCCGCGCATGACGCCGTCTGTTCGACCTGCGGCCATTCCCACGCGCCCGATCCGGCGCTCCTGTCGGGCGACCGCTTCGACTGGAAGACGGCATGGGCGGCGATCGTCGCGGTCGGACTGCGTCCCTGCACGGGCGCGCTCGTCGTTTTATCCTTCGCCTTCCTGAACGGTCTTTGGCTCGGCGGCTTCCTCTCGGTCTTCGCCATGGCGATCGGCACGGCCATCACCGTCTCGATCCTCGCCACGATGGCCGTCCTCGCCAAGAATTGGGCCGTCGCCTTCGCCGGCGACGGGCGCACCGGCAACCGCGTTCACATGACGATCGAAATCGCCGGCGCCGCCTTCGTCTTCTTCCTGGGCGTCACGCTGCTGACGGCGAGCCTCAGCGTCTGAACCGCCCGCGCAGCCAGAAGATCATGAAGAAGGCGACGAGAAACAGCCCCGCCACCGCGCCGGCGAGCCAGGGAGAGACCTCGATCGCCGCCAGCATGATCGCCGGCATGAAATAGGCGACGAGTCCAACGCCAGCCAGAATGACCGCCGCTGCGATCGCCGAATTCCTGGTGTCCCGATCCATCACTCGCTCTTTGCTGCCGCGAAGTCTTCCAGCTTCTTTTTCTGTCGGCCGTCGCGGTCGAAATTTTCTGGCGTGAGCCACGCTTCGAAGGCCGCGCGCCGGGCCGGCCAGTCGCCGTCGAGCATCGCATACCAGGCCGTGTCGCGGTTCTCGCCCTTGATCACCATGTGCTGGCGAAAGACGCCTTCATAGTCGAAGCCGAAGCGACGCGCTGCGCGGCGCGATGCCACGTTGCGGTCGTTGCACTTCCATTCAAAGCGGCGATAGCCGAGTTCGTCGAAGAGGTGGCGCGCGAAAATATAGATCGTCTCGGTCGCCATCCGGCTCTTCGCCATCTGCGGCCCCCAATAGATGTGACCGACCTCCGCCACCCCGTTCGACCGGTCGATCCGCATCAGCGCCATGCGCCCTTTTGCCCGCCCGTCCGACTTGTCCACGCAGGCGAAGAACATCGGGTCGGGCGAGGCCTGGAACCGGTCGAGCCACGGTTGCAGCGCGGCGCGGTCAGCCGGCGGCACGTCGGAAAGATAACGCATCCGCTCGGCCGCATCGGGTACGCTCGATGCCGCGAAGAGCTGGTCGCCATGATCGTCGGCATTGAGCGGCTCCAGCCGCACATAGCGCCCCTCATGCGCCTGGCGCGGCGGCATCGGCCGCGCCGTCCATCCGCTCATCTCCTGCGCCATTGCCCTCTCCCCCTTTGACTTTGCCGTCCAGCGCTCCCACAAACGGACCCGATCCGCAAGACGGGAGGATTGATCCAGAATGCTTCAGACGATTGCCGCTTTCGACCGCATCGGGGAGGAGAACGCCTTCGCCGTTCTGGCGCGCGCGACCGAACTCGCCCAGTCCGGCAGGGACATTGTCAATCTGGGCATCGGCCAGCCCGATTTCCGCACGCCCGACCACATCGTCGAGGCGGCGATCAAGGCGCTGCACGACGGCCATCACGGCTACACGCCGGCGACCGGCCTTCTCGCCACCCGCGAAGCCGTCGCCCGCCGCA
The DNA here is from genome assembly GCF_029210365.1 of Mesorhizobium sp. YIM 152430. Taxonomy (GTDB): domain Bacteria; phylum Pseudomonadota; class Alphaproteobacteria; order Rhizobiales; family Rhizobiaceae; genus Aliihoeflea. Next base: position 109,352 of record NZ_JARGES010000056.1, read on the forward strand.
CGCTGGCGACGGCCGGCGTCGAGATCTCGCCCGAAAGCGTGATGATCATGCCCGGCGGCAAGCCGACCATGTTCGCCGCGATCCTGATGTTCGGCGAGCCGGGCGCGGAAATCCTCTACCCCGATCCGGGCTTCCCCATCTACAAATCGATGATCGACTTCACCGGCGCGAAAGCGGTCCCGGTCCCGATCCGCGAGGAAAACGGCTTCGCCTTTTCGGCCGAGGAAACGCTGGCGCTCATCACGCCCAAGACGCGGCTCCTGATCCTCAATTCTCCCGCCAACCCGACCGGCGGCGTCACCCCGCGCGCCGAGATCGAAAAGCTCGTCGCCGGCCTCGCCGATCATCCGCATGTCGCGGTCATGTCCGACGAGATCTACGACGTCATGACCTATGACGGCGAAACCGCGACCTCGCTTCTTCAGTTTCCCGAAATTCGCCACCGGCTGATCGTGCTCAACGGCTGGTCGAAGACCTGGGCGATGACCGGCTGGCGCATGGGCTGGTCGATCTGGCCCGAAACGCTTTATGGCAAAGTGCGCAAGCTCGCCGTCAATTGCTGGTCCTGCGTCAACGCGCCGTCGCAATATGCCGGCATCGCCGCCATCGACGGCCCGCAGGACGAGGTGGAGAAGATGATGCGCGCCTTCGACCGCCGCCGCAAACTCGTTGTCGACGGCCTGAACGAGATCGACGGCATTTCCTGTATCGTGCCGAAAGGCGCCTTCTACGCCTATCCGAACATCGGCGGGACCGGCTGGAAGGCGAAGAAGCTCGCCTCGGCATTGCTCGAGGAAGCCGGGGTCGCCCTCATCGGCGGGCCGGATTTCGGCACGCTCGGCGAAGGTTATATCCGCCTGTCCTATGCCAATTCCGAAGAGAACATTTTGCGCGCGCTGGAGCGGATCGGCGAGTTCCTCGCGACTTCCGCTCACAGCCCGTAATAGAGATAGATCGCGTAGCAGCTCGCCAGCCCCACGATGATGTTCATCGGCAGGCCGATCTTGACGAAATCGGAAAAGCGGTAATTGCCCGCACCATAGACGAGCGTATTCGTCTGGTATCCGATCGGCGTGGCAAAGCTGGCGCTGGCGCCGAACATGACCGCAACGATCAGCGCGCGCGGATCGACGCCCAATTGCTGCCCCAGCCCGATGACGATCGGCGTGACGATGACGGCCACCGCATTGTTCGTCACCGTTTCGGTCAGGACCGAGGCGAGCGCATAGATGATCAGCAGCATGACGAAGGGCGTGACCGACGTCATGAGAGGCGTGATCGTCTCGACGATCAGCGCCACCGCGCCGGTATTCTGCAATCCTTGTCCGACCATCAGCATGGCGAAGATCAGGATCAGTATGGAACCGTCGATCGATCCCCACGCCTCGTCCGCGTCGATGCAGCGCAGGATCAGGATCGCCGCCACGGCGATCATCGCCAGAAGGCCGATGTCCATGACGTTGAATGCCGCGAGCAGGACGACGAGCCCGAGCGCCAGAAGCGCCAGCGGCGCCTTGGTGCGGCGGAACGCCCGCGCCGTCGAGCGGGTGACCGAGACGAGGTCGCTCTGTTCCGAAAGTTCGTCGAGGCCCTCGGCCGTGCCCTGCAACAGCAACTTGTCGGCCGGGCGAAGAACGACCGCGCCCAGATCGGGGCCGGCAATATGATTGTGCCGGTGCGCGCCCAGGATGCGCACGCCGAAACGACGCCCCAGCGACAGGCTCGACAGTCGTGTTCCCTGGCTGAACCGTCCCGGCGCGACGACGGCCTCGACGGCGATCTGTTCGCCTTCGCGAACGACGCCGCGCCGCTGGCCGACCCGCAGCCCTTCCTTTTCCGCCAGCGTCAGAAGTTCGGACGACTTCGCAAGCACGATCAGCACATCGCCCTTCTTGAGCTGGACGTCGTCGAGGTCCTTGCGGACGACCTTGTTCTCGGACTTGATGCCGATGATCCGCAATCCCGGTTGATTGAATGTCGCGATGTCCTTGACCGGCTTTTCCGTAAAGGTCTCGTCCGTCAGGATGGCCACTTCGGACAGATATTCCGTTTCGTCCTCCGCGACCGAGTCGCCGCCCTCCTCGCGGCGATCCGGCAGAAGAAAGCGCCCCATCGCCAGCATGAGCAATATGCCCGTCGCCGCCGCCACAAGCCCGATCGGGGTGATCTCGAAGATCGAGAACGGTTCGATCCCCTGCTCGCGTGCCACGCCGTCGACAAGCAGGTTGGTCGAGGTCCCGATCAGCGTCAGCGTGCCGCCGAGAACGGCGGCATAGGAGAGCGGGATCAGTAGCTTGGTCGATGCGATGTTCAGCGCGGCCGCCAACCGGATCACGATGGGGATCAGCACCAGCACGACCGGCGTGTTGTTCATGAAGGCCGAGCCGATCAGCGCTGCAAACAGGAAGAAGCCGAGCGCCAGCATCGGATGCTTCTTGGCGCGGTCGAGAACCATGCCCGCGACGCTTTCGAGGACGCCGGTGCGCACGAGCGCGCCGGTCAGCACGAACATGGCACCGATCGTCAGCGGCGCGGAATTGGAGAACACGCCCATCGCCTGATCGGTCGGAACGAAGCCGAGCAGGACGAACAATGCGGCACCGGCGGCCGCCGTCACGTCGGCCGGGTATTTCTCCCAGACGAACATCGCAAACAGCAGAACCACCAGTCCCAGCGCAACCAGCGCCTCGTAGCCGGCGAAAAGACCCGCCATCATCCCCTCATGCACTCTGGCCTTGCCTGTAAACGCCGTTCCCGGCGCAATGGTCCGGCTGCCGCAAAATTATCCGCGTCCGACGAACGGCATCTTGGTCGCCATCACGTTCATGAACAGAACGTTCGCCTCCAGCGGCAGGCTCGCCATATGCAGGACGGCGTCGGCGACGTGGCCGACATCCATCACCGCCTCGGGCGCGATCTCGCCATTGGCCTGCGGCACGCCTTGCGCCATCGGTGCGGCCATCTCGGTGAACGCATTGCCGATGTCGATCTGCCCGCAGGCGATGTCGAAGGGCCGTCCGTCAAGCGCCAGCGTCTTCGTCAGCCCGGTGATCGCGTGCTTGGTCGCCGTGTAAGGCACCGAGCCCGGCCGCGGCGCATGGGCCGAGATCGACCCGTTATTGATGATCCGCCCGCCCATCGGGCTTTGCCGGCGCATCAGGCCGAAGGCCGAGCGCGCGCACAGGAACGAGCCGGTGAGATTGACGTCGACGACGTCGTGCCAGACCTCCACGGGAATCTCGTCGATCGGCGTCGACTTGTAGCCCATTCCGGCATTGTTGAAGAGAAGGTCGAGCCGCCCGAACTCCGCCTCGATGCGCTCGAACAGCTTTTCCACCTGCTCGGCCCGCGACACGTCGCAGGCGATGGCAAGCCCGCGCGCGGGCGCGTTCGCGATCGCGGCCACCGCATCGTCGAGCCTTTCCTGCCTGCGACCGGTGAAGACCGTGTGCCAGCCGGCATGGACGAGAGCGGTCGCGACCGCCTGCCCGATGCCCGAGCCCGCGCCTGTGACGAGTGCGAATTTGTCCTGCATGTCGTGTCCCCCCAAAAGCATTCGGCCGAGCAACGGACCCCGGTTTGCGGGCAACCCGATGCTCAAGAGAGACGGTTCGCAGATGGATGGCGGGGGCGCAAGGGGAAGACACAAAGGAAGGCGGCCATTCGCGGCCGCCTGAGTTTGGAATCGGTGCTTGGGAGGAGGAGGAACAACCCGATTCGTTCATTAAGAATACGATACGAAGCTTAACCAAAGCTTAACTCACGCATTGGCTCACCCGAGAAAGCCAAGAAAGGGCTGTCCCGAAAGAGCCTGCACGAAGGTGAATGCCACCAGCGCCACGAAAAGCAATGTGGCGATTCGAAACGGTCTTCTCTCGTCCCGGCCGAAGATCGCAAGCGAGGCGAGGCCCATGACTGGCAGGAAATGCATCGCATGGGTGGAAAAGAAATGGGCGACCCGCAAATCGCCGCCGTCGCGTGCCCATCCGAACAAGGCAAGTCCAGCCGCATCCGAGCGCACGCCGCCGACCCAGTGTCCATCGAAAGAACTCATCGTGCCGGCGGTGATCACTGTCAGCGGCAGGACGAGCGCCAAGCCGACGACGATGCTTTCCTTGACAACCGGCGGCAAGCCCGTCTGGCCGTTACGCGCGATCTGCCAGGCATAGACGGCGCTGGCCGACGTCAGCAGAACCGCAAGGCCGCCCATCGAAACGTAGATCGCCTCTCCGACAGGCGTCTTGTTGAAATGGGCCGGCACACCGTTCGCCGCCGCGCCCATCAGCCAGATCATTTCGAGCAGGATCGCACCGATGACGGCGCCGATATAGATTCGATACCAGCGTTTGTGTTGCGTGCCGGCCGGCAGCCAGCGTGCGAAAACGGCGAGTGTCAGGACATAGATGGCCAGCGCGACCTGGAACTTCACAGGTTTCGACCAGACCGTGACGTCGTTCGTCATCCGCCCGTCCACGAGCCCCGCGAAAATTGTGGGCGCAAGGAGGGTCAGCAGCAGGAGCCCGAGAAGGGTTAGGGCCGGTTCGGCACCGAGAAGCGATTTCAGCTTCAGCGGCCGCGCGTCGATATGGTCCAATGCAATCAGGGTCATGGTCAGCGTCCTTCGATGGCAGGCATGGCGCGGACCTGAAGACTGGCGGCGCGGATTGCGACGAAGGCCAGATAACCGGCAGGTCCGAACAGGAAGGTCAACGGCAGGCAGGACAGGACGAGCCAGAACGGCACGCCGTCCGTGCGTCCCGTGCGAACGATCCATGCGCCCACGAACAGATCGAAGGCGAGATAGTGCAGCCAGCCAGCCAGCAGCAGTTCGCGCGTCTGGAAAAGCTGTGCCACCTCGTCGAGCGAGGCAAACCCGCCCTCCGCCCGTGACCAGAAGGCGAGGATCAGTCCCGCATAGGCGACCGATATCAGCGCCGGCATCGCATAGGTCGCCGCAAGATTGCTGATGCGCGGCATCAGCGGGCTCACGATCAGCGTCGCCCAGCCGGCGACGGCAATCAGCGTGGCATACTGGAAAATCAGGTCGGCGCTCATCGGTGGCTTCCTTCAAACCTTTCTTGACATCGTCAAGATTGATGTTGCCAGATATCTTTCCATTGTCAACATTGAAATTCCGGTCCATGTAGGAGGGATAATGCTGGAGACCCGATTTGCCGACTGCCTTGCCGCACAAGCCCTACCATCACGGCGATTTACGTTTGACACTGATCGCCGCTGCCGAGGCGGAGTTGGTCGAAAAGGGGCTGGAAGGCTTTTCGCTACGCGGCTGCGCAAAGCGCGCCGGCGTCTCGCACGCAGCGCCCGCCCATCACTTCAAGGACGCCGACGCGCTTTTGTCCGCGCTCGCCGCCGAAGGTTTCGACCGCCTGAACGAGTCTATGGTCAAAGCGATGGACGCCGCCGATGGCGGCATGATTGAAAAATTCGTGGCCTCGGGCGTCGGCTACGTCATGTTCGCCTGCGCCAATCCGGCGCTCTTCCACCTGATGTTCGGGTCGAAACGCCCCGACCATGAAAGCCCCAGACTGTCGGAAGCCGGCGGTCGAGCCTTCGCAGTCCTTACCGGAAACGTCCTCGCCATGACCGGTCGCGATTACGCCAACGACCCCGCAGCCGGCGAGGATGTCATCGCCGCCTGGGCGATGGTCCACGGGCTCTCCGAACTCCTGATCGGCGACAAGCTGCATCTGCCCGAAGACATGCCTCCCGCCGCCCTCGAGACGATGATCGCCGCAATCATCCGCCGCTCAGCGCCGAAATCCTAACATCCCGGCCGCCCGGCCCGCTCCCGCACGAAATTGCTGATATCGGCCAGCGTCGACGCTTGGCCGCGCAACGGCGATGCGATGGCCCCGACGATGTTGATATGTCCGACACCGTCATAGATGCGCACTTCCGCCCGGTTTCCGGCCGCCCGCAGCGCCTGCGCCAGGATGCGGCTATCCTCGGCTTCGACCGTGCGGTCCGACGATCCATGCAGAAGAAGGGTCGCGGGCGCGCGTCCGCTTGCGAAATTGATCGGCTGGCTTTGATCGCGCGTCGCCTCGGGAAAGATGCGCCGGTAGCGCTCGCTCGTCAGCGGCAGGAAATCATAGGGGCCGGCGATGCCGATGAAGCCGGAGATCGTGTCGCAGGCCGCACCGCCCAGATAGCGCCTGTCGAACGCCAGCAACGCACCGATCTGCGCTCCGGCCGAATGGCCGACGAGAGCCACCGGGCGTCCGCCGGCGACATCGCGCCGGATCGCCGCAACGGCTTGCGCGGCATCCTCCACGAAATCGGGAAATCTGACCTCGGGATAGAGCCGGTAATCGGGAATGACGGCGACGAAGCCTTGTTCGGCAAGCGCGTTGCCGACGAAGCGATACATGCCGCGCTCGCCGCTCGACCACGCGCCGCCGTAAAGGAACACGACCACCGGCGCGTCCGTTCCCGCTCCGACCGGCCGGTAGACGTCGTAGCGCTGGCGCGGTCCCTGCCCGTAGGCCAGCCCGGTTTCCACCGCGACGGCGTCGGTGTTCGACATGGAATTGACGATCCCCACCGCGCCGCCGCAGCCGGGCAGCACGATCAGGACAGCGAGGAACAGGATCTTGATAAGGGACATGTGGCGCCGTGGCTGGGAAATCTCCTCCCAGCAACGAGGCGGGCGTCCTCGAAGTTTCGTCAGACTTTCACGCCGGCGACATTCGCCTCAATATGGTCGACCAGCGCGTCCGGCAGGTTGAGCCGGCCGGCCAACTGGTCGAGATAGCCGCGCTCGGCGCGTGAATCCGGATCGATGGCCAGCCGCGAGGCGGTATAGATCTCGATCCTCTGTTCCTCGCTCTGCGCCTCGCGCACGATGTCGTCGAGATTGACCGGCTTGGAAAGTTCGGTCAGCAGGAACTGCTCGGCTTCCGCATCGACGCCGGCATCGCCCAGCCGCCCGGCGATCTTGGCGCGCTCGGCCTCGTCGATATGTCCGTCGGCGCGCGCCGCTGCGATCATCGCCCGCACGATGGTCAGCGCGAAGGCATCCTCACCCTGAGGCGCGCGCGCGGGGTGGAACGGCGTGTCGGAGGGCGGCGGCAGAAGTTCCGGCTCGCGCCCGGCGGGCGCCGCCGTCTGCGGCTGCTGGCCCTTCTGGTAGTCGTTATAGGCCTTGTAGGCGAGGCCGGCGATCGCAGCCATGCCGCCGATCTTCAGCGCCGAGCCGCCAAGCTTGCGCCCCTTGCCCGAAAGAAGAAGCCCGGCCAGAGCCGCCGTCGCCATCGGATTGTCCTTGGCAAGCTGGCCGATCTTGCCCATGCCGCCGCCGCTTGCAAGCCCGCCCAGACCACCTGCAAGCCCGCCCGACCCGCCGCCGGCAAGGCCGCCCAGACCGCCCTTGGACAGGGAACCTGACGAGCCCAAAAGGCCGTCGATGAGCTTCTTGGGGTCGAACATGGGCTTCTCCTCATCTCTTTTTGCCAGTACCGGCAGTCGAGATTAGCTAGGGGTCGACCTCATGGATTGCAATGCGCGGGCAGCAAAAGTCGCCTATCCCCCGATATGCGGCGTGCCCCTCGCCTTCGCGCGCTCCACCTGGCGCTGCCGCTCGGCATAGCGCTCGCGATCCGCGTCGCTCCGTTCGTCGTGGCAGGCCGCGCAGGAAATCCCCTCGACGAAGAGCGGCGACAGCCGGTCCTGCGGCATCAGCGGCCGCCGGCAGGCGCGGCAAAGCTCTGCTGCGCTTTCGCGCAAGCCATGCCCCACCGCCACGCGTTCGTCGAAAACGAAGCATTCGCCCCGCCACAGGCTCTCGTCTTCCGGCACCTCTTCGAGATAGCGCAGGATGCCGCCCCTGAGGTGATAGACCTCGTCGAGCCCGGCCGATTTGGCATAGGCCGTCGCCTTTTCGCAGCGGATGCCGCCGGTGCAGAACATCGCCAGCTTACGGCCTTGAAGCGCAACGCGATTGGTCTCCAGCCAGTCGGGAAATTCGCGGAAGCTGTCCGTCTTCGGATCGATCGCGCGCTCGAACGTGCCGAGCCCGATTTCGTATCCGTTGCGCGTGTCGATCACCACCGTTTCAGGATCGGCGATCAGCGCGTTCCAGTCGTTTGGCTCGACATAGGTGCCTGCATCGCGTTCCGGGTCGATGCCGGCAACGCCCATCGTCACGATCTCAGCCTTGAGCCGCACCTTCATCCGATGGAACGGCATCTCGCGCGCGCCCGAATATTTGACGTCCAGCTTGCCAAGCGCCGGCACCGCTTCGAGATTGGCGACGAGCCCGTCGATGGCGTCCGGGGCGCCCGCCACCGTGCCGTTGATCCCCTCATGCGCCAGCAGCAGCGTGCCCTTGATGCCCCGCTTCGCGCAGAAATCGGCGAGCGGCGCGCGCATCTCGCGCCAGCCGGGCAGACGAGCGAAACGGTAGAGCGCGACGACCTTGATCGGCATGTCGGAAGACGTGTGCATGGCGCGCAGATAATCCGTCCGGCGAAGACGCGCAACCGGGACTTATCCCCGCCGCCGGAAAAGAGAGGAAAATATCCCCCACCCCAACGAGGATACCCCCATGCTCGATCCCGAAATCCGCACCGCCCTCATCTCTGTCGCCCGCGCCTTCGACCTCGACCCCGCGACGCTCGCCGCCGTCGCATCCGTCGAGAGCAATCTCGTTGCCCATGCCATGGTCGACGGCCGGCGCGAACCGTTGATCCGTTTCGAGGGCCACTATTTCGACCGCCGGCTGTCCGGGCAAGCGCAGGCCAGGGCACGCGCCGCCGGCCTCGCCTCGCCGACAGCCGGCGCCATCCGCAATCCCGCATCCCAGGCCGCGCGCTGGGCGATGCTCGAACGCGCCCGGTCCATCGACCCCGGGGCGGCGGATGAAGCCACTTCCTGGGGCATGGGCCAGGTCATGGGCGCACACTGGGCATGGCTCGGCTTCGCCTCGGTCGGGGCGCTGGTCGCCGAAGCGCGTTCGGGCGCCGAGGGACAGGTGCGCCTGATGGCACGCTACATCGAAAAGGCCGGGCTGGCCGGCGCGCTCGCCCGCCGCGACTGGCCAGCCTTCGCGCGCGGCTATAACGGCCCCGGCTTTGCCCGCAACGCCTATGACGTGAAACTCGCTTCCGGCCATGGGCGCTACGCCCGGCTCGACTGGACTGGCGCGCACACGGCGCTTCGGCGCGGCGACCGCGGCGAGAAGGTCTCCGAACTCCAGCGCCGTCTCGTCGCCCATGGCGCGACGCTTTCCGTCGACGGCGTGTTCGGTTCCCTCACCCAGCACGCAGTCCGCGCCTTTCAGCTTCGGCGTGGATTGACCGCCCATGGCATCGCCGACGCGCCGACGCTTGCAGCGCTCGCCGCGCCCCGTGGACCGCTGGGGCGGCTGCTCGAAACCCTGCTTTCCGTGTTCGCGCGAGGGTGACTTGTGGCCCGCAGCCATGCTAAATCGGTTGAAAAGGAGAATGCATCATGGCGAAATCACAGGCCGAGCGGCTGCGCGCCCTCATCGGAACCCAGCCCGTCATTCCCGTGATCCGAATCGACGAACTGGCACATGCGGTCCCGATGGCAAAGGCGCTGGTCGCCGGCGGTCTGCCGGCGATCGAGGTGACCTTGCGCACCCCGGTCGCGCTCGACGCGATCCGCCTGATCATCGACGAGTTGCCGGATGCGATCGTCGGCGCCGGCACCATCCTCGATGCCCGGCAGTTCGACGCAGCCGAAAAGGCCGGCGCGAAATTCATCGTCAGCCCCGGCACGACGCAGGAGTTGCTGGATGCCGCGCGCACCAGCGTCACCCCTCTTTTGCCCGGCGCGATCACGCCGAGCGAGATCATGGCGATGCGGGAGGAAGGCTATGGCTTCCTGAAATTCTTCCCCGCCGAACAGTCGGGCGGCGCGTCCTTCCTCAAGGCCATTTCCGCGCCGATCCCGGATGTGCTGTTCTGTCCGACCGGCGGCGTCTCGCCGGCCAATGTTGCGACCTGGCTCGGCCTGCCCAACGTCGCCTGCGTCGGCGGCTCCTGGGTCGTCCCCGACGCCGCCGTCAAGGCCGGCGACTGGCCCGAAGTCGAGCGCCTGTCCCGCGAGGCGGCCGCGCTGCGAGCGTAATCCAGGGGCTCTGCTTCAGCCTGCCCGACGCTATATCGTCGGTTTTTTCGAAGGGAACCCCCACCCCGTATCCCTCCCCACAAGGGGAAGGGAGGGCGTCTGCGTAGCGGCCGATCGTTCAAACCAGGTGATGCACCGAAGGTCGTGCGTGACGCCCGCGGCAGCCACCCGGCTGCCGTTCTCATTTCCAGTCTTTCGGCAGCAATCAGTTAAATCGCGCCACCGACATGAACTCCACCGCCTTGCCGGAGAATCGGCTTGCATCGGGTTGGACATCGCTGCGCTGGAACCCGGCGGTGTAGATCAGCGCCGGCGGCGTGCGCACGATGTTGTAGGCGAAGGACGGCGCAGTCGTGCCGGTCTGGACCTGTTCCACGCGTCCCGGCTCCAGCGCCCAGCGCGCCATCTCCGGCGTCGCCTCGACCGCGCGCGAGCGGCGTTGCTGGCGCGCGTCGGTCGCGGTCGGTTTGCCGAGCTTGGCGGTGGTGCGCACGCCCGATTCGATCGCGTGCATCGGCGAGGTGCCTTCGGTGCGGGCGATCAGCGCGGCGCGCGGCGAGGACTCGAGCGCGGCGACCTGCTGCTGCTTGATCGCCTGCGCGGCTTCTCTGGCATCGATGCCGTTGGCCGTGCGCGACGCGTCGAGATCGAACGGCTTTGCCGCAACGGTGTCGGGCAAGGCGGCGAGCGCGAAGATCTCGCCGGCCGTGCGTCCGTCGCCTGCCGCCGGTTCGGCGGAGACGACCTGCGTTCCGCCGCCGGCCGGCTTCGGCGCTTCCGTCAGAAGCTGGCTGATCGCATCGGAACCGCCGCGGCTCGGCCGTTCGGCCAGAAGCGCGGCGACCGGCACGCCCGTTTCGGGCGTCTTGATCGTCGCGACCAGGGCGTCGGCCGCTTCTTCCGGTGCGGGCGTGTAGTCGGGGCGGCGCGTGGGCAGCGGAATGTTGAGCGCAACTTCCGTGGCCGTCGCAGCCTCATGAGACGGAGCTTCGGATTGGGCGTCGAAGTTTTCGGCCATCGCGGCGGCCGCGACCGTCGGCACGGCGGGCGGCACGGCCGCGACTTCGGCCTGCGGACGGGGAGCGGCGAGCGGAACCGGAATGGCGCGTGCCGGCAGGGCCGCAATGATCGTCTCGGGCGCTTGCGCCACCGGCGCGGCAGGAACGGGAGCCTGGCGCTGCGGCGCTGCCTGGGCGGGCGCCGCGGCGACAGCGACGTCCTCCTCGTCATCCGCGCCGCCGCCGCCGCCGAACAGCGTGGCGAGCAGGCCCCTGCCGGAGCCTCCGCCGCTGCCGCCTGCGCTGGCCACGGCGAAGCCGCCGGAGCGCTTGCGCGATTCATAGGCGGCCATGGCCTGCTTGAAGCCGGGAAGCGGCTTGCCGTCGCTCGGCGTGTGGATGGTCTTGCCGTCGGGGAACACGGCCATCAGGTCGTTGCGGCGCATCCGCGGCCAGTGGCGCACATTGCCGACGTCGAGATGGACGAAGGGCGCGCCCGATGTCGGGTAGTAGCCCACGCCGCCGCCTTCCATCCTGAGGCCCGCCGCGCGCAGCGTCGAGAGTTTCACGCCCGGAATGTAGAAGTCGATCGCCTTGCCGAGCGTGTGCTGGCTCTTCTCGGCGACGCCGGAAGAGCGCGAGCGCAGCATGTTGTTGGTCCTGGGCGAACGATAGGCCGACACGACGTGGATCGGCTCGCGCCCGCCGACCTGCTGGTAGACCTCCCACAACAGGTCGATCACCTGCGGGTCCATCTTGGTCGGTTCGTTCTGCCGCCAGTCCCGCAGGAAGTGGTTCACCTGGTTCAGCCCGTTCTGGTCGAAACGGTTGCCGCGCTTGAACGTGATGTCCGCGCGTTCCTTGGTGTGAATGTTGTAGAGCTTCAGCGTGCGCGTCTGCGCGTCGGCATTTGCCATGGCGCAGAACGAAAAGGCGAAGGCGATCATCAGGGCCGTCGCGGCCCGGCGGGCGAAGCCGCCGCTCATGATCCGCCGAGTGTTGGGCATTCCAGCGATACTGATCAAAACATCTCGCCTTGTCGGCTGTTGAGTGTCCCCGGACCGATTCCGGACGGCAATAGTCGTCCAAATATCAGCGCTAATGGTTAATCAGCACTTAGTGCGGCCGTTCACGTTCGGCGGACGTCGCGAATGGAGGCGACGCGGATGGCGAAACTGTGGTCGACTGCCTGTCAAAATGGCTATCGCTAACCCTGGGGCACCGTCAAGACGCGAGCCGGCCGAGGCGGCCTTCATCGGCATCGATCCCCATCTCTTTGAGCTTTCGGTAGAGCGTCGAGCGCCCGATGCCGAGCCGGCGCGCGACTTCGGAAAGCCGACCGTCATAATGATCGATGGCGGCCTGGATCGTCTGACGCTCCAGTTCCGCGAGCGAACGCATCTCGCCGCGGGAATCCAGCAGCGCAAGCGTCATTTCATGAGTGTTTTCAATATTTTGAATTTCATGGAGCGGTTCCGCCGCGATTGGTGCCGCCGCAAGCGGCTCGCGCGGGCGCAAGGTGCCGATTTCGGCACCGATCTGCCTGAAATCATGGGCTTCGAGCCGTTCGCCCTCGGCCAGCACGGCGGCGCGAAAGATCACATTTTGCAACTGTCTGATATTTCCGGGCCAGTCATAGGCTGCAAGCAGTTTTGCGGCATCGTCCGACAGTCCTGAAACGCTGATCGGCGCGGCTGATCTTGCCTGGTCGAGGAAGAGTTCTGCCAACGGCCTGATTTCACTGACGCGCTCGCGCAACGGCGGAACAGGAATGGCCAGCACGTTCAGCCGGTAGTAGAGATCTTCACGGAAGAGCCCGTCCGCCATGCGTTTGGCGAGGTCGCGATTGGTTGCCGAGATCAGCCGCACGTCGACCCTGATCGTGTGGCGCGCGCCGACGGGATCGACTTCGCCCTCCTGGATTGCGCGCAGGAGCTTGACCTGCGCCTCGGATGGCAGTTCGCCGACCTCGTCGAGGAAGAGCGTGCCGCCATCGGCCTCGAGGAACTTGCCGAGATGCTTTTCGGTCGCGCCGGTGAACGCGCCCTTCTCGTGGCCGAAGAGGATGCTCTCGACGAGGTTTTCGGGGATAGCGCCGCAATTGACGGTGACGAACGGCTTGCCCGCCCGCGATCCCGCCGCCCGGATGGCTCGCGCGACGATTTCCTTGCCGACGCCGGTCTCGCCCTCGATCAGGATCGGCATGTCCGTCGCCGCCGCCTTGCGGGCGAGCGCTGCGGTGCGCGCCATCGCCGGCGAGGCGCCGAGGTCGTCGAGCCCGATCCGCGCCTCCGCGCCGCGCGCCGCGCGCCGTGCCTTCGCCCTGCCGGCTAGCGCACCGAATTTCAGCGCCGCTTCGAGCGCCGCCTTCAGGCGATCGGGCGCGACCGGCTTGACCACGAAATCGAACGCGCCGAGCCGCATGGCCGAGACGGCGGTGTCGATCGTGCCCTGCGCGGTCTGCACGATGACCGGCGTCGGGATTCCGGCCCGCCCCATTGCCTCCAGCATCTCGATGCCGGTCATTTCGGGCATGGCGAGATCGAGCACGACCGCTTCGATCTCTCCCGTTCGCGCGGCGAGCAACCTGTCCAGCCCGATCCGCCCGTTCTCCGCCGTCAGCGCCCTGTGGCCAAAGCGCGTGACGACCGCTTCGACCAGCCGGCGCTGAACCGGATCGTCGTCGATGATGAGAATGCTGCCTGCCATGCCGCCCACGCGATTTTTGCGTTGCCTATCGAGCTTTACATGCTCCACACTGGCACAACTCCATGAACAGGCGCTCAAGAAGACCGGTGAACGAACTCTTACCGGCCGCGCCGAAAACCGGCTTGCTCCACGAGGAATTTCAATGACATTTTCGACATCGCCGCTCGCGCCCGTCCGCGCCCCGGCCTCCGCCGCCCGCGCGCGGACCGAGTTCGGCAACCTGCCCGAGTGGAACCTCGCCGACCTCTACGCCTCGATGGATGGACCCGAACTCAAGGCCGACATCGCCCGCGCCCGCACCGATGCCGAAGCCTTCGAGGCCGAATGGAAAGGCAAGCTGAAGGACGAAGCCGAGAAGGGCGCGGCCGGCGGCCTCGGCCGCGCGATGGCCGAATACGAGGCGCTGGAGGAACTGATCGGCAAGGTCGCCTCCTACGCCGCTCTCCTCTACACCGGCGACACGCAAGACCCGAAGCGCGCCAAACTTTACGGCGACGTGCAGGAAAAGCTCACCGACGCCTCCTCGCATCTTCTTTTCTTCACGCTCGAACTCAATCGGCTCGAAGATGCGCTGATCGACGCCGCGCTCGACGCCGACCCCGCCTTCGGCCGCTATCGCCCGTGGATCGTCGACCTGCGCCTCGACAAGCCCTATCAGCTCGAAGACCGGATCGAGCAGCTCTTCCACGAAAAATCAGTCACCGGCCGCGGTGCCTGGAACCGGCTCTTCGACGAGACGATGACGTCGCTGCGCTTCGAGGTCGGCGGCGAGACGCTGCCGCTGGAGCCCACGCTGAACAAGCTTCAGGACGCCGACCCGGCCGTCCGCGAGGAAGCGGCCCATGCGCTGGCGAAAGTCTTCAAGGACAATCTGCGCACCTTCACGCTGATCACCAACACGCTCGCCAAGGACAAGGAAATCTCGGACCGCTGGCGCGGTTTCGAAGACATCGCCGACTCGCGCCATCTGGCGAACCGCGTCGAGCGCGAGGTCGTCGACGCGCTTGCCTCGGCCGTTCGCGAAGCCTATCCGCGCCTCTCGCACCGCTACTATGCGATGAAGGCCAGGTGGCTCGGCATGGACCAGATGAACCACTGGGACCGCAACGCGCCCCTGCCCGAGACGCCGAAGGCGGTCATTTCATGGGAGGACGCGCGCCGTACGATCCTTTCGGCCTATGAGGGCTTCGATCCGCAGATGGCCGAGATCGCCGGCCGCTTCTTCGATCGCAACTGGATCGACGCGGCGGTGCGCCCCGGCAAGTCCCCCGGCGCCTTCGCGCATCCGACCGTGCCGTCGGTGCATCCCTATGTGATGATGAACTACATGGGCAAGCCGCGCGACGTGATGACGCTCGCGCACGAGCTCGGCCACGGCGTCCACCAGGTGCTCGCCGCCGACCAGGGCGCCCTGATGGCCTCGACCCCGCTGACGCTGGCCGAGACGGCTTCCGTCTTCGGCGAGATGCTGACCTTCCGCTCCCTCCTCGACCGCACCACTGACAAGGCCGAGCGCAAGGCGATGCTGGCGCAGAAGGTCGAGGACATGATCAATACGGTCGTGCGCCAGATCGCCTTCTACGAATTCGAGCGCAAGGTTCATACGGAGCGCAGGAACGGCGAACTGACGCCCGACCAGCTCGGCCGGTTCTGGCTCGAAGTCCAGGCCGAAAGCCTCGGGCCGGCCATCCGTGTCCGCGAGGGCTACGAGACCTTCTGGGCCTACGTCCCCCACTTCATCCACTCGCCCTTCTACGTCTACGCCTATGCGTTCGGCGACTGCCTGGTGAACTCGCTCTACGGCGTCTACCAGTCGGCCGCGCCCGGCTTCCAGGAAAAATACTTCGCGCTTTTGAAGGCCGGCGGCACCAAGCACCACGCCGAACTCCTCGCCCCCTTCGGCCTCGACGCGACCGACCCGGATTTCTGGAAGAAGGGTCTCGCCGTCATCGAAGGTCTGATCGACGAACTGGAAGCGCTGGACCGGGGCTGAAGCCGGATTCCCTGAAGAAGACCCCCACCCTTCATCCCTCCCCACAAGGGGGAGGGAGGGCATCACCGTCCCGCGCAATCTTTCAAACCGGGTGCCGCATTGATCGTCGGGCAGAACGCTGACGGCATCCCTCCCCCTTGTGGGGAGGGATGAAGGGTGGGGGTCAATTCAGAAAAAAGCGGCCGTCCCGCTCCCGCTACCTTTGCGCCCGAACCCCCACGAACACGCTTGCCGTATCGCTCTCGCGCCCGGCATCGCTGCTCGTCACCGTCTCGTAGCGCGCCCGGCCGGTCAGCCCCAGATAGCGGTTGAGCCACCAGGTCAGCGCCACCTGCCCGCTCCAGGTCATGTCGTAGGCCGACGAATTGGCATAGTCGCGATAGTCGAGGCCGATCCCGGCCGTGCCGGTCAGGTTCGCACGCAATTCGCGCGTCAGCGAAAGATTGCCGGCATAAAGCAGCGACCCGCTCGCGCCGGGCACCGTGGTTCCCTCAACGCTCGTCAGCGCGTTCAGGTCCACGGTCGTGCCGCGCAGCGGCGACCAGGCGAGATTGCCGCCGATCTCCAGCCCGGAAACGGCGTCGAGCGCATCGTCGTCGGGATTTTCGGACAGCCAGCCCGCATAGACTTCCCCCCGCCATTTTTCGGCGATGTCGATGCCGATGCCGCCGCGCAGCGCCAGCCGGTCAGCCGAGCGCGCAAAGCCCGCCGCATCGATCTCGTTGTCGTAGACGCGCCGGCCGATCTCGACTTCCACGAACGGGATCAGCGCCGGTGAAACCTCGTAGCCGCTGCGCAATCGGAGGCTCGCCAGCGTCGAATTGCGATCTTCCTGACTGAAGGTCGTGCCGTCCGACAATCGCGCGTCGGAAAACATGTCGCGGGTGACGTTTGCCGCCAGGCCGAGCCTCAGCCGCGCCACCTCGCGCCCGATGCCGAGTTCGCCGGCGAGCGTCTGGCGGTCCGGCCGAGATGCGGCGCTGGCGAGCGAAACCGGCGAGGACGCGGATTCGGGCCGGTGCAGATAGCTCAGCGCCGCACGCCCCTCATAGCCGCCCGCAAAGTCGAGCCGCAATTCGCCGTCGAGGCCGGCTTCCGTATCGCGGATTTCCGCGCCTGAAAGATCGCGCCGCACGATGCCGAAGCCGTTCAGCCGCGCCTCGTGCCGCGACCAGTCGGAGCGCAGGTCGAACCGCGCGATGGTCTCGGAAAAGACGGCGCTTTCGCCATCCGCACCGCCATTCGCATTCGACGTTGCGCCGATGCCCTGCTCGATCGATGGAAAAAGCTCGAAGGTGCCGACACGAAGGCCGATGGACGCATAGGGGTTGTCGTCGGGCAGGCGGCGCGCGGTCTCGATGGAATTGATCCGCGAGGCGTCGCTGCCCACGCGCAGATTGCGTTCGAGGTCGAGCGCATCGACGGCGGCAAGCGGGACTGTTGCCGTGACCGTGTCGTCGAGCGCTCCTTCGGCATCCACACGCAACGCAGTGCCATCCGGCTCGTTCTCCCGCCCGGCCGGTCCTGCGCGCCGTTGCCGCTCGGATATCTCGATCGGCGGCGTGCCGGCGAACGGGTCCGGCGTGGCTTCTGCGACGGGTCTGTCGGTGCGGCGGCGTTGGCCTGCCAGCGGCTCGCCTTCGCTGAGCGCGCCGTCGCTGAATGGGCGATACGCCTCCTGCGCGCGCGCCGATTCGTCGTCGAGCACGCTGCGCTCAGCAAGCGGCCGTCCTAAAAGAAGGTCGCGCGCGGGGTCCTCGCGCAGGTCGCCGCGCAACGGCAATTGCGACTGCTGGGCAAGCACCTGATGGCTGGCAAAAAGCGCACCGGCGGCGCCGGCGAGCGCGAACGCGGCGGCAAGCCTGCGAAGCCGGAAACTCGTGTCTGCCATCGGGCCGCGCCGCTTTCAGGTGAGGAAAATCATGCTTACGAAACCGTAAAGCGGCTTGGTTAACCAAGTGTTGAAATCGCCCGCGCCCGCCGCGGCGAATGGACATGGGACCAAAGGAGCGCTAATCGCATCTTCATGCTGCGCCAGAAAACGAACTCCGCTCCCGATCGCGACCAGATCGTCCAGTCGGCCACCCGCACGCTGGCGACCGAGGCCGCCGGCCTTGCAAGTCTGACCGAATCCTTCGCGAACGGTCTTGCCGACCCCTTCGCCGCGGCCGTCGGAACGCTGGCCGGGATTACCGGAAGGGTCATCGTGACGGGCGTCGGCAAGAGCGGCCATATCGGCTCCAAGATCGCCGCCACCCTCGCCTCGACCGGGACGCCCGCCTTCTTCGTCCATCCGGCCGAGGCCAATCACGGCGATCTCGGCATGATTGCCGAGGACGACGCGATCCTCGCCATTTCCTGGTCGGGCGAAACGGCTGAGCTTGGCGGCATCATCGCCTATGCGCGCCGCTTCTCGATCCCGCTGATCGCCATCACCTCCGGCACCCAATCGGCCCTCGCCCGCGAAGCGACCGTCGTGCTGGCCTTGCCGAAGGTCGCCGAAGCCTGCCCGCACGGCCTTGCGCCGACGACATCGACCTTGATGCAGCTCGTCATGGGCGACGCGCTCGCCGTGGCGCTGCTCGAGGCGCGCGGCTTCACGCCGGATCATTTCAAGACATTCCATCCGGGCGGCAAGCTCGGTGCCAGCCTGACCCATGTGCGCGATCTGATGCATTCGGGCGACGAGGTGCCGACGGTTCCGCTCGGCACGGCCATGACCGATGCGGTCCATGTCCTGTCGAAGAAGCGTTTCGGCTGCGTCTGCGTGGTCGACGGTGGGGGCAGGCTCGCCGGCATCGTCACCGACGGCGATCTCGCCCGCAACCTTCACCGCAACCTCGCCGCCCTTTCCGTCGATGACGTCATGACCCGCACCCCGAAGTCGGTTCCGCCGGACATGCTGGCCGCAACCGCGACCGGCATCATCAACGAAAAGGGGATTTCCGCCCTGGTCGTGTGCGAGAACGACCGTCCGGTCGGCATCGTCCACTTCCACGACCTGTTGCGCGTCGGCGCGGCGTAGCTACCGCCGTAACGCCCCGGTGATCCCGGCATCGAACGGCTCGGGCGCGGCGCGCTCGCGCATGAAATTGTCGGCCCGTCCGGGCGGCACGCCGCCCTCGTCCTCTTCCGCCTCCACCCTAGGGACAGGCGTCATCGCACGCACCGGACGCACGATGTTGCGGCCGAGCAACTCACCCCCGCCGCTCGGCGCGCCGAACAGCGCGACGGGCTGCGTCCGGTCGATCCGCGGCGCCTCGCGCGGCGCGTCGAGGAAGCCCGCCGGCAGGTCGGGGCCGTAGAAGACGAGTTCCGGCGCGGGTATGGAGCCCAGCGCCTGTTGCAGCGGCTTTTCGACGAAAAACGCGATCTTGCGCTTGCCGGCCCGCGTGACGTTGATGCCGTCATCGGCGCGAAGCTGGGTCGGCTGGCCGTTCATGTCGGGACCGCTGGCGACGAAGGCGCCGTTCTCGTCGACGAAGCCGTCCCACACATCGACGAACTGCCCCCCGGCAGCCTCCGCGACCTTGCGATAGATGTCGTTGAAAGCCAGCATGTCGGCCGACATGGTGGACGGACGGAACGGGATCATGCCGACCCAGACCAGCGGAATGTCCTTCGCCGTGACGACTTCGGCAATCAGCGCCGCCCGGCGCTCATATTCCTTCAGCCAGGCATCGCTGCGCGCCGCTTCGGATTTTCCCGCGACCGACATTGCCTGCCGGTCGTTCGAGCCGAGCATCACGATGACGATGGCAGGCTCGATTTCTTCCAGCATCGCGGCGAGCGAGCCGGGCCAGTCGTAATAATCGTCGCGCACGAGGCCGGACGACCCGTTCGGGCGGGCGACGATCTCCACCGAGGCGTCCGCCTCGAAGGCCGCCTCAAGGCCCTCGGCCAGTCCGCCGGCGACGAAATCTCCGACCACCAGCACCTTGCGCGCGTCGTCCGCCTTGGCGACGGCGGCTGCGGTCGCCGTCGCCTCGCGCGGGCCTGCCGCACGCTGCCTTCGCTGCGCCTGGCCGCCCCCTTGCTGCTGGCGGCGCGGTTGGGCGCGCTCGCCTCGCGGCTGGCGCTGCGGCGCCTCATGGACCTGTGGCGGCGGCTGGTTGCGCTGGAAGAGGAAACGCAGGAGCCCCCCGCCCTGTTGCTGCTGCTGAGCGGCGGCAGGCGAAACGGCGAAAGGCGCGCCTTGCGGCACGCCTCCGAAAGCCAGGATCATCGCCAGACAGAAAAACGTCGCGTTGCGCAGACCTCGCGATGCCAAATCGTGCTCCGTTCCTACTGCCCCCGAATGCGGGACAGGACTTCCTTCGAGGGGTGACCGTCGGCGCTCATTCCCATGCGCGACTGGAAGGCCTTGATCGCCTCGCGCGATGCGGGACCAATCCTGCCGTCAATATTGCCGTCATAATAGCCGCGGGTCAAAAGGTGCCGCTGCAATTCCTGCGTCTCGTCAAAGGAAAGCCGCGTGAACGGCCGGTTCCAGTCGCGCGCGAGTTGCGGCTGTCCGGCGATCTGGTCGGCAAGAAGACCCACCGCAAGCGCATATCGATCGGAATTGTTGTAGCGCTTGAGCATGTTGAAATTATGCAGCACGAGAAAGGCTGGTCCGTCGCGCCCTTCCAGAACCTTCAGTTCGGCGGTGTCGCCGGGGCGCGGATAGGCTTGGCCGTTGGCACGCACGACCCCGATCGACTGCCATTGCGACAGGCTCATCGTGCCGGCCGGGAACTTGCGGCCCTCGGGCAGACGCACCTCGTAGCCCCAGGCGTGACCTGGACTCCAACCATTGCGGCGCAGGAGATTGGCGGCCGATCCGAGCGCATCGGGGATCGAGTTCCATATGTCGCGCCGGCCGTTGCCGTCCATGTCGACCGCCCATTCCTGATAGCTGGTCGGGATGAATTGGGTATGCCCCATAGCACCCGCCCAGGAGCCGGTAAGGTTGGCGACGTCGATGTCGCCGTTCTGGACGATCTTGAGGGCGGCGATCAATTGCTGGCTGCCGAAACGCTGGCGGCGCTGGTCGGCATAGGCGAGCGTCGACAGCGAGCGCACGATGTTGCGCACGATGGACGGGTTGTTCAAAGCTTCGCCATAGCGCGATTCGATCGACCAGATGGCCAGCACGATATGGCGGTCGACGCCGAACCGCTGCTCGATCTGGTCGAGAAGGCGGCTATGACGCGACGCCATTTGACGGCCAACGGCGATCGACTGGTCGTTGATCTGGTTGTCGAAATACTGCCAGACGGGGGCATTGAATTCGGGTTGGTTGCTGGCGAGCCGCAACACGTCGGGATCGGGCGCGGTCACGCCCTGGAACGCACGGTCGAATGTCGCGTTGGATATGCCGTTCTGCTGGGCGACCGAACGGAACTGCGCCACCCACCGCTGGAACCCCGCATCGGCCTGCGCCGGCTGGGGGATGACGGAAAGGCCGATCGTCATGCCCGTCACGGCCAGAACCGCACCCAACGATTTCGCACCGGCGGCAAGCGATCCCACGAATGTCTTCAAGCTCATAATGCCTCCTTGATTCAGGATTTGAAGCGATTCTGCACCGATCCGGTTAGGAAAGCGTTTACCATGCACTCCGACCCGAGCCCCGATTCAACCTTTCCGTGCGGCAAATCGACCGCCTTCGTTCAAGACAGACCAACATTGACATGAAAATGTCCGCGACGGAACGTACGCCGCCGCGCCGATCACGAAATCGCGATCACCTGAGAAACCTCGAGACCATGGACCGCCAGATGAAGAAAGTCAGAAAGGCCGTATTCCCCGTTGCAGGGCTTGGAACCCGCTTCCTGCCCGCCACGAAGACGGTGCCCAAGGAAATGCTGACCGTCGTCGACCGCCCGGTGATCCAGTATGTCGTCGACGAGGCGCGCGAGGCGGGGATCGAGCACTTCATCTTCGTGACGGGCCGCAACAAGGGCAATATCGAGGATTATTTCGACCTCCAGTTCGAACTGAACGAGACGCTCGCGCAGCGCGGCAAGACAGCGCAGATCGAGCTGTTGCAGTCGATGCAGCCGGCCGCCGGCACCACCAGCTTCACCCGCCAGCAGGAGCCGCTCGGCCTCGGCCACGCGGTCTGGTGCGCGCGCGATCTCGTCGGCGACGAGCCTTTCGCGCTGCTGTTGCCGGACATGATCATGCGCTCCAACATAAGCTGTATGCGCGGCATGGTCGAACTCTACGAGGAAACCGGCTCGAACGTCATCGCGGTCGCCGAATGCGATCCGGCCGAAACGCACAAATACGGGATCGTCGGCGCGGGCGAAAAGGCCGGCGCCGGCTTCGAGATCACCGGCATGGTCGAAAAACCCAAGCCGGCGGACGCGCCGTCCAACCTCTACATCAACGGCCGCTACATCCTTCAGCCGGAAATCTTTGGCCTTCTCGCCACGCAGGCGCGCGGCGCCGGCAATGAGATTCAGTTGACCGACGCCATGCTGCGGCTCGGCGACACCCAGAGGCTCTTCGGCTACCACTATCGCGGCGAAACCTATGATTGCGGCTCGCCGGAAGGCTTCGTCGAGGCGAACCTCGCCTTCGCGCTCGGCCGCGCCGATCTGCGCCCGCAGATCGAGACGATCGTCAGGCGCCTCGCAGGCTAGGAACCAAGGCGATGCAGCCCCGTTGAGAAGCGCAAAATCAACGGGGCGACAGGTTCCATGCGCAAGCTCGATCTTCGGACCGGCAGGCCGGTCTGGATGGCCTACCGCGCGCCATCCGTGCCCGCCGGCCGGCTTTCCCGCGACATCACCACGCAAATCCTCATCGTCGGCATGGGCATTTCCGGGGCGATGATGGCCGAGGAGTTGACCGGCGAAGGGCACGACGTCGTCATGATCGACCGACGCGGTCCCCTGCTCGGCTCGACCCCCGCCACCACCGCCCTCGTCCAGTACGAGATCGACACGCCGCTCTCCCGGCTCAAGCTCAAGATCGGCCGCACCGACGCCGAACGCGCCTGGCGCCGCTCGCGCCTCGCGGTCATGAACTTGAAGGCTCATATCGAGGCGCTGAACATCGCCTGCGACCTCGTCCCGCGCCCCACCCTCTATCTCGCCGGCAACGAGTTGTCCGGCCGCGCGCTTCAGGCCGAGGCCGAGGCGCGCCGCGAGGCCGGCCTCCTGTCGCGATACCTGACCGCAAAGCCGCTGCGCGAAGAATTCGGCATCGACCGCGACGGCGCGATCCTGTCGCACGACAATCTGGCGCTCGATCCGCGCAAGCTGACGGCCGGCCTTCTCGGCATCGCCCGCAGCCGCGGCGCGCGCCTCTACAAAAGCGTCGAGGCGACGACCTTCGAGCATTCAGGCAACGGCGTTCAGGTCGCCACCGCCGAAGGCCCCGTCATCTCCGCTTCCCATGTCGTGCTGTGCACCGGCTACGAACTCCTGCCCTTCGTGCCGGCCGACAATCATCAGGTGATTTCCACTTGGGCCATCGCCACCGGCCCGCAAAAGCGGAACTTGTGGCCGCAGCAAGCCTTCATCTGGGAAGCCTCCGACCCCTATCTCTACATGCGCGCGACGAAGGACGGGCGCGTCGTGTGCGGCGGCGAGGACGAGGATTTCCAGGACGAAGCGCGGCGCGACGCGCTGATTCCCGAAAAGACGGCCGCCATCCGCTCCAAACTGAAGAAGCTGATGCCCGGCCTCGACACCACGCCGCAATTCGCCTGGGCCGGCGCGTTCGGCTCCACCTCGACCGGCCTGCCGGTCATCGGCGCCGTGCCGGGAAAGCCGCGCATCCATGCCGTCATGGGCTATGGCGGCAACGGCATCACCTATTCGCGTATTGCCAGCGAAATCGTGTCGGCTGCGATTGTCGGCCGCAGCGACGGCGATGCGGATCTGTTCGATTTTCCCCGCCCCTGATTTGCTTCGCGACCCCACGCCCCCTAAGTTCTCTCCATAGGCAACGAGTTCGAGGAGCAGTCATGTTTTTGTCCGGTTTCGAGATTGCGATCATCGTTTTCGCAATCCTTGTGCTCCTCGTCATCTTCGCCGGCGTCAAGACGGTGCCGCAGGGCAGCAACTACACGGTCGAGCGTTTCGGGCGCTACACCCGCTCGCTCTCGCCGGGCCTGAACCTCATCATTCCCTTCATCGAGCGCATCGGCGCGCGCATGAACATGATGGAACAGGTGCTCGACGTTCCCACGCAGGAGGTGATCACCCGCGACAATGCTATCGTCGCCGTCGATGGCGTCGCCTTCTATCAGGTGCTGAACGCGGCGCAGGCCGCCTATCAGGTGACGGGACTGGAAAACGCGATCCTCAACCTGACGATGACCAACATCCGCTCCGTCATGGGGTCGATGGACCTCGACGAGCTTCTGTCCAATCGCGACCAGATCAACGACCGGCTGCTCCACATCGTCGACAACGCCACCAGTCCCTGGGGCATCAAGATGACGCGCGTCGAGATCAAGGACATCAACCCGCCGGCGAACATGGTCGATTCCATGGCCCGTCAGATGATGGCCGAGCGCAACAAGCGCGCCCAGATCCTGGAAGCGGAAGGCTTGAAGCAGGCGCAGGTGCTAGAGGCGGAAGGCCGCAAGGAAGCCGCCTTCCGCGACGCCGAGGCGCGCGAGCGGTCGGCCGAAGCCGAGGCCCGCGCGACGCAGGTCGTCTCGGAAGCCATCGCCGCCGGCGACATCCAGGCCGTGAACTATTTCGTCGCGCAGAAATACACCGAGGCGATGGCCAGGATCGGCTCTGCGCCGAATTCCAAGGTCGTCCTGATGCCGATGGAGGCGTCGGCGCTCGTCGGCTCGCTCGGCGGCATCGGCCAGATCGCCAAGGAAGTCTTCAGGGATGAAAGCCAGCAGCAACAGCCGCCGCGTCGCGGCCCGCGCCTGCCCTCGGTGCCGGCGCATAGCGTCGCCACCACCAGCACCGATGCAGACACGCAGGACGAGCGATGATCGAATTCCTCTCCGGTCTCGGCGCATGGAACTGGATCGTGCTCGGCGCGGTCCTGCTCGGCCTGGAAGTCCTGGTGCCGGGCGTCTATCTGCTGTGGATCGGCATTGCGGCCTTGTTGACCGGCGCACTGTCCTTCCAGATCGGCGAAGCGGCCTGGTGGGGCTGGCCGGCGCAGGTCATCGTCTTTCTGGTGCTGAGCCTCGCCAGCGTCATCGTCGGCCGCTACGCCTTCGGCTCGGACAAGGGCGAAAGCGACCAGCCGCTCCTGAACCAGCGCGAGCGCCAGTTGATGGGTCAGGTCTCGACGCTGGAGGAACCGATCCGCGACGGCCACGGCCGCATCCGCCTCGGCGACACGCTCTGGCTCGCCACCGGCCCAGACCTCGCCGCCGGCACCCGCGTCCGCGTCACCGGCGCGGACGGCACCACGCTCCGGGTGGAGGCAGTGTAGCGGTCGGGTTTGCAGGGTTGGTGCGAAGGACCCGCTGCGACTGTTTTCCAGCATTGAACCTGGATCGACCGAAGGGCGAGACGCTCACGTTTCCCTCCCCCCTTGAGAGGACGGATAAAGGGTGGGGGTTCCCTTCGCCCGAATCCTGAAGCGTCCGCGTCGGCACGACACGGACGCCTCAAACCCAGCCCTGCATTTCCCGCCGCACGATCGTCTCGATCACCGCCATGCCTTCCTCGGAATCGTTCAGGCAGGGAATGTGGGCGAACTTTTCCCCGCCGGCATGTTCGAAGATCTCGCGCACCTCGCCGTCGATTTCCTCCAGCGTCTCGATGCAGTCGGCCGAAAAGCCCGGATTGACGATGGCGATCCGCTTCACGCCGTCCCTGGCCAGCTTTTCCACCGTCTTGTCGGTATAGGGCTGGAGCCATTCCTGCGCGCCGAAGCGCGACTGGAAGGTCGTCATCAGCCGGGCTTTGTCCCAACCGAGACGCTCGCGCAGAAGCCGCGTCGTCTTCTGGCAATGGCAGTGATAGGGATCGCCGCGCTCGAAATACGCTTTCGGGATGCCATGATAGGATGCAAGCACGATTTCCGGCTCGAAATCGAGCGCGGCCAGATGTTTTTCGAGCGAGCGCGCCAGCGCCTCGATATAGACCGGCTCGTCATGATAGGGCGGCACCGAGCGCACCGTCGGCATGTGGCGGATCTTCATCAGCGCGCGATAGAGCTGGTCGTTCGCGGTGGCCGTCGTCGTCGCGGAGAATTGCGGATAGAGCGGGAACATGACGATGCGATCGCAGCCCGCCTTCATCAGATTGTCGACCGCGCTGGCGATCGAGGGCCGTCCGTAGCGCATCCCCCAGTCGACGACGATGCGATCGTCGCCCGACAGCGATGAGGCAAGCTTCTCGGCCTGTGCGCGGGTGATGGTGCGCAGCGGCGATTCGTCCCTTTCGGTGTTCCAGATCTTCTTGTAGTTGGCGCCCGATTTCGACGGCCGCGTCGTCAGGACCGCGCCATAGAGGATCGGATACCAGATCGCCTTGTTGAGCTCGATCACGCGCGGATCGGAGAGAAACTCCTTCAGATAGCGCCGCATCGACGAATAGTCGGTGCCGTCGGGCGTTCCCAGATTGGCGAGCAGAACCCCGATTTTCTTGGCCTTCACCACCGGATGCCCGTCCGGCAGAGGTCCGATCGCCCGCGCAGCCTCACCGTCGATCTTCGTTTGCAGCGTCATCGCCGTCTCCTTCGCCAGACCCGCTCGCGCGCCGCCTGCCCCGATTGTTCGGATTTCGTGGCCGGAAACTAGGCGTTCGCGCGCATCGATCAATATGGCGCGTGGCCGCAGACACGCCGTCGTCGCCCCTGAAACGAAACGGGCCGCCAAAAGGCGGCCCGCTGGTCTCCTGTGCAACCGATCAGTTGGCCGGGATGACGAGTTCCATGCCGACATGCAGGCGGTTGGGATTGCGCAGTCCTGGATTTGCCGCGGCGATTTCCATGAAGCGCTCGCCATTGCCGAGATACCGCTCGGCGAGATGCCAAAGCGTATCGTGGGCGACGACCGTGTGAGTGCGCGCGCCGCCATCCATTGCCGGCGCGGCCTCGATCGGATCGGCTTCGTCCTCGATCGGAGCAGCTTCATCGGCCGGCGCCGCTTCGATCGGGGCGGCTTCGTCCTCCATCGGGGCGGCCTCGTCGGTCATCGGCGCCGCCTCTTCCTCGATCGGCGCGGCTTCCTCCGTCATCGGTGCGGCTTCCTCGACCGGCGCGACCTCGATCGGATCGGCCTCGTCCTCCATCGGAGCGGCCTCGTCGGCCATGGGCGCCGCCTCTTCCTCGATCGGCGCGGCTTCTTCGGCTGGCGCCTCGGGTTGCGGCGTCGTCAGTTCCTCGGCCGATGGCGCGGGTTCCTCCGAAGCATCGCTCGGCGCCGCCTCATCCACGACAGGATCGGTCGGCGCGGCCTGGGCGACATTGGTGATGCGGCCGTCGAGCATCGGCTCGTAGGGGCCGTTCTCGCGCAGATAATCGGCGAGCACCAATTCGAGGCCGGGGCCGAAATCATAGGCGTTCTGGCCGTTGGAGGCGAACAGCGCATAGCCGTCGCCGCCGCGGCGCATGAAATCGTTGGTGGCCACGGCATAGGTCGCCGCCTCGTCGAGCGCGACCCACTCGCCGTTCTCTTCGATCTCGACCGACTGGATACGGCCCTCATTGGCCGGCTGACCCGGATCGAAGGAATAGCGGATGCCCGCCACCTGCGGGAAGCGCCCGGCCCCTTCCTCGATGCCCGAGACGCCATGTTCCAGCGAGGCGATGATGTCCGCGCCCGTCAGTTCGAACGTCGCCAGCGTATTCTGGAAGGGCAGCACGGCGAGCACTTCGCCCATCGTGATCTCGCCCGCATCGATCGAGGACCGCAGGCCGCCGCCATTCTGGATGACGACCCGCACGCCCTGCTCCGCAGTCCGGTCGAGCATCGCGTCGGCAACGAGATTGCCCATGGTGCATTCCTGGGCCCGGCAGGTCTCGCGGCTGCCATCGATGGATGCCGTGGTCTCCGAGACCGGCTGCATCATCAGTTCCTCGATCGGCGCGGCGAGTTCTTCCACCCGCCCGGCGATTTCGGGGTCCGGCTCCACCGATGCGTCGAGCAGGATCGTGTCGCCCGTCGCCGCCGTGACGTTGCCTTCGTCGTCGAAGGTGATTTCCAGTTCGCCGACATATTTGGAATTGGCGTAGGCATGGACGATCGGCACGTCGCGGCCCGACGGATTGGCGACCATGGTCGGGTAGGCTTCCGCGCCCTCTTCCGTGTTGGAAAAACGCGTGTGGCTGTGGCCGCCCACGATCACATCGATGCCGTCGACGGCGGCCGCGATCTCCCTGTCGCGCGCCAGGCCGACATGCGACAGGAGCACGATCTTGTTGATGCCTTCGCCTTCCATGCGCGAGACGGCCTCGGTGAGATATTCGATCTCGTCGGTGAAGGTGACGTTCGGCCCGCCGGCGGAGGTGACGTCGGTGTCGGTCGCCACCACGGAGAGGATGCCGATGCGCTCGCCGCCCCTTTCGACGATCGTCCATTCCTCGATCTTGCCGGCAAGGCTCGTCTCGGCCTCGGCGACGACGGTGTTGCCGGAAATGACCGGGAACTCGGCCGCGTCGATGAAGTCGGCCAGCAGGGCCGGCCCGTCGTCGAACTCATGATTGCCGACGGCCATCGCATCGAAGCCGATCATGTTCATGAACTCGACGGAATCCTCGCCCTTGTAGGTCGTGTAGAACAGCGAACCCTGGAACTGGTCGCCCGCGTCGAGCACGATCACGTTGCGGTCCTCGCCGGTCAGCGCGTCGCGCCGCTCATTGATCTTCGTCGCCACGCGCGCGATCCCGCCGAAGCACTCGCCCGCCGCCTCGTCCTCGTCCGAACACGTCGCATCGAAGGCATTGATCGACTGGATGCGCGAATGCAGATCGTTGATATGGAGGATGGACAATGTATAGTCGGCAAATGAGTGACCGGCCGAAAGGGCCAGCGTCGACACCGACATGGCTGCGACGAGGGTGAGTTTCTTCATCTTTCTGACGCTCCCGGAGTGAACCCATCGACACCTGCCACGCTCATGTGACGGACGTGTTGCGGTGCCGTTGGTAAACATGTTCACACGCGGGCGCCGCCCGGCGCAAGCGCTTTTGTCCCTGACGGCGCGTGCGCCCGGCAGCGATCCGCCGATAGTGGTTAACGGCACGAAAAAGAGCCGCCGGCAGCGCCCGCGGCTCCTTTTCCGTCATGTCGTGCGCAAGATGCTTCTAGGAAACGCCCTGGCTGCGGATCAGCGAGAACTGGTTGCCGGCCTCGCCGGTGCAGTTGAGCTGGCCCGCGCCGGCCATCTGGCAGTTGACGCGCGACGTCGTCTGGCGAATCAGCGAGGTCAGCATGATCTCGACCGAGCCCTGGCCGCGATCCGTATAGGTGCCCTCGGCGAGCCGGTTTCCGGTGTCGGTCGCGACCGTTTCGAAACGGCCGTTGGAAAAGCGCGAGATCGCCACCCCGTCCGTGCTCGCCCATTCGCCGTCGACCTGAGACGTGCTCATCTGCGGCGCCGGGGTCATCGGCCGCGAGGCCATCTGACCAGGTCCCGGCCCCATGCCCTGGCAGCCCGCCAGAACGAGCGTGAGAGCGACCGTTCCGGCCGGACCCCAAATTCGTGTCTTCGTCATATTGAGAATTCTCCTCGTCCCCATGCCTAAGGTCACCGCTTTCGGCGGCAAAATCAAGGCGTCGCATGGCTTGCGCCATGCCGCCCCCGTCCCCTTAATGCTCAGCGGACCAAAATGTTGCGAAACTGCCAGGGATCGTTTTCGTCGATGTCTTCGGGGAAGAGCCCCGGCCGGCCGTCGAGCGGCGTCCAGTCGGTATAGTAGCCCTTCACCGGGCCGAGATAGGGCATCTGGATTTCAAGGCAGCGGCGATAGTCCATCTCGTCCGTCTCGACGATGCCGGCCTCGGGATTTTCCAGCGCCCACACCATGCCCGCGAGCACCGCCGAGGTGACCTGAAGGCCGGTCGCGTTCTGGTAAGGCGCAAGCTCGCGCGTCTCGTCGAGCGAGAGCTGCGAGCCGTACCAGTAGGCGTTCTTCGCATGGCCGTAGAGCAGGACGCCGAGTTCGTCGACGCCATCGGTCAGTTCGTCCTCGTCCAGAACGTGCTGTGTGGGCTGCGCCTTGCCGGCCGCGCCGAACATCTCGTGCAGGGAAAGCACCGCGTCGTTGCAGGGGTGATAGGCATAGTGGCAGGTGGGACGGTATTCGGCCGCCCCATTCGCGCCCTTCACCGTGAAGAAATCGGCGATCGAGATCGCCTCGTTATGCGTGACGAGAAAGCCGTATTGCGCGCCGGGCGTGGGGCACCAGGTGCGAACGCGCGTGTTCGCGCCGGGCTGTTCGAGATAGATCGCCGCCTTGCAGCCCTCCTCGTGCTCGCGGGCGTTGTCCGGTTTCCAGGTTTCGTGCGTGCCCCAGCCGAGTTCGGAAGGTTGCAAACCTTCGGAGATGAAACCCTCGACCGACCATGTGTTCCAGAACACCTCCATCGGCTTCGGCTTCTTGGTGCGCTGCGTGTCGCGCTCGGCGATGTGGATGCCCTTGACGCCGACGCGCTGCATCAGCTTCGCCCAGCCCTCGCGATCCGCCACCGAAGGCTCGGTGAAGTCGAGCTTCGTTTCGGCGGCAAGGTCGACCAGCGCCTTCTTGACGAACCAGGACACCATGCCGGGATTGGCCCCGCAGCAGGAGATGGCCGTCGTCCCGCCGGGATTTGCCGCCTTTTCGCGCCGCACGGTCTCGCGCAGCGCATAATTGGTGCGCGAGGCATTGGTGGCGTTCTTGTCGAAATAGAAGCCGAGCCAGGGCTCGACCACCGTGTCGATGTAGAGAACGCCAAGTTCGCGGCAGAACCTGATCAGGTCGAGCGAGCCGGTGTCGACCGACAGATTGACGCAGAAGCCCTGCCCTTCGCCCCTGGTCAGATGCGGCGTCAGGAGATCGCGATAATTGTCGCGCGTCACATGCTCCTGGATGAAGGGAATGCCGCGCTCGTCGAGCAGCGCCTTGTCGTCGTCGCGCGGGTCGATGACCACGAAGCGCGACTTGTCGTATTTTAAGTGACGTTCGATGAGCGGCAGCACGCCGCGTCCGATAGAGCCGAACCCGATCAGCACGATCGGGCCTGAGATTTCACCATGGACGGGCCAGTTGCGTTCTGCCATTTCGAGGCGTCTCCTTGGATTGTTGGATGAGCTAGGGCTAAAGCACAGAATGACGGTTGCCGATAGCCATCAATGCGGCAGCGTCGTGTCAGTTGCGTGAAATGGCGTGAAGCGCGCAAACCAGCCGGTCGCGATCCTGCAACAGGCCCTTATAGGCAAGCTGATCGCTATCCATCGCGCCAAGCTGTTCGACGAACCCTTGAGCCACGCGCACATGGTCCTCATGCGCCGCGATCCGCGCCAGCGGATTCAGATAGATGCGGATGGTGAAGAGGATGTCGCCGGTTTGCGGCAGCTTGCGCAGCGTCTGCCGCTCGACGCGAATGAACGCACGCGCGGCCACCTCCTGCGCGGAGAGTTCGCGGATGCCCTCCCCCGCGCGGTCGATGCGGCTCGCATGGGACAGCGGATGGTAGAGGTCGGAATTGCCCTGGATCGACCAGTTCATCCGCTCCACCGGATTGCCTGGCTGCAACTTGTCGAACATGCGCGCGATGAGTTCGGCCATGCGCGTCCCACGCCCGAATTGCGGCACCGGCTGGTGGATGTCCTCCAGCGCCCGGTCGTATTTCTCGGTCAGCGACCAGGACGAGGGAAAGCACAGCGACGCTGCGACCAGCCGCCAGCCATCGACATCCTTGCGCATCAGCACGAGGTCTTCCTGCACCAGATGGGAAGCGATCCTGAGCGGCGACGCTCCATCTGCAAGCGCAATTCTGCGCTCCCCGACCCGAACCTCCCCGCCGTCCACGACATGCGTCGCGCCATGCCGCTCGGCAAGGTTCTCGACGATCAGGTCGAGCACTTCCTGCTGGGCGTCGCGCGTGTCGCCGCGCTCCACGAACACCTTTTCCGGCAGTTCGCCATAGAGCCGATCCTTCTCGGCCAGATACGGCTCCAGCGCCTCGTCGACCTCCAGCCATGTCGCGAGATCCATAGGCTTCAGGCCGATGGTAAAGGGCTTCGACGACCCGTCGAACGGCGTATACCGCATTCACTCACTCTCCAGTCGCGCCGCGATCAGCCCGCGCAGCGAATTGCCGACGAAGACCGCCCGCGCCCGCCCAATGTCGCTTGGCAAAAGCCGCGCTTCAACCGCCTTGCCTTGGTCCAGAAGTTCCGCCCGCAGAACGCCCGGCAGCGCGCCGGCTTCCACCGGCGGCGTCGCCAGCACCCCGTCGCCGAAATCGACGAACAGATTGGTGATCGTCCCCTCGGCAAGCTCGCCGTCGCCGTTGAGCAGCACCACCTCGTCGATCGCGTCGGCCGGGAACTCACCCCGCGCCTCTGCATACACCGCGCGGCTGTCGGTCTTGTGGCGGCGCAGCGGATCGGCGGCATCGAGCCGCGTCCGCCCAATGGCAAGCCGCCAGATCGTGCCTTGAGGCAACCCCGCAAAAGGCGCCGTCGTCAGCCCGATCCGGCCATTCGTCGAAAGGTCAAGCCGCACCCGCAGCGTCTCGTTGCCGCCGATGCCGCCGAGCACTTTTTCCGCGCCCTGCCGGTCGAACGGAAAGCCCAGCGCGACGGCCGAATGCGCCATCCGATCCAGATGCCGCGCGCGGCGCGGGATCGTGCGGTCCGCCTCGCGGCGCATGGTCTCGATCAGGGTGTAGCCGGCTGGCTGCCCGTCGCGAAGCGCGCTTTCAGGAGGCATTCGGCATATTCCCCTTCCGCCGTCGAATCGAAGACGACACCGCCGCCGACATTGTAGACGGCCTCGCCCGACGGATAGAGCGACAGGGTGCGGATCGCAACGTTGAACCGCATCCGGTGGCCGGGCGCGATCCAGCCGATCGCGCCGCAATAGACGTCGCGCGGGCCGTCCTCCAGCTCGCGCAGGATTTCCATCGCGCGGATTTTCGGCGCGCCGGTGACCGAGCCGCAGGGAAAGAGCGCGGCGAAGATGTCGGCAACAGTGAGCCCCGACCGCAGCTTCGCCCGCACCCGGCTCACCATCTGATGCACCGTCGCATAGGTCTCGACCTTGAACAGGTTCGGCACGTCGAGCGTCCCGACTTCGCTGATCAGCGAAATGTCGTTGCGAAGAAGATCGACGATCATCCGGTTCTCGGCCTGGTTCTTCGGATCGCCCGCGAGGAAGTCGCGCTGGCGAACATCCTCCTGCGGTGTCGCCCCGCGCGGCGCGGTGCCCTTCATCGGCAGCGTCTCGATCCAGCCGTCGCGGGAGACGTCGAAGAAGAGTTCGGGCGAACGCGAGACGACGACCGGCCCGTCGAGTTCGACCAGCGCCGAGTGGCGCACCGGCTGTCGTTCGGCAAGCTGGCGGAAGATCGCCAGCGGATCGCCCTCCCAGCGCGCATGGACCGGAAAGGTCAAATTCGCCTGGTAGCAATCGCCGGCCCGCAAATGATCGTGCAGCGTGCGAAAGCGCTTTTCGTAGATGGACGCGGGCCACGTCGCCCGTGCATCGAAAACTGCTGGTTCGGCATTGGAATGCGGCCGGAAGAGCTGGCCGGCATCGCCCTCGAACGGCCCGTCGAAGATGCCGAAGCACAGGAGCGGCGCGCGGCGGTTTTCGGGCAGCAGGCGGCGCAGCTTCGGCTCGAGCAGATAGCCGGCTTCATAGGAGACATAGCCCGCAAGCCACTTGCCCGAAGCCCGCGCCGCTTGCGCGTCCTCCAATGCCGGAAAGAAGTCCTTTTCGTCCCATGCGACAATCAGCCGTTCCGGCTCGGCGAACAGAAGTTCCCGTCCTGAAAAATCGTCGCGAAAGAGCGCAAAGCCGCGAGAACTCACCGGCGCGTGCTGCCGAAACCCCGCGCATCGATGGCATCGGCGATATCCTCGCCCATCCTCAGCGTGCGGACCAGAAGCGGCACGGCAAGCGCGACGAGACTCCCGTCGAGCCCGCGCGCCCGCTGCGCCTCGCGCACCTCGGCGCCGACCGACGCGATCAAGGGAATGAAACGGAGCGCCAATGACAAAGCGAGGCTGATCTTCTCGACATCGACGCCGAACCGGGAAAGCGGCTGCAAGCCGGTCTCGATCGCCGCCATGATCGCAGACGATGGCGTCGTCAGCGTCACCAGACCGGCGAGAAGCACGAGCGCGCCAAGCCGCATCCCCATCGCGAACGCCGCCGCCCAGCCGTTCAGCCAGGCATGGGCCAAGACGAGGAGGACCATGACGATCAGGAGCGGACGCAGCACGGACCAGACGTCGCGGAGCGTGAGACCGGCCGCAAAATAGAGCGTGATCGCGGCCGCCAGCGCCAGCGCCGTTCCGGCCAGTCCGGTAACGAAGAAAAGCCCGGTTCCGGCAATGGCGAGCGCGGCCATCTTCGGTCCCGCCGCAAGGCGATGGATCGGGCTCGTACCGGGCCGGTAGGCGGAGATCATCCCATCAGGCTTTCATAGTGGCGGGTCGCATCATGGGGCTTGCCGTCGAAGACGAGTCCGCCTTCGTCGAACACCAGCGCGCGGTCGAAATCGGCGATGAGGTCGAGGTCGTGCGTCACCACGATCGCCATCTCGTCCAGCCCCGAAATGACCCGCGCGACGCGCCTCTTGTTGCGCAGGTCGAGCAGCGTCGTCGGCTCGTCGAAGATAATGATCTGCGGTTCCAGAATTGTCACGCCGGCAATCGCCAGCATCTGTTTCTCGCCGCCCGAAAGCCGGTGCGTCTGCTCCTTGGCGAGGTGGCTCAACCCGAACCGCGCAAGTCCGGCTTCGACCTTCCGCGCGATTTCGTCCTTCGGCAGTTTCCGGTTCTTCAGGCCGAAGGCCAGGTCTTCCTCGACGACCGGATAGACGATCTGGTTGTCCGGGTTCTGGAAGACGAAGCCGACCTTGCCGCGCACCTCCTTGCCGTCGCCTTTCGTGTTGAGCCCGTCGACCGAAACGCTTCCCGTCGTCGGCACCAGCAGGCCGTTGACCAGGCGCACGAAGGTGCTCTTGCCCGACCCGTTGGCGCCGATCACGGCAATGCGCCGCTCGGCGAGTTCGAGGCTGAAGGGCTTCAGGACCTCGCGCTCGCCGAAGCGGTGGCTGACGCCGGAAAAGCGGATCATGCGCGGCGGGGCGCCTCGATCAGCGGGTAGGATTTGCGCACCGTTACCGCCACCGTCGCGGCGATCGCGGCCTTGATCAGGTCGCCCGGAATGAAGCCCAGCGACCCGGCCGCCGCCTCGAAATAGGAGAGCCCGGTGGTCAGGCTGATCCAGGCGACGCCGATCGGATAGAGCACCAGGATTCCGCCGAGGATGTTGATCCCGAGCGCCTGGAAGAAGCCGAGATTGCGCCAGAAGCGCTCGCACAGAAACCCGACCACGAAGGCGACCAGGATCCAGGAAACGAGGAAGCCGCCGCCGGGTCCGGCAAAGACCGCGAAGCCGCCGCGTCCGCCGGCCAGAAGCGGCAGGCCCGCCGCGACGAGGACCAGGAAGAGCGCGATCGCCAGCGATCCCCGCTTGGCGCCGAGCACCGAACCCGCGAGCATCGCGCCCATCGACTGCGCCGTGATCGGCACGCCGACGACGGGCAGCGTGAACGGGGGGAAAACTCCGAGCGCCGCCGTGAGAGCGGCGAAAAGCGCGATGAAGACGATGTCTTTTGTGTTCATGGTGGCCCCGTTTGAAAGAATTCCGGCGCGTTGCGGCCGGTTTTGAGCTCGTTCGTTACGCCTTTGCGGCAAAATCTTCAACGCGCGGATAAGTCCGGCGGCAACCTGTCCACATCCCGCGAGTTCATCATGGCGAAGGAAACATCGCCATGACCAAGCATTTCGAAACTCCCGTCCGCCTCACCGACGGCCGCAGCCTCGCCTCGCTCGACGACGCCATTACCGCCCTTTCCGACACCGGCTGGCCGCAGCGCGGGCCGCGCCATGACGAGGCGCTGGACATCTGCCTCAAGGTGCGCGACGGCCACCGATCGATTTCCGAAGGCCGCATGGCGCTGGAACTCGCCGCGCAGGAAGCGGGTAATCTCCAGCCTTGATTTCCTAGATGTGCAGCGCGTGGCCGAGCGTGCGCAAAGCCGCTTCCTGCAAGGCTTCGCCCTGGGTCGGATGGGCGTGGATCGTGCCGGCGATGTCCTCCAGCCGCGCGCCCATTTCGAGCGCGAGGCCGAACGCCGCCGACAGTTCGGAAACGCCCCGCCCGACCGCCTGAATGCCGAGCACCAGATGGTTGTCCGCCCGCGCCACGACCCGCACGAATCCCGCCTCTCCGGCCATCGACATGGCGCGGCCATTGGCGGTGAAGGGGAACTGCGCTGATCTGATCTCGCGCCCAGCCGCCTTCGCCTGTTCCGGCGACAGGCCCACGGAGACGATCTCGGGATCGGTGAAGCAGACGGCGGGTATCGCCACCTTGTCCCAGTTCCTTTTGTGGCCCGCGACGATCTCCGCGACCATCTCGCCCTGCGCCATCGCGCGGTGCGCCAGCATCGGCTCGCCGGTCACGTCGCCGATGGCGAAGACGCCGCGCATGGAGGTGCGGCACTGGTCGTCGATGCGCACGAAGCGGCCGTCCATGTCGAGCACCAGTTCCTCGCGGCCCCAGTTCTCGGTCGCCGGCTTGCGCCCGACCGTGACGAGGATCGCGTCGGCCTCGATCTTCTGCTCCGCGCCTGCGGTCTCGACCAGCAGTGCGCCGGTCCCCGAAAGGCCCTTGGCCTTGGCCGACAGCAGAAGCTCGATGCCGAGTTCGCCCAGCCGCTTTTCGACCGGACGCACAAGTTCCTTGTCATAGAGCGGCAGGATGCGGTCCAGCGCCTCGACGACCGTCACCCTGGCGCCGAGCTTGGCGAAGGCGGTGCCGAGTTCGAGGCCGATATAGCCGGCGCCGATGACGGCGATCTTTTCGGGAAGCTTCGTCAGCGCCAGCGCCTCGGTCGACGACATCACCTTGCCCCCGAAGGGCAGGTTCGGCAGTTCGACCGACTGCGAGCCGGTCGCGATGACGATGTTCTCGGCGCGGATGATTTGCGTGCCGGTCGACGTCTCGACCTCGACCGTCTTGCCATCCCGAAACCGCGCCCGGCCCTCGACGCTCTTGACCTTCGCCTTCTTCAACAGCCCGGCAACGCCGGTCGTCAGGCGGCCGACGATGTTGTCCTTCCAGGCAATGGTCTTCTTCAGGTCGATCGCGGGCGAGGAAAGCGAGATGCCGACCGGCGAAGCGCCCCTGGAAGCTTCGGTCGCGATGTTGAACTCGTCCGCGGCGTGGATGATCGCCTTGGAAGGAATGCAGCCGACATTGAGGCAGGTGCCGCCGGGGCGCTTTTCCTCGACGATGACGGTGTCGATGCCGAGCTGCCCGGCGCGGATCGCACAGACATAGCCGCCCGGCCCGGCGCCGATGACGAGGAGCTTGCAGGAGATGTCTTTCATGGTGCGCTCCTCAATCGACGAATATCAGCGCCGGCGTTTCCAGAAGCGCCTTCACCCGCTGGATGAACCGCGCCGCGTCCCAGCCGTCGATCACCCGATGATCGAACGAGGACGACAAATTCATCATCTTCTTCGGAATGAACTGCGAGCCGTCCCAGACCGGGCGGACCATCATCTTGTTGACGCCGACGATGGCGACTTCGGGGTGGTTGATGACGGGGGTGGTGACGATGCCGCCCATCGCGCCGAGCGAGGTGATGGTGATGGTGGAGCCGGAAAGCTCGTCGCGGCTGGCGGTGCCGGACTTGGCCGCTTCGGCCAGACGGCCGACCTCGGCGCCGCAATCCCAGATGTCGCGCGCCTCGACATGGCGGGCGACGGGCACGACGAGTCCGGTTGGCGTCTGCGCCGCGATGCCGATATGGATACCGCCATGCTGGCGGATGATGCCGGCCTCGTCGTCGAAGATCGCGTTGATGTCGGGCTGCTCGGCGATCGCCCTGGCCATGGCGCGCATCAGGAAGGGCAGAATAGTGAGCTTGGGCTGGTCGGGCTTCTTCGAGGCGTTCATCGCGGCGCGAAGCTCTTCGAGGGCGGTGACGTCGATCTCCTCGACATAGGTGATGTGCGGGATGGAGCGCTTGGCGAGCGCCATCTTCTCCGCGATCTTTCGGCGCAGGCCGACGACCTTGATTTCGGTGATCTCGGTGTTGCGGGCAAGGCCGCGGACGGTGGTGGAGCGCCCGGCCGAAAGGAACGCGTCGAGGTCTTCGTGGCTGATGCGGCCGGCGGGGCCGGAGCCGGCGACCTGGCGCAGGTCGATGCCGGCATCCCTGGCGCGCAGTCGCACGGCCGGCGAGGCGAGCGGCTTTTCGCCTTCGGCGCGGGGGGCGCCGGTGGAGATGGCGTTACCCCCACCCTTTATCCCTCCCCTCAAGGGGGAGGGAGGCGCCGGCGATTGCGCGCTTTCCTGCGACGCTTTTTCTATTGCAGAAGGTGGCGCTGCGGTTACCGGTCCCCCTCCCCCTTGCGGGGGTCCGGAGGACGGGCGAGACCCGTGGCTCGTCCCGGCAGGGGTGGGGGTCACTGTTTCGGAAGACTCTTCATCTACCGCGCCGCCCGCGATCTTGATCCGGATCAGCGGCGCGCCGACCGCCACGACGTCGCCGATCTCGGCTCCGAGCCACGAAATCTCGCCCTCGACGGGCGACGGGATTTCGACCGTCGCCTTGTCGGTCATGACGGCGGCGAGCACCATGTCCTCGCGGACCGGATCGCCGATCTTGACGTGCCATTCGACCAACTCGGCCTCGGCCACGCCTTCGCCGACATCGGGCATCTTGATCGTGTGTTCAGCCATGATCAGAGCCCTTTCTTCATCATCGAGCCAGGCATACCCCCATCCCTCACCCCTCCCCACAAGGGGGAGGGAGACGTGAGCGTGGCGGATATCACATCGGCGTTGAGCCTGGTGGAAGGGGCGCGGCGTCGATGCCCTCCCTCCCCCTTGTGGGGAGGGATAAAGGGTGAGGGTGCGGCGACGAAAATCGGGCTCATCTCACGCCTCCATCACGGCGCGGAGCGCTTCACCGACGCGGGCGGGGCCGGGGAAGTAGTCCCATTCCTGCGCGTGGGGATAGGGCGTGTCCCAGCCGGTGACGCGGGCGACGGGGGCTTCGAGGTGGTAGAAGCAGTGTTCCTGCACCAGCGTGACCAGTTCGGCGCCGAAGCCGGAGGTCATGGTCGCCTCGTGGACGACGACGCAGCGGCCGGTCTTTTTCACCGAGGCGGTGATCGCGTCGAGGTCGAGCGGCAGGAGCGTGCGCAGGTCGATCACCTCGGCGTCGATGCCGGCATCCTCGGCCGCCGCGAGCGCGACATGGACCATGGTGCCGTAGGCGAGGATCGTGACGGCGGAGCCCTCGCGGCGCGTGACGGCCTTGCCGAGCGGGACGGTTACGTGGTCGGCGGCGACGTCGCCGAGATCATGCTTCGACCAGGGCGTGACGGGCCGGTCGTGATGGCCGTCGAAGGGGCCGTTATAGAGGCGCTTGGGTTCAAGGAAGATCACCGGGTCCGGGTCCTCGATGGCCGAGATCAGGAGGCCCTTGGCGTCCTGCGGATTGGACGGGACGACGACCTTGAGGCCCGAGACGTGGGTGAAGAGCGCTTCCGGGCTCTGGCTGTGGGTCTGGCCGCCGAAGATACCGCCGCCGGTGGGCATCCGGATGACGATCGGGCAGGTGAACTGGCCGGCGGAGCGGTAGCGGATGCGGGCGGCTTCCGAGACGATCTGGTCGTAGGCCGGATAGACATAGTCGGCGAACTGGATTTCGACGCAGGGGCGCAGGCCGTATGCGGCCATGCCGACCGCGACGCCGACGATGCCGAGTTCGGAGATCGGCGTGTCGAAGCAGCGCGAGGAGCCGTATTTCTGCTGGAGCCCGGCGGTGCAGCGGAAGACGCCGCCGAAATAGCCGACATCCTCGCCGAAGACGACGACATTTTCGTCGCGGCCCATGGAGACGTCCATGGCGTCGCGGATCGCGTCGATCATGGTCATGCGGGGCATCGGGCGGACTCCAAAATGCG
This sequence comes from Mesorhizobium sp. YIM 152430, assembly GCF_029210365.1. Lineage (GTDB taxonomy): Bacteria > Pseudomonadota > Alphaproteobacteria > Rhizobiales > Rhizobiaceae > Aliihoeflea. The sequence continues at coordinate 149,302 of NZ_JARGES010000056.1, forward strand.
TGCCGAGGGGGCTCTTGAAACGCGCAAACGGCCCATCCCTCAAACCCCCGCCTGCTGGCGCTGACGGCGCAGGTGCGGCGGCATTTCGGCGTAGACGCCTTCGAACATGTCGCGCGCGGACGGTCTTCCTCCCGCGTGAAGCGTGCCGTTCTTTTCGGCTTCCTTCTGTGCCGAAATGACGCCGTCGAGCACTTCGGCCTCGGCTTGGCGGTGGCGGTCGTCGGTCCAGACTCCGCGCAGGATCAGGTGGTTCTTGAGGCGGATGACCGGATCGCCGAGCGGCCAGGCGTCGGACTCCGTCTTGGGGCGGTAGGCGGAGGGATCGTCGGAAGTGGAGTGTGCGCCGACGCGGTAGGTGACATATTCGATCAACGTCGCGCCGAGGCCCATGCGCGCGCGCTCGACGGCCCATTTGGCGACGGCATGGACGGCGAGATAGTCGTTGCCGTCGACGCGCAGGGCGGGCAGCCCGAAGCCGAGGCCGCGCGCGGCGAAGGTGCCGGCGCCGCCGCGTGCGATGCCCTGGAAGGTCGAGATCGCCCACTGGTTGTTGACGATGTTGAGGACGACCGGCGCGCGATAGGTGGAGGCGAAGACGAGCGCGGCGTGGAAGTCGCTTTCCGCCGTCGAGCCGTCGCCGATCCAGCCGGCGGCGATGCGGTCGTCACGCTTGATGGCCGACGCCATCGCCCAACCGACGGCCTGGATGAACTGGGTGCCCAGATTGCCGGAGATCGAGAAGAAGCCATGGTCCCTGGCCGAATACATGATCGGCAATTGCCGGCCCTTCAGCGGGTCGGCCTCGTTGGAATAGATCTGATTCATCATGTCGACCATCGGATAGTCGCCGGCGATGAGGAGGCCGGCCTGCCGATAGGTCGGGAAATTCATGTCGCCGGGTTCCATCGCCCGGCGGAAGGCGCAGGAGACGGCTTCCTCGCCCATATGCTGCATGTAGAAGGAAGTCTTGCCCTGGCGCTGGGCCATCTGCATCCGCGCATCGAAGGCGCGCAGCGTCATCATGTGCTTGAGGCCCTCGAGCAGTTCCTCGTCGGTGAGCGTGCCGGCCCAGGGGCCGACCGCCTCGCCGTCGCGGTTGAGGACGCGGATGATCGAAAAGGCCATGTCGCGGATGTCGCGCGGATCGACATCGACCGGCGGGCGCTCGACCGAACCGGCGCGCGGGATCTTGACCTGCGAGAAATCCGGCTGGCCGCCCGGGCGCACTTCCGGCTCCGGCACGAACAGTCCGCCTTTGCGAATCTCGGCCATTCAATTCCTCCCTTTGGGGCAATTTAGGACAGGATTACTGACCTAGTCACCCCTCATCGCACGCGAATTTCCTCACATCGACTTTTCGAGAAGCGCCAGCGCGGCCTCCTTGGTCAGTTCGACCGGGTTGCCGCCGGCCGTCGGATCGACGATCGCCATCTCGGCGATGAGGTCGCGGCGCGCCTCGTCCATGTCGAGGCCCGGAATGAGGTCGCGCAGGGTCGAGGGTACCGACAGTTCGGTGCGAAGGTCCATGATCTTCCGGCGGAAACCGTCGAAACCGCCCGAAATGCCGCAATAGGCGGCGAGGCGCTCGAGGCGCTCCTCGATGGCGGGGCGGTTGAAATCGAGCACATGGGGCATGAAGAGCGCGTTCGTCATGCCGTGATGGGTGTCGTAGAGCGCGCCGATCGGGTGCGACAGCGAATGGATCGCGCCGAGGCCCTTCTGGAACGCGGTTGCGCCCATGGCGGCGGCCGACATCATGTGCGCCCTCGCCTCGATGTCGGTGCCGTCGGCATAGGCGCGCGGCAGGTTTTCGAGGACCAGCCGAATGCCTTCGAGCGCGATGCCGTCGGCCATCGGGTGGTAGCCGGGGGCGCAGTAGGCTTCGAGGCAGTGCGCGAGCGCGTCCATGCCGGTGCCGGCGGTGATCGCCTTGGGCATTCCCACCGTGAGTTCGGGATCGGCGATGACCGTGACGGGCAGCATTTTCGGGTGGAAGATGACCTTCTTCGTATGCGTCGCCTCGTTGGTGAGGACGCCGGCGCGGCCGACCTCGGAGCCGGTTCCCGCAGTGGTCGGCACGGCGATGACGGGCGCGATGGCGGCTGAATCGGCGCGGGTCCACCAGTCGCCGACATCCTCGAAATCCCAGATCGGGCGCGACTGCCCGGCCTGGAAGGCGACGAGCTTGCCGAGATCGAGCGCCGAACCGCCGCCGAAGGCGATGACGCCGTCATGGCTGCCGGATTTGAAGGCGGCGATGCCCGCAGCAAGGTTGGACTCGACGGGGTTCGGCTTGACGTCGGAAAAGACGGCGTAGTCGACGCCGGCCTTGTCGAGGATCGCGAACGTATCTGCGACGACGGGGAGCTTGGCGAGGCCCGGATCGGTCACGAAAAGCGGACGCGCGATGCCGGCGGATTTCAGCACGGCCGGGAGTTCGGAGATGCGGCCAGGGCCGAACAGGATTGTGGTGGGAAAATTCCACTTGGAAATGAGGGTCATGTCGGTGATCAAACTTCGCGCAAATGATAGCCCTTGGGCCGGGTGAGGTTGTCGTAGCCGGTGCGGCCCATGGCGCCGCCCTTGCCGGTGTCCTTGACGCCCGTCCACACGAGGCCGGGATCGACATAGTCGCAGCGGTTCATGAAGACGGTGCCGGTCTCGATCCGGTCGCCGAGGGTTGCGGCGCGGTCCGCGTCGGTGGTCCAGAGCGAGGCGGTGAGGCCGTAGGGGCTGTCGTTCATCAATTGTATGGCTTCGTGGTCGTCGCGCACCTTCATGATGCCGACGATGGGACCGAAACTCTCCTCGCGCATGACGCTCATCTGGTGGTTGACGTTGGTCAGGACTTCGGGCGCGAGATAGGGCGAGCCGTCACGGTCGTTCTCGACCTTCATGCCGACATGGGCGACGGCGCCCTTGCGCAGCGCCTCGGCCTTCTGCTCGCGCACGAAATCGGCAAAGCGCGGTTGCGCCATCGGACCCATGGTGGTCGCCTCGTCGAGCGGGTTGCCGACGACGTAGGTCTTCGTCCCGGCGATGAAGCCTTCGACGAAATCGTCATAGACTTTCTCGTGGACATAAACGCGCTCGATGCCGCAGCAGCACTGGCCCGAATTGTAGAACGCGCCGTCGACGAGGTTGGCGACGGCGTGGTCGAGCCTGACGTCGGGCAGGACATAGGCCGGGTCCTTGCCGCCAAGTTCGAGGCCGAGCGTCATGAAGGTGCCGGCGGCGGCTTTCTCGATCGCGCGTCCGCCGGCCACCGAGCCGGTGAAATTGCAATGGTCGATCCGGCCCGAGCCGAGCAGCTTTTCGGTCTGGGCGTGATTGAGGACGACGTTCTGGAAGACGCCCTTCGGCAGGCCGGCTGCGTCGAAGGCTTTGGCGAAGCGCTCGCCGACGAGGAGCGTCTGCGCGGCGTGCTTGAGGATGACGGCGTTGCCGGCCATCAGCGCCGGGACGATGGTGTTGATGGCGGTGAGATACGGATAGTTCCACGGCGCGATGACGAGGACGATGCCGAGCGGCACGCGGCGCAGATAGCGGTGGAAGCCAGGCTTCGCGTCGTGCGGGATGACGTCGGCGAGCGCGGCGGCCGCAAGGTCGACCATGTAGCGCGTGCGTTCCTCGACCCCGCCCTTCTCCCCGCCATAGCGGACGGGCCGTCCCATCTGCCATGCGAGTTCCGGCACGATTTCCTCGTTCATGGCGAGAAGCGCTTCGAGGAAAGCGAGGAGATACCGGCCGCGCTCGGCGAGCGGCGTCTCGGCCCAGGCGATCTGCGCGGTTTTCGCGCGCTCGGTGATCGCATTGATTTCGGCATCGCTCGCAACCGGGCGCTCGGCATGGACCGAGCCGTCAATGGGCGAGATGAGCTTGATCGTGTCCATTTCAGTCTCCGGTTTTCAATACCGCTCGAAGCCGCGATGGAGTTCCCAGTCGGTGACGCGGCGGTCGTATTCCATCTGCTCCCATCGCGCGGTGTGAAGATAGTGCTCGACGACGTCGTGGCCGAGCGCGTTGCGCAGCATGTCGGAACGCTCCAGCGTGGCGATGGCGGCGCGCAGGGTCTTGGGGATTTCGGGCAGGTCGGCGCCCTGATAGGCGTCGCCCTCGAAAGGTGCGGGAAGATCGAGCTTCTCGTCGATGCCGGCAAGGCCGGCGGCGATCAGCGCGGCGAAGGCGAGATAGGGGTTCAAGTCCGCGCCGCCGATGCGGCATTCGGTGCGGATGCCCTTGGTCCCCTCCCCGCAAAGCCGGAAGCCGGCGGTGCGGTTGTCACGGCTCCAGATCATCTTGGTCGGCGCGAAGGTGCCGGCCTGGAAGCGCTTGTAGGAATTGACGTAAGGCGCGAGGAACCAGGTGTAGTCGGCGGCATATTTGAGCTGGCCGGCGACCCATGAGCGCATCAGCGGGGTCATCGAGTATTCGCTTTTCTTGTCGAAGAAGAGCGGCGTCTTGCCGTTGGCAGACCAGATCGAATTGTGGATATGGCTCGAATTTCCGGCGAGCGCATAGTCGTATTTGGCCATGAAGGTGACGGCTTTGCCTTGCAGATGCGCGATTTCCTTGGCGGCGTTCTTCAAAAAGACGTGCCGGTCGGCCATTTCGAGCGCGTCGGAATAATAGACGTTGATCTCCTCCTGCCCCGGACCCCACTCGCCTTTCGAGTTTTCGACCGGGATGCCGGCTTCCTCGAGGCCGTTGCGCAGCGCCCGCATGTAGTCCTCTTCCTTCGACGTGATCTGGATGAGGTAGTCGCCGATATGCGGCGAGGCGGTACGCAGGTCCTTCCAGCCCTGCCCGCGGGCGCTCTCGTAGCTTTCCTCGAAAAGGTAGAATTCGAGCTCGGAAGCGAAATAGGCGAGATAGCCGCGCTCCTTGAGGCGCTCGACCTGGCGCTTGAGGATCGCGCGCGGCGAATGGGCGAGGTCTTCGTGGCTGTGGTGGTCGAGAAGGTCGGAGAGGACCAGCGCGGTCTTTTCCAGCCACGGCGTCAGGCGGATGGTGGACAGGTCCGGCTTGATGACGAAATCGCCATAACCCTTCTGCCAGCTTGCCGCCTTGTAGCCGGGCACCGGCTCCATATCGATGTCGTTGGCGAGCAGGTAGTTGCATCCATGCGTCTCGTCATGGGCGGTCTGGACGAAATGGCGGCCCGTAAAGCGCTTGCCGATGAGACGGCCCTGCATGTCGGCGGCGGCGACGAGGACGGTATCGATCGACCCGTCGGCAACGAGCTTCTTCAATGCGTCGAAGGATAGCGATCCGGTCATTCATGGCCCTCTGTTCGGCGCCGCAGCGCTTTTTCCTGTCTCCCTGCAAATCGGCCGGGCACGACGATGACAGTTACATCACGCTATCGTGCAACCCGCCAGCGGGAAAGGATGTGCCGGATCGGCGTTTCCTTACCGATATTTAACAACAAAACTGGTGCATGGCCGGGCACCTGCTGGCATAAATCGTAAGACGGCGCGCATCGTTCGCCGCAATCCGCCTGCGGTCGCATTTACATCAACATCCTTATTTCGCCCGCCGCAGCCGGGACATGAACCGGAGTAACCCATGCCGATCTGGAAACAGCTCATCGTCTGCGTCGCCTTGCTTGCCATCGGCATCGCGGCCTGGGTTTTCTTCGTACCCGGATCACGCGAGACATTGGCCAGCTATGGCATCGGGACGGCGCCGGCCGCAACACAGGCGTCCGCCCCTGCTGCGCGAGGTGGACAGGGCCGAGGCGGCGCTGGCGGCGGCGGCGTGACCGGGGGCGGCGTGATAACGGCTCCGATCGCCACCGCCACGATCAACGATCGCTTGCAGGCGATCGGCACCGGCCGCGCCGTCGAATCGGTGACCGTGACGCCCTTCGTCTCCGGACGGCTGACGGAAATTCTCGTGCGCTCGGGTTCGACGGTCGAGGCGGGCGAAACGATCGCGCGGCTGGACGCCGAAGCCGAGACGATCGCGGTCGACCGCGCTCGCTTCCAGCTCGAAGACGCGCAGGCACGGCTCGATCGCGTCAACCAGCTCCGTTCCTCCAACACGGCCTCGCAGGTGCAGGTGACCGAAGCGCAGCTTGAAGTGGAAAACGCACGGCTCGCCTTGCGAGATGCCGAACTGTCACTGGCACGGCGCGACGTCGAGGCGCCGATTTCGGGCGTCGTCGGCATTCTCCCGGTGTCGGTCGGCAACTACGTGACCAATCAAACGGAGGTCGCCGCCATCGACGACCGTTCCTCCATCCTGGTCGATTTCTGGGTTCCGGAGCGTTTTTCGGGCATGATCGCCGTCGGCGACTTTGTGGAGGCAGCCCTCGTGTCGCGCCCCGCCGAAGTGTTTCGCGGACAGGTGAGCGCCATCGACAACCGCATCGACGCGCAAAGCCGCACGTTGCGCGTGGAAGCTCGCATCGACAACCCGTCCGACCGGCTGCGGGCCGGCATGTCGTTCCAGGTCGCGATGCGCTTTCCCGGCGACACCTATCCCTCCGTCGACCCGCTGGCGGTCCAGTGGGGCACGGACGGCGCGTTCATCTGGACCATCGAAGGCGGCGTCGCCCGCCGCACGCCCGTCCGCATTGTCCAGCGCAACTCCGATTCGATCCTGATCGCAGCCGAAGTCGAGCCGGGCATCCAGGTCGTGACCGAAGGCATCCATCTGGTGCGCGACGGCGGCGACGTGCGCATCGCGCAGCGCCGCGGCGAACCGGCCGTAACCCCCGAAACCGCCGCGCGCGGCTCATGAGTCCCATGACGCAAGACCGCAAGAAAAGCCGAACCGGCGCAAAGGTGAAGTCGTGAGCGGATCGTCGACCGACAGCCAGTACGGCATCACCGCGCTCTTCGTGCGCCGTCCCGTGCTCGCCTTCGTCATCAGCACCCTGATCGCGGTGGCCGGACTTGCCGCCTGGTTCGGCGTCGAAATCCGGGAACTGCCCGATGTCGATCGCCCGGTGATCACGGTGCGCACGGACTATACGGGCGCCGCCGCCGAGAGCATCGACCGCGAACTGACCTCCGTTCTGGAAGGCGCGATATCACGCGTTCCGGGCGTCTCGTCGATCTCCTCCTCCTCCTCCTTCGGCCGATCGCGCGTCACTGTCGAATTCAACGACAATATTGATCTCGACACGGCCGCTTCCGACATGCGCGATGCGGTGAGCCGCATCCAGAACCGCCTGCCCGACAATGCCGACGCGCCGCTGATCATCAAGGCGGACGACAACGCCCAGGCGATCATGCGCCTTTCGGTCACGTCCGAATCGATGACGATCCAGGACATGACCGTCTTCGTCGAGGACGAGGTCGTCGACGCCTTCGCCTCGGTTCCGGGCGTGGCCGACGTGCAGGTCTATGGCGGCCGCGACAAGATATTCCGCATCGACATCGACCAGAACCGGCTGGCAAGCCTCGGCCTGACCGTCGCCGACATTCAGACGGCGCTCAACACGATCTCGCTCGACACGCCGGCGGGCAGCCTGACCTCCAACACCCAGAACCTGGTGGTTCGCGCCACCGCACCGGTGACGACGCCGGAGGACTTCGAGAATCTGGTGGTCGACGGCACGACGCGCCTGCGCGACATCGCCAATGTCACGCTCGGACCCGACATCGGCGAGTCCCAGCTTCGCTCGGACGGGCGACCCGGCATCGGCCTCGGCATCATCCGCGCCGCGCAGTCCAACACGCTCGACATTTCGCAAGGCGTGCGCGAGGCGGTCGAGCGCATCCGTCCGAACCTGCCGGAGGACATGCGCATCTGGGTGACGAGCGACGACGCAACCTTCATCCAGGGCGCGATCACCGAGGTCCAACTCGCGCTCGGCATGGCGGTGACCATCGTTCTGGTCATCATCTTCGTCTTCCTGCGCGACGCGCGCGCCACGATCATTCCCGCCGTGACGATGCCGGTCGCGCTGATCGGCACGATCGCGGCGATCTACCTGACCGGATTCTCGCTCAACATCCTGACCCTGCTCGCCATGGTCCTGGCAACCGGGCTCGTGGTCGACGACGCCATCGTGGTTCTGGAGAACATCGTGCGCCGGCGCAACGAAGGCATGGGCCCCCGCGCCGCAGCCGTTCTCGGCACGCGCGAGGTGTTCTTCGCGATTTTGGCCACCACGGCAACGCTCGTCGCGGTCTTCGTGCCGCTCTCCTTCCTGCCCGGCCAGGCGGGCGGCCTCTTCCGCGAGTTCGGCTTCGTGATGGCCTTTTCGGTTTTCCTGTCGTCGATCGTCGCGCTGTCGCTGTGCCCCATGCTGGCCTCGCGCATCCTGCGCTCGGCCGAAGACGACAGGGATCGCAAGCCGAGTGTCCTCGACCGTGTCGGCGCGGTGATGGCCGAGCTTTACCGGCGCTCGCTGCGCGCCTGCCTCAACGCGCCGATCGTCGTCGTGATGGTCGCGGCGATCTTCGCAGGCACAGCCGCCGCGCTCTTCGGCACCATCAATTCCGAACTGACGCCGCCCGAGGATCGCTCCTCCGTCTTCCTGCGCATCTCGGCGCCGCAGGGCGTGTCTATCGACTATCTCGCCCAGCAGATGGCGCAGATCGAGGCGCTGATCCAGCCGCTGCGCGCCTCGGGCGAAGTGGTCTCGACCTTCTCGCTCGCCGGTCAGGGCGGTCAGAACAACAACGGCTTCATGGTCATGACCCTGGCCCCCTGGAGCGAGCGCGAGCGCAGCCAGCAGGCCATCCTCGACGAGGTCAACGGGCTGGTCACGGCGGTGCCGGGGGTGCGCGCCTTCGGCTTCCAGCCCAACAGCCTGGGCATCCGCGGTGCCGGTTCGGGCCTGCAATTCGCGCTTTTGGGCAACAGCTACGAGCGGCTCGGCGAAGCCGCGCAGGCGATCCTCGCGGATATGGAGCGTGATCCGCGCTTCCGCCAGCCGCGGCTCTCGACCGAGACGACGCAGCCGCAGCTATCCGTCGCCATCGACCGCGAGCGCGCATCCGACCTCGGCATCGAGATCTCCGGCCTGTCGCAAGCATTGCAGGCGCTGCTCGACGGTCGGGAAATCGGCGAGGTTTTCATCGAGGACCGCTCATATGCAGTCAAGCTCGTCTCCACGACCCATCCGATAAACGATCCGACTGACCTCGAAAACATCTATCTGAAGACCCGCGACGACCGCTTCGTGCCGGTCTCGACCATTGCCTCGATGCAGGAGATCGCGGTGCCGCCCGCACTCGACCGCGAGGAGCAACTGCGATCCGTCGCGATCACCTCGGCGCTCGGCGACGACTTTCCGCTCGGCGAGGCACTGGCGGCTGTACAGGCGATGGCGGCCGAGCATCTGCCGGCCGGAAGCCGGCTCCAGCCGCTGGCCGAGGCCGCCACGCTGGGCGAGACCTCGAACGCGATGTTCACCATCATGGCCTTCGCGCTGGTCATCGTCTTCCTCGTCCTGTCGGCTCAGTTCGAAAGCCCGATGAGTGCGGTCATCATCATGGCGACGGTGCCGCTCGGGCTTGCCTGCGCGGTCTTCGCCCTGCTTTTGACCGGCACCAGTCTCAACGTCTATTCGCAGATCGGGCTCGTCCTGCTGGTCGGCATCATGGCCAAGAACGGCATCCTGATCGTCGAATTCGCCAATCAGCTCCGCGACCGCGGGCTGGGTGTGCGCGATGCGATCGAACAGGCTTCCAACATCCGCCTGCGGCCCGTGATGATGACTATGCTATGCACAATCGTCGGCGGCCTGCCGCTGGTGCTCGCGTCGGGCGCGGGCGCCGAGGCGCGCATCGCGCTCGGCTGGGTCATTGTCGGCGGGCTGGGTCTGTCGACCGTCGCCACGATCTATCTCACGCCCATCGCCTATCTTCTCTTCGGCCGCTTCATCACGCCGAAGGTGGAGGAGGAAAAGCGGCTCGACCGCGAACTGACCCGCGCCGCGGCGGCCGAAGCCAGGCTTGCGCCCGGCGAGTAACCACGCCAGCGGACCGTCACGAAAAACGCCGCCCGAAATGCGGGCGGCGTCGTTTTGAGGATGCGAGGATCAGTCGGCGACTTGCCTCTATTCCGCGGTCGGGTCGATGCGGCCGACCTCGCGCCACATGCCGCCCTCGATCTTGGAGATCACGATCGTCGCGCCGCCCTGGTGATCGTCCGGGCCGTAGCTGACCGGGATGTCGCCGGAGATCACGTCGGTATATTCGAGGCTTTCCATGGCGTCCTTGAAGCTTTCGGCCGTCAGATCCGGACCGGCGGCTTCGAGCGCGCGAACGAGGGTCGTGGCGGCGCCATGGCCGAGGATCGCGGCGGTGCCGGCAGGCTCGCCGTTCTTCTGCTGATAGGCTTCGGCCCAAGCCCTGACTTCCGGATTGTCCATCCGCTCTTCATGGTCGGCCCAGCCGGCGGCGGCGTAATAGCCTTCCGTCACGCCGCCCTCGACCTTGGCGATCGCGGTGTTGAAGCCGGCCGACGAGCCGATGAACTTGACGTCGTTCCAGCCGAGACGCTTGGCGGTGCCGAGCGCGATGATCGTCTGGCGCACGCCGACGCCGGTGGCGATGATGTCGCAATCGAGCTCGCGCAGGCGCGTGACGGCGCCGACGAAATCCTGCTCGTCGGGACGGTGCGTCGTCTCGCCGGCGAAGTTGAGGCCGAGTTCGGCGGCCTCGTCGACGGCGGCTTCATGAACTTCGAGGCCGAAATCGGACGGCAGATACATCGAGCAGATGTTCGCCACCTCGTCGCCACCCTCCTCGGCCAGCATCTTGATGCCGGCGCGCAGGCCGTCATAATAGGCCGCGAAGCCCGAATATTTGTAGGTGATGTCGCCTTCGAGCATCTGCCGCGCCGAAGTGAGCGGGCCGATATTGGCCACCTGCTTGGGCTCCATGATCTGGAAGCCGGCGATGTTGTGCGGCGTGCCGAGATTCAGGATCATCGCGAAGACCTGGTCGGAATTGACCAGCTTGTTGAAGTTCTGGACGGCGCGCGGCACCTGGTAGCCGTGATCCTCGACGACGAAGCGGATCTGCCGGCCGTGGATGCCGCCTTCCGCGTTGATCTCGTCGAACATGTTCTGCGCCGCCTTGATGGCGCCGACATTGAAAGCGGCGAAGATGCCGGACAGGTCGCCGTTCGAGCCAATCACGACTTCCGTGTCGGTGACGCCCTGCGTGGCGAAGGCCGCCGTGGACATGCCGGCGGCAAGCCCGAGCGCGAGAATGGATTTTCCGAACAACAGTCTCATTTCAAACTCCTCCTGGGGTTGTTCCGCATTGTTTTCGTACGGTTCTCCTCACCCGTACATCTCGTCGATCAGAGGCTTGTGCTTCTGCTCGACGAAACTTCTCTTCAGCTTCATCGTCGCCGTCAGTTCCTCGTCCTCGGCGGTCAAGAGGACGTCGATGAGCCTGAAATCCTTGATCTGCTCCACGCGGGCGAATTCGCGGTTGGTCTCCTCCACGACGGAACCGATCAGGTCGCGCACCTCCTGCGCCGCGCATAGTGACTTGAAATTGTTGAACGGCACCTTGCGATCCTGCGCGAACTTTTCGACGTTTTCCTGATCGATCATGATCAGGCAGGACAGGAACTTGCGCTTGTCGCCGATGACCACCGCATCCGAGATGTAAGGGCTGAATTTCAGCCGGTTCTCGATCTCGGCCGGGGTGATGTTCTTGCCGCCGGCGGTGATGATGATGTCCTTGACGCGGCCGGTGACGAACAGGAAGCCCTCATTGTCGATGCGGCCCACGTCGCCGGTTCGCAGCCAGCCGTCCTCGCTGATCGTCTCGGCGGTCTTGTCGGGCTTGTTCCAATAGCCCTTGAAGACATTGGCGCCCTTATACTGGATCTCGCCTTCCGGCGAGATGCGGATCTGCGATCCCGGAACGACCTTGCCGACGCTGCCGTTCTTCGCATCGTCCAGAAGGTTGATCGAGATGACGCCCGAGCTTTCGGTCATGCCGTAGCCTTCCAGAACGGTGATGCCGACGGCCTTGTACCATTTCAGAAGGTCGGGCGAGATCGGCGCTGCGCCGGTCGTCCCGCGCCGCAGCCGGTCGAAGCCGAGCATCCGGCGCAGATTGCCGAGCACCATGAAGTCCCAGAACGCATAGGCGAGCCTGGTTCCGGTCGGAACCGGATCGCCCGCCTCCAGCGCCGCCGCCCGCTTCATCCCGGTCTTCACCGCTTGGGCGTAGGCCCAGCGGCCGATCGGCGTGGCATCGTTGGCCATGATGGAGATGCGGCTGTAGACCTTTTCCCACACGCGCGGAACGCCGGTGAAGACGTGCGGCGAGACTTCGCGGACATTGTCGAAGACCGTTTCCGGGCTTTCGGCGAAGTTGACCGTCGATTTCAGCCCGATCGGCGTGAAGACGGTGATGAGGCGCTCCAGGATGTGACAGAGCGGCAGGAAGCAGACCTGCTCGTCCTCGGGCGTGACGGGCAGAGTCAGCGCCGATCCCATGATCGACACGATGATGTTCTGGTGGCTGATCATCGCACCCTTGGGCGGGCCGGTCGTGCCGGAGGTGTAGACGAGGATCGCCGTATCCTGCGGCTGCGACTTGGCGATCTCCTCGTCGAAGCGGTTGGGATTTTCCTTCAGGAACTCGCGGCCGATCCGGTAGAGGTCGTCGAGGAAGACGACCTGCTCGTCGGCGAATTCGTGCAGCCCGTCACGGTCGAAGACGATGACCTTCGACAGTCCCGGCATCTGGTCCCGCACGGACAGAAACTTGTCGAGTTGCTCGTCATTCTCGACGAACAGGAAGCGACTGTCGGAATCGTTGACGAGATATTGGAGTTGCTTGGCCGAATCGGTCGTGTAAACGCCCGACGCGATGCCGCCCACGGACTGGATGCCGAGATCGGCGTAGATCCACTCCTTGTTGTCTTCCGACAGGATGGAGACCACCTCGCCCCGCTTCAGGCCGAGCGCCAACAGACCGAGACCGATCAGTCGGGCATGGTCGTAGAAATCGGTCCAGCTATAGGACAGCCAGATGCCGAAATCCTTCTCGCGATGCGCGATCTTCGGCCCGAGTTCCTGGCAGCGCTGGCGAAAGAGCTTCACCAGCGTGTCGCAGCCGTCGAAATAGAACGGCGCGCGCTGAAGATCCTGATTGAAGGAATGGCCGCGCACGGTCTGCATGGGCGGCAGTTTCTCCGCGATCGTCATGTCGGTCTCCTCCCGAATCCGCTCATCGCCACGTCTTCTTCTGCTTCCAGCGCTTCTGGCCGCGCTGGGTTTCCTCGACCACGCCGAGATAGAATTCCTGGACGTCCTTTGAGGCCAGGAGCCGGTCCGCCGTATCGGCCATGACGATGCGGCCGAGTTCCATGACATAGCCATAGTCGGCGACTTCGAGCGCCACCTTGGCGTTCTGCTCGACCAGCATGATGGTGACGCCCTGTTCCTTGTTGAGCCGGCGCACGATCTGGAAGATTTCCTTGACGAGGATCGGCGACAGGCCGAGCGAGGGCTCGTCGAGAAGCATGATCTTCGGCTTGGCCATCAGGCCGCGTCCGATAGCGAGCATCTGCTGCTGGCCGCCCGACAAGGTGCCGGCAGCCTGCTTGCGCCGTTCGGCGAGGATCGGGAAATAGCCATAGACCATCTCCTCGTCTCGGGCGACGCCGTCGGCATCCGAGCGCGTGAAGGCGCCCATCTTGAGATTTTCCTCTACGGTCAGGAGGGGAAAGACTTCGCGGCCTTCCGGCACATGCACCATGCCGAGCCGCACCACCTTGTCGGGATTGGCGCCGGCAATGTTCTGCCCGGCATAGAAGATCTGGCCCTTTTCAGGGTCCATGACGCCGGAAATGGTCTTGAGCAGCGTCGTCTTGCCAGCGCCGTTGGCGCCGAGGACCGTGACGATCTGGCCTTCGCGCACGTCTAGGCTTGCGCCGCGGATCGCCATGATCGGCCCGTAATAGCTTTCGAGGTTCTTGATCGAAAGGATGGTCTTGGCTTCGACGGCCGCCTGCGGCGTCGGCTGCGCGGTCATGGTCATGCCAGCACCTTTTCGTGTTCGTCGGCGACGCCGATATAGGCCTCCACCACTTTGGGATGGTTCTGCACCTCATGCGGCGTTCCCATGGCGAGCATCTTGCCGTCGGCGAGTGCCAGAACGCGATCCGACACCGAGGCGACGAGATGCATATCGTGCTCGACCATCAGCACGGTGACGCCCATCTGCTTCTTGATGTCCTCGACCCAGAAGGCGACGTCCTGCGTTTCCTCGACCGAAAGGCCCGAGGCCGGCTCGTCGAGCAGGAGAAGGCGCGGTTCGATGGCGAGCGCGCGGCCCATCTCGACCACCTTGCGCACCCCATAGGGAAGGCCCGCGATGTACTTGTCGCGATAAGCCTGGAGATCGAGGAAGTCGATCACCTTCTCGATCGCCTCGCGGTGGCGGCGCTCTTCCGAGCGCACGAAGGGCGTGAATAAAAGCTCGGACCACATGCGGCTGTGGCGATGGCGATGACGGCCGACGAGCAGGTTCTGCATCACCGTCGCATGATCGAAGAGTTCGATGTTCTGGAAGGTGCGGGCGATGCCGAGCCGCGCGATCTCGTGCGGCTTCCTGTCGAGGATCGACTTGCCGTCGAAGCGGATGTCGCCTTCCGCCGGATCGTAGATGCGGCTGATCAGGTTGAAGATGGTCGACTTGCCGGCGCCGTTGGGGCCGACCAGCGCGAAGACCTCGCCTTCCTCGACGGAGAAGGAAACCTCGCTGACGGCGGTGAGGCCGCCGAAGCGCAGCGTGACATTGTCGAGTTCGAGCAAGCTCATCGCATCCGCTCCGTCTTGAGATAGGCTTTCTGGCGGCGGAACATGTCCTTCCGATAGAAGGGGAAGAGCTCGAAATAGGTTCGGATCTTCACCCAGCGGCCATAGATGCCCATCGGCTCGAACAGGATGAACAGGATCAGGATCAGGCCGAAGATCGCCGTCTCCATGCCAGGGATCGCGATCGAGCCGCCGCCGATCATGCGGGTCAGGAAGTCGCGCGCGACCGCGATCGACTGCGGCAGCATCGCGACGACAGCCGCGCCGAAGAAGGCGCCGTGGATCGAGCCCAGCCCGCCGATGACGATGGCGAGCAGAAGCTGGATCGAGATGATGAGATTGAAGGTCTCGTTGTTGAAGATGCCCGCATAGTGGCCCATCAGCGCGCCGGCGAGGCCGGTGATGCCGGTGGAGATGCCGAAGGCGACCGTCTTGGTGCGCGCCACGTTGACGCCCATCGCCTGCGCCGAAATCTCCGAATCGCGGATCGCGGCGAAGGAGCGGCCGAGCGGCGAGCGCAAAAGGTTGCGGTAGAACAGCACGACCAGAAGCGTGATTCCGAGCGTCAGGTAGTAGAGCAGGTTCGGTGTCGAGTAGCGGTCGATCACCAGGCCGAAAATCTGGATCGGCGGGGCGATGAGGCCGATGACGCCATTGGTCAGCGGCGTCGCGATGACGATGAAATCCTCCACCAGGATGACGACGGCGATGGTACCGATGGCCAGATAGATGCCGTGCAGCTTGGTCATCGGCATGGCGATCAGGGCGCCGGCGATGCCCGCGATCAGCCCCGCGAGCGGGAACGAGATCAGGAAGGGCAGGCCGAGCCGCGTCTGAAGCAGGATGTTGGCATAGCAGCCGATGGCCAGGAACGCGGCATGGCCGAGGCTCGCCTGTCCCGACTGGCCGACGAGGATCATCAGCCCCATGCAGGCGATGGCCCAGATGAGGACGTTCGTCGCCTCGCCGAGCGCGAAGGTGGATAGCATGAAGGGCAGCGCCAGCGCCAGCGCGAACAGCGCCAGATACCAGCCCATCTGCTGGGGGTGGCGAAAGAGGTTGATGTCGGCGTCGTAGGACGTCTTGAAAACGGTTCTCATGCCCTCACACCTTCTTCGCGTGGACCTGGGCGAGGATGCCGTGCGGTCGGAAAATCAGGATGAGGAAGAGCAGGAGATACGGCATGATCTGCGAATAGCCGGAAGGCATGTAGCGGCCCGAGAAGGGCTCGATCAGGCCGACGATGATGCCGCCCAGAAGCGCACCCGGCAGCGAGCCGAAGCCGCCGATGACCGCCGCCGCGAACGCCTTGATGCCCAGAAGCCCGATCGACGGGTCGATGGAGCCCTTGGAGGCGAAGAGGATGCCCGCGACTGCCGCCGTCATGCCCGACAGCGCCCAGATCAGCGAATGGATGCGCTTGACCGGGATGCCCATGTAATAGGCGGCGAGCTGGTTCTGCGACGACGCCTGCATAGCGACGCCGAGCTTGGTGCGGTTGAAATAGAGGTAGAGCAGCAGCGTCAGAACGGCGGTGACGATGATCACCATCACCTCGTCGAGCCCGAGCACCACGCCGGCAAAGCGCACGTCGCGGCCGGCGATGGGCGAGGCGAGCGAGATCGGCTCGTGCCCCCAGATGACGCCGGCGGCAAAGCGCAGCACGAAGCCGAGGGCGATGGTGAGGATGACGATGGCGATCTGCGACTGGCCGAACATGCGCCGCAGCACCACCAGATCCAGCGCATAGCCGAAGGCGCCCATGATCGCGATGGCGATCGGCACCGATACCCAGAAAGGCAGGCCCATGAATTGCGGATTGGTGAGGCCGAGGCAGATGAAGGCGCCGAGCATCATGAAATCGCCCTGGGCGAAATTCACCGCTTCGGTCGCCTTGTAGATCAGCACGAACCCCATGGCGATGAGGCCGTAGACGCAGCCATTCGCAAGGCCGCTGACGATGAGCTGCAACACGTCCAAGGACGTTCTCCTCCACTTTATGACACGCGATCTGACGCCGCGATGTCCTTCAACCTTAAGCTGCCAGAACGGGTGCGCAAGCTCCTCCCGCGCACCTTTTCGTCATGGCCTGATGAATACCTTCCCGTTCGGCCGGGCAAGCTCCCCGGCCACCCGATCGACCGCTTCGGCAAGCGGCACGATCGCGGTCACGTCCGTCTTCCAGCGCCCGTCGGCAAAGCGCTTCTGCGCCTCGACGACGGCGGCCATGCGCTTGTCGTTGCCGGCCGAGCGCATCCACTCGGTGAGCCAGAAACCCTCGATCTTCTTGTGCATGAAGATCATCTGGCCGGGCTCGACGATGGGCGTCGTTTCCGGATCGAGCCGGCCATAGACGATCCAGCGCGCGCGCTTGCCCATCGTATGGAACACCTTGGCGGCGAGCGGCCCGGTGACGGCGTCGAGGAAGATGCGCGGCTTTTCGGAGCCCAGCACCTCGGCGAGCTGGCGGTCGAAATCAGCGCTTTCCGCATTCAGCACATGCGCCGCGCCGATGGCCTTCAAGGGCTCGATCTGGTCGTCGCGGCGCACGATGGCGATGGGGCGGTAGCCCTCGTCCTTCGCCACCGCGATCATCAATTTGCACAACTGGCTCGCGCCGGCGGTGACGACGAAAGCCTTCTCGCCCTCGTCCCTGACGATGCCGAACATGGCGAGCGCGGTGAGCGGGTTGACGATCATCGCGGCCGCATCCTCGTCGCGCACGCCGTCCATGATCGGGATCGACGCGGCGGCTTCGGCGATAGCGTAGTCGGCCCAGCTTCCCCAGTTGGAAAGGCCGGTGGCGAAGGCGACGCGCTTGCCGACGAGGCCTTGCGCCTCGGCGCCGGCCGCGACCACTTCGCCAACGCCCTCGAAACCGGCGGGCTGGCCCTTTTTCCGGGGCTGGCCGTAAAGCCCTTTCAGGAACATGACGTCGGACGGGTTGATCGAGGCGAGCGCGACCTTGACCAGAACCTGGCTCGGGCCGGGCTCCGGCACCTCGATGGTCGCCTGTTCGACATAGGGCTCCATGGCTTCGAGCGCCGTGCCGGAATGCGCGCGCGCATAGCCGTCATTCTTGAGGAGCAAAGCGTTCATCGTCTTGGGAAGAGTCATGATGTCTCCTTCACGGCTTCAGGACGATCTTGCCGGTCGCGCCGCGATTGAGGACGCGTTCGAGGATGGAAGACGCGTCCGAGAGCGGATAGACGCCCTCGATGACCGGCTTGATCTGGCCGGCCAGATGCCAGCCGATCAGTTCCTTCATGTTGTCCGCATTGACCTTGGGCTCCTTGGCGGTGAAGGCGCCCCAGAAGACGCCGACGACGCTGTAGCCCTTGACCAGCGTGAGGTTGACGGGAAGCTTCGGGATCGTGCCGGAGGCAAAGCCGATGACGAGCAGGCGCCCGCCCCAGCCCATCGAGCGGGAGAGAACGTCGAAGCCCTCGCCGCCGACCGGGTCGAAAGCGACATCAACGCCCTTGCCGCCGGTCGCCTGCTTGAGCGCGTCCTTGAGATTGTCGTAGCCGAGCACGATGTCGGCGCCGGCCTGTTTCGCCACGTTCTGCTTATCAGGGGTCGAGGCGACCGCGATCACCTTCGCGCCCATCGCCTTGCCGATCTGGACCGCCGCGACGCCTGTCGCGCCCGATGCGCCGAGGACGCACAGCGTCTCGCCGGGCTGCAACTGGCCGCGCTGCTTGAGCGCATGGTGCGCGGTGCCGAACCCGCACATCAGCGCGCAGGCGTCTTCATCGGTGAGGCCGTCCGGCAAAGGCATGACGGCACTCTCGTCGGCCGCCACCTTCTCGGCATAGGCGCCAAGCGCGGAAACCGAGCCGACCCGATCGCCGATCTTGAAGCGCGTCACGCCTTCGCCGATGGCCGAGACGCGGCCCGCCACCTCCATGCCAGGCACGAAGGGCGTCTCGGGTTTCATCTGGTAAAGGCCCTGCACCAGAAGGCCGTCGGGATAATTGACACCGATCATCGCGGCATCGATGACGACGGTCTTCGGGCCGACTTCCGGCTCCGGCCAATCCGCGTAGGTGAGCGTGTCGAGCGGCCCGTAGTCGTGGGCGACGATGGCTTTCATTGTCACACCTTCTCCTGCGTGTACTTCTTCAGTTCCTCGCGGGCGACCTGGCGGCGGTGGACGGCGTCGGGGCCGTCGGCGAGGCGCAGGGTGCGCAGGTGGGTCCAGGAGCGGGCGAGCGGGGTGTCCTGGCTGATGCCCTGCCCGCCATACATCTGCACGGCCTCATCGGTGACCTTGAGCGCGACGCGCGGCGCGACGACCTTGATCTGGCTGATCCACGGCGCTGCCGCCTTCTTGTCGCCCTGGTCGATCATCCAGGCCGCCTTGAGGCACAGAAGCCGCGCCATCTCGATCTCCATGCGGCACTCCGCGATGATGTCGAAATTGGCGCCGAGCTGCGCGAGTTTCTTGCCGAACGCCTCGCGGCGAAGCGAACGCTTGCACATCAGTTCGAGCGCCATTTCCGCCTGGCCGATGGCGCGCATACAATGATGGATGCGGCCCGGTCCGAGGCGCCCCTGCGCGATCTCGAAGCCTCTGCCCTCGCCGAGGATCAGGTTCGACGCCGGCACGCGGACATCCTCGAATTTCAGATGCAGATGGCCATGCGGCGCGTCGTCGTCGCCATAGACCTGCATGGCCCGCAGCTTGGTGATGCCCTTCGCATCGGCCGGGACCAGGATCATCGAATGCTGCTGATGCTTCGGCCGGTCCGCCGAAGGCGAGGCGACCATGGTGATGTAGATCTTGCAGCGCGGATCGCCGGCGCCGGACGACCACCATTTCTCGCCGTTGAGCACGTAATCGTCGCCGTCGCGCTCGCAGCGCATGGCGATGTTGGTGGCGTCGGACGAGGCCACGTCCGGCTCGGTCATCAGATAGGCGGAGCGGATTTCGCCGTTCAAAAGCGGTTTCAGCCAGCGTTCCTTGTGCTCGGGCGCGCCATAGCGTTCCAGCACTTCCATGTTGCCGGTGTCGGGCGCCGAGCAATTGAAGGTCTCCGCGCCCAGATGCGCCTTGCCCATTTCCTCAGCCAGATAGGCGTATTCGACCGTCGTCAGGCCGTAGCCCCGGTCGGAATGGGTGAGCCAGAAGTTCCACAGCCCGCGCTCGCGCGCCTTGGCCTTCAGCCCCTCCATGATCTCGGTCTGGCGCTTCGTATAGGCCCAGCGGTCGCCATCCTTGCCGATCTCGGACAGAAATTCCTCGTCGAGCGGCATGATCTCCTCGCGCACCATGCGCGCGACCTTCTCGTGCAGCGGCCGGACCTTCTCGCTCATGGCGAGGTTCATCTCGGGATTGACGCTCATTTACCGGCTCCTTCCGTGCCGCCCAGCCCGCGCCAGGCGCAGGTGACGACTTGTGCGATGAGATCCTCGATATCGGCGCGGGTTTCCCCGGTGCGCGGCGAGTACCAGAAGATCGGCGAATTGAGCGTCATGAACATCAACTGGTTCGCGACGCTGAGATTGGCGAACTGGAAATGGCCGTTTTCGCGGCCCTCCGCGATGAGGGTGCGGAAAATGTCGCCGTAACGCGAGCGGGTTTCGAACAATTCCTCGAACAGCGCCCGCTGATGCGGCGTCGGCGCGCCGGTCAGATACATCTCGACGCCCATCCACACGACGCGCTGGAACGCGCGGGTGGTGATCATCTGGTCGACATGGACCCAGGCGAAGCGCCGCCAGCGCTGATGCGCCTCGCCCTTCATGTTGCGCAGCGGTTCGAGCGCAACATAGTTCATGTCCATCCCGGCACGGAAAACCTCGGCGAAGAGGTCGGCCTTGGATTCGAAATGATGGTAGATGCGGCCCTTGGTCGACTGCAACGCGCGGGCCACGTCGTCGATCGACGTCGCCGCATATCCGCGCTCGTGGAAGCAGCGCGCCGCCGCCTCCAGGATGGCGGTGCGCGAACTGTCGAGCGTGCGTTCCCGTATGCCGAGGCCCATGCGAAGCGATTTCCTCCCGCCCTTCCGCCTGCCCTCCACCGGTCTCCTGCCGGTTTTCACGAAGGGCCTTTACGGATGTCGAATGATGAACATACTATCGGGTATGTTGTCAACGCGGCTTCGAAACGCCGCAGCAAAACTTCTCCGGGAGGAACGATGAGCTTTGTCGAGGACCTTTTTTCCGTGCGCGGCAAGACCGCGCTCGTCACCGGCGCGGCGACCGGCATCGGCCGCATGGCGGCGACCGCGCTGATGCAGGGCGGCGCCCGCGTTCTGATCGCCTCGCGCAAGGGCCATGACTGCGCCCGCGCCGCCGAGGAACTGAACGCGATGGGAATGCCCGGCACGGCCGAGGGCTTCGGCGGCGACGTGTCCTCCGAGGAAGGCGTCGCGGCCCTCGTCGCCGAGGTCAGGAACCGCACCGACAAGCTCGACATCCTGTTCAACAATGCGGGCATTTCCTGGGGAGCGGAACTCTCCGAGTTTCCCTATTCGGCATGGGCGAAGGTGATGAACGTCAACGTCACCGGGCTCTTCCACCTGACGCGCGAACTCCTGCCCGAACTCGAACGCGCGGCCAGTCACGAGGACCCGGCGCGGATCGTCAATCTGGGTTCGGTGATGGGCACGCAGCCGATCGCCGACGGCGCCTATTCCTACACCGCCTCGAAGGCGGCGGTGCATCACATGACGCGGACGCTGGCGATCGAGCTTGCGGGACGGCGCATCACCGTCAACGCCTTCGCGCCCGGCCCCTTCCAGAGCCGCATGACGGCGTTTGCCACGGCGACCGAGGAACAGGCCGACCATGTCGGCTCGCGCGTTCCGCTCGGCCGGATCGGCGCGCCGCATGACATTGCGGGAGCGACGCTGTATCTGTGCTCGAAAGCCGGAAGCTACGTGACGGGCGCGATTCTGCCGATCGACGGCGGGCAGTCCGTCCAGCACGGCATGTCGTTGTTCAAGGAATAAGGGTTTCAGCCATGGAAGGTCCCCGTCTGGAGCCGGTCGACATCGACCGGCTGGTGGCAAATGTCGGCAACGAGATCGGGGTGTCGCCGTGGCGCACGGTCACCCAAAGCATGATCGACATGTTCGCCGACGCGATCGACGACCACCAGTTCATCCATGTCGACCCCGTGCGCGCCGCCGAGACACCCTTCGGCGGCACGATCGCGCATGGCTTCCTGACGCTGTCGCTGCTCTCGGTGTTTTCCTATGAATCGATCCCGCCGCTGGCCAATGCCGAAATGGGCGTCAATTACGGGTTCGAGAAGGTTCGCTTCGTGACCCCGGTGAAGACCGGCGCGCGCGTGCGCGGCCGGTTCGTCCTCGCCGACGTCAATGTGCGGCCCTCCGGCTGGATACAGGTGGCGACCGACGTGACGGTGGAGATCGAGGGCGTCAAGAAGCCCGCCTTGACGGCGCGCTGGCTGACGCTTGCCGTCCTGCAACGCGAGGAAGCCCAGGCATGAGCGATCCCAACATTCTCGATGCCGAGACGCTCGCGCCCTATCTCGAAGCCGCGATACCCGGCTTTTCCGGTCTTGCCGACATCAAGAAGTTCAATGCCGGCCAGTCGAACCCGACCTATCTCCTGACAGCGGCAAGCGGGCGCTACGTGCTGCGCGCCAAGCCGCCGGGCGAACTGTTGAAATCGGCCCATCAGGTCGACCGCGAATTCCGCGTCATGAAGGCGCTCGCGTCGACCGGCGTGCCGGTGCCCAACATGGTCCATCTGGCGCCGGAGGATTCGCCGATCGGGCGCATGTTCTACGTGATGGACTTCGTCGACGGGCGCATCTTCTGGGACCCCGCCCTGCCCGACGCCAGGGACAATGCCGAGCGCAAGGCGATCTATGACGACATGAACCGGGTGTTGGCGGCGCTGCATTCGGTCGATGTCGAGGCCGCCGGCCTTGCCGATTTCGGCCGGCCGGGCAGCTATTTCGACCGCCAGTTCGCGCGCTGGTCGAGCCAGTATCGCGCCTCGGAAACGGGCCGCATCGAGGACATGGAGACGCTGCTCGCCTGGCTGGAGCATCACGCGGTTCCCGACGACGGCGTGGTCTCGCTCGTCCATGGCGATTACAGGCTCGACAACATGATCTTTTCCGCCGACGCGCCGCAGGTGGTCGCGGTTCTCGACTGGGAACTGTCGACGCTCGGCCACCCCTATGCGGACCTTTCCTACCAGTGTATGCAGTGGCGCCTGCCGCACTCATCCGCCTTCAAGGGGCTGGGCGGCATCGACCGCAAGGCGCTCGGCCTGCCGACCGAAGCCGAGTATGTCGAAGCCTATTGCGAGCGCCGCGGCATCGCGGGCATCGACAACTGGACCTATTACGTCGCCTTTTCCTTCTTCCGCCTCGCGGCCATCTGCCAGGGCGTCTACAAGCGCGCCCTCGACGGCAACGCGTCCAATCCTGAAAAGGCGAAGACCTATGGCAAGGCGGTGACGCTTCTGGCCGAACTCGCCGTCGAAACCATCAAGACCGGCAAGTGAGCCGGCTAGCGGGGAACATGACATGAAGCGTTACGAGGGGCTGACGGCGATCGTCACCGGCGCGGGCGGCGGCTTCGGCAAGCGGCTCGCCGAACGTCTGGCCGAAGAAGGCGCCAATCTCGTCCTTTCGGACATTCGCGAGGCGGAGTTGGGTGTGGTCGCGGCCCCGTTCGGCGACAAGGCCACGACGCTTGCGGGCGACGTTTCGCAGGAAGAACATTCGCGCGATCTCGTCGACCTGACCGTCGCGCGCTTCGGCCGACTCGACGTCGCCTTCAACAATGCCGGCATCGCGCACGCCTTCTCCAAGCTGCCGCTGATGGATTCAGGTGAGGCGCGCCGCGTCATCGACATCGACCTGATGGGCGTCTTCTACGCCATGAAATACCAGTTGCCGGTGCTCGAACGGCAATATCGCCGCGACGGCACGCGGGGCGCGATCGTCAACGTCGCATCCGTCGCCGGCATCGCCGGCGCGCCGCGGCTCAGCGTCTATTCAGCGGCCAAGCACGGCGTCGTCGGCCTGACGCGCTCGGCGGCGGCCGAATATGCCTCCAAGGGCATCCGCATCAATGCCGTCTGCCCCTCCTATGCCCGCACCCCGATGGCCACCGACGCGCTCGGCGCGCTGGGAGAGGACGCCGCATCGGGCGAGAAGGAACTGGTGCGCGGCGTGCCGATGCGCCGGCTGGCGGAGGTCGACGAGGTGATCGAGGTGATGCTGTTCGCCGGCTGTCCGCAGAATTCCTTCATGACCGGCCAGACCCTGGCTGCCGATGGCGGCATAACGGCCGTTTAACCCTGTTTGGGAAAGGGACCGGCGCGCTGCGGTTTATCCCGTTTCGCAGCCATCATCCTGAATCGCCTCAATTCTAATTTAAGGTCTCGCCTCCCATTCTGGTCCAATCATGCTTGGGGCAGCGTCGGGGCAGGCGAATGGGTGGGGTTTTCGACCAGAAGGGCAATCGCAAGGGGTTGCGGCGGATTCGCGCCAGCCATCTGCACCTGCTGCTCGCCACCATGGTCGTTGTCGCCGCCGCGATCTTTGCGCTTAACCAGAACCAGAACGTCTTCGACCAGAAGCTGCGCTCGGACGTGCTCTCCAAGTCAAGCCTCGTGCGTGCCAAGCTGGAAGGCTCGATCAACGCGAACATCCAGCTCGTTCGCGGCCTGGTCGCCTCGATCGAAACCAACCCGGACATCGGGCAGGCCGAGTTCTCCGAACTGGTCGGCAGTCTCCTGACGCAGGAATTGCAGATCCGCCACATCGCTGCCGCGCCCGATCTCGTGGTCAAGCTGATCCATCCGATCGAGGGCAATGAACGCGCCATCGGGCTCGACTACAGGACCAGCGAAACGCAACGCGATGCGGTGTTCAAGGCGCGCAATTCCGGCGAGCTGGTGCTCGCCGGCCCGGTCGATCTCGTCCAGGGCGGCCAGGGCTTCATCGGCCGTTTCCCCGTTTTCTCGCGCAATGCGATGGGCGTGCGCGAATTCTGGGGCATCGTCTCGGCCATCGTCGACGTCGAGCAGCTCTACCGCCAGAGCGGGCTCCTCGATGCCGACCTCGCCATCGAGGTCGCCATCGTCGGCCGCGACGCGGCCGGCGGGCGCGGCGAACGCTTCTTCGGCCCCGCCTCGATCCTCGCCGACGATCCGGTGACGGTGGATGTCCTGCTTCCGTCGGGGACATGGCAGATCGCGGCCCGACCCAAAGGCGGATGGGACCAGCCGATACCCGGCCGCGGCCAGCTTTATGCCTGGCTGATCGCCGCCGCCCTGCTCGTTCTGGGACCGACCTTCATCATGGGCCGCCTGATGGACGAGCGTCAGCGCAACATCGCCGACATGCGCGAGCGCAAGCTGGAACTGGAGCAGATTTCGCGACGGCTGCGCCTGGCCGTGCAAGCCTCGCGCATCGGCATCTGGGAGATGGACGTCCAGAACGGCGAACTCATCTGGGACGACCGGATGAACGAACTCTACGACTATCCGCAGGATGCCGGTATCCGCAACTACCCCTTCTGGGCCAGACGACTTCATCCCGACGACAAGGTGCGCGCGGAAGCCGACTTCTCCGTGGCGATGCGCGAGACCGGCCGCTATCATTCCGATTATCGCCTGGTGCTCGAGGATGGTTCGATCCGCCATATCCGCGCCATCGGCTCGGTATTCCAGGACGAGACGGCGCCGCCGCGCATCGTCGGCGTCAACTGGGACGTGAGCGAGGACGTCGAGCGCGCCCAAGCCTTGAACATGGCCATTCTCCTGTCCGAGGCGCGCAACGCGGAACTGGAATCGATTCGCGAGCGGATCGAGTTCAACGCCTTGCACGATTCGCTCACCGGACTTCCCAATCGCCGCTTCCTCGACGAGACCATCGCCGAACATGCGAAAGCCTTCGCCGACGGAAGTGAAGTGGCCGCGATCCTTCAGATCGACCTCGACCGCTTCAAGGAGATCAACGACACGCTCGGCCATGCTGCCGGAGACGCGATGCTCGTCCATGCCGCGAACGTGCTGCGCCAGTCGGTCTGGCCGAGCGACTTCGTGGCGCGGGTCGGCGGCGACGAGTTCGTCGTCGTGCGCCGCGCGCGCAATGCCGCGCTGCTGTCGGCCGAAAGCCTTGCCGATCTGGCCGCCACAATCATCGTCAAGCTTCAGGAACCGACGCTCTATGAAGAGCACGAATGCCGCATCGGCGGGTCTGTCGGCATCGCCACGGATGCCGATTCGCTATCCGACCCGACACGGCTTCTGGTCAATGCCGACATCGCGCTCTACCGGGCCAAGCGAAACGGGCGGAACTGCTTCCAGTTCTTTTCGGAGGCATTGCAGGCGGAGATCATCACCACCAAGCAGATCGCCGACGACATTCGCCAGGCGCTCGATCGCGGCGAGTTCGTGCCATACTATCAGCCGCAATTCGACGCGCAGACCTTCGAGATCATCGGCGTCGAGGCGCTGGCACGCTGGGAGCATCCGCAAAAGGGCCTGCTCGGACCATCCTACTTCATGAAGGTCGCCGAAGAACTCGACGTCGTCCACGAGATCGACCGGCGCATGTTGGAAGCGACCGTGGCGCAGCTCGGCATTTGGGAATTGCAGGGACTGCGCGTGCCGCAGGCTTCGGTCAACGTGTCGGCGCGCAGGCTGCACAATGACGAACTACTCACCAGCTTGCGCAAGCTCGACATCGAGCCCGGCCGCATCTCATTCGAACTCGTCGAATCGATCTTCCTCGACGAGCATGACGATCGGCTGATGCATCATGTCGACGAACTGAAATCGATCGGCATCGACGTCGAGATCGACGATTTCGGGACAGGCTATGCGTCCATCGTCTCGCTCCTGAAACTGAAGCCGCAGCGGCTGAAGATCGACCGCCAGCTCGTCCAGCCCATCGTCGGCTCGCTTGCCCAGCGCCAGTTGCTCGGCTCGATCATCGAGATGGGTCACTCGCTCGGCATTCAGGTGCTCGCCGAGGGCGTCGAGACGATGGAGCACGCCCAGGTACTCAGGAACCTGGGCTGCGACGCGCTGCAAGGCTTCGCGCTCGCCAAGCCACTGCCGGCAAGCCAAATCGTCGCCTTCGCGCAGGGCAGTCGCCTGCGCCGAGCCTCGTGATCAACAATCCCCGGCGGCTTCGCTGAGAAAAGAGAAGCCGTAGTCGGCGAAGGACCGCCAGCACTCGACCCGGAATTGATCCTCGCCGGTGCGCAACAGCACGATCTCGATCTTGTGCAGGATGGTGCGCGAGGCCGCGCCGACCGGAAAGGCCGCGAGCGACAGATCCTGCGGGCAGCCGGCATTTATCGTGGTCGCGGCGCCCTTGCCCGAAACGACGAAGGCGGCATTGCGGTGCGAGACGTCGACGGCCGAATGGAAGGCGGCGACAGGTTTGACGAGCGCGGCGAGGTCCGCGCCGGTTTCGTCGATGACGAGCCATTCGTCCGGGCCGAGCCAGAGCGCGTGGCGGCTCTTGGCGGAGGCCGAAGTCTTGGGTTTGGTCGGGAGGGTGAGGCCGAGGGCCGACGACAGGGACGCGACGCTTTCTGAAGGAGCGCGCAGCGACAGGCGCGACGCCGGCGACGCGACGGTGACCGCGGCGTTGGGCGCGGTCGTCTGGCGGCCGGCGAGGATGGGGCGGCGGGTGGCGGGTTCGGCGTCTATGGTCGGCATCTTGCTCATCTCACCCATTCAACCGCTCCCCGCTCTCATCGAAGAACACGGTTCCCGTCACTTCAACCTCGATCACCTTCCCCGGCATCGGCACGAACAGGCGCTGGCCGGTCTTCTCGCGCCCATCCACCACCAGCGCCAGCGCGATCGAGCGGCCGCAATTGGAGGACCAGTAGCTCGACGTGACGTGGCCGATCATCTTCATCGGGATCGGCTGGTCGGGATCGGCGACGATCTGCGCGCCCTCTTCCAAGACGACGTTGGGGTCGACGGTCTTCAGGCCGACGAGCTGCTTGCGGCCGGCGCCGACGAGGTCGGGGCGTTTCAGACCGCGTATGCCGACGAAATCGGTCTTCTTCTTGCCGATCGCCCAATCCAGTCCGGCGTCCTGCGGGGTGACGGTGCCGTCGGTTTCCTGGCCGACGATGATGTAGCCCTTTTCGGCGCGCAGGACGTGCATCGTCTCCGTGCCGTAGAGGCAGGCACCATGCTTCTGTGCCTCCGCCCAGACGGCTTCCAGAACGCTTTCGCCGAAATCGGCCGGCACGTTGATCTCGAAGCCGCGCTCGCCGGTGAACGACATGCGGAAGAGCCGGGTCGGCACGCCGCAGATCGTGCCTTCGCGCACCGACATGTGCGGCATGGCGGCGTCCGACATGTCGATGCCCTCGACCAGCGGCGCGATGATGTCGCGGCTCTTCGGGCCCTGGACGGCGATGACCGCCCACTGCTCGGATGTCGAGGTGAGATAGACCTTCAGATGCGGGAACTCGGTCTGGAGGTAGTCCTCCATGTGGTTCATCACGCGCGCAGCGCCGCCGGTCGTGGTGGTAACGTGGAAGCGATCCTCGGCGAGGCGGCCGACCACGCCGTCATCATAGATGAAGCCGTCCTCGCGAAGCATGATGCCATAGCGGCAGCGGCCAGGTTCCAGCTTCGCCCATGGATTGGTGTAGAGGAGTTCCATGAACTGGGCCGCGTCGGGCCCAACGACTTCGATCTTGCCGAGGGTCGACGCATCGAAAATGCCGGCCGACTGGCGCACGGTCCTCGATTCGCGGGCGACGGCCTGGTGCATGTCCTCGCCCGATTGCGGGAAATACCAGGCGCGCTTCCACTGTCCGACATCCTCGAACACCGCGCCGCGGCTTTCGGCGAAGCCGTGCATGGGGGTGCGGCGCGTCGGGTCGAACAGCGCGCCCCGCGAATGGCCGACGATGGCGCCGAAGGTGACGGGCGTATAGGGCGCGCGGAAGGTGGTGAGTCCGACCTGCGGGATCGGCTTGCCGAGCGTCTCGGCGGCGATGGCAAGGCCGTGCATGTTGGACGTCTTGCCTTGGTCGGTCGCCATGCCGTTGGTGGTGAAGCGCTTGACGTGCTCGATGGAGCGCATCCCCTCGCGCACGGCAAGGCGGATATCCTTGGCGGTCACGTCGTTCTGGAAATCGACGAAGGCCTTGACGGTGGTGTCGGCCTCCGCGCCGGGCCCCGTGCCGAGGAAGTTGCCGGTCCAGTTTTCTGAGGTCGAGGCGGCGGGGCGATTGCCCTTCGCACCCGCCGTCGCCTTCTCGCCAGCCGCATAGGCTTCGTCGATGACGGCCTGGAGCGTGTCGGTGCCGTTGCAGGCGCCGACCGAGATGCAGTCCTGTGCATACTGGCCGGGCAGGAAGCGCTGGGTGGCGTCGTCGAAGGCGACCTTGCCGCGCGACTGCGAGAAGAGATGGACGGACGGCGTCCAGCCGGACGACATCAGGAGCGCGTCGACCGGGATGACTCGCGTGGTGCCGCCCGATTTCGGCGCGACCGCCATTGAGGAAACGCGCAGCTTGCCGCCGGTCTTCGTGACCGCATGGCCGGTGAGGACTTCGATGCCGAGCGCGCGGGCCTCGTCTATGGCGGCGCCCTTCGGCTCGTCGCGAATGTCGACGATGGCGGCAATCGAAACGCCGGCGCGTTTGAGGTCGATGGCGGCGGCGTAGGCGGAATCTGTCGCCGTGTAGACGCCGACATTGCGGCCGACCGCAACGCCGTAATGGTTGAGGAAGATGCGGGCCGCCGATGCCAGCATGATGCCCGGCCGGTCGTTGTCCGCGAAGACCATGTGCCGCTCGATCGCGCCGGTGGCGATGATGACTTTCGCCGCCCTCACCTGCCAAAGGCGCTCGCGGGGCAGATCCTTGCCGGGATTGGCGAGATGGTCGGTGACGCGCTCGACGAGGCCGACGAGGTTCTGCGCGTAATAGCCGAAGGCGGTCGTGCGCGGCAGGATGCGGACATTGTTCATCGCCTTCAGCGTGGAAAGGCGGGCTTGCGCCCAATCCCAGCCGCCCATGCCGTCGATCTGCGCGCCCGTCTCGAAGCGCAACGCGCCGCCGAACTCGGCCTGCTCGTCGGCGAGGATGACGCGCGCGCCGCTGGAAGCCGCCGCGAGCGCCGACGCGATGCCGGCCGCGCCGCCGCCCAGCACCAGCACGTCGCAATGCGCGTAGAGCGAGGAATAGTGATCCGGGTCGGGCTGGTCGGGCGCGACGCCAAGGCCCGCCGCGCGGCGGATGAAGGGCTCGTAGACCTTGTCCCACGCCGCCTTCGGCCACATGAAGGTCTTGTAGTAGAAACCGGCCGAGAACATCGGCGAGCCCAGATCGTTGGCCTCGCCGATGTCGAAGGCGAGCGAGGGCCAGCGGTTTTGCGAGACGGCGGTGAGGCCGTCATAAAGCTCCTGCACCGTGGCGCGGACATTCGGCGTCTTGCGGGCGGCATCGCGGTGGATGCCGACGAGCGCGTTCGGCTCCTCGGCGCCGGCGGAGAGGAAACCGCGCGGGCGGTGGTATTTGAAGGAACGGCCGACGAGGTGGACGCCATTGGCAAGGAGGGCGGAGGCCAGCGTGTCGCCCTCGACGCCCTGATAGGACTTGCCGTCGAAGGTGAAGCGGGCGGTGTGCGCGGGGGTGAGGCGTCCGGCGGCGGGGATGCGGAAGGTTTCGCTCATTTTACGCCCGTGTCATTGGCAGGCATGTCCACATTGAGTTCCGCCGGCTCGCGATTGGCCCAGGCGGCGGGAGCGGAGGGCGCCATCAGCGTGATGTCCGGCTTCGGCTCGCCGGCCTTGTAGGTCAGGTGGAACTTGTCGGTCACCGTGTCGCGGGCGGCGTTGAAAAAGCGGCCGCAGCCGTGAATGTGGCGCCAGCGCTCGAAGATCAAGCCCTTCGGGTTCTGGCGGATGAAGAAGAATTTTTCGAACTCGTCGTCCGAGAGGTCCGCGATTTCGGTGGGGCGCGCGATATGTGCCTCGCCGGCATGGCGGAATTCGAGCTCGGGGTGCTCTTCCTCGCAATAGGGGCAGCGGATGAGAAGCATGGGGTATTCCTAGTGCGCGACCGCGGCGGCGGCCGCTTCGTCGATGAGGCGCCCGGTGCGGAAGCGTTCGAGGTTGAACGGCGCGTTGATCGGGTGCGGGTTGTCGTTGGCGATGGTGTGCGCGAAGACGTGGCCCGAGCCCGGCGTCGCCTTGAACCCGCCCGTGCCCCAGCCGCAATTCACATAGAGGCCGGGAACCGGCGTCTTGGCGAGGATCGGCGAGCGGTCCGGCGTGACATCGACGATGCCGCCCCATGAGCGCAGCATCTTCATGCGCGTGAACATCGGGAACATCTCGCAGATCGCGTCGAGCGTATGGTTCAGGATGTGGAAGCCGCCGGTCTGCGAATAGGACGTATACTGGTCCGTGCCGGCGCCGATGACGAGCTCGCCCTTGTCGGACTGCGAGATATAGGCGTGGACCGTGTTCGACATGACGACGCAGGGAAAGACCGGTTTGACCGGCTCCGAGACCAGCGCCTGCAACGGATAGGATTCGAGCGGCATCCTGACGTCGGCCATCTGCATGAGGACCGAGGAATGGCCGGCCGCGACCACGCCGACCTTCTTCGCGCCGATGAAGCCGCGATTGGTGTCGACGCCGGTGACGTGGCCGTTGGCCGAGCGGCGGATGCCGGTGACCTCGCAGTTCTGGATGATGTGGACGCCGCGATCGGCGGCCGCGCGGGCATAGCCCCAGGCGACCGCATCGTGCCGCGCCGTGCCGCCGCGCCGCTGAAGCGCGGCGCCCATGACCGGATAGCGGGCCGATTTCGAGATGTTGAGCGGCGGGCAGAAAGCCTGCGCTTCCTCCGGCGTCAGCCATTCATTGTCGACGCCGTTGAGGCGGTTGGCGTGAATATGCCGTTTGAAGACCTGAACGTCGTGGACGTTGTGCGCCAGCATCATGACGCCGCGCGCCGAATACATGACGTTGTAGTTCAAATCCTGCGAAAGCCCGTCCCACAGCTTCACCGCATGGTCGTAGATGCCGGCGCTTTCGTCGTAGAGATAGTTGGAGCGGATGATGGTGGTGTTGCGGCCGGTATTGCCGCCGCCGAGCCAGCCCTTTTCGAGCACCGCGACATTGGTGAGGCCGTGCTCCTTGGCGAGGTAATAGGCCGTCGCCAGCCCGTGCCCGCCGGCGCCGACGATGATGGCGTCGTATTCGGAGCGCGGCTCGGGCGAGGACCATTGCTCCTCCCAGCCCCTGTGGCCGCGAAGCGCCTCGCGGGCGATGGCGAAGACCGAATATTTGCGCATGGGGCTGCTGCCTCGCGACTGTTGGAAAACGGCATCCGGGCAAACCGGAATGGCGAAGCTATGACTAGCGAAAAGCACTGTCTCGCCTTGCGCTGATTGCGACTTCGATTGTTCGTTTGCGCCGCGCATATTTCGCTGCGACGAATTGGCCGGCGGACACGCCGCGCGCCGGCTGGAGAATTCCGCTCGACAAGGGGTGCCGGCGGTGATATGAGCCGCACCGATCCGTGGTGCGCGCGCCACGGGCGCAATTCATTGCGCTTATGAGATTTTGGTTAGGCCCACGGTAACGAACAGGAACGCTCGTGCAGGTACTCGTCCGCGACAACAATGTTGATCAGGCGCTTCGCGCGCTCAAGAAGAAGATGCAGCGCGAAGGTATCTTCCGCGAGATGAAGATGCGCGGCCACTACGAGAAGCCGTCCGAAAAGCGCGCGCGCGAGAAGGCCGAAGCCGTTCGCCGCGCCCGCAAGCTGGCCCGCAAGCGCGCCCAGCGCGAGGGTCTGGTCGGCGGCGGTCGCGCCCCGGCCGTTGCGGCGCGTTGATCCGCCGCTTTTTGGTCCTTTTTGCCGATTTATAAGAGGTGGCGCGAGCAATCGCTGCCACCTTTTTGCATTGTCCGCGTTTGACCCAACGCAGCCTGCTTGCCAAATCCGAACCGGGGGAACCAGCCGATGATTTCGACCGCGCGCCACGCCAAGCGTACCGCAACCGCATTCGCTCTCATCTCCGTGCTGGCGCTTGCCGCCTGCCAGACGGCGCCCGAAACGATGTCGACGGTATCGCCGATGGACGCGGCCCAGGCATCGACGGAGAACATCTCTTCGCTGACCGCCGTTATCGAGCGCTCCCCGCAGGACCCGCAAGCCTATAATGTGCGCGGATCGGCCTATGGCCGCGGCGGGCGCAACGCCGAGGCGCTGGCCGATTTCGACCGCGCGATCCAGCTCAATCCAGGATTCTTCCAAGCCTACAACAATCGCGCGCTGATCCATCGCAACATGGGCAACAGCCAGGCCGCCCTTGCCGACTACAACCAGGCGCTCCAGCTCAACCCGAACTACGATGCCGCCTATATCGGCCGCGGAAATCTCTACCGCCTCGCCGGCAACGACAGCAACGCGTTCCAGGATTTCGAGCGCGCCATCCAGCTCGATACGACCGACCCGCGCGCCTATTACAATCGCGGCCTGCTCTACCAGACCCGCAACCAGCACGATTTCGCGATTTCCGATTTCGCCCAGTCGATCTCGCTGGCCCCGAGCGCGGCCGAACCCTATACGGCGCGTGGCCTGTCCTATCTCGCGATCAACAACGAGGACAATGCGCTGGCCGACTTCAACACGGCGCTCAACCTCGACAAGTCGAATGCGGAAGCCTGGGCCTATCAGGCGGTGATCCTCGAACGCCGCGGCGAAGGCCAGCGCGCCTCGCGCTCCTATGCCGAGGCCGTCCGGCTCGACCCGAGCCTGACTGTCGCCGCCGAGGGCCTGCGCCGCACGCGGCCTTCGTGATCCAGAGCCGAAACAGGCGATTGCCACGGACGCCGCAGGATCGAGCGGCGTCTGCATGTTCGAAAGCCCAAGCCATCGCTTGATCGCGGCAAATCCGGGCCGCTATCTGATCAGCTTCACTGACCGTTCGCCGGCGGTTTCCACCGAAGGGCAACTGATGACGATTCGAATATCGTCATAGTCGCGATCCGTCCATCCCCTGCCGGGAGGTCGGTCTTCAAATCCGTAATACATGTATTTGCCTGGCTGGCAGACGCCCGTAGCGCGCTGTGGCGTGCGCTCTCGTCCTTCCGGAATGATGCCGCCCTGGCTTA
Source organism: Mesorhizobium sp. YIM 152430 (assembly GCF_029210365.1). Lineage (GTDB taxonomy): Bacteria > Pseudomonadota > Alphaproteobacteria > Rhizobiales > Rhizobiaceae > Aliihoeflea. The sequence goes on from NZ_JARGES010000056.1 coordinate 183,186, forward strand.
CGGGCCGGCACTGGGCGCGCGTATTGCAAAGCACCGTTTCGACGATGTCCCAGCCTTGAAAATCATACTCCTCGACACCGGCCGCGACCACCGTGTCGCTGAAGTAATCGTAACGCTCGGCGCGCGGATTGTCCCATTGACCGCGTCGGGTCCTTGAATCGCGCACATTCATGAGACGAAAGCTCATCGCCTGTCCGCCATCGCAGCGCGGCATTTCGTATTCATATGTCGTGCCGGCATTGTCTGCGATCGCCGTCATATGGTGACGCTCGTTGCGAACGGGATCGTAGCAATAAACGTAGATACGGTTGTAATCGGCGGCTTCCGGGTCGAGTTCGGCGACTTCAGGTGCCTTATAGATCATTCGCGGCTCCGCCGCGCGCGCGACTGCCCGGACGTCGAGATCAATCCCTCCCGGAAAGCCCGGCACCGCGGAAAGCAGCGTGACCGGCACGGTGCCTTGGCTGACGACGCGAAAATCGGTAGGCGTTTCCCAACTTCCCGTGACCGTCAAACCGGCAATCCAGTCACCTGATCCATACCGGCCAATCGTGGCGGTGCGTACATAGTCACTGAGGAAGTCCGTGTCGGCGCTCATGCCCATCCGCGCTCCGGCAAGCGCCGCCTGGTCGGTTTCGGCCTGGATGAACGATTTGACGTTGAGGGCACGCGAATAATCGATCGCTATGCCCGCCGCGCCGATCACCGGCACGGCCAATATTGCGAACATCGAAGCGAAATTCCCGCTTCGCTCCTTCCAAAATGTCTTCATTGTGCTGCTCCCGCTTGGCCAATATTGGCAAGCGGGAGCAAATAAAGAGTTCACGCGAACATCGCGATTCTATCTTAACTTGCCGAATGTCTAGAAATTCACGCGCATGAGCGAATGAATTCGGTCTGACGCGTTCCGCCGGGGAGTAACGCGTGAACGGACGTCATCCCGCAAGTCAGAGCAACGCGGAGACTATGCGGGATCTATATCCGTGACCGTCGCATCTTGGTGGAGACGTAACGGAATGGGTTCCGACTCTCATGACGGCTCGCTACCATCGCCGACATAGACCGTGCCGTCCTTCCTGGAGGCCAGCATGTAGTCATGGCCGGCCATCCAGTAATCAATGCGCCATCGCCTTGACGATTTCCTCGGTCATCTTCTTGGCGTCGCCGAGCAGCATCATCGTGCCGTCCTTGTAGAACAGCGTGTTGTCGATGCCGGCATAGCCGGAGCCGAGCGAGCGCTTGACGAAGAGGCATGTGCGGGCCTTGTCGACGTCGAGGATCGGCATTCCGTAGATCGGCGAGGACTTGTCGTCGCGCGCGGACGGGTTTGTGACGTCGTTGGCGCCGATGACATAGGCGACGTCGGCCTGCGCGAATTCCGAGTTGATGTCCTCCAGTTCGAAGACCTCGTCGTAAGGCACGTTCGCTTCGGCCAGAAGCACGTTCATGTGGCCGGGCATACGGCCGGCGACAGGGTGGATCGCGTATCTGACCTCGACGCCGTTCGCCTTGAGCGTGTCGGCCATCTCGCGCAGCGCGTGCTGCGCCTGTGCGACCGCCATGCCGTAGCCGGGCACGATGATGACCTTCTGCGCGTTCATCATCAGATAGGCGGCATCGTCCGCCGAGCCCTGCTTGACCGTGCGCTCGATCCCGTCATCGGCGCCGGCGGCAGCAGTCTCGCCACCGAAGCCGCCGAGAATGACGGAGATGAAGGAGCGGTTCATGCCCTTGCACATGATGTAGGACAGGATCGCGCCCGACGAGCCGACCAGCGCGCCGGTGATGATGAGCGCGAGATTGCCGAGCGTGAAGCCGATGCCCGCCGCGGCCCAGCCCGAATAGGAGTTGAGCATCGAGACGACCACCGGCATGTCCGCGCCGCCGATCGGGATGATGATCAGCACGCCGAGCGCCAGTGCCAGAATGACGATCAGCCAGAAGGCGAGCGTCGACTGCGTCATGACGAGGACGATGACGAGCAGGACGAGCGCGGTTGCGATGCCCGCGTTGATCATGTGGCGCGCGGGCAGCATGATCGGCTTGCCGGACATGCGCCCGTCGAGCTTCAGGAAGGCGATGATCGAGCCGGTGAAGGTGATCGCGCCGATGGCGACGCCGAGCGACATCTCGATCAGCGCCTGGGTGTGGATGTGGCCGACGGTGCCGACGCCGAAGCTCTCCGGCGAATAGATCGCGGCGGCCGCGACGAGCACGGCGGCAAGGCCGACGAGGCTGTGGAAGCCTGCGACGAGCTGCGGCATCGAGGTCATCGGGATGCGCCTGGCGATGACCGCACCGATGCTGCCGCCGATGGCGATGCCGACGACGATCATCAGGAAGCCGCCAAAGGTCGGGCGCGCCAGGAGCAGCGTGGTGACGATGGCGATGCCCATGCCGACCATGCCGTAGAGATTGCCCTGGCGGCTGGTGGTGGGGTGCGACAGGCCGCGCAGCGCCATGATGAACAGGACGCCGGAGACGAGGTAGAGGAAGGAAGCGAAGTTCTCGCTCATCGAATGCGCCTCACTTCTCTTTTTTCTTGTACATGGCGAGCATCCGGTGCGTGACGAGGAAGCCGCCGAAGATGTTCACCGATGCGAGGATGAGGGCGATGAAGCCGAAGCCGGTCGCAAGTCCCGATGCCGAGATGCCGACCGCCAGGAGGGCGCCGACGACGATGACCGACGAGATGGCGTTGGTGACGGCCATCAGCGGCGTATGCAGCGCCGGCGTCACCGACCAGACGACGTAGTAGCCGACGAAGATCGCCAGCACGAAGATGGCGAAGCGGAAGATGAAGGGGTCGATCGCGCCGCCCGTCGCGGCGGCCGCGGCGTGGCCGGCGGCTTCGGCGGTCTCAAGATCGGAGAAGGCGAGCCGCAGCGCGGCAGTCGCCTGTTCGAGCTGCTCGATGGCGCGTTCCATTGCGGTCATTTCCATCACGCATCCCCCTTCTTCGAAGCGGATTTCGGCTTGGGCTCAGGCGCGGGCGCTTCGGCTGGCGCGCTGTCCGCCTTGGCGAAATTCGCGTGGACGATCCTGCCCTCGTGGGTGAGAAGCGTCGCCTTGACCAGTTCCTCGTCCGGCTTGATCGAAAGCGACTTCGTATCCTTGTCGATCAGCGTCTCGAGGAAGGCGAAGAGGTTCTTGGCGTAGAGCAGCGAGGCGGAGGCGGCGACGCGGCCCGCCATGTTGAGGTGGCCGACGATCTTGACGCCGTTGGGGCTGGTGACGACCTCGCCCGCCTTCGCGCCCTCGACATTGCCGCCGCGCTCGACCGCGAGGTCGACGATGACGGAGCCGGGCTTCATCGACGCGACCATTTCTGCCGAGACGAGGCGCGGCGCCGGCCGACCGGGGATCAGCGCGGTGGTGATGACGATGTCCTGCTTGGCGATGTGCTCGGCCGTCAGCGCGGCCTGCTTGGCCTGATATTCCTTCGACATTTCCTTGGCGTAGCCGCCGGCGGTCTCGGCCGCCCTGAACTCCTCGTCCTCGACGGCAAGGAACTTGGCGCCGAGGGAGGCGACCTGTTCCTTGGCGGCGGGGCGCACGTCGGTCGCGGTGACGACGGCGCCCATGCGGCGCGCGGTGGCGATCGCCTGGAGGCCGGCGACGCCGACGCCCATGATGAAGATTTTGGCGGCGGGCACGGTGCCGGCCGCCGTCATCATCATCGGCAATGCCCGGTCATACTCGGCGGCCGCGTCGACGACGGCCTGGTAGCCGGCGAGATTGGCCTGGCTGGACAGGATGTCCATCGACTGCGCGCGCGTGATGCGCGGCATGAATTCCATCGCGAAGGCGGAAATGCCGGCCTTGGCCATGGCGGCGACTGCGGCGTCGTTGCCGTATGGGTCCATCGCGGCGATGACCGCGGCGCCTTTTTTGTAGGATTTGAGCTCGGAATCGTTCGGGCGGCGGACCTTGAGCACGATATCGGCGGCCTGGCCATCACTGGCCGAGCCGATGCGCGCGCCGGCCTTCTCGAACTCGGCGTCGGGGATCCGCGAGGCCGTCCCGGCACCGGTTTCGACGACGACATCAAGGCCCAGCCCCTTCAGCCGCTTGACGGTATCGGGCGAGGCCGCGACGCGCGGCTCCTGCCCTTCGACTTCTCTCGGTACGAAAACGATCTGCGACATTGGCCCCTCCCTGACTGCCGATCCCCAACTCCCGGCGGAACCCTCCGCCGCAGCGACAGTCAGCGCAGAAGAAACGCGCCGAGACCGCAGATGAGCAGGAACAGGATCGTCGAGGAAATGAAGCCGGCTGCTGTGAAGAAGCCGAAGGCCATCGCGATCAGGAGCGCCACGACGGCCAGCGTGCCGTATTTCGTGAATTCGAGAAAGAGCGAATATGTCTTCTCGTGCTCATGATAATCCATCTCCGCGCCCATTTCGAGCGGACCGGAATGATGTTCTTCTGCCATGGAAGGCTCCCTCGCAAATCTGTCGTTCGCTGATAACGAAAAGCGTGATCGAGGGCAATGGCAGGATTGTCGCGGAACCTACCTGACGAGATCGGGGAAAAGACCGATCAGGCCGATGACGATGAGGTAGAGCGCGACGATGTAATTGAGCAGACGCGGCATGATGAGGATGACGACGCCGGCAATGAGCGAGATCAGCGGAGTGAGTGCGAGATCGGGCATGGATGCGGTTCCTGGATGAAAGTCCCTCTGGGCGACGAACTTAGGCGAGAAAGTCTGAACGGCAACCATATGTGGCGTCGGCCCTCACGCCGCGACGCGATATTTGGCCGTCGGCAGGACGGTGAGCGGCGCCAGTTCGTCGGCATCCGGCCGCTGGAACAGGAGGCGACGCTCGGCGAAGGTGGAACGGAAGAACGGATAGCGCGCCACCGTCTTCGCCATGTTCTCCTCGCAGTTCGACTCGTAGAGCATGACCGGCACGGTGAAGGGCGGATAGGGCCGCGCCAGCCCGACCTGCGCGGAGCCGAAAATGCGCTTGTAGAAGGCGACATGCTCGTCGCGGATCAGGCACACGCAGCTCGTCGAATCGAAATAGGTGTTGGCGATGACCGCAAGCCGCAGCGTGAGATAGGGCAACAGCCGGAAGGAGCCGGAGACCGAAGGATCGGCCGTGAACTGACCCGGATTGACGAAGGTCTCGCCAGCGGCGATCCGCGGCTCCAGCATGTCGGAGTAGACCCGCATGACCGGCCCCCAGGGCTCGGCGGCGGTGATGTGGTGAAGGCGGACCGTCGAGACGAGTTCGCCGTCGATGAAGACGCCGAAGCGGTAGCTGTTCGGCGTATCGTCCATCGCATCGCAGATGCGCTCGTTCTCCGCCTCGCCGACGAGGCCATAAGCCTTGTACGCCTTGTAGCGCAGGCGATAGATCGCCTCGAGATCCTCGCCGCTTTCGCAGCGCCTGTATTCCGTCCGTTCCAAAAGCGCCGACACGCTGCGCGCGAACGCCGAACCCTGTCCCTCGCCCGAAACGGACCCGTTATCCGTACCGGCGCGCAGCGCCGCTGCCTGTCCTGTCATGCCGCATTTCCCCGTACCGCCATTAACCGGATGCTAACCCTGTATTGACTGTTCCAGAACCCTGAAACTGCGAACTGGTTCTTTTACCTATGGTTAAGGTTAACGGATTGACTGCCTTGCCGAGTTGAAAATGCCCCGCAGCATGCTTCGCCTCTCGACAAATTCTCACATGCCCCCTAGAGCGATGCTCACGTTTTCTGGGGGATGTGTGAATGAAAGCTACGACGATCGACGCGGTTCTGGAGCGGGGCGGCACCGGGCCGTTCCAGAGGAGGCTTCTGGGCGTCTTCGGACTGGTGTGGACGGCGGACGCGATGCAGGTGCTGGCGGTGGGCTTCACTGCGGCCTCAATCGCGGCGACGTTCGGGCTCACCATCCCGCAGGCGCTCCAGACCGGAACGCTGTTCTTTCTTGGAATGCTGATCGGTGCGGCCGTGTTCGGCCGGCTCGCCGACCGCTTCGGACGCCGACGCATCCTGATCGGAACAGTGGCGATGGACGCGGTGTTCGGCATCGCGTCGGCCTTCGCGCCGGATTTCCAGACCTTGTTGCTCCTGCGCTTCCTGACCGGCCTTGCGGTCGGCGGAACGCTGCCTGTCGACTATGCGATGATGGCCGAGTTCCTGCCGCCCTCGCGGCGCGGGCGCTGGCTGGTGATGCTGGAAGGGTTCTGGGCCGTCGGCACGGTCGCCGTCGCGCTGACCGCATGGGCGGCTGCGTCCGCCGGCGTCGCGGATGCCTGGCGGGTGATCTTCTTCGTCACCGCATTGCCGGCCATCGCCGGCATCTTCCTGCGCTTCTGGATACCCGAATCGCCGATGCACCTGATGCGCCAGGGCAAGGAGCCCGAGGCGCGCGCCGTGATGGACAAGGTGCTCGTCGCCAACGGGAAGGCGCCTCTCGGCGCAACGCCGCTGACGGCGACACCGACCGCGACGAATGTGGGGCTGCTGTCACCCGAGTTGCGCCGGCGCACGATCCTGATGCTGGCCTGCTGGTTCCTCGTCTCGATCTCTTATTACGGCATCTTCGTGTGGATGCCGGCGCGGCTGGCGACGGAGGGCTTCGGCTTCGTGCGCGGCTACGGCTTCCTCGTTCTCGTCGCGCTGGCGCAGATTCCCGGCTACGCGCTCGCCGCCTACGGCGTGGAGAAGTGGGGACGACGCGCGACGCTGACGCGTTTCCTGGTGCTGAGCGCGGCGGGCTGTGCGCTCTTCGTCATCGCCACCACCCCGGCAATGATCGCAGCGGCGCTCCTGATCATGAGCTTCGCTCTGCTCGGCACCTGGGGGGCGCTCTACGCCTTCACGCCGGAACTCTACCCGACCGCCTCGCGGGCGACGGGAATGGGCGCTGCCGGGGCGATGGCACGGCTCGGCGGGCTCCTGGCGCCGTCGGTCGTGGTCTATCTGTTCATCGAGAGCACGGCAGCGGCCATCGGCCTCTTCGCCGGGCTGCTCCTGATCGCGGCGATCGCCGCGCGGTCGATCGACGTCGAGACCCGGAAGGCGGCGCTCGCATGACTGTGGATGAGCGCAACACCAGATGTTGACGCGAACCGCGAAGCACCGTCTATATGCGGTGGTCATGGGTCTTCCGGGCGGGCAATCGCCCGGAAGCTAAGAGGGAAGCCGGTGCGCGAAAATGCAATGCCGGCGCTGCCCCCGCAACTGTAAGCAGCGAGCTTGCGTCGATTGATGCCACTGGCGCCGCCGGCACCGGGAAGGCCGACGAGAGCTGTGACCTGCGAGCCAGGAGACCTGCCCTGACGGCTTGAACGAACCTCGGGCGGGGTGTCCCGGTGGTGCGTGTGCCGCGGGCGTTCGACCTCACCCCGCTATCGCATACGTGCACCCTCCCCCGTCCGCCAGCGCAACGGGGAATTTGATGCACGGTACTTCCACACGACCGTCCGGTGAAGCCGTTCCGGCTTCGCATTTCATCGCGGGGACCGACGAGATCGGCCATCGCGTCATCCGGCGAAATGGCGCGCTGACGCCGTTCGACCCGAAAAAGATCGCGGTCGCGCTGACCAAGGCGTTTCTCGCCGTCGAGGGAGCGAGCGCGGCCGGTTCGCGCCGAGTCCACGATGCGGTCGAGGATTTGACCGCCCAGGTGACGTCGGCGCTCGCGCGGCGGGGCGGCGAATCCAGCATCGTCCATATCGAGGACATCCAGGACCAGGTCGAACTGGCGCTGATGCGCGGCGAGCATCACAGAATCGCACGCGCCTATGTGCTTTATCGCGAGGAACGGACGCGCGAGCGGCTGGCAGCCGAGCCGAAGACGCAAAGCGTCCCGACGCTGCGCGTCACCGGAGCGGACGGCGTGCTCGCACCACTCGACGAGGCGCGGCTGACCGCGCTCGTCCATGAGGCGTGCGCAGGGCTGGACGCGGTTTCGCCCGAGCCGATCCAGACCGAGACGCGGCGCAATCTCTACGACGGCATCACCCTAGACGAACTCTCGCTGGCGCCGATCCTCGCCGCGCGGGCCCTGGTCGAGACCGACCCGAACTATAGCTTTGTCTCCGCGCGGCTGCTGCTCGACCGGCTGCGGCGCGAGGCGCTGAGCTTCGTTGCCGGACGGCCAGATGCGGCGACGCAGGCGGAGATGGGGGAACGCTATGCGGAGTATTTTCCGAACTTCATCGGGGCGGGCATCGATGCGGGGCTGATCGATCCCGAGCTTGCCCGCTTCGACCTTGCACGGCTGGGCGCCGCGCTTAAGCCGGAGCGAGATCTGAGCTTCCAGTATCTCGGCCTACAGACGCTCTACGACCGCTACTTCCTGCATACCAAGGGCAAGCGGTTCGAGTTGCCGCAGGCGTTTTTCATGCGCGTGGCGATGGGGCTGGCTCTCCGCGAGATCGACCGCGAGGCGCGGGCGATCGAATTCTACGACCTCCTGTCGTCGTTCGACTTCATGGCCTCGACGCCGACCTTGTTCAATGCGGGCACGACGCGGCCGCAATTGTCCTCCTGCTTCCTGACGACCATCGGCGACGATCTCGATGCGATCTTCAAAGGCGTGAAGGACAATGCGCTGCTGGCCAAATATTCGGGCGGGCTCGGCAACGACTGGACGCCCGTGCGCGGCCTCGGCGCACACATCAAGGGCACGAATGGCGAGAGCCAGGGCGTGGTGCCGTTCCTGAAGGTTGCGAACGACACGGCGATCGCCGTCAACCAGGGCGGCAAGCGCAAGGGCGCAGTCTGCGCCTATCTGGAAACCTGGCATGTCGACATCGAGGAGTTTCTCGACCTGCGCAAGAACACCGGCGACGACCGGCGTCGCGCGCATGACATGAACACGGCCAACTGGGTGCCAGACCTGTTCATGCAGCGCGTGGAGGCGGATGGCGAATGGACGCTGTTCTCGCCCGACGAGGTGCCGGATCTGCACGACCTTTACGGCGCGCCGTTCAAGGCGGCCTACGAGGCGCATGAAGCGCGGGCGGCGGCGGGCGAGATCGCGGTGTTCCGCAAGGTGCGCGCGGTCGATCTCTGGCGGCGGATGCTGACCATGCTGTTCGAGACCGGCCATCCGTGGATCACCTTCAAGGACCCCTGCAACATCCGCTCGCCGCAGGGTCATGCCGGCGTCGTGCATTCGTCGAATCTATGCACCGAAATCACGCTCAACACGTCGAAGGACGAGGTCGCGGTCTGCAATCTGGGTTCGGTAAATCTTGCCAATCACGTGAGCGAGGGGGGCCTCGAAATGGCACGGCTGGCGCGCACGGTGAAGACAGCGATGCGGATGCTCGACAATGTCGTCGACATCAATTTCTATACGATCCCCGAGGCGCGTAAGTCGAACCTTCGCCATCGCCCGGTCGGACTCGGGCTGATGGGATTCCAGGATGCGTTGCAGGCCCTGCGCATTCCCTATGCCTCGGCGGAAGCGGCGGATTTCGCAGACCGGTCGATGGAGGCGATCAGCTACCACGCGATTTCGGCGTCGGCCGATCTGGCGGCCGAACGGGGGCGCTATCCGAGCTTCGATGGCTCGCTCTGGTCGAAGGGGATTTTGCCGATCGATTCGATCCGTCTGCTGGAAGACGCGCGACCGGGCGTGGAGATGGACAGCGGCAAAACGCTCGACTGGAACGCGCTGCGCGAACGCGTGACGACCGTCGGGATGCGCAATTCCAACACGATGGCGATCGCGCCGACGGCGACGATCTCCAACATCTGCGGCGTGTCGCAATCGATCGAGCCGGCCTACCAGAACCTGTTCGTCAAATCGAACATGTCGGGCGATTTCACCGTCGTGAACGCGGCGCTGGTGCGCGATCTGAAGGCGCGCGGGCTGTGGGACGAGGTGATGATCTCGGACCTGAAATATTTCGATGGTTCGGTCGGGCAGATCGACCGCATTCCCGATGATCTGAAGGCGCTTTACGCGACTGCTTTCGAGATCGATTCCGGCTGGCTGATCGAGGCAGCGTCGCGGCGGCAGAAATGGATCGACCAGGCGCAGTCGCTCAATCTCTACATGGCCAACCCGTCCGGCAAGGCGCTCGACGCGCTCTACCGGCTGGCGTGGCGGAAGGGCTTGAAGACGACCTACTATCTGCGCGCGCGCTCCGCGACCCACGTCGAAAAATCGACGCTGAAGGGCACGGACGGGAAGCTCAATGCCGTATCGGCGGCGCCGATCGTGATCGATCCGGGCGCGGCGTGGGGCAAGGCTTGCACGGTGGACGATCCCGAGTGTGAGGCGTGTCAGTAGCGCCTCCGCTCGACGTTCCCTCAGCAAACAGATCTCAGGATTTCCCAATGCTCAACCTATCCACCCCCCTCCCCGCCTCCGACGCGACCGGCCTCGGCGCCATCGAGCGCGGTGGCGCGCGGGTCGCCATCGACGACAAGCGCATGATCAACGCCCGCGCCGACGTGAACCAGCTTCTGCCGCTCAAATATCGCTGGGCGTGGGAGAAATATCTTGCCGGCTGCAACAATCACTGGATGCCGACCGAGGTGTCGATGCAGGCCGACATCGCGCTGTGGAAATCGAAGGACGGTCTGACCGAGGACGAGCGGCGCATGATCAAGCGCAATCTCGGCTTCTTCGCCGCCTCGGAATCGCTTGTCGCGAACAACATCGTGCTCGCCATCTACCGGCATCTGACGAACCCGGAATGCCGGCAATATCTCCTGCGTCAGGCCTTCGAGGAGGCGATCCACACGCATACGTTCCAGTACATCGTGGAGAGCCTGTCGCTCGACGAGGGCGAACTCTTCAACATGTATCGCGAGGTGCCGTCGATCACCGACAAGGCGGCGTGGGCGCTCAAGCATACGCAGAATCTCGACAATCCCGACTTCAAGACCGGCACGCCGGAGACGGACACGGATTTCCTGCGCGACCTGGTGGCGTTCTACGTCATCTTCGAAGGCATGTGGTTCTATACCGGCTTCGCGCAGATTCTGTCGCTCGGGCGGCGCAACAAGATGGTCGGCATCGCCGAGCAGTATCAGTACATCCTGCGCGACGAGAGCATCCACCTGAATTTCGGCATCGACGTCATAAACCAGATCCGGCACGAGAACCCGCATCTGTGGACGGCGGCGTTCCAGGAGGAAATCCGCGGCATGATTGCCGATGCGGCCGGACTCGAGGCCGCCTATGGCCGCGATACGATGCCGCGCGGGTTTCTCGGGCTGAATGCGGCACTGTGCGAGCAATATATGCGCTTCATCACCAACCGGCGCTGCGCGCAGCTCGGGCTTGCGCCCGTCTTCGCCGAAACGGAAAATCCGTTTCCCTGGATGTCGGAAGCGATGGATCTGAAGAAGGAGAAGAACTTCTTCGAGACGCGCGTCATCGAATACCAGAGCGGCGGGGCGCTTGCCTGGGACTGAGCGTCAGTCCGCGCGAAGGCTCTTGCGGTACTCGCCCGGCGCCAGGCCGAACCGGCTCTTGAACAGGCGGGTGAAATGGGCGAGGTCGCCGAAGCCGCGCGCAAAGCAGATTTCGCCGATCGAGGCGTGCGGGCCGGCCGATTGAAGGTCCTCGCGCACCGCTTCGAGCCGCATGTCGCGCACCCACTGGCCGAGCGTCTGGTTGGTGTCGCGGAAGATTTCGTGGAGATAGCGCACGGAAATGCCGCAGCGCCGCGCGATCAGCTCGGGATCGAGGTCGCGGCGATGGAGATTGGCGCGCACGAAGGTTTCGACGCGCGACAGATGCGCGGCGCGCACGCTCGACTGGCCGGAGGTCAGCGTGCGCTCGTCGGCGCGGATCGACAGCGCGAGGAGGTCGACGAGCTGCTGGCCGACCGCATCGCGCGCCTCCACGCTCATCGAGCCGATCTGCGCCGGGATCTGGTGCAGCATGGCAACGAAGAGGCCGGAGACGCCCTCCGAGCCGTTGAACTGCATCCCGTAGAAGCGCTCGGGCGCGCGGATGCGGCCGCGCAGCGCGGCGGCGTCGACCTTCATCACCCAGAGGTCCGAGCGCTCGCCATAGCTGAACTCGTATGGCTCGTGGCCGCATTCGATGATGTAGCCGCCCGGCGCGCAGGTGACGTCGCGCCCGGCTTGCGAAAAATGAACCGGCGCGCGGACGGGGATGGTGATCAGGAGCTGTTCGTCGCTTTCGCCGCGCAGATGGCGCGGAAGCCGGTGATAGGCGAGCGCCTCTGAGCGCAGGCGCGACAGCGACACGCCGCCCAGCGTCCATTTCGCCAGATGGCCGGTGAACCGCTCGGGATCGCGGAATTTCAGGTCGAGCGGGAAATAGGCATTGGCGATCGCCTGATGCCAGTGGGCGCTGCGGCTGGCGGGATCGACCCCGCGTGTCGTGATGACGTCCATCTGCGTTCTCTCCCGACCTGACCTTATGGCAGGCCGCGCCGCCTGACAAACGCTCACGCGCCGGGTTGCGCTGACGGTCAAGAAATCGCGCACTCCGCGTCAAAGACGGCGGCGCTCAGGCAGGCATAGGCTTTCCGAAAACGAGGGAACATCGGCGCGGCGCATGACCGGGCCGGAAAGCGAGGACCAATGGACCGGACAGAAGCGACGCGCACCGTCGACCCGATCACCCTGTCGGTGGTGCGGGGAATTCTCGAAACGACGCAACGCGAAATGACGCTGTCGCTGGAAAAGACCGCGCGCTCAAGCGTCTTCAACCTGGCGCACGACTATTCGACCGCGCTCTTCAACGCCGAGCCGGAAATGATCCTGCAAGGCCAGGACATCCCGATCCATCTCGGTTCGCTGATCCCGGCGATGAAGGTGGTCGCAGGCTATTTCGAGGGCGACATCAACGAGGGCGACCTGATCCTTCACAACGACCCGGCCTATGGCGGCAGCCACGCCATCGACGTGTGCATTTACAAGCCCGTCTTCTACCATGGCGAACTGGTCTACTGGACGGTCTGCAAGGGCCATCTGACCGATATCGGCGGGCCGGTGCCGGCCGGCTACAACCCCGACGCCAAGGAAATCTACGCCGAGTGCCTGCGGATTCCGCCGGTCAAGATCTGGGACCGGGGCAAGCCGCGCAGGGATGTGCTCAACATGATCCTGACCAACATGCGCGCAAGACGCGACCAAGAGGGCGACTTCAACGCGCTGATCGGTGCCTGCCAGGTCGGCGAGCGGGCGCTGATCCGGATGCTCGACAAATATGCAAAGGAAGAGGTGGACGCCTGCATCGGCGAACTCCTGAACATGGCCGAGCGCCAGATGCGCAGCCTGATCGCCGAAGTGCCGGACGGCACCTATGAGGGCGTCGCGGTGCTGGAGGATGCGGGCCACGGCTTCGGCGATTTCGACATCAAGGCCACCGTGACGATCGAGGGCGACGATTGCCGGATCGCGATCTCCAGCCCGCCGCAGGTGCCCTATTTCATCAATTCCTACGAGGGCAATTCCTATTCGGGCGTCTATCTCGGCCTGATGATGTTCGCGCAGCTTCCCCCGCCCTACAATGAAGGGCTCTATCGCTGCGTGTCGGTCGACATGGGACCCAAGGGGACACTGTGCAACGCCAGGGAACCGGCGCCGCACATGAACTGCACGACGACACCGATGGAGACGTTGACGGACGCGGTGCGCCTCGCCTTCGAAAAGGCGATGCCCTCCAAGGTCGCTGCGTCCTGGGGTCACGCCAACGGGCTCAACATCGCCGGCTGGGACAAGCGCCACGACGAAGAATATGTGACGATGGTGCTCGCCACCATCATTTCCGGCGCGGGCGCGACGCCGCAGCAGGACGGCTGGCACGCCTGCGGGCCCGAATGCTGCTTCGGCGCGCTGACCTCGGGCGACATCGAGCTTCTGGAGCATTCCTACCCGATCATCATCCACAAATATTCGCTGATGACGGATTCGGGCGGCGCGGGGCTGCATCGCGGCGGCTCGGGCACGGCCTGGGAGGTGGAGCCGCTGGACGGCGACATGACCTTCATCATGTTCGGCGAAGGCCGGCGCATTCCCGCGCTCGGCGCGGCGGGCGCGACATCGACCATGATCGACACCAAGGTCGGCCGGCTGGAACTGAAGCGCGACGGAAACACCGAGACGATCCGCAACAACACGATCGGCGTCATCAAGCCCGGCGAGACGGTGACCAACATGAACCCCGGCGGCGGCGGCTATGGCGACCCGAAGAAACGGCCAGTCGACAAGGTGGTGCAGGACGTGAAGCTCGGCCTCGTGTCGATAAAGGGCGCGCGTGAGGATTACGGCGTCGTCATCGCGGATGCGGAAACGCTGAAGGTCGACCTCGACGCCACCCGCAAATTGCGCGCCGCCTGAAGTGGGAGAAAAGATCATGCGCAGCAAATATCGTCTCGGCATCGATGCCGGCGGCACCTTCACCGATTTCGTCCTGGCCGAGCAGGCCGGCGGCAACCGGCTCTACAAGGCGCTCTCGACGCCGGCCGATCCGACCATCGCCATCAGGAACGGCCTGTCGCTGATCGCCGAGGACCTGGACGTCCCACTGGACGAGATCATCCCCAATTGCGATTTGTGCATCAACGGCACGACGGTCGGCCTCAATGCGCTGATCCAGCACAAGGGTGCGCGCACGGGGCTGATCTGCACGGCGGGCCACGAGGATTCCATCGAAATCCGCAACGGCCACAAGGAGGACGGCTATCGCTACGACGCCGACTATCCGCCGGCCGTGATGCTGGTGCCGCGCAATTTGCGAAAGGGTGTGCGCGAGCGGGTATTGTCGAACGGTGAGGTGCGAACGCCGCTGACCGAGGACGACGTGCGCGCGGCCTGCGAACACTTCCTCAAGGAGGGTGTCGAATCGGTCGCGATCTCGTTCGTCTGGTCGGTTCTCCATCCCGAGCATGAGCGGCGGGCGGGCGAGATCGTGCGCGAGATGATGCCGGACGCCATTTTGACGCTCGGCTCGACGCTCTATCCGCAGGTGCGCGAATATACGCGGACCTCGACGGCGGTGACCAACGCCTATCTGGCCCCGACGCTGAAGAAGTATGTCGGTGCGGTGGACGCCTATTTCCGCTCGCTGGGAGCGAAGCACCCGGTGCGCTATTTCCAGTCGAACGGGGGCCTCGCCATCGGCGAGGCGATGACGGACCGCTCGGTCTACGCGATCAACTCCGGCCCGGCCTCGGCCCCGCTCGCCGGCCTCCACGTCTCCGCGCCGTTCGACGAGACCAACGTCATCACCATCGACATGGGCGGCACGTCGTTCGACATCACGCTGACGCATGAAGGCGTGACCAACCTCAACAAGAACATCGACTTCCTGCGCTACCGGATCGGCGTGCCGATGATCCAGGTCGAGACGCTGGGCGCGGGCGGCGGCTCGATCGGCTGGATCGACGAGATGGGGCTGTTGCAGGTCGGCCCGCAAAGCGCCGGCTCCGACCCCGGCCCCGCCTGCTACGGCCAGGGCGGCACGGAGCCGACGACGACCGACGTCAACCTGGTGCTCGGCTATCTGAACCCCGACGGCCTCGTCGGCGGCCGCCTGCCGCTCGACCCGGAAAAGGCCGAAACGGCGATCCGCACCAAGGTCGCCGAGCCGCTGGGCATTTCGCTGGAAAAGGCCGCCTACGGCATGTTTACCATCGTCAACGCCAACATGGTCAACGGCATCAGGCGCGTCTCGATCGAGCGCGGCTACGACCCGCGCGATTTCGTGCTGGTCTGCGCCGGCGGCGCGACGGGCGCGCACATCACGGCGCTAGCGCGCGAGATGGGCATCACGCGGATCATCGTGCCGAAGCTGGCCTCGGGCCTCTGCGCCTTCGGCCAGATCATTTCGGACGTGAAATACAACTATATGGCAACTTGCCCCGTGCGCCTCGACAATGAGGACGCCTATCGCCGTGTCAACACGCTGTTCCGCGATCTGGAAGCGGAAGGACAGGCGCATCTGAAGGCCGACGGCTTCGGCGACGACCAGATCCGCATCAAGCGCAGCCTCGACATGCGCTATGTCGGGCAGGTGCATGAATGCACGGTGGAGGTCGACAATTTCGAGATCGGCGCGGAAACGGTCGAACGGCTGAAGGACGCGTTCCACCGTCGGCACGAGCAGCTTTATACCTATGCCGAGCCGAACAACACGGTCGAGATCGTCAACATCGAGAGCACGCTCTACGGACTGGTCGCCAAGCCCGGCGACAAGGCGCTGGCGAAGGGCGGTAATGTCGATACGTCACTGAAGGGAACGCGCCAGGCGATCTTCTCGGCCGACGGGAAACGACGGCGCGTGCCCGTGCATGACGGGGCAAGGCTTGGCGCGGGCGACGTGGTGACGGGGCCGGCGATCATCGAGGAGACGACGACGACCATCGTCATCGAGCCGGGCTGGCGGGCGGAACTGCACGAGAGCGAGTCGTATGTGGTGACGCGGGGTTGACTAAAGCGCGATGTCGTAGGTCAGCCACTCGGTCCGCTTGGCCAGCCGGTCATAGGCGGCGCGGGCGCGGTAGTTGTCGTCCTTGGTGATCCAGCGGATGACGGTCCAGCCGCGGCTGCGGCCTTCGTCGGAAATGGCGGCGATCAGTGCCTGGGCGGCGCCCGAGCCGCGGACGTCCGGATCGACGAAGAGATCGTCGAGGAAGCCGCCGCGTGTGGCCGAGAGCGGGCGGGTGAACTGGCGGAAATGGGCGAGGCCGACGATGCGGCCTGTGTCGTCGGCGGCGAGGAAGCCCTGCTCCTCCTCGTCGGGCGACTGGAGCCAGCCCCAGACCCGGTCCCGCATCTCGCCCGTCTGCTCGACCTTGTAAAAACGGGCGTAGGCGGCATAGAGCCGGTCCCACTCGGCGCGGTGCTTCGGTGCGGGCCGGATGATGGTGACTGCCAAGGCGAAATCCTTCTTGAAGAATCAGGAGGCGCGCTTCAGGCCGCCGGCCGGGTCGCGCACGAGTTCGGCCCAGCGTCGCACGAGGTAGTTGTGCTCGTCCATGGTCGTGTTCCACAGCGCGATATGCGAGGCGCGGCTCCAGTAGGATCCGCCGGAGCGGACCGCGCCGAGTTGGATCGCGGGCTTGCCCTCGGGGTCGTTGAGGACGCGGCGCGCGGACTTGCCCTCGTACCAGTAGTCCCACTCTTCGGGCTCGAGGTGGTCGCGGACGGGTTCGGTGACCGACATGTAGTAGCCCTGTCGCGCGACGACGGCGCCCGGCCAGCCGGACAGCGACCAGTTGAGATAGGCGTAAGCCTGATCGAGGCGGTGACCGGTCAGATGCCGCGCGAGGCAGAGCCCGCCATGCCAGGCGCGATAGCCCTCGACGGGAACGGCCTGGCGGATGCGCAAATGCCGGCTCTTCAGCGCCACCGCGCTCGGGCTCCACATCGAGCCGGCCCACACGTCGCCGCTTTCCATCAAGGCGGTGGCCTCGGGCGCGGTGCGCCAGAAGGTGTGGAAATGGCCCTTGCGTTTCAAGGCAAGCGCGAAATCGAGCAACTGGTCGATCTCGTCGACCGTCATGTTGCCGAGCTGCTTGAACGCCATCTTGCGCGCGGCACGGAAGGCGAGCGCGAGGTCGAATATGCCGATCGCCGGCTCGTCGACGATGGAGACGTGGCCGCGCCAGCGCGGGTTCAGGAGTTCGGCCCAGGAATGGACGTCGCGGTCGGTGTCGATGCCGGTCGCCGTCTCGTTGATGCCGAAGGAATCGAAATTGTGGACCGTCGGCAGCATGGACAGATAGGGCGTCGGCACGGAGGACAGCGTGTTGTCCTGCTGCACGTAGAGCCGCGTGACCGGCGCATCGCCGAAGCCGAGCGGCGCGGCGGCGTTAATGCAGCCCTTCTTGGTCAGGTCGTTGACGCGAGGCCACAATTCGATGCGCTCGATCTCGATCGGCTTGATGGCGCGCCAGTGCCAGACGATATCGAGATTGTGGAAGCACTGGTCGTAGATGTCGTAGCGGTCGGGCTCGGTCGCGGCGAGGCGTTGCGCGGTGACGAAATCATGCTGCTCGAAGGCGAGCTCGAAGCCGAGATCGCGCTGGGCGCGGGCCTGCAACTGGCGGAACGGCGTGATTTCGGTGCACAGCACGCGCAGGGTCTGCGGCCGGGGTATGTGAACGGCGGGCGCCGCGATGGCTTCATTGTCCTCAAGGGTCATCCGGTCTCCTATCGCGGGGCTGCGCTTTCGAGGCAACCGCTTGCGCGATGCGACAGCACTTTTTCCGACAGCCTGTTGAACACATGGAACGAGGCTTCGATCCGTGCCGGGTCGAGATCGTCGACGATGAAGACGATGCGCGAGAGACGATCCGCATCGGGCCAGCCGCTCATGTGAACCGGCGCATGAACGAGGCGCTGGACGCCGTGAATGGCGACCGGACGGTCTTCGCCGGCGACGTTGAGGATGCCCTTGACGCGGAAGATGCGATCGCCATGCCGGTTCAGGAGCATGGTTAGCCAGACGCCGAACGCGGTCCAGTCGACCGGGCCGTCGACGGTGATGGCGAAGGAGCGGATTTTCGCATCGGCCGCGTCGTCGGCGTGATGGTGGCGGTGGTGATGATCGTGGTCGTGTGCGGCGTGGCGCGCGGCCGCGTCCCAACCTTCGGTGCGGAGCGCGGCGCTCGACGCGATGAAATCCATTGAGGCCGCGTCTGCGGCGACGACCTGACGCGCCGTCGGATTGAGGCGCGTGAGCGCGGCGCGAAGGTCGGAGGTGCGGGTCTCGTCGGCGAGGTCGGTCTTGGTGATGACGACGACATCGGCCGCGCCGACCTGGCGGATGGCTTCGAGACGGTCGGAAAGTTGCTTCGCGCCATTTACGGCGTCCACCGTGGTCACGACATTGGCGATGGAAAAATGGCTGCGCAGGACGGGGTGCGACTGGATGGTCGAAAGCGCGGGGACCGGATCGGCGAGGCCCGTCGTCTCGATGACGACGCGGTCGAACCAGGGGATGTCGCCCCGCGCGCGCTGCGAATGAAGGCCGAGCAGCGCGTCCGCGATCTCGCCGCGCACGGTGCAGCAGATACAGCCGGACTTCATCAGGACGACATTGTCGTCGATCCGGTCGAGAAGGTGATGGTCGAGCCCGACTTCGCCGAACTCGTTGATGAGGACGGCGGCGCTGGCCATGGCCGGGTCGGTCAGGAGCCGCTGCAAGAGCGTCGTCTTGCCCGAACCGAGAAAGCCGGTGAGGAGGTTGATCGGCGTGGCACCAATGGGCTGCTCGCTCATGACAGCGCCTTCAACTGCTCCAGATAGATGGGATCAAGCGGGTCGAATTCGCGGCCGGCCATCGCTTCGGCTTCAGGCCACAGATGGGCGAGGCTGTCGAAGATCTGCGTGCGACCGGTCGGGCTCGACAGAACATATGACGTGCCCTGCCACTCGGAGACGCTGATGCGGCGCGGCGACAGGACGGCATTGGCGAATTTCATCCGGTCCGCCGCCTCGCGACGGCGCGAGAGCCGGTCGATGTTGCGCGTGTAGACGCCCGGACGGGCGATGGCGCTCGTCCAGTGATCGTCGCACCCCAATATGCCGCACAGCGAACACATGACCGGATTCTCCTTTTCGCGCCTATTTCTTGCGCGGATGGCGCCTGGCGAAATCGTCGGCCATCTCGTTCATGGTCACGAAGCGCACGCCGTCGTGGCCCTTGATGTATTCATAAAGCCGCTCGAGCATCAAAAGCACCTGCGGGCGACCCGACACGTCCGGGTGGATGGTGATCGGGAAGACGGCGTAGTCCATCTCGCGATAGACCCAGTCGAACTGATCGCGCCACATCTCCTCGATATGGCGCGGGTTGACGAAGCCGTGGCTGTTGGGCGCCTTCTTGATGAACATCATCGGCGGAAGGTCGTCGAGATACCAGTTGGCGGGGATCTCGATCAGGTCGGTTTCCTCGCCGCGCGTCAGCGGCTTCATCCAGTCGGACGGCCTGGCCGAATAGTCGATCTTGGTCCATTTGTCGCCGACGCGCACATAATAGGGCGTGAAGTCGTTGTGCATCAGCGAGTGGTCGTACTTGATGCCCTTCTTCAGAAGCAGTTCGTTGGTGACGTTGGAGAATTCCCACCACGGCGCGACATAGCCGGTCGGCCGCTGGCCGGAAAGCTTTGTGATCAGCTCGATGCACTTGTCGAGAACCTGCTCCTCCTGCTCGGGCGTCATCGCGATCGGATTTTCATGGCTGTAGCCGTGGATGCCGATCTCGTGGCCGGCATCGGCGACCGCCTTCATCTCGTCCCAGAAGGTCTCGGCCGAATGGCCCGGGATGAACCAAGTCGTCTTGATGCCCCAGCGCTCGAACATCTTCAAAAGACGGGGCGACCCGACCTCGCCGGCAAACATGCCGCGCGAGATGTCGTCGGGTGAGTCCTCGCCGCCATAAGAGCCGAGCCACCCCGCCACGGCATCGACGTCGATGCCGAAGCCGACCAGAATTTCCTTAGCCATTGCCGATCTCCCTTGGATTGATTGAGCTTCTCGCGTTCATCCCCTGGCGACCAGGGTGACGTTTTCGGACGGGCAGTCGACCGTGACGGCATCGCCGACGGCGAGTTGCATCAGGTCGTGATTGTCGGTGCCGGTCTCGACGTCGACGCGCTGGCGCCCGTCGAGATCGATCTGGAAATGCTGGACGCTGCCGACCGCATGGCGCATCGCGATCGTGCCGTTGAGACGGTTTTCGGCCGGACGCGCATCAGCAGCGCCGCGCCTTGAAATCCGCATCGCCTCGGCGGGAATGGCAACCAGTACGCCCGCGCCCGCCCGGACGGTTTCGGCGGGGCGTCCGCGCATCCTGCCGAACGCGGTGTCGACCGCGCCCATGCCGTCCTCAATGGCCAGATTGCTGCCTTCGATGATCGCATTGGAGCCGATGAAGCGTGCGACGAATTCGGTCTTCGGATTGGCGTAGACGTCGTGCGGCGTGCCGATCTGCTCGACACGGCCACGGTTCATCACCACGATGCGGTCGGACAGGCCAAGCGCTTCCGACTGGGCGTGGGTAACGAAGACGAAGGTGATGCCGAGTTCCTTTTGCAGGAGCTTCAGTTCGTTCTGGATGACGCGGCGCAGATTGGCGTCGAGCGCGCCGAGCGGTTCGTCCAGAAGGAGAATGTCGGGCTCGACGACGAGACCGCGGGCGAGCGCGATGCGCTGGCGCTGGCCGCCGGAAAGCTTGTCCGCCTTGCGGTCTGCGAATTGCGTCAGGCCGAACATGTCCATGATGCGGTCGACCTTTGCGGTCTTCTCCGCCGCCGACAGCGCCTTCACGTCAAGGCCGAAGCCGATGTTCTGGCGCACGGTCATGTGCGGGAAGAGCGCGTAGTTCTGGAAGATCATCGAGGTCGGGCGTCGTTCCGGCGGGATCGACGAGACGTTCTTGCCCTTGATCAGGATGTCGCCGTTCGTGATGTTCTCGAAGCCTGCGATCATGCGCAGCGTCGTCGACTTGCCGCAGCCGGACGGTCCCAGAAAGGCGACAAATTCGCCCTTTGCGACGTGCAGATCGAAATCGGAGACTGCGACCGTGCCGTCCGAATAGGTCTTGCCGACGCCAATGAGTTCGAGATCGTACATGCCGAATTTCCGATGCGACATTGAATGACAAATGCCCCGCGCGCCGGGCGGCCCGGCGCACGGGAAAGCTTGGGTCAGGCGTTGAGGAATTCGTCCCAGCGCTGGATCAGATAGTCGTATTCGTCCGGCCACTGGTGCCAGTAGGCGACGTTGGCCGAACGCTCCTCGAGCGAGCCGCCGTCGCGCAGGTCACCCTCATTGATGCCGCGTTCGGATTCGCCGACCCAGGGCTGGCCCTCATACCAGAAGGCGTATTTGTCCGGGTCCATCGCGTTTTTGATGTTGGTCGAGGGCGAGTAGTAGCCCTGTTCCGTGACGGCGATGGCGGGCGGGCCGGAGAGCCAGTAATTGGCATAGGCGATGACGGCCTCGCGATTGGGCGAGCCGGCGATCAGCGAGGGGCCGATGGTCCAGCCGCGCGTGCCTTCCTTGGGGGTGGCGTATTTCGCCGGGCGTCCCTGCGCCTTCACCGCCATGACGGCCGGCTGCCAGGCGTCGGAGACCACCATCTCGCCGGATGCCATCAGATTGACGAGTTCGCCAAAATCGCCCCAGAGCGCGCGGAACTGGCCATCCCTCTTCTTGGATATGAGGAAGGCCGTCGCCTCGTCGATTTCCGCGACGGTCGGGTTGCCGGGATTCTGCGATTCCAGTTCGCCGAGCGTGTTGAGCGCGATGATGGCCTGGCCGAAGGCGATCAGCGGATCGACGTTGAGGCCGGACCTGCCCTTCCACTTCTCATCGAAAAGCGCGGTCCAGCTATTGGCTTCCTCCTCGCTGACGACTTCGGGATTGTAGCCGATCGAATCGAAATTATAGACGGCGGGGACCATGTAGAGTTCGGTCTGGCCTTCGTCGGCCCAGATCTGGCCGACGATCTGCGCCTTGCGCTCCCACTTGTCGTTCTCGGTGGTGAAGGTGTCGCGGATCGAGTTCCAGTTGGGGATTTCGGAGACCGGGATCGGCTCGACATTGTTGGTGGCGATGACGGCGGGCAGGCGTTCGGCGATCACTTCCCAGCAATCATAGTCGCCCGCGCCCGACAGGATGCGCGTCTGCGCGTCGGGGAAGGTCGAGGCGGTGCCTGTCGCCGAGCCGATGCCGCTTTCCTGCTTGAAGGAATCGAGGATGCGGTCCTGCACGGTGACCGAAAGGCCGATGGTGCGAAGCTGCTGGTCGGCGAGCGACTGCGCATAAGCCTTCTGGCGGGCGAACGGGGCGAACCCGCCCATCGCGAGCGCCATGGCTCCCGCGCCCCCCTTGAGCATCGTGCGTCTGTTCAACATTGGATGCTTTCTCATCTGACTGTTCCCTTTGTTCTGATTGCCCATTTTTCAGTAGCGCCCCACCAGGAGGCCTCCATCAACCGCGATCACCTGACCTGTCAGGTAGCGTGCCGCGGAGGAAGCGAGGAAATGGATGACGTCGGCGATGTCGTCCGGCTCGCCGAGCCGGCCCATCGGGATGAAGGCGGCGGCCTTTTCGGCGCCCTCCGACCCAAGCGAGTGCTTTTCCGACAGAAGCTGCGCGGTGCGGATATAGCCGGGCGCAACGCCGTTGACGCGGATGCCCTCCCCCGCAAGCTCGACGGCGAGGCCGCGCACCAGCCCGACGACGCCGGCCTTGGCAGCGGAGTAGTGAACGTGCTCGTCCCAGCCATAGGCGACGCCCATGATCGAGGACAGGCAGACGATCGCACCGGCCTTTTTGGCCCGCATCGACGGCAGCGCCGGCCGGATGACGCGGATCATGCCCTTGAGGTCGATGTCGAAGGTTTCGTCCCACTTCGCGTCGGAAAGCTCGGCGAGCGGCACGCGGTGCGCGATGCCGGCATTGGCGACGATGACGTCGAGCCCGCCGCGCTCGGCATCGATGCGGGCGACGAGCGCGTCGGCTTCGTCGGTCGAGCGCACATCGAGCCGGGCGAACTCGGCCGAGCCGCCGGACGCCTTGATCTCGTCGGCCACCGCCTGGCCTTCCTTTTCGAGCACATCCGTCACCACGACATGATCGCCCGAGCGCGCGAAGGCGAGCGCGGCGGCGCGGCCGATGCCGATGCCGCCTCCGGTGACGAGGATGGTGCGTGGAGTGGCGGCTTTGTTCATCGGGCTATCTTTCCTGTCAAAGCATCACGTCGCCGGAATTCGGCCCGAGCGTCTGGCCGACGAAGAGCGCCCCATCGGGCGAGGCGAGGAAGGCGACGGCTCCGGCCACCTCATGAGTCTCGCCGAACCGGCCGAGCGGGAGTTCGGCGGCCTTGGCCTTTTTCCAGTTGGCCGACAGCGCCTCGACCAGCGGCGTGTTGATGGGACCGGGCGCGATCGCGTTGACGCGCACGCCCTTCTTCGCGACCTCGCGGGCGAGCGACTTGGTCATTGCGATGATCGCGCCCTTGGCGCCGGCATAGTGGACGAGTTCGACGCCGCCGACCTGGCCAAGCTGGGAGGCGACATTGACGATGACGCCCTCGCCGGCCGCGAGCATCGACGGCAGCACCGCCTGGCACATCAGGAACGTGCCGCGCACATGGACGGCGAACATGCGCTCGAACTCGGCGAGTGAGATGTCCAGGAACGCGGCCTGGTGGCCATGGCCGGCATTGTTGACGAGAAGCGCGACGGGGCCGAGCTTGCCCGCGACGTCGGCGACGAGCCTCGTCACGGCGGCCGGATCGGAGATGTCGGCGGGAAATGCTTCGGCCGTGCCCCCGGCCTTCGCGATCGCATCGACGGTTCGCGCGCAAGCCTCGGGCTTCAGGTCGTTGACGGCGACCCGATAGCCCTCGGCGGCGAGCCGCGTTGCGATTCCCGCGCCGATGCCCGATCCGGCGCCGCTGACGAGTGCGGTCTTCGCGCTCATGCCTCGGCCTCCTGGCCCTTGAAGGCCTGGCCCTTGCGCACGGCGCGCAGCATCAGGAGCGCGTAGATGGCCAGCAGCGTGAAGGAGAACAGCGTGGTCAGGACGCCGAAGGCGAAGATGTTCGGATAGATCTCGACCGAGAACGTGCCGTAGATCGTCAGCGGCAGCGTCAGGTCGCGGCCCGAGGTGAAGAGCGTGCGCGAGAACTCGTCATAGGAGAGCGTGAACGAGAACAGCATGGCGGACAGGACGCCGGGAAAGATCATCGGGAAGGTCACGCGCCGGAAGGTCTGCGCCGGCGAGACGCCGAGCGAGAGCGAGGCTTCCTCGACGCTGCGGTCGAAGCGGTTGAAGATCGCCAGCATGATCAGAAAGGCGAAGGGGAAGGTGTAGACGACATGGAGGACGAAGGCCGTACCCCACCAGGCGCGCGCCACGCCGGCCATGTTGGAGAACAGCGCCATGCCGAGGCCGACGAGCACGCCCGGCACGATCATGCCGAGAATGACGAGGTAGAAGACGACGCCCGAGCCCTTGAAACGGGTGCGGAAGCCCTGCGCGGTCATGACCCCCAGCACCGTCGAGACCACCGTCGTCATGAAGGCGAGCGTGAGCGAGCGCAGGAGGCTGTCGCCGATGGGGAGCTGCGTGATGCGGCCGGGCGGCGTCAGGCCGAGAAGATGCTGATACCAGTAGGTCGACCATTCGATGATCGGGAACTGCGGCCCGCCGCCGGCCCCCTGGAAGGACAGGATCGCGAGCACGATCATCGGGCCGTAGAGGAACAGGATGAAGGCAGCGCAATAGACGGCGAGGACGGGCTTGAGGACGCGCGATTCCATCGGCCTACATCTCCTTCCTGAGATTGACCACGCGCAGCATCACCGTGATGACGATGGCGATGATGATGGTCAGGATGACGCCGGCGACCGAGGCGAAGGCCCATTTGAGCGAACCGACCTGACTGACGATGATGTTGCCGAGAAGATTGACCTTGCGGCCCGACAGCGAGGCGGCGGTGGCGAACTCGCCCAGCACCATGACCGAGACGAAGATCGCGCCGACGACGACGCCTGGAAGCGACAGTGGCAGGATGATCTTGAAGAAGATGCGCCAGAAGCCGGCGCCGAGGTCGCGCGCCGCCTCGATGATGGACGGATCGATGCGCGACAGCATGAAGGTGATCGGCCCGACCATGAAGACGCAGTAGATCTGCGTCATGCCGACGAGCACGGCGAATTCGGAAAAGAGCAGCGTCGTCAGCGGCGTGTCGATGATGCCGAGATTGATCAGGATCATGTTGATCGCGCCCTCGGTGCCCAGCATCGGCCGCCAGGCGATGACGCGGATCAGGAACGAGGTCCAGAACGGGATGACGCAGATGACGAGGAGCGCCGTCTGCAACGTCTGGTTGCGCACGAAAAGGCCGATGAAGAGCGCGACGGGATAGCCGATCAGCAGCGTCGAGACGAGCACGATCGCCCAGATGCGCACCGTGGTCCAGGTGGCGGAAATATAGGTGGAGCTCGACAGGAATCGCTGCCAGCTTTCGATGGTGAGCGTCGGCTCGACGGTGAAGGTGGTCTGCGTCCAGAACGAGACATAGACGACCATCAGGAGCGGCAGCACCATGAACAGCGTCATCCAAGCGATGCCCGGCGTGACGAGGAAGAGCGCGCGGCGGCGCTCCTCGCGCTCGCGTTTTTCAGCAGGCGAGGAACTGCCCTGGCTCCGGGCAAGGCCGGACGCGGCGCGCCTGTTGTCGGCGATTTCCATCAGGCGGCCCTTTCGAAGAACGGAACGATCTCGGCCGGATCGAAGACGAGGCTGTAGACCTCGTCCGCGGCATAGGTTTCGGGCACCGGCCCGGACAGATGAGAGACGACCTGCATGAGTTGGCCGTCTTCCGTGCGGAAGAAGGACAGGACGCTCGACCCGGTGAACTCGCTGGTGATGAACCGCGCGCGAAGCGCGGCGTTCCCGGCCGAATTGGCGGGGCGCACGCTGATGCGGTCGAAGCGCAGCGCGACCTCGACCGGTGTGCCGTCGCGCGCCGAAGAGGGCGCGGGCAGCGGAAAGGCGGCGATGGGAGAGCGGAACCGGCCACCCTCCATCTTGCCGGAGAGGATGTTGTAGGCGTTGAGATGGCGCGCGACATCGGCACTGCGCGGCTCGGAAAAGAGCGTCGCGGCCGGGGCGAACTGGGCGATCGTGCCGCGCGACAGGACGGCGACGATGTCGCCCATCAAAAGCGCCTCCGTCTCGCTGCCGGTGACATGCAGGAACGTCACCTTCAGGCGCTGGCGGATGTGGCGCAGTTCGTCGCACATGCGCTCGCGCAGATTGGCGTCGAGCGCGCCGAGCGGTTCGTCGAGAAGGACGATGCGGGGCTCGGTGACGAGCGTGCGGGCCAGCGCCACGCGCTGGCGCTGGCCGCCGGAAATGGCGGAGACCTTGCGGGAGGCAAGCCCCTCGAGACCGACGAGACGGATGATGTCGTTGACCCGGTGCGCGACCTCGGCGGCGTCGGTGACGGGCGCGGCCTCCCGGTAGCGCAGGCCGTAGGCGATGTTGTCGCCGACGCTCAAATGCGGGAAGAGCGCGAAGTTCTGGAAGACGAAGCCGATGTCGCGGCGATGCGGCGGCACGCCGTCGAGGCGCTTGTCATCGAGCGTGACAGTGCCGGCATCCGGCTCCTCGAAGCCGGCGATGATGCGCAGGAGCGTGGTCTTGCCGCTGCCGCTCGCGCCGAGGACGGAGACGTAGCTGTCGGCCGGCACGGCGACGTTCAGCCGGTCGAGCGCGACCGTCTCGCCATATCGCCGCGATACCGAATTCAGTGCCAGCATCGGCCAACTCCCGAGCGTTCCCACGCTTTCTAAATTGATTATGTATACAAACACATCTACATTAACCCTCGCAAGTACCAAACGTGGGTTTTTTTGGTGCCTGGAAACCACCTTGGTCAAATATCCGAGAGGTCATGTTTTCTCGGATATGCAAGCGATTTCATTTCAGGCTGCATCGGCAGAATGCAGCCTGCTCACTGGTTAGGCGTCACGGGCGACGGTCGCCTATAAAATGATCTTTGTATACGTTATAATATTACATTTGCCAATTTCCCGATTGAACCAGGCCGCAACTGTCTCCAAAAGCGAGGCGTATCGAAATGAGCCGGAGCGAAATGATTCCCACCAAAGCGCCAGTCCGCGCGCCGCTATTCCTGACGGCGGCCGACACCATCCGGGTGAACATCGCTTCCGGGCGGCTCGACCGTGGCCAGGTGCTGCTCGAAGGCCCGCTCGCCGAGCTGCTGAAGATCTCGCGCAGCTCGGTCAAACGCGCGCTCGGCCTGCTCGAGGAGGAAGGCGCGATCCGCCGGTTCGACGGACGCGGCTATGTCGTCGGCCCGCCCGACGACGACACTGCCCCGATCCGCAACGATCTCAAATCCATCCATCTTGTCGTCGACGAGGCGCATGACGAAACCCTCAACCGGCCGAACTGGAGGCGGATTCACGACCAGGTCGAGGCGGACGTGTCTGCCTGCCTCGTCTTCGGCCAGTTCCGCATCGTGGAAAGCGATCTGGCAGCCCATTTCGACGTCAGCCGCACGGTCATCCGCGACGTGCTCGGGCGATTGCAGGAGCGCGGCCTCGTCACCAAGAGCTCGACCTCGCGCTGGCTCGTGGCGCCGCTGACCGCGCAATCGATCAAGAACAAGTTCGAACTGCGCATCATTCTCGAAGTGGCGGCGCTGCGTTCGGCGGCGCCCTTCATCGACAGGATCGCGCTGGAACGCATCTGCCGGTCGATGGCGGAAGCGGAAGCAAAGGGCCGGCTGGTGCAGCCCGACACCTGGTTCAGCCTCGTCAATGAATTCGTCGATCTGGCCATCCTGTCCACTCCCAACGAGGATCTGCGCCAACTCATCTCGGCCAACATGAAGACGCTGCAAGCCTCGCAAAACGCGCTTTTCGGTCTCGGCCTTTTCGGCGATGCGCTTGCGATCCGCGAAATCCGCATGATCGGCGAACTCATCATCGTCGGCTCGACCGCCTCGGCGGCCGAAATGCTCGAAAGCCATCTGTCGAAGTCGCGCGACCGCACGATCGCGCAACTCAAGCTCGTCGCCGTGCTGCCGCAGCCCGGCCATATCGCGCCCTATCTGATCCCGATCTAGCCGAGATGCGCGCGCAACTTCTCCAGCCTCGCGGCCTCCTCGTGGCGGGCCTGCATCGCCTCGTCCATCGTCACCCGTCGGAAGCGTGACGGCGTGTTGGGCTGCAACTGGCCGATCAGATCCATGTCGGCCGAGATGACCGTTCCGATCATGAAATAGCCGCCGCCCGACACGGCGTCGCGGTGAAGGATGATCGGCTCGGTGCCTCCCGGAACCTGCACGGACCCGTAGGGATAGCAACTGTCGACGATGTTGGACGGGTCGGAGCCGGCGCCGAAGGGCTGCTCGCGCTCGACGAATTCGAGTGGCGTGCCGCCCTTGAAGCGGTAACCCATGCGGTCGGCCTCCGGCGCGACCTTCCACTCTTCGTCGAAGAAGCGGTCGAGCGAACCTTTCGTGACGCGGTGGTCGTAGAGGCCGGGCACGATGCGCAGTTCGACCGGCATCGGAGATTTGCGGCGAAGATTTTCCGGCACGCTTGCGCCGTTCACAGCCCTGCTGGCCTTGCCGACCGGCAGTTCGTCGCCGGCCGCGATCGCCCTGCCCTTGAAGCCGCCGAGCGCGCCGATCGGATAGGTCGAGCGGCTGCCGAGCGCGACAGGGACGTCGATGCCGCCGGCAATCGCGATATAGATGCGCGCGCCGGATTTGAGATAGTCGAAGGAGAGCGTCTGCCCGGCCTTGACCGCAATGGCGCTCCAGCCCGGATGCTCCTGCCCGTCGACGCGCACCGGCATTTCCGCCCCGGTGACCGCGACGACGCTGTCCTGCGTGAATTCGAGCTTCGGCCCGACGAAGACCGCCTCAAGCCCGGCTGCGCCTTCCTCGTTGCCGACGAGAAGGTTCGCCGCGCGCATCGCATAGGTATCCATCGCCCCCGACGTGGGAATGCCGAGGTGGAAATAGCCCGGTCGGCCAAGGTCCTGAACGCTGGTCAGGAGGCCCGGATTGATGACCTTAACCGCCATTGATCATGCCCTCCAGCTTGGCGTTGTAGCCGCGAATGTCGGCGTTGAAGGCGCGCAGGTCGAAACTGACGTCCCTGATCTTCGGCCGGAACTTGTTGTGGGCCACGTCCTCGACCGTGCGGTCGTATTCGGTGCGGTCGATCGGTCTGAACTTCACGATGTCGCCCGGCCGGAAGAAGACCATGAAGTCGGAGAGGTAGCTCGTCTTCTGGTCCGGATCGAAAATCGGCATCGGCGTGATGCCGAACATCTGGTAGCCGCCGGCGCCGCGCACCGAATAGATGCAGGAAAAGCAGCCGCCATAGCCGACGGTGAGCTTGGGCGTGTCGGTGCGCGGACGCAGATATTTCGGCACCTGAATCTGCCGCTCGCGCTCGACCATCTGGAACATGAAGGGCAGGCCGGCGACGAAGCCGACCATCGACACGAACCAGGGCGAGCCCGAATGCGCGCCGATGAAGGCCTCGACGCTGTCATAGCCGTTGATGCGCGCGGCATATTCGAGGTCGCTCGACTTCGGGTCCTGATGGCGCTCGCGAAAGCGCATCAGCGTCTCGTGCGTCCACGGGTCCTGGTAGAAGACGGGGATCTCGATGATGCGCGTCTCGATCACCGGATCGGAATGCTCGGCAAGGCTCTCGATCGACCTGACCTCGTCGAGCAGCGCCTTGGGCGAGACGATGTCGGGATCGAACTTGACCTGGAAGGACGCATTGGCCGGGCAGATTTCGGTGACGCCGGCGATCTTGCGCTCGGCGATGATGCGCGTCATCGACAGGCTTTTGAAGAAGGCGTCGAGGGACATCTCCTCGTCGACCTCGACGAACAGATGCTCGTCGCCGCCGAATGTGTAGCGTGTCTTCATTGGGCGTGCTCCGTTTTGGTCGTTTCGGGTCGCAAGGGATTGCCGGCGAGCCAGGGCTCCAGCCATTTGGTGTCGAACCGGCCGGCGCGCACGTCGGCGTTTTGCGCAAGCGCGGCGTGGAGCGGCACGGTCGTCCTGATGCCGCCGATCTCGAGCTTCGAGAGCGCCTCGCCCATCCGCGCGATGGCCGACGCACGGTCGGGCGCGTGGACGATCATCTTGCCGAGCAGGGAATCGTAGAAGGGTGGGACGGCGTATCCCTCATAGAGCATCGTATCGAACCGGATGCCCTCGCCTTCAGGCACGGAAAGCCGGTCGACCGCGCCCGGATTGGGCATGAAGTTCGCCGCCGGATCTTCCGCA
Organism: Mesorhizobium sp. YIM 152430; assembly: GCF_029210365.1. Taxonomy (GTDB): domain Bacteria; phylum Pseudomonadota; class Alphaproteobacteria; order Rhizobiales; family Rhizobiaceae; genus Aliihoeflea. Next base: position 213,958 of record NZ_JARGES010000056.1, read on the forward strand.
TTGATCCGGCATTCGATGGCATGGCCGTCGATCGCGACGTCCTGCTGCCGGATCGAGAGCGGAGCGCCGCCGGCAATCTGGATCATCTCGGCGACGAGATCGATGTCGGTGATCATCTCGGTGACGGGATGCTCGACCTGGATGCGGGTGTTGACCTCGATGAAATAGAAGTCGTGCGTGTCGCCATCGTAGAGATACTCGACGGTGCCCGCGCCCTTGTAGCCGACCTGTTTTCCAAGCGCGACGGCGCTGGCCGTCAGTTTCTCGCGGATGTCGGGCGACAGGCCGAAGGCGGGTGCTTCTTCCCAGACCTTCTGGCGGCGGCGCTGGAGCGAGCATTCGCGCTCGAAGCAATGGATGACGTCCTCGCCGTCGCCCAAAATCTGCACCTCGATGTGGCGCGCCCTGGTGATGACCTTCTCGATATAGAGCCCGCCATCGCCGAAGGCGGCGGAGGCTTCGGAGGCAGCCTGCGGGAACTGCTTTTCGAACTCGGCGAAGCTGTCGACGATGCGGATGCCGCGCCCGCCGCCGCCGGCCGCGGCCTTGATCATGACCGGAAAGCCGATCCCCTCGACCAGCACCCGCGCCTCCTCCATGTCCGCGATGCGGCCGTCGCTGCCCGGCACGGTCGGCACGCCCGCTTCCTTCGCCACCTTGCGCGCGGCGACCTTGTCGCCGAGGAGGCGGATTGCCGCGGCATCGGGGCCGACGAAGATCATGCCGGCATCGACCACGGCCTGCGCGAAATCGGCGTTCTCGGCGAGGAAACCGTAGCCCGGATGGATGGCGTCGACGCCCTTTTCCTTCGCCGCCGCGATGATCGCCTCGATGTTGAGATAGGATTTCGCCGCCGGTGGCGGGCCGATCAGCACGCTGTCGTCGGCCATCCGCACGGCGAGCGAGTCCGCATCCGCCGCACTGTGCGCCTGCACCGCGCGGATGCCGAGCGACTGCGCGGCGCGCACGATGCGAACGGCGATCTCGCCGCGATTGGCAATCAGGAGGGAGCGGATCGCCATGCCGGTCAGCCGTCGATCTCGGCGATGGTCTGCCCGGCCATGATCGCATCGGAATCCTCGAGCAGGAAGCGGATCGACGTGCCGGCGGCCTCGGCCTTCACTTCGTGGAAGCTCTTCATCACCTCGATCAGCCCGACGACGTCGCCGGCGGCGACATCCTCGCCATCCGCCTTGAAGGGCGCGCTGTCGGGCGACGGCTTCCGGTAGAACGTGCCAGGCATCGGCGCCTTGATCTCCAGCTTGCTCATGAAATGTCCTTGCTATCGGTTGAGGAGTTGGGAAAGCGGCACGATCTTGATGCCGGCCTCGGTGAGCCGCGAACGCAGCGTGCGGGCGATGTCGGCGGAACCGGGCGTGTCGGAATGGAAGCAGACAGTCTCGAAGGCGATGTCGACCTCGTTGCCGGTGACGGTCGTCACCTTGCCGGTCCGGCACGCCTTCACCACCTTCGCCGCGATCGCCTCGGGATCGAGCCGGCCGACGCGGCGAGTGAAGACGATCGCGCCGTCATCGCCATAGTCGCGGTCGGCGAAGAATTCGCGCGCGACGGGATGCCCCGCTTGGCGGGCAAGCTCATAGGTGCGCGACATGCCCATGCAGAAGATCGGCGTGTCGGGCTCGACCTTGCGCATATAGGCGATGAAGGCGTCCGAGAGTTCGTCGTTGCCGGCAAGTTCCATGTAGAGCGCGCCATGCGGCTTGACGTGCTGGAGCCGGACGCCGTGGCGCTTGGCGAATTCCTTAAGCGCGCCGACCTGGTAGATGATGTCGTTGACGAGTTCGGCCGCGCTGCCGTCGATGCGCCGGCGGCCGAAGCCCTGAAGGTCGCGATAGCCCGGATGCGCGCCGACGCCGACGCCGTGCTCGGCGGCGAGCCGCACGGTGCGGTCGATGAGATTGGGGTCGCCCGCATGGAAGCCGGCGGCGATGTTGGCAGAGCTGATGAGGCCCATCAGGACGTCGTCGGACGTGTCGCCGAGCTGCCAGGTCCCGTAGCCCTCGCCCATGTCGCAATTGATGTCGACCGCCGACAGCGCCATTCCGGCTCTCCCTGGATCGCAGCGCCCCGTTCCGGGTCCTGCCGCGACTGTTCCACGCCGAAACGCTAACGCCTGATGCCGAGGTTGGGAATTTCTATTTTCCGAAGCGTCATCTTCAATTATTCAGATACCTCCCGCTCACGAACGGATGCAGCATGTCGTTCAGTCTTCGCCAGATCCGCTATTTCGTCGCCACCGCCGAGCTCGGCCAGATTTCGCAGGCGGCCATCGCGCTGTCGATTTCCCAATCGGCGGTGACGACCGCGATCCGCGATCTCGAGCGCCATGTCGGGCTCGACCTCTTCAACCGCACGCCGCTCGGCATGGACCTGACGGCGGCGGGGCGGGAATTCCTGTTTCATGCCTATGAAATCCTGCGGAAAGTGCAGGACGCCAGCAACCTCAACCTGCCCTCGAACGCAGTGGAAGGGAAGCTGACGGTCGCCGCGACCTATACGGTGATGGGCTATTTCCTGCCGCACCACATCCAGCGGCTCAAGCGCTCCTATCCGGGGCTCGACATCCATCTCTTCGAACTGAACCGCGAGGCGATCGAGGAGGGACTGACCGACCGGCGCTACGACATCGCCCTGGCGCTGACGTCGAACATCACCAACCCGTCGATCGCGACCGAGACGATGATGAGTTCGCCGCGCCGGCTGTGGCTGTCCTCGCGCCACCGCTTCCTGTCGCGGGCGCATGTCGGGCTGAAGGAGGTAGCGGAGGAGCCCTACATCATGCTGACCGTCGACGAGGCGGCGCAGACGGCGATGAAATACTGGAGCCAGTCGCTCTACCGCCCGCGCGTGACGCTGCGAACCTCATCGGTCGAGGCGGTGCGTTCCATGGTGGCGGGCGGCGAAGGTGTCGCGATCCTGTCCGACATGGTCTACCGGCCCTGGTCGCTGGAGGGCGACAGGCTGGAAACCATGGTGCTCGCCGACCCGATGCCGCCGATGAATGTCGGCCTTGCCTGGCATCGCGACGCGACATTCTCCGAGCCCATGCGCGCGCTGCGCACCTATTTCCAGCAGGCGTTCAACCGGCCGATCACGCCGGCGCGGTAGGCGTCAGGTGGCGAACGAAAGCTGGACCTTCGTGAACCGCGTACGGTCTGCGGCCATCTCGAAGGCCGCCGCCGCCTCTTCGAGATCGAGCGTGGCGGAAATGATCGGCCGCACGTCGATGCGGCGGGTATCGATCAGCCGAACGGCCTCGGCATATTCGCCGACGAAGCGATGGGTGCCGACGAAGGCGATTTCCTTTCCGACCAGAAGATTGAGCGGCACGGCGACATCACCGGCGACACCGACTTCGACCAGCGTTCCCTGCGGGCGGATGGCGGCGATGGCAGCGCGGATGGCCGGCCCGGCAGCGGAACACTCGAACACGATGTCGAACGTGCCCTTGCCCGCGCCATAGGCATCGAGAGGGTCGCTATCGGTCCCGACATTGATCGTCTCGTCCGCGCCCATGCGGCTTGCGGTTTCAAGCGCTCCGTCTTGCAGATCGGTGACGACGATCGGCCCCGCACCCGCCTGGCGCAGCGCCGCGACGACAAGGGCGCCGATCGGCCCCGCACCGGTGACGAGCGCCGACTTGCCGGCAAGGTTTCCCGCCGCTGCGCCGGCACGGTTCAGCGCATGGAGGCAGACCGCGAGCGGTTCGGCGCAGGCCGCCTCCCCCAGCGAGATTTCGGGATTGCCGATCCTCACGCACTGGAAGGCATCGACCACCATCAGGTCGCGGAAGCCGCCCTGCTCGTGCGGAGAGCGCAGGGCCGAGCCGAAAAAGCGCATGGTCAGGCAATGCTGCTGCAAGCCTTCGCGGCAATAGCGGCATTGCTGGCAGGGCCGGCTGGGATTGATCGCGACCCGGTCGCCCACCGCAAGACCTTGCACATCCGGTCCGAGCGAAGACACCGTCCCGGCCACCTCATGGCCAAGGATGATCGGCTCGCGGACCCGGATCGGGCCGAAGCCGCCATCCAGATAGTAGTGCAGGTCCGACCCGCAGATGCCGCCCGCGCCCATGGCGATCAGAACTTCGCCGGGGCCGGGCTCGCCGACCTCGATTTCCTCGATACGAAGATCGCCCTTGGCATGAAGGCGGCAGATGCGTGTCTTCATCGGTGCGATCCTGAAATCAGCGCGCCATCAGCGTCGTCGGCAGCCAGGTCGCCAAAGGCGGAATGAATGCGACGAGCAGGAGGACGATGATGTTGGCGAGAAGGAAGGGCATGATCGCCTTGACCACAGGCAGCAGCGGCAGGCGCGCGATGTTGGCACAGACGAACAGGCACACGCCGACCGGCGGCGTGGTCAGCCCGAGCATCAGGTTCAGCACCGCGAAGGTGGCGAAATGCAGCGGGTCGATGCCGACCGCCGTCGCCAGCGTCAAGAGCGGCACGAACAGAATGATCAGCGCCGCGATCGTCTCCATGAACATGCCCACGAAGAGCAGCAGGAGATTGATCAGGATGATGATCAGATATTTGTTGTCGGTGACCGACAGGACGGCGGTGACGATCATCTGCGGAATGCGCTCGGCCGACAGGATCGAGCCGAAGACATTGGCAAAGCCGACGAGCGCGAGAATGCCGGCCGACGAAACGGCGCTGTCGATCAGGATCTTCGGAACGCGCCTGATCGGCAGTTCCCGGTAGACGAACGCGCCAACGACGAAGGCGTAGATCGCGGCCACGATGGCCGTCTCGGTCGGGGTCGCGATGCCCGTCATCAGGCCGCCGACGATCAGAGCCGTCATGGCGAGCGCCCAGAACGCGCCGAAGAAGGAAAGTCCGAGTTCGCGCAGCCCCTTCCATTCCTGGCGCGGGAAGTTGCGGCGCACGGAGATGATGTAGCAGGTGACCATCATGCCGACACCGAGCAGGATGCCCGGAACGGCGCCCGCGAGGAACATCTGGCCGACCGAGATGCCCGACAGGGCGCCGACGATGATCATCGGCACGCTGGGCGGGATCATCGGACCGACCGTCGAGGAGGCGGCGGTGATCGCGGCGGAAAAGTCGGCCGGGTAGCCGGATTTCTTCATGCCGGGAATGAGAACCGAGCCGAGCGAGGCCGCATCGGCAACGGCCGTTCCCGAAATGCCGCCGAAGAGCATCGAGCCGGCGACGTTGGTCATGCCGAGCCCGCCGCGCATCCAGCCCACCATGGCATTGGCGAAGCGGATGATGCGCTCGGTGATGCCGCCGCCATTCATCAGGTTTCCGGCAAGGATGAAGCCGGGAATGCACAGCAGCACGAAGACGTCTATGCCGGCATACATGCGCTGCGGAATGACCACGAGCGGCAGGCCGGCGGCGACGATATAGGCCAGCGACGACAGTCCCAGGCATACGGCCACCGGCACGCCGAGCGCCAGAGTGATGAGAAAGGTCCCGAAAAGCCAGAAGAGATCCACGCTAGCCCTCCTCGGCAAACTGGGTGCGCCCGTCGTCGATGCCGGCAACCATGCCGATGACGCGCAAAAGCGCGAAGGCGAACAGGGTGATCGCAAGAACGAGAACGCTGGCGTGAACCAGGTCCATGGACCAGCGCAGGCTCGGCGACGTCTGCATGGCGCCGATCGTCGTGAATCGCCAGGCAGGCGCGATCATGAGCAAGGCGAGACCGGCCGTCGCGATGGCCGAAACGAAGCGCATCCACCAGGCTTTGCGCTCCGAGACCGCCTCCTGGAGAATGTCCACGTTCACGAGGTCGCCGCTGCGATAGGACAGGCCGACGCCGAAGGCTGCCATGTAGAGAAGCGCGAAGCGCGACAGTTCCTCCGTCCAGATCGGCGAACTGGCCGAAAAGGTGCGTGTGAAGACCTGGATCGCGACGGTCGCGATGAGGATGGCGAAGACCGTCCCGAGCGCGATGCGGCAGGCCAGGCTCAGACCGACGATGATGGTGCTGACGGCTCTCATGGGGCGATCGCCTCGATTCGAATTGGAAATGGCGCGGGCCTTGCAGCCCGCGCCTCGTTGCGACCGTCCTAGCGGGCGAAGAGATCCTCGACGATCGGCCGGATGCTCTCGTCGACCGAGTTGATCACCGCGTCCTGCGCCGCCGCGGCGAAGGCGGCCGTGTCCGCCTCGACGAAATTCATGCCCTTGGCCTCGAGATCGTCGCGGATCGCCTGCTCGTCGGCGAGGAACTGCTCACGCTCGAATTCCTGAGCGGCGGCCGCTGCCGTCATGACATGGCCCTGATCTTCTTCCGAAAGCTGGCTCCAGACCTGTTCGGAAATCGTCAGATAGATCCATGAGCGGACATGCTCGGTCAGGTTGACATGGCTCTGGACTTCATTGAACGAAGCCGACTGGATCAGCGCCAGCGGATTTTCCTGACCTTCGATCGTGCCGTTCTGGAGCGAGGTGAAGACTTCGGAGAAGGCCATCGGCGTCGGCGCCGCGCCGAGGGCCGACCAGGTGTCGACGAAAAGCGGCACGTTGGGCACGCGCATCCGGAAGCCGTTCAGTTCGGACGGCGATGTGATCGCGCGGTTCGAGGTCAGATTGCGCGGACCGCGTGCGAAATAGGCAATGGGGCGCACCTGCGCGCGCTCGATGACCTGCGCCTCGATCTGGTCGCCGATCTCGCCGCTGGCGACCTCGTCCATTTGCTCCAGCGAGGTGTAGGCGTAGGGAACGGCCAGAAGCGCGGCCATCGGCGCCCAGTTCTGGAGGCTCTCGCCGGTGATGGTCATCTCGACGGTGCCGAGCTGCATTCCGTTGATCAGATCCATCTCGCGGCCGAGCGAATCGTTCGGGAACACCTCGACGGCGATGCGGCCATCGGTCAGCGCCGACAACTCCTCGCCGAACTTGACCGAAGCCTTGTGCCAGGAGTTCTGCTCGTTGGCGAGGTGGCCGAGCTTGAGGGTCAGTTCCTGAGCCAGCGCGCCGGATGTGGCGAGTGCGGCGAGCGCCAGGCCCGCTGCAAGCGATTTCATGGTCGTCTTCAAGGTCATGTCGATCCTCCCTTTTGGATTTTCCGGTTTCAGTCTGTCGGTCATCGAACGGCGCCGAAGAGGTCGGGCCGTGCCCGCGCCACTTCGGGCAGCGATTTCAGGATTTCGCGCAGATGCGTGCGCATGGCCGCGTCCGCTGCGGCGACGTCGCGGGCGATGACGGCCTCGACGATCGCCTCGTGCTGCCCGATCAGAAGTCGGACATGCAGCTTTTCGACGCTGAGATAGCGCACGCGATCCATCTGCGCCTTGACCTCCTCCACGACCCGCCAGGCATAGGATTTGCCGGCCATGTCGGCGAGGGTCCGGTGGAAATGCTCGTCGTGCTTCACGAAGGCGTCGGAATCGTCTTCGTCGACGTTTTTCTGGGCCGCGATCTGGCGCTTCAGTTCTGCTTCGATCGCAGCGTCGCAACGTTCGGCGACGAGCTTGACGACGTCCGCCTCGATCGCCTCCCGCACGAAGCGGGCGTCCATCACGGCCTCGGCCGAGATGCGCGTGACCATCGTCCCGCGCTGCGGACGGATCTGAACCAGCCCCGCTTCGGCAAGCTTGATGAAGGCCTCGCGCACCGGCTGGCGCGAAACGTCGTAGGCGCGCGCGATCTCGGTTTCGGAAATGAATTCGCCCGGCAGGAGCTCGGTGCGCACGATGCGCTCGCGCAGGCGCCGGTAGAGCTGCGGCGCGATGGCGGCCCCTCCGTCGATATCGGATGCGCGTTGCGGCAATGCGTCGGTCACATTCAAATCCTCCCTGTCAAAAGTATCCTCCATACTTCCATACTAGTCAACTCTTGTGTTAATGATCTGGCAATCAGGCGCGATTGCCGCGAAATTCGGCCGGAAGCGAGGACAGACGATGAGACAGACATGGCGGTGGTTCGGGCCTCGGGACCTCACCTCGATCGACGACATGCGACAGGCGGGCGTCGAGGCTGTGGTCAGCGCGCTTCATCACGTCCCGACCGGCGCCGTCTGGACCTCGGATGAAATCGAAAGGCGCCAGGATGAAATCGGCCGGAGGAAGGATGGCTCGCCGTCCGGCCTTGCCTGGGAGGTCGTCGAGAGCCTACCCGTCTCCGAAGACATCAAGAAGCAGAAGGGCGACTGGCGCGGCCATGTCGCCAACTACAAGCAGAGCCTTGAAAACCTCGCCGTGCGCGGACTTCACACGATCTGCTACAACTTCATGCCGGTGCTCGACTGGACCCGCACGGACCTCGTCTACCGGGTCGATCATGGCGGCACCTGTATGCGATTCGACCTGATCGACTTCGCAGCCTTCGACATCCACATTCTGGGGCGCAAGGGCGCCGCCGAAAGCTTCGGCCGCGAGGTCGCGGAAGCTGCCGACGCGCGTTTTGCGGCAATGAGCGAGGCGCGCAAGGCGGAACTCGCCTCCAATGTGACGGCGGGCCTGCCGGGGTCGACCGAAAGCATGTCGACGCACGACGTGCTGCACCATATCGGCGAATATGACGCCATTGACGCCGATCGCCTGCGGGGCAATTTCGTCGCGTTCCTCGAAGAGGTCACGCCGGTCGCGGAGAAGCTGGGGATGCGGCTGTGCTGCCACCCGGACGACCCGCCCTTCCCGCTTCTCGGCCTGCCGCGCATCATGTCCACCGCCGACGACTACCGGCACGTTCTGGAAGCCGTCGATTCGCCCGCCAGCGGCATGACCTTGTGTTCCGGCTCGCTCGGCGCACGCGCCGACAACGACCTGCCGGCGATCATGCGCGAATTCGCTTCGCGCGTGCATTTCCTGCATCTGCGCAATGTCACGATCGAGACACCGGGCACGCCGGCCTCCTTCCACGAGGCTGAGCATCTGGGCGGCAATACGGACATGGTCGCGCTGATCGCCGAGATCGTGAAGGAAGAAGCGCGCCGCAAAACCGAAGGCCGCGCCGACCATCAGATCCCGATGCGTCCCGACCACGGGCAGGACATCATCGACGACCTGACCCGAAAGGGGCAGCCGGGCTATCCCACGATCGGGCGCCTGAAGGGCCTTGCCGAACTGCGCGGGATCATGACCGCGCTGACCCACCCGCTCGTCCGGTTGCAGCCATGAGCGCGCGGCTCGACGCATCCGCACGACTTGCCGCCGATGTGGCACTTCCTGCCTATGTGCCCGAAGACCATGGCTGCGGGATCGTCCATATCGGCATCCGTGCGTTCCACAAGGCACACCAGGCCATCTATACCGATACCGCGCTCGGCCTTGACGGCGGCGACTGGCGCATCCTGGGCGTCAGCCTGCGCAGCCGGGAGGCGGCAACGGGGCTCAATCCGCAGGACGGCCGCTTCCTGCTCTTAACGCGCGGCGCGGATGGCGACCATGCCCGCCTGATCGGCAGCATCGCGCATGTGCTGGTCGCCCCCGACGCACCGGACGCGGTGATCGCGGCCATCGCCGATCCGGCGACCCGGATCGTGACCGTCACGGTCACGGAAAAAGCCTACGGCATCGACCGGTCGACGGGTGGACTGGATCTGACGCACGAAGCCATCGCCCATGATCTCGACGCGCCCGATGCGCCACGTGGCGTGATCGGCTTTCTCGTCGCCGGTCTCGCGCGCCGCCGCGCGACGAATGCCGGCCCGCTGACGATCCTGTGTTGCGACAACCTGCCGGAGAACGGCCACATGCTGTCGCGCCTCGTCGACGCGTTCGCACGGCGCGTCGACCCGGCGCTCCCCGCCTGGATCGATGCCAATATCCGTTTCCCCTCCTCCATGGTCGACAGGATCACCCCGGCCCCGACCGACCGCACCCTTGCCGACGCCGACCGCATGTCCGGCCTGCGCGACGACGCGGCCGTCGAGACCGAGCCGTTCTCGCAATGGATCATCGAGGATGACTTCGCCGCCGGACGGCCGGCATGGGAAAAGGCCGGCGCACTCTTCGTCGCGTCGGTCTCCCCTTACGAGAAGATGAAGTTGCGGATGCTGAACGGCGCACATTCGCTGATCGCCTATGCCGGTTTCCTGGCCGGTCATGAAACCGTTGCCGATGCGATGCAGGACAGGGGGCTCACGCGCATCGTCGGGCGCCAGATGGAGGCCGCGGCCGCCACCCTGCCGCCCGTTCCAGGCATCGATCTTCGCGCCTATCGCGACGAACTTCTGGCCCGTTTTTCCAATCCGGCCATTCGCCACCTGACCTACCAGATCGCCATGGACGGCACCGAAAAGCTGCCGCAGCGCATCGCATCGCCGCTGGTTGAAACCCTGGAAAACGGCGACGCAGATGCTTTCGCCTTCGCCATCGCCGCGTGGATGCGCTACTGCATGGGGATCGACGAAACCGGCGCCGCCTATGCGTTGCGCGACCCGAAGGAGACGCTGATCGCGCAAGCCGCGAAGGATGCCCGGCGCGCGCCTGAACGGCTCTTCGCGAATCTGACGGCGATACCGGGCGTTTTCCCGGCCGTGATCCGTGCCGATTCCGCGCTGCGGACATCGGTCATTACGCATCTCTCGACGATGCTCGACCGTGGAATGACCGGCGCCATCGAAGCCGCCGCGCAAGCGCGCACATGATGGGGAGCCCAACCATGCAAAAGAGCTTCCTTGCGATCGGCGAAGCGATGATCGAGATGTCGGCCGGCACCGATGGGCAATGGCGCATGGGCTTTGCCGGCGATACGCTGAACACCGCCTGGTATGCGCGCGCGCTTCTCGGCCCCTCATGGACGGTCGGCTATCTCACCAGGCTCGGCGCCGACCGCTATTCCAACGCCATGCGGGCCTTCATCGAGAAAAGCGGCATCGACACGCGCCATATCGGAACGGTGGAGGACCGGCGGCCCGGCCTCTACTTCATTCACCAGCAAGATGGCGACCGGCGTTTCACCTATTGGCGCGACATGGCAGCGGCGAGGCTCCTGGCCGAGGATCGAGCCACGCTCGACGCGGCGCTTTCGACGGCCGGCATGATCTATTTTTCAGGCATCACGCTGGCGATTTTGAGCCCTGCGCATCGCGTCACGCTCCTGGCTGCCCTGAAAGCCGCCCGCGCCAGGGGCGCGACCATCGTCTTCGACCCGAACATCCGGCCCCGGCTGTGGTCGGACGCCGCCGAAATGCGCGACGCGCTGACGACCGCAGCGCGCGTCTGCGACATCGTCCTGCCGACCTTCGGCGACGAAAAATCCTTGTTCGGCGACGCCGATCCCGCCGCGACGGCGGATCGCTATGGCGGCCTGGGCGCAACGGAGATCGTCGTCAAGAACGGGCAGGAACCGGCTGTGGCCAAATGGCCCGGCGGCGCGGTCGAGGTTCCCGCGCGTCCCGTTGCGGCGGTCGTGGATGCGACGGGAGCGGGCGACAGCTTCAATGCGGGCTATCTGGCTGCACGGCTCGAAGGCCGCGATCATCGGGAAGCATTGACGGCCGCGCACCGTATCGCGGCAACCTGCCTCGGCCACCACGGAGCGCTCGCCCCGCGCGATGCGCTGTAACATGTCCGGGAGCGCACTCTTTGCGTGCGGTGAGGCCCATTTGCTGTCATGTCGGAAAAGCGGCGTGCCATGATATGGAGCGCAGCCAGGAGGATCGGGATGTCCCCGATGATTGGGTTATACCTTATCCGACCTTGATGTCGTACCCTGATCTTCGCATGTATCCATGCCACATTTGACAGCTTCAAGCGATCGCAGCAGTCTAAGTCCCAATCAATCGGTCGCGACTTTCATCATGTCCAATGCACTGCGCATCGCCAGGGGCCGTTTCGGCCGAGTAGCACTCCTCGACATGGACAGACCTTTGGTACGCCACGCACACCCACACTGCCATGTGCTGTTGAAGGTCGAAGGGGCGGACACGCAGTTTTTCGTGCGGGATCGCACCGTTCCCCTGACCCATGAAACTGCCGTGTTGATCAACGCCTGGGAACCGCACGCCTACGACCATGATCTGGCACGGCCGAAAACGGTGATCCTGGCGCTCTACATCGAACCCCAATGGCTGAAACATTTCCGCAAGAACTGGGGCGCCAGCCATGCGCCGGATTTTTTCGAGGCGGCGGTTGGCTCGATCACCCCGGATATCAGGCGGCTATCCCGCGAACTGGCCGAGGCGATGGTCCATGCGCCGAACGCTGCCGCGCTGCATGAGGACATACTCGGCCGGCTGATGATCACTGTCATCGAGCGGTTTACCGCCTGGCGCAACGTGCCTCAGTCGATCAGCGCGATGGCTGCGCGCGACCCGTCCGATTTTCGCATCCGCAAGGCGGTCATGCTGATGAAGGAGAGCCCCGGCACGATCCCCGACATGGACACGTTGGCGGCCGATGTGGGCATGTCGCGGGCGCATTTCTTCCGACAGTTCGAAAGCGTCATGCGCGTCAGCCCCCGTGTCTATCTTAACGTTCAACGGCTCGAACGCGCCGTGAGCGCCGTCTCGGACGGAGAAGAGACCTTCGCCGACATCGGCGAGCGGCTTGGCTTTTCGGTCCCGGCGCATTTCTCGCGTTTCTTCCACGATCACGCCGGATCGTCGCCGAGCGTGTTCCGCTCCGTGACGCGTCTCGCTGGGACGCATTATGAGACTTCTCGGTAAGGCATGAGACACGTCGGTATCGCCGGTTAGGCTCAACAACTGTTTCCTTCCATGAATGGTGCTGCTTCCAACGCACGCGCCAGGGAGGAAACGCCATGAACGAGCAGACGGGGCCGAAAAGTCTCGTCGGACAGTCCGTCGAACGCGTGGAAGATGCGAGCCTGCTCAAAGGCCGCGGGCGCTTCATCGACGATCTTCCGACGCGCCGTGATACTGCGCATACCGCATTCCTGCGCTCGCCCCACGCCCATGCCGAAATCCGCGCCATCGATACCGACAAGGCCAAGGCTCATCCCGGTGTTTATGCGGTGCTGACCGGTGAAGAGGTCGCAAATCTGACCAACAGCCTCGTCGTCGGCGTCAAGGCCGATGTCGAATGCTGGCCGATGGCGCGCGACCGCGTCCGCTATGTCGGCGAGCCGGTCGTGCTGGTGGTGGCGGAAAGCCGCTATGTCGCCGAAGACGCGCTGGACCTGGTGGAGGTCACCTACGAGACGTTGCCGCCGGTAATCGACCCGCGTGCGGCTCTGCTCGACGACGCGCCGGTGCTTCATCCCTCGCTCGGAACGAACCTGATCAACGAACGCGCATTCCGCTACGGCGACCCGGAAGCTGCTTTCGCAGCCGCCGCCCACCGGATCGCCATCACCACCGCTTATCCGCGCAATTCCTGCACGCCGATCGAGACCTATGGCGTGATCGCCGAATACGACCCTGGCGAAGACGCCTACGACGTCACCGCGAACTTCCAGGGGCCTTTCTCCATCCATGCCGTTCTCTCGCGCGCGCTCAAAGTGCCGGGCAACCGAATGCGGCTTCGTACCCCGCCGGATTCCGGCGGTTCCTTCGGCGTCAAGCAGGGCGTCTTTCCCTATGTCGTGCTCGTCGCCATCGCCGCGCGCGTCGCCGATCGGCCGGTCAAGTGGATCGAGGATCGTCTGGAGCATCTGACTGCGTCCGTCTCGGCAACCAACCGGATGACGACGCTGGAAGCGGCGGTGGAATCCGATGGGCGGATCACGGCGCTTTCCTGGGACCAGATCGAGGATTGCGGCGCGCATCTGCGGGCACCCGAGCCGGCGACGCTCTACCGTATGCACGGCAACATGACCGGCGCCTACGCGATCGACAACGTCGCCATCCGCAATCGGGTCGTTCTGACTAACAAGACACCGACCGGTCTCAACAGGGGCTTCGGCGGCCCTCAGATCTATTTTCCGCTGGAGCGACTCGTCCACAAGATCGCCGACGAACTGCGGCTCGACCGGCTTGACGTGATCCGCAAGAACCTGGTGCCCGGCAATGCCTTTCCCTATCGCACCGCGACCGGCGCGCTTCTGGATTCAGGCGATTACGAAGCCGCACTCGACCGCGCCGTCACCGAGGGCGGGCTCGGCGAACTGATCACCCGGCGCGACGCGGTCCGCGCCGAAGGGCGGCTCTACGGCATTGGCTTCACCGCGGCGGTGGAGCCAAGCGTCTCGAACATGGGCTACATCACCACCGTCTTGACGCCGGAGGCACGCGCCAAGGCCGGGCCGAAGAACGGCGCGCAGGCTGTTGCGACGGTCGGGATCGATCCACTCGGCTCCGTCACCGTCAAGGTCGCATCGGTGCCGCAGGGGCAAGGCCACCGCACGGTACTCGCGCAGGTCGTCGCCGACCGGCTGGGACTGCCGCTCAGCGCCGTGCGGGTCAATACCGAGCTCGACACCAACCGGGATGCCTGGTCGATCGCATCGGGCAATTATGCAAGCCGCTTCGCCCCGGCCGTCGCCGGAACCGCCAAACTCGCGGCAGATCGGCTGCGCGGGCGGCTGGCGACCATTGCCGCAGTTCAGCTCAACGTCACCGCCGATCAGGTCGAATTCGCCGACGGCAAGGTGTTCGACCGAGGTAACCCCGACAATTCCGTTTCGTTCGCGCGTGTTGCCGCGGCCAGCCACTGGGCGCCGGGCACCCTGCCGGAAGGCACCGACCAGACCATCCGCGAGACGGTATTCTGGACGCCCGATGAACTGGCCGCGCCGACGCCGCAGGACGAAATCAATTCGTCGCTCTGCCACGGTTTCATCTTCGATTTCTGCGGCGTGGAAATCGACCGCGATACCGGCATGGTGCGTATCGACCGATACGTGACCATGCATGATTGCGGCACGATCCTTCATCCGGGCATGGTGGATGGCCAGGTGCGCGGCGGTTTTGCCCAGGCGCTGGGTGCCGCGCTTTACGAAGAATATGCCTATGGCGCGGACGGGGCTTTCCTGACCGGCACGCTCGCCGACTATCTGATCCCGACCGTGATGGAGACGCCGGAGCCGGTCATCCTTCATTTCGAGAGCCCGTCGCCCTTCACCCCGCTCGGGGCAAAAGGTGTCGGCGAAGGCAACTGCATGTCGACGCCGGTCTGCATCGCCAACGCCATCGCCGATGCGACCAGTGTCGAGGACCTGACGCTGCCGCTCTCCCCAAGCAAGATTTCAGCACTGATCCACGCCGAGGAAAAACCTTCGGCAAGGCCGAAACGCGACGTCAAGCCGATTAAGGCGCGCCCGGGCGAGCGGGCGCTTTCTGGCGAAGGGTCCGCTGAGGTGTCCGCCTCGCGCGAAGAGATTTGGGCGATGCTGCTCGACCCCAGGACGCTGGAAGCGATCATTCCTGGCGCCCACAAGGTCGAAAAGATCTCCGACACCCAGTTCCGCGCCGACGTCACGTTGGGCGTCGGTCCAGTCAAGGGACTCTATCGGGCCGACATCACGCTGTCAGACATGGTCGAACCGGAAGCGGTGACTCTTTCCGGCGGCACGGAAGGGGCGCTCGGGTCTGGGAGAGGACAGGGCCGCATCACGCTTACCAAGACAGAGACTGGCACCCGGGTCTCCTACAGATACGAGGCCGGCATAGGCGGCAAGGTGGCTTCCGTTGGCGGGCGCCTGCTCGATGGCGCGGCGCGGGTGGTCATCGGCCAGTTCTTCCAGTCGCTCGCCCGGTATGCCGGGCGCGGCCAGGCCGCCGCGACCGTTTCGCCCGGAATCTTGACCCGACTTCGATCGCTTCTGGGGAGGCGTGCATGAAGCCGGCAGCTTTCGACTACCTTCAGGCCGCAACTCTCGACGAGGCCCTGGACCTGCTGCACGAGGCGGGCGGCGATGCCCGTGTCATCGCCGGCGGCCAGTCGCTGGTGCCTATGCTCAACATGCGTCTCGCCCGGCCAGCGGTTCTCGTCGACATCATGCGTATCGATGATCTGCGCAAGATCGAGGCCGAAGGCAACGACATCATGATCGGCGCCGGCGTGCGTCAGGCCCAGCTCGAAGCCTGGCCTGACCTTTCCGCCCGGCTGCCGCTCGTAGCGATGGCCTTGCCCTGGATCGGCCATGTCCAGACCCGCGCGCGGGGCACGGTCTGCGGCTCGCTCGCCCATGCCGATCCAAGTGCGGAGCTGCCGCTGTCGCTGATCGCGCTTCAAGGCAACCTGCACCTGCGCACGAAACGCAAGCGGCGCACGGTCGCCGCCGACGATTTCTTCCTTGGCATGATGGCGACCGAACTGGGCGAGGGCGAGATGATCGAAGCGGTGTCGCTTCCCTCCCGCAGCGAGGGCACAGGCTACGGCTTCAACGAGATCGGGCGGCGGCACGGCGATTTCGCCATCACGGCGGTGGCGGCAGTCGTCACTGAGCGATCCGCATCGATTGCCATTGCCGGCGTGGACGACCGCCCCCGGCGGTTCGACGTGCCGTTGCCGAGCGACCCCGGCCTGGACGATGCGCTGAACGAAATCGCCTGGGACCTCAACGCCCGCGACGACATCCACGCCTCGGCCCGATATCGCCGCGAACTCGTCAGGCGTCTGGGCCGCCGGACCATCGAGGAGGCTGCCGCATGTCTCGTCTGAAAGCCCATCAGAAAAAGACCGTTACCTTCCGGCTCAACGGCCTTCCCGTCAGGGCCGACGCGGAAAGCCGGACGCTTCTGAGCGATTTTATCCGCCACGAGATCGGCATGACCGGCACGCATGTCGGCTGTGAGCACGGTGTCTGCGGCGCGTGCACGATCCAGGTCGACGGCGCACCGGCGCGCGCCTGCCTGATGCTCGCCGTTCAGGCCGAAGGAACCGACATCCGCACCGTCGAAGCGCTTTCGCCCGGTGACGATCGGCTGTCGGCGCTTCAGGCCGCGTTCAAACGCCATCACGGCCTGCAATGCGGCTTCTGCACGCCCGGCATCTTGATGTCGCTCGATGCACTGATCGGTGCACGGCCCGACGCAGGACGCGAGGAGGTGCGCGACCATCTTTCCGGTCACCTGTGCCGGTGCACCGGCTACGCGACAATCGTGGAAGCCGCCCTTTCGGCCCTCGATGACATCCGCAGGGAGGATAATGACAATGTTTGATTTGGGAACGAGTTTCGCAGCGAGCGTGGATCGCGATCCACATGCGCTCGCCATCGTGGACGGCGGCACGCGCCTGACTTATGGCGCATGGTACGAGCGCATTTCGGCGCTTGTCTCCGGCCTTGAAGAGATGGGACTGGGGCGTGGCGACCACGTTCTGACGGCGATGCAGAACCGCTGGGAGAACGCCTCGCTTCACTGGGCGTGCCAGTTCCTTGGCATTATCGTCACGCCTTTGAACTGGCGCGCCAAGGCCGACGAAGTGGATCACGCCATCGCCGATTCCGGCGCCAAGGCCGTGTTCTACGAGGACGTGACCGAAGAAGCCGTGGCCACCTCGGCCGAAGCTGCCGGCCTCGTCAGGAAATCGGCCACCGAACTTGCGACAATGATGCAGGCGGAAGCGCCGCTCGCCTTGCCGCAAGCATCGGCCGACGACTGGTCGCTGATGCTCTACACCTCCGGCACCACGTCCCGGCCGAAGGGTGTGCCGCGCCGCCATCGCGCCGAACGCGCCGGAGCCCTCGCTCATGTGGCGCAGAACCTTTACCGCCATGGCGAACGCACGCTCGGCGTCATGCCGCTCTATCACACGATGGGGGTTCGCTCGCTGATCGCATCCTCGCTGATCGGCGGCGCGTTCATCTGCCTGCCGCGCTTCGACGCCGGCAAGGCGATCGACCTGATCGAGGCCGAAGGGATAACCAATCTCTACCTCGTGCCGACGCTCTATCACGACGTCGTCCACCATGAGAATTTCTCCCCCGAGCGCGTCAAGTCGGTGACCAAGCTGGGCTATGCCGGCGCATCGATGACGGATGGGCTGCTGCGCAAGCTCGACGACGCCTTCAAGCCGGAACTGTTCGTGAACCATTACGGCTCCTCCGAGATCTACACGTTCAGCATCGATCAGAAGGCGGCCTTAAAGCCCGGATCGGCAGGACGCGCCGGCATCAACCAGATGATCCGGGTCGCGAAGCTGAACGCGGCAAGCCCCGATGAACTGGCAGAGACCGGCGAGGAAGGCGAGATCATCGCACTCGCCAAAAGCGACGAGGCGTTCGAAGGCTACTGGAACCGGCCCGAGGCGACACAGAAGGCCCTGCGCAACGGCTGGTATTTCACCGGCGACACCGGCTTTTTCGACAAGGATGGCGACCTGTTCGTCACGGGTCGCGCCGATGACATGATCATCACCGGCGGCGAGAACGTCTCGCCGGTCGAGGTGGAAAGCTGCCTGTCGCTGCATGACAACGTCGCCGAGGTTGCCGTGGTCGGCCTCCCCGACCAGCGCTGGGGCAAGATCGTCACCGCCTTCGTCAAGCGCCGCGGCGACGTGACGGCTGAAGAGCTCGACCAGCACTGCAAGACCTCGGGCCTCGCCAATTTCCGCCGGCCCCGCCGCATCGTCTTCGTCGAGGACATTCCCAAGTCGCCCGTCGGCAAGATCCTGCGCCGATTGCTCGTCGCCGGCGACTACCGCGAGGAACAACGCGCCCCGAAAATCACGAAGCACACCGCCTGATGAACAGAAGGACTTCCGACATGGCAGAAAAAGCCACTTTCGACGACAAGCGTCTCGCAGACCTCGACGGCTTTACCGTCGTCATCGACCCTGAGCGTCAACGAGCCGACATCACGCTGGACCGCCCGCCCTATAACGTCGTCTCGATGATGGCGCGCGACCAGCTTCGCCTCGTCTTCGAATCGCTCGAAGAAGACGATCGCGTGCGTATTATCGTCGTCACCGGCGCAGGCGATCATTTCTCCTCCGGCGGCAACATCAAGGGCTTCCTCGAGGCGAGCCCGGAGCACGTCTCAAAGCTCGCCTGGAACATCGCCGCGCCCGCACGCTGTTCCAAGCCGGTGATTGCGGCCAATCGCGGCTATTGCTTCGGGGTCGGCTTCGAACTGTCGCTCGCCTGCGACTTCCGCATCGCGACCGATACCACGCGCTATGCCTTGCCCGAGCAGAAGCTCGGCCAGATTCCCGGCTCGGGCGGTTCGGCCCGCCTCCAGAAGATGGTCGGCGTCACACGCACCAAGAACATCGTCATGCGCTCCATGCGCATCACCGGACAGCAGGCCTATGACTGGGGCATCGCCTCCGACGTCGTCGCCGACGCCGATCTGGAGAAGGCCGTCGATGCCCTGGTCGAAGAACTGCTCGCTTTCTCGCCGATCGCCCAGCGCACTGCCAAGAAGCTTCTCAACGACACCGACGATGCGCTGCTCAGCACCGCGATCGAACTGGAGGGGCACTGCTACAGCCGCCTCCGCCAGTCCGACGATTTTCGCGAAGGGGTCAACGCCTTCCACGAAAAACGCGCTGCCGTGTTCGTCGGCCGCTGACACCGAGGCCAGACCCGCAGAGGTCTGGCCTTTCTTGATTTTGCCGCGAGAGGGGCGGCCACAATGGGAGGAAATTCATGACCACGGACGCTAAACGCATCATCGAACCGGCACCCGGATTTGCCTCAGGCTTGCGGGACCTGCCGAAGCATATCAACGTCAAGTCATGCAGCGCCGGCCTGGTCGCCGCTATCTTCGGCTGTTCCGGCCCGGCCCTGATCGTGATCGGCGCAGCCAACGATGGCGGCCTAACAAATGGCCAGACTGTTGCATGGCTGTTTGCGATATATTTTCTAGGTGGGCTCATCAGCCTGTTTCTGGCGCTGAGATACAAGCAGCCCATCACCGGCGCCTACTCGATCCCCGGAGCGGCGCTGGTTGCTGGCTCGCTCGCCACCTTCTCCTTCGACCAGGCGGTCGGCGCCTTCATCATGGCCGGGGCAATCGTGCTCTTTCTCGGTGTGTCGGGCCTTGTCGGCAAGGTGATGCGCTGGATACCGATGCCGATCGTCATGGCCATGATTGCAGGGGCGTTGATGCGGTTCGCGACGGGCGCGGTCGGCTCGCTTGGGACCGCACCGCTCATCGCGGGCGCGGCCATCATCGCCTTCTTCGTCTCAATGCGAATGACAAAGACGATCCCGCCTGTGCTCGCGGCACTGATTGCCGGCCTGATCGCGGCTTTCGCAACCGGTTCGATTGGTGGAGCCGGAACCGATATCGCGTTTGTGTTTCCCCAGTTCACTGCCCCCACCTTCACGATCGACGCTTTCCTTGCGATCTCTGTTCCGCTGGCACTGCTCGTCATCGGTGCAGAGAATGCTCAGGCGACGGGCGTGCTCATGGCCGAAGGCTACAAGCCGCCTATCAATATGATGACGGTGATATCGGGCGTCGGCGGTGTCGCAGCAGGCCTTCTGGGCGGGCACAATGCCAACATCGCCGGTCCAATGACCGCTATCTGCTCCTCCGAGCAGGCAGGTGAGAACAAGGAAGGACGCTACGCCGCCACCGTCGTGAATGGTGTTCTGTTCGGCACCTTCGGCATTGTCGCAGGAGTCGCCGTGCCGATCGTAATGTCCCTGCCTGGCGCATTGATCGGTACGGTTGCTGGGCTGGCGATGATCGGGGTGCTTCTTGCCGCGCTTCAGAACGCATTTGGACGGTCGCTGGGCAACCAGACCGGCGCATTTGTGGCGCTTGCCGTGTCGCTTTCCAACATCTCGTTATTGGGGATCAGCGCTCCCTTCTGGGCTCTCGTGGCTGGCGTAGCCGTCTCCGCCGTCGTTGAACGACACGCGTTGACAGCGACAAGAGATGAGAGTGCAGCACGCACCAGCTAAGGCGTCTCGTGTCCTATTGCGTCTGGCCGATTGGGCCAGACGCAGGTTTCTGCAAATATGCGAAACTGCGCTAAGTCTTTGAAAGGATGGTGGGCGTGACAGGGATTGAACCTGTGACCCCTACGATGTCAACGTAGTGCTCTCCCGCTGAGCTACACGCCCATCCGACGAGGCGCATACACCATAGAAGCCGGCACATCGTCAATAGGTTTCGGGAGCCAAAATGCGGCGCCCGCGCCTGACGCAGCGCAAGGCGGTCAGGCGGCCTGCAACATCTTCTCGACCTCATTGACGAGATCGCGCAGATGGAAGGGCTTCGACAGGACCTTGGCGTCCTTCGGCGCCTTGGAATCGGGATTGAGCGCAACCGCGGCGAAGCCGGTGATGAACATCACCTTCAAATCGGGATCGATCTCGGTCGCGCGGCGCGCCAGTTCGATGCCGTCCATCTCGGGCATCACGATGTCGGTCAGCAGCAGCGAGAACGGCTCCTCGCGCAGCCGCTCATAGGCGCTCGCCCCATTGTCGTAGTCGATCACGTCATAGCCGGCGCGTTCCAGCGCCTTGACGAGGAAGCGACGCATGTCCTCATCGTCTTCCGCGAGCAGAATTCTTGCCATATGAGCGTCCGGAACCCTTTTCTCGAACCGGCACGAAAGCCGATTCACCCTCTCGATCGTATATGCCTTCGACATGGTAAATATCAAGTGAATGGCGTCTTTGCGGCCCGCCGCGTCACGGCTGGACAGGACGCGGCCGCAGTGGCACATCAGGCATCAGGAAGGACGTGCGAGCGCGAAAAGGCGTCAATGACCGAACATCCCGATTTTTCCACGTCTGCGCCTTTCGAAGTCGCGCGGCCCGAGCGCCAGACGGTCCCCTTCGTCTTCAACTCTCCGCATAGCGGCTCGGCCTATCCGCAGCGCTTCCTCGACATGGCGCGGCTCGACCCGCACGCGATCCGAAGATCGGAAGACTGCTTCGTCGACGACCTCTTCGCCGGTGTGACAACGCTCGGAGCGCCGCTCCTCAAGGCGAATTTTCCGCGCGCCTATCTCGACGTGAACCGCGAGCCCTGGGAACTCGATCCGCGCATGTTCGCAAGCCCCCTGCCCCCCTATGCGAACACGCGCTCGGCGCGCGTGGCGGGCGGACTCGGCACCATTCCCCGCCTTGTCGGCGAGGGGCAGGAAATCTATGGATCCAAACTGCCGCTGGAAGAGGCGGTCGGCCGAATCGAGCGCATCTACAAGCCCTATCACGACCAGTTGCGCGCCCTGATAAGCGCGACACACAGGGCGTTCGGCGTCGCCGTCCTCATCGATTGCCACTCGATGCCGGCGACGATCCGCCTGCCCGAGACGCGCATCCGTCCCGACTTCATCATCGGCGACCGCTTCGGCATGTCGTGCCGCTCCGACCTGTCGGAGGCGGCGATCGCGCACCTGGCCAGTCGCGGCTACATGGTCGCCCACAACAAGCCCTATGCGGGCGGCTTCATCACCGAGCATTACGGCCGTCCGGCGCGCGGCATCCACGCGCTTCAGATCGAGATCAACCGCAGCCTTTACATGGACGAGGACAAGCTGACGCCGAATGCCGGCTACGACCAGCTTCGCCACGACTTGGCCGAACTCGCCGCCTGCCTGATCGACCTCTTCGCGCCGCCGGCGGAACTGCCCGTCGCGGCCGAATAGCCAAAAAAAAGACCGCCCTTGCGAGCGGTCCGAGTCCAGGGAGGAAACGCCCAAGGAGGGCATTGACGGGCGAGCCCGCCGATATCGAGATTATGCTGCATTGCACAATTGTCAAGCGGGCTGGAAATGCCTATTGCGCGATCGCCGCAATGCGCAGGAGCACCCGATGAGCGTTTCGCCCCAATTCTTCCGCCAACTCGCGGCCGAGGCGGCAAGCCAGACGCTGCCACGCTTTCGCAGGCCGCATCAGGTGGCAAACAAGCTCGCCGGCGGCTTCGATCCCGTAACGGAGGCGGACCGCGAGGCCGAACGGGCGATCCGCGATCTGATCGGCCGCGAATTTCCCGAGCATGGCCTTTTGGGCGAGGAGTTCGGCCCGGAGAAACTCCCCAATCGCCATTGCTGGGTGATCGACCCGATCGACGGCACGCGGGCCTTCATCTCCGGCCTGCCGCTCTGGGGCACGCTGGTCGGACTTCTGGAAGATGGCGATGCCGTCGCCGGCATGATGAGCCAGCCTTTCACCGGCGAGCTCTTCTATGCAGCCGGTGGCGAGGCGCACTACGAAGGTCCGGGCGGGCCGCGAGTGCTCAAAGTGCGGACGACCCGCGACCTGCGCCACGCGACGCTCTGCACGACCACGCCGTCGCTCTTCCTCGACGACGCCCGCAGCAGCTACGACCAGCTCGAGACGGCGGTGCAACTCGCCCGCTACGGCACGGATTGCTACGCCTATTGCATGTTGGCCGCCGGGCAGGTCGATCTCGTGGTCGAAACCGGCCTTCAGTCCTATGACATCGTGGCCTTGATCCCGATCATCGAGGCGGCGGGCGGCGTGGTCACCTCACGCGACGGCGGTCCGGCGGAAGCCGGCGGGTTCGTGGTGGCGGCGGCGACGCCGCAACTGCACGCGGCGGCGCTGGATTTGCTGAACGGCTGACTACCGCGGCAGAACCGTCGTTCCCATCAGATCCCTGTCGATCGCGTGCGCGGCCTGGCGGCCTTCGCGGATCGCCCAGACGACCAGCGACTGGCCGCGGCGGACGTCGCCGGCGATGTAGAGCTTGTCGATATTGCTCCTGTAGTCGACGTCGTTCGCCGTGACATTGCGCGAGCCGCGCTTGTCGGTGACGGTGGCGAGGCGCTCGCCGAGCTGATCGGTCAGGCCGCCCACCAGCGGGCCGGCGAAGCCGATGGCGATGAAGGCGAGATCGGCCTTGATGACGAATTCGGTTCCGGCGATCGGCTTGCGCTTCTCGTCGACCTCGCAGCACTTGACGCCGGTAAGGTTGCCGTCCTCGTCGCCGACGAATTCGAGCGTCGCGACCTGGAACTCGCGGTCGGCGCCCTCGGCCTGGCTGGACGAGGTGCGCATCTTGGTCGCCCAGTAGGGCCAGACGGTCAGCTTGTCTTCCTTCTCGGGCGGCTGCGGGCGGATGTCGAGCTGGGTGACGCGCACCGCGCCCTGGCGGAACGACGTGCCGACGCAGTCCGACGCCGTATCGCCGCCGCCGACGACGACGACATGCTTGCCCCCTGCGAGAATGGGGGCGGCCGGCCAGGCGCGCGACTGGATGTCCTCGCCGCCGACACGCCGGTTCTGCTGGACGAGATAGGGCATCGCGTCATGGACGCCGTGGAACTGGCGGCCGGGAATGCCGGCCGGGCGCGGATTTTCCGAGCCGCCGCAGTAGAGCACCGCGTCGAACTCCGCCGCCAGTTCGTCGAGCGTCCTGTCGGTGCCGATGTCGACGCCGCAATGGAAGGTGACGCCCTCGCCCTGCATCTGCTCGACGCGCGCGTCGATATACTTCTTCTCGATCTTGAAATCGGGAATGCCGTAGCGCATCAATCCGCCGGGCTTGGATTCGCGCTCGAAGACGTGGACGTCATGGCCGACCCGGCCGAGCTGCTGGGCAGCGGCCATGCCGGCCGGACCGGAGCCGATGATCGCGACCCGCTTGCCGGTCTTTTGCGAGGCCGGTTGCGGACGGATCAGGCCCTTCTCATACGCCTTGTCGGCGATCGCCTGCTCGACCGTCTTGATGGCGACGGGGATGTCTTCCAGATTCAGCGTGCAGGCTTCCTCGCAGGGCGCGGGGCAGATGCGGCCGGTCCATTCGGGGAAGTTGTTGGTCGAGTGCAGGTTGCGGATCGCCCCGTCCCAGTCCTTCTGATAGACGAGGTCGTTCCAATCCGGGATCTGGTTGTGGACGGGACAGCCGGTCGGCCCGTGACAGAACGGGATGCCGCAATCCATGCAGCGCGCGGCCTGTTTCTCGACCTCCGGCTCCGACATCGGAAGCGTGAACTCCCGGAAATGGCGGATGCGGTCCGACGCCGGCTGGTACTTGTGAACCTGCCGGTCGATTTCGAGAAAGCCTGTTACCTTGCCCATTTCAGTTCCTACTCACGTTCCGCGGCCGTATTCCGCAGCCAGTTTTCAATCTTCAGTCCCGGCACGCGCGAAAACTCTCCTACGTTGGCCGTAACTAGTGTCGCATCTATCGCGAGAGCGTGAGCGGCGATGAACAGATCGTTTGGACCGATAGGTCGTCCCTGCTTCTTGAAGCCTGCGCGCAGCACGCCGTAATGGCGATCCGCAGGAGCTTTGAGAGGCAGTATTTGCATCGTACCGAGCAACCTTCGCATCCGCGTTGTCAGGCGCTCGCTCAATTTCTGTTCCAGACCGAACTCGATCTCAGCGCTGACGACGACGCTTATCGCAACATTGTCCATTCCTACTTCCGCGATCTTGCACGCCACGCGGCCTTTCGGATCCGCGACAAGTTCAGATACCGCATTCGTATCGAGCATGTAGAACGTCATAATTTGACGTCATCAAGCGGAAGCAAATCCTCGTCCGTGATCTCCGGCATCCAATCAGCCTCAGGTAGCGGCTCCATGCTCTCAAGTAACTCCAGCAACGTCTGTTTGCGTGCTACGGGCTCCAGCAGCAGTTTCCCGTTGCCCGCAGACGTAATGAGCACCTCGTCTCCCTCGAACTCGAATTCTTTCGGGATGCGAACGGCCTGGCTGCGACCGTTACGAAACAGACTTGCCTTCCGGATTTCCCTGTCATGCGCATTCATTGTGTGCCTCCCATTCTTGGCATATGCCAAGACATATGCCAAAAGGCCCGGAATATCAATTATCGCCTACTCCGCCGCCACGCCCATGCGCATCCGTTCCATCTCGATCAGGGCGCGCTTGTATTCGACCGGCATGACCTTACGGAATTTCGGGCGATAGTCGGCCCAGTTGTCGAGGATGGTCTGGCCGCGCTGCGAGCCCGTATGGTCGATATGGTTGCGGATGAGCTGGTAGAGGCGCTCCTCGTCGTGGCTCGTCATGTCGGCCTGGACGTCCACCCGACCCTTGTGGTCGATGTCGCCGCCATGATGGTGGATGCGTTCGAGAAGTTCGTCCTCCTCCGGCACGGGCTCCAGCTCGACCATGGCCATGTTGCAGCGTTCGGCAAAATCGCCCGCCTCGTCCAGCACATAGGCGATGCCGCCCGACATGCCGGCCGCGAAATTGCGGCCGGTCTGGCCGAGAACGACGACGACGCCGCCGGTCATGTATTCGCAGCCATGGTCGCCGACGCCCTCAACGACGGCGATGGCGCCGGAATTGCGCACCGCGAAGCGCTCGCCCGCGACGCCGCGGAAATAGCACTCGCCCTCAATGGCGCCGTAAAGAACGGTGTTGCCGACGATGATCGAGTTCTCGGCCATGATGCGGGCATTGTCCGGCGGGCGGATGACGATCTTGCCGCCCGACAGCCCCTTGCCGACATAGTCGTTGCCGTCGCCGACGAGCGTGAAGGTCACGCCCTTGGCGAGGAAGGCGCCGAAGGACTGGCCGGCGGTGCCGGTCAGCGTCACCGAGATCGTGTCCTCGCGCAGGCCCTTGTGGCCGAAGCGCTTGGCGACCTCGCCCGACAGCATCGCGCCCGTCGAGCGATCGACGTTGCGGATGTCGGCCGCGATTTCGACCTTCTGGCGCGCGTCGAGCGCGGGGGCGGCTTCAGTGATCAGCTTGCGGTCGAGCACGTCGTCGATCGGATGCGTCTGGCGTTCGGTCCAGTAGGTCGCTTCCTTCGGCGCGTCGGGCTTGTAGAACATCTTGGAGAAGTCGAGACCCTTCGACTTCCAGTGCGCGAAGGCGTCGTCCTTGGCCAGAAGCTCGGACTGGCCGATGATCTCGTCGATCCTGCGGTAGCCCATCTCGGCCAGGAACTGGCGCACTTCCTCGGCGATGAAGAAGAAGAAGTTGATGACGTGCTCGGGCGTGCCCTTGAAGCGCTTGCGCAGCACCGGGTCCTGCGTGGCGACGCCGACCGGGCAGGTGTTGAGATGGCACTTGCGCATCATGATGCAGCCGGCCGCGATCAGCGGTGCAGTCGAGAAGCCGAACTCGTCGGCGCCCAGAAGCGCGCCGACGATGACGTCGCGGCCGGTGCGAAGCCCGCCGTCCACCTGAAGCGCGACGCGGGAGCGCAGGCCGTTCAGAACCAGCGTCTGGTGCGTCTCGGCAAGTCCCATTTCCCAAGGCGAACCGGCGTGCTTGATCGAGGTGAGCGGCGAAGCGCCCGTTCCGCCATCATAGCCGGAAATCGTAATGTGATCCGCGCGCGCCTTGGCGACGCCGGCTGCGACCGTTCCGACGCCGACTTCGGAGACGAGCTTGACGGATACGTCGGCGGCCGGGTTGACGTTTTTCAGATCGTAGATGAGCTGCGCCAGATCCTCGATCGAATAGATGTCGTGGTGCGGCGGCGGCGAGATGAGCCCCACCCCTTGCGTCGAGTGCCGCACCTTGGCGATGGTCGCATCGACCTTGTGGCCGGGCAACTGCCCGCCCTCGCCGGGCTTGGCGCCCTGCGCGACCTTGATCTGCATCATGTCGGAATTGACGAGATATTCCGCCGTCACGCCGAAACGGCCCGACGCGACCTGCTTGATGGCGGACCGCTCCGGATTGCGCGAGCCGTCCGGCAGCGGGAAGTAGCGGTCCGGCTCCTCGCCGCCCTCGCCGGTGTTCGACTTGCCGCCGATCCGGTTCATCGCGACGGCGAGCGTCGAATGCGCCTCTCTGGAGATCGAGCCGAACGACATCGCGCCGGTGGAGAAGCGCTTGACGAGTTCGACGGCGGGCTCGACCTCGTCGAGCGGCACGGCTGCGCGGCCGCTCTCCTCGGCGGTCAGGATCTTGAACAGGCCGCGGATCGACTTGGCCTCGGCCGTGTGGCTGTCGATCTGCGCGGAATACTGCTTGAACGTCTCCCACGAATTGAGACGCACCGAATGCTGGAGCGTCGCCACCGCGTCGGGCGACCAGACATGCGCCTCGCCGCGCACGCGATAGGTATATTCGCCACCGACTTCGAGCGCGTTCGTCAAGACCGGATCGTCGCTGAAGGCCGAGGCGTGGCGCGTCACGGTTTCGCCGGCGACTTCTTCCAGACCGACGCCCTCGATGGTCGTCGCCGTACCGGAAAAATACTGGTCGACGAAGGCCGAATTCAGTCCGATCGCGTCGAAGATCTGCGCGCCGCAATAGGACTGGTAGGTCGAGATGCCCATCTTGGACATGACCTTGAGGATGCCCTTGCCGATCGACTTGATGTAGCGATAGACGACCTCGTGCGCGTCCACCTCCGGCGGAAAGTCGCCGCGGCGGTGCATCTCGGTCAGCGTGTCGAAGGCGAGATAGGGGTTGATCGCCTCCGCGCCGTAGCCGGCGAGGCAGGCGAAGTGATGCACCTCGCGCGGCTCGCCGGATTCGACCACGAGCCCGACCGCCGTGCGCATCCCCTTGCGGATGAGATGGTGGTGGACCGCAGCCGTCGCCAGCAGCGCGGGAATGGCGATCCGGTCCGGCCCGACCTGGCGGTCCGACAGGATGATGATGTTGTAGCCGCCGACGACGGCCGCCTCGGCGCGGTCGCAGAGGCGATCGACCGCGCCCTGCATTCCGGCCGCGCCTTCGACTGCCGCATAGGTGATGTCGATCGTCTTGGTGTCGAAGCGGTCCTCGGTGTGGCCGATGGAACGGATCTTTTCCAGATCGCCATTGGTCAGGATCGGCTGGCGAACCTCGAGCCGCTTGCGGCGCGAGGAGCCGACGAGGTCGAAGATGTTCGGACGCGGGCCGATGAAGGAGACGAGGCTCATGACGAGTTCCTCGCGGATCGGGTCGATCGGCGGGTTCGTCACCTGGGCGAAGTTCTGCTTGAAATAGGTGTAGAGCAGCTTCGACTTGTCCGACATCGCCGAGATCGGCGTGTCCGTGCCCATCGAGCCGACGGCTTCCTGCCCCGTCGTCGCCATCGGCGACATCAGGATACGCGTGTCTTCCTGCGTGTAGCCGAAAGCCTGCTGACGATCGAGCAGCGAAACGTCCTTACGTAGCGCGCGCGGCTCGACGGGCTTCAACTCTTCGAGGATGAGCTGCGTGTTTTTCAACCAGTCCGTATAGGGGTGCTGCGCGGCGATCCCGGCCTTGATCTCGTCGTCGGAGACGATGCGCCCCTCTTCGAGATCGATCAGGAGCATACGGCCCGGTTGCAGCCGCCACTTGGTGACGATCTTCTCTTCGGGCACCGGCAGCACGCCGGCTTCCGACGCCATGATGACGCGGTCGTCGTCGGTGACAATGTAGCGCGCGGGGCGAAGGCCGTTGCGGTCGAGCGTCGCGCCGATCTGGCGCCCGTCGGTGAAGACGACGGCCGCCGGCCCGTCCCACGGCTCCATCAGCGCGGCATGGTACTCGTAGAAGGCTCGGCGCTCGTCGCTCATCAGCTTGTTGCCGGCCCAGGCTTCCGGGATCAGCATCATCATCGCGTGCGCGAGCGTGTAGCCGCCCTGGAACAGGAATTCGAGCGCGTTGTCGAAACAGGCTGTGTCCGACTGCCCCTCATAGGAAATCGGCCACAGTTTGGAGATGTTGTTGCCGAAGAGTTCGGAATCGACCGAAGCCTGCCGCGCCGCCATCCAGTTGTTGTTGCCGCGCACCGTGTTGATTTCGCCATTGTGGGCGACCATGCGATAGGGGTGCGCGAGCTTCCAGGAGGGGAAGGTGTTGGTCGAAAAGCGCTGGTGGACAAGGATCAGCGCGGTCTCGAAACGCGGATCGGACAGGTCCTTGTAGTAGGCGCCGACCTGATAGGCGAGGAACATGCCCTTGTAGACGATGGTGCGCGCCGACAGCGACACGCAATAGGCGCCGATGTCCCTGTTCTGATTCTCCGCATAGATGCGACCCGAGATCACCTTGCGCAGGAGATAGAGCCGCGCCTCGTATTCCTCGTCGTCGTCGATGTCGGCCGGGCGGCCGATGAAGACCTGCCGGTGATGCGGCTCGGCGGCGACGATTTCCGGCGCCTTGGAGAGCGACGAATTGTCGACCGGAACGTCGCGGAAGCCGATCAGCGGCAGCCCTTCGGACTGCGCGGATTCGGCGATGATCTCGTCGACATGGGCGCGCAAGGCCGCCTCCTGCGGCATGAACCAGTGGCCGACGCCGTAATGGCCGGGCGGCGGCAGGTCGATCCCCTGCGCGGCCATTTCCTCGCGGAAGAAGCGATCCGGGATCTGCACCAGCACGCCCGCGCCGTCGCCGACGAGCGGATCGGCGCCGACCGCGCCGCGATGCGTCAGGTTCTCGAGCATGAACAGCCCGTCCCTGACGATCTGGTGCGACTTCGCGCCCTTCATGTTGGCGACGAAGCCGACGCCGCACGCATCATGCTCGTTGCGCGGATCGTAAAGACCCTGCGCCTGCGGAAGACCGGTTTTGCGGGCAGCCGCTTTCGCATGGGCGGCCGGCAACGATGCGGTCGTCACAGCTTGCGTCTTCTCGCTCATGATCGTCTCTCCGTCGAGCCCGAAATCGGGGCGGTCGTCTCGTCCTCCAGGTCCACCGTCCGGCAAACCCAATGTGCAGTCGCGGCAAATATGTCGAAGGGCCAGTTCACCGACCGCGAAACGGCTTCGTGCCGACAGGTCGGCGCATGGCCGATACATCGTGCCAAGCGGCGGTGTCGGCATCCGGGCGCCCGCAGTGATCTTATTCCGCCTGGGACCGGATCGGCAAACCGCAAATAAGACAGCAATGCTGTCCTAAATTCCGTATGCCAGAAATCAAAAGCCCGCACAAGATGCAAGTGCAAAAAATTGAGGCGCCTTGCGAAACATTATTTCGCTCTGGCGTTGTGGCTTGCAATCTTCGCAAACCACCTTCGCATGTGCGGCATGTGGCCCTTGTCAGCCGGCGCCCGACCTGATTTCTGGGGCGGCCACTCAAAGGAATCCGTCCGACATGTATTTCGCTTCCGACAATTGGGCCGGCGCCCATCCCGTCATCGCCCGCAATCTCGTCACCCGTTCTGCCGGTTTCGCGCCCGCCTATGGAGCCAGCGATCTCGACAAGGCGATCGACGAGCGCTTTTGCGAAATCTTCGAACGTGACGTCGCGGTCTTCTTCGTCGGCACCGGCACGGCGGCGAACTCGCTCGCGCTGACGGCTTTCGACCGCGCGGGCGGCGTCTCTTTTTGCCATCGCGAGGCGCATGTGATCGCCGATGAGTGCGGCGCACCGGAATATTTCATGGGCGGCTCGCGGCTTCATGCCGTCGATGGTCCGCTGGGGAGGATGGAAATCGAAAGACTGAAGGCCGCGATCGAGCGTTTCCCGCCGGCCTTCGTCCATGGCGGACGCCCTGCCGCCGTCACCATCACTCAGGCAACAGAGGTCGGGACGGTCTATTCTCTCGCGCAGATCGACGCGATTTCGGTGCTTGCGAAGGAGCACGGCATTCCGCTGCACATGGACGGCGCGCGCTTCGCCAACGCGCTCGTCTCGCTCGGTGTCTCGCCTGCGGAAATGACCTGGAAGCGCGGCGTCGATGTCCTTTCCTTCGGCGGCACCAAGAATGGCTGCTGGTGCGCGGAAGCCGTCGTCTTCTTCGATCCCGACGCGGCGAAGGATTTCGCCTTCGTGAGAAAGCGGGCTGCCCAACTCTATTCCAAATCGCGCTTCATAGCAGCGCAGTTCGAGGCTTATTTCGCCGATGATCTGTGGCTGGAGACGGCGCGCCATTCGAACGCGATGGCGGCGCGGCTCGCCGGTCATTTCACCACCTCTCCCAACGCAAGGCTGGGCTGGGCACCGGAAGCCAACGAGGTTTTTCCGGTTCTCGGCAAGGGTCTGGTCGACGAAATGAAGGAGAAGGGTGCCGTTTTTTATGCATGGCCGACGCCAGCCGGCCTCGATGTCGGGCCGGACGAGACGCTATGCCGCTTCGTGACGAGCTTTGCGACCAACGAGGCGGATGTGGACGAGATCGGCAAGCTGATCGCGTGATGGCACGCTAATTCAGCGATTCGTGATTTTGACGCGAGAAAGAACGGATGCCGGCGTGAGAATGCCGGCATTTTTCGTATCCGCTCGTT
Source organism: Mesorhizobium sp. YIM 152430 (assembly GCF_029210365.1). Lineage (GTDB taxonomy): Bacteria > Pseudomonadota > Alphaproteobacteria > Rhizobiales > Rhizobiaceae > Aliihoeflea. The sequence goes on from NZ_JARGES010000056.1 coordinate 245,818, forward strand.
GATTTCCCAGTGATCGGCCGCTCCGCCATGGTCTTCCGGCCGGCAACAAGCCGGACGAACATCCAAGGGAGCATCATCCAATGTCCTCACGCACCGCTTTCAGCGCCGCCTATCTGGCCGCCGCCGTCGCCTCCGCCGTCACCGCGGGATCTCTCGTCGCGCCGGGAGACGCCGTCGCCCAGGAAAAAGAGCGCTGCTACGGCGTTTCCCTGGCCGGCAAGAACGATTGCGCGGCCGGCCCCGGCACGACTTGCGCCGGCACCTCGAAGGTCGACTACCAGGGCAATGCCTGGACCTATGTCGAGAAGGGCACCTGCGCCTCCATCGAGCTTCCCGACCAGCGCATGGGTTCGCTCGAAGAACTCGACCGCGACCTGCCCACGGCAGGCTGACCGAACGCCTCGCAAGCTGATCGACAGGCCGGAAGGACGACGGGCATGAACGTCAATGTCACCGATCTTCATCACCGGGAACGTCGCTTTCCGGCCTTCGACGCCTCGGGGCTGGCAGGCACCAGCTTCAAGCCGGAGCATTTTCGCGAGATCGAGGCCGACGAGGCGATCGACGGCTTCTTCGAAATCCATGCGGAAAACTATATGGGCGACGGCGGGATGCCGCACCGCCTGCTGGAGCGGATCCGCACGCGCTATCCTGTCTCACTGCACGGCGTTTGCATGTCGATCGGCGGCGAAGCGCCGCTGTCGCGGGACCATCTGAAGCGTTTCAAGGCGCTGGTCGAGCGTTACGAACCCGCCCTCGTCTCTGAGCATCTGGCCTGGTCGACACATGACGACGTCTTCTATAACGACCTTTTGCCTCTACCCTATACGGCCGCGACGCTCGCCCGCGTGGCGGACCACATTGACGAGATGCAGGAGACGATCGGCCGGCCGATCCTGCTCGAAAATCCGGCCACCTATCTCCTCTTCGAACAGTCGACCTTCACCGAACAGGACTTCCTTCGCGAAATCGTGCGACGGACGGGCTGCGGCCTCCTTCTCGACGTGAACAACGTCTTCGTCTCCGCGACCAATCACGGAACGGATGCCTGGAGTTACCTCGCATCTTTTCCGCTTCACCATGTCGGAGAAATTCATCTCGCCGGCCATGGCGAGGACGAGGATGCGGACGGGCGGCGTCTTCTGATCGACAGCCATGACGGGCCTGTCGCCGATCCCGTCTGGGCGCTTTACGCGCGCGTGATCGCGCGGACCGGACCTGTCGCCACGCTGGTGGAATGGGATGCCGACATCCCGGCCTGGCCGATCCTCAAGCGCGAGGCCCTCGCGGCCGGCGCAATCCTCGCGCGCCATGCGCCGAGCCGGATGATGGGCCATCGCCATGGATGAGTTCGCGCCCGCCCTTCTCGACCCCGACCGCACGGCGCCGCCCGGCCTGCGCTCCGCCTTCCGGCACGACGATGCCGGGCGCTTCGCCGTCTACCGCAACAATGTCGCGTCGAGCCTAATCAGGGCGCTGGGCGAAATCTTCCCGGCGACGCGCCGCATCGTCGGCGACCGCTTCTTCGACGCCATGGCACATGCCTTCATCGTCGAACACCCTCCGCGTTCGCCGCTTCTTTTTCGCTATGGCGCCGGTTTTCCCGATTTCGTCGAAGTCTTCAAACCGGCACGCAGGATGCCCTATCTGGCCGATCTCGCGCGGCTCGAAAAAGCCTGGCTCGACGCCTGGCACGCAGCCGACGCCGAGTCGCTTGACGGCGAGACAGTGGCAGCGATCCCTATCGCGCAACTGCCTTTCTGTCGCCTGATCGCACATCCGGCAGCGCGCATCGTCGGATCGCGCTTCGCCATCGCCGACCTGTTCCACGCCAATCGCGAGGGAACGGGCCCAAGCCGCATCGATGCGTCGGTGGCGCAGACGGTTCTTGTGGCGCGCCCTGCCTATGCGGTGACTGCGACCACGATCGCCGAGGATGAGGCGGTCTTCATTCGGTCGCTCATTGACGGGCATCCGCTTGAGGCAGCGGCCGCTGAGGCGCTTGCCTGCAAGGACGATTTCGACCTCGGCGCGAGCCTGACGCTCGTCCTTCGGTCGGGCGCCTTTCAGGCCGTTCGGGAGACGGATCGATGACGAGACTGGCAATGCGTCTTCATGACGAACTCACGATGAAGATCGAGGCTGCGGGCGATCGCTGGCTGATCGGTAGCGCCGCCCGGCTGGTTTTCGCCGCGACCCTACTCTTCTATTTCTGGAATTCCGCGCGCACCAAGATCGGCGAGGGATTTTTCGGATTTTTCTCCATCTCGGACAACGCCTACTACCAGATCGCCCTTCCAGCCGTGGAAGCGGCCGGCGGCGACGTTTCCCAGGTCCCGTTCCTGCCCTGGGGATTGATGGTGTGGGCCGGCACCTATGCCGAGTTCATCCTGCCCTTCCTCATCGTGGTGGGGCTGGCGACGCGCATCGCGGCGCTCGGCATGATCTGCTTCGTGATCGTGCAGAGCGCCGTCGACATTTTCGTTCATCAGGTGGGGGCGGAAACGACGGGCGCGCTTTTCGACCGCTTTTCCGACGGACTGATCGCCGATCAGCGCCTGTTCTGGGCTTTTCTGTTCACCATCCTGGTGGTGAAGGGCGCGGGCGCGCTGTCACTGGATGCGATCATCCTGAAACGCACAGCGGCGCCCGCAAGGGGCGCCGCTGGATCGTCGCGGATCGCTCAGATCAGTTGACCGCCTGACCCTCGATCTGCTTGGTCGAAGCCGGGGCCGGCTGGATCTCGATCTTGCGCGGCTTCATCTCTTCCGGCACCGAGCGCTTGAGGTCGATGTGCAGGAGGCCGTTCTTCAACAAGGCGCCGACGACCTCGACATGGTCTGCAAGCTGGAAGCGGCGCTCGAAGGCCCGCGCGGCGATGCCCCGATGCAGGAATTCGGACGCCTCGTCCTGCGTTTCCGGCTTCTCGCCCTTGATGGTCAGCACGTTGCGATGGGCCTCGATCGAGATGTCGTCTTCGGCAAAGCCGGCGACGGCCATCGAGATGCGATAGGCATCCTCGCCGGTGCGCTCGATATTATAGGGCGGATAGGACTGGCCATTATCGGGCTGCGCCAGGGAATCGAGCATCGTGAAGAGGCGATCAAAACCGACGGTCGAACGATAGAGCGGCGAAAAATCAACGTGACGCATGGTCTGTTCTCCAGTTGAGCAACATGGTTTGCGAGTGGAGCATCCGTGGGAAAACGCTTTGCGTCTTTCCGGTCGATGTCCAGCGGCCCCGAAAATCGGCGACCGCAAGCCAAATGTGGTTTTTCGCCTGCCCGCTTTCAAGAGTTCGGCGCACGCCCTGCCGATGAACCGAAAATGAACCGGCGCTTCGGATTTCATTCAGCCCGGCGGCGATAGTTTCGGCTCATCGAATTCGAACAGGCGGCCCTCAAGCCACTGGTCGTCTCCGAAGCCGGACCGGGTGTAACGTCCCTTCCTCCCGGTTCGTCAGAGGCCGGAAGCGTCCCACAAGGATCTTCCGGCCTTACTTTTTTCCGGCCCGCCGATTCGATTGTCTTTGCCTTTGGGCTTGCCGCTTTCTATCACGGCACGACAATCAGACAGGCAGACGCTGCTTCATGGCCGACCAGATTTTCGCCAGTGCCGGCAATCCCCTCCCCGATAATGCCCACACCGGAACGTTTCTGGGCAAGGGAAAGGTCAAGCTGCGTTACGCGCGCTTTGCCGCGACGGGCCGTCCGCTCAAGGGCACCGTGCTGATCTTTCCCGGCCGCAACGAGGCGATCGAGAAATATTTCGAGACCATCGGCGAATTGCAGGCGCGCGGTTTCGGCGTCGCCATCTTCGACTGGCGCGGCCAGGGCGGATCGCAGCGCCTGACGCGCAATCCGCGTCGCGGCTATGTTCGCTCCTTCGACGACCACGTCGCCGACATCGAGCGCTTCATGGAGCACATCCTCCTGCCGGACTGCCGCGCACCGTTCTATCTGATCGGCCATTCGACCGGCGCGCTGGCCGCGCTTGTCGCCTCGCGCAAGCTCACCAACCGCATCCGCCGCATGGTGCTGCTTGCCCCGCTCCTGACGCTGGAGCGCATCCCCGTGGGCATGGCGACGCTCCGGCGCGCGACCGGCATTCTGACCTGGCTCGGCTTCGGACGGATGTTTCTCGCCCGCGGCCAGCGACGGCCGGCCAAACAGATCTTCGAGGGCAATATCGTGACGAGCGACCCCGACCGCTTCGCACGCAACCAGGCGATCTACGAGGAGCATCCCGCGCTCGGGCTCGGCGCGACAACGGTCGGCTGGGTCCATGCCGCGACCGTCGCTTCGGCGCGCGTCCACGAACGCGATTTCCTGCGCAACCACCGCATCCCGACACTGCTGGTCGCTGCCGGCGCCGACACGCTGGTCTCGACGCCGGCGATCGAAGCCTATGCGCGGCAGTTGCGGGGCGCCTCGCTCGTCACCATCGACGGCGCGAGGCACGAAATCTTGCAGGAGCAGGACCGTTACCGCGAACAGTTCTGGGCGGCGTTCGACGCCTTCGTTCCAGGCGAGGTGCCGGAACTGGCCTAGCCGCTCAGGAACGGCCGTCGGACCAGCGGACGCTCTTGAGTTCCTTGGCGAAGGGCCAGGTCGTGTGCGCCATGGTCTCGATGCCGGATGCGGTCAATGCCGCACCGAACAAAAAGCCCTGCAAGAGGTCGGGCTTGATGTGCTCGGCAAGCGTCTTCAATTGCTCGAAAGTTTCCACGCCCTCGATCGTCACCGTCAGGCCGAGCGGGCGCGACATGTTGACGATGCCGCGCAGAAGTTCGAGCGCGCGGTCGTTCTGGGTCACGTCGATCAGGAAGGATCTGTCGATCTTGATCTTGTCGAGCGGCAGCGTGTGCAGATAGCTGAGCGACGAATAGCCGGTGCCGAAATCGTCGAGCGCGATTCTGACGCCGATCGTCTTCATTTCCTCGATGTAGCGGCGCGTCATTGCCTTGTCGTCGAGAAGCGCCGTCTCGGTCACTTCGATTTCGAGGCGGCGCGGGCAAAGGCCGCTGCGGTCGAGCGCGCGGCGGACATGGTCGATGATGTCGGCGGAGCGGAAATCCTTGGCGGACAGATTGACCGAAACGCCGATATGCTCGGGCCAGCGCGCGCATTGCAGCGTTGCCGCCTCGAGAACGAAATGGCTGATCTCGGAGACGATGCCCATCTCCTCGGCGAGCGGGATGAACACGGCCGGCGAGATCGGCCCGAGTTCGGGATGATCCCAGCGGCACAGCGCCTCGCAGGTCGAAATCTGCATCGTCTCCATCGCCACGATGGGCTGGTAGACGACGCGCAGCCCCTTGGCGGCGATGGCCGAGCGCAAGTCGGCCTTCAATATCTGCTTGCGGCGGAACGCCTGGTCCATCTCGTCTTCGAACAGGTGCCAGGACGCCTTGCCGAGTTCCTTGGCTTTGTAGAGCGCAAGATCGGCCTTCACCACCATGCCATCGACATCGGCGCCATGGACCGGCGACAGGACGGCGCCGGCGGATGCCTGAATGAGCAGTGCGTGGCCGGCGACGTCGACGTCGCCCTTGAGCGCGGCGAAGATGCCGTTCATCCGCGTCGCGAACGCCTCATGGTCGTGAATGTCGTCGAAATAGATCGCGAACTCGTCGCCGCCGAACCGGCTGACGACGATGTCCTCGCTCTGGAACTGCCGCAATTTGTCGGCGACGGCATAGATCAGCCCGTCACCGACGGGATGTCCGAGCGTATCATTGACCGTCTTGAAGTCGTCGAGATCGAACACGGCCAGGCCGATCGTGCGGCGGCGGTCGCCTACGGCGACGGCTTCGGCGACGAGTTCGTTGAAATATTCGCGATTGGGCAGACCGGTCAGGCCGTCATAGCGGGCCATGTAGCGGATCTTGTCTTCCGATTCGACGCGCTGCGTCACCTCCTCGAACGTGATCACGCCGAGCTCGTCGCGGCCCGAGCGTGCGGCGAATTCGAGAAAGCGGCTATCGGTCAGTTTCAGGAGGAGCTTGCGGTCGCGCCCTTCCCGGATCGCCTTCATGAGCTCGACATCGGCGAAATTGGCGTCCGCCGTGGACAGCCGTCCGCTCGCGGCGACACGCAGGAGCAGCGCCTTCAAGGTCCGGTTCTGAAGCTGCGAGGCATCCTCGAAGCCGAGCGCGGACGCCGCCTGGCTGTTCGCCACCACCACCTTGCCCTCCGGGCTCAGCATGACGAGCCCATGCGGCATGGTGTTCAGCGCGCGGTCGAAGCGCTGCGCCAGATATTTCGAGTTCCGCTCCTCCGAAATCGCCGCGAACAGCATCGTGCGCACGTTCTCCGCCATCTTGGCGATGATGAACATGAACGGGATGATGTAGAGACCGAGAACGAAATAGTTGAGGCTGCCCTTGAGGATCAGGCCGAGCGCGATCGGCAGCACGCCGGTGACGGCGAGCACCGCGACCATGCGCTTCGAGCCGTAATTGCGCCCAACGATGGTGACGGAGCCGCCCATGATGACGGCGACGGCGGCAAGCTCGCCGAACGCGTCCGGGATCAGCACGATGGAGGTGAAGCAGAACGCTCCCGCACAGGCGCCCTGGATCGCACCGCCGATAATGTAGGATCGTTCCGCCTCCCGTGCCGAGGGGACGTCGACGATCGCATTGGTCTTCTGCACCCTGCGGATGGTCCAGTATCGGTAAAAGGCGGACAGGAACAGGGCGGCGGCCAGCCCGGCATAGACCAGGCTTTCCGTCGTGCGATAGACGAGAAGCGCAATGAGCCCCTGGCACAGGCCGCCGATCAGCAGGATGCCCGGATCGTTGAACAACGACCGGACGAAGCCGACATAGATATCCTGTGGAACTGAGTTTCTGGCGTTTTTCAACTCGGGGTCCTGGTTTCTGCCGGCCTTAGCAGTGCCAGAACCCCCTTAAATATTCATTGATGTGCAATGATGGTAAGTCTTCACTCCGCCGCTTGGAGGCGGGAGGCGGCAGGCGCCGCCTTGAGCCGCTCGACGAGGCGAGCGTGTTCGGCCAGCGCCTTCGCGGCGTTTGCCGCCTTGACGTGACCGAAGCCGCGAATGGTCTGCGGCAATGACGCCAGGGCCGTCGCCTCGACGATGCGCCCCGGCGCGACGAGCGAGCGGATCAGTTCGAGATCGCGCTCATAGGCCGCAAGCAGCGTGCGCTCGTGACGCCGTTCGGCCGTATAGCCGAAGAGGTCGAACGGCGTTCCGCGCAGGCCCTTGAGCCTCGCCAGCAGGCCGAACGCCTTCAACATCCAAGGCCCGAAGCTCGACTTGCGCGCCAAGCCGTCGGAGCCCTTCCGGCCGAGGATCGGCGGGGCCATGTGGAACTCTAGCCGATCATAATCGGCAAATTCGCGCGCAAGCTGGCGCTTAAAATTCCCGTCCGTATAAAGCCGCGCGACTTCATATTCGTCCTTGATCGCCATCAGCTTGAAAAGGCCGCGTGCGACCGCTTCGCTGAGCGCGGTCGAACCCGGCAGGGCGGACTGCTCGGCGGCACGAACGGATTCCACCTGTCGCCGGTAGCGGCTTGCATAGGCGGCGTTCTGATAGTCGCTGAGGAACTCGGCTCGCCGGTCGACGATTTCCTCCAGCGTCTCGCTGAGCTTCGTCACGCGCGTCGCGCCGGCTTCGACGATTTCGGCGATCTCCTGCGGTTTCACCGCTGCGCGGCGACCCCAGCGGAATGCCTGAACGTTCATCGCAACCGCCTGGCCGTTGAGCTCGATGGCCTTTTCGATCGCCTCGGCGCCGAGCGGCAATGCGCCATGCTGATAGGCGAAGCCGAGCATGAACATGTTGGCCGCGAGTGCATTGCCGAACAGCGTCTGCGCGGCGCGCGTGGCATCGAAGAAATGCGCGTTCTGCTCGCCGACGGCCTTGGTTATGGCCCGCTTGACGCGCTCGACCGGCAGCGAGAAATCGGCCGAGCGGGTGAAATCGCCCGGCATGACCTCGGCGGTGTTGCCGACGAAGACCGTCTTCCCCTCGCGCACGGAGGAGAGAATCTTGGCGCTGCCCGAGACGACGAGATCGCAGCCGAGAACCATGTCCGCCTTTCCCGCCGAGACGCGGATGGCGTGGATGTCCTCGGGCGTTTTCGCGATGCGCATATGGCTGAAGACGGCGCCGCCCTTTTGCGCCAGACCCGCCATGTCGATGACCCCGCAGCCCTTGCCTTCCAGATGAGCCGCCATGCCGATGACCGCGCCGATGGTGACGACGCCGGTGCCGCCTATCCCGTCGACGATGCCGGACCAGCCGCTTTCCAGCGAGGCAAGGCGCGGCTCGGCCACGCCGTCCAGCGGATCGGCGCCGCCCGCGCGCCCCTCGGCCTTGCGGATCTTGGCGCCATGGACGGTGACGAAGGACGGGCAGAAGCCGTTGACGCAGGAAAAATCCTTGTTGCAGGACGATTGATCGATGCGCCGCTTGCGGCCGAACTCGGTTTCGAGCGGCTGCACGGAAACGCAGTTGGACTTCACGCCGCAATCGCCGCAGCCTTCGCAGACGAGTTCGTTGATGATGACGCGCTTGTCGGGATCGGGAAACGTGCCGCGCTTGCGCCGGCGGCGTTTCTCCGCGGCGCAGGTCTGGTCGTAGAGCAGCACCGAGACGCCCTTGACGTCGCGCAACTCGCGCTGGACGGCATCGAGATCGTCGCGGTGATGGATCGTGGCTCCCGCCGGGAACTGGACGCGCCCGCCATATTTGTCCGGCTCGTCGGTGACGATGGCGATGCGCTCGACGCCCTCGCCGCGCACCTGGTTGGCGATCATGTCGACGGTCAGGCCGCCTTCATGCGGCTGCCCGCCGGTCATCGCGACGGCATCGTTATAGAGGATCTTGTAGGTGATGTTGGCATCCGAGGCGAGCGCGAAGCGCAGCGCCAGCGAGCCGGAATGGTTGTAGGTGCCGTCGCCGAGATTCTGGAAGATGTGCTCGCGCTTGGAGAACGGTGCCTGGCCGACCCATTGCGCGCCCTCGCCGCCCATGGCGGTGAAGCCGACCGTGCTGCGGTCCATCCACAGCGACATGAAATGGCAGCCGATGCCGGCGGCGGCGATCGAGCCTTCCGGCACCTTGGTCGAGGAATTGTGCGGGCAGCCCGAGCAGAAATAGGGCGTACGGTTCGAGACGTTCTGCGTCTCGGCCATCATCGCCTGGAACTGGCGCATCTGGGCGACGCGGGCGGCGATTTCCTCCGAATGACCGATGGTGCGCAGGACGCGTTCGCCGATGGCGATGGCGATGTCGTTCGGATCGAGCGCGCCGCGCGCCGGGAACAGCCAGTCGCCGCGTTCGTCCTTCTTGCCGACGATTTCAGGCTGCATCGCGGTGCCGTAGAGGTTCTCGCGCATCTGCACCTCGATCAGCGAGCGCTTTTCCTCGACGACGATGATGGATTCGAGGCCGTTGGCGAACTGGCTGATGTGCTCGTAGTCGAGCGGCCACGGACAGGCGACCTTGAACAGGCGGATGCCGAGCTGGTTGGCGCGCGCCTCGTCGATGCCGATGTCGTCGAGCGCCTGGCGGACGTCGAGATAGGACTTTCCGACCGTGATGATGCCGATCCGGGCGTTCGAGCCGCCCGAATAGACGATGCGGTTCAAGGGATTGGCGCGGATGAAGGCGGCGGCGGCGGTGCGCTTGTATTCGTGGAGCCGCGCCTCCTGCCCCATCTGGTCGATCTCGTGACGGATGGAAAGCCCGCCCTGCGGCATCTCGAATTCGGGCAGCGTGATGTTCACCCGGTCGAACGAGACGTCGACCGAGGCGGTCGATTCGATGTTGTCCTTGACGCATTTCATCGCCGACCAGACGCCGGCGAAGCGTGACAATGCGTAGCCGTAGAGGCCGTAATCGACAAGTTCCTGAACGCCGGCCGGGTTGAAGATCGGGCTCATCGTGTCGACGAAGAGGAATTCCGTCGCATGAGCGTTGGTTGAGGATTCGGCCGTGTGGTCGTCGCCCATCAGCGCCAGAACGCCGCCATGTGGCGAGGTGCCGGCGAGATTTGCGTGCCGGAAGACGTCGCCGGAGCGGTCGACGCCGGGGCCCTTGCCGTACCAGAGCGCGAAGACGCCGTCATGCCTGCCTTCGCCGAGCAATTCGGTCTGCTGCGAGCCCCAGCAGGCCGTCGCGGCCAGTTCCTCGTTGAGTCCCGCCTGGAAGACGATGTCGGATTGCTGGAGTTCGCGCCTGGCCTTCCAGAGCTGCTGGTCGAGACCGCCAAGCGGCGAGCCGCGATAGCCCGAGACGAAGCCGGCGGTGGACAGGCCCGCGCGCCGGTCGCGCTCGCGCTGCATCATCAACATGCGCACAATGGCTTGTGCGCCTGAAATGAAGATGCGCTCCTTCGACAGGTCGTATTTGTCGTTCAGCGCGACATCGTGCAGCGTCATTGGCAGTTCCTCCCGCTCGTTTGACCTCGAAAGGTCACCCTGGCTGACCCAATTTCGAACCGCTGTCCGCCATTCGTCAAACCTTTTCGCAACGGCAGCGAAAAGAGCAACACCTGTAAACGATCACATCATGACACGGTAACATTATGTCGTGCCGTGCGACCGCCTTGTCTCGTTGTGTCACGAGAGGGCTTTGTTTGCTCCAGCAAAGCTGATAGAGGACGCCCCGCAGGCGCTGCGGGAACCGGTTCGGGGCTGTGCAGCAGCGTGCATTCCGAAAATCCGGGAACGAGATGGCCGGCACAAAAGACCGTTCAAGGTTGCCGGCACGAAAATCGGGGGGCCTGATGTTCCACGCCAACGCATATGGCGCCAATGGGCGGCACGAAGGTGCGACGCGCGCCTCGGGGAGAAACCTGCAATGCGGATTCTAGCAGCTTTGGTGCGCGCGATCGGCGGTCTCAACTGGCTGATCGGCAATGTGTTTTCTTGGCTTGCTCTGGCGATCGTCCTGGTCTGCTTCACGGTCGTCGTTCAGCGCTACGTCTTCTCGACAACGCAACTGTGGATGCAGGACCTCTATGTCTGGCTGAACGGCGCGATGTTCACCGCAGTCGCCGGTTTCGCGCTCCTGCGCAACGACCATGTGCGCGTCGACATCTTCTACAGGCCCGCCTCCACGCGCACCAAGGCGATCATCGACATCATCGGCGTCGTCCTGTTCCTGTTGCCGTTCTGCTTCGTCGTCTATGCCTACGGGATCACCTTCGTGCAGCGCTCCTGGCGCATCTACGAAGCCTCGGCCAATCCGGGCGGCTTGAGGGGCCTTTTCATCCTCAAATCCTTCATCATCGTCTTTGCCGCACTGATCGCGTTGCAGGGCGTCGCCATGGTGTTACGGTCCATTCTCGTGCTCGCGCGAAGCGAACACCTGCTTCCGGCCGATCTGCGCTACGAATCCGACGGGAGCTCCCACTGATGGACCCGGTACTGCTCGGCGAGATTCTCGCCGGTACGATGTTCTTCGGCATCATCGCCTTTCTCATGCTCGGCTTTCCCGTCGCCTTCACGCTGGCCGGCGTCTCGTTGATGTTCGGCGCGGTCGGCATGTGGTTCGGGGTGTTCGACCCGTCCAATTTCGGCTCGCTCGCCAACCGTTATATCGGCTTCATGACCAATGAAGTGCTGGTCGCCGTGCCGCTCTTCATCTTCATGGGCGTGATGCTGGAGCGCTCCAAGATCGCCGAGCAATTGCTGCTGACGATGGGCAAGCTGTTCGGCAACATGCGCGGCGGCCTCGGCATCTCGGTCATCCTTGTCGGCGCGATGCTGGCGGCCTCGACCGGCGTCGTCGGTGCCACCGTCGTCACCATGGGCCTGATCTCGCTGCCGGCCATGCTGCGCGCAGGCTACGACGCCCGCCTCGCCTCGGGCGTCATCTGCGCCTCCGGCACGCTCGGCCAGATCATCCCGCCCTCGACCGTGCTCATCTTCATGGGCGACATGCTGTCGGGCATCAACGCGCAGGTGCAGATGGCCAAGGGCAATTTCGCCCCCACGCCCGTCTCGGTCGGCGACCTTTTCGCCGGCGCGCTACTGCCCGGCCTCATGCTGGTCGGTCTTTATCTGGGCTGGATGATCTTCAAGGCGATCTTCGACCCGCAGTCCTGCCCGGCGACGCCGGTGCCGGCGGAAGAGAAGAAGGACCTTGCCCGCGAAGTCGCTGTCGCGCTGATCCCGCCGCTGGTCCTCATCATCGCCGTTCTCGGCTCGATTCTCGGCGGCATCGCGACGCCGACCGAAGCAGCGTCCGTCGGCGCCGTCGGCGCCATGGTGCTCGCCGCCCTGCGCTGGCGCCTGTCGCTGCGGGTGCTGCGCGAGGCGGTCATCGCAACCGCGACGATCACCTCCATGGTTTTCATCATCCTGTTCGGCGCCTCGGTCTTCTCGATCGTCTTCCGCCTGATGGGCGGCGACAATCTCGTCCACGAATTCCTGTCGAACCTGCCGGGCGGCGTCATCGGCCCGGTAATCGTCGTCATGGCGATCATGTTCCTGCTCGGCTTCATCCTGGACACGTTCGAGATCATTTTCATCGTGATCCCGATCACCGCGCCGATCCTGCTCAATCTCGGCGTCGATCCGGTGTGGCTCGGCGTGATGGTGGGCGTGAATTTGCAGACTTCATTCCTGACGCCGCCCTTCGGCTTCGCGCTCTTCTACCTGCGCGGCGTGGCGCCGCGAACGGTGAGCACCGGAATGATCTACAAGGGCGTCATTCCCTTCGTCTTCCTGCAAATCCTGGCTCTCGCGCTGCTCTTCATCTTCCCCGGCATCGCCACCTGGCTGCCGCGTTTCCTCTATAGCTGAGGCGTCCACCGCCCGGTCGAATGCAACGAAAAGGCCCGGAATCGCTTCCGGGCCTTCGTCGTTCGCAATGATCGATCGCGATCAGATCTGGAAGTACTTCTCGCGCGCCTGGATGAAGAGCGAATCGGTGCCTTCGGTCTTCTGGCGGACGATGTTGAGAGCCGAGACGAAGCTTTCGGCCGTCTTCTTGGTCAGCGCATCATCGGATTCGAGAAGGCCCTGCATGATTTCCTTGGCGGCATTGGCGCCGGCCTCGAGGATTTCGTCCGGGAACTGTCTGATCTGGACGCCGTGATCGTTGACGAGCGTTTGCAGCGCGCGCGGATCGTTGGCCGCGAAGTCGGCAGCGACATTGTCGTATTCGGCCGCACAGGCTGTTTTGACGACCGCCTGCAAATCTTCCGGCAGTTCCTGGAACTTCGCCTTGTCGACGACAAGCTCGGTCGCCAGGCCCGGCTCGATGAAGGACGGGAAATAGTAGTTCTTGGCGATCTGGTGGAAACCGAGCGCGAGGTCGTTGTACGGACCCACGAATTCGGCCGCGTCGAGCGTGCCCGACTGGAGTGCCTGGAAGATTTCGCCGGCCGCCATGTTGGTGACGGATGCGCCGAGCTTCTCCCAAACCTGGCCGCCGAGGCCGGGAGTGCGGAAACGAAGGCCCTGGACGTCGGAGACGCCGGTCAGTTCGTTGCGGAACCAGCCGCCGGCCTGCGTGCCGGTATCGCCCGACAGGAAGCCCTGGACGCCGAACTGGTCGTAGATTTCGTCCCAGATTTCCTGGCCGCCCAGATGATGGACCCATGCGGTCAGTTCGCGCGAGGTCATGCCGTAGGGAACGCCGGTGAAGAAGTTGAGGCCCGTCGACTTGTTCTGCCAGTAATAGGCGGCGCCGTGGCTCATCTCGGCCGAACCGTCGATGACGGCGTCGAGCGACTGAAGCGGCGGCACGAGTTCGCCGGCGGCATAGAGCTGGATCGTCAGGCGGCCGCCCGACATGGTGGTGATGCGGTCGGCCAGGCGCTGCGCACCGACGCCGAGACCGGGAAAGTTCTTCGGCCAGGTCGTGACCATTCGCCAGGTCTGATTGCCCTGGGCGATGGCAGGCGCGGAAAGCGTGGACGCGGCAACCGCGCCGACGCCGGCAAAGCCTGCCTTGGTGATAAAGGAACGACGATCCATAAGAAAACCTCCCATATACGGATCTGAAAATATCGGTATTCGGGATTCCGACGAGGCGTCATTGCGCGTCCTCCCCCCGAGGCCGGGGCGTATAAATACACGCGTCCTCCCTCAAGTCCAGCGCGGAGCCGACGCGCGTGCGGACTTGCCTAACGCGCTGGTAAAGCGACGCAAGACTGCCGTTTCGACAGGCAGATGCGGCCATGCGATCTTCCCGCGCCAGCTTGGTCCCGAAACGATTTCGCGCTAAACCTGAACGAATTCGTTTTCACGGACGCAACAGACCCATGGCACAACCACTCGTCGCCGTTTCGACGGACATCCGCCAGTTCGAGAACTACACCTGGCACGCTGCCCCGCATCAATATCTCGAGGCGGCGCTGTCGCAGGCCGGCGTGCTGCCGATTCTGGTGCCCGCTTTCGGCGGCCGGATCGACTATGACGCGCTTCTGGCGCGCGTCGACGGCGTGATGCTGACCGGCTCGAAGTCGAACGTCCATCCCGCGCTTTATGGCGGTGATGCTTCGGAAGCGAACGGCCCCTATGACGAGGCGCGCGACGCCACGACCATGCCGCTGATCCGCAAGGCGATCGAGCGTGGCGTACCGCTGCTGGCTATCTGCCGCGGCATCCAGGAACTCAACGTCGCTCTGGGCGGCTCTCTGGCAACCGAAATACAGGAGGGTGAAGGCATGTGGGACCATCGGGCACCGCAAAGCGACAGCCAGGACGAACGGTTTGCCATCCGCCAATCGGTAAGGATTGCAGAAGGCTCGTGCCTGGCAGCAATCTTCGGCCCGCGCGAAATCGAGGTGAATTCGGTTCACCGCCAGGCGATCGGCGACATCGCGCCGCGGCTAAAGGTCGAAGCGCTTGCCGAGGACGGCACGATCGAGGCGGTGTCGGTGACCGACGCCAAGGACTTCGCGGTCGGCGTGCAGTGGCACCCGGAATACTGGGCGGCGAAGGATCGCGCCTCCGCGCAGATCTTCGAAGCGTTCGGCGAGGCGGTCAGGGCGCATGAGGCACGCCGCGCGGACCTGGTCCACGCGGCAGAGTAGGTGCGTCAATCCACCGCGACGAGACGGATGAGCGGCGACAAGGGCTCATAGGAAATGTGCGTGTCACCTTCCGCGGCCGCGAAGCGGACGACCGCCGACCCGTCCTGACGAAGAAGGTCGATCGTTCCGTCGTCGTTCTGCTCGATCATCGCAGCCTGCGAAGCGGGGCTCGACGGACCGGTGCAGTTCGGATCGAGATTCAGGCGGGCGATCTTCTCGCGCGCCGCGCCCTGGCTGATCCGGCATTCCGTGGTGCCGGAAATCAGGATGAAATCGCTGGGCTTTCCGGCTTCCGCGCGCGCGGCGCCCGAATTCTCGTTCATCCCGTGCGACAATGTCGCAATCACGGCTGTCGTCGCAACAAGGGCGGCGATCATCGTCTTCATGTGGTCACTCCGTATCGCCTCCCCGCCCGAGGTTGGACCGTCATGCTTAATGAAGCGTTAAGTTCGACCTATGTCATGAACAAGGCCGATCTAGCCCCTTTTCCCTAGGTCAGCAGTTTCCGGCACCGGCGTCAATGCCGCGCCGGTTGAAAACCAGGCGATCAGATTGTCGACGACGAGGTCCGCCATCGCCTGACGCGTATGGATCGTCGCCGATCCGACATGCGGCAGGAGCGAGGCGTTGGAGGCCGAGAGAAGATCCTCGGGAACGTTCGGCTCATCTTCGAAGACGTCGAGACCGGCAGCCTGGATGGTGCCCGCATGGAGCGCGGCGGCGAGATCGGCTTCATCGACCGTCGTGCCGCGGCCGATATTGACGAAGACGCCCGTCGGCCCGAGCGCGGAGAGGATTTCGGCATTGACGGCCTTTTCGGTCTGCGGCGTCGAGGGTGCGACGGAGATCAGCGTGTCGACATTCGCCGCCAGTTCGACGAGGCTGCCGAAATAGCGGTAGGGCACCCCGTCGACGGGGCGGCGGTTGTGGTAGCTGACCGGCAGGCCGAATGCCTCGATGCGCCGCGCGATGGCAAGGCCGATCCGACCCATGCCGAATATGCCGACGCGCCTACCGCGCAGGGTACCGCTGGTCAACCGGTACGGGCCTTCCGCGACCCATCGTCCCTCGCGCAGCCATTGCTCTGCCTTCGGCAATTCGCGCACGGTGTTGATGAGAAGCCCGATCGCCGTGTCGGCCACTTCCTCAGTCAACACGTCGGGCGTGTTGGTGACGACGACGTTGCGCGTGGCCGCGTGTTTGGCGTCGACATGGTCGTAGCCGACGCCGAAGCTCGACACGATCTCCAGATGCGGCAGCGAATCGATGAGCGAGGCATCGATGCGGGTCATCGCGGCGATGCCCCTGATCTGGGCGGCGTGCTGCGAGGACACCGCATCGCCCGCCGGTCGGTCGGACCGCACGATCTGGAACTGCTCCTCGAGCCGCGCCACGGCGTGCGGATGAAGGCGCCCCGGAATAAGGATCGCGATCGATTTCAAGCCTGTCGTCATGCGGGTTCCTCCGATTCATGCGCAGACACTAAGCACCCCGGCGCATTTCCTCAATGAACGTGTTCACGAAAATTTTGACCCGCTCCCGCGGAAAGCAGGAACTTTCATTTTGACCCCTCGTTTACTTGTCATCGAACAGCAGTTTCGACTGTCAAAAGATAACAGAGAGGAAAATCCCAATGAAGATTAAGATGATTCTCGCCAGCGCCGCCATCGTTGCAATGTCGGGCGCGGCCTTCGCGCAGGACGCTGGCACCACGATGGACAATGCCGCCGGCACCGCCAGCACCGAGCCCCAGCATACCATGACCTATGCATCTGAGGCCGAAGAGACCATGTGGACGACCAACAGTGAATATATGGGTGGTTTCTTCACTGACGACACGATGGCCGAGCTGCGTTCGGAAGAGGAAATCACGACCGCCTATGGCGGCCTGACGGCCGACCAGCAGGCGCAGCTCAAGGCTGACTGTGAAGCGGCCGAACTCAACCGCGGCGATTACGGCGAAGTTTCGCTGACGCTCTGCTCGCAGCTCGGCGCCCTCTAAGCAGCCGACATGCAGCGAACGATGATGGCGGGCTTCGTGCCCGCCATTTTCATGTCCGGCGGCTCATTTGGGGGCCGAGGTCGACTGCCTGATGTGAAGCTCGGGCGTGATCAGATCCTGGTCGCCATGGACTTCGATGCCCGCGAGCCTGTCCACGAGCGCCTTGGCGGCCTGTCGTCCGACTTCGCGCTGCCCGTTCCACACGGTCGTCAGCGCCGGTGTGGCGATCGCCGCTTCCTCCAGATCGTCATAGCCGGTGACGGAGATGTCGATGCCCGGCTTCAGCCCCGCCCGCGCGAGGCCGTTCATCAGGCCGATCGCCACCAGATCGTTCCAGCAGACGGCCGCCGTCGGCTTGTCGGGCAGGTTGAGGAATTGCCCTGCGGCATCGAACCCGCCCTGCTTGGTGCGAGGGCCGGCGATGCGCCACTCGGGACGCGGATCGAGCCCCGCCCGCTTCATCGCCACCACATAGCCGCGATAACGCTCGCGCCCCGTCGAGGTCTGGTCGGTGCCGCCGATCATGGCGATGCGGCGGTGGCCGAGGCCGATCAGGTGATCGGTGGCAAGCCCGACCCCATAGGCATCGTCGCCGCGGAAGACGGGCACGTCCGCCCCCTCGACCGAACGCGCGATAAGCACGGCAGGCAGGCCATTGTCCTCGGCAAGCGCGATGTCGGCCGCCGGCGTCCCGATCGCCGGCGACATGATCACGCCATCGGCGCCGAGTTGCAGCAGCGTATCGATGAAGTTGCGCTGCTTTTCGAGGTCGTCATAGTGGTTGGACAGGATGAAGGTCTGTCGCGACCGGTCGAGCTCATGCTCGATCGATTTCAGGATTTCGGCGAAGAACGGGTTCATGATGTCGTGGACGACGACGCCAACGATCCCCGAACGGGAGGTTCTGAGCGATGCCGCGCGGCGGTTGTAGATGTAGCCGATCTCGCGGGCATGGTGCTTGATGCGCTCGCGCGTCGCATCTGCGACCAGCGGACTGTCGCGTAATGCGAGCGATACCGTCGCGGTCGAAACCCCGAGCGCGTCGGCGATGGTCGATAGCTTGATCTTCTGGCCCAGAATTCCCCTCCCGGAAACGGCACAGGATTAAACCGTTTAAACCTATGCCATCGCGAACCGGGGATTCAAAGCTTTTTTGCCAGATCGCGCGCTTCGGAGTTCGGCAGCGATCGGCTTTGCAACCTGAGGCGGCTTTCACGGTGGACGATGTAGAGCCCGCTCGACACGATGATGGCAGAGCCGATCAGTGTCCACCGGTCAGGCAGGTCGGCGAAGACCAGATATCCGAGCGCGATCATCCACACCATCTGAAGGTAGGGATAGGGCGCCAGCGCCGAGGTCGTCGCCTGCTTGTAGGCGTGGATCAGGAGCCAGTGACCGAACGCGCCGTAAAAGCCGAGCGACAGGAGCACGAACCATTGCACGCCCGTTTCAGGAAGGGAGCCCGAGAACGGAACAGTCGGCGCCATCAGGATCACCGGCGCTAGCGCGGAATAGAAGATCAGACTTTCGGCGGTCTCCTTCGCCCCCATCTGCCGCGTCATGATCACGTAGATGCAGTAGGACATCATCGCGCCGAGCGCATAGACATGGCCGAGCCCGAACGTGCCGTAGCCCGGCCGCGTGATGACCAGAACGCCGATGAAGCCGATCAGAACCGCCAGCCAGCGCCGCCAGCCCGCCCATTCGCCGAGCAGCGGACCGGCGATCGCGGTGATCACCATCGGCGCGAAGAAGAAGATCGACACCGTCTCGGCAAGCTGCAACGTGCGCAGCGCCAGGAAGTTGAAGAAGGTCGAGCCGAACAGGAAGATGCCGCGGACGAATTGCCGCGGCAGGCTGACCACCTTGAACATGGCCCGGTTGGACCATGCCCGGAACAGGATGAGCACCAGAACGACATGGACGGCAAAGCGCGTCCAGGCGACGAAGGGTGCCTCCATGCCGGAAACGACGAGATATTTCGCGCTGGTGTCGAGACAGGTGAAGACGAGACCCGCCGCCAGGACGAGCAGAATCGCCCTGAGCGGTGTGGCGGTATCGGAAGTTGCAGAAGAATGAGGCACGCGATCGGGCATCCGGCTGGTTGCTTCGCATGGTTTGGAAGCTTCACGCGGCAAGCGCAAGCGAAAAGCTGAACATGATCACGATTGGCGGTCAGGCGGCCGTTTCGACGATCTCGTCCTCGGCCTCTTCATCCTCCTCGACGATCTCGGACAGGTTCGCCTCGATGCGCGAAAGCAGCTTGGCGAGCAGTTTCTGGTCCTTCTTGTCGAGCCCCTTGAGTGCCTGTTTCTCGGTTTTCCTCAAGGTCTTCTCGATCGACCGGATCGCCTCGCGGCCCGGCTCGGCGAGATGGACATGCGCCTGGCGGGCATCGGTTTCGGAAGCCTGCTTGGTCAGGAAACCCTGCACCTGAAGCCGGTTGATCGTCTTGGTGATGGTCGGCGGGCGCACGCCGAGGCGCTGCGCGAGTTGGCCCGGCGTCTGGCCGTCCTCATCCGCCAGAGCCATGATGATCTGCTCCTGTCCGGCATAAAGGCCGTGCGCCAGAAGCCGCGCAGCGAGCGCGGTACGCGTCAGACGCGCGGCCGATTGAAGCCGCATCACCGTAGCCCGCTTGTCGCCCTTCGCCATGAAACTCTCCCCTCGGCCGATCGCTTGCGTCGCGGCGCGCGCCTGATAGCCTGCCGTCGTTGCGCAAGCCCTCTTACGAAAGCCACATATCAGAAAGATGACAGCCAGCGAAACAACTGCCCCGGCCGCGATCGCCGTTCTGCCGCTGGGTGCGACCGAGCAGCACGGGCCGCATCTGCCTTTCGAGACCGATACCCTGATCGCAGAGGCGGTCGCGAGCCGGCTCAAGGCACGTTTGGCCGGCGAATTGAACGTCCGGTTCCTGCCGACCGAGCCGGTCGGATATTCGATCGAACATATGGACGCTGACGGCACGAAGAGCCTGACCTTTCAGGAAGCAATCGACCGCTGGATCGGCATCGGCGCCAAGCTGTCGCAACTCGGCACGAGAAAACTCGTGATGCTCAACGCTCATGGCGGCAATTCGCCCTTGATGACGATCGTCGCCACCGAACTGCGCGTGCGGCACGCCATGCTCGCCGTCGCGACGAGTTGGACGCGTTTCGGCTATCCCGCCGACATCGTGACACCGCAGGAAAAAGCGATTGGCATTCACGGCGGGTTGGTCGAGACCAGCGTCATGCTGGCGATCCGCCCGGACCTCGTCGATCTGTCGAAGACCCGCGACTTCGCCTCGGCGCACTCGCGGTTTGAACGGGACTTCACCCATCTGCGCGCCTATGGACCACATGCGTTCGGCTGGAAGATGTCGGACCTGTCCCCCGACGGCGTCACCGGAAACGCCGCCGCCGCGACAGCCGAAAAGGGCGAGCGCATCCTGGACCACGCGGTTTCGGGACTGGCCGACCTTGTCCGCGACGTGGCGAAATTCGACCTCGCAACCCTCGCCTGAAGGAAGTCAGCCGATGGCTATGACCAACGCAGATTGCAGGCGTTGGCCGGCCCGCGCCATCTCGGCAAGCGCGGTCCGGCCGGCGCGCTGCGCGATCCCGTCGCGGTCGTTGAACACGGCGCCGGACAGCGGCCGGTCGCGATAGGGTGAAACGCTCGAATAGATCTCCCGGCTGAGCGCGTCGGGAAAGAACATCTGCCCCGTCACCTGCGCCCTGTCCTCGACGATCGCGGAAAAATGGATATGCGGCGTCCGCCCGGGATACCAGCCGGGATAGATGGTCGAGAAGGAAACGATACCGTCCGCGTCGGC
Organism: Mesorhizobium sp. YIM 152430; assembly: GCF_029210365.1. GTDB lineage: Bacteria > Pseudomonadota > Alphaproteobacteria > Rhizobiales > Rhizobiaceae > Aliihoeflea. Next base: position 266,668 of record NZ_JARGES010000056.1, read on the forward strand.
GAACTGCGTGCCGCGCATGAAGGTCTGCCCGCGCGTGTCCAGTCCGCCCGGCTGTCCGCGGTAGCCTGAGTAGACGCCCTGCGCATCGCAATGCCAGATGTCGAGCCGGGCACCGCCGAGCGGACGGCAATCCGCGCCGACGATCTGGAACCGGGCCGTCAGCGGCACGCCGGGACGGCCCTCGGCAATGTCGGATCGTCTCAGTTGCGGATCGAAATAGAACGGCCCTGCGGTGGTCTGCGGCATCAGCCTGCAAACGCCGGCTCCGGAAATCAAGGGCTGCGCAGCGGCCGGCCGCATCGACGCGGCGACGAAGACCCCGCTGGCCGTCACGGCGATCATGCCGAGCGCTTCGCGTCGGGTCGCGCGTCCTTGTTCGGATCGGTGGGTCATGGCTCCGGTGCCTCCGTTCGATCCGAATGCTACATCGACTGCCGGCGATGGACGAATGAACAGTTCGTCAGGCCGTTCACCCCCGTGCAAAACGGGACAACCGGCCTTATATGGGGCCAACCTCTTTCATCCTCCCCAAAGGAGACGCGATCCATGTCCGACGCGCAGCCCCAGATTCCCGTTACCGTCCTCACCGGATATCTCGGTTCCGGCAAGACGACCCTTCTCAATCGCATCCTCTCCGAGGACCACGGCAAGCGCTACGCCGTCATCGTCAACGAGTTCGGCGAAATCGGCATCGACAACGACCTGATCGTGGAATCCGACGAGGAAATCTACGAGATGAACAATGGCTGCATCTGCTGCACGGTGCGCGGCGACCTGATCCGCACCGTCGAGACGCTGATGCGCCGCCCCGGCCGCTTCGATGCGATCCTGGTCGAGACGACGGGCCTTGCCGACCCCGCCCCCGTCGCCCAGACCTTCTTCATGGACGACGACGTGCGCGCCAAGACGCGGCTCGATGCGGTCGTCGCGCTGGTCGATGCCAAGCACCTGCCGCTTCGCCTCAAGGACTCGCGCGAGGCCGCCGACCAGATCGCATTCGCCGACGTCGTCGTCCTGAACAAGACCGACCTCGTGACCGACGATGAGTTGCGCCAGGTCGAGGCATCCATCCGCCGCATCAACCCCTCGGCCCGCATCCATCGCACCGAGCGTTCGGCGGTCGACCTTGCCGAGGTTCTCGACCGCGGCGCCTTCGACCTGAAGCGCGCGATGGAAAACGACCCGCATTTCCTCGACGACGACCATGATCACGAGCACAGCCACGATCATGACGACCACGATCATCATCATGATCACGCGCATTCCTCCCATATCGAAGCTTCGGGCGTGAAGTCGATCGCGCTGCGTGGCGGCGACATGGACCCGAAGAAATTCTTCCCGTGGATCGAGAAGACCACCCAGATCGACGGCGCCAATATCCTGCGTCTGAAGGGCATCATCGCCATCAAGGACGATCCGGAGCGGTATGTCGTCCAGGGCGTTCACATGATCCTGGAAGGCGACCACCAGCGCGCGTGGAAGGACGGCGAGAAGCGCGAGAGCCGGCTGGTGTTCATCGGGCGCGAGCTGGACGAGGAACGCCTGCGGCGCACGTTCGAAGCGTGTCAGGCATAGGAAGCCCACCGACCCATGCCCACAGTCGCCCCGCTCGACATTTCCGCCCATTGCATCACGGCGGCTTTCGTTTCCGACATTCCGCATTTTGCGCTGGCCGACGGCACCGTCCATCGCCTCGACCACGGCCACAAGCATGTCGACGCCCATGAAGGCGGGCTGCTCTGCGCCGTCGCCAACGAGGCGCGCGACCGCCTCCTGACAGGCGGCGAAGACGGCAAGGTGCTCTCGCTTGGTGCGGACGGGACATCCGAAACGCTTGCCGAGATCGGCCGCAAGTGGGTTTCGGCCATCGCCGCCGGCCCGCGCGGCGCGGTCGCCTTTGCGACCGGCAGGGCAGCGCATGTGCTGCTGCCCGATGGTGCGGAGAATACGTTCGACCATCCGCGGACCGTCGAAGGTCTCGCCTTCGCGCCGAAGGGGATGCGCATCGCCGCCGCGCGCTACAATGGCGCCACGCTGCATTTCCCCGCGACCGCCGGCAAGCCTTCCGAGCTCGAATGGGCGGGTGCGCATATCGGCGTCACCTTCTCGCCGGACGGCAATTTCCTCGTTACCGCCATGCAGGAAAACGCGCTTCACGGCTGGAAGCTCGCCGACGGCAAGCACATGCGCATGTCGGGCTATCCGGCCAAGGTAAAGAGCCTGTCCTGGGGACCGAAGGGCAAATGGCTGGCAAGTTCGGGCGCGCCGGCGGCGATCGTCTGGCCGTTCCAGACAAGGGACGGGCCGATGGGCAAGGCACCGCTGGAACTGGGCACGCGCGGCGACACGATGGCCACCGCCGTCGCCTTCCACCCGACCGAGGAAATCCTCGCCATCGGCTATCGCGACGGCATGGTGATGGCCGCGCGCGTGGCCGATGCCAAGGAAGTGCTGTTGCGAAGGCCCGGCAGCGGCGCGATCACCTCGATGGACTGGGACCGGGAAGGCCGCCGCATCGCCTTCGGCTCGCAGGCCGGTGATTGCGGCGTCATCGACGTCGCCGGCTGACCGATTGCGGTCGGGCAACCCGCGAGCTAGAACCGGCGGCGATTGGAGCTCATTCGATGGACGGACAGGATTCGCAAGCGATATGCGGCGTCGACGCTGCGCGCATCCGCGAGCTGCGGGCGCGCGAGGAACGCGCCTACGCCAAGGCGCGGCCCAAATCGCATAAAGTCGCAGGCCACGGCCTGACCGGCTTTCTGGGCGGCGTGCCGATGCACTGGATGGCCGACTGGCCGATGCCGTTCCCGATGATCGTCGACAAGGCGTCGGGCGCGACGCTGACCGACATGGACGGCAATGCGCTCGACGATTTCTGCCTCGGCGACACCGGCTCGATGTTCGGCCATTCGCCGGCGCCGGTGGCGCGCGCGATCCGCCGGCAGGCGCGGCGGGGCCTCACCTACATGCTGCCGAGCGAGGACGCGCTTAATCTCGGAAAGCTTCTGACGGACATGTTCGGCCTGCCCTTCTGGCAGATCGCGACAACGGCGAGCGATGCCAACCGCTTTGCCCTGCGTGTCGCAAGAGCGGTGACCGGGCGCGACAGGATCCTCGTCTTCAACGGCTGCTATCACGGCGCGGTCGACGAAACGATGGTGCGGCTGAAAGACGGCAAGCCGGTCAACCGGCCGGGCCTTGCCGGCGAGTTCCGCGACCTGACGCAGGCGACACGCATCATCGAGTTCAACGATGTCGAGGCGCTTGAAGGCGAACTGGCGCATGGCGACGTCGCTTGCGTCATCACTGAGCCGGTGCTGACCAATTCCTGCATGGTGCTGCCAGATGAGGGCTTCCATGCCGCCCTGCGCGCGGCGACGCGCGAGCACGGCGCGCTGCTGCTGATCGACGAAACGCACACCATCTCGACCGCGCACGGCGGCTACACCGCAGCGCAAGGGCTGGAGCCCGACCTGTTCGTGCTCGGCAAGCCGGTCGCCGGCGGTGTTCCGGCCAGTGTCTGGGGCATGAGCGCTGCCGTCGCGGCGCGCTGGGCGACCTATCAGGCGACGAAGGAACCGGGCTATTCGGGCATGGGCACGACGCTGTCCGCCAACCCGCTCCAGTTCGCCGCCATGCGCGCGATGCTGGAAGAGGTGATGACGCCGGCCGCCTATGAGCACATGGAAAAGCTCGCCGCGCGGCTGGAAAAGGGCCTCGCCAGGGCGATCGCCAGGCACGGCCTGCGCTGGCACGTCGTCCGCGTCGGCGCGCGCGTCGAGTTCATCTGCGCGCCCGGGCCGCTGAAGAACGGCGCCGAGGCGGAAGCCGCGCACAAGCCCGAACTGGAAGCCGCGATCCATCTCGCACTCGTCAATCGCGGCTGCCTCATCGCACCGTTCCACAACATGATGCTGGTTTCGCCGGCGACGCGGAAGCGGCAGGTGGATGGGCTGGTGACGGCGTTCGGAGCGATTTTGGGGGAACTGGCGGCATGACCTCCCCTTCCGGCTCCACCGCCAGTGAAGCCCGCGACTTCCTCGACGCCCACCCCGAGATCGAAGCCTTCGACATCGTGCTGACCGACGCCAACGGCATCGGTCGTGGGAAGATCATCCGCCGGCATGAACTGACCGGCCTCTACGAGAACGGCCGGCATTTGCCGATCTCGATCCTCGGCCTCGACATCGTCGGCGAGGACGTTCACGAGACGGGGTTGATCTGGGATTCGGGCGACGGGGATTTGCGCGCCTGGCCGATCCCCGGCACGCTCATGCCGCTCCACGGCACGCGGCCCGCGCGCGGTCAGGTGCTTATGTCGATGTACCATCTCGACGGCACGGCCATGGGCTCCGACCCGCGACACGCGCTGGCGCGGCAGGTCGAAGCCTTCGCGGCCAAGGGCCTCAAGCCCGCCGGCGCTTTCGAACTGGAATTCTTCCTGCTTGCCAACGAGCGCGACGGCAATGGCCGCATCCAGCCCGCCCGCGCCGTGCTCGACGGGCTCGCGAGCGCCAAGACCGAGGTCTATTCGGTCGACCATCTGCACGGCATGGAGCCGCTTTTCTCCGACATCTACGCGGCCGCGAAAGCGCAGGACATCCCCGCCGAAACGGTGATTTCCGAATACGCGCCCGGCCAGTACGAACTGACTCTGAACTATCGCAACGACATTTTGCGCGCGGCCGACGACCTCCTGATGCTGAAGCGCCTGGTGCGGCTTCAGGCGCGTCGACACGGCGTCACCGCCTGCTTCATGGCCAAGCCCATCGAGGATTATGCGGGATCGGGGATGCATCTGCATGTCTCGATGCAGGACGAGGCCGGCCGCAACGTTTTCGCCGAGGCACGTGAGGGCGCGTGGAACGACACCATCCTCAACGCCCTCGGCGGGCTTGCCGGCACGATGGGCGAATCGATGCTCGTCTTCGCTCCTCACGCCAATTCCTGGCGGCGGTTCGTCTCGCAATCCTATGCGCCGGTCGCGCCGACCTGGGGCGTCAACAACCGCTCGGTCGCGCTGCGAATCCCGGCAGGATCGAAATCGGCGCGGCGTATCGAGCATCGGCCTTCAGGCGTCGACGCCAACCCGTATCTGGTCGCCGCGACCGTGCTCGCAGGCATCGCCAAGGGCATGGACGAACGGCTCGATCCGGGCCCGGAGACGACCGGAAACGGATATGCAGACGAGGCGTCCGGCCCGACGATGCCCTCCAACTGGCTTGCCGCGATCGAGGCCGCCGAAGCTTCGGCCTTCCTCAAATCCGCGCTCGGGCCGGAGATGCACCGCACCTTCTGCGCCATCAAGCGCGCCGAATATCTGCGCGTTGCCCGCACCGTGAGCGAACTCGACTACCACCTCTATCTGCACACGGTTTGATTCTCGCCTCATCACGTCAAAGTTAATGGCGCCTCGCGATACAAGAACATAACAAGAACGAATGACCGTTCTTTCGACTCGCGACAAGCTGGCGATCCTGTCGGACGCCGCCAAATACGATGCTTCCTGCGCTTCCTCCGGCGCAGCCAAGCGCAATTCGCTGAAATCGGGCGGCATCGGTTCGACGGAAGGGTCCGGCATCTGTCATTCCTATGCGCCGGACGGCCGTTGCATCTCGCTCTTGAAAATCCTTCTGACCAATTTCTGCATCTACGATTGCAGCTACTGCATCAACCGCTCCTCCTCCAATGTGAAACGCGCGCGCTTTTCGATCGAGGAGGTGGTGCGGCTGACGCTGGAATTCTACAAGCGCAACTACATCGAGGGCCTGTTCCTCTCCTCCGGCGTCATCCGCTCGCCCGACGAGACGATGGGCGAGATGGTGGAAATCGCGCGCCGGCTGCGCGTCGACGAGAAGTTCGGCGGCTACATCCACTTGAAGACCATCCCCGAATGCGCACCCGAACTGCTTGAACAGGCCGGTCTTTATGCCGACCGCCTGTCCATCAATGTTGAACTGCCGACCGATGAGGGCGTGAAGCGGCTGGCTCCCGAAAAGCGGCCCGAGACGATCCGTCTCTCGATGGCGAAGCTGCGCGCCAAGATCGAGGAGAAGGCCGAGCCGACGCTGAAGACGAAGAAACGCCAGCGCTTCGCGCCAGGCGGCCAGTCGACGCAGATGATCGTCGGCGCCGATGCGACGAACGACGCCGAAATTCTCGGTGCCAGCGCGCGGCTTTACGGCAGCTACCAGCTTCGGCGCGTCTACTATTCCGCCTTCAGCCCGATCCCGGACGCCTCGTCGGCGCTGCCCTTGATGAAGCCGCCGCTGATGCGCGAGCACCGCCTGTATCAGGCCGACTGGCTGATGCGCTTCTACGGCTTCGACCGGCATGAGATCGTCGCGGGCCGGCAAGACGGGATGCTCGATCTGGAGATCGACCCGAAGCTGTCATGGGCACTCGCCAATCGCGGCGCTTTCCCCGTCGACGTCAACCGGGCGCCGCGCGAAATGCTCCTGCGCGTGCCCGGTTTCGGCACCAGAGCGGTGCAGAAGATGCTCGACATGCGCCGCTTTCGTCGTCTGCGGCTCGAGGATGTCGGCCGGCTGTGCCAGTCGATCGCGAAGGTCCGCCCCTTCATCGTCGCCGAAGGTTGGTCGCCGGGCGGGACGACGGATGCGCAACATCTGCGGGCACGGCTGATTGGCAGGCCGACGCAGTTGAGTTTGTTCTGAGATGATTGTGCTCCACGCCACCACTCTCCAAACCGTCCACCTTTCTTCCCAGACCGACTTCCCCGCCTGGCGCGATGCCGCCCGCCGTCTCGCAACCAACGACATCCCCCCGGCCGACATCGTCTGGAACGTCGGCGAAAGCGATGACCTCTTCGCCGACGACGCCTCCTTGCCCGAGGTCGCACCCCAGGTGGCGCTCAACGTTCCGCGTGAATTCATCGACCGCGCCGAGGCGGTGATCTGTCATTCCGACCCGGCCCGTTTCGCCCTCCTCTACCGCATCCTTGTCCGGCTGCGCGCCGATCCGAACCTGTTGAAGATCGCGTCCGATCCGGACGTGATGAAGCTCAACGAGATGGAAAAAGCCGTCCGCCGCGACATTCACAAGATGCGCGCCTTCGTGCGGTTCGTGGAAATCGGCGAGGGCGAGGACGCGCGCTATGCCGCGTGGTTCGAGCCCGATCATTTCATCGTCGAGCGCAACGCACCCTTCTTCGTGCGCCGGTTCACCGGGATGAAATGGGCCATCCTGACGCCCAAGGGCACCGCCGAATGGGACGGCGAAAGCCTGACCATCGGTCCGCCCGCCTCGAAGGCCGACGCGCCGGCGGCCGATGCGACCGAGGACCTTTGGCTCACCTATTTCACCAACATCTTCAACCCCGCGCGGCTGAAGGTGAAGGCGATGCAGGCCGAGATGCCGAAGAAATACTGGAAGAACCTGCCCGAGGCGGCGCTGATCCCCGACCTGATTAGGGGCGCGGACCGGGCTGCCAGGGAGATGATCGAAAGAATGCCCACCCTGCCGGCGCCGCATCATGCGAAGGTTCAGGAGAAATACTGGTCGGCGAAGGAAGCGACTGCCGCCCCCGAGGCGCCCGCCGGCTCGCTGGACGAGGCGCGCAGACAGGCCGAGGGCTGCCGCCGCTGCCCGCTCTGGCGCGACGCGACGCAGACCGTGTTCGGCGAGGGACCGCACGATGCGCGGATCGTCTTCGTCGGCGAACAGCCGGGCGACCGGGAGGACATTGCCGGCAAGCCCTTCGTCGGCCCGGCCGGCAAGGTCTTCAACGACGTGCTCGACGAAGCCGGGATCGACCGGCGCATAACCTATGTCACCAATGCGGTAAAGCACTTCAAGTTCGAGCCGCGCGGCAAGCGGCGCATTCACTTCAAACCCAATGTGGTCGAGGTGCTGGCCTGCCGCTGGTGGGTGGAGCAAGAACTGGGCCTCATCCAGCCGGACCTCGCCGTGGCGCTCGGCGCGACCGCGGCGCTGTCGTTGCTCGGCAGAGCGATCCCGGTGACGAAGCTGCGGGGCGAGGTTCTGACGCGCGACGACGGCCTGCGAGTCTTCATCACCATCCACCCCTCCTTCATCCTGCGCATCAGTGAGCGCGCGGACGCCGAGGCGGAGCGGACGCGTTTCGTGGAGGACATGGTGGCGGTGAGAAAGTTGATGGCGGCGTAGTTTTACACAACGAGGATCGCCCGCAGATCATTGACATTCGTTCCCGTCGGACCCGGCGTAAACAAATCCCCCAGCGCTTCGAACGCCGCCCAGGCATCGTGCCGCGCAAGCAGCCCGCGCGGATCATGCCCCATCGCGCGCAGGCGCGTCGCTGTCGTGCCGTCGGCGAATGCGCCTGCATTGTCTTCCGACCCGTCGATCCCGTCCGTATCGGCTGCAAAGGCGTGAACGCCGGGCAGGCCTTCGATGCCAAGCGCAAGCGACAGCAGGAACTCCGTGTTGCGCCCGCCCCGGCCGCCCTTTTGCGCAATCGTCACCGTCGTCTCGCCGCCGGACAAAATCAGCACGGGCCTGGCGAAAGGCCGGTCGCGCAGCGCGATCTCGCGGGCGATTGCGGCGTGGACCTTGCCGACTTCACGCGCCTCGCCCTCGATCGCGTCGGAGAGGATGACGGCCTCGATGCCATGACGTCTTGCCTCGGCGACAGCCGCGTCGAGCGAGATGCCTGCCGATGCAATGATGCGCAATTCGTTCCCGGCAAAGCCCGGATCGTCCGGCATCGGCGCATCGGCGGCGGATGACCGAATATGCGCCATGACGGCATCCGGCAGGTTCAGCCTATAGGTCTCGACAACCGAGAGCGCGTCGGTACGGGTGGCTGCGTCCGGAACGGTCGGACCGGAGGCGACATGGGCGGGATTGTCGCCGGGAATGTCGGAGACGATCAGCGAGACGACGCGCGCCGGATGCGCGGCGGCCGCAAGCCGCCCGCCCTTGATCGCCGAGACGTGCTTGCGGATCGTGTTCATGGCGGAGATCGGCGCACCGGAGGCGAGCAGCGCTTCGTTGACCGCAATCTCGTCGGCCAGCGTCAGCCCGGCAGGCGGTGCGGGCAAAAGCGCCGAGCCGCCCCCTGAGATGAGCGCGATGACGAGGTCGTCTGTCGTGAGATTTTCGACGGTGGCAAGCAGGCGCTGGCCGGCCTTCAGCCCCGCCTCGTCGGGCACGGGATGGGCGGCGTCGATGATCTCGATGCGTTCGCAGTCGCAGCCATAGCCGTAGCGTGTGACGACGAGGCCTTCGAGCGGACCGTCCCACGCACGCTCCAGCGCCCGCGCCATCTGCGCCGAGCCCTTGCCGGCCCCGATCACGACCGTGCGCCCCTTCGGCCGTACAGGAAGGTAGTCGCGGATGATGCGTTGGGGATCGGCGGCGTCGACGGCGGCGGAGAAGATGGAGGTGAAGAGTGCGCGCGGGTCGGTCATTGCCGGCACTTTTGCCCGTCACGCGCTAGCTGGCAAGGTCGCTCTTCGCCCGCTTGCCCGCCACATAAACCTCTCGCACGCATCGGTCATCCCCCATGGTCTGCATCAAGAACAGCTCTTCCGCCAGCGTCTCGATCCGCTCCATGCGCAGCCGCATCGCGGGCGTCGCCTTGGCATCGAGCACGACGAGATCGGCATCGGTGCCGATATCGAGCGTGCCGATCTTCCCTTCGAGCGACAGCGCCTTGGCGTTGCCGAGCGTGATCTGCCAGAAGGACGCGAGCGGGTTCAGCTTTTCGCCGTTGAGCGCGATGATCTTGTAGCCCTCGTCCATCGTGCGCAGCATCGAATAGTTGGTGCCGCCGCCGACATCCGTGGCCGTGGAAATGCGCAGCGGCTTGGCGCGCTTGCGGTAGCGCTGATAGTCGAAGAGGCCCGAGCCGAGGAAGAGGTTCGAGGTCGGGCAGAAGACGGCGATCGAGCCGGCATCCGAAAGCGCATCCGCTTCGCGTTCCGATAGATGGATCGAATGGCCGAAGAGCGTCTTCGAGCCGGCGAGGCCGTAATGCTCGTAGATGTGCGTATAGTCCTCCGACCAGGAATAGAGCTCCTGCGTGAAGGCGACCTCGGCGTGGTTTTCGGACAGATGGGTCTGGATGTGGAGGTCGGGATGCTCGGCGGCGAGCGCGCCCGCCATCTCCATCTGCTCGGGCGAGCAGGTGATCGCAAAGCGCGGCGTGATGGCGTAATGGCCGCGCGCGCGGCGGTGCCAGCGGGCGATCAGTTCCTTCGTGTCGTCATAGGAGGATTGCGGCGTGTCGGTCAGCGCGTCCGGCGCGTTGCGGTCCATCATCACCTTGCCGCCGACGACCAGCATGTCGCGGCTTTCCGCCTCGGCGAAGAACGCGTCCGCGCTCTCCTTGTGGACCGAGCAATAGGCGACGACCGTCGTCGTGCCTTGGCGGATCAGTTCGTCGAGGAACAGCCGCGCGATGCGCCGGCCGTGCTGGAGGTCGGCGAAGCGCGTCTCCTCCGGAAAGGTGTATTTGTTGAGCCATTCGAGAAGCTCGGCGCCGTAGCTCGCGATCACCTGCATCTGCGGGAAATGCGCGTGGGTATCGATGAAGCCCGGCAGGATGAGGTGCGGACGATGGTCGACGATGGCCACGTCCCGGCCCGCCTCGCGCGCGACGAGATGGAAATCCCCCATTGCCGCGATCTTCCCGTCGCGGATCAGGAGCCCGCCATCTTCCTCGTAGCGATACGAGGCGCGGTCCTCGATGCTTTCCGGCTCGGTGAGGAAGGACAGCAGGCGGCCACGCAGGACAAGCGTCGACATCATCTTCCCTCGAACCAGACGACCAGCAGGCGGCGCTCGTCTTCGGTCATGCCCGAAACGTTGCCGGGCGGCATGGCGTGGCTGCGGCCGGCCTGGAGATAGATTTCGCGCGCGTGTTCGGCGATCTGGGTCTCGCCGTCGAGCAGCACGCCTTTCGGCGCGAAATAGACGCCCTCCCAGCCGGGCTCTGCCGCATGGCACATGGCGCAGCGGCCCATGACCGTATCGCGCACGGCATCGAAATGCCCGGACGCCATCAGCGTCTCCGCGCGGGCGGAGGCGCGCGGCTCGCCCGTCAGTGCGGCTGGCACCGTCGACAGCCACATGATGACGATGAAGAGCACCGTCGCCGCGCCCCATGTCCAGTGCGGCTTTGCCCCGGTCGCGTGCATCGTGTTGAAATAGTGCCGGATCAGAACGCCGATGATGAACACAAGCGAGGCGATCACCCAGTTGAATTCCGTGGCATAGGCCAGCGGATAGTGGTTCGACAGCATCAGGAAGATGACGGGCAGTGTCAGGTAATTGTTGTGCGTCGAGCGCTGCTTGGCGATCTTGCCGTATTTCGGGTCCGGTGCGCGTCCGGCCTTCAAATCCGCGACGACGATCTTCTGGTTCGGGATGATGATCAGGAAGACGTTGGCCGACATGATCGTGGCCGTAAAGGCGCCCAGATGCAGGAAGGCGGCGCGGCCGGTGAAAAGCTGCGTATAACCCCAGGCCATCGCGACCAGCACGCCATAGAGGATCAGCATCAGCGCGGTGTCATTGTTGCCGAGCGGCGACTTGCAGAGCAGGTCGTAGATCAGCCAGCCGACGGCCAAAGAAGCGACCGAGATCAGGATTGCGACGGGCACGGAAATGTCGAGGACGTTGCGGTCGATCAGATAGAGATCGGCGCCGGCATAGTAGACGATCGCGAGCAGGAAGAAGCCGGACAGCCAGGTCGCGTAGCTCTCCCATTTGAACCAGATCAGGTGCTCCGGCATGTTGGGCGGCGCGACCATGTATTTCTGGATGTGGTAGAAGCCGCCGCCATGGACCTGCCATTCTTCGCCATTGACGCCGGGCGGCAACTGGCCGTGACGGCGCAGGCCGAGGTCGAGCGCGATGAAATAGAAGGACGAGCCGATCCATGCGATCGCCGTGATGACGTGCAGCCAGCGCGCGGCAAAGCTCAACCAGTCCCAGAAGATCGCGAAATCGTACACTCGTCAGCCCTCGGCAAATCCCAGCCTCGGACTTTACCCGCGACCGTTCAATGCGGAAGAGGGAAGCGATGCGATGACTTTCAAAAAAAAATCGAAAATGTTAGGCCGCAAAGGCCTGGGAGCGAGAGATGGCCTATCTGGACAATGTATCGGTTTTCGTGCGCGTGGTGGAACTCGGCAATCTGTCGGCCGCCGGGCGCGACATGCGCATTTCGCCCGCCGTCGCCTCGAACCGCATCAAGGAACTGGAAAAACATCTGGGCGTGCGGCTCTTCAACCGCACCACGCGGCAACTGATGCCGACCGAGCATGGCCGCATCTTCTATGAAGGGGCCAAGAAGGTGCTCGATGCGGTGACGGATGCGGAAGCGGCCGTGACCTCGCTCTCCGGCCAGCCGCGCGGGACGATCCGCGTCACCGCGCCGCTCGGCCTCGGCCGCCGGCTGATCGCGTCGGGCATCCCCGATTTCCACGACCGCTACCCCGACATCGAGGTGCGGCTGCGCCTTTCGGACCACAATGTCGACATGATGAAGGAAGGCATCGACGTCGCCTTCCGGCTCGGCCAGTTGGAGGATTCGAGCCTTCGGATGCGCGGCGTCATGGACTGCGAGCGCGTCCTGGTCGCCGCGCCGCAATATCTCGAAGCACGCGGCGATCCCGTAAAGCCGCAGGACCTGATCGACCAGCGCCACGACTGCCTGCTCCTGCGCTTCCCCGGCGCGCGCGAGTTCTTCTGGCCGTTGCAGACCGCCGAGGGCGTGCAGAAGTTCGAGGTGCGCGGGCCGTTCGATTCCGACGATGGCGACGTGTTGACGAGTTGGGCGCTGTCGGGCCGCGGCATCGTCATGAAGCCGCGCTTCGAGGTCGAGCCTTTCATCCGCGACTGGCGGCTGAAGGTGATTTTGCCGCAAACGCCGCCGACGCCGGTGCAGCTTGCCGCGGTCTATCCGCACCGCAAGTTTCAGGACCCCAAAGTGCGCCTGCTGCTCGATTTCATGGCCGAACGCTGCCAGCGACTCATTCGCGAGATCATGAAACCGAGCTGAAAAGCGCGGCTGAAATCTCCGCCGCCGCCATCGCCGCAATGACCGCCGGCCGTTTGTCCTTCACCGCCGAACCGCCGATCGGGCAGACGAGGCGCGCAAGATCGGTCTCCGAGCCGCCGGCCTCCTTCAGATACCAGCTTTTGAACGTCGCCCGCTTGGTCTTCGAGCCGATCATGCCGACATAGGCCGCGTCGTCGCGCTTGAGCGCTTCGGCGACGATCAGGAAGTCGAGCGCATGGTCGTGGGTAAGGACCACGAAGGCGGAGTGGGCTGGCGTATCGCGCACGCTCTCCTCGGGAACCGGCGTCAATCGCGTCGTGACGCCGTCCGGCATCCCGCCGAGCGCCTCGGCACGCGTTTCGACGATGGTCACGCGGAACGGCATGAGCGCGAGCGCCGCCGCCAGCGCGTGGCCGACATGGCCGCCACCGAAGAGCAGGACGTGCGGATAGGTTGCCTCTTCCGATTCGAGCCGCTTCGGGATCGCCGCGCGCAGTTCGGCGTCGACAAGCGCGATGTCGACGCTGGTCCGCCCGCCGCAACACTGGCCTATTTCAGGTCCGAGAGGGATGTCGAGAAGGTCGGCTTTCGGGCTTCCGGCGGCGATCATTTCGCGGGCACGGTCGATCGCCCTGAATTCGAGCTGCCCGCCGCCGATCGTGCCGAAGATGGCGGTCGGAGAGACCAGCATCCAAGCGCCGACCTCGCGCGGGGTGGAGCCGATGGCGGAGCGGACCTCGACGATGGCGAGGTGGGGGTGGGCGGCGAGGAAAGTGGCGAGGGTGGTCATGGGGCGCGCCATGATTGGGAGGCGTGAAGGATCACAAGCATCGGTGTTCTATAGCCTGTCCACGCGCGCGCATAAACCGCGCTACCCGCGCGCGATCCCTCGAACCCGCTCCACCGCCATCAGCACCCGCTCCGGCGTCGCCGGCGCATCGAGCGCGGGGAACACCTTGTGCCCGCCGACGCTCGCCACCGCGTCCGACAGCGCATGGAAAACCGACATCGCCAGCATGAAAGGCGGTTCGCCAACGGCCTTGGAGCGATGCACCGTCGGCTCGTGCGCCTCCGGCCAATCCGCCAGCGTCACGTTGAAAATCTTCGGACGGTCCGAAGCGAGCGGAATCTTGTAGGTCGACGGAGCATAGGTTCTGAGGCGCCCCTTTTCGTCCCAGACGAGTTCCTCGGTCGTCAGCCAGCCCATGCCCTGCACGAAGCCGCCCTCGATCTGGCCGAGATCGATGATCCGGTTCAAGGAGCGTCCCGTCTCGTGCAGGATGTCGGTGCGCTCGACGACATATTCGCCCGTCAGCGTGTCGATCGAAACTTCCGAGCACGATGCGCCATAGGCGAAATAGTAGAATGGCCGGCCCTCGCCCTTGTCGCGGTCCCAGTGGATTTTCGGCGTCTTGTAGAAGCCGGCCGCCGAGAGTTGCACGCGCGCCATATAGGCCTGCTTGACGAGATCTGCGAAGGGGATTTCCTGATTTCCGATCCGCACCCGATTGGGCAGGAACACGATCTGGTCCTTCGGCAGGCCATATTTTTCGGACGCGAAATCGCAGAGCCTGTTCTTGATCTGACGCGCGGCATTCTGCGCGGCCATGCCGTTCAAATCCGTGCCGGACGAGGCGGCGGTGGCCGAGGTGTTCGGCACTTTGCCCGTCGTCGTCGCGGTGATCTTCACGTTGGAAATGTCGATCTGGAACTCCTCGGCCACCACCTGCGCGACCTTGACGTAGAGCCCTTGCCCCATCTCGGTGCCGCCATGGTTCAGGTGAACCGAGCCGTCCGTATACACATGCACCAGCGCGCCCGCCTGGTTGAAATGGGTCGCCGTGAAGGAGATGCCGAACTTGACCGGCGTCAGCGCAAGGCCGCGCTTGACGATGCGGCTCTTCGCATTGAAGGCGGCGATTTCCTCGCGTCGGCGCTGGTAGTCGCAGGACGCTTCCAGTTCGGCGACGATGCGGTGGACGATGTTGTCCTCGACGATCTGATGGTAGGGCGTGACGTTCCGGTCGGACGTGCCGTAGAAATTCGTCTTGCGAACCTCCAGTGGGTCCTTCCCCAGCGCGAAGGCGATCTCGTCGATGACGCGCTCCGCGCCCATCATGCCCTGCGGGCCGCCGAAGCCGCGAAACGCGGTGTTGGACACGGTGTTGGTGTAGAGCGGCGCGGATTGCGCGTGGACCGCAGGGTAGAAATAGGCGTTGTCGCAATGGAACAGTGCGCGGTCGGTGACGGGACCGGAAAGGTCCGACGAAAAACCGCAGCGCGCGGCATAGGTGTAGTTGACGCCGCGGATCGTGCCGTGCTCGTCGAAGCCGACCTCGTAGTCGATGAGGAAGTCGTGGCGCTTGCCCGTGGCGATCATGTCGTCGTCGCGGTCGGGACGGATTTTCACCGGGCGCTTCAGCTTCTTTGCCGCAATGGCGGCGATGGCGGCGAACTGGTTCGACTGCGTCTCCTTGCCGCCGAAGCCGCCGCCCATGCGCCGTACCTCGACGGTGACGGCGTGCGAGGCCACGCCAAGCGCGTGCGCGACCATGTGCTGGACTTCGCTCGGATGCTGGGTCGAGGAATGGACGGTCACGTCGTCGTCCTCGCCGGGAATGGCGAGCGCGATATGGCCTTCGAGATAGAAATGGTCCTGCCCGCCGACGCGCATCCGGCCCTTGAGCCGGTGCGGGGCCGACGCGATCGCATCTGCCGCTTCGCCACGCCTCAGCGTCAGCGGCGGGGCGACCATCCGGGCCGACTTCGCGTCGAGTTCGCCGATATCGGTGACGAATGGCAGCGCGTCATAGTCGATCTTCGCCAGTTGGCACGCCCGCCGCGCCACCTCGCGCGTTTCGGCGATGACGGCGAAGAGCGGCTGGCCGAAAAACTCGACCTTTTCCGTCGTCAGCACCGGCTCGTCGTGCCGCCCTGTCGGCGAGATGTCGTTGACGCCCGGCACGTCATGGCCGGTCAGCACCGCGACGACTCCCGGCGCGGAACGAACCGCATCGAGGTCGATGGACTTGACGGTGCCGTGTGCGATGGTCGAGAGGCCAAGACAGCCATGCAGCGTGCCGGCCGGCTCGGCGATGTCATCGATATACACGGCCTGGCCGGTGACGTGCTTGGCGGCGGAATCGTGGCGCTGGTCGCTCGCGACCCCGCCCTTGATGGCGGCGGCGGTCAGGTCGGGCTGGGCGTGCTTGTTCATCACGCCGCCTCATGGCGCAAAACGGTAGCCGTCTCGCCGCTGCTTTCGAGAAACACCCGCATCAACAGATTCTTCGCCGTCATCATCCGATAGTCAGCGCTCGCCCGCATGTCCGAAATCGGCTGGAAATCCTGCGCATAACCCGCCATCGCAGCCTCGACCGTCTCATTCGTCCACGGCTTCCCGACGAGTCCCGCCTCGACAGCCTTCGCGCGTTTCGGCGTCGCTGCCATGCCGCCATAGGCGATGCGGGCCGATGTCACCTTCCCATCCTCGACCCTCAGCAAGAACGCCCCCAGCACCGCCGTGATGTCCTCGTCGCGGCGCTTCGTGATCTTGTGGACGGCGAACAGCGCCCCCGCCTCGGGCACCGGCACATGCACCGCCTCGACGAATTCGCCGGGCGCGCGGTCCTGCTTGCCGTAGTCGATGAAGAAGTCCTCGAGCGCGATCGTTCGACGACTCGCGCCTTTGCGCAGTGTCACCGACGCGCCGAGCGCGATCAGGGGCGGCGGCGTGTCGCCGATGGGCGAGCCATTGGCGATGTTGCCGCCGATCGTGCCCATGTTGCGCACCTGATCGCCGCCGATCCGGTCGAGCAGCGGGCGCAGCGCAGGGATGCGCGACGCCAGTGCCGCATAGGCATCCGTATAGCTGACGCCGGCGCCGATGGTGATCGTGCCGTCCGTCTCCGACACCTGCCGCAATTCGTCTAGCCCGCCGATGAAGACGACAGGCGAGATGTCGCGGAAATGTTTCGTCACCCAGAGCCCGACATCGGTCGAACCGGCGACGATGCGCGCGTTCGGCTCGGCGTCCAGAACAGTCGCGAGGTCGTCGACCGACGACGGCACGACGAGCCGGTCCTTGCCCGTGCCGATCTCGACGCGCGCGCCGTCACGCATGGCTTTCAGTCTTGCGATCACGTCTGCGCGCTCAGTGACGAGCGGGTCGCGCCCGGCCTCGCCATAGGACGAGATCGCCCGCGCCGCACGCATGATCGCCTCGTAGCCGGTGCATCGGCACAGATTGCCTTGCAGCGCCTTTTCGATGATCGCATCGGACGGGTTCGGCTCGCGCATCCACAACGCGTAGAGCGACATCACGAAGCCCGGCGTGCAGAACCCGCATTGCGAACCATGGAAATCGACCATCGCCTGCTGGACGGGGTGAAGCCCCCCATCCGAACCGCGCAGATGCTCGATGGTGACGACATGGCAACCGTCAAGCGAGCCGGTGAACCGGATGCAGGCATTGACGCCTTCATAGACGAGCCCGTCGCCGGCAAGCCGACCGACCAACACCGTGCAGGCGCCGCAATCCCCTTCCGCGCAGCCTTCCTTGGTGCCCTTCAGCGCGCGGTCGAGGCGCAGGAAATCGAGCAGCGTCGCATCGGGGCGCACGTCGGTGAGGGTGATCACTTCGCCGTTGAGGAGGAAGCGGATGTGGGAGCGGGAGCCCATCTCAACTCCCCCGATACGTTGAATAGCCGTAAGGCGAGATCAGCAGGGGCACATGGTAGTGCGCCGCCTCCGCCATCCCGAACCGGATCGGCACCTCGTCGAGGAAGGCGGGTTCGGGCAGGGTCAGGCCCGAGCCTCGCAGATAATCGCCTGCCGCGAACACCAGCTCATACTGCCCCGGCGCGAAATCAGCGCCCTGAAGCAGCGGCGCGTCGCAACGGCCGTCGGCATTGGTGGTGACGGACTTGACGTGCGCGCGCTCGTCTCCGTCGAGCCTGTAGAGCGCGATCTTCAGCCCCGCAGCCGGCCGCCCCGACGCCGTGTCCAGTACGTGGGTGGTCAGGCGACCCGAATTGGCGTTGGCCATATGCGCTCCCTTTTGTTCTTCTTGGCACGGACTGTAAGGCAAGTCATAAGCCCTCTGGAGGCGAGCGGCCACAAAAAGACTTTCAAAATTTTCGTCGGGAATGCGCGCCCGCGACAGCGCCTATTCTGCCATGGTGATGGGGAAAATTCGATGACCGAGCCGAAGCGATATGTCCGCAATATGCGCGGCTATGGCGCCAATCCGCCGAAGGCGAACTGGCCGGGCGGCGCGCATGTGGCCGTGTCCTTCGTCGTCAACTACGAGGAAGGCGGCGAGAACTGCGTCCTCCACGGCGACGCCGCCTCCGAGGCGTTCCTGTCCGAAATCGTCGGCGCCGCGCCATGGCCGGCCAAGCGCCACTGGAACATGGAATCGATCTACGAATACGGCGCGCGGGCCGGTTTCTGGCGGCTCCATCGCCTGTTCACGGAGGCCGGCCTTCCAGTGACGGTCTACGGTGTCGCGGACGCCCTCGCCCGCTCGCCCGACCAGGTGGCGGCGATGCAGGAGGCGGGCTGGGAAATCGCCTCGCACGGGTTGAAATGGATCGACTATCGCGACCATGAAGAGGATGCCGAGCGCGCCGATCTGGCCGAAGCGATCCGGCTCCATACCGAAGTCGTCGGCGAGCGTCCGAAGGGGCTCTATGTCGGCCGCACATCGGTCAACACCGTGAAGCTGGCGGCGCAGGAAGGTGGCTTCACATGGATTTCCGACACCTATGACGACGACCTGCCCTATTGGCTCGACCATGACGGCCAGGGCCGCGCGATCGACCCGCAACTTGTCATTCCCTATACGCTGGACGCCAACGACATGCGCTTTGCGACGGCTCAAGGGTTCAATTCGGGCGACCAGTTCTTCGCCTATCTCAAGGACGCGTTCGACACGCATTACGCGGAAGGCGAGGCTGGCCGACCGTCGATGATGAGCATTGGGCTGCACTGTCGGCTCGTCGGGCGGCCGGGGCGCGTGGCGGCGCTGAAGCGCTTCGTCGACTATGTGAAGAGCCACGACAATGCGTGGGTGGCGCGCCGCATCGACATCGCCGAGCATTGGATCGCGAAACATCCCTACAAGCCGCATGGGCTACGGCCGAGCCGGATGGGGCGCAAGGCGTTCGTCTCACGCTTCGGCTCGATCTTCGAGCATTCGCCATGGATCGCCGAACGCGCCTTCGAACTTGAACTCGGCCCCGCTCATGACAGTGCCGACGGCCTGCACAACGCACTGGCGCGCATGTTCCGTTCGGCGAGCGAGCCGGAACGGCTGGGCGTGCTGCAAGCCCATCCCGACCTTGCCGGCAAGCTGGCGCAGGCGAGGCGCCTCACCGAGGAATCGACCAGGGAACAGGCGTCCGCCGGGCTCGACGCGCTGACCGACGACGAGCGCGCGGCCTTCACCGAACTGAACGAGACCTATGTCGCAAAATTCGGCTTCCCGTTCATCATCGCCGTCAAGGACAACACCAAGGCGTCGATCCTCGACGCCTTCCGGCACCGCATCGCCAATGACCGCGACACCGAATTCGCCACCGCGTGCAAGCAGGTCGAGCGCATCGCCTATCTGCGGCTGAAGGACATCCTGCCCCAATGAACGAGCGAACCTATTACGCCCCCACTGGCGGCCTGCCGGCGCAGACTGAACTCCACACCGGCCGCGCCGTCTTCACCGACGCCTATGCCGTGATCCCCAAAGGTGTCATGAGCGACATCGTGACGAGCTACCTGCCCTTCTGGGACAAGACGCGGCTCTGGGTCCTCTCGCGCCCGCTCTCCGGCTTCGCCGAGACCTTCTCGCAATACATCATGGAAGTGCAGCCGGGGGGCGGGTCGGACCGACCGGAGCCGGAAGCGGATGCGCAGGGCGTGTTCTTCGTCGTCGAAGGCGAGATCACGGTGACGCTGGACGGCGAGCGCCACACCCTGACGCCCGGCGGCTACGCCTATTTGCCGCCAGCCAGCGGCTGGACGCTCAGGAACGATGGCAAGGACGTCGCCCGCTTCCACTGGATCCGCAAGGCGTATGAGTTCGTGGAAGGTCTCGACGTCCCCGACCCGCTCTTCCTTAACGAGAGGGACATCGCGCCCGCGCCGATGCCCGATACCGGCGGCGCATGGGCGACGACGCGTTTCGTCGACCCGGCGGACCTTCGCCATGACATGCATGTCACCGTCGTCACCTTCGAGCCCGGCGGACTGATCCCGTTCGAGGAAACCCATGTCATGGAGCACGGGCTTTACGTGCTTGAGGGCAAGGCGGTCTACAAACTCAATAGAGATTGGGTGGAGGTCGAGGCCGGCGACTACATGTGGCTGCGCGCCTTCTGCCCTCAGGCCTGCTATGCAGGCGGTCCGGGGCGTTTTCGGTATTTGCTTTATAAGGACGTCAACCGCCACGCCAAGCTTGGAATCGGCCGATGACCCGCACCATAACCGCCCGCCCCCTCACCCGCGAAGCCTTCGCCCCCTTCGGCGACGTCCTCGACACCGCCGGCGACAACCACTTCCCGATCAACAACGGCAAATGCGAGCGCTATCACGACCTGGCCAATGTCGAGGCCAAGGGCCCGAACGCCCGCGTGCTCGTCTCGATCGCCCGCGGCACGCCCTACGAAATGCCGCTGGCGCTGAAGATGGTCGAGCGCCATCCTTTCGGCAGCCAGATCTTCATGCCGCTCGATCAGCGCCCGTTCCTCGTCGTCGTCTGCCATGACACCAATGACGGCCCCGGCGAACCGAATGCCTTCGTCACCGCACCCGGCCAAGGCGTCAACTATCATCGCAACACATGGCACGCAGTCCTGACGCCGATCGGGCAGAGCCAGGATTTCATCGTCGTCGACCGGGGCGGCGACGGCAGCAACCTGGAGGAATTCTTCTTCGAGGAGCCCTGGGAAGTCCGCCTGCCGCAAGGTTTCCAGACGTGAGCGCAGCGCTGATCAACCGTCTGTTCGACGTCATCGAGAACGACATCGTGCCCAAGACGCAAGCGGGCGTCGCCGCCGGCAACAAGATCTTCGGTGCCGCGATCCTGCGCAAGTCGGACTTCTCGCTGATCATCGCCGAAACCAACAATGAGATCGAAAATCCGCTCTGGCATGGCGAGATGCACGCCATGAAGCGCTTCTACGAACTGCCGAAGGCTGAACGGCCCGACACGAAGGATTGCGTCTTCCTGTCGACGCACGAACCCTGTTCGCTGTGCCTGTCGGCGATCACTTGGGCGGGCTTCGACAATTTCCATTATTTCTTCAGTCATGAGGATTCGCGCGACGCGTTCGCGATTCCGCACGATCTGAAGATCCTGAAAGAGGTCTTCGGTCTCGAACCCGGCGGCTACCGTGCTGAAAACGCCTACTGGAAAAGCCACTCCATCCGGCGCGAGATCGCCGCAATGGGCGAAGCAGAACGCTCCGAACTGTCCAGTCGCGCGGCAGGAATTTCCCGTCGCTACGACGCCCTTTCGCACGTCTATCAGGCGTCGAAGGACGCCAACGACATTCCCCTCAATTGACAGGCTGCCGACAGGTCCGCACGACCAACTATCGGCAAATCCTCACGAATTTTCCCTTCGCGGTTGATCCCTCGGCGCGGGTGGCTATAGTTCGCCTCGTCTCAGGCGGAACCATTTACGCCATCCAATGTCGCAAACGGCCATGTGAAATGTCGCATGATGCCGTCAATATCCTTACCTAACGAGACCCGCAAACGGGTCCGCTCAATGGGTTCGGATCACACGATCGAATGAGGAACAGGCAATGTCGAAAGAACTGGAATTTTTGAGCCGCTATGTCGCACGCGGCAAGCTGAACCGTCGCGATTTTCTGGGCCGTGCGGCCGCGCTCGGCGTCACCTCGACATTCGCAAACTCGCTGCTGATCGGCGCTGCGCGCGCACAGGGACCGCAAAAGGGCGGCGACCTGCGCCTGGGCCTGACCGGCGGCGAATCCACCAACAGCCTCGACCCCGCCCAGTGGCTGACGCAGGTGCCGCAGAATTTCGGATCGACCTGGGGTGAACTTCTCGTCCTCCAGTCGCCGCAGGACGGCACGCCGCAGCCCGTGCTCGCCGAATCCTGGGAAGCATCCGAAGATGCGATGGAATGGCGCTTCAGGATCCGCAAGGGCGTGACCTTCCACAACGGCAAGGACATGACGCCCGAGGACGTGGCGCAGACCATTCGCCGCCATTCGGACGAAGCGACCGAATCGGCCGCCCTCGGCGTCCTCCGCGACATCGAGGATATCTCGGTCGACGGCGACAATGTCGTCTTCAAGCTGGCCTCCGGCAATGCGGACCTGCCGCTGCTCCTGACCGATTACCATCTCGTGATCCAGCCGAATGGCGGCTATGACGATCCGTCGGCCGGCATCGGCACCGGTCCCTACAAGGTCGAGGTCAACGAGCCGGGCATCCGCCACGTCTCGACCAAGTATGACGGCTACTGGAGCGACGAGATCGGCCATGTCGCCTCGGTCGAGGTCGTGGTCATGAACGATGCGACCGCACGCACCTCGGCCTTGCAGTCCGGCCAGGTCCACATCATCAACCGCGTCGAGCCGCGCACGGTGGCGCTTCTGTCGCGGATGCCGGGCGTCCACATCGAAGCAGTGCCCTCCAAGGGGCATTATGTCTTCATCATGCACTGCAACACGGCGCCCTTCGACAATCACGATCTGCGCATGGCGCTGAAACTCGCCATCGATCGCGAGCAGATGGTGGAGCAGATCCTTGCGGGTCACGCCTCGGTCGGCAACGATTTCCCGATCTCGCCTTCCTATGCGCTCTATCCGGAGGGCATCGAGCAGCGCGCCTACGATCCCGAACAGGCGGCCTTCCACTACAAGAAGTCCGGTCATTCCGGCCCCATCTTGCTGCGCACGTCCGAAGTCGCCTTCCCCGGCGCGGTCGACGCCGCACAACTCTACCAGCAGCAGGCGCAGGCCGCCGGCATCGAAATCCAGGTCCAGCGCGAGCCGGGCGACGGCTACTGGACGGAAGTCTGGAACGCGCAGCCCTTCTGCGCTTCCTACTGGGGCGGCCGTCCGACGCAGGATTCGATGTATTCGACCGCCTACATCACCGGCGCGGACTGGAACGACACGCGTTTCTTCGACGAGGGCTTCGATACGCTCATCCGCACGGCCCGCGCCGAACTCGACGAGTCCAAGCGCGCCGAGATGTACCGCGAAGCGGCGACCAAGGTGCGTGACGATGGCGGCCTGATCCTGCCTATGTTCAACGACTTCCTCGACGCCCGCCGCGAGGAGGTTCAGGGCTGGGTGCAGGATCCCAACCACGAGACGTCCAATCTGAGGGCGGCGACCCGCGTCTGGCTCGACCAGGCGTGATCGGGGCGGGCAAGTGGGGGCACACCCGGTACTGACACTCATCGCCCAGCGCATCGCGCTGGGCTTCCTTCTCCTTCTGGCTGTCTCGGTGCTGATCTTCCTCGGCACCGAGATTTTGCCGGGCGACGTTGCCCAGTCGATCCTCGGCCAGGCGGCGACGCCGCAGGCGCTTGAGAATCTTCGCCGTGAACTCGGCTTGAACGATCCGGCCTATGTCCGCTATTTCCGCTGGCTCGGCGGCGTCATGACCGGCGATCTGGGCACGGCCCTGTCGAACCGGCTCGACATCGCATCGTCGATCTGGCCGCGACTGAAGAACACGCTCTTTCTCGCCTTCTGGGCCGCGATCGTATCCGTTCCGCTGGCGATCCTTCTCGGCCTGATCGCCGTGCGCTACCGCAACGGCTTCGTCGACAAGACGATCTCGGGGCTTGCCCTGTCGGCGACCTCGCTGCCTGAATTCTTCATCGGCTATGTGCTGATGTATGTCTTCGCCGTCCAACTCGGCTGGTTCCCGAGCGTCTCGACAGTCTACGACACGATGCCGTTTGCCGACCGGATGCGCGCCATCGCACTGCCGGCGACCGCGCTGACGCTCGTCGTGCTGGCACACATGATGCGCATGACGCGCGCGGCGATCCTCAACGTCATGCAGTCCGCCTACATCGAAACCGCCGAACTCAAGGGCCTGTCGCTGTTCGAGATCATCCGCAAGCACGCCTTTCCGAACGCCATCGCGCCGATCGTCAACGTGGTGATGCTGAACCTCGCCTTCCTCGTCGTCGGCGTCGTCGTGATCGAGGTCATCTTCGTCTATCCGGGCATGGGTCAATACCTCGTCGACCATGTCTCCAAGCGCGACGTCCCGGTGGTGCAGGCGGTCGGCCTCATCTTTGCGGCCGTCTATATCGGCTTGAACCTCGTTGCGGACATCGTGGCGATCCTCGCCAATCCGCGCCTCAGGCACCGGAGGTAACCCGATGATGTTCAAGCGAATGCCCATCGGCGCGGCCATCGGGCTCGTCATCACCATCGCCCTTCTCGTCGTCGCGATCTTCGCGCCGTGGATCGCGCCCTATCCCGGTTCACGGGTTCTCGGCGGCGTCTGGGAGCCGTCCTCGGCCCAATTCTGGCTCGGCACCGACAATCTCGGCCGCGATCTCCTGTCGCGCATGATCTATGGCGCGCGGATCACCGTCTTCATCGCCGTTGCCTCCACCGCGCTGGCCTTTACGCTGGGCTCGATTCTCGGCTTCATGGCGGCCGTCATCGGCGGCTGGTTCGACACGCTGATGTCACGTTTCGTCGATCTGTTGATGTCGATCCCGACGCTGATCTTCGGCCTCGTCGTCCTGTCGGTGCTGCCCTCGACGATCCCGATCCTGATCCTCGTCATGGGCATTCTGGATTCGACCCGCGTCTACCGCCTGTCGCGCGCGGTCGCGGCCGACATCAACGTGATGGATTTCGTCGAGGCGGCGAAGCTGCGCGGCGAAGGCACGGGCTGGATCATCTTTCGCGAGATCCTGCCCAATGCGCTCTCGCCGCTCGTCTCCGAACTCGGCCTGCGATTCATCTACGCCGTCCTGTTCCTCTCCGCGCTCTCCTTCCTCGGCCTCGGCGTCCAGCCGCCGGACGCGGACTGGGGCGGCATGGTCCGCGAGAACAGGGAAGGCATCGTCTTCGGCATTCCGGCAGCGCTGATCCCGGCCGGCGCCATCGCCGCGCTGGCGATCTCGGTCAATCTCGTCGCCGACTGGATCCTGAACCGCACCACCGATCTGAAGGGAGGGCGCGGCAATGCCTGAGGAACCGATCCATCTGAAGGGCGCCCCGCTGCTCGACATCCGTGACCTGAAAATCGAGGCCACGGTCTATCCCCCGGACGAGGATCCGCACGACATCACCATCGTCGACGGCGTGTCGCTGACGCTCCACAAGGGAAAGGTGCTCGGCCTGATCGGGGAATCGGGGGCCGGCAAATCGACCATCGGCCTGTCGCCCATGGCCTATGGCCGGGGCGGCGTTCGGATCACCGGCGGCGAAGTGCTGGTCAACGGTCGCGACATGCTGAAGGAGGGTCACCGCAAGGTGCGCCGCCTGCGCGGGCGCGAGGTGTGCTATGTCGCGCAATCGGCCGCCGCGGCCTTCAATCCCGCCCACAAGCTGATGGACCAGGTCGTCGAGGCTACGTTGAAGCATGGCGTGTCCTCGCGTCGCGAGGCCGAAGCGCGTGCAGTCGAATTGTTTCGCAAGCTGTCGCTTCCCGACCCCGAGAACATCGGCAAACGCTACCCGCATCAGGTCTCCGGCGGCCAGCTCCAGCGCGTGATGACGGCGATGGCGCTGTGCTCGCAACCCGACCTCATCATCTTCGACGAACCGACGACCGCGCTCGACGTGACGACCCAGATCGACGTTCTCGCCGCGATCAAGGAGGCGATCCGCGACACCGGCGTCGCCGCGCTCTACATCACCCACGACCTTGCCGTCGTCGCGCAGGTCTCCGACGAGATCATGGTGCTGCGCCACGGCAAGATGGTGGAATGGGGCGACACGCGCCAGATCATCGATCAGCCACGCGAAACCTATACGCAGCAACTCGTCGCCGCCCACCATGTCGAGCATGACGAGCAGGCGCCGGAAGGCACGCCGCTCCTGTCGGTGAAGAATGTCACGGCGGCCTATGGCGGTGGGCACATCAACGTCCTGAAGAATGTTTCCGTCGACATCCTGCCCGGCCAGACGCTCGCGGTCGTCGGCGAATCGGGTTCGGGCAAGTCGACGCTGGCGCGCGCCATCACCGGCCTTCTGCCGCCGAAGGAAGGAGCGATCAGTTTCGACGGACGCGAACTGCCCGCGCGTCTCGCCGACCGCAAGCGCGAGGATCTGCGCGAATTGCAGATGATCTACCAGATGGCGGACGTGGCGATGAACCCGCGCCAGACGGTTTCGACGATCATCGGCCGGCCGCTCGAATTCTATTTCGACATGCGCGGCGCCGAGCGCGACAAGCGCGTGAACGAGCTTCTGGAAAAGATCGAGATGGGCCGCGGCTTTGCCGACCGCTATCCGGCCGAGCTTTCCGGCGGCCAGAAGCAGCGCGTCTGCATCGCCCGCGCGCTGGCAGCCAACCCGAAGCTGATCATCTGCGACGAGGTGACGAGCGCACTCGACCCGCTGGTCGCCAACGGCATCCTCAAACTGCTCCTGGAACTGCAAAAGCAGGAACAGGTCTCCTACCTCTTCATCACCCATGACATCGCGACCGTGCGCGCAATCGCGGATTCGATCGCGGTCATGTATCGCGGCGAGGTCGTGCGCTACGGGCAAAAATCGAAGGTGCTCGAACCGCCCTTCGACGACTACACCCAGCTTCTGCTCTCTTCCGTCCCGGAGATGGAGATCGGCTGGCTCGAAAAAGCCATCGCCGGCCGTCGCATGGCGGCGGCGGGGAATTGACCTGATCGTTATGGCGCTGCGTGCAAAACTTCTTCTGGTCGTGCTTGACGGCGTGCCCTGGCGAAACTGGCGGCGGTTTATGGGCAATCTGGAAGGCTGGGTTCGGACGGGCGAGGCACGGGTCTGGCGGATGCGCTCGGTCCTGCCGTCGACATCGGCCAGTTGCTATGCCTCGATCCATACCGGCACTGCGCCGCAGACGCATGGCATCCTCGCCAATGAAATCCGCTTCCGTGTCGATCTGCCGGACATCTTCTCGGAGGTCGCCCGCGCTGGCGGCGTCTCGGGCGCAGTGACGCATTCATACTGGTCCGAATTCTTCAATCGGTTTCCTTTCGACGCCGTGCGCGACATCGAATACGACGAGGTGAATGGCCCGATCCATCATGGCCGGTTCCACACCATGTCCGGCTACGGCCACGACAACCAGATGACGCCGGCCGACGCCGACCTGTTTGCGACGCTGACCTTGCTCGCCAGCCGGTACAGCATCGATTATGGCATTCTCCACACCTGCACGCTCGACAGCATGGGGCATCGATTCGGACATGATTGCCGCGAAATGGACAAGGCGCTGTTCGCCGCCGACGCGACGCTCGCATCCTTTCTGCCGCGATGGCAGGAGGCGGGATACGAGATCATCGTGACCGCCGACCATGGCCAGACCGATCGCGGCCACCATGGCGGTAATGACGACGAACAACGCGATTTCGCGCTCTATTATTTCGGAACGGGCACGGGTCCGGAAGAATCGGTCCTGCTCGACCAACTGCAACTTGCCCCGACAATCCTTGAACGTCTCGGCATATCTGTGCCTCAGACGATGCAGGCAAAACCGTTCCTCACCTGACTTTGCGCATCGCGCTCGGTGGCTTGCCGAAAGCGCGGGCGAATGCGCGCGAGAAGGCGGCGGCACTTGAAAAGCCGGTCCGCGCGGCGATGTCCGCCATAGGCTCGCGCGTGTCGAGCACAAGTCGCCGCGCCGCGTTGAGCCGCAAGCGAAGATAATAGGCGCCGGGACTCTCGCCGATGGCGCGGCGAAAGACGAGTTCCATCGCCCGCACGGACGTCTTCGATCGTCGCGCGATGGCCGCGATGGTGAGCGGCCGGTCGACATGGCTTTCCATGATCCGCACCGCCTGCGCGAGCCGCGTGTCGTGACCGTCGAGCCGGCCGAGCGAGACGAGCGGCTGCGCATCGCTCGCCGCGCGTATTTGGTCGTAGATGAAGACACTCGCCACATCGAGCGCAACGCTCATGCCGAGCCGCGAGCGGATGAGATGCAGCATCAGGTCGAAGCCGGGCGATGCGCCGCCAGCGGTGACGGCGGGACCGTCGATCACGTAGCGATCCGGCCTGACCTCGGCTTCCGGGAAGGCGGCAGCGAAATCTTCGAGGTCCTCCCAATGCGTGGTCGCGGCGCGGCCGTCGAGCAGCCCGGCATGGCCGAGCACCCAGGTTCCCGCCTCGATCCCGCCGACCGCGCGCGAAGCGCCGGCCGCGCGCTTGAAAGCTGCCAGTTCCGGGCCGCTCAAGGCGCTGCGCGAACCGAACCCGCCGATCGCGATGACGAAATCGCCCGCGCGTGCGGCGTCGAACGGTCCTGAAACGGCAATCGGCAGCCCGCTGGTGGTTTGCGGCGACGTGCCGTCCACAGAGACGATACGCCAGTCGAAAACCTGTCGTCCGCATATGCGGTTTGCAGCGCGCAACGGGTCGATGACGGAAGCGACGCACATCAGCGAGCATCCCGGCAGGACCAGAAATGTCACGGCCAAAGGCGTGGCTTCGGCCCGAAAGATCGACGATTTTTCGCTTTGCATCAATTCAGATGCGTAAATCGCAAATCATGTTGACGCAAGGGCCGCGAAACTAGCGGCAATATTGGAGGATGCCCATGCCGCTCGAAATGAACCGCGAGGTCTTCATCACTGCCGCCATCACGGGCTCGGGAAGCACGCAGGACCGTTCGCCGCATGTGCCGCGTTCGCCGAAGCAGATCGCGGATTCGGCGATCGAGGCGGCCAAGGCTGGCGCGGCGATCGTCCACTGCCACGTCCGCGACCCCGAGACCGGTGCGCCAAGGCGCGACATCGCGCTTTACCGCGAGGTAACCGAGCGCATCCGCGACGCGGACGTCGACGTGGTCCTGAACCTCACCGCCGGGATGGGCGGCGACATGGTGTTCGGCTCGACGGACAAGCCCCTGCCGCTGAAGGAAAAGGGCACCGACATGGCTGGCGCCGCCGAGCGCGTCGAGCATGTTCGACAGTGCCTGCCGGAAATCTGCACGCTCGACTGCGGCACGATGAATTTCGCCGAGGCCGACTATGTGATGACCAACACTCCCGGAATGCTGCGCGCCATGGGCGGCATGATGACGAAGATGGGCGTGAAGCCGGAAATCGAGGCCTTCGATACGGGCCATCTCTGGTTCGCAAAGGAACTGGTCAAGGAAGGCGTGCTGGCGCCCGACGCGCTGGTGCAGCTTTGCATGGGCGTGCCCTGGGGCGCACCGGACGACCTCAACACCTATCTGGCCATGGTCAACAACGTGCCGAAGGACTGGACCTGGTCGGCCTTCTCGCTCGGCCGCAGCCAGATGGCCTATGTCGCCGCCGCCGTTCTCGCCGGCGGCAATGTCCGCGTCGGGCTGGAAGACAATCTGTGGCTCGACAAGGGCGTGCTCGCGACGAATGCGCAGCTTGTCGAGCGCGCGGTGACGGTCGTCGAGAACATGGGCGCGCGGGTCATCGGGCCGGACGAAGTGCGCAAACTGCTCAATCTGACGAAGCGCGCGCCGGTGGCTGTCTGAGGAGATCGACCATGGCAATTTCCAAGGCAGCGTGCATCGGCGGGGGCGTCATCGGGGCGGGCTGGGTTGCCCGACTCGTGCTGAACGGCATCGACGTCACCATTTTCGATCCCGACCCTGAGGCCAAACGCAAGGTCGACGAAGTCATGGCCGGCGCGCGCCGCGCCTACAAGCGCCTGGCAACCGCCGGTCGTCCGAAGGAAGGCGCGATCACCTATGCCGCGAGCATCGCCGAGGCCGTGGCGGACGCCGATTTCATCCAGGAAAGCGTGCCCGAACGGCTCGACCTGAAGCACAAGGTGCTGGCCGAGATCGACACTCACGCGCCCTCCTCCGCGCTCGTCGGCTCGTCGACCTCCGGCATCAAGCCGACCGACATGGCCGTCGCGATGAAGAATCATCCCGAACGGCTGGTCGTCGCGCACCCCTACAATCCCGTCTATCTCCTGCCCGTCGTCGAGATCGTCGGCGGCGAGCAGACCTGGCCGGAAGCGATCGAGCTTGCCCGCGAATGCTACGCCGAAATCGGCATGAAGCCGGTCGTGATCCGCAAGGAAATCGAAGCCTTCGTCGGCGACCGCCTGCTCGAAGCCATGTGGCGCGAGGCGCTGTGGCTGATCAAGGACGGCATCTGCACGGTCGAGGAACTCGACGACATCATGCGCTACGGCTTCGGCCTACGCTGGGCGCAGATGGGCATGTTCCAGGTCTATCGCATCGCCGGCGGCGAAGCCGGAATGCGTCACTTCATGGCCCAGTTCGGCCCCTGTCTTTCCTGGCCGTGGACCAAATTGATGGACGTGCCGGAATTCAACGACGAACTGGTCGAGTTGATCGCCAGCCAGTCCGATGCCCAGTCGGGCAAATGGTCGATCCGCGAGCTGGAAAAGATTCGCGACGACAACCTCGTCGCGATCATGGAAGCGCTGTCGAAGGAGAACAGGGGCAAGGGCTGGGGCGCGGGGCAACTGCACAAGACCTATGTCGACCGGCTCGGCAATGCGGCAACGGTATCGAAGGCCGCCGCGAAGGCGAAAGCGGACAAGCCGAGGAAGAAGAAATGAACTTCTCCCTCACTGACGAACAACGTCTCATCGTCGACACCACGCGCGCCTTCGTCGAAAACGAACTCTACCCGCACGAAGCCGAGGTCGAGCGCATCGGCCATCTGCGCATGGACCTCGTCAGGGAGTTGCAGGCCAAAGCCATCGCAGCCGGCCTCTACGCTGCCAACATGCCGGAAGAAGTCGGCGGCGCGGGCCTCGATACGCTGACCTGGCTGCTCTACGAAAAGGAGCTCGGCCGCGCCAATTACGCGCTGCACTGGACCTGTGTCGCACGGCCATCCAACATTCTTCTCGCCGGCACCGACGAGCAGAAGGAGCGCTATCTTCACCCCAGCATTCGCGGCGAGAAATGGGACTGCCTCGCCATGACCGAACCCGGCGCCGGTTCCGATCTGCGCGGCATGAAGGCCAGCGCGCGCCCGGACGGCGGCGACTGGATATTGAACGGCACCAAGCACTTCATCTCCCACGCCGACCTCGCCGATTTCGCCATCGTCTTCATGGCGACCGGCGAGGAAGACACATCGCGAGGCAGGAAAAAACTGATCACCGCCTTCTTCGTCGACAAGGGCACGCCCGGCTTCACGGTGCGCGACGGCTATCGCAACGTCTCGCATCGCGGCTACACCAACTCCATCCTCGAATTCGACGATTGCCGCCTGCCTACGTCCCAAATTCTGGGCGAGGTTCACAAGGGCTTCGAGGTCGCCAATTCCTGGCTCGGCGCGACACGCCTCCAGGTCGCCGCGACCTGCATCGGCCGCGCCGAACGCGCGCTCGGCCATGCCGTGGACTGGGCCGCCAACCGCGAACAGTTCGGCCAGCAGATCGGCAAGTTCCAGGGCGTCTCCTTCAAGCTGGCCGACATGGCGACGGAATTGAAGGCCGCCGATTTGATGCTGATGGAAGCCGGCTGGAAATACGACGCCGGCACGGTCACCGAGATGGACATGGCGATGGCCAAGCTGAAGGCCACCGAAATGCTCGCCTTCGTCGCCGACGAGGCGATCCAGATCCATGGCGGCATGGGCCTGATGGACGAACTGCCGCTCGAGCGCATCTGGCGCGACGCGCGCGTGGAGCGCATCTGGGAAGGCACGAGCGAAATCCAGCGGCATATCATCTCGCGGGCATTGCTGCGGAGGGTGGGCGGCTGATGTTGGGCTGTTCCGCGCGTCAGCCCCCCACCCTCTATCCCTCCCCACAAGGGGGAGGGAGGGCATCCACGTTACGCCAGCCTTACCAGACGCCTCGCTCGAAAAAGTGGATCGAGGCTGACGTCTCCCTCCCCCCTGTGGGGAGGGATAAAGGGTGGGTGTCCCTTCGCAAGACTCCTTCCACCGCATGACCCGCCTCGACCGCCTCCTCCGTCCCCGCTCCATCGCCGTCGTCGGCGGCGGCGCCTTCGCGACCAACGTCGTCAAGCAATCGCTCAAGATGGATTTCGCCGGCGACATCTGGCCGGTCCATCCGACCCGGTCCGAGATCGAAGGCGTATCGGCTTTCCAATCCATCGCCGACCTGCCCGCCCCACCGGACGCGGCCTTCATCGGCGTCAACCGCTTCGCCACGATCGACATCCTGCGCGACCTGTCCGCGATGAACGCAGGCGGCGCCATCTCCTTCGCGGCCGGCTTCCTCGAGGCCGACGACCCGGACGGCCCACGTCTCCAGCGCGAACTCATAGAGGCCGCCGGCGACATGCCGGTCATCGGGCCGAACTGCTATGGCCTGATCAACTATGCCGACGGCGCGCTTTTGTGGCCGGACCAGCATGGGGGTCGGCGCCTGACGCCCGGCACGCGCGGCGCGGCGATCATCACGCAGTCCTCCAACATCGCCTGCAATCTCACCATGCAAAGACGCGGCCTGCCGATTGCCTTCCTGATGACGGCGGGCAACCAGGCGCAGACCGGCCTGTCGGAAATGGCGCTCGGCCTGATCGAGGACGAGCGCGTGTCGGTGCTCGGGCTCCACATCGAGGGTTTCGACAGCGTTCCCGGCTTCGAGCGGCTCGCCGCCCGCGCGCGCGAACTGAACAAACCGATCGTCGCCATGAAGGTCGGCCGATCCGAACAGGCGCGCGCCGCGACCATCTCGCACACTGCGTCGCTGGCGGGATCTGACGCGGGTTCGGACGCCTTCCTGAAACGCCTCGGCATCCCTCGCGTCCACTCGATCCCCGCCTTCCTCGAAACGCTGAAGCTTCTCCACGGCGTCGGGCCGCTGGCCGGCAATCGGCTGTCCTCGATGAGTTGTTCGGGCGGCGAAGCGTCGGTGATGGCGGATGCCGCGGACGGGCGCGCGGTGACCTTTCCGCCGTTGACCTTGGCGCATCGCGCCGAGATCAAGGAAACCCTTGGGCCGCTGGTCGCGGTCGCCAATCCGCTCGACTACCACACCTTCATCTGGAACGACGAACCGGCCATGACCGCGACCTTCGCGGCGATGGTTTCGGGCGGCTTCGACCTCAACATGCTGGTGCTCGACTTTCCCCGCACCGACCGCTGCTCGGACGCCGACTGGTGGCCGACCGTTCGCGCATTCGAAGCGGCATTGAAGGCGAATAGCGCGCGCGGCGCGATCGTGGCATCGATTGCGGAGAATTTGCCGGAAGAAACCGCGGACGATCTTTTCGCGCGCGGGATCGTGCCGTTGCATGGAATCGAAGAGGCGATGGAGGCGGCGGACGCGGCGGCGTTTGTGGGACAAGCCTGGCGCGATCCTTCCTCTACCCCTTTCGGGAGGAGAGGTGGCCCGGCGAAGCCGGGACGGAGTGGGGGGGAGGCGTCGGCGCATAACCCCCACTCCGCCTCGCTTGGCTCGGCACCTCTCCCCCTCAAAGGGGGAGAGGAACGGCGCCCGCTAGACGAAGCATTCGCCAAATCTCTGCTCGCCTCACGCAATCTCCCCGTTCCCCCCGGCTGCCGCGTATCCTCCGCGCAAGAAGCCCTCTCCGCAGCCCAATCCCTCGGCACCCCCGTCGCGGTCAAGGCGCTCGGCCTCGCCCACAAATCCGAGCACGGCGCCGTCCGTCTGAACCTGCGAACGCCTGACGAAATCGAAGCTGCCGCGACCGCACTTCTCCCCCTCGGCACCGGCCTTTACATCGAGCGCATGATCGAAGGCGCGGTCGCCGAACTCATCGTCGGCGTCACGCCGGATCCCGTCTTCGGCGCACTCCTGACCGTCGGCTCGGGCGGTGTTCTGGTCGAACTCCTGGCGGACAGCCGCACGCTTATCCTCCCCGCAACCCACGACGAGATCGAAAAGGCGCTGCGCTTCCTGAAGCTTTTCCCGCTCCTCGACGGCTATCGCGGCCGCCCGAAGGCCGACATCGCCGCCGCGATCGACACGATCCTCGCCATTTCCGATTTCGTCGTCGAAAATGCCGACCGGATCGTCGAACTCGACATCAACCCGCTGATCGTCTGCGCGCAAGGCACGTTCATCGCCGATGCGCTGCTGGTCGGCGATTTCGAAACTCTGGAGAAAACCGCATGAGCGACGATGTCGTCAAAACCCGCCGCGAAGGCGCCATCCTGGAGATGACGCTCGACCGGCCGAAGGCGAATGCGATCGACCTCGCGACCTCGCGTCTGCTGGGCGAAACCTTCAAATCTTTTCGCGATGACCCCGAATTGCGCGTCGCCATCGTCAAAACCGCCGGCGACAAGTTCTTCTCCGCCGGCTGGGACCTCAAGGCGGCGGCGGAGGGCGATGCGGTCGACGGCGACTATGGCGTCGGCGGCTTCGGCGGGTTGCAGGAATTGCGCGACATGAACAAACCGGTGATCGCCTGCGTCAATGGCATGGCCGTCGGCGGCGGGTTCGAACTCGCGCTGTCCTGCGACCTCATCTACGCGTCCGAAACCTCGAGCTTTGCCCTGCCGGAGATCAAGGCCGGTACGCTTGCCGATGCCGCGACGATCAAGCTGCCGCGCCGTATCCCCTATCACGTCGCGATGGACATGCTCCTGACCGGGCGCTGGATGGACGTGCTGGAGGCCCATCGCTGGGGCCTTGTCAATGAGGTCCACCCGGCCGACCAGTTGGAAGAACGCGTCTGGGACGTCGCGCGCCTTCTTGCCTCCGGCCCGCCGCTCGTCTTCGCCGCGATCAAGGAAGTCGCGCGCGAGGCCGAGGGGCAAAGCTTCCAGACGGCCATGAACCGCATCACCAAGCGTCAGTTCGCCACGGTGGACCGGCTTTACGATTCGGAAGACGGGCTTGAAGGCTTCAAGGCCTTTGCGGAAAAGCGCGACCCGGTGTGGAAGGGCAGATAGCGAAGACAGGCGTCATCCCGGAGTGACGCAGCGCGTCAGCGATGCGGCGAATCCGGGATGACGCCTTGCCGAGATCACACCCGCTCGATCGCGATCGAGATGCCCTGGCCGACGCCGATGCACATCGTCGCCAGGCCATAGCGCGCACCGCGTTCCCTGAGCTCCAGCGCCGCCGTTCCGGTGATGCGCGCGCCGGACATGCCGAGCGGATGGCCGAGCGCGATCGCGCCGCCATTGGGGTTCACATGGTCCGCGTCGTCGGCGATGCCGAGATCGCGCAGCGTCGCGAGACCCTGGCTGGCAAAGGCTTCGTTGAGCTCGACCACGTCGAAATCCGAAACCTTCATGCCGAGCCGGTCGACCAGCTTGCGGGTCGAAAGCGCCGGGCCGAAGCCCATGATGCGTGGCGCAAGGCCGGCAACGGCGCCGCCGAGCACACGCGCGATCGGCGTCAGGCCGTATTTCTTCACCGCCGCCTCCGACGCGACGATGAGCGCGGCCGCGCCGTCATTGACGCCGGATGCGTTGCCGGCCGTCACCGTGCCGCCTTCCTTTTTGAACGGTGTCGGCAACTTGCCGAGCTTCTCCGCCGTCGTGCCCGCGCGCGGATGTTCGTCCGTGTCGACGACAATGGCATCCGCCTTGCGCTGCGGGATCGTCACGGCAACGATTTCCTTAGCGAGGCGGCCATTCTCCTGAGCGGCAACCGCCTTGTCCTGGCTGCGCGCGGCAAAGGCGTCCTGGTCGGCGCGGCTGATCTGGAACTGTTCGGCGACGTTCTCCGCCGTTTCAGGCATGGAATCGACGCCATATTGCTTCTTCATCAGCGGGTTGACGAAGCGCCAGCCGATCGTGGTGTCGTAGATCTCGGCATTGCGCGAAAAGGCCGTGTCGGCCTTCGGCATGACGAAGGGCGCGCGCGACATCGACTCGACGCCGCCCGCGATCATGATCTCCGCCTCGCCCGCCTTGATGGCGTGGGCGGCGTTGATGACGGCATTCATGCCCGAGCCGCAGAGCCGGTTGACGGTCGCGCCCGGCACGTCTTCCGGCAGGCCGGCCAGAAGCAGCGACATGCGCGCGACGTTGCGGTTGTCCTCGCCGGCCTGGTTGGCACAGCCATAGATCACGTCGTCGATGGCGGCCCAGTCGACGTTCGGGTTGCGCTCCATCAGCGCCTTGAGCGGCACCGCGCCGAGATCGTCGGCGCGCACGGAGGAAAGCGAGCCGCCGAAGCGGCCGATGGGCGTGCGGACATAGTCGCAGATATAGGCGTCAGCCATGTTCAAACCTCCGGTACGTTCAGATCCTTGCAAGCGCCCTCGACCACGAGCTTCGCCCCGGTCACGGCCTGCAACTCTTCCATGCTGATGGATGGCAGCTTTTCGCGCAGGACGAAACGCTTGTCGATGATTTCGACGACGGCAAGGCTCGTATAGACCGTCGTCACGCAGCCGACGCCGGTCAGCGGCAGCGAACAGCGCTCGACGAGCTTCGGCTTGCCGTCCTTGGTGACGTGGTCAGTGATGACGCAGACGCGTTTGGCGCCATGGACGAGGTCCATCGCGCCGCCGACGGCCGGCACCGATTTCGGACCCGTCGACCAATTGGCGAGGTCGCCGTTCTCCGCAACCTCGTAGGCGCCGAGGATCGCGACGTCGAGATGCCCGCCGCGCACCATGGCGAAGCTGTCGGCGTGGTTGAAAAAGGACGCGCCCGCATTGAGCGTGACCGCCTTCTTGCCGGCATTGATCAGATCCCAGTCTTCCTCGCCCGCGGGCGGCGCTTCGCCGAAATCGAGCACGCCGTTCTCGGTATGGTAGATGACCTCGCGGCCCTTGGGCTTGAACTTCGCCACCATCTCGGGAAAGCCGATCCCCAGATTGACATAGGCGCCGTCCGGAATGTCCTGCGCCGCGCGCCAGGCGATCTGGGCGTTGGTGAGTTTCGCTTTCATGCTGTGCCCCCGTCCTGCAAGAGCGCCGCTTCGCGCAACAATGCCTCTTCCTGTTTCGCATCCGCGATCTCGACGATCGTGTCGACGAAGATGCCGGGCGTGACGACATGTTCGGGATCGATTCCGCCCGGCTCGACCACCTGCCGCGCCTGCACGATCGTGGTCGCGGCGGCCATCGCCATCAATGGCGCGAAGTTCCGCGCGGCCTTGTTGTAGGTCAGGTTGCCCTTGCGGTCCGCCAGTTCCGCCTTGATGATCGCGACATCCGCCTTCAGCCAGCGCTCCTGCACGTAAAGCCGGCCGTCGAACTCGGCGACCGGCTTGCCCTTGGCGATGTCCGTGCCGAAGCTCGTCGGTGTATAGAAGGCCGGAATGCCTGCACCGCCCGCACGGATACGCTCGGCCAGCGTGCCCTGTGGCACCAGTTCGAGTTCGATTTCACCGGCATGGTAGCGCTCGGTGAAGGCGCGCGAATCGGTCGATCGCGGAAACGAACAGATGATCTTGGCGACCATGCCGGCATAGATCATCGCCGCAATGCCGATGGCCCCATTGCCGGCATTGTTGTTGATGACGGTCAGCCGGCCGGGCGAGCCTGTCGCTTTGTAGCGCGCGACGAGCGCGTCGATCAGTTCGATCGGCGCGCCCGAGCCGCCGAAGCCGCCGATCATGACGGTCATGCCGTCCTCTATGCCGGCAATCGCATCCTCGATGCTAGGGGTGATCTTGTTCATCTCGCTCCCGGATACCTGTCGGTCGGCAGAAGA
The DNA here is from genome assembly GCF_029210365.1 of Mesorhizobium sp. YIM 152430. Lineage (GTDB taxonomy): Bacteria > Pseudomonadota > Alphaproteobacteria > Rhizobiales > Rhizobiaceae > Aliihoeflea. Next base: position 304,437 of record NZ_JARGES010000056.1, read on the forward strand.
CCGCTCGATGTAAAAGTTCGTATTGCGAACAAATGTTCCATATGCGATACATTCTCTAGATGACTGAAGGGAACGTGTCAATCGAAGGGCCACCAAGCCGGACCGACCGTGTCGGCTCGCTGGAACGCGGGCTGGGCGTCATGGAAATCCTGGCGGCGCATCCGGCCGGGCTGTCAATGAGCGAGGTCGCCGACCGCGCCGGCCTGACGCGCGCCGGCGCCCGGCGTTTCCTTCTGACGCTGGTCGCCGCCGGCTATGCGTTGCAGGACGGACGCATCTTCCGCCTCTCGCCGCGCCTGATCACGCTTGGCCGAACATGGCTGTCGGGCGCCTCGCTGTGGACCTATGCCGAACCCTTCATGCGCGAGGTTTCAAAAACTCTGAACGAAAGCTGCTCGGCAGCCGTGCTGGCGAATGAAGACGTGGTCTATGTGGCCCGCATCGCCGGCGCGCGGATCGTCGGCGTCGCGCTCCATGTCGGCACGCGGCTGCCGGCGCATTGCACGTCGATGGGCAGGGTCTTGCTGTCGGGCCTTTCAGCAGACGAACTCGACGCCTTTCTCACGCGAGCGACGATCACCGCCAAGACTGACCGTACGATCACCGACCGCGCCGAACTCAGCCGCCTCGTCGCCAAGGCAGGGGCGGATGGCTATTCCATCGTCGATCAGGAACTGGAAATCGGGTTGCGTTCGATCGCCGTGCCGATCCGCGACCGCACCGGCACGATCGTTGCGGCGATCAACGTCTCGACGCAATCGGCCCGGATGCCGCTGTCGGAGATGGAGCGCGAATTCCTCCCGCTCCTGAAGAAGGCTGCCGGTTCGATCGAGGATTTCTTCGTGGTGCAGTAGCGATCAGGCCGCTTCGCAGCCGCGATGATCATCGCGCTCGATCAAGTTCCTGATCGTGCGGGCGAGCGTCAACTGCCGGTGCTGCGCGATGGCGCGGTCGATCTCGTTTTCGGTCTCCGGCAGTTCGGCAACGGCGAGCAGCCGGTCGACAATCGACCCCGTGTCGGCGGAATCGTTGCAGAGCATGCGGTCCGCATGGGCGTTCTGGTGCAGTTGATGAAGCATCGATTCCTCCTTTCGTCGATTGCGCGAAGAAATAGCCGGGATCGATGACAGCGCGAAGACAAGCGCGCGTCGAAATTGGGGCGGTTGCGAGACTTTCGTTCCCGTTCCCGCCCCAGGAGTAAACAAGTCGTCCTTCCGCGCCGCTAGACGTAACGGTTGACGACGTTCTCCAACCGCTCCTGCCGTCCCGAAACGGGCTGCGGGTCGAGGTTCGCATCGAGCGCCCTGGTCGAGATCTCCGCAAGCGAATACGAGCCGTCGAGCATCTTCTTCGCATCCGGGTCGGACCAGCCTGCATAGCGCTTCTCGAGCGGCGCGGAGAGCGCCTTGTCCTCGATGATCCTCGCCGCCGCCTTCAGGCCGCGCGCACAGCAATCCATGCCACCGACATGGGCTGCGAGAAGGTCGACCGGGTCGAGCGACTGGCGGCGCAGCTTGGCGTCGAAATTGGTGCCGCCCGTCGTGAAACCGCCGGCCTTCAGCACCTCGAGATAGGCGAGCGCCATTTCCGGCACGTTGTTGGGAAACTGGTCGGTGTCCCAGCCGGACTGGTAGTCATTCCGGTTCATGTCGATCGAACCGAAGATGCCGAGCGCGCCGGCAAGGGCCAGTTCGTGCTCGAAGGAATGGCCGGCGAGGATGGCGTGGCCTTGCTCGATATTGACCTTCACCTCCTTCTCCAGCCCGAAATCCTTGAGGAACCCGTAGACGGTCGCAACGTCGAAATCATACTGGTGCTTGGTCGGCTCCTGCGGCTTCGGCTCGATCAGGATCGTGCCGGAAAAGCCGATCTTCTTCGCATAGTCGACGACGAGCGACAGGAATCTGCCCGCCTGCTCGCGCTCGCGCTTCATGTCGGTGTTCAGCAGCGTCTCGTAACCCTCGCGCCCGCCCCACAGCACATAGTTTTGACCGCCGAGCCGCTTGGTGACGTCGACGCAACTCTTCACCGTCGCGGCCGCATAGGCGAAGACGTCCGGGTCCGGATTGGTCGCAGCGCCCGCCATGTAGCGGCGGTGCGAGAAGAGGTTGGCGGTGCCCCAGAGCAGCTTGACGCCGGTCTCTTCCTGCTTCTTCGCGAACACATCGCCGATCTCGTCGAGCCGCGAGATGCTCTCCCTGAGCGTCGCGCCCTCGGGGCGCACATCCGCATCGTGGAAGCAGTAGAAGGGCGCACCGAGAAGCTGGAACATTTCGAAGGCGACGTCGGCCTTCATCCTGGCCGCTTCCATCGTGTCCGCCGAACCCTCTTTTGGGAACCAGGGCCGTTCGAAGGTCTGCCCGCCGAACGGGTCGCCGCCCGGCCAGGCGAAGGAGTGCCAGTAGGCGACGGCGAAGCGCAGATGGTCCTCCATCCGCTTGCCGAGCACGACCTCGTCCGGATCGTAGTGCCGATAGGCGAGTTCGGACGTCGATTGCGGGCCTTCGAACCTGATCGGCTTGGTATCGCCGAAGAAACCGGTGCTCATGGGTCAAACTCCTTTGAGTGCAGGATAAAGCGCGCGGAAACGCGCATAGGCGTCCCCATAGGCAGAAGCCAGCGCGTAATCGGGTTCGATGGTCGAGGCGATGCGTGGCCGCGTCAGGACGGAATCCGGCTCGGCGTTCTCCGCCGCGATGAGGCCGAGGCGCGCGGCACCGAAGGCCGCGCCGAAATCGCCGTCGGCGGGCAACTCGACCGGAATGCCGAGCACTGTGGCGATCGTCTTCAGCCAGAGTTGCGAGCGCGAACCGCCGCCGACCGCCATGACGGAGGCAAGCTCCGTTCCGGCGGAACGCAGCGCTTCGAGATTGTCGCGCAGCGCGAAGGCGACACCTTCGAGCACCGCCTGCGTCAGGCTCGCACGGTCGCTCTGGTGCGACAGGCCAATGAGGGCGCCGCGGATGGTGGCATCGTTGTGCGGCGTTCGCTCGCCGGAAAGGTAGGGCAGGAAGGTGACGCCGGACGGCGCGCGCAATTCGGCGCCGAGTTCGCCCGTCAATTCTGCCGGCTTCGCGCCGGTGACGCCGGCCAGCCAGTTCAGTCCGTCCGTCGCCGAAAGGATGACACCCATCTGGTGCCATGTCGTGGGGAGCGCATGACAGAAGGTGTGAACCGCGCTTTGCGGGTTCGGCAGATAGGCGTCGGTGGCGGCAAAGACGACGCCCGACGTGCCGAGCGACACGAAGGCCTCGCCGCCTTTCGCGACGCCCAGCCCGCAGGCCGAGGCCGCATTGTCCCCTGCTCCGCCGGCAATGACGACATGGCCCGTCATCCCCCATTTCGCCGCAAGTTCGCCGCGCAACCTGCCGGCAGATGCGGTGCCCTCGACGAGGCTCGGCATGTGCTGCTCGCCCAAGCCGGTCGCCGCGAGAAGGTCCGGCGACCAGCGCCGGCTGGCGACGTCGAGCCAGGACGTTCCGGCCGAATCCGACATGTCCGAAATCGTCTCGCCGGCGAGCCAGAGGCGCAGATAGTCTTTCGGCAACAGCACCTTCGCCACGCGGTCGAAGATCTCCGGCTCGTTGGCGCGGACCCAGGCGAGCTTCGGCGCGGTGAAGCCGGGAAAGACGATGTTGCCGGTGATCTGCCGGAAGCGCGGATCGGCGTCGAGCGCGCGCGCTTCTTCGTGGCTGCGCGTGTCGTTCCAGAGGATTGAGGGGCGCAGCACCATGCCGGCCGCATCGACAAGCGTCGCGCCGTGCATCTGGCCAGAAAGGCCGATGCCGCGCAGTGCCGACATTTGCCTGGGATGCGAGCGGACGAGCGCGCCGATCGCTTCCTCGGCCGCAGCGATCCAGTCGGCCGGCTCCTGCTCGGACCAGCCTTCATGCGGCCTTGAGACCGAAAGCTCGGCCGTCGCCGACGCGACCGCCTTCTGCTCGCCATCGACCAGCAGCGCCTTCAGACCGGACGTGCCCAGATCGAGCCCGAGATACATGGCGAATTCCTCCCGGACGGACTCATATCAGATTGATCGCCCCCGCCGAGTCGAATTTTTTCGGAACTCGCAATAAATCGCGACCTGCGGCCGAAACTCACATCGCCAGCCGCGCGGTAACATCTCGTCAACCACGAGGCGACAATCATGCGGACAAGGCCGGGCGATTCGCACCGGCGGACTTGCATTTCGTGACCGAGGGGATGGGTAGCGTGCGTTTGAACGAAGAAGAAGCGGCCAGCGCCGCAATCCGGCTGTTTCCGATGGAGCGCCGGCAGGGACGCATCGAGGCCGTGGCCACAGCGTTGCAGCGTGCCAGCAGCGACCGCGTCGCGGACCGCTATGCAGGCAGGGTGGCGCAGACCATGTTCGCCGAACTGGAACTCCTCGGCCTGCCGGAACTTGCGCAGGATGAGGCCGTCGGCGCGTTCTTCCACGAGGTGGATCAGGCGATCGCCGCGCGCCGCGACGCGGAGCCATGGATGGCCGAAATCATCTCGTTGCGCTGAGGGAGAGGCCGGGCGCCCGCATCCGCCGCCCGGCAGGTTGCCTTACCCGGACAAACCGGCCTTAAAGGCTTCGTAGCGGGCCTTGGTCTCGGCATTCATCGGATAGAGGCCCGGCAGCGCGACGCCGCGCTCGACCTCTTCCATGATCCAGGCTTCCATGCGCTCCTGCTCGGGTGCCTCAGTCAGAACCTCGTCCAGCAGCGCCGCGGGAATGACGACGGCGCCATCATCGTCGACGACGATCACATCGTCCGGGAACACCGCGACGCCGCCGCAGCCGATCGGCTCCTGCCAGTTGACGAAGGTCAGCCCGGCCACCGAGGGCGAGGCCGCGACGCCATTGCACCAGACCGGAAAATTCGCACCGAGGACGCCAGCAAGGTCGCGCACCACGCCGTCCGTCACCATGGCGGCGACGCCGCGCTTGGCCATGCGCGAGACGAGGATGTCGCCGAAGACGCCCGCATCCGTCACGCCCTGTCCGTCGATGACCGCGATCGCGCCTTCCGGCATCGCCTCGATGGCGGCGCGCGTCGAGATCGGCGAACCCCAGCTTGCCGGCGTCGCAAGATCCTCGCGCGCGGGCACGAAGCGGAAGGTGAAGGCCGGGCCGACCGAGCGCGGCTGGCCGGGACGCAGGGGCTTTGTGCCGCGCATCCACACATTGCGCAGCCCCTTCTTCAACAGAACCGTGGTGAGCGTCGCCGTTGAAACGCCCTTCAGCGTCTCGATTGCCGCCTGATCCAATGCCATGCCCCAAACTCCCTGAAGTCTCTGTTTCGCCCTTCGTCTAGAACATCGAAGCGCAAAGTGGAATCCGATATTGCGATCGTGCCGATGCCGTTTCGCTCCGGCGCCAACCCCCGCAAAAAACAAAATACCGTATACTCTTACAAAATACTCATGAGTAAAAAATTTTGTTTATGAGGATGGCAGGCGAGTTGGGACGCCCGCAACTTCTGCTGGTCGACGAATTGTCGCTCGGCCTCGCCCCGCTCCTTGTCCGCTCGATCTATGAGGAACTGAAAAAAGTGCGCGAACTCTTCGGCTCCTCCATGCTCATCGTCGAACAGAACGCCAAGATCGCGCTTGGCTTTGCCGAACATGCCTATGTGCTGGATCGGGGCCGGATCGCCATCTCGGGCACGGCGGCGGAAGTCGCCGCGAGCGACGCCATTCGCGAGTCCTATCTTGGCGCGGAACGCGCGGCCGGCGAAGGAGCGCCCGCATGACCCGGCCGCTTCTCGAGATCAATGCGCTTCACCTGCGCTTTCAGGGCATCGTCGCCCTCGACGACGTTTCCTTCACGCTCGATGAAGGCAATGTGACGGCTCTCATCGGCCCCAACGGTGCCGGCAAGACGACGATGTTCAATTGCGTGACCGGCATGTACAAGCCGACCGAAGGCGCGGTCCGTTTCGATGGCGAGGCCATCACCGGCCTGAAGGCGCACCACATCGCCCGCCACGGCATCGCGCGCACCTTTCAGAACCTGGCGCTGTTCTCGGGTCTGACGGTCCTTCAGAATCTTCTCGTCGGCGCCTATCTCAAGGGTTCGTCGGGCCTGCTGCAAGGCATGTTCCGCAGCGCGGCGACGCGCACGGAAGAAGCGGAGGCCGAAGCGCGGGCGCGCGGTCCGGTCCGATCCCGCCGTGATCGCCGCCTATCTCGGCGCCGACGAATAGGACTCAGCTTGCCGCGGCCTCGACCGGCTTGCGCTTGATCGGAGTGCGTTTGGCGCCGGCGATGCCAAGGATCAGCCGCGTCATCTCGGAGGCGATGCCCGCCACTTCCAGCCGGCCGTCGGGCTTGTACCAGAATGTCGACCAGCTCACCGCGCCGCCGATCGCGAGCGCGCCCATCTTGGCATCCTCCAGATCGAACTCGCCCGCGTCGGACCCCGCCTGCAACAGGCTCGCCACCTGCGCGAAGAAAAGGCGGCGCATCTCGCCAAGGCGCCTTGCATCGGATGGTTCGAGGTTCTTTTCCTCGCGCGTATAGATCGCGATGTTCTTCTGGTTCATCAGGATCGAGGTCACATAGCGCCGGCCGAACAGCCGCAAGCTGTCCGTTGGTCCGAGGTCTTCGGACAGCACGCCCTCGATCTCGTCGAGCGCCGCGCGAACTCCGCGTTCGCAGATTTCGGCCAGAAGCTCGCTCTTGGAACCGAAATTGGCATAGATGAAGGGCTTGGTGACGCCCAGCCGCTCGGCGACTTCGTCGAGCGTGGTGTTGTCATAGCCCTTTTCGTAGAACAGGTCGGCCGCCGCGCTGACCGTACGCTCGCGCTTCAGCGCCGCGACCTCGTCGCGGATCTTGAGACGCTCCTGGGGCTGCTCGGCCATCGGCTTCATTTTTCCTTCCAAGGCCACGTCCTGAACGGTCATTGTCCCAGATTACGCGATTCCCGCCTCAAAGCGACAGGATGTCCCTTACTTCCGTCATGTAGAGTTTGCCAGTCTCGACATCGACGACCGTCACCTCATGGCGCACGTAGCGCCGCTCCCGCTTGACATATTTGTCGATCGCCCGCGTCGTGATGGCGCGCTGGGTAAGCAGGAACTTGCGCGCGCGACCCGAGGGGGTCGTGGGCAGGTCTTCGGCCCGGGTCGGCAGCACATATTTCGGCACCTTGAAGCGCGCCAGCCTGTCGGCGCACAAGGCGATGAGTTCGTCGGCGTCACCGGCACGCCGTCACGCAGCACGACATAGACCGCCCCCGCTTCGCCCATCCGCCTGTCCGGCACCGGCACGACATGCACCTGAAGCACGGCCGGATGCGCCGTCAGCACGTCCTCGATCTCGGTCGGCATCACCTACCTGCTCGCCGCCGCAGCGATAGGATTCCTTGCGCCGCCCGACCAGCGTCATGTAGCCGTCGACATCGAACCGCGCGAGATCGCCGGTGTGGAGCCAGCCCTCCTTGTCGAACGCTTCCGCCGTCGCATCGGGCTTGTTGTAGTAGCCTTTGGTCACGCCCGGCCCCTTGGCCATCAACTCGCCAACCTCACCCGGCCCGAGCACCTTGCCCGTCTCGGGATCGACGATGCGATAGTCGACGAGGCGGCGCCAAGGTCCGGCTCCCCTGCCGGCCCGATCTCGCGCATCCGCCCATTGGTGGAAGCGAGCCACTCGAACGGATCGTCGGCGCGCGTCGCCATCGTCGTCGCGGTCAACTCCGTCATGCCGTATCCGGTCGTCACCTCGTCGGGCGTCATCAGGTCGAAGATTTCCCGAAGGATGCCCTGCGGCGAGCGCTGGCCCGAAGAGATCACGGCCCAAAGCGAAGGCAACTTGCGTGGCCGCGCGCGCAACTCGTCGAGGATTACACTCGTCATCGTCGGCACCAGAAGCACATCGTCGGCCTCATGCGCCTCGATGGCGCGCAGCGTTTCGGCCGGGTTGAACTGCACTTGCGGGATGATCGCGCCGCCGACGAAGGGCACGGTCAAAAGTCCCTCCACATAACCGTAGACGTGATACATCGGCAGGGAGAACGTCACGCGCCAGCCATCGTCGAAGCCGCGGCAATAGGCGCTGCCGAATGCGGCGCGCAACAGCATGTCATGCATCAGCATCACGCCTTTCGGCGCGCCGGTCGTGCCGGACGTGTAGATGATGTCGCTGACGCTTTGCGGATCGACCTCTGGAAAATTTGTCGGGTTAGAGCCCGCCGCCAGAAACTGCGTGAAATCCGCCGCGCCCGCCCGGACAGGCTCGTCGCCGGTCGGAAAAACCACGACGCACTTCAGGCGCGGAAAGGCGACGCCGCCGCCATCTTTTTCCCAGCCGGGCATCAGTGCGTCGAGCGCGGCGAGATAATCGAGGTCTCGGAAGCGGTCCATCGTCACGAGAAAGGCCGCGTCCGACTGCTTCAGCACATAGCCGAGTTCATCGCGCCGGTTCAGGAAATTGATGGGGACGCAAGTCGCCCCCACCCGCGAGATGGCATATGTCAACGCCACGAAATCGGGATAGTTGGCGAGCACCATCGCCACATGGTCGCCGGCCCGAACCCCTGCCGCCATGAGCCCGGCGGCGATCGTTTCGGACCGCGACTTCACGTCCGCATAGGACCAGGCGAATTCGTCGGTGACGACATGGGGGACGTTCGGCAAAGCTTTCGGCGGCAGCGTCGAGTTCCTCGTGAAGCGTGCGGGCGATCCATTGCGGGCGCCGCCGCACCAGAGCGTCCTGACGATCCTTCAAAAGCGCAGGCATTGCGCCTCCCTGCCACTGCCGTGCCGCCAGCCCGGTAACACCCTCCGATGCCGCAGAACGGCTTTACAGGACGGGACGACCGAACTACCTTCTCACAACCAACAAAAGCTACTTGTACGTAAGTATCAAAACTTACAAGTTTGCAAGGGCAGGAAGATGCCGCTGGATACGCGCCTGGAGGGATTTCTCGCCGACCCGCGCAACCATGTGCGCCCGCCCCCGCGCACGTGCCCATGTTCAAGGTGCGACAGGCCGCGAATGCTGCAATGCCCGGCCCGGCCCGTATCGAACTCGCCGAAGTGCGCGCGCTTGCCGCGTCCGGCGCGGGGCGGGCAGACATCGCGATCAGGCTCTATCGACCGTCCGCCGATCGCGGCCTGCCGCTGATCCTCTTCTCCACGGCGGCGGCTGGGTCTGGGGCGATCTCGACACGCACGACACGATCTGCCGGGAACTGGCCCAAAAGTCGGGCGCCGCCGTCGCCTCGGTCGACTATCGCCTCGCCCCGAAACGCGTTTTCCCGGCCAGATCGAGGACGGCCTTGCGGCCTTGCGCTGGCTTCGCAGCGAAGCCCTTACGCTCGGTCTCGACGGAACGCGGATCGCGCTTTGCGGCGACAGCGCCGGCGGCAACATCGCCTGCGCGATGGCGATGGTCGCCGGCAAATATGCCATGGGCATCCGCCATCTCGCGCTGATCTATCCGGCGCTCGACGCGAGTTGCGCCAGCGCCTCGCAGGCACAGTTCGCCGAAGGCCATGTCCTCACCGGCGCGGGCATGAAATGGTTCTGGCAATCCTATCTCGGCGACCTTGCACACAAGGGCAACCCGGCCTGAAGCAGTCCGCCGCCCACATGATGGATACCTGTCTTGCGCTTGAGGCGATTTCGAACGCCTCCGCCGACCATCAGGAAGCGGTCGACGCCTTTCGCGACGGGCGCCTGCCGAATTTCACCGGGAGGTAGGCGCGTTCGAGACCGGCGCGACCGTCCACCGCTGCCTCGACGTCCTTTGCCTTGCGAAGCTTGCCTCCATTGCTCGAGCCGAATCTTCGTGTCCGGAAATCCGAACAATGAATGCCAGGTGTTCGGCTTTCCGGACGCGCTGCGGGCAGTCTGGCTGCGAAGGGCTTGGTTTGCAGCATTTTTGAAACTGGCACGCCTCTTGCCACTGTGATGGTGAACAGCAAGAGGAAGGCATGACGTGAGCTTTGAGTGGAGCATACTGGTCGCACTGGCAGGCGCAGCGATTGCGCCGCCGGCTGCGTCTCTTCTGGGTCGCGGCACCGGCTGGGTGATGAGCCTCGTCCCGCTTGTCATCTTCGCATCGATCTTTGCACATATCGGCCCGGTGGCCGGGGGCGAGGTGATGATCGCGCAACTGGCCTGGGTGCCCTCGCTCGGTGTCGATCTTGCCTTCCGGCTCGACGGTTTCTCGCTGCTCTTTGCGCTGCTGATCAGCGGCATAGGAACGTTGGTGACGATATATGCCGGCGCCTATTTCGCCGAGAAGCCGAGCGCGGAGATCGGCCGGTTTCTCAGCCTCATCATGCTGTTCATGGCGGCCATGCTGGGAACCGTGCTCTCCGACAACCTCATCGTCATGTTCGTATTCTGGGAACTGACGAGCCTTACCTCCTTCCTGCTGATCGGCTTTGACGGCCACAAGGAAGCCGCGCGCAAGTCCGCATTGCAGTCGCTCATCGTGACCGGAGGCGGCGGCCTCGTGCTGTTCGCCGGCATCCTCGTGATCGGCATGACGATGGACACCTTCTCCTTCACCGAAGTGGTGGCCCGATCCGACGAACTCGTCGCGAGCCCCTGGGCGACTGCGATCGCGGTCCTGGTCATGATCGGCGCCTTCACCAAGAGCGCCCAGTTCCCGTTCCATTTCTGGCTGCCTAACGCCATGGCCGCGCCGACGCCGGCGTCGGCCTATCTTCACTCCGCCACGATGGTGAAGCTCGGCGTCTTCCTGCTGGCGCGCTTCGACGGCGTTTTCGCCGATATGCCCGCCTTCGGGCAAACTCTCGTCATCTTCGGTTCGTTGACCATGATCGTCGCGGCGCTGCTGGCATTGCGCGCCGAAAGCTTCAAGGCGGTGCTGGCTCAGTCCACCGTCGCCTCGCTCGGCATTCTCGTGATGCTGATCGGCCTGACGGGCGAGGTCGCGGCGGTCGCCACGGTCGGATTCATCCTGGCTCACGCCTTGTACAAGGCTGCGCTGTTCTTTTGCGCCGGCACGGCCATCCACGCGACGGGTGAAGCGGGCTTGCGCAAGCTGGGCGGACTGGCGCGTTTCCTGCCGGCCACGGCCGTCGCAGCCGTGCTCGCCAGCCTGTCCATGGCCGGCCTGCCGCCCTTCGTCGGTTTCATCTCCAAGGAATATCTCTTCGAGGCCCAACTCGCCAATGACTGGAACATCCTGCCCGTGGCGGCGGCCGTCCTGGTGAACGCTGTCATGGTGGGCGTGGCCGGCGTCGTGTCGATCCGTCCCTTCTACTTCAAGCCGGAGCGCGTCACCGAAATTCACCACGGCGAGACGCCAGGCCTGCTGCTCGGCCCGCTGCTGCTGGCTGCCGGCGGCATCCTGATTGGCCTGGTGCCGGCGCCGGCCGCGCAATGGCTCATCGGCCCGGCCGCCTCCGCGCTCTATGGCCAGCCGATCGACGTATCCTTCCAGCTCTGGCACGGGCTGACGCCGATGCTTGTCCTGTCGATCCTCGTCGTCTCGATCGGCGCCGTGATCGTGGTTCAGTGGACGCGAATCCACAACCTTTTGCGCCGCTACGACAATCTCTATGCATGGCTTGGCGATCGCTTCTATCACGGCGCCCTCGACGGTGTCCTGGGAGCCGCCCGCCTGTCCACGCGGACGTTGCAGAACGGGGATCAGCACCGCTACACGACCCTCGTGATCCTGACCATCATCGCGGGGCTGGCATTCGCGTTCCTGTCCGCTCCATCGAGCGACTTCCTGGCGAGCGAAGGCGGCATCCGCTTGTCCGTGACGCTGGTGCTTCTCCTGACGGTCGTCGGCGCCGCCGGCACGATCTTCGTACGCTCGCTGATCGCAGGGCTTGTCTCCGTCGGCATCGTCGGCTTCGGTTCCGCCCTGATATTCATGCTCAACGGCGCGCCCGATCTCGCCCTGACGCAGATCGCCGTCGAAACGCTGATCGTGATCCTTATGACGGCGGTTCTCCTCAAGCTGCCGTCGCGACGCCGGCATTCGCGCACAGGGCCCGAGCGCCGCCGCGACGGCCTGATCGCCACCGGCTTCGCCGTCATGATGTTCATCGCGGTGGCGTCCATCGGCGTCACGCCGATCGACCTGCGCCTGTCCGACTATTTCGGCGAGACGAGCTATCTCGAAGCCTATGGCCGCAACGTCGTCAACGTCATCCTGGTCGACTACCGCGCCATCGACACGCTCGGCGAGATCGCCGTCGTGGCGCTTGCCACCATCGCCGCGTGGGGTCTGCTGCGCGGCGCCCTGAAACCTGCGCGAAACAAGGAGTGAGCGGCCATGTCCGTCATCTTTTCAACCATGTCACGCCTGTTCTTCGTGCTGATGCTCCTCGCCTCGGTCTACATGCTTTTCCGCGGCCACAACGAACCGGGCGGAGGCTTTATCGGCGGCCTGTTCGCCGCGCTCGCCTTCGCGCTGCTGGCGCTGGCAGACAGCGTGAAGACCGCGCGCAAGGCGCTGATCGTCCATCCGATGGTGCTGATCGGCGCTGGTCTGTTCCTGTCTTTCCTCAGCGGTCTGCCGGGGCTCGTCTCGCACGGATCGTTCTTGACGCACTGGTGGGTCGAACTCGGCTCCGCGCATGTCGGCACGGCGACCGCCTTCGACATCGGCGTCTTCATGGTCGTCATCGGCGGCGTGCTTTCCCTCGTTTTCCGTTTTTATGAAGGAGTGGAGCAGTGAGCCTGATCTACGCTTTCGCCATCGCCGCCCAGATGGGAGCCGGCGTCTACCTCCTCCTGTCGCGTCACGTCATGCGCATCCTGTTCGCCGTCGTCCTTTTGTCGACCGCGGCTAACCTTCTGATCTTCGTGGCCGGCGGCCTGCAATTCGCCGCCCCGCCGGTGATCCAGCAGGGAACGCAGATGCTTGGCGAAGGCTCCGCGAACCCCCTGCCCCAGGCGCTCATCCTGACGGCCATCGTGATCGGCTTCGCGCTCGTCGCTTTCGCGGCCGCCCTTGTGCTCAAGGCATACTACGCGATCGGTTCGGTCTTTACCGACGAACAGAACGATGCCGAGGCTCTGGGCTCGCCATTCGACGCGGAGGCCGCCGACAATGTCTGACACGCTTCTTCTGTGGCCGGTCATCCTGCCCCTGGCAGGAGCGGCGCTCGCAGCCGTCTTCCACGCACGGCCGCAAGTGCAGCGCGTCGTCGCGCTCGCCACCATGGTGCTGACGCTCGGCGCCGCGCTGGCTCTCGTCAATGCGGTGATGGCCGACGACATCGTAACCAAGTCGTTCGGGAACTGGATGCCGCCTTTCGGCATCGTCTTCGTCGCCGACCGGTTCAGCGCGGCCATGGTCGCGATCTCGAGCTTGCTGGCGCTGTGCGCGCTGGTGTTCGCGATGGCGGACCTGCGCAAGCGGCAGGTGAGATCCGGGTTCTACCCGCTCTTCATGGGATTGCTGATCGGCGTCAACGGCGCCTTCCTGACCGGCGACATCTTCAATCTCTATGTCTGGTTCGAGGTGATGCTGATCGCGACGCTCGGTCTCATCACCCTCGACCGCACGCGCGCCCAGATCGACGGCGCGATCAAATACGCCGTCCTGAACCTGTTCTCGACCATCTTGTTCCTGATGGCGATCGGGCTGCTTTATGGCGCGACGGGCACATTGAACATGGCCGATCTCGCGATGGTTCTGCCGCAGACGGAGCCTTCCGCCGCGCTGACCTTGTCGGCAATGATGTTCCTGCTGGCCTTCGGCATCAAGGCGGGTTTCTTCCCGATGTTCTTCTGGCTGCCGGCGTCCTATCACACGGCGTCCATCATCGTTTCGGCGGTCTTTGCGGGCCTGCTGACCAAGGTAGGCGTCTACGCGCTGTTCCGCGTCTTCACCCTCCTGTTCGAGGTCGACGACGGAACGCTCAAGCCGCTGATCGCCTTGTTCGCCGCCGGCACCATGCTGTTCGGCGTCTTTGGAGCGGCCGTCCAGTGGGACGTCAGGCGCATCCTGTCGTTCCACATCATCAGCCAGATCGGCTACATCATGCTGGGCCTCGCCATCGCGACGCCGCTGGCTCTGGCAGGCGCCGTCTTCTACATCATCCACCATATCGTGGTGAAGGCGAACCTGTTCTTCGTCGCCGGCGCGATCCACCGTGCGACCGGATCGTTCGATCTGCGAAAGTCGGGCGGCCTGATGAAGTCTTCGCCCATGCTGGCCGTGCTCTTCGCCATTCCGGCGCTGTCGCTGGCCGGCATTCCGCCGCTGTCGGGCTTTTGGGCCAAGTTCATGGTGGTCGATGCCTCGTTCCAGGGCGAAGCGGCCTGGCTTGCCGCCGTCGCTCTCTTCGTGGGCCTTCTGACGATCTTCTCGATGAGCAAAATCTGGATCGAGGCGTTCTGGAAAGCGCCGGTCCGGGAACTGCGCCCCCGTCCGGTGCCCGCGGCCATGCTCGCCCCGGTCGCGGTGCTGGGCATCATCACCCTTGCCATTGGATTCAACCCCGAGCCCCTTGTCGCCTTCTCGAACCTCGCGGCCGAAAGCATGGGCGACCGGACGCAGTTCATCGGAGCCTTCTTCGACGGAACTCAAACCGCAGGAGTAACGCCGTGACCATCTTCAGTCGTGTAGGCCAGACCGCCATCCTGGGTGCGGTCTTTGTCAGGGAACTGGTGCTTTCGTCCGTTGCCGTCGCGCGTCAGGTGCTCGGCGACAGTTCGGCCTTGAGGCCGGCAATCATCGCGGTGCCGCTCGATCTGCGCAGCAAGGCCGGGATCACCACGCTGGCCAATTGCGTCAGCCTCACCCCCGGAACGACCTCGCTCCACGTCAGCGAGGATCTCGACACCCTCTACGTCCATGTTCTCGATGCGCCAAACCCCGATGCGGTCGTCGAAAACATCAAGAACACGTTCGAGACGCGTATCAAGGAGATCGAAGGATGATCGAGTTTTTCGACGGCTTTCTCTCGACTTTCGCCGCCATCCTGATTGCGGTGCTGATGGTGCCGCTCACCCTCGCCGCGGTCCGCATGATGACCGGCCCCGGCTATGCCGACCGCTTCGTCGCGCTCGACATGCTGACCGGTATCGCCGTCGCCATCGCGGCGCTGACCATGATCGTGACCGGTCGTCGCGAGTTTCTCGACATCGCCTTCGGAATCGCACTGATCGGCTTCCTTGCGACCTGCTCGCTCTCGGCGCTCCTCGAGAAGAAGCAGAAGGAGGAGGACCAGTGATGCTGTCGATCCTTTCGATCCTGTTCAAGCTCGCCGGCGTGGCATTCCTGTGCATTGCCGCCCTTGGCGTCATGCGACTGTCCGATCCGTTTCAGCGTATGCACGCGGCCACGAAGGCCGGCACGCTCGGAGCCGGCCTCGTCATCATCGGCAGCGTCATCGCGCATGGAGCTCTCGACGCGACGGTGCTCGGCCTTTTCACGGTGGTTTTCCTGCTCCTGACCGTGCCCGTCGCCGGTCACCTCCTTGGCCGCGCCTCCTACGTATCTGGCGCGCGGCTGGCACTGGCGGGAGACGATGCACTCGATGGCGTGTTGAATCGCTCGAGCCAGTCGCTTGACGAACGGATGCGCTGGACGTCCACGGAACCGAAGGAAGGGGCGGACGCGAGCGGGGCCGGGACCGAACTGCCGACCAGGCCGCAGCGGCCCCAGGTCCGGCCTCAGAACGAGATGCTCGTCCTGCCTGCCATGACGGCGGTGCGTTTCGCGGTCATCGACGGACATGTGCGGCCGGTAACGGAACGGGCCTGCGCCATCGCCGAGAGGAGCGGTGCGCATCTCTCAGCGCATGTCCTCATCGACACCCATGCCATCGAATACTCGGCCGACCAGCATCAGATGCGGCGGTTGATCCGGGAGCGTGCCAGCGGCGCGATCCGCGAACTCAAGGCGTGTACCGAGAAGGCGAAGGTCGATCCGATCCTCAATTACGACGAAGGCGACCCGGATCATCTCCTGCAATGCGCTGCACAGCCCGGCGAGACGCTTCTCGTGCTGCCTTGCGAAGGCTGGTTCCACCATCAGGTGGAGGGTCGGCAGGAATTGACGACCTGGGAGCCCGATGGATTGCTGCGCCTGCCGGACTGCCATCGCGGACCGGTCCTGTTCGTCGCAGGCGAGCTGCTGCCCGAGGCGGCACGCACGCTTGTCGTCCGCGATGGCGGCGAGGATCACCTTCCGGCGCTTGTCGAATGGGCTCTGCTCAATGGGATTTGGGACGTCGCCACGCTCGTCCACGTCCTCGATGGCGAAGCCGGTCATCCTGAAATCGCCCAGATCGCGAGGCGCTTCGGATGCGCATATATCCTGCGTTCGTCGACAGGTGGCGAGTGCGCCATTCCGCCCGACATCGAGGGCGTTCGGGCCGTGGTGCTCGGCCGTACGCCGCGGCCGCTCCGCACCAGTTGGTTCGGGAGCCACTGGCGCAACCGCATCACGCCCGGCATGGACGGTGACGTGCTGATCATGGAACCGGATCTCGGCAACGCTGACGCGAAATAGCTGGTCGGCCGACCTCCAATCGGCTTAATGCAATTGGATATGCGGACCTCCTTGCGCCCGAAGCTGCCTCTTTACGTCGCGTTGCCGCTGTTCGTGGCGATCGCGATGTTTCTGGTGGCCGTGGGAACGACGCAGATCGGCGTCATGGTCTTGCGGTCGAGCAACGAGACGGGCCTTCGAGACCAGGCATTGGTCTTCCTCGATGCCGTCGCGGGCAACATTGCGGCCGAGATCGGCGAGGAAGATGCGCCGAGCACCGTTCGCGAGCAACTGGCGGCGTCGCTCTTGTTTCGCACCGCGCTCCTCGAAGAAGCGATTGCCGCCCGCTGGACCGATCAGACCGGCGCCGTGCGCACGGTCGTTCTGAGCGAGAGCGATGACGATCTGCTTGCCGGCGCGCTTGATCAGGCACAAACGCTGGCACCCGACGATGTCAGCGTCACGACGGTGCCCGAGCGATCCCTCCTGCTTGTCGTCCGCAGCTACGGGGTCAATGAGCGACCCCTTCTGCTGGCAGCGACGTTCGACACCACGCCGATCGAGGAGACGGCCAGCGTGGTTTCCGGCGTCGCGGTTGGTGTGGACATCCTGGTGGCGATCATCGCCGCCCTCGCCGCCTATGCGGTGACGCGGCGGGCGCTGTCCCCTCTCGACCAGTTCATCGATCGACTCGCCGACCAGGCTGACGACGCGCCTGCGACAGCCGAGTGGCGCCGCGGTGACGAGTTGCGGCAACTGGAGACCGCGTTGGCGCTTCGCGAGCAGTCCGAGGCGCAGCGCGTGTCCATACTCGAACAGATGGCGCAGCAGGAGCGCGACGGCCTCCTGGCGCGCATGGTCGCCAGCATCGCGCATGAAGTGCGCAATCCGCTGGCCGGGCTCAAGAACGGCGTCTCCACTCTGAGGCGCTTCGGCGACCGGGCGGACGTCCGGGAAGAAACGCTGACCTTTCTGGAGAACGGTCTCGACAGCATCGGCCGCGTCGTCGATGTGACGCTGTCAACCTATCGGCGACGCTCGGGCAGCAAACTGGTTTCGGCGCGCGACATCCGCGATCTCGAGTTGCTCATCGCACCGGAGGCGAGACGGGCGGGTGTCGGCCTCGCCTGGAATCTCGACGAGACCGCGCATATCCAGATCGACGCGGACGCGTTGCGACAAATCCTCATCAATCTGATACTCAATGCCGTTCGGGCTTCACCGCGCGGTGCCACCGTTACCGTCGGTTTCGCACATGGCGCCGTCGCCCGGACGGTGGTGGTGAGCGTAGCGGACGAAGGACCGGGCATGTCGCCCGATTTCGTCGCCGCCATCGTATCGGGACGCCTCGACGACATTCCGATGGAACGCAGCATCGGCATCTGGATTGTCGCCAGCCTCGTCGAACGGATCGGCGCGGATCTGTCCATCCGCAGCGAAGAGGGCATGGGAACGATGGTGCGGTTGACGCTCGCGGCTGCGCGCGAGGAAGCGGGCAAGGCATGAAGCGATGACGGCAGGCCGGATATTGGTGGTCGAGGACGACGAGACGCTCGGCATGTCGCTGCGCCAGCGACTGGAACTCGAAGGCTTCAAGGTCCGATGGGCGCGATCGGCCGGTGAAGCCCATGCCGCGCTTCGGGAAACGGCGCCGGACATCATCCTGTCCGACATTCGCCTGCCCGACGGCGACGGCGAAACCGTGATGCGGCAACATTTCTCCAGCTTCGGCATGATCCCGGTCATCTTCATGACCGCCTATGGCGATATCGACCAGGCCGTGCGTCTGGTGCGCAACGGCGCGCTCGACTATGTGAGCAAGCCGTTCGACCTCGATGTGCTGATCGAGACCTTGCGCAGCATCGGCGATCAGCAGGCGAATCGGGCGGCCGGTTCCGGCAATCCTTTCGGTGGCAGCGCCGTCATGCGCAAGATCGGCGCCACGCTCGCACGCGCCGCGGGGATCGACCTGCCGGTGCTCCTTCTCGGGGAGACGGGCACCGGAAAGGAACTCGCGGCCCGATACGTGCATGAGGCCGGCCCGCGCAAGGAACGCCCTTTCGTCCCCGTCAATTGCGGGGCGCTTCCATCCGAACTTGCCGATTCGATGCTGTTCGGTCACGAGCGGGGGGCATTCACCGGGGCATCCGCGCCGCATCGCGGCTATCTCGAAGAGGCGGCGGACGGAACCCTCTTCCTCGACGAGATCGGTGATCTGGCGCCACTCTTGCAGGTGAAGTTGCTGCGCGTTCTCGAGACGCGGGAATATCGCCGGCTGGGAGGAAGCGAGACGCGCAGATTCGACGCCCGCATCGTCTGCGCCACCAACAAGGATATGGAAGCGCTCGTCGCCAGCGAGGCGTTCCGCGAGGATTTGTGGTTCCGCATCAATGTCGTTACCTGCAAGCTCCCGCCGCTTCGAGATCGCCGCGAGGAAATCGTCTCCCTGCTCGAACATTTCGTTGCGGCCGCCGCTGCAAGGCTCGGACATGGGGACGTGACGATCGACGCGGCAGCGCGTCAGGCTGCCTTGAGACACAGATGGGCGGGAAACATTCGCGAACTCATCAACCGCGTCGATCGGGCGATCGCCCTGGGCAATGGCATGTCTTTGTCGGAAATCGACCTCTTCCCCGATGGCGTTTCGCCAATGAGCACGGAAAGTTCTCCAGATACGAATGCCGATATTTCCCTATCCGATGTGCGCGATGCCGCCGAGCGCGAGCACATAATGGCAGCGCTCGCTCAGGCGGGCGGGTCGCCGAAAGCGGCCGCCGCCAGTCTCGGCATCTCTCGCTCGACCCTTTGGGAAAAGATGCGCAAGCTGAAGATCAATGGCATTGACGAATAGGCGTTTCGAAAGCCGCATCGAAACGCTTGCTTTCCCTGAGGTTTGGGCCGCTTGCGCAAGGCGCGTGGGTTTCACGGCAAATGGCAGCGCATTACCTCGCCGCGGCTTGGGCCTCGGCATAGGACACGACGATCAGCGACGGTCCGTCCTCCTTCAGCGCCGCGGCGAAAGCCGCGTTGAAGGCGTCGAGGCTGTCGGCCTTCGTGGCCGGCACGCCCATGCCCTCGGCCAGCCGCACCCAGTCGAGATCGGGCTTGTCGAGGTCGATCATGGCGGTGGCATTCGGCCCCGGCGCGCCGAATCCGACATTGGCGAATTCGCGGTGCAGCGTGGCATAGGTGCCGTTGGCAAGGAGCACGGTCACCACATTCGCCCGCTCGCGCGCTTGTGTCCACAGCGCCTGCAACGTGTACATCGCGCTGCCGTCGGCCTGAAGGCAAACGGTCTTGCGGTGTGGCGCGGCGATGGCGGCGCCGGTGGCGAGCGGAAGGCCGATGCCGATCGATCCGCCGGTCAGTTGCAGATGGTCGTGCGGCGCCGTGTGTTTCAGGGCAGGCAGCAGCTTGAAACTGGCGCTGATCGATTCATCGACCAGGATCGCATCGTCCGGCAAAAGCGCCGCGATCGACCTGCCTACGCCTTCGAGTTCCAACCGCCCGCGCGCCGGCTCCGTCGAGCCGCGTTCGAGAAGCCTGCCGGCCGGAACGGGCGACGTCGCGCCGAGCCGGTCGGCCAGCATGTCCAGCGCGGCGGCCACCTCGCTGGCCTTCGCGCCGAGAGTCATCTTGTTCGCTTCGCGAGGCAGAACCAGGCTCGGCTTGCCAGGATAGGCGAAGAAGGCGACGGGCTCCGCCATGCCGCAGAACACCGCCTGCTTGACGCCTGAAAGAAGTGCCAGCGCCCTGTCGACGACATAAGGAACGCGTTCGACGGCCACCGCACCGGCCCCGCGCCGGGCGCGGGCAGCGCTCGTCGGGCCGATGAGGCGGCACCCCGTCGCCTGCGCGATCCGCCCGGCAACGGACAGAGAAGGTTCGAGCAGGGCTGGTCCCGCCAGGAAGAGCGCCGCGCCATCCTTACGCAGCATCGCCGCGGCCTTCGCGATCGCGGCCTCGTCGATGGCCGGCGCGTGCGCGGGCGTGGTTCGGCCGCCGGCCGGCTGCCCGCCCGAATTCCAGGCCACGTCGGCCGGCACGATCAAGGTGGCGACCGCGCCGCCGCCGGCGCGCGAAGCTGCGACTGCCGCCGCCGCGTCGGCCCCCAGGTCCTCGGCTCTCATGCTCGTGCGGACCCAGTGCGATACCGGCCTGGCCAGTCCTTCGATGTCGCTCGTCAGCGGCGCATCATATTGGCGGTGATAGGTTGCGTGGTCGCCCACGATCGACAGCATCGGCGTGCCGGCCTTGCGGGCATTGTGGAGATTTGCGATGCCGTTGGCCAGCCCCGGTCCCAGATGGAGAAGCGAGGCTGCGGGCCGCCCCGCCATGCGCGCATAGCCGTCGGCAGCCCCGGTTACAACACCCTCGAAAAGGCCGAGCACACAGCGCATCCGGCTGTAGCGGTCGAGCGCGCCGACCAGATGCATCTCCGACGTGCCCGGATTGGCAAAACAGGTGTCGATGCCGGCGGCCAGCAGGGTTTCGACGAGGCTTTCGGCACCGTTGAGTTGATTGGTCTTCATGTCCATTGCGGCGTCGGCCTCCATTCTCAGATGATCTTGCGCCCGATCGCACGGGCTGCCTCGCGCAAGAGCGCGATATTGCGGTCGAGTTCCGACCTGATCGCCTCCGTCAGGCCGGAAATGCTGAGCGAGCCGGCGAAACGGCCGTCATGGCCGAAGATCGGAACGCCGAGCCCGGCAAGGCCGAGGACGAAATCGTCGACCGCGAATTCGTATCCCTGTTCGCGCACGCGCTGCGCCACCTTGCGCAATGCCTCGGGGTCGGTAACGCTCATCGGCGTGCGCTTCGGCAATGGCTGGGCCAGCGCGTGGTCCTGATCTTCCGTCGACATGTAGGCGAGGAGCACGCGCGGCCCGCCACCGCAATTGAGCGCGGTCCGCGTGCCGACCGTGAACCAGGGCGCATCGACATTGGGAATGGCCGCGCGCACGCGTTCGACGCAAAGCCCCATCCCCTCATGCGGTATCCACAGGAAGGACGTCGCGCCGATCCGGTCGGCCAGATCGCCCAGATAGGGCGCGGCGACCTCCCGCAATTCGCGCCCCGTATCCACCGCCGATGCGATTTCCAGAAGCCCGACCGTCAACGCGTAAAGGCCGCTTCGCGTGTCGTGTTCGACGAGGCCCGCGACCTGAAGCGTATGGAGAAGCCGCCGCGTCGTGCCCTTGTCGAGATCGGCCGAACGGGCGAGTTCGGTCAGCGTGCGCCGTGGCTGCGCCGCCGAGAATGCCCGCATCAAAACGATGCCTCGTTCCAACGCCCGCACCACCGGAACGCCCGGTTTCGCCGCCGGCCCCGTTGCCGAAATTTCCTGGCCCGCGCCGTCCATCATCAATGTCAGCAATTCAAAAATGTCATCAGATGACACCTAATATCATCTATTGACACCTCTGTCCACCATTGGTCTACTCCCAAACGTCAGGCTGACAAGACCGCCGAAAAGGCGGCCGGCCGACTGGGAACAATCGCGATCAAGCCCGATGGAGAGTCCGATGAGAATGCGTACTTACCTTGCAGCAAGCGTCGCCGCGCTCGTCTTTGCCGTGACTTCGGCGGCCCATGCACAGGTCGAAGGCGGCAGCGTCAGCGTGGTCGTCACCCCCGAGCCGCCGATGCTGATGCAGGCGCTCAACCAGAACGGCCCGACGAACATGATCGCGGGCAACATCTACGAATCCCTTCTGCGCTTCAACGAGGCGCTTGAGCCGCAGCCCTCGCTGGCGCAAAGCTGGGAGGTCTCCGAAGACGGCACCGTCTACACCTTCACGCTTCAGGAAAACGTCACCTGGCACGACGGCGAGCCCTTTTCGGCCGATGACGTGGTCTTCTCGCTCGACGTCTTCCTGCGCGAGGTTCACCCGCGCTGGCGCCCGATCGTCAACAACCAGGTGGAATCGATCGAAAAGGTCGATGAAAACACCGTCCGCCTGACGCTGAAGCAGCCATTCGGCCCGCTTTTGCTGGCCATGGAGACGGCATCCGCGCCGATCGTGCCCAAGCACATCTATGAGGGAACGGACTACGCGTCCAACCCGATGAACAACACGCCGATCGGCACCGGCCCCTTCAAGTTCCAGGAATGGAACAGGGGCTCCTACGTCCATCTCGTCAGGAACGAGGACTACTGGATGGAAGGCCGGCCCTATCTCGACGAAATCTACTGGCGTTTCATTCCCGATGCCGCGGCGCGCGCGGTCGCCTATGAGACCGGCGACGTGGACGTCCTGACCGGCGGCGCCGTCGACATTTTCGACGTGCCGCGTCTGTCGGAACTGGAAAATTCCTGCGTGACGAACAAGGGCTGGGAAATGTTCGCCCCGCACGCCTGGATCACCGTCAACCATCGCGAAGGCATCCTCGCCGACCAGCAGTTCCGCCAGGGCCTGATGCACGCCATCGACCGCGAATTCGGCCGCGACGTCGTTTGGAACGGCTTCGGCAACCTGCCGACCGGTCCGATCTCGTCGAAAACGCGCTTCTACGATGCCGAGGTGCCGACCTACGACTATGATCCGGAAAAGGCGCGCGAACTGATCGAGGCGTCGGGCTATGACGGTGAGCCGATCGAATTCCTCGCCTTGCCCTATGGCGAGACCTGGACGCGCTGGGCCGAGGCGATCCGCCAGAACCTCGCCGATGTCGGCGTCGACTTGCAGATCGTTACCACAGACGTTCCTGGCTGGACGCAGCGCACGAGCGAATGGAACTTCGATCTGACGTTCAACTTCCTCTACCAGCTTGGCGACCCGGCCATCGGCGTGGCGCGAAGCTACATCTCGTCGAACATCATCAAGGGCAGTCCCTTCGCCAATGTCGGCGGCTATTCGAACGAGGAGGCCGACCGCCTGTTCGCCGAAGCCGCGATCGCGTCGTCGGACGAGGAGCGCCAGCAACTCTATTCCCGGATGCAGGCGCTTCTGGCCGAAGACCTGCCGGTGCTCTGGTTGCTCGAAATGGACTATCCGACCATCCACCGCTGCAATGTCCAGAACCTCGTGACGACCGCGATCGGCGTCAATGACGGGTTCCGCGACGCCTGGAAGGAATAGGCACCGCACCGATCATGGCCCGCCCGGCATTCGCTTTGCCGGGCGGCGAAAGCGGCGGATGAGAGGACTTTTCTGATATGGATTTGCTGCGCTTCGTCGCGATGCGGCTTGGCAAGGGCGTCATCGTGCTCTTCGCCATCGCCGTCCTGAACTTCTTCCTCGTTCGCGCCGCGCCGGGCGACCCGGCACAGGTCATGGCCGGCGAGGCTGGCGCCGGCGACGAGGTCTTTCTCGAACAGTTGCGGCAGCAATTCGGACTGGACCGCCCGCTCTACGAGCAGTTGTGGACCTACCTCTCGAACTACGCCACGCTCGACCTCGGCTTCAGCTACCGCCAGCAGCAGCCCGTCCTCGACCTCATCCTCGACCGCCTGCCGGCGACGCTGCTTCTGACCGGCGCCGCCTTCTTCATTTCCCTCGCGCTCGGCGTCGTGCTCGGCGCCCTTGCGGCCCGCCGCGTCGGCAAATGGTCCGACAGCGCGATCACCACGCTTGCGCTGGTCTTCTACGCGACGCCCCTGTTCTGGATCGCGCTGATGAGCCAGATCGTCTTCTCGCTGAAGCTCGGCTGGCTGCCCAATGTGGGCTTCGAGACCATCGGCGCCGGCTACACCGGTTTCGAGCGCGCGCTGGACATCGGCCGGCATCTCGTCATGCCGGCGCTGACGCTCGGCCTCTTCTTCACCGCCATCTATGCCCGCATGATGCGCGCCTCGATGCTGGAAGTCGCCGGCGCCGATTTCGTCAAGACGGCCTATGCCAAGGGCCTGTCGCCTTCGGTCATCACCCGGCGTCACATCGCCCGCAACGCCATTTTGCCGGTCGTCACGCTCGCCGGCCTTCAGGCGGGGCAGCTCGTCGGCGGCGCGATCCTGACCGAAACCGTCTTCGCCTGGCCGGGCATCGGCCGGCTGATGTTCGAGGCGCTCGCCCAGCGCGACTATTCGGTTCTGCTCGGCGTCTTCTTCGTCTCGTCGGCGATGGTGGTCGTCTTCAACCTCGTCACCGACATCATCTACCGCATCGTCGACCCGCGCATCGAGGCTTCGGCATGAACGCGCTGTCCCGCTTCGCAGCCAATCGCGGCGCCCTGATAGGCCTTTTCCTGCTGCTCGTCCTCGTCGCCATCGTGGTGCTCGCACCGGTGCTCTATCCCCAGTCGCCCTGGCGCATGGTCGGCCGGCCGATGGGCGCGCCGCTCGACGGCAATTTTCTTCTGGGCACCGACACGCTCGGCCGCGACGTTGCGGCCGGCATCGTCCACGGCGCGCGCGTCTCCCTCCTGATCGGCATCGTCTCGACGATCGCCGCGCTTCTGATCGGCGTGCCGCTCGGCGCGCTCGCCGGCTATTTCGGCGGCCTCATCGATGACGCCATCATGCGCTTCACCGAGTTCTTCCAGACCATCCCGAGCTTCGCGCTCGCGATCGTGCTCGTTGCGATCCTGCAACCATCGCTGCCTTCGATCGTGCTGGCCATCGCCATCGTCTCCTGGCCGCCGGTGACGCGGCTCATTCGCGGCGAGGTGCTGTCGCTCAGGACGCGCGAATATGTCCAGGCGGCGGTCACCGTGGGTCAGTCGACCCCGCGCATCATCTTCACGCAGATATTGCCGAACACGCTGGCGCCCATCATCGTCATGGCCTCGCTGATGATCGCGACGGCGATCCTCCTGGAATCCTCCCTCTCCTTTCTCGGCCTCGGCGATCCCAACCTGATGACCTGGGGCTACATGGTCGGCGCCGGCCGCTCGCGCATCATCGACGCGTGGTGGATCAGCTTCTTCCCCGGCCTCGCGATCTTCCTGACCGTGCTGGCGCTCAATCTCGTCGGCGAAGGCATCAACGACGCGCTCAATCCGCGACTGCGCAAGGAGGTCCGCAAATGAGCGAGCCGGTGCTGAAGGTCGACAGGCTCTCCCTGTCATTGCCAAGCGTCGCCGATCGCGCCTTCGCGCTCAAGGACGCCTCGTTCGAGATAAATGCCGGCGAGACGCTGTGCGTCGTCGGCGAATCCGGCTCGGGCAAGTCGATGACGGCCCACGCCGTCATGGGCCTGCTGCCCCCCGCGGTAAAGGTGGCCGGCGGCAGCATCAAACTGGCCGCACGCGAGCTTTTGAAGCTCAGTGACCGCGAGATGCGTCAGGTGCGCGGCCGCGACATCGGCATGATCTTCCAGGAGCCGATGACCTCGCTCAACCCGCTGATGCGCATCGGCGACCAGATCCGCGAAATGTTCGAGGCCCATGGCGCGCTCGATCCGTCCGCGCGCCAGAAGCGCGCCCTCGAACTCATCGAGGAAGTCGGCCTGCCCGATCCGGCCCGCATCGTGCGCGTCTATCCGCACCAGCTTTCCGGCGGTCAGCGCCAGCGCGTCATGATCGCCATGGCGCTCGCGCTCGAGCCGAAACTGCTCATCGCCGACGAGCCGACCACCGCCCTCGACGTGACCACCCAGGCGCAGATCCTGAAGCTGGTCGATCGTCTGCGCAGCGATCACGGCACGGCGGTCCTGTTCATCACCCATGATTTCGGCGTCGTCGCCGAGATCGCAGACCGGATCGTCGTTCTCCAGAACGGCGAGATTTGCGAGGCGGGCAAGACGGCCGAGGTGCTGCGCGCGCCCACGCACCCCTATACCCGCAAGCTGATCGCCGCCGTTCCCTCGATCACGCCGCCCGACGCCCGCGCGCTCGCGGATGCGCCCGCCGCGCTGACCGTCGAGGGACTGGCCAAGACCTACAAGAGCGGCGGCTTCTTCGCCAAGGGCCGCCAGGTCAAGGCCGTCGACGACGTTTCCTTCGCCATCCGGCCGGGCGAGACGCTCGGTCTCGTCGGCGAATCCGGTTCGGGCAAATCGACCGTCGGACGCTGCTGCCTGCGCCTGATCGAGCCCGATGACGGCACGATCCGGCTCGAAACCGTCGAAATCCAGGCCATGACGCAACGCGCCCTGCGGCCGCACCGCTCGCGCATCCAGATGATCTTCCAAGACCCCTACGCCTCGCTCAACCCGCGCCGCTCGGTCGGGCGCATCATCGCCGAAGGGCCGGTCGCGCAAGGCGTCGACAGGAAGGCGGCGATGCGGCGCGCCCGCGAGTTGCTCGACCTCGTCGGCCTGACGCCGGCCGCCGCCGACCGCTACCCGCACGAGTTCTCCGGCGGCCAGCGCCAGCGCATCGGCATCGCACGCGCGCTGGCGCTCGACCCGAAAGTGCTGATCGCCGACGAAGCCGTGTCCGCGCTCGACGTCTCGGTGCAGGCCCAGATTCTCGACTTGATCCGCGACATCCAGAAAAGGCTCGGCGTCGCCATCCTGTTCGTCACGCACGATCTGCGCGTTGCCGCCCAGATCTGCGACCGCATCGCCGTCATGCAAAGCGGTCGCATCGTCGAACTGGCGCCGACGGCCGAACTCTTCGCCAACCCCACCCATGACTACACGCGCAAACTGCTTGCCGCCGTGCCCGGCCGCGACGCATTTGCCCATGCCAACTGAACGGAGACCGTCCATGCCCCTTTCGCCTGACCTCAGCGCCAGGATCGTTGCCGCCGTGGAGGCCGGGTTCGATGAGCAGGTCGCCCTGACGCAGGAGATGATCCGCTTTCCGTCCCTGCGCGGCGAGGAACATGCCATTCAGGATCACGTTTTCCGCCTCCTGCGTGACCGGGGCCTCGCCATGGAGCGGTTCGAGATGGACGAGGACGCGATCTCGCGCCACCCCGGCGGCGCTCCGTTCACGGCCGAGCACTCGAAGGCACCGATCGTCGTCGGCATCCACCGCCCGCGCGAGGAGAAGGGCCGCTCGCTGATCCTTCAGGCCCATGTCGACGTCGTGCCGCCCGGCCCGGCCAACATGTGGACGCGCCCGCCCTTCGAACCGGCGATCGAGGGCGACTGGCTCTATGGCCGCGGCGGCGCGGACATGAAGGCGGGACATATCGCGAATATCGCGGCGCTCGATGCGCTGCGCAGCATCGGCCTCCAGCCGGCGGCCACCGTCTATGTCCAGTCCGTCGTGGAGGAGGAATCGACCGGCAACGGCGCGCTGATGACCCATCTGCGCGGCTACAGGGCCGACGCCGTGCTGATCCCCGAGCCGGAAGAGGAGATGCTGGTGCGCGCCAATGTCGGCGTCATCTGGTTTCAGGTCGAAACGCGCGGCCTGCCGGTCCATGTGCGCGAAATGGCGGCGGGCGCCAACGCCATCGACGCCACCTACCGCGTCATCGCCGCGCTGCGCGACCTCGAAGCCAAGTGGAACGCACGAAAAAGCGACCATGAGCATTTTCGCGACGAGGCGCACCCGATCAACCTCAACATCGGCAAGATCGAGGGCGGCGACTGGGCGTCGTCCGTGCCCGCCTGGTGCCGCATCGACTGCCGCATCTCGCTCTATCCCGGCATCAGCGCCCAGGAAGCCGCCAGGGAGATCGAGGATCATCTGGCCGCCGCCGCCCGCGCCGACACCTTCCTCGCCAACAACCCGCCGCAGGTCACCTTCAACGGGTTCCATTCCGAAGGCTACGTGCTTGAGCCCGGCTCGGAGGCTGAAGCCGTCCTTGGCCGTGCGCACGAGGCTGCAACCGGCAAGGAGCTGAAATCCTTCATGACGCCGGGCTATCTCGATACGCGCGTCTATGCACTCTACGACCGCATTCCCGCGCTGTGCTATGGACCGATTTCGAAAAACATCCACGGCTTCGACGAGCGCGTCAGTCTAACGTCGCTGAAACGCATCACCGCAGCGATGGCGCTGTTCGTGGCCGAATGGTGCGGCGTGGAGCCCATTTAGGGTCAGGGACCTGATATATTGCCGCTGAATGCCACAGTGCGCTCGCAGGAATATGAAGGACTTCGCGCCTTCTTGCTTCCAGTGCTTCCACGGGTGGCGGAACGCAAGAAGCCCCGCGTGAGGGCGAGGCATAAAGATTTGATAATGCAGGAAAGTTTGGTTGCGGGGGTAGGATTTGAACCTACGACCTTCAGGTTATG
>NZ_JARGES010000057.1 GCF_029210365.1 Mesorhizobium sp. YIM 152430
TGTTTGTTCCCCATTGCAGCTCTGCGAGATTGCATTGCAGGCTGGGGAAGCGGTTCGTGATGTTCTGGTGGGCGATACTGTCCGCTGGCAGGTCGAGCCGGCGTCCTCAGGATCGCCCGAAGGCCCCCGCATCCACCTTGTGGTGAAGCCGGCCGAAGCGGGGCTTAAGACCTCCATGGTCGTCACCACGTCGCGACGCACCTACCACATCAATCTCGAGTCTCGTCAAAGCGGCTATATGGCCCGCGTGGCGTTCTCTTATCCAGAGGACATTCGCCAGCAAATTGCGGCCGTGAACCAACGGATCGAGGCAAGTGTCATTCCCGGCGCGGGTGTCCCTGCCGAGAACCTGAATTTCAACTTCTCGATCAGCGGCAACGCTCGCTGGAAGCCGACCCGCATCTATACCGATGGGATGAAGACCTACATCCAATTCCCGGGCCACCTGGGGAGCGGTGACGCGCCGATCCTGTTTGTCCAATCAGGCGGCCAAAACCAGATCGTCAATTACCGGCTCAACAACAACATGATGATCGTGGATTACCTGATTGACCGGGCCGTGCTGGTGAGCGGGGTCGGCCGTCAGCAACAGCGCATTACCATTCAAAGGAGGGGATAGTCATGGCTGGCGTCTCCAAGATCACACGCGCCCTAGCCGTGGCGCTCGTTTCGCTCTCGCTCGCCGGTTGCGTGACAACGGGGGGCGGTTATTTCTCCGCCGCATCAAGCACGGATGCCGCCAATCTGGACCCCTATGCCGCCAATGCGGTCGCTGGCGATATGGTCGCGCAGTTGGCCGAACACGTTGGACCGGGCACCGGCACGATCGCCCTCAAAACCGATGGCTCGGCA
>NZ_JARGES010000058.1 GCF_029210365.1 Mesorhizobium sp. YIM 152430
GCCCTCGGCGCGCAGCCAGGCGGCGGTGCCCTGACTGCGCCGGTGACCAGCCTGACACACAGTGATCGACGGCTGTCCTCCAAGCCGGGTCGCGAGATCTACAAGCGCCTGATCGTCAATCCGGGTGGACCCCGGAAGCAATCGGGGATCAGCAGAGAAATCCTCCTCGGATCGCACATCGAGCAAAAGCGGTGCGCGGGGTGTTCCAATGATGCGGGTGAGTTTGTCGAGTGAAATGGCATTGGGCGCAGGCATGTGCGTTCCTCCGTCGCCGGGGTTGATGTGGAACGCGATCTTCAGCTGGCGCCTCGTGGGGAGCTCGCAGTCCCCATGCCGCCAAGTATTAAGTTCCGGGAACCCCAGTCAAGCCTTTCGACGAGACATTGGAAGGGCGACTTGACTGGATCTCTCCGAAAGCGCTGCGGCTATGAGTTTCCAGAGGCCTGGCGACCAGCCGCGGCGACGTGACAACCCGCGAGGCGCGGAGCGCTAGGCGGACAGCTGACGGGTTGTCGATCTCTTCAGGAGAGCGGTGACTTCGTCTGCGGGCACGGGACGCGAATAGAGAAATCCCTGCAGATCGTCACAACCGATTTGCGTGAGATGTCCGCTCTGCTCGGGAGTCTCGACACCTTCCGCCGTCGTCTTCAGACCCCGCGCACGGGCCATTTCGACGATCGCAAGCACTATGGCTTCGTCACCGTTCGCTTTTCCGAAGCCATGGATGAAGCTTCGGTCAATCTTGATCCGATCGACCTCAAGTTTTTGCAAGCGTCCAAGCGAGGAGAATCCGGTGCCGAAGTCGTCCAGCGCGATGCGCACTCCCAGTGCACGAAGAGCTTTGACGTTCTGGTCACACACGCCGTTGGGATCAGTGAGTGCGCTTTCAGTCAGCTCGAGCTCGAGGCGCCGGGGGTCTACGCCCGCTTCAAGCAGGCGAGCGGCAACCTTCGTTGCGAATGCAGGATTTCGAAGTTCAATGGCTGACACGTTGACCGCGACCGACAATGTCGGCCACCGCCTTGCGGCTTCGCAGCTGTCACGCAACACGAACTCGCCGATGGCTTCGATCATCCCCGTATCTTCTGCGATCGGGATAAAGACCTCGGGCGATATCCAGCCATTGGTCGGATGAAGCCAGCGCAGGAGAGCCTCCACCCCAATAATCTTCTGAGTAGCGGCACTGAACAGCGGTTGATAGTGGACGGCCAATTGGTCGCCGCCCCGCAACGCCCGTCGTAAATCGCGCTCGATGTCGCGCCGAGCCCGGAGCATCGAGTCCATCTCGGAACCGAATATGGCATAGCGGCTGCGTCCCGAGCTCTTGGCATGGTACAGCGCGATATCCGCCTTGCGACACAACTCGGTTCGGGTGTCTCCATCGTCAGGTGCGATGGCGATGCCCACCGTCACGCCAATGAAGACCTGGTGGCCATCTACGTCAAAGGGCTGGCGCACAGTATCGATGATGCGGGAGGACAACGCCTCTACATCTTCCATGGATTTCAGATCTGGAATGACGATGGTGAACTCATCGCCACCGAGGCGCGCTAGCGTGTCAGATAAACGGATCAAGCCGATCAGCCGGGTCGCGAATTCATTGATGACGGCATCACCTGCGGGATGGCCCAACGTATCGTTGACCTGCTTGAAATGATCGAGATCGAGATACAGAACCCCAACCAGTGAATCGACAGGGCGTGTGCGTAAAGCCTCATCAAGCCGTTCATGAAAGAGCGCGCGGTTTGGCAACTCCGTGAGCGGGTCGTGATGAGCCAGATGCTTCATGCGCGCTTCCCGTTCCAGGAGTTTGCGCGAGCGCAGGTTCAGCATGAACAGGAGTCCGATGATGAGCAAGAAAACCAGACCGGCTACCGCGGCGGCTACGGGAGCGACCTTGTCGACCACCGCCGCGCCCGGCCGGTAGGGGTGCCAGACAAGATGGCCGACCGTCTCACCGGAATCCGAAAGAAGTGGGAGCTTCGCAGCGGCATCAGTTGCCTCTTCCTCCCCTTCAAACCGTAAGTCGTCAAACATGTAGTCGCGCCCCAGGAGTTCGAGGAAATCTCCATCCAGGTAGCGCACTGCAATATGAACATACTCCGTCCCAGGCGTCTGCTCGATTTCGCCGGTATCTGATACAATGGGCTTGGCGCTCACGACCGCCGGGCGCCCCCCAACAGTTGTCAAGTCAGCCGCCCCCTGGCTCAATATCCGGTCGGAAATTCCGGTCTCGTCGCCTTCGCGCAGCAACTGTCTCAGTGTTCCGACGAGAGGGGCTGCCACCACCTGAACGTCGCGATAGGGTTCTTCTGTCATTCCCGTCGAGAACTGGTAGATCGGCTCATCGGCTGCGTCGAGCACGTAGGCTCCGTCATGACCGAAATAGGTGTGCATCCAGCTTCCGAGATTATAGTCAATCCACTCGGCCGCGCCGTCTTGCCGGACCGCCCTGACGGCATCGTCCCAGACCGTCACGCTCTCCTGGTTATGAGCGATGGTGTCTCTGAGGTTGCCGATGACAACGTTGGCGAGCGCCACCTGTCGGCTAACTGCAATTTCATCTGCTTCGTGACCTGCCCAGGCCAACAGCATGCCGACGAGCCCGCCCAGTGCGCCGATGCCAACCAAGGTTGGCAGTGCCACGCGCCGAAGAAAGCGGGCTGAGCGAAGGCTGGATGGCGGCATGATTGAACTCCACAGAATGCTTATACATGCGCTCGAGCATGTTAACGTCGGCTTTATCGGGGACGCTGCCCGGGCATCTACTGGGTTGGTGGCCGACCTCTGGGGTGCAGGCCTCTCAGTTGATGAGCCTCGAGCGCGGTCAAAAGGCGGGTGACAGAGCTTGGCAGACAGGCGGGCGACGGCGACCAAACTGTCCAACGGACACAGGGCCAGTCGATGCACTAGCTTCCGCTGGGTGTCGACCGAGGTCTGGCGCGTCAGGTTGGCAGCGCACGTGGTCGCCGGAGACTTCCCGGCTAAATGCGTTTTGCCGCGTCCGATCTGTGCTGGCCTGTAAGCAGGTCTATGAGCGCATCGACCATCGATTCCGTCGAATGGCGCCAGGGATCGTTCATGGCCTCCGCCATAGCAAGCATGGTCACAAGCCCGAGCGCGGCCATGTCGACCGCGACCGCCAGCTTGCGCGCGTCGCCATTGCCGAGGAAAGCTCTGTCGGCTGCGATCCTCGCTTCAAGCAGGTCATAGCTGGAGCTCGTCGTCTCGTGGATGGGATCAAGCAGCTGCTCGTCCCCCGGGCGCAACGAAACCCCCGGCTCGAACTGCAGCCAAAGATAGAGGATTCTGAACCGGCCGAGGTCAGACAGATGATACCGTACGAGGGAACGAACAAAGGCTTCGATCGCCTCGGTTGCCGACCGCGTATCGGCAATGGCGGTCGTGACTACATCTCTTTCCTCTCTCAGCAGGGGGAGGCAGAAGTCTCTCGCGAGCTCACGCTTGCTGGGATACCAGTAAATGATGGCCTGCTTGCTGACGCCAAGGGTGCTGGCCAGCGCCTGAAACGTCAGCCCAGTTGTGCCTTGCTCGGCGACCAGGCGCCTCGCTTCCGCAACAATCATCTCTTTCGTTACCCGTCGACGCCGCGGCACGTTGACTCCTTGACAGCTTACCGCTGGTAAGTATAGTAACTTACCGATGGTAAGCAAGGTGCGAGACCATGTCCCAGCTTCGCGTGTTCACGTTCTTCCCCGCCTTTGGCCTACCAACAGGGGGACCATTTGCCCTCAAGCTTCTTAAATGGCTGGATATCGGGGGCATCGACTACGAACAGGTGATCGAGAACGATTCCGGGAAGGGACCGAACAAGAAGAATCCATGGGTCGAGCTCGATGGCGAACGTATCCCCGATTCGGAAATCATCATCGACAGACTGACCCACGTTTATGGTTTCGATATCGATGCCGGTCTTGAGCCGTCTGAACTCGGGCGACTGCATGCTTTCCGGCGCATGATCGAGGAGCATCTGCATATGGTGTTCGAGTGGGAGATGTTCGTCCATCCCAATGGTCGCCCCTTTGTCGTCGAGGTCGCCAGATCGATGGCCCCGCGACCCTTGGCGGGGATGGCGGCCACTATGGTCTGCCGGCAACTGGGCAAGCAGCTTCACGCCCGCGGCATCGCCCGGCACGACGACAATGTCATAGCGCGCAAAGGCATCGCCGACGTCGTCGCCATCGAGGTGGCATTGGGAGACAAGGCGTATCTTGCCGGAGAGCGTCCTTCGCTCACCGATGTCTCGGCTTATGGCATGATGCAGCCAATGGCCCGATGGCCGATGTCCACGCCGGTCGCTGACTACATCAAGTCGCGTCCCCTATTGTGCGATTGGCTGAACCGGATTGAAAATCTCACGAGCGAGAAGTCCGAGGCCGCCTGAAGAGCTGATTTCTAGGCCGCCTTCGAGGGGCCGACCGGCTTTCCGCGCAGGGCCCTTGGTCCCGCCCAGGCGACCGATAATCCAACTTGGGAATCGTCTCCGTCCTCCTGTGTCCCGCATCCGCTGGAGCCGCACCCGTCAAGGGAAGTCAATTTCGTCGCCGGGACGTCGAAAAGATGTTAGCGAAGCAGGGGGACCTCAGCACAGGACACGAAATGGCCAAGCGCAAAACAACAAAGCCGATCTCGACCGGCATTATCGGACTGGACACAATATTGCGTGGCGGCCTGCCACCGTCCAATCTCTATATGCTGCAAGGCGCTCCCGGCGCTGGCAAGACGACGGCTGCGCTTCAGTTCCTGAAGGCCGGGATCGATGCCGGCGAGAAATGCATCTATGTCAGCCTATCGCAGACCGCGGCAGAGCTTGAATCCATCGCATCGTCGCATGGCTGGACGCTGGACGGCATCCGGGTGGAGGAGCTCTCGGCTTCCGATGCCGTCAACGGTGCTGCCGACCAGACCATCTTCCAGACCGCCGAATTGCGTCTCGACGAGACCCGGCAGGCCATCGAGCGGGCGATCGAAGAGCATAAGCCCAGCCGGCTCGTCTAGACTCGCTTCTGGAAATCCGCCTGATCACCGGTGACACGCCACGGTTTCGTCGCGAGCTGATCGCTTTCAAGTCCTTTCTGGCCCAGCGCAACGTGGTGGCCCTCCTTCTCGACACCCAGGACAGAGAGGGGAACAATGGCGAGGAAGTCGAAGGCATCGCGCACGGCGTCATCCGGTTCGACAAGTCCCTCGAAGACTATGGCGCCGTACGTCGCCGGGTAGAGGTCAGCAAGATGCGCGGCGTGCCCGTCGCAGACGGCTATCACGACATGGCGATCCGCGAAGGTGAAGGCGTGGTCGTTTTCCCGCGCATCGTGGCCGGCGCGCCAGTCGAGGAGAGCAAACCCGAACTGATCAAGTCCGGTGTAGCCACCCTCGATGAAATGTTCGGTGGCGGTCAGGAATCGGGGACCATCACGCTCGTCATCGGACAGTCCGGTACTGGCAAGTCCACCATGGCGTCGCTCTACTCCACGGCAGCCCTTGAGCGCGGGGAGAAGGTCGCGCTGTTCCTTTTCGAGGAACGTCTGGAGACATTCTTTCGCCGCTCCGAAGGTCTGGGCATGAACCTGCGGCCCTTCTACGACAAGGGGCAATTGACCATCCGGGACTTCAACCCGAATGAAATCTCCCCCGGCGAATTCGCCCAGATCGTGCAGACGATCGTCACGGAGGACCACACACGGGTCGTCGTCATCGACAGCTTCACCGGTTATCTCAACTCGCTCCCGCATCGCGACAAGGCGGTGCGCGACATTCAGTCTCTGCTCAAATACCTCGCGCGGGCGGGCGTGCTGACGATGCTGATCGTCGCGCAGCACGGACTGCTGGGCCAGAATGTCGGGATCGATGTCGATGTCAGCTTTCTGGGCGATACCGTCCTGCTCCTCCGCCTCACCGAGCATGACGGCCGCCTGCGCCGAAATATCACCGTGGTCAAGAAGCGTCACGGTCCTCATGACCTGGATGTTCATGAGCTGTTTATTGAAAGCTCGGGCATCACGGTTGTGCCCTATAATCCTTTGCCTGAAGCTTGAACGCCTTCGACCAAACAGATCAATCAACACTGAACCAGGTAGTGGTTCTCGCGCCCTATCGCCGGGATGCCGACTACCTGGGACGGTTGCTGGTCGAGCATGACATTGAAGTGCGAATTTGTTCCGCCGGTGAGGCTCTGGCCGATCATCTCGCCGTGGCGCCGGGTGTGCTGGTCGCGACCCATGAGGCACTGACCCCGTTGGCAGTGAAGGCGGTTGCCGCTCATCTTTCCGAGCAGCCGTCAGGTCCGAGTTGCCGATCGTCATCCTGCTTGACAGAGCCTCAAAGCCCGAGCTGGTGCGGGCTGAACTTGCCCGCTCCTGGCCCCGCGCTCGCTTGATCTTCTATCAACGGCCCGTCACGGCCGTGGAACTCGTCAGCGGTGTCCAGTCGGCTTTGCTGGTGCGATTAAGACAGCGCGATGTCCGTGACCACATCGGTCAGGAGATGGAGCTGCGGCGGGAGCTGAATCATCGCGTAAAGAACATCCTTGCCAGCGTCACCTCCATCTTCGAGATGACGCGGCGCGGGGCTACGTCGCTCGATGCGTTCACCGATGATTTCCGCGGACGGCTGCGCGCCCTCGAGAAAGTCCATTCGGCCGTGTTCCATGCGGCGGAAGGCGCCGTTTCGATAGGCGACATCGCGACCCTGACCTTCGAGCCATACAGGCTCGTCGGACAGGAGCGGATTTCTTTTTCCGGGCCTTTGATGAATCTCGGCCGGGAGAGCGGCACGACGCTTGCCCTCTGCCTGCACGAACTGACAACAAACGCGATCAAATATGGCGCGCTGTCGCAGCCGGAAGGGCGCGTCACGTTGCGATGGTCGGTTATTGATGGCGTCCAGCCAGAACTGGCTCTCGAATGGAAAGAGTCGGAAGGACCACTCGTCATCGAACCGGCGCGGGCCGGCTATGGAACTCGCTACGTGCGCTCTGCGTTGGCCGCTGTATTCGGGCGCCTGCCCACCATTGCTTTTGAACCTGACGGACTTCGCTGTTCGGCGCAGGGACCCTTGTCGCGGCTGTCGGCAACCGATAGCTCTCAGCCGCGTTGATGCGGGAGCAAAGCCGGGGCCCAGCATTCATGCGTATCCTTTATCTGGAAGATAATCCTCTTCTTGCATTCCATGTTGAGCAGATGATCGAGGATCTCGGCTATGTCAGTGCCGGCTCCTTAAGCAGCTTCGCCGAGCTCAAAGAAAAATTCCAATCGCTGCAATTTGATGCTGTGCTGGTGGACATCGACCTCGTTGACGGACCCACGGGACCGGATGCGGCCGCCTGGCTCCAGAAGCGCGGGATACCCGCAATTTTTGTGACGGGTCAAGCGCAAGTGGCCGCCCGGCACCACGACATATCACTTGGATTTATAGAAAAGCCCATCTCACCTTCCGATTTTGCCGAGAAGGTGGAGCTGTTCCGCAGTAGGTCGACGGGTAGCTGACTTTCATTCAATAGTATTGCTTTGATTGTCTGTGGCGAGCCCTCGACGGGGCGACGAGGCAAGACTGAACTGGACGACTGCAATGCAAGACGATGCGACAATGAACGCGCCAATCGCTCTGGAGCCCGAAAACGGTCTGGACCGCCGCCTGGCGGCAATCGTCGAATATTGCGACGACGCCATCATCAGCCTGTCGCTCAAAGGGATCGTTACGAGCTGGAACCAGGGCGCGAGCAAGCTATTCGGGTATACGGCCTCAGAGATGATCGGCCAGTCGATCGTGCGCATCATCCCGCTGGATCGGCATGCGGAAGAGGAAGAGATACTCGCGCGGATCAGCCGGGGCGAGACGGTTCGTCATTTCGAAACGCGGCGCCTGCGTAGCGATAACGTAGGGCTGGAGATCTCGCTTACCGTCTCTCCGATCAAGAACGATGACGGGATAATCATTGGAGCCTCCAAGGTTGCCAGGGACATTACGAGCCGAAAGCGTGCAGAAGAGGCCCGGCGCAAGCTGATCGAATGCTCGCGTCTGGTAGGCCGGTCGTTCTTCGATGCAATGGTGGGCGCTTTGGCCCAGGCGCTGCAGGTGAGATGGGTTCTGCTGTGCGACATCGATCCTACCAATCCGTCTCGAGCGCGAACGCTTGCCGCCTGGAGCGACGGTGAGCGCCAGGACAATTTCGAGTATGATCTCGTCGGCACGCCCTGCGCCAACGTCATCGGCGAGCAGATGTGCTTTTATCCTGCAGATGTCGCCTCTCTTTTTCCCGAAGATGCCCTGCTGACCGAAATGGGAGCAGAGAGCTATCTGGGCGTGCCTTTGCGCGGCGCTGACGGGCGCACTCTGGGGCTTCTGGCCATACTCCATGATGAGCCTCTCATCGAGGACCTCCAGCCTCAGGAAACGCTTGAGCTATTTGCCGGACGCGCTGCGGCCGAACTGGAACGTCTGGCCGCCTCATCTGCCAACGAGCGGCTTGGCCGCATCGTCGAGGACGCGGCGAGCGAAACCTTCGTGTTCGACGCACGGACGCTTAAATTCATTCTCGTCAATCGCGGCGCGCGCGAGAACCTTGGCTACAGCATGGACGAGCTCCGTGAGCTCACGCCGCTCGATATCAAGCCTGCGCTGAACGATGCGGCGTTCATAGAGATCATCGAGCCGCTTAAGACCGGCGAGAAACCGGTTCAGCATTTCGAGACCATTCACCGCCGAAAGGACCGGAGTGACTACAATGTCGCGGTCACGCTGCAACTCCTCGAGGATGAGGCGCGGCCCGTTTTCTATGCCGCTATTGAAGATACGACGGAGCGCGATGCGGCGATCCGGGAGCTACAAGAGGTTTCGCGCCGCCTCGACACCGTCCTGAATAACACGACCATGGCGGTATTCCTGATGGATGACCGGCAGGAGTGCATCTACATGAACCCCGCTGCTGAAAGGCTGACCGGATACCGGTTTGAGGAGACGATCGGCCGGCCGCTACACGACGTGATCCACCACACCCACCCCGATGGCAGCCACTTACCCATTGAGGAATGCGTCATCGACCGGGCCTATCCGGAAGACAATCAGGTTCAGGGCGAGGGCACATTCGTCCACAAGGACGGCTCGTTCTATCCGGTGGCGTATACGGCCAGTCCGATCAGGGATGATCAGGGCAAGCCAATCGGAACGGTGGTCGAAGCGCGCAACATTGAAGCCGAAATCGAGGCGCGAGACGCCATGACCAACTTCAATGCGGCGCTTCAACAACGCGTCGAGGAGACCATTGCCGAACGTGAAGCTGTGGAAGCCCAGCTTTTCCAGGCTCAGAAAATGGAAGCGATCGGCAAGCTGACCGGCGGCATCGCTCACGACTTCAACAACCTGCTTCAGGTCATCGGTGGCAACCTTCAGCTGCTCATGCGCGATGTTGCCGGCAATATCCGCGCCGAACAACGCGTCCAGAACGCGATCGCCGGGGTTTCCCGTGGCAGCAGGCTCGCTTCTCAACTTCTGGCTTTCGGCCGCAAGCAACCCCTGGCACCCAATGTCGTCAATCTGGGGCGTCTCGTTCATGGCATGGATGATCTTCTGCGCCGCGCGCTTGGCGAGGGCATCGAACTGGAGACGGTGATCTTGGCAGGCCTTTGGAACACCTTCATCGACCAGACCCAGATCGAGAACGCCATTTTGAACCTCGCCATCAACGCGCGCGATGCGATGGAAGGCTATGGCAAGCTTACCATCGAGGCTGGCAACGCCATGTTGGACGATACCTATGTGCGCCAGCATGCCGATCTCAAGCCAGGTCAGTATGTCATGTTGGCCGTGACCGATACCGGCTGCGGCATACCTCGGGACCTGGTTGAGAGAGTCTTTGAGCCATTCTTCACTACGAAAGGCCCGGGCAAGGGGACTGGCCTCGGCCTCAGCATGGTCTACGGCCTGATCAAGCAGTCCGGCGGCCACATCAAACTCTACAGCGAAGTCGGCGAGGGCACGACAATCCGGGTCTATCTGCCGCGTGCACGCCAGGCTGAGGTCATCGAGGAAAGTGTCGACCCCGGCCCGATCAAGGGCGGCACGGAAACAGTGCTCGTCGTAGAGGACGACGACGACGTGCGCACAACCGTTGTCGAGCTCCTCTCTGAACTCGGTTATCGCGTGTTGAGGGCGACTGATGCGACGGGCGCAATGGCCATCGTGGAGAGCGGGGTACCGATTGATCTCCTGTTCACCGACGTCGTCATGCCCGGGCCGCTGCAAAGCCGGGAAATGGCACGCCGGGCGCAGGCCCGCCTCCCGGGTCTCGCGGTTCTGTTCACATCTGGTTACACGGAAAACTCTATTGTCCATGAGGGTCGGCTCGATCCCGGCGTCGAATTGCTCAGCAAGCCCTATACACGTGAGGCCCTGGCGCAGCGCGTGCGACAATCCCTCGACAAGCGGGGCACTATAGCGGCAGCCCGGGAAACGAGCGACGCACCCAAATCTCACCAGATCGCGTTGTCCGTGTTGCTGGTCGAAGACGAGATTCTCGTGCGCATGGCCGGTGCGGACATGGTGACCGATCTTGGGCACACGGTTCATGAAGCCGGTTCCGCTGAGGAAGCGCTGCGCATTCTCGAGCACGCGCGCATTGACGTGATGATCACCGATGTCGGCCTGCCAGGGATTTCAGGCACGTCTCTGGT
Source organism: Mesorhizobium sp. YIM 152430 (assembly GCF_029210365.1). Taxonomy (GTDB): domain Bacteria; phylum Pseudomonadota; class Alphaproteobacteria; order Rhizobiales; family Rhizobiaceae; genus Aliihoeflea. Next base: position 10,689 of record NZ_JARGES010000058.1, read on the forward strand.
GGCGCAGGTGCAGGAAAGGTGGCCGGCAATACGCATCGTCATTGCTTCCGGCTACACCCGACCGCCCGACGCCGCGGACACGCTGGGTGATAGCGTTCGCTGGCTGTCCAAACCTTTCGACCTGACCAGCCTGGGCGAGGTCCTGGAGAACTAGCTTGCTCACAAGACCTTATGGAAAAAGCGGGAGGTTGAAGCGGTCGCCGACTCCCCCGTGCCATGAACATTCGAGGTGAAATGTCAGAGTCCGAACTTGCTTCGCTTGCAGAGAGCTCCCCCGCAATGCTTTGGCGCGGTGACGTGTCGGGGCGGTGCGTCTATTTGAATGCACGAATGCGCGCCTTCTGGGGATTGACAGAGGATGAGTGCCGGACGTTCGACTGGTCAACGAGTGTGCTCCACGATGACCGCGAAGCTGTGTTCGGGCCGTTTGCAGCCGGGATGAAGAGCCAAAGCGCCTTCGAATGCGAGGGACGCTACCGACGGGCAGACGGCGAGATCCGTATCCTGCGCACCCGGGCAACGCCATATAGCGATGAAGCGGGCGCGTTTGCCGGCATGATCGGCGTCAATGAGGACATTACCGAGTTGCGCTATGCCGAGCGTGGTCTCGAGCAGGCGCTGGCGAAACTACAGGAGAAGACCGACCATCATCGCGCCATAGCCGACCGGCTAAGCCTTGCGACCTCGATTTCCAGCCTTGCCATGTCGGAGCATGATCGAGACCTTCGCTACACTTGGGCGCACAACGTCAGTGGCGACCCAATCGGGAAAACTCCAAGCGAAGCGTTCGGCGAGATCATCGGGAAACCTCTCGAGGCTATACTCTGGCGCGGTCTGACGGAGCCTCAGTCCGAGGAATTCGGCCTGACCGTCGAGGGCAATGCGCTCTGGCTGGCAATCCAGACCGCGCCGGTCTCTCGCGCGGAAGGGGCAGCGGGCGTGGTGGCGAGCGCGCTGGACATCACCCATCGCAAACAGAACGAGCAGAAGCTTGAGGTCCTGGCGAGGGAACTCTCGCACCGCGTCAAGAACGTGTTTGCGCTCGTCCAGGCCATTGTTCACCAGAGCGCGCGCGGCAGGGGCGTTAACAACGACTTCCTGGCTACGCTCGACAAGCGTCTGACGGCACTCGCTGGCGCCCAGGATGCGTTGCTGTCGCACGATGCGGACAAAGCCACATTGCATGAACTGCTCGGATCGCAGGTCGCGCATCTTTCCGGCGTTACGCTTGAGGGTGCCCGGGACATCATCATTCCGGGGCGGTCGGCACCCTATATTGCTCTGGCCGTCCATGAACTGGGCACGAACGCGACCAAGTACGGGAGCCTTAGCGTTCCTGAGGGTCGCGTTCGTCTCTCGTGGAATAGGGGCGAAGATGGATTTGTCACCCTCGTCTGGCATGAAGAAGGTGGTCCGCATCCCCCATCCGAGCATGGGAAAGGTTTCGGCACACAACTTCTGACCCGACTGTTCGCCGGGGCAACGATGGGTGAAGCAAACCTGACTTTTACCGAGACGGGACTCCTTTGGCAGGCGCGGTTTCCCACAACTGCACACTAGCCGCCCCGCTGTAACAGGAGACGAAATGGCGCCCCGGTCGATGCTAGAGCCCGTGCCTTGCGACCATCCATATCGCCATTGCGATCATCATGAGGTTCTCGGTGAGGGAGACAAAGCCCAAGGGGACATTTGAGCCGCCGCCCACGCAGGCGCATTTGAGCTCCCGTTTGTCGACATAAACGGCCTTGAACACCGAAACCGCTCCCACAATCCCGATGAAAAGAGCCAGCGGGACCGAAAGCCACATCAGCGCACCAGCGAGCATCAGCAGGCCCGCCAGCGTCTCGGCGAAGGGATAGACATAGCCATAGGGCACCCAGCGGCTTGCAAGCAGATCGTAGTTGAGGAACATCGTGGAGAAGCCCTCGACGTCCCGCAGCTTCTGAAGCCCGAGAAGGACCATGGCCGATGCGACGAACCATTCCGCGGCGCGGATGGGATCAATCGTCCCGAGAGCTGCCCAGGAGATCGCGAGTCCCATGAGGGCCGCCACGGCGAAGATGGCGATGACCGGCCGATAGGTTGTGTCGCCCTCGCGGATCACCGTCCTGCCGAAGCGCTCACGAAGTGCGTCATAGCCGCCGATGCGCTTGCCATCGATGAACGCCTGCGGCGTGGTGTCGACACCATGCTCTGTCTTGAAGGCGTCGGTCGCGGCCCGTGTGGTCAGGTGATGATCCTCGACAGTGTAGCCTTGCGACTCCAGCAGCCATTTGGACTTTGTGCCGTAGGGGCAGACGTGGTCCGGCATTACCATTCGGTAGAGCACCGCGGATTTTGAGTTTGGTCTTGTGGGCTGGTTCATGCCGGTTCTCCTTCGACGGTTTCGCTTTTGCTCAACGGCGGGCGGAAGCGCTTCAGCCGCAACGCGTTGCCAAGCACGAAGACGCTTGACATTGCCATGGCGCCCGCCGCCAGAACGGGCGACAGCAGCAGCCCGAAAGCGGGATAGAGTACGCCGGCCGCAACGGGAATCAGCGCGGTGTTGTAGGCAAACGCCCAGAACAGGTTCTGGCGGATGTTGCGGATCGTCGCCTTTGAAAGGGCGATCGCGTCAGGGACGCCTTTGAGGTTGCCCGACATCAGCACCACGTCGGCCGCCTCGATGGCGATGTCGGTGCCCGTCCCGATGGCGATGCCGACATCGGCTTCGGCAAGCGCTGGCGCGTCGTTGATGCCGTCGCCCACGAAGGCAAGCCGGCCATGGGTCTGTTTCAGCGTCCGCACGGCCGCCACCTTCCCCTCCGGCAGGACTTCCGCCACCACCTCGTCGATCCCGAGGCGGCGCGCAATGGCTTCGGCAGTCCGTTGGTTGTCGCCGGTGATCATCGCGACCTTGAGGCCAAGGTGATGCAATGCGCGGATCGCATCTGGCGTGGTCGGCTTGATCGGGTCGGCGACGGCAATGATCGCGGCAAGCTCGCCGTCGAGGGCAGCATAAAGCGGGGTCTTGCCGTTCTCGGCCAGGCCCGCTGCGGTCGCGGCAAATACCGAGAGGTCGAGCCCGAGTGAGGCCATGAAGCGGTCGGCGCCGACCTCGACCCTGCGTCCGCCAGCCTGCGCGCGCACGCCGTAGCCGGTGATACTTTCGAAGTCCGCCAGCCCGTGGGCCGGGAGGCCTTCAGCCTGTGCGGCTTCGACGATGGCGCGCGCGATTGGATGTTCAGATTTTGCTTCAACGGCCGCGACCAGCGCCAGCACGTCGGCCCGGGTGAAACCTTCGGCCGTTTCGAAATCGGTCAAGACTGGCCGGCCCTCGGTGAGCGTGCCGGTCTTGTCGAGCGCAACGACGCGTGCATCCTTCAACGATTGAAGGGCCTCACCCTTGCGGAACAGAACCCCCATCTCCGCGCCGCGTCCGCTCCCAACCATGATCGAGGTCGGCGTCGCGAGCCCCATGGCGCACGGGCAGGCGATGATCAGGACCGCCACGGCATTGACCAGCGCGAAAGTGATCGCGGGGTCCGGGCCAAAAAGAGCCCAGGCGATAAAGGTTAGCGCGGCAACGGCCATCACGGCCGGCACGAACCACAAGGTCACCCGGTCAACCAGCGCCTGGATGGGCAGCTTGGAGCCCTGCGCTTCTTCGACCATACGGATGATCTGGGCGAGCATGGTGTCGGCTCCAACGGCGGTCGCGCGGAAGCTCAAGGCGCCGGTCTGGTTGACCGTGCCGCCGACGACGGTGGCGCCGGATCTCTTTTCCACCGGCACGGGCTCGCCCGTGATCATGCTCTCATCGACAAAAGAGGCTCCCTCGACAACCTCGCCGTCGACCGCGATGCGCTCACCAGGGCGCACATCGATAAGATCGCCTGTGACAATCCCGGAGATAGGCAGTTCCACGATCCCGCCGTCGCGATGCACGCGCGCGGATTTTGGCTGCAGTCCGACGAGGCGTTTGATCGCCTCGGAAGTCCGGCCCTTGGCGCGGGCCTCGAGGTAGCGGCCAAGCAGGATCAGGGTCACGATAACGGCGGCCGCCTCAAAATAGACGTTGACGGTACCCGCCGGGAGAAGCTGGGGCATAAAGGTCGCTACGACCGAATAGGACCAGGCTGCGAGTGTGCCGACAGCGACCAGCGAATTCATGTCGGGTGCGCCTCGCCCAAGCGCTGGCAGACCAATGCGATAGAAGCGCAGGCCCGGCCAGAACAATACCACTGTGGTCAGCGTGAACTGGAGTACCCAGCTCTCCCACATACCAATGGTGCTCATGACGAAATCATGGACGGCGGGGACCAGATGCGAGCCCATCTCGAGCACGAAGACCGGCAGGGTCAGGGCCGCGGCGATGGAGACGTCGCGGGCGAGCGCCGCCTGCTCGGCCTTTTTACGGGTCGCGTGGGCTTCGCCGTGATCGGTCCCTTCTAAAGCCCGCGCCGTGTATCCGGCCGCTGCGAGTGCCGCCTTGAGATCGGCGGCTGAGACCTCGGCGCCGGCCGATACGGTTGCCCGCTCGGAGGCGAGATTGACCGACGCCCCAGACACGCCGGGCACCGTCAGCAGCGCCTTTTCGACGCGGGCCACGCAGGATGCGCAGGTCATGCCCTCGACCGCGAGCTCGAGCTTTCGCCGAGGGACCTCGTAGCCTGCATCCTCGATCGCCTCGACAAGGATCGTGTGTGGGACCGGCTTGTGCAGAACGATCGTTGCCTGCTCGGTGGCCAGATTGACGGTTGCGGTCGAGACGCCGTCAACGCTGGCCAGCGCCTTTTCCACGTGGCTGACGCAGGACGCGCAGGTCATTCCCTGCACCGGCAACGTGAGTGTCGGCAGAGCATCGCGCACGGCGGGTTCAATATCATCGTCAATCACAGCATGGGCGTGCACGGGTCGCTCCTGTCATAAAACACATTGCCGCCTTCTTGCTCCTTCCAGTCGATGGAAGGTCAACAACCACTCCGGGGAAGCCGACGAAAAATTCTCCCCTTGACCTTCCACCAGCTGGAAACCCCATTTTGATGACAAACGGATTTTCACAGGAGAGAACAATGCAGTTCCAGATCGACAATATGAATTGCGGCGGCTGCGCCAAAAGCGTCACCAAGGCAATTCAGTCTGTTGACGGCCAGGCGAAGGTCGAGATCGACTTGGCAGGCAAGCAAGTGCTTGTGGCCTCGAGCGCCGCTGAAGCAGCGATCCTGGCCAGCCTCAATGATGCCGGCTATCCCCCTCGACGGGTGGCTTGAACCTTGCGCAGGGGCTTATCGCTCGAGTTCGGCGATGAGGCTTTTCATCTCCGCAATTTCCTGGCGCTGCGTCGCGACGATTTCGTCCGCCAAGGCGCGCACGCGCGGGTCGTCGAGGCCGGCGCGCTCACTTGTGAGTATGGCTATCGAATGATGCGGGATCATCGCCTTCATCCAGTCGAGCTGATCGACCGACGCTTGAGAGCGAACCATGTAGAGAGAGCTCGCAAAGACGATACCCGCCATGGCGAGAATGGCGACATTGACGGCCTTGTTTCGATACATGTGCAGCATGAAGAGCAGCATCACGACGGCCATCGTCGATCCCATGATCAACGCCATATAGGCACGGGTTTCGCTCCAGTAGAGGTGATCGGTGGCATAGGTGTTGAGGTACATCAGCCCGTACATGATCACGGTGGACGTGCCGATCATGGCCGCAAATCGCAGGTATTTGATCATGATCAATCCTCTCGCCGCGCGTCTGTGGTTCCAGCAAAGTTGGTTGCTCTGCTGCTTCCGCGCGGTATTTCGTCGTCCTCTAAACAGCCATCTTTTGGGGAACTGATAGAGCGAACGCAGGTTCCCAACACTCACATGCCAACGAGGATGGATTGAAGCTCGCAGGATGGACTCATGTGCTCTTTGTGGCCCTGCTCGCAATAGCGATGGGGGCGGTATGGGCTCCGCTCGGTTCAAGCGCGGGCAATCTTCCCGCCCATGTCGATCATCATCAGGCTGGCGCCCACTCCGATCACCTCATGGACACGCATGACTATCGCGGCTTAAGCGAACCTCAACCCGACTGTCGGTCATCGGGGCCCATTTGCTGTCTGATGACCATATGTCACCCCGTATTGATGGTCGATCCGATCACTGTGGCGTTCCTGGGAGTATGCAGCGAGAAAGCGCAGGCCGGTGCCTGCGCGGTATCGGCAAGTGATCCCGGAGTAGCCGTTCCACCTCCACGACGTCTCCTTGTCTGACTGAGATCCACACAGATTCAACAGGAGACTTCCGATGAAACCCGTCAAGACAATTCTCATGGCCGCTGTGGCGTCCGCCAGCCTGTCCATGCCGGCGCTTGCCCAAGAGACCGAATTCAAGCTTCCCGAGCAGTGCACGGCATCCGCATCCAGTGCGATGGATCATTCGTCAATGGGCCATGGGGGCATGCACGGCAACCAGAATGAAGCCATGCATTCTGCCATGATGGACATGATGGGGATGGGAGGCAGGGACCTCGAGGCCATGCCCGAGCATGTCCAGGAGAACATGCGCAAGATGATGATCACCATGCCCACCATGCACGAAGGCATGATGAATGAGGACGCCGATGTAGCGTTTGCCTGCGGTATGATCGCTCACCATCAGGGGGCCATCGACATGGCGCAGGTGTTGCTTGAGCATGGCGACGATCCGCAGATGCGCGCGCTTGCCGAGGAAATCATCGAGGCGCAGGTCGCCGAGATCGAGCAGATGACCAACTGGCTGGCTAAAAACGCCAACTGAAGGTGAACCTGGCCGTGCGGGGAGACCCGCACGGCCACTTCCTCGGTCAAACAGATATCTCTTGAGCTTCCAGTGGCTGGAACCCCTATATATTGGGCAAACAGTTTTGGAGTGATCGCCATGAACATCGGATCTGCCGCCCGCAGGTCGGGCCTGCCGCCCAAGACCATTCGCTATTATGAGGATATCGGTCTCCTGCGGGCCGACCGAGCGGCCAATGGCTATCGGGACTATTCCGACGAGGACGTCCACCGGCTGCGCTTCGTTCAGCGGGCGCGAAGCCTCGGCTTCTCGGTTGAGGAGTGTCGGCAGCTCCTGTCACTCTATTCTGACCGCGATCGCGCCAGTGCGGACGTCAAGGCAATCGCCACAGAGAAACTGGGCGAGATCGACCGCAAGATCGCTGAACTGACGGGTTTGCGCGAAATGCTCGGGCACTTGGTCGAGACCTGCCACGGCGACGCGCGGCCGGACTGCCCGATTATCGACGGGCTATCCGGCACAACGACGAGCCACTAGGGCTGAAGGACGACCGCCATGATGAACGACGGTATGATGTGGGGAATGGGCGTCTGGTGGCTGGCGATCGCCGTCCTGGTCTTGCTCGCCATCGCCGCTCTCGTGAAATATATCTTCTTTCGCTAGGGAGGCGCGCGCCACGCGGCGCCTGCGGCCAGTATGAACACACTCTCAGCCGACAGGGCGCACTGGGACGAGGTCTATTCAGGCAGGGCCGAAGAGGCGCATTCCTGGTTCCAGGCGGACCCCGCCATCTCGATGGAACTGATCGGCAGATATGCGCAATCGCTTGATGCACCGATCATCGATATCGGCGCCGGCGCCTCTCGCCTTGTCGATTCGCTCCTGGCGGCCGGCCATTCGGACATCACGCTGCTCGATCTCTCGGAGCAGGCCCTCGATGCGGTCCGCAATCGCATCGGCAGGAACTCGACAACGGTCAGGATGATCGCGACCGACCTCAGGCAGTGGACACCGCTGCGGAGCTATGCCGTCTGGCATGATCGTGCCGTCCTTCACTTCCTGACAGATAGCGAGGGTCAGCATGCCTATGTCGAAGCTTTGACGACGGGCACCGGGACGGGGTCGACGGTCATCATATCGGCCTTCGCGCCGGACGGTCCCGAGCGCTGCAGCGGCCTTCCGGTTCGTCGCTATTCCGCGGCCGATCTGGCGGTGCTTCTCGGTGAACCGTTCGATCTTGTTGAATGCCGCAAGGAGGAGCACCTCACGCCGGGCGGGGTCACGCAGCACTTCGTCATCACGGTATTCAAACGCCTTTGAGCAATTGCTGAAGCCGTCCGGCACGGCGTTCGGCCGGAGCCATTAAGTTGGCCTTAGCGGGTACCCCGCCATGATGCGAGGATGACTGTATCCCGTCCAACGATCGTTCCGGCTCACAATGACTACTCAGCATGGCAGAAGGCACTGCATTGGACAGTTGTCGGCCTGGTTATCGTCCAGATCTGGAGCGCAGGTGGGATCGGGCGCTCTCACGCGGATCATGTCGCCGGCCTCGAACCGTCCCGGCTCGATCTCATTTTGCATGAGATTCACACCTTTCTGGGCCTTCTGATCGGTGCTCTCGTCGTCCTGCGAATCCTGCTGCGAGTTGCGTCGAAAGCACCTGCGCAGGACAGAACGTTGCATAGCGCGGTTCGACTAGGCGCATGTGTCAATCACTGGGCCCTGTACGCGGTTCTCCTCTTGCTGCCGGTGACCGGAATTGGAGCGCGCTACATCGACTTCGAGACCATCGGACCCGTCCACGTGCTCCTGACGCGGATCCTGTTCCTTCTCGTCACAATACATATCACCGCTGCACTATGGCATCTTCTGAGACGTGACGGCGTCGCCCGGCGAATGCTCCCCAGCCGGCTGCTTCGGGGCAGGTGAGCGTTCACAACCAAGCCAGCTACGAACGACGATAAACAATTCCGCTTGACCTTCCATCTGCTGGAAGCGGCAGATTTGGACTTCTGGTCCTGTTTGTCGAAAGCGTCGCCATGGCGGAACATCATCATGAGCATTCTCATGCACCGGCGGCAACGCGTGAGCCTGATGCCCGCAGTGCCTCCCACGCCGCTCACGACCACGGCGTGATGGTGGAGGATTTCCGCCGGCGCTTCTGGGTGTCGTTGATCCTGACACCACCGATACTGATCCTTTCCCCCATGATCCAGCATTGGCTGGGCATCGAGGATGCGGTCTCTTTCCCAGGCGACGCTCTGTTGCTGTTCGTGTTGTCGACCGCCGTCTATCTCTACGGCGGCTGGCCCTTCCTGACCGGGTTCTTCAGGGAACTCGGCGATCGCCGGCCGGGCATGATGACACTCGTCGCCATGGCAATCTCCGTCGCCTATTTCTATTCGGCGGCCGTCACCTTTGGGCTTCCGGGCATGTCCTTTTACTGGGAGCTCGCGACGCTGATAGCCATCATGCTTCTTGGCCACTGGCTCGAGATGCGCTCGGTCATGGGCGCCTCGCGTGCGCTGGAGGCGCTCGTTCGGCTCCTGCCGGACAGCGCAATCAGAATCGACGCGCACGGAAATGGCGTCGAGGTGCCGATCGCTGCCCTGACGCCTGGGGACCATATTATCGTGCGCCCCGGCGGGAAGGTGCCGGTTGACGGGCGTATCATTGAAGGCTCGTCATCGTTCAACGAATCCATGCTGACCGGAGAATCCCGTCCGGTTGCCAAGAAGGCTGGCGACAGCGCCATCGGCGGCGCGATCAACGGCGCTGGCGCCGTCACGATCGAGGTCACGGCGACTGGCGGAGCGACCTATCTCTCCCAGGTTATCGACATGGTCAAACGTGCGCAGGCAAGCCGCTCGCGCACACAGGATCTCGCCAACCGGGCGGCAGGATGGCTCACCTATATCGCTCTTGGTGTCGGCTTCGGATCCTTCGCCTGGTGGACAATCGCGGGAGAGAGCTGGGAGTTCGCCATTGAGCGGATGGTGACTGTTATGGTGATCGCCTGTCCGCATGCGCTCGGTCTTGCTGTTCCACTCGTTGTTGCCGTCAGCACGTCTCTCAGCGCTGGAAACGGCTTGCTCATCCGCGACCGTGCGGCGTTCGAGCGCGCGCGAAACCTCGGCGCGGCCGTGTTCGACAAGACCGGCACCCTGACCGAGGGGCGCTTCGGGGTCAGCGACATTGTCCTTCTGGGATCGATGGGTGAAGCCGAGGCCCTCCGGCTGGCCGCATCGGCTGAAAGCCAGTCCGAACATCCAGTTGCACAGGGCATTGTTGTGGAGGCGACGACGCGGAACGTTGCTTATCCACGGCCGGAGAGCGTTCGCAACATCACCGGCGAGGGCATTGAGGCCCACGTGGAAGCCCGAGCCGTTGCCATTGTCAGCCCAGGCCATCTGGCACGCCAGGGCAAGGCAATCTCGCATGAGCGGCTGAAGGCGCTCGAGTCAGACGGCAAGACGGTCGTGGTGCTGGTCGTTGATGGCGAACCGTTGGCCCTGTTCGCGCTTTCCGACATCGTCAGGCCCGAAGCCCGGGACGCGATCGACGACCTCAAGGCGCTTGGCATCCGCCCGATCATGCTTACTGGCGATGCCGAAGGTGTCGCACGCGCTGTCTCGGCGGAACTCGGAATCGAAGAATACTACGCTGAGGTGCTGCCCGACCAGAAAGCCGCAAAGATCGCCGAGCTTCGCCGCAGCGGCAGACGGATCGCTATGATCGGGGACGGGGTCAACGATGCTCCTGCGCTGGTCGAGGCCGACCTCGGCGTTGCAATCGGTGCCGGTACGGATGTCGCTGTGGAGTCCGCCGATGTTGTGCTCGTTCGAAGCGATCCGCGCGATGTGGCAGCCATTCTCGGACTGTCGCGGGCAACCTACCGAAAGATGGTCCAGAACCTTGTCTGGGCCACAGGCTACAACGCTATCGCTATCCCGATGGCAGCTGGCATCACCTTCGGCACAGGCTTCTTGATGACGCCTGCAGTTGGCGCCGTGTTCATGTCGCTCAGCACCATCATCGTGGCCATCAACGCGCAGTTGCTGCGCTTCTACAGAAGGGAAGAAATCACAAGATGACGGGAGTTGCTTTGACCCGACGCGCACGCCGGCCGCTTACCGGCACGAAGGGAGGAGTTGAAACGATGCTGCGGAGCGCACTGAGGCGGATCACGGCGGCATTGCTGGTCGTTTGCCTCGTACCTTTGGGCTCGGCCCTTGCTGAGACCATGCCGGTCGAAGCCCTCGCACAGCACACCCATATCCATGGCCTGGCCGTCGATCGCCAAGCTCCGGACCATCTTCTCATCGCAACCCATCACGGCATCTTTCGCGCAGACCCTGAAGGTCGGGCCACTCGCATTTCGGCTGTGAAGGATTTCATGGGGTTCTCCGCTCATCCGACGGAGCCACGGACCTATTTCGGCAGTGGACATCCGGCCGAGGGTGGCAATCTCGGCTTCATCGTATCGATGGATGGCGGGGAAACCTGGACGCAGCGCTCGCCGGGCGCAAATGGCCCGGTGGACTTCCATCAGCTTGCCGTCAGTCCCGTCGATCCTGACATCGTCGCCTATGGGGCGCTCCAGCGCAGTGTGGATGGCGGTCAAAAATGGTCTGTTGTCGGACCACTTCCCAGTGACCTCATCTCCCTGGCCGCTTCGGCTGTGGATGCCGACACCCTTTATGACGGTACGAGAATGGGGCTCCACAGAAGCGAAGACGGAGGCATGACCTGGAGCCCGGTTCTCGGCGGAGCGCCAGTCAGTCTGGTCAACGTAGCCAGCGATGCCAGGATCTTCGCTTTCATACCCGGCCAGGGCCTTGCCGTCGCTCAGGAGGCCGACTTACATTTTGCCCTTCTGGCGGCGAAGTGGGGTAACGAGGTGTTGCTCCATCTGGCTATCGACCCCGAGAACGCCGACCGGATGTTCGCGGCATCGCATCTGGGCAATGTTTTTCGCTCAATCGATGGCGGCGCGACCTGGGAGCCGGTGCGCGGCTCCCCGCGTTGATGCGGCTTACTCCTTGGACCATGACCGGGCCGGCTGTTGCGGCGGTACTTCTGGCCAAGGCAGCGTTCTTCGCCGGACCGTGGGAGCGAGCTGCGCCCGAAGCAGGCCTATTTCGTCCCCACGATGCCGCGAGAGTGGCTCGCGGTCGCGAACTCTACCGGCAGCACTGCGCCGTGTGTCATGGGGCGGAGCTTGAGGGCGAAACGCCCGATTGGCGCTCACGCGACGAAGACGGTTTCCTGCCAGGCCCGCCGCATGATGAAACCGGCCATACATGGCACCATCCGGACCAGGTTCTGTTCGACATCACAAAATATGGTCTGGCAGAAGCGGCAAATCTGCCGGACTACAAGACGCGCATGCCGGCCTTCGCAGACGTGCTGGACGATGGGGAGATCATAGCGATTTTCTCGTTTATCAAGTCTCGCTGGCCTGATGATATCCGGGAGCGGCACGACGCCATGAACATGCGTCACCATGTGACTATAGGCGATGGACGCTGACCGTCACTCCGCCGCAGGCGGGGGGCAGATGAATGATGAGGGTGTTTTTTGCCGATTATAATGCACAGTGGCGTACTGTAGCGTAGGAATACAAGGCCGGGGTATCGAGTCCAAGGACCGATACCGTCGATCCCCACACCTGCCGGAAATACGCTACAGGCTCCGACTGTTCTCTCGACTTCTCGCGGCGTAGACTCTTATCGCACCCCTGCAAGCCCAAATGCCATCCCGACCAGCGCGCAGCCAACAAGGACCGTCATAGGGCCTAGTTTGAAGCGGAACACGGCGGCCAGGGCGGCAAGCACCAGCGCCGCAGCCGCCAGATTCACCGACGCCCAGACCGGTACATCGAGATCGAGGCCGAATGACGTTACGGTTTGAACCTCATCGAAAACCACGTGCAGCCCGAACCAGACGGCGAGGTTCAGAATAACGCCCACCACAGCCGCAGTGATAGCAGTCAGAGCGGCCGTAAGGACCTTGTTGTCGCGCAACCTCTCGATGAAAGGAGCGCCGAGGAATATCCACAGGAAGCAGGGTGTGAAGGTCACCCATGTGGTCAGCAGCCCGCCC
>NZ_JARGES010000059.1 GCF_029210365.1 Mesorhizobium sp. YIM 152430
AGCCGGGGCGAGGGGCGCAGCGCTGTGGCCGCCGCAGCCTATCGGCACGCCGCCCGAATGGAGTTCGAGCGAGAGGACCGCGTGGCGGATTTCTCGAACAAGAAGAATGTCGCCCATTCGGAGTTTATGGCCCCCGCCGATGCGCCGGAGTGGCTGCACTCAATGATGGAAGATCGCAGCGCCGCCGAAGTTTCAGAGGCATTCTGGAACACGGTCGAAGATTTTGAGAAGCGGTGTGACGCGCAGCTTTCCAAAGAGTTCGTCCTGGCGCTGCCGAAGGAGCTGACCAAGGATCAGAATATTGAGTTGGTCCGAGAGTTCATCGGCCAGCAAATGTTGTCGCGGGGAATGGTGGCCGATTGGGTTTATCACGATGTTGAGGCCAACCCTCACGTTCACATCATGACGACCCTGCGCCCGCTAACCCAAGAGGGTTTCGGATCGAAAAAGGTGCCGGTTCTCGACAAGGAAGGAAACCCGCAACGCGGCAAGAATGGCAAGATTCAGTACCGGCTTTGGGCCGGTGATCGTGGA
>NZ_JARGES010000006.1 GCF_029210365.1 Mesorhizobium sp. YIM 152430
GCGCAGCCCGTCGCGGAAGTCCGCTGCATCGGCATCGCGGTCGAGGCTACCGAAGACGGTGGCGAGACGATCCGTGCCCGCTTCATCAGCACGAACCGCGACAAGCCGGCCACGGTCGAGATCGCCGTCAGCGGTAGCCTGCGCTCTGCCTTCGTCATCGGCGAGACCTATGACTTCGGCGCGGCGATCACGGCGCGATGACGACCTCGCCGCATCGCCCCGCTACCCGCGCGCGGCCTCGCCCCGAGCAAGAATGTTGCTCGCCTCCCCCCGGTTAGGGGCCGCATTGGGCTCGCCTGCGGGGCGGGGCCGCTGCCGCCCGATCTTTGAATGTTTTTCGCACAGCGAAATTCGCTGTTTGGTTGTGATGGAGGCTGGATATGCAGGATGTAGTGCGTTGCGCAGCCTGCGATGACGAATTTCGGCTGATCCGCTTCTCGGAGCGCATGTTTTGTTACCGCTGCCAGCCGCTCGGCAGCGCCCCGCCTGCGGTCAAGCAATGTCGGACCTGCGGGATCAAGGTGATCGGCCGGCGGCAGTTCTGTGTGCCTTGCGGCCAGGATCGAGAACGCGCGCGGCTCCGCGAACGCGAGCAGACCCGGCATCGTATCCGCCGGCCGATCGCGATCCCGAAAGAGAAAGCTTGTTCGCGTTGCCGGCAGGTGAAACCAGCTTCGGCCTTCTACAAGCACAATGGCCGCACGGACGGCCTGTCGGCCGACTGTGGCGCTTGCAGTCGCGCGCATCGAAAGAAGGTGCGCCGGCAGCGCCAGAATGGCTGACGCGGCCGATCAGACCGCGATCGAGGCCGCTCGGCTGCTTGAGCGCGCCGAATGGCTCAACCGCGCCCGCATCGATCCCTCGGTCACGCCATCGGCCTTCAGGGTCGCGGCGACCATCGCCGCGATGACAGGCACGGCCGACATACTGCGATGCACCACGCTTAAGCTTGCATTTCAGAGCGCCACTTCGAAGCCGACATTGAGCCAGTCTCTCGATCGCCTTGCAGCGCGGCGCTTCATATCGCTCAAGCGGAAAGGCCGTAGCGCCTCGATCGAAATCCATATCCTCGCCGCGCGGTCGCAGGCGACGTTGCGGCGGTAGGATTAATTTCTTGCCGCGCCGGCTGGCGATGCTATGGTCAATGCGAACCTTCCGCTCCACTCGGGCGGCTTCTCCGAAAAGGCCCGCGGCTGCAAGACGCGGGCCTTTTTCGTATTCGATGGGCTCGTCACGGTTCGGGGCCTTGCGACGCGGATTGCCGAAGCTGCGGCCGGCACGTATATATCCTCCATGGATTTCGCAGTGGACAAAGAAAAGGCCGTCGAGGCCCTGGTCTACATCGCTCGGCAGATGCCAGGCGTGGGACGTTTCCATGCGGCCAAAATCCTCTATTTCGCCGAACGCGAGCATGTGCGGCGCTTCGGGCGTCCAGTCGTCGGTGATCGCTATATCGCCATGGAGAACGGCCCGGTGCCGTCCTTCGGATATGACGTGCTGAAAGGTTCTGTCGCGACGAAAGACGCTCCGATTGTTGCCGGCGCGTTGGAGCGAGCCGATGCAGGCGCGCATCCGGCTTACAAGGCGGCGCGCGAGCCTGACCTTTCATACTTCAGCAAGACGGACATTCAGTGCTTGAATTACGCGATCGGGCATTGCCGCAATCGCTCGTTTGGCGCGATCTCCGATGAGACCCACAAGCATGTCGCCTGGGATCGAGCAGCGCTGAACGCGCCGATGTCATGGGACGATATTCTCGAAGGGGCCGACCCCGAGGTCATCGAGGAAGCAAAGTCCTTCGCGGCCTATGGCGTCTTGTAAGCTCGGCCACGTCTACATTGTCGAAACCGCATTGACGAAGCCTCCGAAGGCGAAATTCGCGATTTGCGTATGCGTCGCAGAAGGCTTCTTTGTTTGGATAAACACCGAGGCGCGCCAAGGTGGCCGGGATCAGTTGGCAGTCGTCGCCGGCTGTCATGAGCTTGTGCGCCACGACAGCTTTCTCGACCTTTCAAGGGTCGTGAAGCATCAGACGTGGGAACTGGAAGATGCCCGTGAGTTTCCGTGCATAAGCGTGGAACTGGCGCGGGCGATCATCGATCGAATTGAGCAAGGGCTTGACCTTCTGCCGCCGCGCCACGCGGCGATCATAAAGTTGAACTTGGGAGCGCAGTTCGGGCTGTAGGGGCGGGCTCCAAGCCCGCCCCCTGACCTGCCGCAGGGCTTGGTCTGTCTAGGCCCGTTTCCCGCGTAAGTTGGAATTGTGAGCGAAACAGGGCGTTCGCGAGTTGCAACCGCGATGTCTCCGAATAGGTGTGGACCCACCGCCTGGGAGCCACATATGCCGCGCAAGCCTGATCCGATCGATCCCGCCACCATCGCGAGCGCCGTGCGCTTCGACGCCACGATCTTCCTGGGGACGGGCCGCTATCACACCGGCAGCTTCGACAATCTCAAGGATGCCCGCGAGGCGGCACGGCAATTCGGCGAGGTCGTAAGAAACGGACGGAAGGGCATGGTCTATGCGATCACGGCAGAAGGCCGCTCGATCTTCGTGCCGACGACCTTCGATGCCGCTGCGATCGCTTCGCATTGATTGCAGCGCGGCGGCAGCTTACCCTCTGGTTGAAACTTCAGGGAGGGGCATCGTGCCATCAACAATTCGCCTGCTCGCGCTCGCGGGCTTGCTTTCGGCTTCGGTCGCGCCGGCCAGCGGCCAGATATTCTGGCCGCGCGATGGCGACAATGTCGCCTGCACCCGCGAGGGGTGGGAGGATTACCACCGCGCGATGGTGATATCGGACTATGTCGCCATGAACGCGGTGGTCAATGATTGCCCCGAGCTTCCGGCCCCGCGCCTTGTGAGCGTCACCGACGAGACGATCGACTTCCCAGCCGGGCGGCTCGATCCCTTTGTCTACCGGAGGATCATGATGGGCGGCGTCGATTGGTGGGTGCCGGAGAAGGCGCTCATCGGCGTTCCTGGCGATGTCGAAGCACTCCGCTTCGCGCCGGGCGATCAGATCACCTTTTGGGAGAAGGTAGGGCTTGCCTGCCCCACGCTGGACGGTTGGCAAGCGGTGATCGCCGCCTTGGTGCAGAGCGCCGATCCAGATGCCTCGGAATGCTTCGACGGCAATGGCGGCGAGATCACCAGCATGGTCGTGGTCTCCGAGCCGCAGATCGTGCCTGGCCCTGCGGATCACGATCCGGGCGAGTTCCAATTGATCGAGGTCGAGGTATCCGAAGTCTTTCGGCCGGGCGGACGCGCCAGCGTCGGCGACCGGTATTGGATCAATGCGTTTGCTGCACAGCGCGAAAGCGACTGATCGCGACCGGGGAGCGCCACCAAGACCCGGTGCCGGCGCTTCGCCCTTGGGATTGATCTATTCGACAAACACGTGCAGCTTCGCGGAGCTTGGGAGGGCAGATGCAGGTAGCTCGACGCGCGATATTCGCTTTGATGTTCGTTCTGAACGGTGCGCTGACGCTTTGCCTGACCTATCTATATTTCAGTCGTGGATTTGACCCGAGTGGCAGTTTCACGTCAGTGGAATTGATCACGATCGTACTAACGGCGCTCGCAGTGATTTTGACAGCCCTCGGCTTGTTCATCGCGGGCTTGGCAATTTGGGGCTATCAGGCGCTCCACAGCGCTGCGCGAGATATTGCCGAGCGCGTTGCAAAGCGGACTGCCGAGGATGTCGCTTCGAGAACAGCCGCCGATGCGGTGACCCGGCTTGACGAGAGTATAGGCAGCGAACGTGATTATGGAGCGGCGGCAGGACGGAGCAATGGCGATGAGCAGGGATGAGATCACGGTCGATATCATCGACCGCTTCCAGCGCGAATATCCGGTCGATATCTATGGGATGGCGCAGGCGCTAAAAATTCGCGTGGTCGAGCAGGATTTGCCCGACACTATTTCGGGAAAGATCGAGCATTGGTGGCGGGGAGATTTCATGATCACCGTGAATTCGCGCCATAGCCGCACCCGGAAGCGCTTCACGATTGCGCATGAGATCGCTCATTACGTGCTGCATCGCGATCTCATTGGCGAAGACGGGATCACCGACAATGCGCTCTATCGAGACAATCGTATTGGTGACATCCGTGAACGCCAGGCCAACCGCTATGCGGCCACGCTTTTAATGCCGAAGTCGTTGGTTCGTAGAGCCTGGAATGAAGGTGTGAACGATCATCAAGCGATGGCGCAAGCTTTCGATGTATCGCCTGCGGTAGCTGAAATTCGTCTGCGCGAGCTTGGAAGCGTATTTTGGAGCCGCCCGCAGGATACGCTATTGTTCTAGGTGATAAAGGACCGCGCCATCCGCCGCGCCGGGGAACTGCTTAAGCAGATTGAGCCGGCCCACGGTGCGAACCAAAACATTAAGGACGGCGACGGCCCTAAAGTTCTGACGAGAAAAGAAGCTGGCGACGGTGCCGGAATGTCCGAGCGGCAGGTCAAGACCGCCATTCGTGTTGCTAACGTTCCCGACGCTGATTTCGAGCGCCAAGTCGAAAGCCCGAACCCGCCGACCGTCACCAAGCTTGCCGAGCAAGCTCATCGCCGAGGCCCAAGGCAAGATGCTGCTCGCGGAAGAGTACGACGCGGCGCAGGAGCGGGGCGAGGTCAAGACGCGAGCGGACAATCAGCATGTTCCAGATCAGAACAAGCTCTCGCCTCAAGATATCGGCCTATCCCGCAAAGACATCCACGAAGCCCGCCAGATCAGGGACGCAGAGGCAGCGGACCCCGGCGTTACCGCGCGGACGCGGCCTGCGGCCGAGCCATCATTGCTGCAAAAACGATCCGTTCGATCTTGGTCGCGATGGCACTAAATCCGGCGTCGTGAGCGCATCGTTCTTCGTGCGCGGCGACCGCGGAGCGGATCGCCGCCGGTTTCATGTCGAAGCGTTCCGCGACTTGAGCAGCAGGGACCAAAGCGCCGAACCGCGCGAGATAGATTGCGACATCCCGAGCGACTGTATGGCGCGCAAGGCTCATGTCACGAACGCGGATATCAAAGAAGGCGGAAACAATTTCGCAAACCATGTCGGTGTCGCAAACGTTGGCAGGTGACTTGTCCATCAGATTATCCTTGTTGCTGTCCGCTTCTCCATTGAACCGGAATGCGTCAAGGTTCGCGTGGTTTGTGACGTAAAGCAAATCGGAAATGACACGATTTACTCCAACTGTGACAGGTTGGATTTCCAACTTCATTTCCGATCTGATCGCGCATACTGCCAGTCAAGAATTTTATTGCGCATTTACGAAAATATACTTGTTGACTTTTAGGGGCCTACCTTCAAATAGGATGCACCGCTTCGAAATTGGAAACGACGCGGTGACCCTTCGGAAACATCAGCAGCGGCCCTCCAAACCGACCGGATCGACATCCGGACGGCGCGAAGCCGTTGCGCGCCGAAATCCCGCCGCCGAGGCCATTGATCCCCAACTTGCCGACTTCATCCGGGCGATTGCACGTTCCGCTGCGCGCCGAGACCACGCTATGAGTGCCGGGTTGGAAACATCCAATCGTCCATTGGAGGATGATGATGCATCGCAAGGCGGTCGCTTACGCACGATACTCCACCGACCTGCAAAGCGCGCGGTCGATTGAAGATCAGGTCGAACTCTGCCGGCAGTTCGCAGGCCGGAATGATCTCAAGATCACGGCGGTCTATGACGACCGCGCCAAGACAGGCGCGGCGATCATTGAGCGCGATGGCCTCCTGCGCCTCCTGGCGGACGCAAAGGACGGCAAGTTCGAAGTCGTCATCGTGGAAGCGCTTGATCGCCTGTCGCGCGATCAGGAGGACATGGCGTCGATCTATAAGAAGCTGCGCTTTCTCGGGATCGACATCATCGCTGTCCATGATGGGAAGGCCGACACGGTCCAGATCGGCATTCGCGGGCTGATCGGTGCGGTCTACCTTGAAGACCTCAAGCACAAGGTCCGCCGAGGGATGCAGGGCCGCGTTCGCGATGGCATGTCGCCGGGCGGCAAGGCTTATGGCTATCGGCCGGTTCCCGGCAAGCCGGGCGAGCTTGAGATCATCGAGGAAGAGGCGTCTGCCGTCCGCCGCATCTTTGCGGAGTTCGCAGCGGGCAGGAGCCCGCGCGACATCGCCTATGGCCTCAATCGGGACGGCGTGACGCCGCCCCGCGGAGAGGTGTGGAACGCTTCGACCATCAATGGATCGCGCACCCGGCAGAACGGAATGCTGCGCAACCCGATCTATGGCGGCGAGATCGTCTGGAACCGGCTGCGCATGGTTCGCGATCCCGAGACGGGCCGGCGGGTCAGCCGCATGAACCCGGAGAGTGAATGGCAGCGCGTCGATCGGCCCGATCTGCGGATAGTGGACGCAGAGACCTATGAGGCCGTCCAGGCGCGTGTAGACGGCCGGCGGGCGGCGACGGGCTATCGCCCGCGCACCCCGCGGATGCTGTCGGGGCTCCTGCGCTGCGCAAGCTGCGGCAGCGGAATGACCCTCGACGGCCAAACGGACGGCAAGCCGCGCATTCGCTGCTCACGCGCCCGCGAAAGCGGAAGCTGCGACCACCGGCGCAAGTATCCCGTCCACATCATCGAGCGGGCCGTCCTCGACGCCGTTCGGGCGCAGCTTGCCAATCCCGAGGCGCTTTCGCTTTACATCGACACGTACATCGCCGAGCGCCGCCGGCTCGCGATGGAAGCCACGAACAATCGCGGAAGCATCGAGGCGGCGCTCGCGCGGAAGAAGGCCGAGATCAATCGGCTGATCGACCTCGCGGTGAAGGGCGTCATCGATGCGGATCACCTTGCCGAGCGCAAGCCGCCCCTCGATGCCGATATCAAGCGACTGGAAGCCGAACTCATCGTCGCGCCGCCCATCAATGCCGTCGAGCTTCATCCGGCCGCGCTGACGGCCTACAAGCGCGATCTCGGGGCATTGGCGCGCGTGATCGAGGAAGCCGCCGGGGAGACCCCGGACGGCGCGATCCTCGCGCCGCTGCGCCGGCTGGTCGATAGCGTGATCATCCACCCGACGCCGGCGCGCGCACCGATCGAAGTCGAGATCAAGGGACGGTTGTCCGTGCTGATGGGGGAAGAAATGGAGCTACCGCCAGCCCGAAAGAAACTGGCTATAGGGGTGGTAGCGGAGGACCGCTACCGTCAATCCCCACACCTACCGGATATACGCTACAGGCTCCGATTGTCCTCTCGGCTTCTGGCGGCGTAGTCATGCTTACCGCGCGGGGTCGGAAGCCGAAACGGAATCGCCCAATCCTAACTGAACGCTTATGACCCTCATGCACTGGTATGGCAAATTATAAAGCAGAGCTTTATAAAGATATGCAGTTCTGAAACTGGCCGTATTGACAGTGCGGCACTTCAGCCCAAATATATAGCATGGCTTTAGAAAAGTACGGCCTTTTGAAACAGGTTCTGACGCATGCTCGGCCGGGACAGCCGCTGACAGCGGCCTGGCTTGCCAAGCAGGGCGTGTCGGCGCAGCTTGCCTATCATTACGTCCAGGCGGGTTGGCTCGTCAGGCTCGGGCACGGCTGGTTCCTGCGCGCCGGAGATGAACCGGAACTGCTCCTTTCTCTGGCTGCCCTGCCGGGCACCTTCCATATCGGCGGCAAGACGGCACTGACCTGGCACGGCTACCAGCACAATCTTGCCCATCGCCCCGATACCGAACTTTTCGCGCAAAGCCGGTTCCGTTTGCCTGAATGGATGCAGGCGCATTTCCCCCTCACAGTGCGGAAGCGTCACCTTTTTGACGATGATGCCCAAGGCGTTGCACCGTGGCGCGACATGGCGGATCTGCGGGTTGCCGAACCCGAACGCGCCGTCCTGGAAATGCTGTGGGAGGTCCCGCAACATCAAACGCTGGAAGAGGCCACACATCTCGTCGAAAGTCTCTTCGGCCTGCGTGCGACGCCGATGCAACCGCTTTTGGAAAGCTGTCGCAGCATCAAGGCGGTGCGGCTTTTCCTGAATCTCGCCAAACAGGCCTCCCTCCCAATCATGGAGAAACTCGACATGACCCGGATCCACACTGGATCGGCCACGCCCTATGTACGCCGCCACGCAACCGGCACGATCAGGACCTGATCGTGGATAAACGCTATTTCGAGACCGTGCAGCTTCTGCTCGATGTCGCGCCGCTCATTTTTCGGGATGGGGATTTCGCCATGAAGGGCGGCACGGCCATAAATCTTTTTCACCGCGACATGCCCCGGCTCTCGGTAGATATCGACGTGGTCTACATTCACGGAAATCGAGTGCGCGAGGAAGCGCTCGGCGCGATATCTCAAGCACTGGATCGGGCAGCGACCGAGTTGGGACGGCGCGGACTTGCCGTCAGGCGGCAAGCATCGACCGGCACTGGCGATATCAAGCTGTTTGTGCGCCGGGGTCTTTCCGAGGTCAAGGTTGAGGTCAACCCGGTCGGCCGTGGTACGCTGCTGCCCGTGCACCCAGCCGAGCTCTGCCCATTGGCGGCGGACGAATTCAAGCGCACCCTCCGGCTGCCGATCCTGGCCCCTGCGGAACTCTATGGCAGCAAACTTGTCGCCGCGATGGACCGTCAGCACCCGCGCGACTGGTTCGATTGCCTGCTGCTGCGGCAGCACGAAGGGCTGACCACCGACATACGCCAGACATTCGTCGCCTACGTCGCCGCCCACAATCGCCCTATCAACGAAATCCTGACACCGAACCCGCAACCGCTCGAGGCCACCTATCGCCACGACTTTGTCGGCATGACGCGGGATGAAGTCGGCCTGGAAGCACTTGAGGAAACCCGCATCTGGCTGTTAGAGGAGTTGCCCAAGGGCCTGACACGCACGGAGCGGGATTTTCTCATCGGCCTGAAAGCTGGAAAATCCGACTGGAGCCTCCTGCCGTTTCCCTCACTGCAGCACATGCCAGCCGTGAGATGGAAGCTTGAGAACATTCGCAGGCTGAAGCAGTCCAACCCGCGCAAGCATGCTGACATGCTGGCGAGGTTGGAAGACAAACTGCTTCGGTGAGGAATGAACCGGTCAGGGCGGGCCTCCTCACCTCATGAACTGCTTGCGGAAGTGAGGGTAGGATACTTTCCTTCAGCTTATTCAGGTATCCGCTGCTCCTCGTCTCTCAAGGACTACCATTAGCCGGGCAAAGGACGTGCCTCGAAACACTGCGACAAGCGCGGCCAGCACCAGTGCCGCCGCCGCGAGATTGATCGAGGACCAGACGGGCACATCGAGATCGAGCCCGAAAGTCGTGATTGTCCCGACCTCCTCAAAGACCACGTGCAGACCGAACCAGACTGCCAGGT
>NZ_JARGES010000060.1 GCF_029210365.1 Mesorhizobium sp. YIM 152430
GCTGCACGGGCGGGCTCGTCTGTCCCGCTCAGGCGGTCGAGCGCATCCGCCATTTCGTTTCGCGCAACGCGATGGACATCGAAGGTCTCGGCGAAAAGCAGGTCGAGTTCTTCTACAACCACCCGGACCCCGCATTCCAGATCAAGACGCCAGCCGAGATATTCACGCTGAAGGCCCGGCAGGAAAAATCGCTCGCCAAGCTGGAAAATGTCGACGGCTTCGGCGCGGTATCGGTGAAGAAACTCTTCGCCGCCATCGACGAGCGCCGCCGCGTCGAGCATTCGCGCTTCCTGTTCGGCCTCGGCATCCGCCATATCGGCGAGACCAACGCCAGGCGCCTGGCACGCCATTTCCTCAGCTTCGATGCCCTGCGCGCGGCGGCGGAAGCGACGAGGATGCCTGAAGGCAAGGGCGATCCCGGCAACGCCGAGTGNAGGCGCTGGTCGAGTTCTTCGCCGAAACGCACAATCGCGAGGCGGTCGAGGCGCTTTTGAAGGAAGTCGACCCGCAGGACGAGGAAGCCCCGCAGACGGTGGCCTCGCCGGTGACGGGCAAGACGGTCGTCTTCACCGGCTCGCTCGAAAAAATGTCGCGCGACGAGGCGAAGGCCA
>NZ_JARGES010000061.1 GCF_029210365.1 Mesorhizobium sp. YIM 152430
TGGCAAGCGATGCTCGCTGACGCCGTGGTCGAAACCCATGACCGGATCGTCGGCAGGCTCTACCGGGCATCGGAGCGCATTTGCCAAGCGAAAGTCGCCGACGAAGCGAACGCGGTGCGCGACACCTTAAAANTCGCGAGCGGATCAGGGTGGGACGGCTTCAAGACCCTTGTTGCAATGGCAACCCGGCTGACCGCCACCATGGCGGACGATCCTCTCAATCATGTACTCGACGGTTATCATCGGTTCCGGCGGTACGCTCCGCGCATGTTGCGCCTGCTCGATCTGCGGGCTGCGCCGATCGCGCTCCCGCTTCTCGAAGCGGTGATGGCTTTGCGTACTGGCTTGAACGATGCCGCACATACCGGCTTCCTTCGGCCCAGCTCGAAATGGCATCGCCATCTTCGTGCCCAGGCGGTCGGCGACACTCGCCTCTGGGAGATAGCGGTGCTGTTCCATCTGCGCGATGCCTTCCGATCCGGAGATATTTGGTTGGCCCGATCCCGGCGCTATGGCGACCTGAAGCATGCGCTCG
>NZ_JARGES010000007.1 GCF_029210365.1 Mesorhizobium sp. YIM 152430
GGACGCTCGCCGTTCCCTTGTAGCGGCGATCTTGCGACACGATCAGCGCGACTTCCTCGAAAAGCTCGCGTGCCTGTTTGCGCGCATAGGCGGCCGACTGGATCAGGCCACCGGGAATCTTTTCAGGGCCGAAGACGCATAGCAGGACGATCGCGGCGGCGAGCGCCGTCTTTCGCGAGCCGCGCCCAAGCTGCACGATGACTTTCTTGATGATCCTCGTGCCATCGGGATTACGCGGCCCGAAGATGGCGCGGATAATCCGTTCTTGCCATTCGTCCAAATGGAAGGGATGACCGGGTGCCGGGTTCTTCGGGTGCCGGTTCTTACGAAGCCACTGCACGGCCTTTTCGCCATCGCCAAAGGTGTCTTCGATGACAGAACCGTCGAACAGAAATTCAGGGCGGATGACGAGCGTGCTCATAGGAAGTCGTCATCCTCATCGGATGCCGACATTACGGCGCGCGAACGCGAAGCCGGTGTCAGGCCAAGTTCGCCAGCGGCGCGA
>NZ_JARGES010000008.1 GCF_029210365.1 Mesorhizobium sp. YIM 152430
CCTGGCCTATGTGGCGATGACCCGGCATCGTGACGGCGTTCAGCTTTACGGTGACAGACAGGAATTTACCGGGCGTTTGGGGCCGGGCGGCAATACGGGAATGCTGGTTGCGCATGGCAAGGCCCCGTTTGCGCACCAGGCCGGCAACAGCGAGAGCTATTTCGTGACGACGCAGGATGCGTCCGGTCAGAAAAACACGGCTTGGGGTGTCGATCTTGAGCGCGCCATGCGCGAGGCAGCGCCCGCTATCGGCTCGCAGGTCGGGCTTGAGCGAAAAGGATCGGAGGCCGTCCGGTTGCCCGATGGCCGGCAAGTCGATCGCCAGAGCTGGACCGTCCACAATGATCGTGACCTTGCCCGTCAGCAGATGGAATCTCGCCTGTCGCGGTCGGGAGCCAAGGAAACGACACTCGATTATGCGGCCGCCTATGCAGAGCGGCGCGGTCTAGCCGAGCGTTTTGGGATCAAGAGCGACATCGAGATTCCGCGCCAGGCGCAGGCCCGCACCGAGGATCTTGGGCGGAAAAAAACCGCCCAGGATCTCGGCGCACAAATCGCGGTGCCTTCGACGGGACAGAAGCGCCGGGATATTGCGCCGGCAGCCGTCGTTGGCGATCGGCAGGGGCGTGGCCAGGTCGTGCCGCTGGTGCCGGCGCAGACAGACCATGCCCGCAGCGTTGACACCGTGGCGCGCGAGAAGGCAAAGCCTGCTTTTGAGAACAGGTGGCAGTCAGTCGAACGGCTGGCAGGCGAGGTCTACAAGAATCCTGGCCCGGTCGCGGACAAGATGCGCAGCGCCATCGAGGATGGCAAAGGTGAGCGCAACATGTCGATGGTTCTCGCCCGCCAGCCCGAGCAGTTCGGGGAGCTGCGCGGGAAGTCCGGCCTGTTCGGCGCCAATGCCGAGCGCCAGAACGCTTTAAAGCGCGCCGAGGCGATGAGCCATCATGTAAAGTCGGCCGGGGAGACCTGGACGCGGCGTGTGGCCGAGGAAAAGGAGATCGAGCAGCACCGGCGCGACCGCAACGATCGTGTCGAGGTGCCGGGGCTGACCGCGCGGAGCGAGGCATTGCTGAACCAGCTCGACCAGATGCGGGATGCGAAATCACGCAATGCGTTTATGGATCAGCTCGAAAGTTCACCCGAGGGCAAGCAAGCGCTCGATGAGGCCAGGCAGGTCGCTAAGGCCATGCAGAGCCGGTTTGGCTCAAGCGATCATCGTGAGATCGATCGCGAGCTAGACCGCGCAAGCTCGCAGAATCCAGAGATCGCGAAAAATTCCGATCGCATCAAGGACGTGGCCAGGGTCACCAGTCGAGCTCTGGAAATCAGCGTCCGCCGCGATCATGCCAGAGAGCGGGAACAGCAGCAAAAGCTCGATATGGATCGAGGTCGAACGAGAGATCGGGAGCGCGGGCTGGAGCGGTAAGGGTGGTCAGGTGCTGGTTTTTCCGCCACTATCTCACTTCGCTTGCAATATTAAGAGGCAAAACGTTGACGCGTATCGTTTGCGATGCCTGCAACTATGACGGTCCAGGTCCGCGCGTCATGCTGGACGATCGGGCATGCCCGCAATGCGGTGAGGCGAGCCGCATCCGCACAGCGTTAGCAGTTAGTGACCTGTCCGACCAGGAAGCGGAGCTTCTATGCGAGGCGCTTGAGAAAAGCGTGGCGCCGGGTGATGCCGAGGCTGCCATGCGATAGCCGACCACCTTCGCGCTTAGAAGGGCCAGACGCTGCCGAACCAGGCAACAACGCCATCGCGCCAGTCGTTGACGGCGATCCAGTAGGGCTCGATCGCGGCCCATGCGGCATTGAGCGGCGGCGTGACGATCACGCCGATAACGCACACCACGAACAGGATAAGCAACAGGGTCAAAAACGGCTCAAGGTCACCGGAACCGTTATTCTGGTTGATGATGTAGGGCTGGCGGCTGTCATCGTCGTTCATGGCTTTCGCGCGCCTGGCTGGGGCTGGCGATGCCGCGCCAGGGATTCCTCGCGCAATTGATCGAGCGTGACTTCGCCGGCGACGTAACGCTCCATATCGGCCTCGTGGCGTGGATCGATCACGTAGCCAGCCCGGATATTGGCGGCGCGGGCCTCGTTATTGGCTCTTCTGCGTAATCCGATAGACTCGAGACAGGTGTCCAGCTTGGAATGTTGTACGATCATGTTCGAGCACGAGGCGTGCGCCCCTGTGATCGCTCATCTGGCCTTCCGAAAGAAGCATGATGATCAGCCGGCCTTCACCGTCGCAGACGGTGTGGAGCTTGTGACCTGCCCCTGAATTGTCATCCAGCAGCGATTAGAGCCTCGTCCTTTTTTGCTCCGATACCATTCTTTGGATCGCCGGATGCTGGAGTTTCCGGCCTGTTGTCACGTTGGCGGTCTGGCAGCGCCATTGTGATTGAGCAACGAGATCGGGACGTTGTGCCCGATCGCCCCATGCGGACGAACCTCGTTGTAGTATCTGCGCCAATCCTCCATCTTTTCGACCGCATCGGCAAGCGTCATGAACCAGTGCGCGTTCAGGCATTCTGCCCTGAAGCGCCCGTTGAAGGCTTCGATGTAGGGGTTGTCCGTCGGCTTTCCCGGCCGGGAGAAGTCCAGCGTGACGCCCTTGGTGTAGGCCCACAGGTCGAGGTCGCGGGAGATGAACTCGCTGCCCTGGTCGACACGGATCGTTTTCGGATAGCCGATCTTTGGGCAGACCTGTTCCAGTGTTCTGACCACATCTTCCGCCCGATAGCTGAATCGTGGATCGAGAACTGGCACGAATCGTGAGAACGTGTCGACGACCGTCAGCACACGGATCTTCTTTCCCGTGGCGAGCTGATCGTGGACGAAGTCCATGGCCCACACATCGTTGGGACCGACTGCTGTGGCACGATCCTCTCGCAGCTTCGCCTTCACCCGTCGCTTCGGCGTCTTGCTTCTCAACTGAAGGCCCAAATCCCTGTAAATCCGGTAGGTTCGCTTCATGTTGATGTCCCAGCCCTCGCGCGTGAGCATCACGTGCACGCGTCGACATCCATAGCGGACCCGAGTCGCGCAGATGTCCTTGATCCGAGCTTCGATGCCGGCCTGATCGCGGCGGCGGGACTTGTAGTGATAGGTCGAGGTGTCGAACTCCAGAACCCGGCATGCCCGCCGGATCGACACGTTCCACTCACCACACGTCTGCGCCACCAGCTCGCGTTTGTGCTTAGGCCTTAAAGTTTTCGGCGGATGACGTCCTGCAGCATCTCCTTGTCCAGCGAGAGGTCCGCGACAAGCTTCCTCAGCTTGCCGTTCTCATCCTCGAGCTGCTTCAGCCGCTTCATCTCGGTCGGCAGCAGCCCGTCATATTTCTTCTTCCAGTAGAAGTAGGTCGCCTGGCTGATCCCCGCCCGACGGCAGATCTCCGCGACCGGAATCCCGTCCGCGCCCTGCTTCAGAATGAACGCCTTCTGCGCGTCCGAAAACTTCGATGCCTTCATCGTCTTCCGCTCCTCCCAGCCAAGGGATGTTACCGCGGAAAACTCCAGTTCCGAACGATCCAGTTCTCAGGGGGCAGAGCACGCACAAAATATCCGACAGTCTTGAATGCTATGATGAACCAGAAATTCTCCACTCTCGGTTAAGCCGATTTGGTGCCATCAACGCTGACACCGGACAAGCTCAGGCGCACCGTGGCGAGGCTTACTCTATGACGGCCTCAATGAGGAAAGGGCCCGTCCGGCCATTGGCGTGCGTAATCGCCGAAACCAGATCCTCGCCGGTGGTCACGGTCCTGGCTTCTACCCCCATGCCCTTGGCAAGGCCGATCCAGTCGATGGCGGGCGCGTCGAGGGAAAGCAGGCGACGCGCCGACCCTCCGACCTCAGTCTGCACCCCGACAGATTTAAGCTCCGCGTCGAGTATGCCGTACCGCCGGTTCGAAACGATGACGGTCGTGACGTCGGCATTTTCGCGCGCCTGCGACCAGAGCCCCTGCAGCGTGTACATCGCGCTGCCGTCTCCTTCCATATTGATGACGCGACGGTCCGGGCAGGCGATCGCGGCCCCGAGGGACACGGGGATGCCGCACCCGAGCGCACCGCCTGTCAGTTGAAGATAGTCGTGGGGCACCGCCCCTTGCGACAGCGGGAAGAAGTTCCGGCCCGCCGAAATCGACTCATCGACGATGATGGCATTTTCGGGCATGGCGGCCGCAACGGAAACCAGCATGGAGTCTGCGGTCAGCTTGCTGGTGGGGCGCTCAATCTCGCGCCGCGCTTCGCGCATCACCTCGCCTCGTCCGGCACCAACCTCGTCCGCCAGACATGCGATCGCCTCGGCGGTTGCCCCGAAATCCTCGCATAGCCCCAAAACCTGCGCCATCTCATCCTGCATCTGCCGTGGCTTGCCGGGATAAGCGAACATCGCCGAGGGCATGTTCGTGCCGGCGAGAATGATGGTGTCGATCCCCTCAAACAATGCGCGCGCCGGATCGATTAGGGCGGGCAGGCGCGGCATGGACACGCGGCCCGCGCCGCGCTCGAGCCGTCCGACCCCGTAGGGGGTCGCCAGTTCTGCGCCGGTTTTTGCTGCAATGCGCGCGAGATGATCCATCGGGCCGGCGCGCAGGGCCTGGCCGGCGGCAATGATCATGCTGCGCCCGGCCCCGGCAAGCAGGCGTGCGGCCCGCTCGATCGTGTCGGGATCGATCCCTGCCGTCTCAAAGGGCACGTAGCGCCGTGAAGGCGCGGACGCGCCGTCCGTCCAAGCCGTATCGGCCGGCAGGATCAGTGTCGCGATCTGCCCGCCCCTTGCGTGCGCGGCCGCGATCGCGCGCGCTGCATCTGAGGCAACCTCCCCGACCGATTGCGACACGTGCACCCAATCCGACATCGGCGCGGCGATCGCCTGAATATCGCTCGACAGGGCTGAATTGGCCCCCTGATACCAGCTCGCATGCTCGCCGACGATGTTGAGCACCGGCGCGCCGGCACGGCGGGCATTGTGCAGATTGGCGAGACCGTTCGACAGCCCGAACCCCAGATGCAGGAGCGTTGAAGCCGGCGTGTCTCGCATGCGTCCATACCCGTCCGCAGCCCCGGTTGCGACGCCCTCGAACAGGCAAAGCACGTTGCGAAGCGAGGGATAGGCGTTCGAGGCGGCAACGAAGTGCATCTCAGACGTGCCCGGATTGGCAAAGCAGGTCGTGACGCCATTGGCGATCAGGCTCTGGATTAGTGCTTCGGCTCCGTTCATTTTCATGCTCCTCCCCGAGCGGAGGCCGTGGCCATGACGCCCGGCCTCGAAAGCCTTACTCGACGGTTTGTTCGGAAATAAACTTGGTATGCAGATAGGCGTCGAAGGTTTCCGCCCCGCCTTCGCTGCCGAGCCCGCTGTCCTTGACGCCCCCCAAGGGGGTTTCGGGCAGGGCGAGCCCGAAATGATTGATCGTGACCATGCCCGCTTCGAGCCGCGTGCTGATCGTGTGCGCCCGCTCCAGCGAGCGGGTGAAGGCGTAGGATGCAAGCCCGTAGGGCACCGAATTGGCCCGCCGCAACACCTCATCGATCGTTGAAAAGCTCGTGAGCGGCACGACGGGCCCGAACGGCTCCTCGCGCATGATGGTCGCCTCGTCGGCAACGCCCGAAAGCACGGTCGGAGGAAAGAACGATCCCGGCCCCTCTGGCCGGTGGCCGCCCGTCATCACCCGCGCCCCGCGATCGACCGCATCCTCGACGATCGCGGTCATCGCCTCCACCCGCCGCTCATGGGCGAGCGGCCCCATGATCGTTCCTTCATCCAGCCCGTCGCCAAGGGTCCGGCTCGCATACGCCGCAACGAAGAGCTCGGAGAACGCGTCGATGACGCCCTCCTGCACGAAGAACCGGCTGGGCGACATGCAGACTTGCCCGGCGTTGAGCCCCTTGTATGCAGCAAGAAGCGTCGCCGCTCTTTCGATGTCGGCATCGTCGCAGACGATGACCGGCGAATGTCCGCCGAGTTCCATCGTCACGCGCTTCATGTGAGCGCCGGCGAGGGCTGCAAGGTGCTTGCCGACCGCGACCGAGCCCGTGAAGGAGACCTTCCGCACGATTGGAGAGCGGATCAGATAATCGGAGATCTCCGACGGCACGCCCCATACGATGTTGAGAACGCCCGGCGGCAGCCCGGCCTCCTCGAACATTTCGGCGATCGCGACCATGCAACTGGGCGCGTCCTCGGCGGGCTTGAGGATCAGCGTGCATCCGGCTCCGAGCGCGGCGCAGATCTTGCGCAGCCCCTGGTTGAGCGGGAAATTCCAGGGCGAGAACGCCGCGCACACCCCGATAGGCTGGCGTATCACCGTCTGGCGAACCGACGCGGCCCGCGCCGGGATAACCCGGCCGTAAATGCGGCGGCACTCCTCGGCGTGCCATTCGAGATGGTCGGCCGCACCGGCCACTTCGATGCGAGCCTCGGCCAGCGGCTTGCCCTGATCGCGGGTGATGTTGAGCGCGAGGGTTTCCACGCGCTCGCGCACCATCCCGGCCACCTTGCGCAGGATGGCGGCCCGGTCCATCGGGCTGCTCCAGCGCCAGGTCTCGAACGCCGCCGCCGCTGCGGCAAGGGCGCGGTCGAGATCCTCTCTGGTGGCGTGCGGCAACGTGCCGAGCGGTGCCCCGCTGGCGGGATTGATGACCGACTGGCCGTCCCGTCTGTCGGCGCCGATGAATTCGCCGCCGATATACATCGAAAGCGCAGGGTAGGCCTGGACCGTCTCGTTTCTCATGTCTCTCCCCCAAGACAATATGGATGCACCGTGCCTTGCGTGCCGACTCACAAGGAGCGCGACAGAGCCTCGGCAAAGGTGCGCAAGGTCGACAGCATGCGATCGCGCAAATCCTCGACGGTGACGCGCGGCCGTGCCGCGCTCACGCTCATGGCTGCCACGAGCGTCCCGTCGGGATCGAATACCGGGATAGCCATGCTGACCATGCCCACTTCCAGTTCCTCGTCGGTGAAGGCCACCTTGTCGCGGCCGGCCGCCCGGATGATCCTTCTGAGTTCGGCCTTGTCGGTCACCGTATGCGCGGTGAGCGCCGCGGGCTCGACCGCGGCGAAATAGGCATCGAGCTCGTCCTCGGTGCAGCCCGACAACAAGACCCGCCCGGTCGCTGCGGCATGGGCGGGCAATCGGGTCCCGAGGCGAATAGCCGTCGAGACGATTCGCGCGGCTTCCGCGCGGGCAACGAAGGTCGAGCGCCCGTCCTCGAGGATCGACAGCGAAACGGATTCCCCGAGCTCCTCGCATGCCGCCTCGAGTTGGGGCTGGGCGAGTTGGGGCAGCGAGATGGCGCCGGTATAGGATTGGCCAAGGCGCAACATGCGCGGCGTCGGCAAGAAGCGCGGCCCGTTCTTGGTGAGATAGCCCAGATCGTGCAAGGTGAGCAGGCAGCGCCGGGCGCTGGCGCGCGAAATGCCAGTCACGTCCGCGGCGGACGAGACGGTGAGGAAGGTGCGGTTCTGGCCGAACAGCTCGAGAATGGCGAGCCCCTTGGCCAATCCCGCCATTCCTTCAGGCGCACGTGACGTCATCGGCCGGCCCCCTTGTCCTGCATTGTCTTCCCCTGCGAGGCGCGCACTGGCGAAGCTGTTTGGAACGCCCCGTCCTCGCGACACCGCGCCATGGGGCTGGCCCATCAGGTCGCCTCGCCCGACGCAACAAAGGCGTCGCTGAAAAACCGGTCTTTGGCAAGACCGGCCTTTGTCACGAATTCGAGCCGCGCCGCATCGATCATGACGGGCGCGCCGCAGGCATAGACCTCAACATTGCTCATGTCGGCAATGTCCTCGAGAACTGCCTGATGCACGAACCCCGTTCGCCCCTGCCAGTCCTGCGAGGGTGAGGAGATGACTGGAATGAAGGTGATCCAGGGATGGGTCTTCGCCCACTGCTCGGCGACATCGCCCATATAGAGATCGGCCTCGGTGTTGACGCCCCAATAGAGTTTCAACGGACGTTCGGCACCGAGCGCGATCTGGTTCTCGATCAACGACTTCATGGGCGCAAAGCCGGTACCGGTCGCGAGGAGCACGGCGTCCATGCCATCCTCGTCCGACAGGCAGAATTCGCCATAGGGGAGTTCGACCCTGAGGACCGTCCCCTTGTCCAGCGTGCCGAGCACCTGCTCTGAAAACTTGCCGCCGGGCACGTGACGGATATGAAGCTCGAGGCCATCGTTCTTCTGGGGCGGATTGGCCATCGAATAGTTGCGGCTGTCGTCGTCTTCCATCAGCACCCGCAAATACTGGCCGGCCCGAAACGGCGCGCGCTGACCGATGGGCAGGCGGAGATGGATCACCGCGACATCGGGCGCGGGCCGTACGACCTTTCGCACCTTGGCATCGAGGATCTTGCGCTGAACCGGCTCGACCTTCTGGATCCGGGCCGGCGTGATCTCGAGATCGCTGAGCGGGCGCGCCTGGCACAGGAGCACCTCATCCGCCGGACCGGTCTGATGGCCCTGGCCGCGCACCATGGCCTCGCCCGCCGCAATGCCGCCCCGACAGGACGAACACACGCCCTTGCGGCAGGAATAGGGAATGGCATAACCGGCCCTGTCGGCGGCATCGAGAACGGTTTCGTCCTCCTCGCAGTCAAAGCCGATATCGTCGTGATCGGTGACCGTAATGCGAAAACTCACTGAATTCCTCCCACAAGTCTGACTGCCGCGACGGCCGCATCCGGCGATGCCTGTCCCTTGCCCGCGATATCGAAGGCGGCACCGTGCCCGACGCTCGAAAAAACCAGCCCGGATCCGATCGACATCGCCGCCGCCGCGCGCCCGGCCAGCAACTTCACCGGAATGTGGCCCTGGTCGTGGTACATGGCGACGAACGCATCGTACCCGTCGCGTCCGAGCATGACGTCGGCGCCCTCCGGGCCGTGCACGTCGACCCCCTGCGCTTGCAGGCGTTCAAGTGCCGGGGTGACGATGCGGTCGTCCTCGTCGCCGAACAGCCCACCCTCGCCCGCATGCGGATTGATGCCGAAAAGCCCGATGCGGGGGGCGGCGACGCCGAGCCGCTTGAGCGCCTGATCGGCGGCGAGAGTTGCGCGCGCGATCAGGTCCGGGGTCAGCCGGGCCAGGGCTCCGTTGATACCCTCGTGCAGCGTCACGTGAACGATCCGCAGCCCGCCCCCGATCAGCATGAGAAACACGCTGTCTTTGCCGGTCCCGACCAGTTCGGACAAAAGGTTCGGATACCCGGAAAACCTACGCCCGCTCGCATTGACGGCCGTTTCCGAATGCGGAGCGGCCACGATAGCCCGTCCCACGCCTTTTTTGACGAGGGCCACCGCCTGCTCGACATAGGCAATGGTCGCCCGTCCGCTCGCCGCGGTCGGCGTGCCGGGCGTCGCCTCGGCGGCGTCGATTGCGGACACATCGAAAAGGTCGACATTACGCGGCCGGCCCCAGTTCTCCGGGTCCGTTTCGATTTCGAAGCCGCCTGCCTGCACAAAGGGGTCCACAAGATGGCGATCCCCGACGATCACCGGACGCAAAGCGGCGTCCTCGCAAAGGGCGATGGCGGCCTTTGCGGCGACCTCCGGGCCGATCCCGTTGGCGTCCCCGACGGTGATCAGGACGCGTCCCGTTTGGCGGGCCGTCACAGCGGAAAGCCGAGCAGCGTATCGATCCGGTTGCTGTCGAGAACCACTGTGCGTGAGACGATCTTGGCCTCGCCGGCGATGATGCGATAGCGGTCGATATAGCGCCCGGTCGCGAAAAGATCGGTCGGTCCTTCGCGCGTGATCCGGGCCACCATGAACGCGGTCTCGGAATCCACCTCGTCGCCGTCCACCTCACCGACAAATGGCTGCCCGATCAAATGGCGGTAGGAATGGCGCTCGTAGACATTGGCCTCCAGCAGCGACAGGATCCGGTCGCGCAGCATGTCCTTGCTGTCGAGCCAGACCAGACCGCCCTCCAGATTCTGGGCGTAATTGTCGACGCTTGTGATGGTGTAAAAGCAATCGTCGACAAAAAAGCTCGGCCACGCGGTGCAGTCGCCATCGTCGATCTCCCGGACGTAGCGGGCCTGTGAGGCACTGATCAGCGCCGAAATTTCGGCATGGCGGACATGGGTGTTCATATGCCCATCCTCATTCTGTATTCCGACCAGAACCCGCGAATGGACGCCTCGGTAATCCGGTCGTCGCCGCCTTCGATATCCCGGCCGCCCATCTCGAGCACGGCGTTGTTGTCGGACGCACCCTTCGTGCCGCGACGCACGAAACCGCCGATGCAGCCGTCCTCCATCGAGACGTATCCGCCCGGCCCGATGAGATTGGAGAGCTTGTGCCGCGCCCGGCGCTGTTCCGCGGTATCGTCTTCGAACCCGATATAGGTCCATTTGAGATGCATCTCGTCGGTGCCCTTGGGCAGAACCTGTCGCACGGCGATGGAATTCTGAATCTGCTGCAGCACGAACCCCGGAAAGACGGTGAGGATCTGCAGGGTGATGTCGTCGTCGAATTCCTTGAAATTGCCGAGAAGCGATTTGTCGGCGAGCTGGAGATCGGATTGCGATCGGATCTTTTGCTCGGAATAGATGTCGTTCGCCGCCTTTTCGGCCTCGGCCGCCTGATCGATCTCGGAATAGCTCACATGGCAGCCCCCATTGGGGCTCACGATGATCCCGCCCTTCTGCGACAGCCGGTTCAGCTCGAACGTCGTGAAGAAGGTATGCAATATGCTCGCGTGATAGCTGTCCTTGGTGTTCTCGACATAAAGCTTCCAATTGTTGGGCAGCACCTGCGTGAACCGGCCGAGAACAACGACCTTGCGGCCCTCGAGAACACGCCGGATCCGACCGAGAACCTCCTCGCCGAGATAGTCCTCGATATCGTCCACATCCTCATCGAAGCTTCCAAAGATCAGGCCCTCGACATTGGCCACGCGCAATTTGCGCGGCCCGACCGAATTCATACAGAAGCTCTTCTCCATGCCGCCCTTGCCGCCGATCCCGTCCTTGAACGCGATCCCAACGAGGTCGCCCTGAAGATTGTGGGTCCAGGCGTGGTAGACGCAGGTGAAATCCTTGACGTTGCCGCGGTCCTCCAGCGCCAGAAGCGAGCCGCGATGCGAACAACGGTTCTCGAAGGCATAGATCTCCCCGTCGTGATCCCGCGTCACGATGACGGGGGTCTCCCCCACGTGGACGGCGACGAAATCCCCGGCGGACGGCAGCTCGGCCTCAAGGCACAGATAGTTCCAGGTCTCGCCCTGAAACAGTTTCCGGCGCTCCATGTCTCGAACGTCCTCGCGTTGAAACACCCAGTACGGAACGTGAAACCCCCTGTCCTCTTCGGCCCATACGGGCATATCCGCGCCTGCGGACGTTAAAGTTTCCATGGCCACACTCCTCCAACCGGCAAAGCAAAATGTTCGAATTCCGAACATGTGTCGATATTCGATTTACAATCCTGGGATTTTCGTGTCAAGCAAAGACGGATCGCGCAGAGGGCCGAGTCTGGTGGCCGCGAGTTCATGAGCACGCACAAGACGCTCCCAGAGCCCGGCTGGCCTATGGGATTCAGCCGGTTTCAGCGTCATATCGCGGTAGCATCGATTTACAGGAGCGGGAAATGAGCAAGCACACGGTTCTTTTTGTGTCGGGAAGCAGTCAGGTCGGGTCATCGAACTGGCGAATGGTAGGAGCGGCCGCAGCGCTCGCCCAACGTGAAATGAACGATGCCATCACTGCGGTGAGTCTCAACCTGGCCGATTACGAGATCCCTGCGTTCACCGAAGAAACCGCCGCTTCAGTCCCCGGCTCCGTTGCGGCGGTCCGCGCGATCGTGGCCGATGCGGACGCCATTTTCATGAGTTCGGACGAGTATACCGGGGCGTTTTCATCCGTGTTTCGGAACGCGGCCGGCTGGCTCGGTCAGGACGTGGACGGCGCCGGCAATCTGTTCCAAGGCAAGCTGATCACCCTGTGCGGCGCGCCGATCGGCGGGGTCGGGGCACTGCGTGGCCACCCGGCACTCCACCAGTTTCTTCTCGAACTGGGCGCGAACGTCTATTCCCAGAAGTTCGAACTGGGATCGACCACCAAGCTGCTCGGCCCGGACGGCAACCTGTCTCCGACGGTTGAAAGGCAATTGCGTGAAGGCGCGTTCGCGAAGTTGAGGGAAATGTCCGCCTGAGCGCATCTTTGCATCGGCCGCGCCGATCCGCCGAGTACCCTGTCCTCGTACCGGGCTCAAGGCCAAAGGTGAGGACATCTCATGGCTGACACAACCGGTTCCGCCGTGCACATCTTCCGCATCGTGCCATGCGCGCCACCATTCTCATCGTGATCCCCATGATCGAGGTAATCTGGGTCTTCTTGACGGAGCCGCCGCCACCCACATCAAATTTAAATTCCCTCGCCCGCGACGAATTTCGGGCTCTGCCTGAGTCCCAAGCGAGATCGGCCTGATCGGATCGAGCGTTCCTCGGGCTGACCCTCGTCGGACTGCTTCCCGCCGAACAGCTTCATGCGCTCGTCGAGCAGATCCCAGTCGGGCCGGGCGCGGTCGCCTGCGGCATCATCGTGCTTGGCCAGATCGGCCTTTCGCCGATGATCACCGCACTCTTGTGCCGGTTCAGTCGCTGCACCGGGCATCGACATGCCCGAGACGTTGCTCATGCTGGCCGTGATGTGCGGATATTCCGGCTCGATGCTGCTGCCCCTTCAGTTCGACACTGGCGGTCGTCATGGGGATGACGGGCAAACCTTGTCGCGAAGTCGGGGTGCACTGGAACGGCCCCTTTCGTCCTCGCCCACTACGCCGTCGTAATTGCCGCCTTGATGATCGCTCGTACCTTTTCCGACATCGCGCCGAAGCGCGCATCTCGATTGTCGGACCGCAAACGGACAACAATTTTCCGCATGAATTTGACAAAGGAGTTTCTCTGGATAGATAATGCGTTATTCGACACATGTTCGTATACCGAACGTTTGTCTGCTCCGCTAAGGAGTGGAGGAGTAAGCACTAAGCACGAAGTAGGTAGGTAGGGAGGACGTTACCCAATGACTTCTATGAACTTGAAAACGGCCGCGCTGGGCGCGGCCATGCTTATCACTGGGGCCCCGAGCACCGCGACGGCCGAAATTCTCGTCATGGGCGGCAATCCCGAAGGAAGCCTCTTCTACGCGCAGTCGCAGGCCATTGCGTCCGTCATCGGCCAACACACAGACGATCGCGTGGACGTGCTTCCGCAATCGCCTACCGTGTTCTTCCCGATGTTCGTCACTGCCGAAGCGGACTTCGGACTGTCCAGCCCGATTGAGGCCGATTTCGCGTATCGCGCCATTGGACCCTATGAGGGCGCACAGGGTGGCGAAGGCTATCCCTTGTCCACGATCATGCTCGGCTCGCCGATCAGCCTGTCGCTCGTCGTGCGCGGCAGCTCCGACATCCACAGCCTTGCCGATCTCGAAGGCCGGCGTGTGGTGGCCGATTACGGGGCCTTTGCGGGATCCTCGATCACGGCCGAGGCCGCTCTCGCCAATGCCGGCCTGGGCATCGACGACATCACTGTCGTCAGCGTGTCGAGCTACCCCGAAGGCGTCACCGCGGTCATCGAAGGCCGGGCCGACGCAGCCGTCGGTTCGCTGGGAAGCGGCATCCTCCAGCAACTCAACGCCGCGGAAGGCGCGCGCATTCTCTCGATCGATCCCTCCCCCGAGGCCATGGCCCGGTCCCAGGAGGTCGGTAGCTCATTCGTGCCAATCGAGGTGCCCGCAGGTCCGGTCGGCGTTGATACCGATATCCAGATGCTGAGCTACGCGACCACCCTTTATTCGCGCAGCGATCTTTCCGACGAAACGGTAAAGTCAGTTCTCCACACCTTGTGGGAGCATTCAAGCCAGCTCGAAACCATCCATCCCTCGCTGGCTACATGGACCCGGGATCGCTTCGTCGACACCGCATTCGTCGTGCCGTTCCATCCTGCCGCGATTGAATTCTATCGCGAGAAGGGCGTGTGG
The DNA here is from genome assembly GCF_029210365.1 of Mesorhizobium sp. YIM 152430. Taxonomy (GTDB): domain Bacteria; phylum Pseudomonadota; class Alphaproteobacteria; order Rhizobiales; family Rhizobiaceae; genus Aliihoeflea. The sequence goes on from NZ_JARGES010000008.1 coordinate 14,008, forward strand.
ACAGACGAACTCGAAGCGCGCCAGGCCGAGCTTCTGGCGCAATAGGCGGCCGCTCCCGGACCTCAGCCCACCTTAGCGCCAGGCGGAGAGTGCGGCCCAGCGATTCGGGTCGCACCTCTCTGTCCTGCGAGCCCCTACTCTTTATTCGGAGGCCAGACCCCGTGCAAGACACAAACAGGGTGCTGAATCGCCCATATCGCTTCATCACCGAGGTTCTTGCGATCTCACTGCCCATCGCTGCGGTGATCTACTCGCTCCAAGTGCTGCCGCGCTTCGGCATCATCATCTACAAGGAGCAGTATCTCACGCTTTTCATCGCGATCTGCGTTGCGCTCTCGTTTCTTCTAAAGCCTGCGGTCAAGTCGATGACACGCAACACGCCGCCATGGTACGACATCATCGGCGCCGTGCTTGCCCTGCTCGTGGGCGGGTACATCTTCCTCAACTACGACCAGATCGTGCGCAGCCTCGGCCTGATCACCACCGATAAGGTGATCGTCAGCGTCATCGGCATTGTGCTGCTTCTCGAAGCGGCGCGCCGCCATGTCGGCTGGACCATGGTCAGCGTCGGTCTGCTTGCACTCGGATACGCGTATTTCGGCCACTATCTTTCGGGGATGTTCGAAACGCGGGTGATCCGCTGGGACCGTCTCGTCACCTATAATTACCTTGGAACCGGCGCGATCTTCGGAACGCCCGTGGAGGTCGCCGCGACCATCGTCGCGAGCTTCGTGGTGTTTGGCCAGGTGCTGTTCCTGGTCGGGGGCGGGAGCGCGATCTCGGATTTTGCCTTTGCGCTGATGGGCCGCCGCAAGGGAGGGCCGGCCAAGGTGGCCATCCTCTCAAGCGCCCTCTTCGGCTCGCTTTCGGGCAGCGCCTCGGCCAATGTCGCGACGACGGGCATGCTCACAATTCCCATGATGCGCCGGGTCGGCTATTCGGCCAAGCGCGCCGGGGCCGTCGAGGCTGTGGCATCGACCGGCGGTCTCGTTCTGCCCCCCGTCATGGCGGCAACCGGCTTTCTCATGGCCGAGTTCCTGGCGATCCCGTATAGCGCGGTGGCCATCGCGGCCGCCGTTCCCGCCATCCTGTTTTTCTTCTGCATCTATCTTCAGGTTCATCTCGAAGCCGTCAAGGCTAGCGTGGACGGCGCCGACATCGAAAAGCTACCCGAGCTTCGCGATGCGGCTCGGCGCATGATCCCCGTGATCGTGCCCTTCACCATCCTTCTCTGGACGCTATTCGCCTGGAACTGGAACCCGGCCGCCTCGGCCTTTACGGCGAGTTTTGCGACGATCGTCATGTCGGTCGCGACACCCAGCATGCGCCGGCCTCTTAAGGCTTATATCCAAACGTTCGTCGAAGCGGGAAACACCGTGGTGTTTATCGCCATCATGTGTGCGATCGCGGGGATCGTCGTGGGCTGTCTGGGGCTAACGGGTCTCGGGTCGAGCCTGTCGCAGAACCTGATCGCGGTTGCGGGCGGAAGCGTCTGGCTGCTGCTGATCCTTTCCGCCATCGGCTGCATCGTTCTTGGCATGGGTGTGCCGGTGACAGCGACCTACATCATCCTCGTGATCCTGATCGGCCCTGCGTTTACCCAGCTTGGTGTCAGCTCGCTCGGGGCGCACATGTTCATATTCTACTTCGGAACATTGTCCTTTTTGACGCCACCCGTGTGCCTGTCGGTGTTCGTTGCCGCCTCGATCGCACGGTCCGCCCCCATGGCGACGGCGGTCGAAGCCCTCAAGCTCGCAGTCGTCGCCTATATCGTCCCGTTCGCGTTCGCCCTGAACCCGGCCTTCCTGCTCGACGGTACGCCGGTCGAGATCGGCGCCGCCGTGCTTTCCGGACTGGCCTCGGTCAGCCTGATCTCCGCCGGATTGGTCGGGTTTCTGGTGCAGCGTGTGTCCCTGCCGGTACGCCTCGTCCTCGTTGTCGTCGGGGTCGCGAGCTTCTTTGTATCCAACCTGCATCCCGCTCTGGCGCTGGTGCCGGTCCTGATCCTCGGCGCGCTCTATGGGCAGCAAAAGCTCATGGGAGGCGGCACCTCGCGCGCGGTTCTCAACGGATAGCCGGGATTGAAACCCCAAAAATACAGACGGCGCCGACTACGAGACCGGCGCCGTTTCTTTTCGATTATGAAAAAGTAGTCGACGCGCCCCGGTACCTCACTAGGTCCGACAAGGAAGCCTCTGGCGTTCTTTCGGCCACACAGAGCCATACCTGTTTTCTGGATAGCCAGCGCCTGGGCAGAGTGCTCGGCCGATCCGATTTCCGGTTCACCGACTTCAAGACCAACACCGCCACGGTGTTTCTCGCGCTGCCGCCCGATCGTCGTGAGAATAGCCCCGAATTTCGTGGACGCCTTCGGATTACATTTCCTGCTGCTGTTCGAACTCAACGGGTGACGACATCCCGTTCCTGGCGTGCTTGCGCTTTGGGTTGTAAAACATTTCGATATAGTCGAACAAGTCCTGCCTTGTCTCCTCGCGTGTTCGGTAGGTCCTGCGCTGGACCCTCTCGCGCTTAAGGAAATTGGAAAAGCTCTCTGCCACAGCGTTATCAACGCGCTGGCCGAGACGATCAATGGCCTGTTTAAGGCCGAAATCATCCATCGCCGTGGACCATGGCGAAGCTTCCAGGCGGTTGAGTTCGCCACGCTGACATGGGGGTCGTTTGCGGGAGGGGGCGGAATCCTACGCTAAGGCTTTGGCCACCGATATTCGCCGGTGAGGTTGATATGCTCCCATCCCAGCGGCGAGACATGGGCCAAGAGATCGGGCGACAGCGGCTTTCCATCGCGTTTCTGGTTGGCGACGACTTCGCCGAGCTTCATGGTGTTCCAGAAGATGATGATGGCGGCGAGCAGGTTCATGCCGGCGATCCGGTAATGCTGGCCTTCGGCGGAACGGTCGCGGATTTCACCCCGGCGATGGAAGCTGATGGCTCGTTTCAGCGCGTGATGGGCCTCGCCCTTGTTGAGCCCGATCTGGGCGCGGCGTTGGAGATCGGCGTCCAGAATCCAGTCGATCATGAACAGCGTCCGCTCGACGCGGCCTACTTCCCGCAGAGCTGTGGCCAGTTCATTCTGCCGCGGATAGGAGGCGAGCTTGCGCAAAATCTGGCTAGGCGCGATGCCTCCGGCTGCAATGGTGGCGGCGATGCGCAGGATATCGGGCCAGTTGCGCTCGATCATGGCCTGATTGATTTTGCCGCCGATCATGGCCCGCAAGTGGGCCGGCGCGGCCGATGGATTGAACGCATAGAGCCGCTTGGACGGCAGGTCGCGGATGCGCGGCGCGAATCGGTAGCCGAGAATGGCGCATGCGGCAAAGACGTGATCGGTGAAGCCGCCTGTATCGGCGAACTGCTCGCGAATATGGCGGCCGGCATCGTTCATGAGCAGGCCGTCGAGGATGTAGGGAGCTTCGCTCGCCGTCGCAGGAATCACCTGGGTCGCGAACGGCGCATATTGGTCCGAGACGTGGCTATAGGCTTTCAGACCCGGGGTATTGCCGTATTTCGCGTTGACCAGGTTCATGGCCTCGCCTTGTTCCGTAGCGGCGAAGAATTGCCCATCGCTCGAAGCGGAGGCGCCCATGCCCCAGAACCGGGCCATTGGTAGCGCCGCTTGCGCCTCGACCACCATGGCCAGCGCCCGGTCGTAAGCTTCGCCCTCGACATGCCACCGTCCAATGCGGATCAACTCCCAGAAGGTGTGCGTGTTCGTCGCGTCGGCCATCTTGCGCAGGCCGAGGTTGATCCCTTCCGCAAGGATGACGTTCATCAGCCCGATCCGGTCGGCGCAGGGCGCTCCGGTGCGCAGATGCGTGAACGCTTCGGTGAAGCCGGTCGCTGCATCCACCTCCAGCAGGAGATCGGTGATCCGCGTGGGCGGGATCTGCTTGTAGAGATCGAGCACCAGATCTTCGGCGCCGGTCGGTACGGCAGCTTCGAGCTTCTCGATATGCAGAACGCCGTTTTCGATCGACCCGCCGGGAATCGTGCCGGTGCGCGCGGCGCGGCCCAGTTCGCGTAACCGGATATCGAGGCGAGCTTGCCGATCCGCCAGCCATTCTTGCGGCCGCAATGGCACGGCGAGACGACCGCCTTCCGCGACAGCCTGCGCCGGAACGAGCGCATGCTTCAGGTCGCCATAGCGCCGGGATCGGGCCAACCAAATATCTCCGGATCGGA
>NZ_JARGES010000009.1 GCF_029210365.1 Mesorhizobium sp. YIM 152430
CGCGACGCTCTACCACGCCTCCTTCGGCTTCACCGGCGGATGGCGCCGCATGGTCGTCGAAAAGCGCGGGCGCGGAATGCGTGCGCAGATGCTGATGATCGCGGTAGCGGCAGTCGCGATGATCCCGCTTCTCGCCGCCGGCAGCCTCGGCGGACAGGCGCTTGCACCCGCAACCGCGCCGGTCGGAATCTCCGTCCTCGTCGGCGCCGCGATCTTCGGGCTCGGGATGCAGCTTGGCGGCGGCTGCGGCTCGGGCACGCTCTTCACCGTCGGCGGCGGCTCCTCGCGGATGCTGGTTACGCTCACGTTCTTCATCATCGGCGCGGTCATCGGCACCGCGCACCTGCCCTGGTGGCTGGGCCTGCCCGCAATGCCGGCCGTCAGCCTTGGCAACACAATCGGCATCGGCTCGGCGATCCTCGCCACCCTCGCCGCCCNATCTCGAAGCCGAGCCCGCGCCCGCCCGCCCCGGCTGGACGTGGATCCTCTCCGGTCCCTGGCCGCTCGTCGGCGCCGGCGTGCTGCTCGCGCTCCTCAACGTCGCGACGCTGCTTCTGGCCGGCCATCCCTGGTCCGTCACCTTCGGCTTCGGCCTGTGGGGCGCAAAGGCGGCGCAGGTCGCCGGCATTCCGGTCGAAACATGGGAATTCTGGAACTGGCCCGGCCCGCAACGGGCGCTCAA